>NZ_QGSL01000107.1:1973883-1989491 GCF_003176655.1 Pseudomonas sp. RW407 | reverse complement strand
GGTTCTGGTCGAGTGGTTCGGGCCGCACCACCCAGTTCGCCGTCGGCACCGAGGACCTGGTCCTGGTCGAGTGATTCCAGTGGAATCACTCAGCTCGCCGTCGGCGCCGAGGACCAGGTCCTAGTCGAGTGATGTGGGCCCCATCACCCAGCATGCCGTCGGCACCAACGTCCCGTTCCCGGTCGGGTGATTCTGGCCGAACAACCCAGCTCGCCTTCGGCGCCGACGTTTCGTACCTGGCTGGGTGTTTTGGGCCACAACACCCAGCTCTCCCTTGCGCCCTAGCTTGGCGCCATGGCTGATCAATCCGTCGGTGATCCCCCCTGCCGTGGTTTCAACTGTTGCCAGATCGAGTCCATCGCTGCTTTGGCAGTCTGCATCCCAGCCTTGGTTGGCGGGGACTGAGGGCGGGTAGCCGGTGCTGTAGGGGCGGCCGGTTGTGCCTGGGCTGCCTTGGGTTGCAGTTGGGTACTGGGCTGCCAGTCGGCGTTGAAATCGCCTCGAATAGCCCGGGTTGCAAGATTTGACAGGTACGCTAAGGGCTTGCTGACGCCTCCTTCGTTGCAGCGGTGCGCCCATTGGCCCATAACGGATTCCCTCAGGTCATCCGGGACCGTTTGCATGATCGCGCGGGCCTTCGTGCGGTCCTCAGCGCTGAGCGTCTCCAAGGCGATCAGCCAGCTCGCTGCAGGGTTTCCTGCGCGAAGTACAGAGCTTTTACAAACATCTTTGTGTGTATCTGTATACGTACTATATGAGTTCGGATTCCGAACTGAGGGTGTACTCGGTGAATTTCCACTGAGTTCGGATTCCGAACTCAGGGGTAGAGCGCCTTGTTTCGCAGGGTTCGCACTGAGTTCGGATTCCGAACTCAGCGACGACTCGCTGATTTCGTTCTGAGTTCGGATTCCGAACTCAGGGGCTGGAAGGGCGTGCAGCTTGCTCTTGACTGCCCACGCCTGACCATTCAGACGTTCAGCAATCGTGTCGACGTGCGTCGGGAGGCGGCGTCCAACGTCCGGGTCACTGGTGAACTCGCGCCAGGAGATCTCCGCCACTTCCTTGATGGACTTGTTCTGGTGCTCCATAGACTGGAGCAGCAACTGCATGTAGTCCTTGTCGAACTCGATGGCTTCAGCTGGGGTTACAGGCTCGTCATGTAGGAGGTACACGTTGCCCTGCACCTGGCCGCTTACCTCATTGCGCACTCTGCGTCCTAGGCTCAGCCAGCGTGTGAGCCGGAGCACGGTCAATGCTTTCGATACTGTTTCCCTGGAAGCGTGTTTCCCGGGGTTCATCCCCAGATAGGGGCGGAGCTGGTCGTAAGTCGGGAATGCGGTAACGCCGTCTTCATTGACGAGCAAGCGGAAGACCTGCCAGCAGTTTCTTTCGAGTGGCGTCAGGCGGTTGTCGAGCAGCAATTTTCGTGGAACCGTCTCATGGGGGTTCCCGCTAAAGATGATCCCTGCGTACTGCGAAGGGGAGGCGGACTGGGTAGCGGTCTCCTGTGCTCTCTTCTTTTGCAAATGGGCCTCGAGGTGTCCCGAGGCCGAATCGAGGAGCGTTGAAATGGGGAACCGGGCGAGCTTCATCGTGCGTCGTCGCCTTCCTCGGAGGTGACTGTGACCTCCGGTTGTTGTTCATGGAGTAGCAGCATTTGAGCGCTGTGGCGCCATGGGTTTTCCTTGTTGGGCGGGTAGACTCCTTGGCTGATCCAGTTCTTGATGCGGTGCCAGATCTGAGCCAGTGTTAACCCATCAGTGATCAGCTCTTCAGCGACCAGCATGGCAACGTCGAGCATGGCCAAGCTGTCATTCAGGTCGACCTGGTTCTCTTCCATCAGATGGACCCATCTGTGCCAGACCAGGTGGTCTTGGTCCTCTGAAAGCTCAGGCCAGCGACCTCTAGGCGTCTTCACCCCGATGACCGCACGCTGCAGAGCAATTTCTTGAGGCGACAGTCCGAAGAACTTGTTGAGCAGATTCGTGGTTGCTCCCAGGCGAATTGCGCGCTCGATCAGCCGCATTTCTTCTTCAGAACGCGCAGCGCCGGAGATCAGCTTCATGACGATAGCCTCGTCGATGCTGACCTTGGCCCAGGTGACTGGGGTATTGAGCAGCAGGCTCATGATGGTAGGGTGCTGGATTTGGCCCAGTACCTCGGGGGCAAGCCCCATCTCGATACAGCGATTCAGCTGACCGTTGCGCATCAGGTTCAGTATCTGCGACAGCACAGCTTCGTTTATTGGCGACTTGGACATTGCGATTCCCTCCCGTAATCGTCCGCGATTAGCTGTCGAGGGCTGGTGTGTGCTGAGCGTGCTCTTGGATCTCCAGGTCGATGAGGCGACGGGCGAGGCGCACGATCCGGAACAACTTGACCAGTGCGCCGTCGCTCAGTCGACCTCGGTCGTCCGGGACCTGGTCCTTTGCCATCGGCTGCCCGAGGAGCAGTTGGCCGAGACCCGCAGCGAACTCGAATTCCATCAGGCCATCACGTGCTTCAGGCTGATCCTCCAGTAGTTTCAGAGCGATTGCCGTTGCACCGCTGAGTGACTGGAGGAGCGTCACTGTGTGATGGGCAGTCGCGGTGATTTCAATTTCTTCCTGGGGCTGCCGGTAGGAGAACCCGATGCCGCCATCTACCTCGAAGATGTCACCGGGGGCGCCAACAGCCTGAAGGATCTCAACGGCCATCTGGGCGATGTGCTTACGAAGCTGGTCCGCGGTGTCAATCTCGCGCTCGATATACCAGAGGTCGCTGATGGGGTGCAGTCCACCGGCCTGGACCGGGATGGCGATGAGTGCATTGGCATTGAAGTCAGGCAGTTGCTCGCCATCCAGCGCGGCCATCTTCTGCTTCATTTCCACTACACGAGAGCTGATGTTCGCAGGGGAGGCGACATGACCATCGATTCGAGCCTGCCGGTCTTCGGCAGTCATCTGGTTGATGTCAGGAGTAGTGGTGAGCCGCGTCTCTTGCCGCTGTGCATGGGGCGGAGGGTTGGTCGCCGGGGAGCTCCTGCTGGTTTTCTGCGGCGGTAGGGAGGAGGGCGGAGTGACAGGCGCGCCAGTTTCAGGGGATTGGGGCGTTGGCGGCACGGTGGTAGGAGGAGACGGTAGCTCGACAACCGGAGTGCTACGGCGCAGTTGATCTTGCTGCTGGGTGATTTCCAGCAGAACATCTTCATAGCCTAGGCCGAGCGGGGACTTCATTTGGCCGATCAGCTCATCCTGGAAGCGCTTGAACATAAACTCTTCAGGATCGCCCTCGAACTGAGCAAGTACATCCTGGAAGAGCATCTCGAATTCGATTCCCTCTCCCTTGTAGTGCTTTGCCCAGCAAGCGGCAGACGTTTTACGAAGCGACAGCAGTTTCTCGATCTGAGGTTTACCCAAACCGCTGTAAAGCATTCCAGGAATGGCAGGTAATAAGTACCGAATGGCGTCCAGCATCTTGCTGATGTGAGATTGAGATATGGGGTAGCCATCGGCGGCCAGTCGTCGCGACAGTTCTCTTTGAGAGACTGTTTGGCCAGCTTCAGCTTCGTAGTGGGTCTTGGCTTTATCGATACCGACCGCGCGCTCAATGAACTTGAGGTCGCCTTTCAGGTCGTTCTCGGCCAAGTGGCCGACCAAGGAGAGAATCTCACCCCGGGCTTGATCCCAGGGGCGGAAGAGGCAGTGAAACCGGTAGAAGCGCTCATCACCAGTTTCCTGATACAGCTCTTTCAGGATGGCCAGGCGAGTGTTGCCTCCGTTGCGGATACGGAATTTTTGCTCGCCTGGTCGGCGAGTAACGGGGGGCGGTGTATCAAGGCCGCGGGCTTTGATGGATGTCTTGATTTCCTCGTACTTCGGATTGCGCGTCGTCCGAGGGTTATCTTCGAAGGGTAGAACTTCATCAAGCGTCAGCACCATCGGTGTCTCAACTATAGGATCGCTGAGCTGCGTTGCGGGAGCGGCCTCGGATTTGAAGCCAGGCTTGAGCATGGAATCCCTCATGGCATCCTTGAGCGAAATCGGCGCGGCCATATTCAGTGCCCCCGAGCGTCGTTAGCGGGTTCGGAACCGGCCGGCTGTTGTGCCAGCAGCCGATCGATGACCTGATTAGCCCGCTGGATCTCTGTTTCCAACTCGTCGACGCGATCCAGGCGATGGAGGATCTCGCTGTTCATGGACCGCTCGTTGGATTTGGCCTGGATGGCAATGCGCTCCCTCATTCCACAGGGGAAACGGACCACGAATTTGTCTTCAGGCTCTTTGGAGGTTTGGCGTTTAGCGCTCATGTTGTTTCTCCGGAATTCTGGTAGCAGGCAGATCACCGACGCTTCAACTGGTCATGCAGCTGGGTCGGCAGGCCTCGAATGGTCAGCACGTCGCGCTCCTCGTCGTATTCCACCTTGCTGCCCAGCAGGTGCGCCTCGAAGCTGATCGACAGCCCCTCGGCGCGGCCGGTGAAGCGGCGGAACTGGTTGAGGGTGCGCTTGTCCGCGGGGATTTCCGGGGCCATTAGATGATCTCCTGGCAGGACGATTGGGCCGCTTGAACGTCGGCGCGGCGGATTCGCGCAAGAGCGTTGAGGGCCGAGTGACAGTCGCTGGCGGTGAAAGACGTGAAGATGGGCAGTCGGCCTGGCTTGCTGAATTTGACGTGGCCGCCGGCGGTGCGGCTTGCGCTCCATCCAAGTTGTTCGGCAGTGATAACCAGGCGCTTCAGACCTTCCTGGGCGCCGCGGAGGAAATTACGCATTGGCGGTTTCCTCCTGCTGCTGCAGCCAGGTTTCCATTTCCTGCAGGCCTGCAGGAAGGGTGTCAGTTCGAGCGGCCTCGAGGAGGCGCTCCACCAATCGCTTCAGATGCTTGTCCAGCTGGTGCCGCTGATAGGCAATCTGATCGTGGGAAGAGCGAAGCATGCGGAGTTCTTCCTGCAGCTGCTCGAGGTTCAAGGTGCCGCCGGCACCTGCAGGGCATATCTCTGCCGCGGTAGTGCGGAACTGGTTGAACAGACGTGCCTCCCAGTCCTGGCGGCAAGGCCAGAACCTATGACCGCGCTCTACATTCCAGCCGCTGGTCCACGTGCGACATTTTCCGCAGTCCGGGCACGGCATCTCTCCGCCGCCGTCCAGGTGATAACCGCAGTGCATGCAGATCCAGGTGGGACCAGCACGCAGTTGCAGCTCAAGCCGCAACTCGTTGTTGTGGATTCGGTGCAGGGGACGGAAGGTAGTGATCTCAATCATCGCGCGCCCCCAGTAGGCATGACTGGTTCTCCTGCAGAGCAGAGCCAGACAGCTTCCAGCGACTCTCGATGTATTTCGCCTTGTCACCGGCCTGCTCCGGCAGCTTGGTGATCATCCCTTGGCCTTCGCCGAAGAGGCGATCGGCCAGGCGCTGTGCAGCGACCTCATCGCTCCAGGTGCAGGTCGCGCGCTTGCCCTTCACTGTGTTGGTGAAGAATCCAGCTCCGTCGAACTTCACGATGCATTGAAGGGAGGTGGTGCTCATGGTGCGACCTCCTGATTGAGTGCATCGCCGGCCTGGATGGCCACGATCTCCGGTGAGTCTCCGGGGTAGCGGGTTGCCAGATCGGTGAGAAATTCGCGTGCTGCTTCCCTGGCTCCGGGGATGCGAAACACCACGGTGCAGTGGTGGGCTTCGGCCTGGCCCGAAAGGGCGGGGATCACTCCGACCTTGAGGGAGCAGCTGAACAGATACTTTGGAACCCAGACCGCCCAGAAGTAGTTGGAGAGCAGAGCTCCAGGTGCAGAGAGGCTGAGCTCCAAGGTGCCAGCGTCAGTCTCGCGGATCTCGATGTACTGGAGCTTCTCGAACTCACTGAGCTCGCTATGGAGCGCCGCAGGGGCAACAGTGCTGTGGTCACGACCGAGCCGCGTGATGACTTGGCTGAGGGAATCGAGCTCGATGGCATTCAGGCCAGCGCGATGTGCGTGGGCCAGAGCGGAGGTTTCGAACGGCACGCCGGCGGCGATTGCAGGGAATGCAGTCTCAGCGCGCATGGGATACCTCCTGCAGCTCCTCAATGTCGTAGCTGCCGCATACGGGGCAGGTGAGGAGCTCGATTTCGCCTTCGGGGCAGGTTTCGGCCGGAACATACTGGCGCACGCTCTGCAACGGGTGGTGCGTCCCGCAGTTGCGGCACCAGTGAGTGATGGGGGAGTGTTGACTGGACGTCATGCGAATGCTCCTTGCAGCTCATGCGCACTGAGGTTGGCGAATCGCGTCTGTTGGGGGATGAAGGCGGTACGGACGGTTCCGGTCGGACCGTTACGGTTCTTACCGATGATCAGCTCTGCGATGCCTTTGGCCTCTGTATCAGGGTTGTACACCTCGTCCCGATACACGAAGAGGATCAGGTCCGCGTCCTGCTCGATGGCGCCGCTGTCCCTGAGGTCCGCGCAGATGGGGCGTTTGTTCGGACGGCGTTCGAGATCTCGGTTCAGCTGGGAAAGGGCTATAACCGGGCAGTCCATCTCTTTTGCCAGGGCCTTCAGCGAGCGCGAGATCTCGCTGATCTCGTTGGCTCTGTTCTCCTGGCCTGGGCTACGCATGAGCTGCAGGTAGTCGGCCATGATCAATGACGGCTTGCCGTAGCGGCGAGCAGCTCGGCGCGCCTTGGCACGAAGCTGCATCGGGGTGAGGTTGCCTGTGTCGTCCATGACCAGTCGCGTCCCATACCCATCCAAACGGTTCACGGCGCCGGTCAGCTTCTGCCAGTCTTCCTCCTCGAGCCTGCCCTTCAGCAGCCTGGAGAGGTCGATGTGACCGAGAATGGCCAGCAGCCGGTATACCAGGGCCTGGGCCGGCATCTCCATGCTGTACACCTGGACCGTCTGATCAGGGCGGGACTTCAGCGCAGCGTCGACGATGCTCAAGCAGAACGAGGTTTTGCCCATTGAGGGGCGGGCACCGACGATGACCAGGTCGGCAGGCTGGAGTCCCGAGGTCAGCTCATCGAGATCGTCCAAGCCAGTTGAAACCCCGGTCACCGTGACGTTGCCGTTGAAGTTCTGGTCGATCTGGTCGACGACCTTGATCATTGTGTCGCGGACGTTCACGAACTCTGAGGTCGACCGGCCCTCACCCAGTGCGAACAGCAGCTGCTCGATCGTCTCCTGGACTTCGTTGGCGTCAGCCTGTTGGTCGGTGGCGGATCGCGAGCACTGGTAGCCCAAAGTCACCAGCTGTCGAAGGTGCGACCGGTTGCGAACAATGCCGGCGTAGTGCTGGATATTCGCGACTGAAGGAGTGTTCTTGGCCAGCTCAGCCAGATAGGTCAGACCACCCACCTCTTCATGGTCGGCTAGCGCCTCACCGAGAGTGACGATATCGAAGGGGCAGTTCTTCTCGGCCAGGCCAGTGATCGCTTTGAAGATCAGTCGGTGCTCGCGGCGATAGAAGTCCATTTCCTGCAACTGGTCGCCGATCAGGTCCCACGCCTCGTTGTCCAGCATCAGCCCGCCGAGGACGCCTTGTTCGGCTTCTATCGAGTGAGGAGGGATGAGGTCCAGGTGGTTCATCTGGAACCTCCATGGGCAATAGCAGCCTGGCGATCCCGGCCTACACCGCAATGCAGTTGGGTTTTCTTCCCTGCTTCCCAGCCCGCATACAGCGAGCTGCGGTCATGGCCCTTCGCCGGAGTCGAGACAATGGTGGAGTGTTCGAGGTTCGGGTGGTGGAGGCTCAGGTAGACACTCACCGCTACCTGGGTTTCGCTGTCCATGCCCGTGGCGAACAGGTCGACTTTCTGAGCTACAGCACGTATCCAGCCTTCAGCGAACAGCTGGCCGCGACGCCGCTTAGTCTTCAACTGGCAACGTGTCAGCTGGGCGACATGCTCGCGGCGAGCCTTCTGCAGCTGGTGGAGCAGGCTGCTGTAGGTATACGCAGCGAGGTCTGGCCCTACACCCTTGCCCAGGAACTTGAAGAGATAACCATGGCCGTGGCGGTAGTAGGAGAGGTGACTGCAGTCGAAGGCCTCAGCGCAAACCAGAGCCAGAGAGTGATGCCAGTCCGAGGGAGAGCGTTGAGTCTGGGTTGGCACGCTGGCAACGTCGACCAGGCTCGCGCGGACCTCCTCGGCCTCGAGGTCATATTGGGCTTTGAGGGCGCGCGCCTGACGGAGTGCAGTCTCGATCTCGTTTGGAGTGGCGCCGCTGGAGTGGGCGAAGGCCATCAGCTTGGCTACTTTGTCCAACGCTTTCTGCTTGTCCATCAGGCTTGTCCCTCCTGCTTGAACAGAGAGTTAGCGCCGATGTAAACCTCCTCAGGGGCATCCGGCCACTCCTTGCGTAGGACGTCGAATTCGCCTTCGTTCCACAACCGCAAGAACTCAATGGTCTCTTCGGTTCTACGGTCCAGTGCATAGGCGATAGCAGCTACAGCAGCATCGCTATCACCCGAAGGCAGCTGCTCGGTGACAGGGGGGGATCCGGACTGACCGGTGTGCAGCCAGTAGGCGACATTAACTGCGTGATCCGGCGCGCTGATGCTGTTGTGTCCCTGCAGGACGTCGCAGAGCAGTTCCTCGATGTCGCGGCGAACGTCGTCAGGAACATCCGCTACAGGGGCGGCATAGAGAGGTACGACATAATCACCATGGGGCTTCCAAGTGAATGCGCACCTGCACTCGACGATTCTGCCTAGATCGGATGTCCGGCCCCATGCCACCGGATTCAGTTGCATGAATGTGCTGCGCTGCAGCATGCGGAAGCCTTCGATCACGCCCTCTCGCAATTCCTGCTCGGCGCGTATGGCTGCGCTGAGGTCCTCGCTCAGAACTGCGTTACGGAACGAGGTGATCAGCTCCCCAACACGTTCCATGCCCTGACTATAAGCCTGCTGTTGCAGTGTCTCGCACGAAATCAACTCGGCTTCACGCTGGGCTGCAAGGTGTTCTTCCTGGATGCAACTGGTGGTGAGTACCAACCGGGTGTTCCAGGTGCGACGAGCTTCTGCCGCTTCGACCTCCACTTCGGTCGCAAGACCGCACCAGGTACATTCCACGCGGTGGCCACATTCGCTATCAGTTTGCTCAGCTAAACATCCGCAACACGGGCAGTTGAGCAGTGGGCCGAACTGGAGGGAATGCTCGGCGCGGGCGTGATCCATGGTCTTGAGGACCGCGCCGAGGGCGCCCTGGGTGCCAGCCAGCGCCGGCGAGTGCACTTCTTTGGTGGAAAGAGAAAGCTCCAGGGCCCCCTTCTCGGAGACCTGGAAGTTGCTGCTGTGAAGTGCGAAGCCGACTCCATTGATGGAGGCGTACAGGGGGAGATCGGCTGCAGTCGCATCCTGGCGTTGGATAGTCGCCAGGCGTCCATGCAACATGGACAGCGTGACTGGCTTCTTGGCATCACCGTTCATGCCTGACCCTCCTGCGACTTCGACGAGGAAGCCGGCGGAGTTAAGCTATCGAGCGCTTTGCGCCACAGCTCGATTACTTCCTTCTCTTGGTTGGTCAAAGCAGCTTGGCTGACCTGGTCAGCCACCCGCTTTTTCATCGCGGCCAGGCGCTCTTCGACTTCGGAACCGTCGTCGTAGCTAATCTCATCCTGAATAGCGTCGAGCAGATCGGACCGCAGGTAGGTGATTTTGTGGAAAAGGTCGGAATAGTCCCGTTCACGCTTGGTGCCGAAGCGCACCCCAGGTGTGCCCAGTTCTGGGCGCTGCTTTAGGCAGAACTCAGTGGGGCTGTAGAAGGCTTGGTAAACGCGAGCGCGGTTGTAGATCAGCGCGGTCTTTACGATTTCCAGCAGGTCCTCATGATCATTAGGAACTGCTGGCAGGGGAAATTCAGCAGTAACAAGCTGCTTGGCGCGCTTCTCGCGAGCCTCCCGGCGTCGTTGCGCTTCCTTCTCGGAGCGTTGGCGCTTTTCTTTGGCATGAACGACATTGTTACCGACCGAGTCGATCAGGTTCGCGGCATCGAGCAGGAGCTGTCGTTGGTCTTCGGTCAAATGATCACCGAGCCTTCCCAGTACGCCGGATCTCGTAGAGCCATGCCCGATCTTGCGAAGCTCACCAGACACAGAGGTCAGCTTTGTCTGGACGCTGCGGAGGTCCTTGGCGGTGTACAACCCGCCCAGATTCAGCACCACTTCGGCGGTGATCCCGCTCGCATGGGTGATATCGACAGATTTCTTCGCCATCTCAGCGGCCTCCCTTGACGATCCGGGCGACCTTCTCCTCGGTCATCGCCTCGAAGCGGTCGCGCCACTCGGGAAAAACCTCGATGGCGAGGCTGCGGATGATGCTCAGTGCGGACGGCGCCTGGCGATTGGCAGGCTGGCTGTATTGCAGACGGTGGGCAGGAATGCCCTGCGAGGCGGCCATTCTGAAAACGACCGCCTGGGGGACGATGGTATCCAGCACGGAGACGTCTGCATTGCCATCGAATACTTCGCGGACCGTCTCGTGGATCTGGCGGGCGTCTGCCGTATGGTCGAGCCCATTGATGATGATGTTTATGTGGGGGATGTTCAGCCCCAGGCGGCTGTAAGTATGTAGGCCCGCCATCATGTGCATAGTGCCGCGGTTGAATTCTCGGGCAGCCAGCATGTTCGGGGGCAGGGGTGAGAGGGCGACGTCAGAGGCCAGCACTACCATCTCCAGCATGACCGAGCGTGCGCCCTGAGTGTCGAACAGCACCAGATCGTACAGGTCAGCAAAAGCTGGCATCAGATTGGCGAGTCGCAACCGCCCGTCGGGAGCCTGGAGTAGGAGGTTGTTCAGCTGGTTGTTGATGTCGTTGGAGACAACCACATCCAGGCCGGGGATGTTGGTCCGGGAGATGATCCGTTCCGGATCGGTGACATTGAAGGCTAGGAGGTCGTAAAGACCGCCAGGAGCTTCGTGACTCAGGGGGTAGTAGGAAGAGCCGGAAGGTTGGACCGGATCGAGGTCAATCAGGAGGGTACGCAGGCCAGCATCAGCGATAAAAGCGCCCAGGTTGGTCGAACTGGTCGTTTTGCCGGTGCCGCCTTTGGTGGAAACAATCCCTGCTTTTTTCATTGCTAGTGCCTCTAATGTGGGTTGCATTAGAGGCTGCGTGCCTAGAGCCCTGGGCATGGTGGGGCCGGAGAACCCCTTCCTAGACGCGCCTAGTCCAATTGTCTTTTAACCAATTGGTCGTAGGTTCGAATCCTACACGACCCACCACTTCGCAAAGCCCCTGGCCATAGGCCAGGGGCTTTTTCTTTGCCCGCGAAAAACTCAGAACGGCCGGCTGCCGCCCAGGCTGATGCGCTTGAGGCGCCGCCGCTCGCTGGCCGGGAAGGCGTTGCGGCCGTGCAGGGTGGCCTGGTTGTCCCACCAGACGATGTCGCCCACTTTCCATTTGTGCGTGTAGCTCAGCTCCGGGCGCTGCAGGTGGGCGCGCAGCCGCTCGATCAGCGCCTTGCCCTGCTGCGACTCGTGACCGGGGATTTCCACCTCGGTGTGCACGCTGAGGTAGAGCACGCGCTTGCCACTTTCCGGGTGGGTGCGCACCAGCGGGTGCTCGGTGCCCTGGATCGGCTCGATGTCCGGGGTGCGGTAGGTGACGAAGCCGCCGGCGTAGCCGTTCTTCAGGCGCACGAAGGGGTTGTAGTTGATCAGCCGCAGGCCGTCGATCTCCTGGCGGGTGGCCTCGTCCAGGCTTTCATAGGCCAGCGCCAGGTTGGTGAAGTGCGTCTCGCCACCGCTGTTCGGCACTTCCAGGGCGTATAGGAAGGAGCCGGAGGAGGGCAGCGGCGTCCACTGGTGGTCGACGTGGGCGGGCAGGGCGAAGTTACCCAGCTCGCCATCGCCGGTGTTGGCCACCTTGACGATGTCCGGGGCCTTGCCGTCGGCGCCGGAGGACAGCACCGGCACGTCCGCCGGCGGCTGGAACACCGCGCCGAACAGGGTGGCGAAGCGCAGGTACTGCTCGTCGTCCAGCTGCTGGTCGCGGAAGATCAGGATGTGGTGCTCGCGGTGGGCCTGCCTGATCGCCAGGATTTGCTCCGGCGTCAGTGGCTGGCGCGCGTCCAGGCCGCGGACCTCGGCGCCCAGCGGGGCGTCGAGGGGGATGATGGCGAAGGGTTCGATCGGGGTTTCTTGCGGTGCCTTGAGGGCGGCGGATTGGCTCATGGTCTGGTTCTCCGTGTCAGGCTTGGGTCACCCTCTCCCCGGCCCTCTCCCTGAAGGGAGAGGGGGTATCCGTGCGAAGCGCGTCTTCTGTGCTGTCCTGCTACCGCGTCTGCAGGATCCAACCATGGTTTCGCTTCACGCCGATCCAGTCCCCTCTCCCTTCAGGGAGAGGTTAGGGAGAGGGTGTGCTTTCAGATTTTCTTGACGGTCCGGCTACGCTGCCCGTCCACCCCCACCGGCACCTCGCCGGCCAGGGTCACGCGGCGCACGATGCGCGGCTGGGTGCCATAGTCGTCCACCGCGTAGTGCTGGGTGGCGCGGTTGTCCCAGATGGCCACGTCGCCGGCCTGCCAGCGCCAGCGCACGGTGTTCTCCAGGCGGGTGACGTGGCTCTGCAGCACCGCGAAGAGGTGCTGGGAGTCGTGCTGCGACAGGCCCTTCAGGCGCTTCACGAAGTGCCCCAGCAGCAGGTTGCGTTCGCCGCTGATGGGGTGCACGCGCACCACCGGGTGCTCGGTCTCGTAGACGGTGGAGGTGAACACCTTGCGGTAGTGCTCCAGGCGCGCCGGGTCGGCGTTGGGCTTGGCCGCGGCGTAGTCGTATTCGTTGCTGTGCACGGCCCAGAGCTTGTCGGCCAGCGCCTTGAGCTCGTCGGTGAGGTCGTCGTAGGCGCTGGCGGTGTTGGCCCATACGGTGTCGCCGCCGGCTTCCGGGGCCACCACGTTGCGCAGGATGGAGGCCTTGGGGTAGGCCTCGACGAAGGTCACGTCGGTGTGCCAGGAGTTGGCCCGGCGGCCTTCGGCGCCATCCAGTTCGAGCAGGTACTCGGTGCCGTCGCGCACCGGCACCGTCGGGTGCGCCACCGGCTCGCCGAGCAGCTTGGCGAAGGCCTCCTGGCCCTGGTCGTCGAGCTGGCCCTGGCCGCGGAAGAAGATCACCTTGTGCTCGACCAGGGCGGCCTGGATGGCCTCGACCGTGGCGGCGTCCAGGCTGCCGGACAGAGTCACCCCGCGGATCTCGGCGCCGATGCGCCCGGCCACCGGGTGGATGTCGAGTCGTACGGCGGGTTGTACGGCGTGTGCTGCGTTGCTCATCTGGTTTTCCTCATTGCTGTAGGTGGTACTGCAAGGGGCCGCGCGGGACTGCGCCGCGCGGCGAGTGGGATCAGAAGTCGTAGCGGACCGAGGCGCCCAGGGTGCGCGGCTGGCCCACCGAGGCGGTGTAGGAGCCGTTGATGCTGGCGAAGGCGGCCAGGTAGTAGTCCTTGTCGAAGGCGTTCTTCAGCCAGACCGAGGCGTCCAGCTGGCCGTCGCCGAGGTCGTGGCGCACGCCGACGGAGAAGTTCGCCAGGCCGTAGCCGGGGATCTTCGAGAGGTCGGAGTCGTCCAGGGTGCCTTCGGCCTCGGAGCGGTACGAGTAGCTGGCGTTGACGTAGGGTTCGAAGCGGTTGGCCAGCTGCCACTTGTATTCGCCGTTGAGGTTGGCGATCCATTTCGAGGCGCCGACCACGCGCTTGCCGGTGAGGTCGCAGCTGGCCGGGGCTCCGGGCTGGGTGCTGATCTCCGCCGGGCACGGGGCGTCCTTGAACGACAGGTAGGTGACGTCGTTGTAGGAGCCGTTGAAGTTCAGCGTCAGGCCGCGGATCGGCAAGGCGGTGGCCTCCAGCTCCAGGCCGCGGGAGCGCACGCTGCCGGCGTTGGAGAGCACCTGCACCAGTTGGGAGGAGCCGGCCGGCTGGTACAGGGTGGTGGCCTGGTAGCCGTGGATGCCGGTCCAGAAGAGGTTGGCGTTGAGCTGCAGGCGGCGCTCGAACAGCGTCGATTTCAGGCCCAGCTCGGCGTCGTTGGCCCGCTCCGGGCCGACCAGCAGGGAGTCGGCGCCGGCGCTCGGCGCACTGGCCACCGCCAGGTTCACCCCGCCGGACTTCTCGCCATGGGACAGCGAGGCGTAGCCCAGCAGGTCGTCGCTGAACTGGTAGCTCAGGCTGAGCAGCGCCGAGGGGGCGAAGCTGTACACGCTGAGGTCGCCGGAGTCGTAGGCGCCCAGCTGGCCGTTGCGCACCACCGCGCCGGCGCCGGTCACGGGGGCGCCGCCCACCGGGGCGTAGCGCTTCACCTTGGCGTCCTTCTCCTCGTAGGTGCCGCGCAGGCCGGCGGTGAAGTCGAGCTTGTCGGTGAGGTGCCAGGTGCCCTGGGAGAAGAGCGCGAAGCTGTCGGTCTCGATCTTGCCGTTGGCCTTGCTGGAAGCGTTGTTCAGCGCGTTGAGGTTGGTGCCCAGCAGGTAGCTGTCGGCCAGCGGGCCGTAGTCGGTGAAGGTCTTGTTGCCCAGGTTCTGGTTGAACGCGTAGGCGCCGACCACGTAGTCGAAGGCGCCGCCGGTGGGCGAGGCCAGGCGGATCTCCTGGGAGAACTGGCGGTCGCGCACCGCCACCCCGGTGTTGCGGATCGCCGAGACGTTCAGCTGCTCGTCGTTGGCCGGGGTGAAGTTCCAGAAGCGGTAGGCGCTGATGGAGGTCAGGGTGAAGTCGTTGGCCAGCTTCCAGTTGGCCTCCACCGAGCTGCCGCCCTGGTGCACGCTGACGTGCTGGCGGCTGTCGATGTTGACCTTGTGCCGGTCCGGGTCGGCGATCGGCGAGGCGCCGACCAGCGCGGCGCGCTGCCAGAAGCGCGGTGCGGCGCCGTAGACGACCATGCTGCCGTTGCTGGAGTCCTCCTCGTTGTACTCGCTGATCCAGCGCAGGCTGAAGTCCTCGCTGGGCTTGTACAGCAGTTGCCCGCGGATGCCCTGGCGTTCGCCGCCGTTGAGCTTGTTGTCGTCGTGGATGTTGGTGATGTAGCCGTCGCTGCGGGTGCGGTACACCGACAGGCGACCGGCCAGGGTGTCGGTGAGCGGCCCGGAGACGGTGCCGCGGCCCTGGAAGTAGCCTTCCTGGCCGCCGGAGACCTCCACCGTGCGCTCGGGGGTGAAGGTCGGCGCGCGGGTGCTGATGTTGAGCACGCCGGCGGTGGTGTTCTTGCCGAACAGGGTGCCCTGGGGGCCGCGCAGCAGGTCGAGCTGCTCGATGTCCAGCAGGTCGAACACCGCCATGCCCGGGCGGCCCAGGTAGACGTTGTCCAGGTAGACCCCGGCGGAGCCTTCCAGGCCGTCGCTGGCCGGGTTGTTGCCGATGCCGCGCACGGCGATGCTCGACTGGCGGGCGTGGATGTAGGCGACGTTCACGCTGGGCAGCACCTGCTGCAGGTCCTGCACCTTGGTGATGCGCTGGTTCTCCAGGGTGGCGCCGTCGAGCACGGTGATGGGCGTGGGCACCTTCTGCGAGTCTTCCTCGCGGCGCCGGGCGGTGACCGTGACCTTGCCCAGGGCGGTGGCCTGGGTGTTGCCCTTGTCGGTGGCGGCCTCTGGCGTGGCGCCGGTGGCGTCGTCCTGCTCGGCGGCCTGCAGCGGCAGCGCGCCGCCCAGTGCGAGCAGCAGGACCAGGGCG
>NZ_QGSL01000107.1:1968825-1973873 GCF_003176655.1 Pseudomonas sp. RW407 | reverse complement strand
GGCCGAGCCGCTGCTGGCGCGCTACTGGGTGCCGCAGCCGCAGCTGGCCCTCGGCCAGGCCCTGCGCGGCCGCGCCACGGCGGCGCTGGACGTGTCCGACGGCCTGCTCGCCGACTGCGGGCACATCGCCCGAGCCTCCGGCGTGGCCCTGGTCATCGAGGCCGAACGCCTGCCGGCCAGCGCGCCGCTGGAAAGCCTGCTGGGGGCCGAGCGCGCGCTGCAGGCCAAGCTCGGCGCCGGCGACGACTACGTCATCGCCTTCACCCTGCCGCCCGCCGAGCTGCCGGCCCTGCAGGCGCACTGGCCGCAACTGGCGGCCATCGGCCGCGTCGAGGCCGGCAGCGGGGTGCGCGTGCTGGACGCCGGCGGCCACGACATCACGCCGCGCCAGGGCGGCTACCTGCATTTCACGGAGTGACCGCAGTGCCCGAACATCCCGACCAAGCCCCCGCCCAGCCCGTACCGCCGTCGGTCTGGCGCAACCCCTGGCATTTCCTGGCCTTCGGCTTCGGCTCCGGGACCCTGCCCAAGGCCCCCGGCACCTGGGGCTCGCTGGTGGCCATCCCGTTCATCCCGCTGTGGCAGCTGCTGCCGGACTGGGGCTACTGGCTGATGCTGGGGCTGACCATGCTGTTCGGCTTCTGGCTGTGCGGCAAGGTCGCCGACGACCTGCGCGTGCACGACCACGAAGGCATCGTCTGGGACGAGATGGTCGGCATGTGGATCACCCTCTGGCTGGTGCCCGAGGGCTGGTGGTGGCTGCTGGTGGGCTTCCTGGTGTTCCGCTTCTTCGACATCCTCAAGCCCTGGCCGATCCGCTGGGTCGACCGCCACGTGCACGGCGGCGTGGGCATCATGCTCGACGACGTCCTCGCCGGGGTCTTCGCCTGGCTGGCCATGCAGGGGCTGGTCTGGGCCTGGGCCACCTGGCTGGTCTGACAACAGCCGACTGAATCACTGACGGCGCAGCGGCGCCGGTGTAACGTGGCGCCACCTTCGCGCCAGCCGACAAGGAGCCCCATCATGCTGCGCCTGCTGTCCGCCCTGAGCCTCGCCCTTGCCGCCAGCGCGGCCCTCGCCGCCCCGCAGGTGTGGGTGGTGGGGCTGTTCCCCAACGCCGCGGTGGTCAACATCGACGGCCAGCGCAAGTTCCTCCGCGTCGGCGAGACCGGGCCCCAGGGCGTGCAGGTGGTCAGCGCCGACAGCCGCAAGGCGGTGCTGCGCGTGGGTGGCGTCGAGAAGACCTACGAGCTGAGCCGCGAATACAACGCCAGCGGCTACTCGGCCCCGGCGCCGGTGCAGGAAATGAGCATCGCCCGCGGCACCGGCGGGCACTACTGGGTGTCCGGCTCGATCAACGGCCAGAACGCCCAGTTCCTGGTCGACACCGGCGCCACCACGGTGGCGATGAACGAAGGCCAGGCGCGCCGCCTGGGCATCGACTACCGGGTGGTCGGCAAGCCCATGGTCGCCTCCACCGCCAGCGGCACCGTCAAGGGCTGGCGCATCAGCCTGAACAGCGTGAAGCTCGGCGGCATCGAGGTGCTGGGCGTCGACGCCAGCGTGCTGGAAGGCGAGTTCCCCACCGAAATCCTGCTGGGCATGAGCTTTCTCAACCGTGTCGGCTGGCGGGAAGAGCAGGGGATGATGTACATCCAGTCCAAGCATTGAGCCGGTCATCGCGCCATCGACCTATCGATGGCCTCGATAGCCAAGTTGCGGATTTCGCAATGACGGTCGCCCCGGCACTGCTGTTACAATGCCGGCTCCTTACTACTGTCTGACTTTCAGGAGTTTCCGGTGTCCGTCGTGTTCGTCGCCGCCTCCAAGCTGCCCACCCCCTTCGGCGAATTCACCATGCATGGGTTCCTCGACGAGGAAACCGGCAAGGAACATGTCGCCCTGACCATGGGCACCCTCGACGACGGCCAGCCGGTGCTCGGTCGCCTGCATTCCGAATGCCTGACCGGCGATGCCCTGTTCAGCCTGCGCTGCGACTGCGGCTTCCAGCTCGAAGGCGCGCTCTCGGCCATCGCTCGCGAGGGCCGCGGCGTGCTGCTCTACCTGCGCCAGGAAGGCCGTGGCATCGGCCTGCTGAACAAGATCCGCGCCTATGCCCTGCAGGACGAAGGCGCGGACACCGTCGAGGCCAACCTCAAGCTGGGCTTCGGCGCCGACCAGCGCGACTACGCCATGTGCCTGCCGATGCTGCGGCACCTGGGCGTCTGCTCGCTGAAGCTGATGACCAACAATCCGCGCAAGGTGAAGGCGCTGGAAGGCTACGGCCTCACCGTGGCCGAGCGGGTGCCCCTGCAGAGGGGCCTGAACCCGCACAACAAGCGCTACCTGGCGACCAAGGCCGGCAAGCTCGGGCACATGCTCGGCGAACTGCACCAGGGCGAGGCGGAGATCGAGGCGCAGTGAACCGCGCCGCCGAGTTCGGCCGCCTGGGCAGGCTCTGGTGGCTGCACCTGGCGCTGGCCCTCGGGCCGCTGCTGGCGCTGCTGCTGTGGGGCTTCGAGGTGGATGCCCTGGCCGTGCTGGCCACCCCGTTGTACATCGCCGCGCTGGTCTCGATGTACTTCACCCTGCCGCTGTTCCGCCGCTACAAGTTCGCCCTGATCGACGCCGGCAAGGCCCGTGACACGGCCGAAGAGCCCGCCGCCTGGGCGAAGCTGGCGCGCACCTGGCGCAACGGCGCCCTCGGTGCCGGCCTGCCGGCCTGGATCGGCGCGCTGGCCTGCTTCACCGACCTCTCCGGCGTGGCGCTGATCCTCCTCGGGCTGACCAGCCTGCTGATCCTCTGGCTGTACCGCCTGCCGCGCCAGTTGCTCTGATGCGCATCCTGCTCGCCGCCCTGCTGCTAGCGCTTGGCCTGCCCTCGCTGGCGGCGCAGCGGGTGGTGAGCCTCGCCCCCTCGATGACCGACAGCGTCCTGGAACTGGGCGCCGGCGCGCGCCTGGTGGGCGTGCTCGACGGCGACGAGCGTCCGGCGCAACTGGCGGCGTTGCCGTCGCTGGGGCGCTACGGGCAACTGAACCTGGAACGCCTGCTCAGCCTGCGGCCGGACCTGGTGCTGGTCTGGCCCGGGAGCATTCCCGAGGCGCAGATGGCGCGGTTGAGGAATCTCGGGCTGACGCTCTACGTCGCTGAGCCGCACCGGCTGGAAGACATCCCGAAACAACTGGAGGAACTGGGCGCGCTGCTGGGCGCCGGGGAGAAGGGGGCTGCGCTGGCCGCGGACTTCCGCGGGCGGATCGCCGAGCTGCGCCGGGAATACGCCCGCGAGCGCCCGCTGCGGCTGTTCTACCAGGTCTGGAACCGCCCGCTCTATACCCTCGGCGGGCAGCAGGTGGTCAGCGACGCCCTGCAGGTCTGCGGCGCCCGCAACCTGTTCGACGACCTGCAACTGCCGGCGCCCCAGGTGGGCCTGGAGGCCGTGCTGGCACGCGATCCGGAAGTGATACTGGCGCCCACCGCCGAGCAGGCCGGGGAATGGCAGGCCATGAAGCAGCTCAGCGCGACCCGCCTGGGCCAGCTGTGGGTGCTGCCGGACCGCAACCTGGAGCGGCCGAGCTACGCCATGCTGGCCGCCACCGAAAAGCTCTGCCGCCTGCTCGCCGGCGCGAAGACGGCTGACCGCCCGTAGGGCGCATAACGCCGCAGGCGGGTGTTCAGGTTGAATGCGGAGCGCGCCTGAGGCCAAGGTCAGGCGGCGGATAACCGCGAACGGTTATCCGCCCTACGCCAGCCCCAACCTCGTCGTTCGCCCGTAGGGCGCATAACGCCCCAGGCGTTATCCGCCGTTTCCGTCGGCCAGGCGCGATCCCGCCGTTCAGAACCCCTCCAGCACGATCTTGCCCTTGGCCTTGCCGCTTTCCAGCAGCGCGTGGGCGCGGCGCAGGTTGGCGGCGTCGATGCGGCCGAAGTGCTCGCCCAGGGTGGTGCGCAGCACGCCCTGGTCGACCAGGCTGGACACTCGCTGCAGCAGGCGGTGCTGCTCGATCATGTCGTCGGTCTGGAACATCGAGCGGGTGTACATGAATTCCCAGTGCAGCGACAGGCTCTTCTGCTTGAGCAGGCCCACGTTCAGGCTCGCCGGGTCGTCGATCAGGCCCAGGCGGCCCTGCGGGCGCAGGCTGGCGACTATCTGTTCCAAGTGCGCGTCCGTGTGCGTCAGGCTGGCCACGTGGGTGACCTGGCCGATGCCGATGCGCTGCAGTTCCTCGCTCAGCGGCTTGCTGTGGTCGATCACGTGGTGCGCGCCGAGGTCGCGTACCCATTGCTGGGTGTCCGCCCGCGAGGCCGTGCCGATCACGGTGGCCCCGGTCAGCCGCCGGGCCAGCTGGGTGAGGATGGAGCCCACGCCGCCGGCGGCGCCGACGATCAGCAGGCTCTGCCCGGCGCTGCCCGGGCCCTCGGCGATCTGCAGGCGCTCGAACAGCAGTTCCCAGGCGGTGATGCTGGTCAGCGGCAGGGCCGCAGCCTGGGCGAAGTCGAGACTGGCCGGCTTGGCGCCGACGATGCGTTCGTCCACCAGCTGCAGCTCGGCGTTGCTGCCCGGGCGGGTCAGGTCGCCGGCGTAGAACACCTCGTCGCCGGGGCGGAACAGGCTGACCTCGCTGCCCACCGCGCGGACCACGCCGGCGGCGTCCCAGCCCAGCACCTTGTACTCGCCGGCCTGCGGCTCCGCGCGCTGGCGCACCTTGGTGTCCACCGGGTTGACGGAAATGGCGCGGACTTCCACCAGCAGGTCGCGCGGGCCGGGCGTGGGCTCCGGCAGCTGGATGTCGAGCAGGGCGTCGTCGGCGGCGATCGGGCGGCTGTGGGTGTAACCGATGGCTTTCATGCGGGCGGCTCCTCAGTCGATGCGGTTCATCAGGCGGATGTCGAGTTCGGCCAGGTCGGCCCGGGACGCCGCGACGAAGGCCTGGAAGTGCTCGCTGGCCTCGTGCTCGGCGAGGGCGGCCTCGTCGCGCCACTGCTCGATCATGTAGATCAGGTCGGCGTCCTTGCGGTCGCGGTGCAGGTCGTACTGGATGCAGCCG
>NZ_QGSL01000107.1:1964685-1968815 GCF_003176655.1 Pseudomonas sp. RW407 | reverse complement strand
CACCCCCGCGCGGCCCGTGGCTTGCGGGCCCACAGTTTTTCCCTAGCCTGCGACTACAAAAATCATAATTTCGCTAATCCCCGGCGCTGAACAGAATGCGGCCAACACGCGGTGGACAGCCGTGACCGCAGAACAACAACGATCAGAGTCCGAGGAATCACCCATGGCCGACCTGAATCAGACCACCTTCGGCAAGCCCGCCGGCAAGACGCTCGATGGCATTGAAACCGATACCCTCGTGGTGGGCGCCGGCCAGGCCGGCGTGGCCATGAGCGAGCACCTGACCGCCCAGGGCGTGCCGCACATCGTGCTGGAGAAGAGCCGCATCGCCGAAGCCTGGCGCACCGGCCGCTGGGATTCGCTGGTGGCCAACGGCCCGGCCTGGCACGACCGCTTCCCGAACATGGAGTTTTCGGTCGGCCCGGACGAGTTCCCGCACAAGGAGCAGGTGGCGGACTACTTCGTCGCCTACGCCAAGCAGTTCGACGCGCCCATCCGCACCGGCGTGGAAGTGAAGAAGGTGACCCGCAACCAGGGCCGCCCCGGCTTCACCGTGGAGACCTCCGAGGGCACCCTCCAGGCCCTGCGCATCGTCTCCGCCACCGGCCCGTTCCAGCGCCCGGTGATCCCGGCCATCGCGCCGAAGGACGAACGCATCCAGCAGATCCACTCGGCCCACTACTTCAACCCGCAGCAGCTGCCCGAAGGCGCCGTGCTGGTGGTGGGCGCAGGCTCCTCCGGCGTGCAGATCGCCGACGAGCTGAACCGCGCCGGCAAGCGCGTGTTCCTCTCGGTGGGCGCCCATGACCGTCCGCCGCGCAGCTACCGCAACCGCGACTTCGTCTGGTGGCTGGGCGTGCTCGGCCTGTGGGACGCCGAGGAAGTGCAGCCGGGCCGCGAGCACGTGACCATCGCCGTGAGCGGCGCCCGTGGCGGCGAGACCATCGACTTCCGCCGCCTGGCCAACGAGGGCATCACCCTGGTCGGCCTGACCAAGGCATTCGAAGGCGGCAAGGTGAGCTTCCAGGACGACCTGGTGAAGAACCTGGAGGCCGGCGACCGGAACTACCTCGACCTGCTGGACGCCGCCGACGCCTACATCGAGCGCAATGGCCTGGACCTGCCGGAAGAGCCGGAAGCCCGCAGGGTCTTCCCGGACGCCGAGTGCGTCCGCAACCCGATCCTCGAGCTGGACCTGGCCGCCGCCGGCATCACCTCGATCATCTGGGCCACCGGCTACGCCGTTAACTTCGACTGGCTGCAGGTGGACGCCTTCGACGAGAAGGGCAAGCCCAGGCACCAGCGCGGCGTGTCCCGCGAGCCGGGCGTGTACTTCGTCGGCCTGCCGTGGCTGTCGCGCCGTGGCTCCTCGTTCATCTGGGGGGTGTGGCACGACGCCAAGCACGTCGCCGGCCACATCGCCACGCAACGCAAGTACGTCGAATATCAGGACGCCTCGCAGCGCGAGGCCTCCGTTGAATCGCAAGCCAAAAAAGCCGCTTCCTGGGAGTAAGTGATGCCTACCCACACCCGCATCCGCATGTTCAACACCAAGGACACCTACCCGAACCAGTCCCTGGACAACGACCTCTGCCAGGCCGTGCGCGCCGGCAACACCGTGTACGTGCGCGGCCAGGTCGGTACCGATTTCGAGGGCAACCTGGTGGGCCTGGGCGACCCCCGCGCCCAGGCCGAGCAGGCGATGAAGAACGTCAAGCAGCTGCTGGAAGAAGCCGGCAGCGACCTGTCGCACATCGTCAAGACCACCACCTACCTCATCGACCCGCGCTACCGCGAGCCGGTCTACCAGGAGGTCGGCAAGTGGCTCAAGGGCGTGTTCCCGATCTCCACCGGCCTGGTGGTCTCGGCCCTGGGCCAGCCGCAGTGGCTGATGGAGATCGACGTGATCGCGGTGATCCCGGACGACTGGAACCAATAAGGAGCGGCCCATGACCTTCTCCATCGTCGGCCGCTGCGCCGAGACCGGCCAACTGGGCATCGCCATCAGCTCCTCGAGCATCGCCGTCGGCGCGCGCTGCCCCTGGGTACGCGCCGGCGTCGGCGCGGTGGCCACCCAGAACGTCACCCTGCCGGCCCTCGGCCCGCAGATCCTCGACCGCCTGGAGGCGGGCCTGGCGCCCGCCGCGGCGCTGGACCAGGCGCTGTCCAGCAACGGCTACGGCCAGTACCGCCAGGTCACGGTCATCGACCAGCACGGCCAGGTGGCACTGTTCACCGGCAGCGAGGCGCTGGGCGTGAACCACGCGGTGGCCGGCGAGAACTGCGTGGCGGCGGGCAACCTGCTGTCGTCCACCGCGGTGATCGAAGCCATGACCAAGGCCTTCGAGGCGGCCGACGGCTGCCTGGCCGAGCGCCTGCTGGCGGCGATGCAGGCGGCCATGGCCGCCGGCGGCGAAGCCGGGCCGGTGCACTCGGCGGCGCTGAAGGTGGTGGGCGACCTGGTCTGGCCGGTGGTCGACCTGCGCGTGGACTGGGCCGACGAGGCGCCCATCGACGCGCTGGAGAAGCTCTGGGTAGCCTACAAGCCGCAGATGCAGGACTACATCACCCGCGCGCTGGACCCGACCAAGGCGCCGAGCTACGGCGTGCCCGGCGACGAGTGACATCCCCTGTAATTTGAAAAGCAGGAGCAGAACATGCCCAGCAGCCGTGACATCCTCGCCAGGCTGGTCGCCTTCGACACCGTCAGCCGCCATTCCAACCTGGCGCTCATCAAGTACGTCCAGGACTACCTGGGCGACCTGGGCGTGGAGAGCGAGCTGTTCTTCGACGAAGCCGGCGGCAAGGCCAACCTGTTCGCCACCCTCGGCCCGCGCGACCGCGGCGGCGTGTGCCTGTCCGGGCACACCGACGTGGTGCCGGTGGACGGCCAGCCCTGGACCGTCCCGCCCTTCGAGCTGACCGAGAAGGACGGCCGCCTGTACGGCCGCGGCACCGCCGACATGAAGGGCTACATCGCCTGCGTGCTGGCCGCCGTGCCGGCCTTCCTCGCCCAGCCCCTGCGCCTGCCGCTGCACCTGGCCTTCTCCTACGACGAGGAGGTCGGCTGCCTGGGCGTGCGCTCGCTGCTGGCGGACCTTGCGCGCCGCGAGCACAAGCCCATCGCCTGCATCATCGGCGAGCCCACCGAGCTCAAGCCGGTGCTCGGCCACAAGGGCAAGCTGGCCATGCGCTGCCAGGTGCACGGCGCGGCCTGCCACTCGGCCTACGCCCCGCAGGGGGTGAACGCCATCGAATACGCGGCGAAGCTGATCAACCGCCTGGGCGAGATCGGCACCCGCCTGGCGGCGCCGGAGCGCCACGACCCGCGTTTCGACCCGCCCTACTCCACCGTGCAGACCGGCGTGATCAACGGCGGCCGCGCGCTGAACATAGTCCCGGCCGAATGCCAGTTCGACTTCGAGGTGCGCGCCCTGCCCAGCGACGACCCGCAGCAGGTCGCCGAGCAACTGCGCGACTACGCCGAGACCGAGCTGCTGCCGAAGATGCGCGCGGTGAAGCAGGAAGCGGACATCCGCTTCAGCGAGCTGTCGGCCTACCCGGCGCTGGCCACCGCCCCGCACAGCGAGGCGGCGCAGCTGCTGGCGCGGCTGAGCGGCTCCGACGAGTTCTCCACGGTCGCCTACGGCACCGAGGGCGGGCTGTTCGACCAGGCCGGCATTCCCACCGTGGTCTGCGGGCCGGGGAGCATGGACCAGGGGCACAAGCCGGATGAGTTCGTGAGCGTGGAGCAGCTGGCGGCTTGCGATGCGATGCTGGGGCGGTTGGTGGAGTGGATGAGGGTCTGACGGTTAGGTCGGTGGTGTGCTTGAGAGCGCCCTCTCCCTAACCCTCTCCCTGAAGGGAGAGGGGACCGTTGGGCAGATGCGGATGTATAGGAGTTAGCCGGCTTGTACCGAGTATCCGGCTGACACCAGATCCCCTCTCGGCACGGACTAGCCCCCTCTCCCTTCAGGGAGAGGGCTGGGGAGAGGGGGCGGAGTCAACCCAGCGCGCCAGAGCCGCCGGGAGACTTGGTTCGCGAGCAAGCTCGCTCCTACGAAAAGCAGTCCGACGTCAGCCGATCAGCTTGCGCGCCGCCTGCGTATGCGCGGCGATCAGCCCCTTGA
>NZ_QGSL01000107.1:1962641-1964675 GCF_003176655.1 Pseudomonas sp. RW407 | reverse complement strand
CCCGCCGGCACGTCGCTGGCGCGCAGGGCGTAGCCGTCCATGGCGCTGTTGTTCCAGTGCGGCAGGTCGCAGGGGGCCTCGAGGTCGTTGGCCAGTACCCGGCCCAGGGCCTCGGCCAGGGCCACGGACTCCACCGCCGGCGGCGCCGGGGCGCGCGCCAGCAGTTCGGCCAGGGCCTCGTCCACCGGCTTCAGGCCGTGGCCGTCACAGCCGCAGCCGCTCATGAACGGCTGCCGCAGGCACAGGCGCCACCGCAGCCCTCCTCGGTCTTCGGCGGGGCCTTCAGGTGCGGCACGAAGCTGCACGGCCGGGTGCGGCTGTCCAGCTGCGCGGCGAGGATTTCCCGCCAGGCGGTGCGGCAGGCGCCTGGCGAGCCGGGCAGGCAGCAGACCAGGGTGCCGTTGGTGACGCCGGCCAGGGCCCGCGACTGGATGCTGGAGGTACCGATCTCGGCCAGGGAGACCTGGCGGAAGAGTTCGCCGAAGCCCTCGACGCGCCGCTCCAGCAGCGGTTCGACGGCCTGCGGGGTGTTGTCGCGGGCGGTGAAGCCGGTGCCGCCGGTGATCAGCCCGACCTGGATGCGCGGGTCGGCGATCCAGGCGCAGACCACCGCGCGGATCTGGTGGATGTCGTCGACCACCAGGCGCCGCTCGGCCAGCACGTGGCCGGCCTCGCGCAGGGCGTCGGCCAGGCTCTGGCCGGAGTCGTCGGTTTGCAGGGTACGGGTGTCGCTGACGGTCAGCACGGCGATCTGCAGGCTCTGGAAGTCCTGCGTGGCCAGGTGGCTCATGGCTGCCTCCGGGGAAGGATGGGACGGCGCCCAGCCTGCGCCTCGGCAGCCGGCCTGCCCATTCCCCGGAAGAGGTAGCGCGGCTATTTGTCCCAGCGCTGCGCCGCGGCCTGGTCGCTGCAGCGGCCTTCCACCCAGCGCGGGCCCTCGGCGGTGTCTTCCTTCTTCCAGAAGGGCGCGCGGGTCTTGAGGTAGTCCATGACGAAGTTGCAGGCGTCGAACGCCGCCTGGCGGTGGGCGCTGGCGGTGCCGACGAAGACGATGGGCTGGCCCGGCTCCAGGCGGCCGATGCGGTGGAGGATCTCCAGGCGCAGCAGCGGCCAGCGCTCGTTGGCCTCGACGGCGATCTTCTCCAGGGCCTTCTCGGTCATGCCCGGGTAGTGTTCGAGGAACATGCCGCCGACCTCGCGGCCGTCGTTGAAGTCGCGCACATAGCCGACGAAGCCGACCACCGCGCCGATGCCGACGTTGGCGGCGTGCAGCGCGTTGACCTCGGCGCCGGGGTCGAAGGGGCTTTCCTGGACACGCACGGCCATGGCCTCAGCCTCCGGTGACGGTGGGGAAGAAAGCCACCTCGTCGCCATCGGCGAGGGGCTCGTCGAGGGCGCACAACTCCTGGTTGCGCGCGCACATCAGGTTCTGCTCGGCCAGCACCTGCCAGGCGCCGCCGCGCTCCAGCAGGTAGCCGCGGAGGTCGTCGATCTTCGCGAAGGCCTCGCTCCAGCCCAGTTGCTCGCCATCCAGGCCGAGGGCCTCGCGGTAGCGGGCGAAGTATTGCACACGGATCATTGCCCATCCTCCGCACGGTAGTGGCCGCTCTTGCCGCCGAGCTTCTCCAGCAGGCGCACGCCCTCGATGGTCATGCCCTTGTCCACGGCCTTGCACATGTCATAGATGGTCAGCGCGGCGACGCTGGCGGCGGTCAGCGCCTCCATCTCCACGCCGGTCTGCCCGGCCAGCTTGCAGCGCGCCTCGATGCGCACGGCGTCCTCGCCGTCGGCCTGCAGCTCGACCTTGACGCTGGTGAGCAACAGCGGGTGGCACAGCGGGATCAGCTCGTGGGTGCGCTTGGCCGCCTGGATGCCGGCGATGCGCGCCACGGCGAAGACGTCGCCCTTGGGGTGGCCGCCGTCCTGGATCAGCCGCAGGGTCTCCGGGCGCATGCGCACCCGCGCTTCGGCCACGGCTTCACGGGAGGTCACCGCCTTGTCGGTGACATCGACCATGTTGGCGCGGCCCTGGGA
>NZ_QGSL01000107.1:1958541-1962631 GCF_003176655.1 Pseudomonas sp. RW407 | reverse complement strand
AGGAAAGGGCCCCCGCGGGGGATTTTCCCGCCCCGTTGCGGTGCACCCCGGGAAAAACGCCGGATTCGCTTGAATCCCCCGCCCCGCCTGGGTTATCCATGCTTCGCCCTTTCGCTGAAGCCATGGATACGCCGTATGACTTTCCCAGTGCCAGCCCACCTCGCCGAAGGCTCCGAGAAGCCCGCCGGCCGCATTCGCCAGAAGAACGAGGAAGTCATCCTCGCCGCCGCCGAAGAAGAGTTCGCCCGCCACGGCTTCAAGGGCACCAGCATGAACGCCATCGCCCTGCGCGCCGACCTGCCCAAGGCCAACCTGCACTACTACTTCAGCAACAAGCTGGGGCTCTACACTGCGGTGCTGGGCAACATCCTCGACCTCTGGGACAGCACCTTCAACCATCTCAGCGCCGAGGACGACCCGGCCACCGCCCTGGCCGGCTACATCCGCGCCAAGATGGAGTTCTCCCGCCGCCACCCGCTGGCCTCGCGGATCTTCGCCATGGAGATCATCAGCGGCGGGCAGTGCCTGAGCAGCCACTTCAACCAGGACTACCGCGCCTGGTTCCGCGGCCGCGCGGCGGTGTTCGAGGCCTGGATCGCCGCCGGCAAGATGGACCCGGTGGACCCGGTCAACCTGATCTTCCTGCTCTGGGGCAGCACCCAGCACTACGCCGACTTCGCCACCCAGATCGCCTTCGTCACCGGGCGCAAGCGCATGTCCCGGCAGGACTTCAGCGAGGCCGCCGACAACCTCATCCGCATCATCCTCAAGGGCTGCGGGCTGACGCCGCCGGCCACGGCATGAGCTTCACCCTCGCCGGCCCGGCCAGCTACGCCGAGGAAATCCGCAAGAGCCGCTTCACCTGCCTGGCCGCGCCCATCGCCAGCGAGGCCGAGGCCCAGGCCTTCCTCGCCGCCCACCGCGACGCCAGCGCCGGGCACAACTGCTGGGCCTGGAAGCTCGGCGCGCAATACCGCTTCAGCGACGACGGCGAACCCGGCGGCACCGCCGGGCGGCCGATGCTCGCGGCCATCGAGGGCCAGGCCATGGACCGCGTGGTGGTGCTGGTCAGCCGCTGGTTCGGCGGCATCAAGCTCGGCACCGGCGGCCTGGCCCGCGCCTACGGCGGCTGCGCGGCCAAGTGCCTGCAGGACGCCCCGCGCATCGAGCTGGTGCCCAGCACGCGCCTGGCTTTCGCCTGCGGCTTCGCCGAGCACGCGCTGCTCAAGGCACGCATCCTCGCCCTGGGCGCGAGCATCGAGGACGAGGCCTACGGCGCCGAGGGTGTGGATATCCGCCTGAGCCTGCCCGATATCAAGGTCGAGGAGCTGCAACGCATGCTCGGCGACCTCAGCCGCGGCCGCATCCGCGCCACCCGCCTCGACGACTGAAGCAATTATCCCCAGGGCTTTTCCACCGGCGGTGGATTTTTGTCCCCGGTTCCTGTGCGGCATCCTGTGGACAAACTGTGCCCCCTCCGCTCCAGGCCACGCTAACCGTGGCCTGCAAGGCTTTGCGCAGAATTTGTCCAAACCCCGCAAAAGGCCGTTTCCGGCTATCCCCGGATAGCGTGGGCAAGGCTGTGGAAAAACTGTCGATGAAGCCTTCGGAAGCAGGTATTCCGGGGGCTGCGCGAGGCTGTACGTTTTTTGCTCTGTAATGGCCTGAAGGCCACGTAATTCAAGGGCTTAGGCCGGGCTTGGCAGCACCGGAAAAGGACCCTGGACAAGCCCGGTATAAGCCCTTGGCAAGCTGTGAATATCCTGGTGGAAAACCACGCTGGAGGCAGCACTTGTGCAGGGCAGGGGAAAGGCTGCGAAGAGGCCGGCGGAACTGGGGTTTTCCGCGGCCAGGCGAATGGATTGCTCACAGAGGCCGTGGACAGTGTTGTGGATATCCTCTGGGGAAAACTTCCGATGCCAGAACCGCCGCCGGCTGGCGAAAACTGTACGTTATTTGAGCAAAAAGCCCCGGAATTGCTGGGCTGCAGAAGGGTATCCACAAATCGAAGAGGCAAAAAAGCGCCTATGGAGCCTCCCTGTGGAAGCCTGCCGCCTGTGGACAGCGAAACCCCCTTTTCAACAGTGGATAACCGAGCCCGATCGGGACGTCGGTGGTTCGCGAGCAAGCTCGCTCCTACGAAGAGCCGGTACGGTGCCGACCTGCAGGAGCGAGCTTGCTCGCGAACCACCACCCGTCACAAGCGGAACTGCCCCATCTGCCGCTGCAGGTCGTCGGCCAGGCCGCGCAGGGCGTGGCATTGCTCGCGGCCCTGGTGCACCTCGCCGGCGGTGGCGCGGGCCAGGTCGGCGATGCCCTGGACGTTGCGGTTGATTTCCTCGGTGACCGCGCTCTGTTCCTCGGTGGCGGCGGCGACCTGGTGGTTGATGTCGCTGATGCGCTCCACCTGGTCGGCGATGGCGCCCAGCGAGGCGCCGGCGCGCTGGCTGGCGGCCAGGCCCTCGCCGGTGGCCGCCTGGCCCGAGTGCATGGAGCTGACCGCCTGCTCGGCGCCCTGCTTGAGGCGCTGGATCATCGCCTGGATCTCGTCGGTGGAGCCCTGGGTGCGCCCGGCCAGGGTGCGCACCTCGTCGGCCACCACGGCGAAGCCGCGGCCCAGCTCGCCGGCGCGCGCGGCCTCGATGGCGGCGTTGAGGGCCAGCAGGTTGGTCTGCTCGGAAATGCCGCGGATCACCGCCAGCACCTGGTCGATGGTCGCGACCTGCGCCGCGAGGTCGCTCACCGCCTCGGCGGCCTGGCCGATCTCGGCGGACATGCGCTCGCCATGCTGCAGCGAGCCGCCCACCACCTGGCGCGCCTGGCCGGCTTCGCCACGGGCCTGCTGCGAGGCGCTGGCGGCCTGCTCGGCGTTGCGCGCGATTTCCTGCACGGTGCTGCCCATCTCGTTCACCGCCGTGGCCACCATGTCGGTCATCTCCTGCTGGCGGCTGGCGTGCTCCGCGGTGTTATCCACAACCCGAGCCACTTCGGCCACGCTGCGCTGCAACTGCTGGCTGGTGGCGAGCACGGCGCCGATCAGCTGGCGCTGGCCTTCGAGGAAGCGGTTGAAGCCGCGGGCCAGGTCGCCCAGCTCGTCGGCGCGGGAGTCGTCCAGGCGGCGCGTCAGGTCGCCGCCGCCGGCGCCTATGTCCAGCAGCGCCGTGGTCACCTGGCGGATCGGCCGCACCAGGCCGCGGGCCAGCAGCACCACCAGGCCCAGGCAGAGCAGCGCCACCGCCGCGCCGGCCAGGCCGGACAGGCGCAGGGCCTGGCGCGCGTCGGCGTAGACCTCGGCCTCCGGCACCTCGCTGACCAGCGTCCAGCCGAGGTCGCGCAGCGGCAGGCTGGCGGCCAGGTAGTCCTCGCCATCGCGTTCGAAGCGGCTGCTGTGGAAGCCCGGCTGGCCGAGCAGCGCCCGGGCCGCGTCGTCGCCCACCAGGTCGGCCAGGGCCTTGCCGCGGGCCCGGGCCGGGTCGGGGTGGATCTGCACCTGGCCGTCGTTTTTCACCAGGTACACGTGGCCGGACTGGCCGAAGCGGAAGTCGCGGATCAGCTTCGACAGCTCGTCCATGCGCAGGCCCAGGCCGGCGATGCCCAGCAGCTTGCCGTCGCGCTCGACGCGGCGGTCGATGAACAGCGTGAGTTCGCCGCTGCCGACGTCGGTGTCGATGTTCAGCACCTGCGGCCGGCCGCTGCCGATGAAGTCGAAGTACCAGGCGTCCTGGGGCTCGCTGCGGGACAGGGTGCGTTCCTTGCCCTTGTCGCTGTAGTAGGCGTCGCTGGCCCGGCTGACGATGAGCGCGGCGAAGGCCTGCTGCGAGGCGCGGATGCCGCCCAGGTAGCGGACGAAGTCGGCCTGCCGCGCCGGGTCTTCGCCGGCGGCCAGCCAGTCCTGCACCAGGCTGTTGTCGGCGATGCCGGCGGCGGCGGTGAGCGGGCCGGTGAGCCGGCGCTCGAAGTCGTTGGCGATGGCCTGGATGCTCGCCGGCAGCGCCTGTTCGAGCAGGTAGCGCTCGCTCAGGCGGTTGACCAGCACGGCGTAGAGGCCGAGCACGATGAGCAGGCTGAGCAGCAGGGCGGCGCCCATGCT
>NZ_QGSL01000107.1:1820938-1958531 GCF_003176655.1 Pseudomonas sp. RW407 | reverse complement strand
CTCTAGGGCGGTGGTCTTGCGGGGGGATGGATTCTGTCCGAGGCAGTCGGCAGGGTGATTCAACTGGTCAGACCGGTATGGGTGGCGAGTCCAATCGCGGACGGAGTCCGCTCCTACAGTCCCAGGAAACACCGTGTAGGAGCGGACTTTGTCCGCGATTGGCGGATAACGCCGTAGGCGTTATGCGCCCTACGAAAACACCGCCATGGCTCCATGCCCTGGCTTGCAGCTTGCAGCTTGCAGCTTGCAGCTTGCAGCTTGCAGCCGCTTCAATCCAACTTCACCACCTTGGCCAAAACGATCTTCGGCCCCTTCATCTTCTTCACGATGATGCGCAGGCCGTCGGCTTCCAGCACTTCTTCCTCTTCCGGCACGCGCTTGAGGGTCTCGTAGATCAGGCCGGCGAGGGTGTCCGCCTCGATGTGGTCGAGGTCGATGCCCAGCAGGCGCTCTACCTTGAACAGCGGGGTGTCGCCGCGCACCAGCAGCTTGCCCGGCTGGTAGGCGAGGATGCCGCGCTCGGTCTTGCGGTGCTCGTCCTGGATGTCGCCGACCAGCACTTCCAGCACGTCTTCCATGGTCAGGTAGCCGATCACCTTGTGGTCGGCTTCCTCCACCAGGGCGAAGTGCGCGCCGCCCTGGCGGAACTGCTCCAGCAGGCGCGACAGCGGCATGTGCTTGGTCACCAGCTCCAGCGGGTGGGCCAGCTCGTCGAGGTCGATGGTTTCCGGCTGGCTGTCGGTGGTCGCCAGTTCCAGCAGCAGGTCCTTGATGTGCAGCAGGCCGGTGAACTCGCCCTTCTCGGCGTCGAACACCGGGTAGCGGCTGTACTTGTGCCGGCGGATGGTCGCCAGCACGTCGGCCAGCGGCGCGTGGCGTTCCAGGTAGACCAGGTCTTCGCGGGAGTTGGCCCAGTCCACCACTTCCAGCTCGCCCAGCTCCACCGCCGAGGCCAGCACGCGCATGCCCTGGTCGCTGGGGTCCTGGCCGCGGCTGGAGTGCAGGATCAGCTTGAGCTCCTCGCGGCTGTAGTGGTGCTCGTGGTGCGGGCCCGGCTCGCCCTGGCCGGCGATCTTGAGGATGGTGTTGGCGCTGGCGTTGAGCAGCCAGATGGCCGGGTACATCAGCCAGTAGAACAGGTACAGCGGCACCGCGGTCCACAGCGACAGCAGCTCCGGCTTGCGGATCGCCCAGCTCTTGGGGGCCAGCTCGCCGACCACGATGTGCAGGTAGGAGATGATGAAGAAGGCGCTGAAGAAGGACACGCCGCGGATGACTTCCTCGGAATGCACGCCCACCGCGGCCAGCAGCGGCTCCAGCAGCTCGGCGAAGGCCGGCTCGCCGACCCAGCCCAGGCCCAGGGAGGCCAGGGTGATGCCCAGCTGGCAGGCGGAGAGGTAGGCGTCGAGCTGGTTGTGCACCTTGCGCAGGATGCTGCCGCGCCAGCCGTGCTGCTTGGCGATGGTCTCCACGCGGGTGGAGCGCAGCTTGACCATGGCGAACTCGGCGGCGACGAAGAAGCCGTTGAGCAGGACGAGGAGAAGGGCGAAGAGTACGAGGCCGAAATCGGCGAAATAGGTCAGCAATTCGCTACTGGGGGAAGGGTCCATGGTTCTGTTGGCTGATGAATGAGCGAGTAAGCATGGCGGCAGCGTGCGGCCGTGGCAAGACGACGTTGGTTCAGGCGACCTGCTGCCGGGGGAAGTGGCAGACGAAACTGCTGCCCTTGCCCGGCACGCTGCTGATGTCCAGGGTGGCGCGGTGGCGGATCAGCACGTGCTTGACGATGGCCAGGCCCAGGCCGGTGCCGCCGGTGCTGGCGTTGCGGCTGGAGTCCACGCGGTAGAAGCGTTCGGTCAGGCGCGGCAGGTGCTTGGGGTCGATGCCGATGCCGCTGTCCTGCACCGCCAGGTGCGCGCCCTGCTCGTCGCCCCACCAGCGGATGCGGATCTCGCCGCCCTCGGGGGTGTACTTCACCGCGTTGAACACCAGGTTGGAGAAGGCGCTGCGCAGCTCCGCCTCGCTGCCCTTGAGCTTCACCTTCGGGTCGGCCTCCAGGCTGATGCGGTGCCCGCGGGCGCCGGACAGCGCCTGGGCGTCGTTGCGGATGGCCAGCAGCATCAGGTCCACCGCCACCGGCTTGTTGTCCGCCGGGTAGTCGGTGGCCTCCAGCTTGGCCAGCAGCAGCAGGTCGTTGAGCAGACCCTGCATGCGCGCGGCCTGCTGCTGCATCTGCTGCAGGGCGCGGGCCCAGCGCGGGTTGATGTTCTCGGCGTTGTCGAGGAAGGTCTCCAGGTAGCCGGCGATCACCGTCAACGGCGTGCGCAGCTCGTGGGAGACGTTGGCGACGAAGTCCTTGCGCATCTGCTCCAGGCGCTGTACGCGGGTGACGTCGCGGGCCAGCATCAGGTGCTCGCCGTTGCCGTAGAGGGTGATCTGGAACTGCAGCAGCAGCTTGTCGTCCACCGGCGAGGGCATGTCCAGCGGCTCCTGGTAGTCGCCGCGGGCGAAGTATTCCTTGAAGCGCGGGTTGCGGATCAGGTTGGTCACCGCCTGGCCGCCGTCCTGCGGGCTCTTCAGGCCGAGCAGGCGTTCGGCGGCGAGGTTCCACCATTCCAGGTTGCCGTCGGCGTCGAGCATGACCACCGCATCGCGCAGCGCCGCGGTGGACTCCTGCATGCGGTCGATCACTGCCTGCAGGCGCCCGCGGGCGCGCTGGTTGCGCCGCTGCAGGTGGTAGATGCTGTCGAACACCTCGCCCCACAGGCCGTAGCCGTCCGGCGGCGGTTCGTCCTCGCGGTGGTTCTTCAGCCACTTGTGCAGGCGCAGCACCTGCCAGAGGGTCCAGCCGAGGTAGATGCCCAGGCAGCCTGCCAGGGCCCAACCGTATTGCCCGCTCACCACGCCGATCAGCGCGGCGGCGACTATCAACAGCAGCAGATGGCGGATCAGGGCGCCACGCCAGTCTTGGTTCACCAGGTCCTTTCCTTGTGAATATCAGGCGCGGGGGCGCGGTCAGCTCTTGGTGGAGAAACGATAGCCGGTTCCACGGACCGTCTGCACCAGGTTCTCGTAGACCTCGCCCAGGGCCTTGCGCAGGCGGCGGATGTGCACGTCGACGGTGCGCTCCTCGACGTAGACGTTGCCGCCCCACACCTGGTCGAGCAACTGGCCGCGGGTGTAGGCGCGCTCCTGGTGGGTCATGAAGAACTGCAGCAGGCGGTACTCGGTGGGGCCCATCTCGGCCGGCCTGCCGTCGATGGTGACGCGGTGGCTGATGGGGTCGAGCATCAGGCCGCCGACCTCGATCGGCGTCTCGCTGTCGCCGGCGCCGGTGCGGCGCAGCACCGCCTTCAGCCGCGCCACCAGCTCGCGCGGCGAGAAGGGCTTGGTGATGTAGTCGTCGGCGCCGACCTCCAGGCCCTGGATCTTGTTGTCCTCCTCGCCCTTGGCGGTGAGCATGATGATCGGGATGTCCTGGGTCATCTCGTCGCGCTTCAGGCGCCGCGCCAGCTCGATGCCGGAGGTGCCCGGCAGCATCCAGTCGAGCAGGATCAGGTCCGGCTTGCGGTCGACGATGGTGGCGTGGGCCTGCTGGGCGTTCTCCGCCTCCAGGCATTCGTAGCCGGCCATCTCCAGGGCCACGGCGATCATCTCGCGGATCGGCGCTTCGTCGTCAACGATGAGGATTGTCTTGCCAACCATGGTCTCGCCTCGGGAATTCTGTACTGCGCCGCATTAGATAACGGAATTATTACAGCGATGTGACGCGGGCATGTTAGCCGAGGCACATGCCCGGCGGGTGGCGGGGCGCTCTACTATGCTGATGTGACCGCCCCCACCGGGCGGCCCCACGCGCGTTCCCGGGGCCGTTGTGACGGCCTGCCCGACCTGCCGCCGTTTCCGGCCGCGCCTGTCTTGCGAGTCCGACCTCAGAAGAGGAGATTCACGATGAATTGCAAACACCTGGCGCTGGCCCTGTGCCTGGCGCTGCCGGCCATGGCGGCGCAGGCGGCGGAACCGGCGACCACCAAGAACGGCATGCTGGTCGATGCCAAGGGCATGACGCTGTACACCTTCGACAAGGACAGCGGCGGCAAGTCGGTGTGCAACGACAAGTGCGCGCAGAACTGGCCGCCCCTGGCCGCCGAGACCGGCGCTATGGCCAGCGGCGACTGGAGCGTGATCACCCGCGACGACGGCACCCAGCAGTGGGCCTACAAGGGCAAGCCGTTGTACACCTTCGTCCAGGACAAGGCCGCCGGCGAGGTGAAGGGCGACGGCAAGATGAACGCCTGGCACATCGCCAAGCCGTGATGCGGCGGGGGATACCCCTGTAGGAGCGGGCCCTGCCCGCGATTCGCGCGCAGGGCGCGCTCCTACAGGGAGCACGGGGCGTAGGGCGATACATCCTGCTCTTGTAGGAGCGAGCTTGCTCGCGAACCGCATGGCACCGCATTTGTTCGCGAGCAAGCTCGCTCCTACAGGAAGCCGTGCCTTGCCCGTAGGGTAGGCGCCAGGCTCAGCGCAGCGCGTAGTCCACCACGGTACCGACGAAGATCGCCAGGCCCGCCCAGTGGTTGTGCAGGAAGGCCTTGAAGCAGGCCTGCGGATCACGCTCGCGGGTGGAGTGGAATTCCCAGGCGAAGCAGCCGGCGGCCACCACCAGGCCGGCGTAGAACCACAGGCCCATGTGCAGCTTGCCGGCGGCCAGCACCAGCAGCAGGAGCATCAGGCCCTGCAGGCTGAGGTTGATCACCCGGTCGGCGTCGCCGAAGAGGATGGCGGTGGATTTCACCCCGATCTTCAGGTCGTCCTCGCGGTCGGTCATGGCGTAGTAGGTGTCGTAGGCCACCGTCCACAGCACGTTGGCGAAGAACAGCAGCCAGGCCGCGGCCGGCAGCGTGCCGCTGGCGGCGGTGAAGGCCATGGGGATGCCCCAGGAGAAGGCCGCGCCCAGCACCACCTGCGGGTAGTAGGTGTAGCGCTTCATGAAGGGGTAGAGCGCGGCGATGGCGGCGCCGCCGAAGGACAGCCAGATGGTCTGCTCGTTGGTGCACAGCACCAGCACGAAGCTGGAGGCCAGCAGGCTGAAGAAGGCGATCCAGGCCTCGCTCGTGGTGATCTTCCCGGTGGCCAGGGGCCGCGCCTTGGTGCGCGCCACGTGGCCGTCGAAGTCGCGGTCGGCGAAGTCGTTGATCACGCAGCCGGCGGCGCGCATCAGCACGGTGCCGAGGACGAAGATCACCAGGTTCTTCAGGCTGGGCAGGCCGCCGCTGGCCATCCACAGCGCCCACAGCGTCGGCCACAGCAGCAGGTAGATGCCGATGGGCTTGTCCATGCGCGTCAGCTGGATGAAGTCCCAGGCGCGGGGGTGCAGGCGGGCGAGGGGTTTGATCAGGGCGGCGAACATGGCGGGCTCCGACGGACGATCGGAGGATTATACGGCCTCGACTCCGGCAGCGCGCCACAGGCGCGGCAGGAACACCTCGGCCACCAGCACGCCCAGGCGGTCGCGGCGGAAGCACGAGCGGCGGCCCCAGAGCAGCACGCGGCGCACTTCCAGGGGCAGGAAGGGCGCGGGGTACAGGCACACCTCGATGACGTCGCGGCGGAAGGCGCTGTCGCTGAACAGCAGCTCGCCGAGCGAGCGCCTGCCCAACTGCGCCAGGTCGAAGCCCGAGGCCTCCAGGGCCGAGCGGGCCGCCACGCTGCGGGCGAAGACCCACGGCTGGCCGTGGCCGCGCAGGTAGACCTCGCGTACCCAGCCCTGGCTGTGGCTGGGCACGCCCAGGGCGGTGCACTCGTCGTTGCGCAGCACCTGCCAGCCTTCCAGCAGCGGTTCGACGCTGAAGGCGCCTTCGGCGAGGGCGGTGAGGCGGCGGGTCAGGGAGCCCTGGTCGAACAGCCAGTCGTGCACGGCGGGTTCGACGTTCGCCGGCAACTGGTCTTCGTTGAGCCAGTTCGGCAGAGGTACGGAAAGGTCGGACACGGGAATTCAACGCTGACGTAGGACCGCCGCAGGGTACCACGGATCGATGATCGTTAGCCTGCGACCTATCGCCCCCCGCGCCTCATTCCCAGCCCTGCAGGCGCATGGTGGCGCGGACCAGGCGCTGCTCCTCCTGCTCGATCTCGCGCAGGTTGTCGCGGATGCTGTGGATATGTTCGCGGGCGGCGCGCTGGGCCTGGTCCGGCAGGCGCTCGACGATGGCGTTGTACAGGCGCGTGTGCTGGCGGTCGATCTGCCGCTTCTGCAGCGGCCGGTGGTAGAGGTTGTTCACCGAGGCGAACACGGTGCTGAGCATCAGTTCGCTGAGCGACTGCAGGGTGTGCACCAGCACCGGGTTGTGCGAGGCCTCGCTGATCGCCCGGTGGAAGGCGTGGTCGCGGCGGGCGTGTTCGCGCGGGTCCGGCGGCGGCGTCTCGCTCTGGGCCAGGAGCATCTCCTCGTAGCGGCGCTTGAGCAGGATCAGGTCGGCATCGGTGGCGCGCAGCGCGGCCAGGCGCGCCGACTCGCCTTCCAGCAGGGCGCGCACCTCCAGCAGGTCGTAGAGGGTCCGTGGCTGCGAGGCGAACAGGTGCATCAGCGGCGTGGCGTCGTTGGCCCGGCTGAGGTCGGCGACGAAGGAGCCGCGGCCCTGCTCGGTGTCGATGATGCCGCGCCCGCGCAGGATGCGCAGGCCCTCGCGCAGCGCCGAGCGCGAGCAGCCGAGCTTGTCCACCAGGCGCCGCTCCGAGGGCAGGGCCTGGCCGACCTTGAGCACGCCATCGACGATCAGCCGCTCGATGCGCTCGGCCACCTGGTCGGCGACCCGCGCGCGGGCGCCGCTGCTTTGGCTTTCCATTCGTCCTCCAACTGGTCCTACCAGTTCGAATGCATGGCGCCACTCTAGACCACCCGATGCGCTTTGATAAGGCCGCTGAACGGCCTCCTGGCCGAAAGTCGAGTGTCTAAACTGGTAGGACCAGTGCTGCGGCAACTGGACGCAGGCTCGTCCGGCGGTCCAGTCTGCGCCGACCTGAGACCCGTCAGTCCAGCAGCCGCCCCGGTTCGCCGGGGCGGCGCCACCCATAAGAAAAACCACCGTGTGAGACCCGATGAACATCCTCTACGATGAGCGCCTCGACGGCGCACTGCCGAAGGTGGACAAGGCCGCGCTGCTCGCCGAGATGCGCGCCGCGCTGCCGGACCTGGAGATCCTCCACGAGGCCGAGGACCTGCGCCCCTACGAGTGCGACGGCCTCTCCGCCTACCGCAGCACGCCGATGCTGGTGGTGCTGCCCGAACACGTCGAGCAGGTGCAGACCCTGCTGCGCCTGTGCCACCGCATGCAGGTGCCGGTGGTCGCCCGCGGCGCCGGCACCGGGCTGTCCGGCGGCGCGCTGCCGCTGGAGCAGGGTGTGCTGCTGGTGATGGCGCGCTTCAAGCGCATCCTCGAAGTGAACCCCGAAGGCCGCTATGCCCGGGTGCAGCCCGGCGTGCGCAACCTGGCCATCTCCCTGGCCGCCGCGCCCCACGGCCTGTACTACGCGCCGGACCCGTCGTCGCAGATCGCCTGCTCCATCGGCGGCAACGTCGCCGAGAACGCCGGCGGCGTGCACTGCCTGAAGTACGGCCTGACCGTGCACAACCTGCTCAAGGTGGAGATCATCACCGTCGACGGCGAGCGCCTGACCCTGGGCTCCGACGCCCTCGACAGCCCGGGCTTCGACCTGCTGGCGCTGTTCACCGGCTCCGAGGGCATGCTCGGCGTGGTGGTCGAGGTGACCGTCAAGCTGCTGCCCAAGCCGCAGGTGGCCAAGGTGCTGATGGCCAGCTTCGACGACGTCGAGAAGGCCGGCCGCGCGGTGGGCGACATCATCGCCGAAGGCATCATCCCCGGTGGCCTGGAGATGATGGACAACCTGTCGATCCGCGCCGCCGAGGACTTCATCCACGCCGGCTACCCGGTGGACGCCGCGGCCATCCTGTTGTGCGAGCTGGACGGCGTGGAATCCGACGTCCACGAGGACTGCGAGCTGGTCGATGCGGTGCTGCGCAAGGCCGGCGCCACCGACGTGCGCCTGGCCCGCGACGAGGACGAGCGCGCCAGGTTCTGGGCCGGGCGCAAGAACGCCTTCCCGGCGGTGGGCCGGATTTCCCCGGACTACTACTGCATGGACGGCACCATCCCGCGCCGCGAGCTGCCGCGCGTGCTCAACGGCATCAGCGAACTGTCCGAGGAGCACGGCCTGCGCGTGGCCAACGTGTTCCACGCCGGCGACGGCAACATGCACCCGCTGATCCTCTTCGATGCCAACGTCCCCGGCGAGCTGGAGCGCGCCGAGGCCCTGGGCGGGAAGATCCTCGAACTCTGCGTGGCGGTGGGCGGCAGCATCACCGGCGAGCACGGCGTGGGCCGCGAGAAGATCAACCAGATGTGCGCCCAGTTCAACGCCGAGGAGCTGACCCTGTTCCACGCGGTGAAGGCCGCCTTCGACCCCCAGGGCCTGCTCAACCCCGGCAAGAACATCCCGACCCTGCATCGCTGCGCCGAGTTCGGCGCCATGCACATCCACCACGGCCAACTGCCGTTCCCGGAACTGGAGCGCTTCTGATGCAGACCCAGCACTTCGACCCCCAGGCCGGCCACGACCGCAGCGCCGAGCTGCTCGAACAGGTGCGCCAGGCCCTGGCGGAAAAGACCGCCCTGGCCATCCGCGGCGGCTCCAGCAAGGCCTTCCTCGGCCGCTGGGTGGAAGCACGCCCGCTGGATGTGGCCGGGCACACCGGGATCGTCTCCTACGACCCCACCGAGCTGGTGATCACTGCCCGCGCCGGCACCCCGCTGCGCGAGCTGAACGCCGCGCTGGACAGCGCCGGGCAGATGCTCGCCTGCGAGGCGCCCTGTTTCACCGACAACGCCACGGTCGGCGGCATGCTCGCCGCCGGGCTGTCCGGCCCGCGCCGGCCCTGGGCCGGCGCGGTGCGCGATTTCGTCCTGGGCACGCGGCTGATCAGCGGCCTGGGCACCCACCTGCGCTTCGGCGGCGAGGTGATGAAGAACGTCGCCGGCTACGACCTGTCGCGCCTGCTGGCCGGCAGCTTCGGTTGCCTGGGCGTGATCACCGAAGCCTCGTTCAAGGTCCTGCCCAAGCCGCGCTGCCGCATCAGCCTGCGCCAGGAAATCCCCCTGGAGCGCGCCCTGCTGCGCCTCGGCGAATGGGGCCAGCAGCCGCTGCCGCTGAGCGCCGCGGCCCACGACGGCAAGCACCTGTACCTGCGCTTCGAAGGCAACGAAGGCTCGGTGCGCGCCGCCTGCGACCGCATCGGCGGCGAGGCCCTGGACGACGCCTGGTGGGACGACCTGCGCGAACAGCGCCTGGACTTCTTCCGCGACCCGCGGCCGCTCTGGCGCCTGTCGCTGCCGGCGCTCAGCGCGCCGCTGGCGCTACCCGGCGAGCAACTGCTGGACTGGGGCGGCGCGCAGCGCTGGCTGAAGCCCGAGGCTGGCGCCGCGGAGATCCGCCAGGCGGTGAGCGCCGTCGGCGGCCACGCCACCTGCTTCACCCCGGGCCAGGTCGACGACCCGCTGCACCCGCTGCCGGCGCCCCTGCTCAAGCTGCACCGCTCGCTGAAGCGCCAGCTCGACCCGCAGGGCATCTTCAACCCCGGGCGCATGTACGCCGACTTCTGACGCGGATAGACCTATGCAGACCAACCTGAGCGAAGCGGCCAAACGCCTGGCCCACGCCGAGGAAGCCGAACGCATCCTGCGCAGCTGCGTGCACTGCGGCTTCTGCAACGCCACCTGCCCGACCTACCAGGAGCTGGGCGACGAACTGGACGGCCCGCGCGGGCGCATCTACCTGATCAAGCAGTTCCTCGAACAGGACGAGGTCAGCGAGAAAACCCAGGAACACCTGGACCGCTGCCTGACCTGCCGCAACTGCGAAACCACCTGCCCCTCGGGCGTGGAATACCACAAGCTGCTGGACATCGGCCGCGCCGCCATCGAAGTGCGCGTGCCGCGGCCGCTGGGCGAGCGCCTGCTGCGCGGCGGCCTGCGCGCCATCGTGCCGCGCCCGGCGCTGTTCAAGGCGCTGGTGAACACCGGCGAGGCGCTGCGGCCGATCCTTCCCGTGGCGCTGCGCAGTCACCTGCCGCGGGCCATAGCCCCGGCCGGTGTGCGCCCGGCGGAGCGCCACAAGCGCCGCGTGCTGATGCTCGAAGGCTGCGTGCAGCCGGCGCTGTCGCCGAACACCAACTCGGCCACCGCGCGGGTGCTGGACCGCCTCGGCATCAGCATCGCCACGGCCGCCCAGGCCGGCTGCTGCGGCGCCGTGGACTACCACCTCAACGCCCAGGACACCGGCCTCGACCGCGCCCGGCGCAACATCGACGCCTGGTGGCCGGCTATCGAGAACGGCGCCGAGGCCATCGTGCAGACCGCCAGCGGCTGCGGCGCCTTCGTCAAGGAATACGCCTACCTGCTGCGCGACGACCCGCAGTACGCGGCCAAGGCCCGGCGTGTCAGCGAACTGGCCAAGGACCTGGTCGAGGTGATCCGCGCAGAACCCCTGGAAAACCTCGGCCTGCACTGCGACCAGACCCTGGCCTTCCACTGCCCCTGCACCCTGCAGCACGCGCAGAAGCTCGGTGGCGCCGTCGAGGCGGTGCTCAAGCGCCTGGGCTTCAACCTCACCGCGGTGCCCGACAGCCACCTCTGCTGCGGCTCGGCCGGCACCTATTCACTGACCCAGCCGAAGCTCTCGCACCAGTTGCGCGACAACAAGCTGGACGCCCTGGAAAGCGGTCGGCCCGACCTGATCGCTACCGCCAACATCGGCTGCCAGACCCACCTCGACGGCGCCGGACGCACCCCCGTCCGGCACTGGATCGAGCTGGTCGACCACGCCCTCACCACCGGAAGCTGACGCCATGCAAAGCAAAGCCGTACTGACCCAGGGCGAAGTCGCCCGCATCCTCGCCGCCGCCCGCGCCGAAGCCCAGGCCAACCAATGGGCGGTGGCCATCGTCGTGGTCGACGACGGCGGCCACCCGCTGGCCCTGGAACGCCTCGACGGCTGCGCGCCGGTCGGCGCCTACATCGCCACCGAGAAAGCCCGCAGCGCCGCCCTCGGCCGCCGCGAGACGCGCCTGTACGAGGAAATGATCAACAACGGCCGCACCGCCTTCCTTTCCGCCCCGGTGCTGCAGGGCACCCTGGAAGGCGGCGTGCCGGTGATCCACGAGGGCCAGGTGGTCGGCGCGGTCGGCGTGTCCGGCGTGCAGGCCGCCCAGGACGCCCAGGTGGCGAAGGCCGGCGTGGCCGCGCTCTGAGCACTCGACGAACACAGGAGAACCTTGCGATGACCCAACGAATCACCCGCCAGCGCCTGCAGGTCGCCGACGTGCTGCAACGCTTCATCGAGGACGAGGCCCTGCCGGGCACCGGCGTGCAGGTCGAAGCGTTCTGGCAGGGCTTCGACGCCCTGGTCCACGAGCTGGCGCCGAAGAACCGCGCGCTGCTCGCCGAGCGCGACCGCCTGCAGACCGAGCTGGACAACTGGCACCGCGCCCACCCCGGCCCGATCCAGGACATGCCGGCCTACCGCGCCTTCCTCGAATCCATCGGCTACCTGCTGCCGGCGCCCGCCTCGGTGCAGGCCAGCACCGCCAACGTCGACACCGAGATCACCCAGCAATCCGGCCCGCAGCTGGTGGTGCCGGTGATGAACGCGCGCTACGCGCTGAATGCCGCCAACGCCCGCTGGGGCTCGCTGTACGACGCGCTCTACGGCACCGACGCGATCAGCGAGGACGACGGCGCCGAGAAGGGCAAGGGCTACAACCCGCGCCGCGGCGAGAAGGTCATCGCCTTCGCCCGCGCCTTCCTCGATCAGGCCGCGCCGCTGGCCCGGGGCAGCCACGCCGACGCCACCGCCTACCGCATCGAGCAGGGCCAGCTGCGCGTGACCCTGGAGGATGGCAGTGTCGCCGGCCTGGCCCAGCCGGAGAAATTCGTCGGCTACCAGGGCGAGCCGCTGGCGCCCAAGGCCGTGCTGCTGAAGAACAACGGCCTGCACTTCGACATCCAGATCGACTCCACCAGCCCCATCGGCCAGACCGACGCCGCCGGCGTGAAGGACGTGCTGGTCGAGGCCGCGCTGAGCACCATCCTCGACTGCGAGGACTCGGTCGCCGCGGTGGACGCCGAGGACAAGACCCTGGTCTACCGCAACCTGCTGGGCCTGATGAAGGGCGACCTCAGCGAAGCGGTGGAGAAGGGCGGGCAGAGCTTCGTCCGGCGCATGAGCGCCGACCGCCAGTACACCGCCGCCGACGGCTCGGCGCTGACCTTGCACGGCCGCTCGCTGCTGTTCATCCGCAACGTCGGCCACCTGATGACCACCCCGGCGATCCTCGACGAGAGCGGCGCGGAAATCCCCGAGGGCATCATGGACGCGGTGCTCACCGGCCTGGTGGCGATCCACGACCTGCAGCGCAAGGGCAACTCGCGCACCGGCAGCGTCTACATCGTCAAGCCGAAGATGCACGGCCCGCTTGAGGTGGCCTTCGCCGACGAACTGTTCGGCCGCGTCGAGGACGTCCTGGGCCTGCCGCGCAACACCCTGAAGATGGGCATCATGGACGAGGAGCGGCGCACCAGCGTCAACCTCCAGGCCTGCATCGGCGCGGCCAGCGCGCGGGTGGTGTTCATCAACACCGGCTTCCTCGACCGCACCGGCGACGAGATGCACAGCGCCATGGAAGCCGGCCCGATGCTGCGCAAGGGCGACATGAAGGGCACGAAATGGATCGCCGCCTACGAGCGCAACAACGTGCTGGTCGGCCTGGCCTGCGGCCTGCGTGGCCGCGCGCAGATCGGCAAGGGCATGTGGGCCATGCCGGACCTGATGGCGGCCATGCTCGAACAGAAGATCGGCCACCCGAAATCCGGCGCCACCACCGCCTGGGTGCCGTCGCCCACCGCCGCCACCCTGCACGCGCTGCACTACCACCAGGTGGACGTGCAGGCGGTACAGGGCGAGCTGCAGCAGGTCGACCTGGCCAGCGTGCGCGACGAGTTGCTGAACGACCTGCTGAGCATCCCGGTGGCCGCGTCCGCCGACTGGAGCGCCGAGGCCCGCCAGGAGGAGCTGGACAACAACTGCCAGGGCATCCTCGGCTACGTGGTGCGCTGGGTCGAGCAGGGCGTGGGCTGCTCCAAGGTGCCGGACATCCACGACGTGGGGCTGATGGAAGACCGCGCCACCCTGCGCATCTCCAGCCAGCACATCGCCAACTGGCTGCACCACGGCGTGGTGCCCGAGGCCCAGGTGCGCGAGACACTGGCGCGCATGGCCAAGGTGGTCGACGAGCAGAACGCCGGCGACCCGGCCTACCGCCCGATGGCCGCGGACTACCAGGGCTCGGCGGCCTTCCAGGCGGCCAGCGACCTGGTCTTCAAGGGCCGCGAGCAGCCCAGCGGCTACACCGAGCCGCTGCTGCACGCCTGGCGCCTGCGCTACAAGGCGCAGCACTGAGGCTGCCCTTGTAGGTGTAGGAGCGAGCTTGCTCGCGAACGGGGCTCACCCGAGGCTTCGGTGTCCTGCTGTGACTCCGCTCCCTCTCCCTAACCCTCTCCCTGAAGGGAGAGGGGACCGTTCGGCGTGCTCGGATATTTCAGAGTCAGCCGGCAGCTCTGCAGTTTCCGGCTGAAACCATTCCTTCTCTCGGCACGGGCTAGCCCCCTCTCCCTTCAGGGAGAGGGCTGGGGAGAGGGACTCTTCAGGACGCGCACCAACCCCAGCCGGCAGAACACCGTTCGCGAGCAAGCCCGCTCCTACGAAAAGCCAACCCCCCACCCACGCACCACCCATCTTTGGTTGGCCCTGAATGAGCGCCCAACCGCCCGGCGGCGTCTTGGCGCACGCCGGGAATTGCGTTAGCGTGCGGCCGCAACCGTGGTAACCCGCCCGAGGGGTAGACAATGAAAAAGTGGCAATGCGTAGTCTGCGGACTCATCTACGACGAATCCCAAGGCTGGCCGGAAGAGGGCATCGCAGCGGGCACCCGCTGGGAAGACGTGCCCGAGGACTGGCTGTGCCCGGACTGCGGCGTCGGCAAGCTGGACTTCGAGATGATCGAGATCGGCTGAGCCGTCCCGGCATCCCTGCGAGCGGCGGCCAGTGGCCGCCGTTTTCGTGTCCGGCCCCGTGCTTGAGCGCTTCGCGCGGTTGGCCGCGCTGCCGCCGGGCGGCGGCGACCCTGCCCTTGGCGGGGGGCGGAAAAGTGCGCTAGGTTGCCCTGGCAACCCGCAGGAGGTTCGACGATGCGCAAGTGGCAATGCGTGGTCTGTGGCTTCATCTACGACGAGGCCCTCGGCCTGCCCGAGGAGGGCATCGCCCCCGGCACCCGCTGGGAAGACATTCCCGCCGACTGGGTCTGCCCCGACTGCGGCGTGGGCAAGATCGACTTCGAGATGATCGAGATCGCCTGACAGGCCCCGCGAAACCCTGAATTCCACCGAGCCGGCCAGGGCCGCTCGGTCCCGTTCGATGTGGAGAATCCAATGAGCGAGAACGCACCGCTGGTGATCATCGGCACCGGCCTGGCCGGCTACAACCTGGCGCGCGAATGGCGCAAGCTGGACGCGGAAACCCCACTGCTGCTGATCACCGCCGACGACGGCCGCTCCTACTCCAAGCCGATGCTCTCCACCGGCTTCTCCAAGAACAAGGACGCCGACGGCCTGGCCATGGCCGAGCCGGGCGCCATGGCCGAGCAGCTGAAGGCGCGCATCCTTACCCACACCCGCGTCACCGGCATCGACCCGGGGCACAAGCGCATCTGGATCGGCGAGGAGCAGGTCGAGTACCGCGACCTGGTGCTGGCCTGGGGCGCCGAGACCATCCGCGTGCCGGTGCAGGGCGACGCCCTGGACGCCATCTTCCCGATCAACGACCTGGAGGACTACGCGCGCTTCCGCGCCGCGGCCGCCGGCAAGCGCCGCGTGCTGCTGCTGGGTGCCGGCCTGATCGGCTGCGAGTTCGCCAACGACCTGTCCGCCGGCGGCTACCGGATCGACGTGGTCGCGCCCTGCGAGCAGGTCATGCCCGGCCTGCTGCATCCCGCCGCCGCGGCGGCCGTGCAGGCCGGCCTGGAAGGCCTGGGCGTGCGCTTCCACCTGGGCCCGGTGCTCAACCGCCTGGAGCGCGCCGGCGAAGCCCTGGAGGCGCACCTGTCGGACGGCCAGGTGATCCCCTGCGACCTGGTGGTCTCGGCCGTCGGCCTGCGCCCGCGCATCGACCTGGCCGCCGAGGCGGGCCTGGAGGTCAACCGCGGCGTGGTGGTGAACCGCGAGCTGCGCACCTCCCACGCCAACATCTACGCCCTGGGCGACTGCGCCGAGGTCGACGGCCTCAACCTGCTCTACGTGATGCCGCTGATGAACTGCGCCCGCGCCCTGGCCCAGACCCTGGCGGGCAAGCCGACGGCGGTGGCCTACGGCCCCATGCCGGTCACCGTGAAGACCCCGGTGTGCCCGCTGGTGGTCTCGCCGCCGCCGCGCGGCAGCGATGGCCAGTGGCTCGTGGAAGGCTCTGGCGCGGACCTCAAGGTGCTGTGCCGGGATACCGCCGGTCGCTTGCTCGGTTACGCCCTGACCGGCGCGGCAGTCGGTGAAAAACTCTCGCTGAACAAGGAGTTGCCGGCACTTCTGGCTTGAAAGTCCTCGGTTATGGCGTTTCCGTCATGGGAATGTATCCGCAAATTGTCTGACGATACTGGCGTACCCGCTTGCGGCGTGCCATCCTCCCCCCGTCTGCCGCAGCCTAGAGCCTGTAGGGCCTGGGCCGCGGTGCCTTAGGCGCTGTTGGGAAGACAGCACGGACACAAAAACAACAAACCGTCAAAGAGGCATCTATGCGTAAACCAGAACTCGCCGCCGCGATCGCCGAAAAGGCCGACCTCACCAAAGAACAAGCCAACAAGGTGCTGAACGCGCTGCTGGATGAGATCACCGGCGCGCTGAACCGCAAAGACAGCGTCACCCTCGTTGGTTTCGGCACCTTCATCCAGCGCCACCGTGGCGCCCGCACCGGCAAGAACCCGCAGACCGGCCAGCCGGTGAAGATCAAGGCCAGCAATACCGTCGCCTTCAAGCCGGGCAAGGCCCTGAAGGACGCTGTCAACTAAGGCTGTTCCCAGCCCCGGAGCCCATGCGGCTCCGGGCTACCAAACGGTTACATTTCCCTTCGAAAGTACGGATGTAGTCCTTTCTCGATCCCGCTACAATGCGCAGCCATCTGTCTCGAACGCGTCGAGGTCTGTGCATGAAATTCCGTCTTCTGTTGTGGTTCCTCGGCCGTATGATGGCCAGGTCCTCGCGCGACAACCCGGCCTTCCGCAAGCAGCTCGAAGGCAAGGACCTGGTGTTCCAGCTGCACAGCCTGGACGGCAAGGTCGCCCGCCACTACATCGTCCACGACCAACGCGTCAGCGCCCGCCGCGGCGTGCACCCGCAGCCGGCCTTCGCCATCGGCTTCCGCGACAGCGCCTACGGCTTCGCCACCCTCACCTCGAAGAACCCGCAGCTGGCCTTCATGCAGGGCATCCAGAACAAGGACATCCAGATCCAGGGCAACCCGGCGCTGGTGATCTGGTTCCAGGGCCTGGTGAAGTACCTCAAGCCGAAGAAGAAGGCCGCGGCCAAGGCGGTGGAGAAAGAAGCGGCCTAAGGCCATGCCCCTGTAGGCGCGCGCCCTGCGCGCGAATCGCGGACGGAGTCCGCTCCTACGGTTCACCATGAAGCACGGTATCCCCCTGTAGGAGCGGACCTTGTCCGCGATAGCCGGAACCACCGGCGTGGATCACGGATGAGATCCGCTCCTACGCTGCGCCACCCACACCGCTCCCATGTAGGAGCGCGCCCTGCGCGCGAAATCGCGGGCAGGGCCCGCTCCTACAGGTCTGTCCGCAATGGCCAATGGCGGACACGAAAAAGCCGCTTCCCCGAAAGGAGGCGGCTTTTTTCATTTCCGCAGCCAGATCAGTGCGGGCTGTTCATCTGCGAGGCCAGCTCGCGCAGCACGGCTTCGGCGTCCAGTACCTTGCGCACCGCGTCCTCGGCCCTTTCCCGGGGGATGTCCAGGCGGTCGAGCAGGGCCTGTGGCACGCCCTGCTGCGGGCCGCTGCCGATGCCGTTCTGGCGCAGCAGGCGGGTGGCCAGGCACACCAGGTTGGCGTAGGCGGCGTTGGGGCCGGCGTAGTCCGGGTCGTGCTGGAAGCGCAGGGCGGTGTAGATCTCTTCCGGCATGTCCCAGGCGCGCATCAGCCAGGCGCCGATCTGCTCGCGGGTGATGCCCAGCAGGTGCTGCTCCACCAGGTCGTGGGGCACGTGGGGGTTGACCTCCAGGTGGCGGCAGATCAGCGAGAAGTGCGGCGGGAAGATGTGCGCCAGGACCAGGTAGCCGATGCTGTGCAGCAGCCCGCCGAGGTAGGTCAGGCCGGCTTCCGGGCGTTCGGCGCGGGGCACGGCGCGGGTCAGGCCCTCGATCACCGCGGCGGTGTAGATCGCCTGCTGCCAGTAGGGCGTGGCGTGCTGCGGCTGGTCCTTGGGCAGGCTCAGGGTCTTGCCCAGGGCCAGGCCGAGGGCCAGGTTGATCACCAGGTCGAAGCCCAGCACGCGGACGATGGCGTCTTCCACCGAGCGGATCTTGCCCGGCGCGGCGTAGTAGGGCGAGGCGGCCCAGCTGACCACCTGGGCGGCCAGCGCCGGGTCGGTCTCGACCACGCCGGTGATGTCGTCCACGGTGGCGTTGGGGTCCACCCGCAGCTTGATGATCTTCTGCGCGGTCTTGGGCAGCGGCGGGATCTCGATGGTCTCTTCCAGGCGCTGCTGGATGCGCCGCGCGGTGAAGGCCTGCACCGCCTGGGTGATCTCGGCGCGGTCGTCGTTGGGGCGGTCGAGGTTCGGCCGGATCTGCTCCAGGGGCACGCCGAAGCGCGCCGCGCTGGCCTTCTCCAGCAGCTGGCGGAAGTCGCCGGTGGCGATCTCCAGCAGGGTGCCGGGGTTGCCGGACTCGATCAGCAGCTGCGGCTCCTGCAGCAGGCGCTCGTCGTACAGGCAGGGCGAGCTGGTCAGCGGCGGCAGCGCCGGCAGGCGGCTGAGCTGGTGCTTGCCGAGCATGCGTTCCAGGCGCTCGGGCTTGATCGCCAGCAGCTTGCGCCCGGTCAGTTCGGTGAGGCGGTTGAGGTCCAGCAACTGGTTCTGCGGGAAGAGCACCAGCAGGGTGCCCACCGAGTCTTCCAGCAGGCTCGCCTGCACGCGGCGCGCGCTCGGCAGTGGGTCGCTGTCGGGCAGCTCGCGGCAGGGCACGCCGAGGCGGCCGAGCAACTGGAGGATGACCGAGGGGGCGGGGAGGGCTTCGGCGAGTGCGGCTTCGCTCATGGGCTTTGTGATCCGGTTAGCAACTGCTGCCGGGAGTATACCCAGCGGCTGTTCGTGACTGGCCAGTCATCCGACCGGTGAAATTGAAGCGGGTCACACTTGGCCGTATTGCTGGCCGTGTCGGAGCCAGCGCTCCAGCAGCGGGCCGACGTGCTGCGGCCAGCGCGCCAGCAGGGCCTGGGCGGCGTCGCGCACCGCCGGCAGCAGGTCGGCGTCGCGCATCAGGTCCGCGACCTTGAACTGTAGCAGACCGGTCTGCCGCGTCCCGAGCATCTCGCCGGGGCCGCGCAGCTCCAGGTCGCGCTCGGCGATGACGAAGCCGTCGCAGGTCTCGCGCATGATCGCCAGGCGCTCGCGGCCGATCTGCGACAGCGGCGGGTGGTAGAGCAGCACGCAGTGGCTCGCCGCGCTGCCCCGGCCGACGCGCCCGCGCAGCTGGTGCAGCTGGGCCAGGCCGAGGCGCTCGGGGTTCTCGATGATCATCAGGCTGGCGTTGGGCACGTCCACGCCGACCTCGATCACCGTGGTCGCCACCAGCAGCTGCAGCAGGCCTTCCTTGAAGGCTTCCATCACCGTGGCCTTCTCCGCCGGCTTCATGCGCCCGTGGATCAGGCCCACGCGCAGCTCGCCGAGGGCCGAGGCGAGTTCCTCGTAGGTGGTCTCGGCGGCCTGGCAGGTGAGTTCCTCGGATTCCTCGATCAGCGTGCACACCCAGTAGGCCTGGCGGCCTTCGCGGCAGGCGGCGCGGACGCGCTCGATCACCTCGATGCGGCGGCTGTCGGCGACCAGCACGGTGTTCACCGGGGTGCGCCCGGGCGGCAGCTCGTCGAGGATCGAGGTGTCCAGGTCGGCGTAGGCGCTCATCGCCAGGGTCCGCGGGATGGGCGTGGCGGTCATGATCAGCTGGTGCGGGCAGAGCCGGCCGTCGACGCCCTTCTGGCGCAGGGCCAGGCGCTGCTGCACGCCGAAGCGGTGCTGCTCGTCGATGATCACCAGGGCCAGGCGCCTGAACTTCACCTCGTCCTGGAACAGCGCGTGGGTGCCGACCACCATGGGCACGCCGGCGGCGATCTGCTCCAGCGCGGCGGCGCGCGCCTTGCCCTTGAGCTTGCCGGCCAGCCAGGCGACCTCGATGCCCAGCGGCTGCATCCATTTGCTGAAGTTGAGGTAGTGCTGCTCGGCGAGGATTTCCGTGGGCGCCATCAGCGCCACCTGGTAGCCGGCCTCCAGGGCCTGCAGCGCGGCCAGGGCGGCGACCACCGTCTTGCCGGCGCCGACGTCGCCCTGCACCAGGCGCAGCATGGGTTCGGGCTGCGCCAGGTCGTAGGCGATCTCGGCGCCCACGCGCTGCTGCGCGCCGGTGGGGGCGAAGCCTAGGTTGGCCAGGAAGCGCTGCGGCAGTTTCTTCGCCGGCGGCAGTTCGGGCGCGTGCTGGGCGCGCAGGCTCTCGCGCAGGCGCTGCAGCGACAGCTGGTGCGTCAGCAGTTCCTCGAAGGCCAGGCGGTGCTGGGCCCAGTGGCGGCCCTCGGCCAGTTCTTCCAGGTTGGCGTCCGGCGGCGGCCGGTGCAGGTAGCGGATGGCCTCGTCGAGGGGCGCCAGGCGGTAGTCGCGGGCCAGCTCCTCGGGCAGCCAGTCGGGCAGGCTGTTCGGCCCCAGACGCGCCAGGGCCTGCTGGCTGAGGGTGCGCAGGCGCTGCTGGGTGAGGCCCTCGGTGGTCGGGTAGATGGGCGTCAGGGTCTGTTCCACCGGGGCCGGCGTGGCGTCGTTCAGCGCGCGGTACTCGGGGTGGTAGATCTCCAGGCCCGAGGCGCCGGGGCGGGCTTCGCCGTAGCAGCGCAGGTGGGTGCCGCGCTTGAGGCCTTCCTTCTGCGCCTGGCTGAAGTGGTAGAAGCGCAGGCTCAGGGTGCCGCTGCCGTCCTGCAGGCGCACCAGCAGGCTGCGGCGCTTGCCCATGACCACGTCGGCGCCGGAGACCACGCCCTCGACCACCGCGTCCTGGCCCGGGCGCAGCGCGCCTATGGGGGTGACGCGGGTGCGGTCCTGGTAGCGCAGCGGCAGGTGGAAGAGGATGTCCTGGAGGTTCTCCAGGCCCACCCGCGCCAGCTTTTCCTCCAGCGCGGCGCCGACGCCCTTGAGCGCCGTGACCGGGACGTTGGCCAGCTCGGTCATGCCGGTTGGGCGTCGCCCTTGGCGGTCGGCCGGGCCACCGAGCACAGGCGGATGGAGTCGGCCAGCACCTCGATGGCGCGCGGCCGCGGGAAGCTGGCGCGCCAGGCGATGGCCACGGTGCGCAGCGGCGCCGGCGCGGTGAACGGGCGGATCTCGATCACCCCGGGGGCATAGTGGTGGCTGTCCACCGCCGAGAACGGCAGCACCGACACGCCCAGGCCGGAGGCGACCATGTGGCGGATGGTCTCCAGCGAGCTGGATTCCACGGTGGTGTGGCGGTTCTCCTCGCCCTTGCGGGTGGTCGGGCAGGCTTCCAGCACCTGGTCGCGGAAGCAGTGGCCCTCGCCGAGCAGCAGCAGGCTCTTGTCGTTGAGCATCTCGGCGTCGATGGTCTGCCGGGCGGTCCAGGGGTGGTCGGCCGGCATCAGCACGTAGAAGGGCTCGTCGAACAGCGGCAGGGTGAGGACGTCGGCCTCCTGGAACGGCAGGGCGATGATGATCGCGTCCAGCTCGCCGGTGCGCAGCTTGTCGCGCAGGATGTGGGTGAAGTTCTCCTCGATGTACAGCGGCATCTGCGGCGCCACCCGGTGCAGCTGCGGGATCAGGTGCGGGAACAGGTAGGGGCCGATGGTGTAGATGGCGCCGACCTTCAGCGGCGAGGTCAGCTGGTTCTTGCCGGCCTGGGCCAGTTCGCGGATGCCCTGGGCCTGCTCCAGCACCTTCTGCGCCTGGGCGACGATGCCTTCGCCCACCGGGGTGAGGCGCACCGCGCTCTTGCTGCGCTCGAAGATCAGCACGCCGAGCTCGTCCTCGAGCTTCTTCACGCCGACCGACAGGGTCGGCTGGCTGACGTGGCAGCGCTCGGCGGCGCGGCCGAAATGCTGCTCCTGGGCGAGCGTGACGATGTAGCGCAGTTCGGTGAGGGTCATGGCGACTAATCCGTTGAGTTGGGCCAAGCATAGCGGCTGCGCGGTTGCGAACCAACCGCGCTAAACTCCGGGGCCCTGTCTTTAGGAGGCGAAGATGCCTGCGAATGTTCTGATCGCCGGTTGCGGCGACGTCGGCAGCCGCCTCGGCCGCCAGTTGGCCGCCGATGGCTGGCGCGTGTACGGGCTGCGCCGCGATATCACCGCGCTGCCCGCGGGCATCCTGCCGGTGGCCGGCGACCTGGGCGGCGTCGACTGCCCGCCGGCCTGGCCCGAGGGCGAACTGGACTACCTGGTGTACGCCGCCGCCGCTACCCAGCATGACGAGGCCGGCTACCGCGCCGCCTACGTCGAGGGCCTGCGCCACTGCCTGGGCTGGCTGCGCCAGCGCGGGCAGCGGCCGAAACGGCTGCTGTTCGTCTCCAGCAGCGGCGTCTATGCCCAGGCGGACGGCGAGTGGATCGACGAGACCTCGCCGGCCGAGGCGCAGCAGTATTCGGGGCGGGTCATGCTGGAGGCCGAGCGCGTGGCGCTGGACAGCGACATCCCCGCGAGCGTGGTGCGCCTGACCGGCATCTACGGCCCCGGCCGCGAGTGGCTGCTCAGGCAGGTGCGCGAAGGCTACCGGGTGGCCGTCGAGCCGCCGCTGTACGCCAACCGCATCCACGCCGAGGACGCCGCCGGGCTGCTGGCCTGCCTGCTGCGCGCCGATGCCGCGGGCAAGCGCCTGGAAGACTGCTACATCGGCGTGGACGATGCCCCGGCGCCGCTGGCCGAGGTGCTGGACTACCTGCGCGGGCTCATGGGCGTCGCGCATTGGGCGGACGAGCAGAGCGTGCGCCGCACCGGCAGCAAGCGCTGCAGCAACGCCCGCGCCAGGGCGCTGGGCTGGGTGCCGCGCTACCCGAGCTACCGCGAGGGCTACGCCGCCATCCTCGCCGGGCGCGAGGACTGAAGTGGACGCCAACCGGCTGCTGGCGCGCCCCTGGCTGCCCGGGGTGGAGCTGTTCCACGCGGACTTCTCCGGCCAGCCGTTCGGCCGCCACAGCCACGACGCCTTCGCCATCGGCGCCATCCTCCAGGGCGCCGGCGGCTACCAGTGCCGTGGCGCGCGCCACGTGCTGCCGGCCGGCACCCTGTCGCTGATGAACCCGGAGGAGCCGCACACCGGCAATGCCGAAAGCGAGCGCCTGGTCTACCGCATGCTCTACATCGAGGAATCGCGGCTGCTGCCGCTGCTGGGGCGCAAGCAGCTGCCGCGCGGCTTCCAGGAACTGAACCCGGGCGACGACGGCCGTGTCGCGGCTTCCCTGACGCGGGTGGCCGGGGAATTCGAGCGCAACGACGCACTGGGCCTGGAGAGCGAGCTGCTGGCATTGCTGGAGCTGGTCTTCGTGCGCCACGGCGGCATGCGCCCAGCGGCACCGGCGAGCCGCGACGGCGGCGTCACCGCGCGGCTGCGCGACTATCTGGAAGGCCACTACCGCCAGGCGGTGAGCCTGGAGCAGCTGGCCGCCCTGGTGCAGCGTCACCCGCGCCACCTGATCGAGAGCTTCCGCCGCGCCTACGGCGTGCCGCCGCACACCTACCTGCTGCAGCGCCGGGTGCGCGAGGCCAAGCGCCTGCTGGTGGAGGGCGCCACGCCCATCGAGGCGGCGCTGGAGCTGGGCTTCTGCGACCAGGCGCATTTCTCCACTACCTTCCGCCGCTTCACCGGGGTCACCCCGGGGCGTTTCCGCAGCGCCACGCGCACCTGAGTTTCCTACAAGACCGCCGCCGCGACGCCTGGCCAGACTGGCTTCCCGCCACTTCCGGGAGAACGCCATGTTCGCCGCCTTCGCGCTGGTCGCCAGCACCCACTTCGCCGCCCTGCTGTCGCCGGGGCCGGACTTCTTCCTGCTGATCCGCGCCGCCCTGCTGCGCGGCCGCCGCCACGCCGACGGCTGTGCCAGCGGCATCGCCCTGGCCAACCTGGCGAGCATGGGGCTGGTGCTGCTGGTCCTCGGCCAGTTGCCCGACCTGGCGAACCACGGCCTGCGGGCGGTGCAGCTGCTGGGCGGGGCCTACTTCGTCTGGCTGGGCGCCCAGGCCGTGCTGGCCCGGCGCGAACTGGAGATGCCGGGGGAATCCGCAGGGCAAGGCACCGGAGGCTTCTTCCGTGGCCTGCGCGAGGGCTTCCTGGCCAGCAGCCTGAACCCCAAGCTGCCGATCTTCTACACCGGGCTGTTCGGCGTGCTCGGGCCTTTCCACCTGCCAGCCTGGGCGCTCGGGGCGTGCGTGCTGTGGATGGGCGCGGTGGTGCTGCTCTGGGACCTGGCGCTGGTGCGCCTGCTCGACCGGCGGCGCTGGCGCGGCTGGCTGCAGCGCCGGGTGCGCACGCTGGACCGCGCCTGTGGCGCCCTGCTGCTGGCGCTGGGCGGCTGGTTGCTGTGGCTGGGCGTGCGCTGAAGGCGCCGCGCGGGGCGGCGCCGTGGGTTCAGTCGCGCTCCAGCAGCCAGACGCGCTTGCCCGGGGCGTATTCGGGCATCTCGTCGGCCTGGGCGCGGTTCACCGCTTCGAAGAGCTCCAGCTTGTCGTCCTCGCGCTGGAACAGGTACTCGCGGCCCTGGCGGCCCTGCTGCAGCCAGATGCTGTCGCTGTCGCCGCTCATGGCGGCGCAGTCGCCGGCCAGGCACAGGGCGTAGCGGTCGGCCCCGGGCATGCCCTCGACGCGGCCGTCGGCCTGGAAGGTCACCTTGGCGCCTTGGCCCTGGCCCTCCTGGATCACCCAGGTGCCCTTGAGGAAGCTGCCGTACAGGGCGCGCTGGAAGCTGGCGCCGATGGGCGCCTGGGCCTGCTGTTCGGGGCGGGCGAAGCGCTGTTCCGGCCAGTTCTCGCTGCCCACCTGCACCAGTTGCTTGCCGTCCACCGCCAGCGCTTCCTGCTTGCTGCCGTAGAAGGCCACCTGCCAGTGCTTCTTGTCCGCCGGGTCCTGGCTCAGCTGGCCTTCGCCCTGTTCGAAGCCGTTGCTGTAGGTGGCCTGCTGGTTCCGGGTGTCGAGCCGCCATTCCAGGTTGGGGCCGTAGGCCAGCAGCGCTTCGCGCAGCTTGCCGCTCTTGCTGGCGGCGTCGATGGCGGCCTGGTTGATCCAGGTGCCGGACGGATCGGGGGTGCCGGCGCAGCCGGTCAGCAGGCCAAGCAGGGCGCTCAGGACGAGGGCGCGACGCATGCGGGTGCTCCTTGCGGACGAACGGGGAAAAACGAACGGGGCCGCGAGGGCCCCGTTCGGGAGGAGAGGATCACTCCAGGACGACGATGGCGTCCATCTCGACCTGGGCGCCCTTGGGCAGGGCGGCCACGCCGATGGCGGCGCGCGCCGGGTAGGGCTGGGTGAAGTAGCGGCCCATGATCTCGTTGACCTTGGCGAAGTGCGACAGGTCGGTGAGGAAGATGTTCAGCTTGGCCACGTCGTGCAGGTAGCCGCCGGAGGCCTCGATCACCGCCTTGAGGTTCTCGAACACCTGCACGGTCTGCTCCTCGAAGCCCTCGACCAGCTCCATGGTCTGCGGGTTCAGCGGGATCTGGCCGGAGACGTAGACGGTGTTGCCGGCCTTGATCGCCTGGGAGTAGGTGCCGATGGCCGCGGGGGCCTTGTCGGTGTGGATAACGGTCTTGGTCATGTCGACTCCTTGCGAGGGGTGGGATCAGCTGCGCACGCGGGTGATCCGGACCACCCCCTTGAGCGCGCGCAGCTTCTTGATGACGCGGGCCAGGTGCACGCGGTCGTGCACGCTGACCACCAGTTGGACCACGCTGACGCGACCGTCGCGCTCGTCCATGCTGATCTTCTCGATGTTGCCGTCGGCGGCGTTGACGCTGGTCGCCAGCAAAGCGATCAGGCCGCGCTGGTGTTCCAGCTCGACGCGCAGCTCGACGTTGAACTCGCCGGTGACATCCTTGGCCCAGCTGAGCTGGATGCATTTTTCCGGGTTGTTGCGGATTTCGCTGATGTTCTTGCAGCTTTCCAGGTGCACCACCATGCCCTTGCCGGCCGACAGGTGGCCGACGATGGGGTCGCCGGGGATCGGCGTGCAGCACTTGGCGTAGCTCAGCACCAGGCCCTCGGTGCCGCGGATCGCCAGCGGCCCCTCGGCGTTGGTGGCGGCGGCGTTGCCTTCGCTGGAGAGCAGGCGGCGGGCGACCACGTAGGCCATGCGGTTGCCCAGGCCGATCTCTTCCAGCAGGTCCTCGAAGACCTCCATGCGGTACTCGTTGAGCACGCCCTGGATGCGTTCGGCGGGGATCTTCTCCAGGTGGCTGTCGAAGCCGGCGAGGGTCTTGTTCAGCAGGCGCTCGCCGAGGCTGATGGACTCGGAGCGGCGCTGCTGCTTGAGCGCATGGCGGATGTGCGTGCGCGCCTTGCCGGTGACCACGAAGTTGAGCCAGGCCGGGTTCGGCCGGGTGCCCGGCGCGGTGACGATCTCCACCGTCTGGCCGCTTTGCAGCGGCTCGGACAGCGGCGCCAGGCGGCGGTTGATGCGGCAGGCGATGCAGCTGTTGCCGACGTCTGTGTGCACCGCGTAGGCGAAGTCCACCGCCGTGGAGCCCTTGGGCAGCTCCATGATGCGGCCCTTGGGCGTGAAGATGTAGACCTCGTCCGGGAACAGGTCGATCTTCACGTTCTCGATGAATTCCAGCGAGTTGCCGGCGCGCTGCTGCAGTTCGAGGATGCCCTTGACCCACTGGCGGGCGCGGGCGTGGGTGCCTTTCTGCACCTCGTCCTCGTTGGACTTGTACAGCCAGTGCGCGGCGATGCCGTGGTTGGCCATCTCTTCCATCTCGCGGGTGCGGATCTGGATCTCGATGGGCACGCCGTGCATGCCGAACAGGGTGGTGTGCAGCGACTGGTAGCCGTTGGCCTTGGGAATCGCGATGTAGTCCTTGAAGCGGCCGGGGAACGGCTTGTACAGGTTGTGCACGGCGCCGAGCACGCGGTAGCAGGTGTCGACCTTGTCGACGATGATGCGGAAGGCGTAGACGTCCATGATCTCGTTGAACGCCTTGCGCTTGCCGCGCATCTTCTTGTAGATGCTGAACAGGTGCTTCTCGCGGCCCAGCACCTGGCCTTCCATGCCTTCGCGGGCGAGGCAGTTGACCAGCGATTCCTGGATCTTGCCGACGATCTCGCGGCGGTTGCCGCGGGCCTTCTTGACCGCCTGGCGGATGCGCTCGGAGCGCATCGGGTGCATGGCCTTGAAGCCCAGGTCCTCGAATTCCACGCGCATGCTGTGCATGCCCAGGCGGTTGGCGATGGGCGCGTAGATTTCCAGGGTTTCCTTGGCGATGCGCCGGCGCTTCTCGCCGGACAGCACTTCCAGGGTGCGCATGTTGTGCAGGCGGTCGGCCAGCTTGACCAGGATCACGCGGATGTCGCGGGCCATGGCCATGGCCATCTTCTGGAAGTTCTCGGCCTGGGCCTCGGCCTTGGACTCGAAGTTCATCTGGGTCAGCTTGCTGACCCCGTCCACCAGTTCCGAGACGGTCTCGCCGAACTGCGCGGTGAGCGCTTCCTTGGCGATGCCGGTGTCCTCGATCACGTCGTGCAGCATGGCCGCCATCAGGCTCTGATGGTCCATGTGCATGTCGGCGAGGATGTTGGCGACGGCGAGCGGATGGGTGACGTAGGCCTCGCCGCTGCGGCGGCGCTGCCCGTCATGGGCCTGCTCGGCGTAGTAGTACGCACGGCGGACCAGGTTGACCTGGTCCGGGCCGAGGTAGCTCGAGAGCCGGTCGGCGAAGGCGTCTATGCTCGGCAAGGCATCACCCCCTGCCGAGTGGACGGCGCCTGTGGTCGTCGGCCGGTCATCGAATTACAGGGCCTCGTTGTTGGCCTCGTCCTCGAAGGCGGCGAACAGCGGTTCTTCTTCAACCACGTCCTCCTGCTGAACGACTTCAGCATCGACCAGGCCGGAAGCGATCTCGCGCAGGGCGACCACGGTGGGCTTGTCGTTTTCCCAGGCTACCTTCGGCTCCTTGCCGCCGGTGGCCAGCTGGCGCGCGCGCTTGGTGGCGAGCATGACCAGCTCGAAACGGTTATCGACGTTGTCCAGGCAGTCTTCGACGGTGACGCGGGCCATGGTGTTCCTCGTTGCGGAAAAATGGAGCCCGGGTTTCCGGGCGGACTGAATAGTCTAAAAAATCGCCAATCTTTATGGAAGGGCCGTTTGTTATGCCGACGGCTGCAACAACTCGCCGAGCAACCGCTCGTGGCGCTTCTGCTGGGCGTCCTGGCGCAGCTGGCGGGCCCGGAAGATCGACTTGAGGTCTTCCAGAGCATGGGCGAAATCGTCGTTGATCACCAGATGATCGTACTCGACGTAGTGGCTCATTTCGTTGACGGCCTCGCGCATGCGCCGCTCGATCACCTCGTCGCTGTCCTGGCCGCGGTTGGTCAGGCGCTGGCGCAGGGCGTGCTGGCTCGGCGGGAGGATGAAGATCGACTGCGCGTGGGGCATCAGCCGGCGCACCTGCTGGGCGCCCTGCCAGTCGATCTCCAGGATCAGGTCGAGGCCTTCCTCGAGGGTCTTTTCCACCCAGCGCTGCGAGGTGCCGTAGAGGTTGCCGAAGACTTCCGCGTGCTCGAGGAACTCGTCGCGCTCGAGCATGGCGGTGAAAGTGTCACGGCCGACGAAATGGTAGTTCACCCCGTCCACCTCGCCCGGGCGCATGCCGCGGGTGGTGTGGGAGACCGAGACGCGCACGCTGGGCATGGCCTCGAGCAGCGACTTCACCAGGCTGGTCTTGCCGGCGCCGGAAGGAGCGGAAACGATGTAGAGGGTGCCGGACATGGCTGAATCCTGGGGCTATGGGTGGAAAGCGAGCGTGCGGCTCACTCGATATTCTGGACCTGCTCGCGCATCTGTTCGATGAGCACCTTGAGGTTCACCGCGGCCTGGGTCGAGCGCGGGTCGAAGGCCTTGGAGCCGAGGGTGTTGGCCTCGCGGTTGAGCTCCTGCATGAGGAAGTCCAGGCGGCGGCCGGCGGCGCCGCCGGCCTTGAGCACGCGGCGCACCTCGGCGACGTGGGTGCTCAGGCGGTCGAGTTCCTCGGCGACGTCGCTCTTCTGCGCCAGCAGGACCATTTCCTGCTCCAGGCGCTGCGGGTCGGCTTCCAGCTTCAGTTCGGCGAAGCGGTCGAGGATCTTCTGCCGCTGGTTGCCGAGCATCTGCGGCACCAGTTCACGCAGGTTGGCCACTTCTTCCTGCATGGCGCCCAGGCGCTCGTCGATGATCCGCGCAAGCTCGGCGCCTTCGCGGGCGCGGCCGGCCTTGAGCTCGTCCAGGGCCTGGCTGAAGGCGGCCATGGCCTCGGCGTTGAGCGCCTGCGGGTCGGCGGCGTCGCCCACCAGCACGCCCGGCCAGGCCAGCACGGCCAGCGGGTCGATCGGCGCCGGCTGCTTGATCAGCGCGGCCACGCCCTCGGCGGCGCCCACCAGTTGCGCGGCGCGCTCGCGGTCGACCTGCAGCGGCTTGCCGGCGGTGTCTTCGTTGAAGCGCAGGGTGCATTCCACCTTGCCGCGCGACAGGCCCTGGCGCAGCGCCTCGCGCACCGGGCCCTCGAGGTCGCGGAAGCTTTCCGGCAGGCGCAGGTTCGGCTCCAGGTAGCGGTGGTTCACCGAGCGCAGTTCCCAGCTCAGAGTCCCATTGGTCCCGGCCCGTTCGACGCGGGCGAAGGCGGTCATGCTGTGAACCATGGGGTTACCTCGTAGTGATTCGGCTGAGAGCCTGGTTACGACCTGCTGCGCGTCGGCATGACTGCGTTGAAAGCAGGCGAGTGATGCTCATTTAGCGGACTAAACTGCGCTCCCTCGCCTGCTTTCGCCTTGTCCTGCTCTAGCTCGCGAGATCGTAAACAGGCTCTGAAGCGATGAAATGTCATCGTGAACCGGCAATTGTACCCCAGCGCGGCGGGCCATCGCACGCCGGCGGTGGTTGCCGGCGGGCGCGGGCCTCTATAATGGCCGCCAGTATCCGTTCGAATCTCGCATAGGAAGTCTCGATGAACCGTCCCAGTGGCCGCGCCGCCGACCAGTTGCGCCCGATCCGCATCACCCGCCACTACACCAAGCATGCCGAAGGGTCGGTGCTGGTGGAGTTCGGCGACACCAAGGTGATCTGCACCGTCAGCGCCGAGGCCGGCGTGCCGCGCTTCCTCAAGGGCCAGGGGCAGGGCTGGCTGACCGCCGAGTACGGGATGCTGCCGCGCTCCACCGGCGAGCGCAACGCGCGCGAGGCCAGCCGCGGCAAGCAGGGCGGCCGCACCCTGGAGATCCAGCGCCTGATCGGCCGCTCGCTGCGCGCCGCGCTGGACCTGACCAAGCTGGGCGAGAACACCCTGTACATCGACTGCGACGTGATCCAGGCCGACGGCGGCACCCGCACCGCGTCCATCACCGGCGCCACCGTGGCGCTGATCGACGCCCTGGCGGTGCTGAAGAAGCGTGGCTCGCTCAAGGGCAACCCGCTCAAGCAGATGGTCGCCGCGGTGTCCGTGGGCATCTACCAGGGCGTGCCGGTGCTGGACCTGGACTACCTGGAGGACTCCGCCGCCGAGACCGACCTGAACGTGGTGATGACCGATGCCGGCGGCTTCATCGAGGTGCAGGGCACCGCCGAGGGCGAGCCGTTCCGCCCGGCCGAGCTGAACGCCATGCTGGAACTGGCGCAGCAGGGCATGCAGGAGCTGTTCGAGCTGCAGCGCGCCGCGCTGGCCGACTGACACGGGAGGGGCGGGGATGAACGACGAACTGCAGGTACGGCCGAGCCAGGAAGCACGGCAGTGGGCGATGTTCTGCCACTTCTCCGCCTTCCTCGGCCTGGTCTTCCCCTTCGGCAACCTGCTGGGCCCGCTGATCGTCTGGCAGATCAAGCGCGAGTCCGATCCCTTCGTCGACAGCCAGGGCAAGGAAGCGCTGAACTTCCAGATCACCGTCAGCCTGGCGATGCTGGTGAGCTTCTTCCTCTGCCTGCTGGTGATCGGCTTCCTGCTGCTGGCGCTGGTCTGCGCCGGCGCCCTGGTGCTGACGGTGATAGCGGGGGTCAAGGCCAACGAGGGCCGCGACTACCGCTATCCGTTCACCTGGAGGCCGATCAAATAGGCGGCAGGCTACAGGCGGCAGGCCACAGGCGAAAAGCGGTGGCCGGCGCGGGCTGGGCTCTTCGCTCCTGCCTGCAGCCTGCCGCCTGAAGCCTGCAGCTTGTTCTAGATGCTCAACGTCCAGTCGTAGTCGATGATCAGCGGCGCATGGCGCGAGAAGCGCGGCTGCCGCGGCAGCTTGGCGCTGCGCACGAAGCGGCGCAGACCCGGGGTGAGGATCTGGTAGTCGAAGCGCCAGCCCAGGTTCAGCATCTCGGCCTGCTCGCTGTCCGGCCACCAGCTGTACTGGTCGCCTTCGCGGTTCACTTCGCGCAGGGCGTCGACGTAGCCCATGTTGCCGAACACCTCGTCCATCCAGCCGCGCTCGGGCGCGAGGAAGCCGGGCATCTGCTGGCACTCGCGCCAGTTCTTCACGTCCAGCTTGTTGTGGGCCAGGTACAGCGACCCACAATAGATGTACTCGCGGCGCTTGCGGCGCTGCTTGTTCAGGTAGGCGGCGAAGTCTTCCATGAACTTGAACTTCTGGTTCAGGTTCTCGTCACCCTCCTGCCCGCTCGGCAGCAGGATGCTGGCAATACTCACCTTATCGAAATCGGCTTGCAGGTAGCGCCCGTAACGATCGGCCATCTCGAAACCCAGCCCGCTTATGACGGCCTTGGGTTGCAGACGACTATAGATTGCGACGCCACCCTGGCTGGGCACTTCTGCATCGCAGGCGTACAGGAAGTAGCCGTCCAGCTGGTAGGACGGGTCATCCAGATCGAAAGCGGAGGCGCGGGTATCCTGCAAGCAGATCACGTCGGCATTCTGGGCTTGCAACCAGCTGAGCAATCCCCGCTCGGCTGCAGCCTGAATACCATTCACGTTCACACTGATGATCCGCATAAATGGCCCCCAAAATCACGTGTGTGTATGATACCCGAGCTCAAACGGTTTAGCTAAATTCATACCGGCCGGTTCTCTCCCATGCAGGCATATCAACGCGATTTCATTCGTTTCGCCATCGAGCGCGGTGTACTGCGCTTCGGTGAGTTCACCCTCAAGTCCGGGCGCACCAGCCCCTATTTCTTCAATGCCGGCCTGTTCAACAGTGGCCTGGCATTGGCCAGGCTGGGGCGCTTCTACGCCGCCGCGGTGGTCGACAGCGGCATCGATTTCGACGTCCTGTTCGGCCCGGCCTATAAAGGAATCCCGCTGGCTGCCGCTACAGCTGTGGCCCTGGCCGAGCAGCACGGCCGCGACCTGCCCTGGTGCTTCAACCGCAAGGAAGCCAAGGACCACGGCGAAGGCGGTACCCTGGTGGGCGCGCCGCTGGCCGGCCGGGTGCTGATCGTCGACGACGTGATCACCGCCGGCACCGCGATCCGCGAGGTCATGCAGATCATCGAGGCCCAGGGCGCCAGGGCGGCCGGCACGCTGATCGCGCTGAACCGCCAGGAGCGCGGCAAGGGCGAGCTGTCGGCGATCCAGGAAGTGGAGCGTGACTTCGGCATGCCGGTGGTCAGCATCGTGTCGCTGGAGCAGGTCCTCGAGTACCTGGCCGGCGACGCCGAGCTCAAGCGCCACCTGCCGGCGGTCGAGGCCTATCGCGCGCAGTACGGAATCTAACCAAACAGGGTGTCCGGCATGGCCAAGCAGGGTGCTTTTCGCCGTGGTGCATTGATCGGGTTGCTGGCCGTCGGGCTGGCTGGGCCGGTGCTGGCGGCGAATTCCGCCGGCAATCCCGCGTCCGGCGGCGCCGTCGAGATGTACCGCTACGTCAACGACAAGGGCGTGACCGTCATCGACCGCCTGGGCGTGCCGTCGCAGTACATCGGCAAGGGCTACGAGGTGCTCAACGAGCAGGGCCGGGTGGTCCGCGTGGTGCCGCCGGCGCCGACCGCGGAGGAAATCCAGCAGCGCAAGGCCGCTGCCGCCCAGGCCAGCTCGGATGCGCAGCTGCTGCGCCTGTATACCAGCGTCGAGGACGTCGACCGCGCCCGCGAGCGCAAGCTGGCCGAGCTGGATGGCCTGAGCAGCGTGGCCCGGGGCAACCTGCAGTCGGTGAAGACGCAGCAGGGCAACCTGCAGGCCCAGGCCGCCGACGCCGAGCGCGCCGGGCGCCAGGTGCCGCAGCAACTGGTCGAGCAACTGGGCAACCTGAAGGACGAGGAGCAGCGCCTGCTGCGCGACATCGCCCACTACCAGCAGCTGCGCGCCCAGGCCAAGGCCACCTTCGATGCCGACCGCGCGCGCCTGGCGCAATTGCTCGGCGCCTCCCGCTAGCCCGTCAGCTGGCGGGCAATCGCTCGAAAGCCGCGATCCGCTCGCGCAGCCAGTCCGGCAGGGGCTGGCTCTGCCGCTGGTCGTTGGCGTAGGCGTAGATCAGCTCGCCGAGGGTCAGCGGCTGTTCCTCGCACCAGATCGCCACCTGGAAGGTCAGGCTGCTGCGCCCCAGGCGCGCGACGCGCACGCCCATGTCCAGCCAGTCGTCGTAGCGCGCCGGGGCGAAGTACTCCAGGCTGCTCTTCACCGCGAACAGGTCGCCGCCGCCGCGCAGCAGGTCGGCCGGGTAGCGGATCTCCAGGTTGCGGTAGTACTCGGTGGTCGCCACGTCGGCATAGGTCAGGTAGTTGCCGTTGAAGACGATGCCTTGCGGGTCGACCTCCGACCAGCGCACGCGCAGGCCGTGGAAGAAGCGGAATTCGTGGCGTTCGGGGAAGACTGAAGGCATTGCGGCCTCCGGCAGGAAGAGGGGAACCGCCACGGCGGGCGCCGTGGCGGGCAGTGCTCAGTGACGCGGCTTGCGGTTGCTGATCAGGGTGCCGACGCCGCTGTCGGTGAAGATCTCCAGCAGCACGGCGTTGGGCACGCGGCCATCGATGATGTGCGCGCTGGTCACGCCGCCCTGCACCGCTTCCAGGGCGCAGCGGATCTTCGGCAGCATGCCGCCGTAGATGGTGCCGTCGGCGATCAGGCTATCCACCTGCTCGGTGGTCAGGCCGGTGAGCACCTGGCCCTGCTTGTCCATCAGGCCGGCAATGTTGGTCAGCAGCATCAGCTTCTCGGCCTTCAGCGCCTCGGCCACCTTGCCGGCCACAAGGTCGGCGTTGATGTTGTACGACTCGCCGTTGGCGCCCACGCCGATGGGCGCGATCACCGGGATGAAGTCGCCCTTGACCAGCATGTTCAGCAGCTCGGTGTTGACCCCGGTGACCTCGCCGACGTGGCCGATGTCGATGATCTCCGGCTTGGTCATCTCCGGGGTCTGGCGGGTGACGGTGAGCTTCTTCGCGCGGATCAGCTCGGCGTCCTTGCCGGTCAGGCCGATGGCGCTGCCGCCGTGGCGGTTGATCAGGTTGACGATGTCCTTGTTCACCTGGCCGCCGAGGACCATCTCCACCACGTCCATGGTCTGCGCGTCGGTGACGCGCATGCCGTCGATGAAGTGGCTCTCGATCGACAGCCGGTTGAGCAGGTCGCCGATCTGCGGGCCGCCGCCGTGCACCACCACCGGGTTGATGCCGACCGCCTTCATCAGCACCACGTCGCGGGCGAAGCTGTTCTTCAGCTCGTCGGTCTCCATGGCGTTGCCGCCGTACTTGATGACCAGCGTCTTGCCGACGAAACGGCGGATGTAGGGAAGCGCTTCGGCAAGGACGCGGGCTACCTGGGCTGCGTCATCGCGGCTCTGGGACATGGTGCTGGGCTCCGGCATGGTCAGGTCAGAAGGGGATGGTCAGGGCGGGGTCGACCGCCTTGAGCTGGGTACGGAACACGTCCTTGATGCGTTCCAGTTCGGCTTCGGAGTCCGCCTCGAAGCGCAGCACCAGCACCGGCGTGGTGTTGGAGGCGCGTACCAGGCCCCAGCCCTTGGGATAATCGACACGCACGCCGTCGAGGGTGGTGAGGTTGGCCTCGCCCCACTGGCCGTCGCGCTGCAGCGCCTGGATCAGGGCGAACTTGCTCTCGTCGGTGACGGTGATGTTGATTTCCGGTGTTGAGACGTCCAGCGGGAAGGCCGAGAACACATGCTCGCTGTCGCGTTTGTCGAGGCTGATGATCTCCAGCAGGCGGGCGGCGCTGTAGATGCCGTCGTCGAAGCCGAACCAGCGCTCCTTGAAGAAGATGTGGCCGCTCATCTCGCCGGCGAGCAGGGCGCCGGTCTCCTTCATCTTCTTCTTGATCAGCGAGTGGCCGGTCTTCCACATCACCGGGCGGCCGCCGTAGCCGCTGATCAGCGAGATCAGGCGGCGGGTGCACTTGACGTCGAAGATGATGTCGGCGCCGGGGTTGCGCGAGACCACGTCCTTGGCGAACAGCATCAGCAGGCGGTCGGGGTAGATGATGGTGCCTTCGTTGGTCACCACGCCCACGCGGTCGCCGTCGCCGTCGAAGGCCAGGCCGAGGTCGGCGCCGGTTTCCCTGACCTTGGCGATCAGGTCTTCCAGGTTCTCCGGCTTGCCCGGGTCCGGGTGGTGGTTGGGGAAGGTGCCGTCGACGTCGCAGTACAGCGGGATGACGGTGCAGCCCAGGGCCTCGATCAGTTGCGGGGCGATCACGCCGGCGACGCCGTTGCCGCAGTCCACCACCACTTTCAGCGGCTTGGCCAGGGCGATGTCGTCGCGGATCTGCTGGAAGTAGCGCGGCAGGATGTCCAGCTGCTGCACGTTGCCCACGCCGGAGGCGAGGTCGTTGTTCTCGATGCGCTCGCGCAGGGCCTGGATCTGCTCGTTGGCCAGGGTCTCGCCGGCGACGACGATCTTGAAGCCGTTGTAGTTCGGCGGGTTGTGGCTGCCGGTGAGCATCACGCCCGACTTGCCTTCCAGGACGTTGGCCGCGTAGTACAGCACCGGGGTCGGCACCATGCCGATGTCGGTGACCTGGCAGCCGCAGTCGAGCAGGCCCTGGATCAGCTGCTGGACCAGTTCCGGGCCCGACAGGCGGCCGTCGCGGCCGACGCTGACGCAGGGCTCGCCACGGGCCAGGCTCTCGGAACCGATGGCGCGGCCCACCCAGTAGGCGGTTTCGGCGGTCAGGGTGTCGCCGACCACGCCGCGGATGTCGTAGGCGCGGAAGATGCTGGCGGGCAGTTGCGGTGCTTTGGGCGTGCTCATGGCGGGGGTTTGCTCCAATCCCAGGAGGTCCTGGTCTTCATCAAGAATGTCGATGTCCAGAATGTCGGTGTTCTGGAACAGTGGGTCGACCAGCTGCGTCTCGGCGCTGGCCGGCTTGTCGATCTTCGCCGCCACCGGGCGCGGCTCGGGCGCTGGTGCGGGGCTGGCGGGGGCCGGGGGCTCGGCCTTGCGCCTGGGCTGCCGCGCCAGCGCCTGGGCCAGCGGTTGCAGTGCGGCCAGGCCGACTTCAGGTGCTTTGGCAGTGCGCGGGCCACCGAGTTCCTGCAAGTACTGACCGATGGCCTGGGCGTCCTGGCGCAGGCGCCGTTGCAGGGCGCTCTGGGCGAGGTACACGCCCAGCAGCGCGCCGGCCAGGGCCAGCAGCGCGGCGCAGCCCAGCAGAGCCGGGGAGTACAGGGTCGCGGTCAGGGCCGGGCCGGGGGTGAAGCTGAGTTTCCAGTTCGGGTTGCCGCTGGCCAGGTTCAGCGGCGCCCCGTCGCCGGCCTCGCCGCGTTGCAGCAGGACCTGCGCCGGCGAGCTGCCGAACTGCTGGGCCAGTTGCAGCTGGCCGGTGTCGGCGGGCATGTCCGGCAGGGCCTTGAGCAGGCGCTGCAGGTCGAAGACCAGCATCAGGCTGCCCTGGATGGCGTTGTCCGGGCCGCGCAGCGCGGTGGCGCTGTACAGCAGCCAGCGCTGGCCGACGCGGTAGGCCTCGGGGGCGACGTTCTGCCCGCTCTCGGCGCGGCGCAGCATGTCCAGGGCGGCGTAGTTCAGCGGGCCGGGGCGCTGGTTGTCCTGGCTGGCCTGGCCGCTGGCGTTGAGGTGGACGTCCACCAGGCCGTCCTGGCGCCAGTGGGCGAGGGTGGCCTCCAGGGCGCGGGTGCTGTTGGCATCGGCCAGCGCCGGCAACAGCGCGGGGTTGGCCGCCGCGCTACGGGTGTCGGCGGCGAGCTGGAGCAGGGCCTGGCGCAGGGCGCCGGACTGGCTTTCGCCCCAGGCGCCGGCCAACTGCTGGCGGTGCATCTGCTCGGCGCTGCCGAACAGGCTCAGCCACAGCAGGGCGCCGGCGGCGGCCACGCCGAGGGTCGCAACGCCCAGGGCCGGCAGCAGCGACTTCAGTTCCGGCCGGGACGTCGGGCCCGCCGAAACCTTCGGCGGCGGGGCGACTTCCGGCAGGTCGGCCGTTCCCTTGGCAGTGCGTTGGAAAAGTTTCATGCAACATCTCCTCGGCGAATCGTCCTGGAGGATTGTGTCAGTGGCTGCCGGAGTGCCCGAAACCACCGGCGCCACGCTGGCTCTCGTCGAAGCTGTCGACCAGCTCGAAATGCGCCTGCACCACCGGCACCAGCACCAGCTGGGCGATGCGCTCGCCAATGGCGATGGTGAAGGGGGTGTCGCCGCGGTTCCAGCAGGAGACCATCAGCTCGCCCTGGTAGTCCGAGTCGATCAGCCCGACCAGGTTGCCCAGCACCACGCCGTGCTTGTGGCCCAGGCCCGAGCGCGGCAGCACCAGCGCGGCCAGGCCGGGGTCGGCGATGTAGATGGACAGGCCGGTGGGGATCAGCAGCGTCTGGCCCGGTTCGAGGACGGTGTCCTCCTTGAGCATGGCGCGCAGGTCCAGGCCGGCGGAGCCGGGGGTGGCGTACTGCGGCAGGGGGAATTCGGCGCCCAGGCGCGGGTCGAGGATCTTGGCTTGCAGGGAATGCATCGGGTTCTCAGTGCTGGTTCAGGCGGTCGGCGATGAAGGCGATCAGCTGGCGGGCGATCTTGCCCTTGCTGGTCTGGGCGAAGGCAGTTTCGTGCAATTCGCGGTCGATCACGGTGATCGCGTTCTCTTCGCTGTTGAATCCGATCGAGGGATTGGCCACGTCGTTGGCCACGATCAGGTCGAGGTTCTTGTCCTTGAGCTTGCGCGAGGCGTACTCCAGCAGGTTCTCGGTCTCCGCGGCGAAGCCCACGCTGAACGGCCGGTCGGCGCGCTGGGCGAGGGTGGCGAGGATGTCCGGGTTGCGCACCAGCTGCAGCAGCAGGCCGTCGCCCTTGGTCGGGTCCTTCTTCAGTTTCTGCGCGGCCACCACCTCGGGGCGGTAGTCGGCCACCGCGGCGGCGGCGATCAGCAGGTCCGCCGGCATCGCGGCCTCGCAGGCGGCGAGCATGTCGCGGGCGCTGACCACGTCGACGCGGCTCACCCGGTCGGGCGTGGGCAGGTGCACCGGGCCGGTCACCAGGGTCACCCGCGCGCCGGCTTCGGCGGCGGCCTCGGCGAGGGCGAAGCCCATCTTCCCGGAGCTGTGGTTGGTGATGTAGCGCACCGGGTCGATGTTTTCCTGGGTCGGGCCGGCGGTGATCAGCACGTGCCGGCCGGTCAGCGAGAGGAACTGGAAGCAGTCGGCGGCGCGCTGGGCCAGCTCCTCGGCCTCGAGCATGCGCCCCGGGCCGACGTCGCCGCAGGCCTGGCTGCCGGCGGCCGGGCCGAAGAAGCGCAGGCCGCGGCCGCGCAGCAGCTCGGCGTTGGCCTGGGTGGCCGGGTCGCGCCACATGGCCTGGTTCATCGCCGGGGCCAGGGCGACCTGGGCGTCGGTGGCCAGCACCAGGGTGGTCAGCAGGTCGTTGGCCACGCCCTGGGCCAGGCGCGCCATGACGTCCGCGGTGGCCGGGGCGATCAGCACCAGGTCGGCCCAGCGGGCCAGCTCGATGTGGCCCATGGCCGCTTCGGCGGCGGGGTCGAGCAGGTCCAGGTGCACCGGGTGGCCGGACAGCGCCTGGAGCGTCAGCGGGGTGATGAACTCACGGCCGCCCTGGGTCATCACCACGCGGACTTCCGCGCCCTGGTCGCGCAGGCGGCGGACCAGTTCGGCACTCTTGTAGGCCGCAATACCGCCGCCCACGCCGAGAACGATGCGTTTTCGATAGAGCCGCTGCATAGGCCCGCCTTATCTTCGGAATTGGATGACGCGCGTCTGGGCCGGAGACGCCTCCCCAGGCCTCCGGTCGCGCGAAAGGGACGGGCTAAGATAGCACAGCGCCCGCCCCGGCACAGCGGGCGGCTCGACAGGGAGGCTGCATGAGCATTCGTCACTGGCCCGCCGCGGAACGCCCGCGGGAAAAACTCCTGGAACAGGGCGCTGGCAGCCTCAGCGATGCCGAGCTGCTGGCGATCTTCCTGCGCACGGGCGTGGCGGGCTGCAGCGCGGTGGACCTGGCCCGGCGCCTGCTGAAGGAATTCGGCAGCCTGCGCGCGCTGCTGGAGGCCGACCAGGCCAGCTTCAGCAGCCACCTGGGCCTGGGCCGGGCGAAGTACGCGCAACTGCAGGCGGTGCTGGAAATGGCCCGCCGCCACCTGGCCGAGCAGCTGCGCCGCGACTCCGCCCTGGAGAGCCCGCAGGCGGTGCGCGACTTCCTCAAGGCGCGGCTGCGCCACGAGGCCCACGAGGTGTTCGCCTGCCTGTTCCTCGACGGCCGGCACCGCGCCCTGGCCTTCGAGGTGCTGTTCCACGGCTCCATCGACAGCGCCAGCGTGTACCCGCGCCAGGTGGTCAAGCGCGCCCTGGCGCACAACGCCGCGGCGCTCATCCTCACCCACAACCATCCGTCGGGCATCGCCGAGCCGAGCCAGGCCGACCGCGTGCTGACGCGGCGCCTGAAGGACGCCCTGGCGCTGGTGGACGTGCGCGTGCTCGACCACTTCATCGTCGGCGACGGCGAGCCGCTGTCGATGGCGGAGATGGGCTGGGTCTGACGCGCGCCGGGCGGCTGGCAGCGGCCACCCGCCCGGCGAGGAGCCTCAGAGGCTGACCTTGGAGAAGTCCTGGCGGCCGAAGGGGTTCACGGCGTAGCCCTTGACCTCCTTGCGCAGCAGCACCGAGGCCGTGGGGTGCGCCAGCGGCAGCCACAGGGCCTGGTCGTGGATCAGCCGCTGGGCGTCGTGGTAGAGCGCGCTGCGCTTGTCCTGCTCGCTGAGCGCCTTGCCCTGGCTGATCAGGCTGTCCAGCTTCGGGTCGCAGAAGCGCGCGAAGTTCAGCCCGGACTTCACGCTGGCGCAGGAGAATTGCGGGGTGAGGAAGTTGTCCGGGTCGCCGTTGTCGCCGGCCCAGCCCATGAACAGCAGGTCGTGCTCGCCGGCCTTGGCGCGGCGGATCAGCTCGCCCCATTCGATCACCCGCACCTCGGCCTTGACGCCGATCTTCGCCAGGTCGGCCTGCAGCAGCTGTGCGCCCAGGCTCGGGTTGGGGTTGAGCAGGCTGCCGCTGGGGCGCGTCCAGATGGTGGTCCTGAAGCCGTCCTTGAGCCCGGCCTTTTCCAGCAGCGCCCGGGCCTGGGCCGGGTCGTAGGGGTAGCCGGGAATGTCCTTGGCGTAGCTCCAGGTGTTCGGCGGGTAGACGCCCTCGGCGGCGCTGGCGCTGCCCTCGAACACCGACTTCAGGTAGGTCTGGCGGTCGAAGGCGAGGTTGATCGCCTGGCGCACCTCGGGCTTGTCCAGCGGCGGGTGCTGGCTGTTCAGGGCGACGAAGGCGGTCATGAATGCCGGCGTCTGCTCGACGCGCAGGGCCGGGTCCTTGGCCGCGGCCTCGACGTCCAGCGGCTTGGGCGACAGGGCGATCTGGCATTCGCCGCGCTTCAGGCGCTGCAGGCGCACGTTGGCGTCGGGGGTGATGGCGAACAGCAGGTTGTCCACCGCCGGCTTGCCGGCGAAGTAGTCCGGGTTGGCTGTGTAGCGGATCTGCGCGTCCTTCTGGAAGCGCTTGAACACGAAGGGGCCGCTGCCGATGGGCTGGGCGTTGAGCTTCTCCGGGGTGCCGGCCTTCATCAACTGGTCGGCGTACTCGGCGGAATAGATGGAGGCGAAGCCCATGCTGAGCATGGGCAGGAAGGTGGCGTCGGGGTGGCTGAGGGTGAAGCGCACCTGGTGTTCGTCGACCTTCTCCAGGCCTTTTATCAGGGCCGGCAGCTGTAGCGACTGGGCGTGGGGGAAGCCGCTCTGCGCCACCTTGTGCCAGGGGTTGGCGGGGTCGAGCATGCGCTGGAAGCTGAACAGCACGTCGTCGGCGCCCAGTTCGCGACCGGGGTTGAAGTAGTCGGTGTGGTGGAACTTCACCCCGGCGCGCAGCCTGAAGTCGTAGGTCAGGCCGTCGGCGGAGACCGTCCAGCTCTCGGCCAGGCTCGGCACCACCTTGCCCTGCGCCGCGTCGAACTCCACCAGGCGGTTCATCAGCACGTCGGCCGAAGCGTTGGTGGTGGTCAGGGCGTTGAACTGCACGACGTCGAAGCCATCGGGGCTGGCCTCGGTGCAGACGCTGAGGGTGCTGGCGCCGGCCAGGGCGGGGGCGAGCAGCAGGGCGAGGGGAAACAGACGCATGACGGACTCCGGAAATGGTGGGAAAATGCCCGTCCCGTGGGCTGGGCGCAGTCATGCAAGGCCGTTGTCGGCCTTGAACCGGCTACCCTAGACCAAGCCGCGGCGGCCGACAACGGTGAAAGGCGACGAACGGCAACGGCGGCGGGCCGCGGCCGCGCGGCGCCGGCATGTGGATAAGCTGCCTGCGCCCTTGCGGCTCTAAGTGCCTTTCTGATATAAAGCTGCGCTCTTTTCTGGGGCCCTGCCCCGTCGACTCGGAATCGAGCGGCGGACGGGCAGGTAAGACCCGGGTGGAAAACCGAGTATCAACGAGTTCAAGCAGCCAACCCATGCCGGGTTTGGCATGTGGTTTACAGAGGGCTGAGCCATGTCGAGAGTTTGCCAAGTGACCGGTAAGGGTCCGGTTACCGGGAACAACATTTCCCACGCACACAACAAAACCCGCCGCCGTTTCCTGCCGAACCTGCAGCACCACCGTTTCTGGGTTGAGTCCGAGAAGCGCTTCGTACGCCTGCGCGTTTCCGCCAAGGGCATGCGTATCATCGACAAGCGTGGCATCGAGGCCGTCCTGAACGACCTGCGCGCCCGCGGCGAAAAATTCTAAGGAGCTGCAATCATGCGTGAACTGATCCGTCTGGTGTCCAGCGCCGGTACCGGCCACTTCTACACCACCGACAAGAACAAGCGCACCAAGCCTGAGAAGATCGAGATCAAGAAGTTCGATCCGGTCGTTCGCAAGCACGTGATCTACAAGGAAGCCAAGATCAAGTAATTGATCCGGCCCTTGCGAAGAAACCCGCCACCTGGCGGGTTTTTTCATGCCTGCGCGTTGGGGTCGTTCGTGCCACCGGGGCGTCCGGCGCGGCCGGTGAATCCCTACGATGAAATATCCGCGCGCACCGACAAACCACTCAGGACAGTCCCCTCTTCCTTCAGGTCGGGGCGCATAGCCGAGGGTTGGGGAGAGGGTGCTCTTCCCCCCAATACATACGCCCCCGGCAAAAACAAAAACGCCGCTTTAGAGAAAGCGGCGTTTTTCGTCGAACGGCTATCAAGCCTTCTGTTCGAAGATCACATAGACCTTGCGGCAGGGCTCCAGCACCTCCCAGGTGCCCTTGAAGCCGGCCGGGATGACGAAGCGGTCGCCGGTGCGCACGGTCTTGGCGCCGCCGTCGGCGTCGCGGATCACCGACACGCCCTGGAGTATCTCGCAGTACTCGTGCTCGGTGTAGCTGACGGTCCAGTGGCCGACCGCGCCTTCCCAGATGCCGACGTTGAACTGGCCGCAGGGGCTGGCGTAGTGGTTGCGCACGCTTTGCTCGGGATCGCCCTTGAGGACCTTCTCCGGCGCCGGGCGGTAGTGCTCGGCGGCGGTGCCGGCCTGGGCGAAGTCGACGATCTGCTCGATGTTCATGCTGACTCTCGTTTTATTGTGGGTTGTGCGAGTGCCGCGCCCCTGCGGGCGGGCCCGGACGGAGGCGGAATCGATCGAGTCTATGTTTAATAAAACGAACGTGACAAGGCGTTTTGGCCCTAAAGTGTCAAAAATATTGAAAATTCGCCCATCCCGGTTTAGGGTGGCGGACAGCGTGGCCCTCGCGCCGCCTTGCAGAATTTCTGACAGCGCGCCCTTCCCCCGGGCGCCGGGACTTCATAAGTAATTCAATAAGAGGACAAGTTGTCATGAGTACCCTCACTCGCGCCGACTGGGAAGCTCGCGCCCAGAACCTGAAGATCGAAGGCCGCGCCTTCGTCGATGGCCAGTACGTCGACGCCGTCGATGGCGCCACCTTCGATTGCATCAGCCCGGTGGATGGCCGCTTCCTGGCCAAGGTCGCCAGCTGCGACGCCGCCGACGCCGAGCGCGCCGTGCAGGTTGCCCGCGCCGCCTTCGAGGCCGGCGTGTGGTCGCGCCAGGCCCCGGCCAAGCGCAAGAAGATCATGATCCGCTTCGCCGAACTGATGATGCAGCACGCCGAAGAGCTGGCCCTGCTGGAAACCCTGGACATGGGCAAGCCGATCAGCGACGCGCTGAACATCGATGTCGCCAGCGCCGCCAACAGCATCCGCTGGAACGCCGAAGCCATCGACAAGGTCTACGACGAAGTCGCCGCCACCCCGCACGACCAGTTGGGCCTGGTCACCCGCGAAGCCGTGGGCGTGGTTGCCGCCATCGTACCGTGGAACTTCCCCCTGCTGATGTCCTGCTGGAAGCTCGGCCCGGCCCTGGCCACCGGCAACTCGGTGATCCTCAAGCCGTCCGAGAAGTCGCCGCTGACCGCCATCCGCGTTGCCCAGCTGGCCATCGAGGCCGGCATCCCGAAAGGCGTGCTGAACATCCTGCCGGGCTTCGGCCATACCGTGGGCAAGGCCCTGGCCCTGCACATGGACGTCGACACCCTGGTGTTCACCGGTTCGACCAAGATCGCCAAGCAACTGATGGTCTATGCCGGCGAGTCCAACATGAAGCGCGTCTGGCTGGAAGCCGGCGGCAAGAGCCCGAACATCGTCTTCGCCGACGCGCCTGACCTGAAGGCCGCCGCCGAATCCGCCGCCAGCGCCATCGCCTTCAACCAGGGCGAAGTCTGCACCGCCGGTTCCCGCCTGCTGGTGGAGAAGTCCATCAAGGCCGAGTTCCTGCCGCTGGTGGTCGAGGCGCTGCAGGCCTGGAAACCGGGCAACCCGCTGGACCCGGAAACCAACGTCGGCGCGCTGGTCGACACCACCCAGATGAACAACGTGCTGAGCTACATCCAGGCCGGCCACGACGACGGCGCCAAGCTGGTGGCCGGCGGCAAGCGCACCCTGGAAGAGACCGGCGGCACCTACGTCGAGCCGACCATCTTCGACGGCGTGACCAACGCCATGCGCATCGCCCGCGAGGAAATCTTCGGCCCGGTGCTGTCGGTGATCGAGTTCGAGGATGCCGAGGAAGCCGTGCGCATCGCCAACGACACCCCGTACGGCCTGGCCGCCGCGGTGTGGACCGGCAACCTGTCCAAGGCCCACCTGATCGGCAAGGCCCTGCGCGCCGGCAGCGTGTGGATCAACCAGTACGATGGCGGCGACATGACCGCGCCCTTCGGCGGCTTCAAGCAGTCGGGCAACGGTCGCGACAAGTCGCTGCACGCCTTCGACAAGTACACCGAGCTGAAGGCCACCTGGATCAAACTGTAAGACGATCCTGGCCTGAAAGCAGGTCGGCCCCGCGCGTTCGCCGGGGCCGGCTCTGACGAAGAGCCATACCCGCGGCCGGGTTTCCCCATGGGGAGCCCGGCCGCTTTGCATTGCGCACCGGGCTCGGCATCTGGCCCGGAGTGCGCTCCGGATGGAACGGGAGAACGACAATGCGTTGGGGTGCCTATTCCGCTGTCTGCCTGTCGGTCATCAGCATCGGCCTGGCCCTCGGCCTGACCATGCCGCTGGTGTCCCTGCGCCTGGAGGGCTGGGGCTACGGCAGTTTCGCCATCGGCGTGATGGCCGCCACACCGGCCGCCGGCGTGCTGCTCGGCGCGCTGATCTCCGGGCGCCTGGCCGCGCGCCTGGGCACGCCGCGGCTGATGCGCTGGTGCCTGCTCAGCGGGGCCTTTTCCGTCGGCCTGCTGGCGTTGCTGCAGAGCTACCCGGTGTGGCTGCTGCTGCGCCTGCTGATCGGCGTGCAACTGACCGTGGTGTTCATCCTCGGCGAAAGCTGGATCAACCAGTTGGCGGTGGAGAAATGGCGCGGCCGCCTGGTGGCCCTGTACGGCACCGGCTATGCGCTGAGCCAGCTGTCCGGGCCGGTGCTGCTGACCTTCATCGGCACCGCCGACGACCGTGGCTTCTGGCTCGGCGTCGGCCTGCTGGTGTTCGGCTCGTCGCTGTTGATAGGTCGCAGCGGCGCGCCCCGGGTCGATCCGCACAGCGCCTCGGGGCGCGGGCTGTTCGCCTTCTGCGCCAAGCTGCCGGCCGTTGCCTGGGCGGTGGTGCTGTTCGCCGGCTTCGAGGCGATGATCCTCACCCTGCTGCCGGTCTACGGCGTGCGCCAGGGCTTCACCCAGGCGGTGGCGCTGACCATGGTCACGGTGGTGGTGGTCGGCGATGCGCTGCTGCAGCTGCCCATCGGCTGGCTGGCCGACCGCGTGTCGCGCCAGGCGCTGTTCAAGGGCTGCGGCATCGTCCTGCTGCTGAGCAGCCTGGGCATCCCGCTGCTGCTGCACGGGCCGGTGATCTGGCCGGTGCTGGTGCTGTTCGGCGCGAGCGCCGGCGGGCTGTTCACCCTGTCGCTGATCCTCATCGGCGAGCGCTACCGCGATGACGCGCTGGTCCGCGCCAACGCGCACATCGCCCAGCTGTGGGGCATCGGCTGCCTGATCGGGCCGCTGACCACCGGCGCGGTCAGCCAGTGGGTGAGCGGCCATGCGCTGCCGCTGATGATGGCCCTGGGCGCCTTCGGCTTCGTCGTGCTGGTGTGGCGCAAGGGCCTGCCGCCGGTGGAGCTGCAAGGCGACGAGCTGCCCGAGGCGAGCGGGCGCTGAGGCCCGCCGATTGCGCCGAGGCGCTCTTCGTAGGGCGCATAACGCCCCAAGCGTTATCTGCCGTCATCCTGGCGCCGATGTGCCAGCCAACGGCGGATAACCGCGAACGGTTATGCGCCCTACGGTTCCGGGGGAGCATCGGCGGGCCCTACAACATCCTCTCCAGGCCGATTGCGCCGGCGATCCAGGCGTTGAAGCGGCGCCACAGGCTGCCCGGCTCGTGGTGCAGCACCCGTGGGTGGCCGTCGATCTCGTCGACCCAGGTCAGCCGCGGGCGGCTGCCGCCGCGGTCGATGCGCACCTGATAGCTGACGCTGGGCGACATCCCGGCCAGCGCCAGCTTGCGCGTCTGTTCCGCCAGCGCCGGGCTGTCGACGATGACGCCGACCTCGGTGTTCCAGATGATCGAGCGCGGGTCGAAGTTGAAGGAGCCGATGAACACCTGGCGCCGGTCGAAGACGATCGCCTTGCTGTGCAGGCTGGCGCTGCTGGAGCCGCGCACCGTCCAGGGTGCGCCGGCCAGGCGCTGGTCCGGCTGGGCGCGCAGCTCGTGGAGCTTCACCCCGTGCTCCAGCAGGGCCATGCGGTAGGGCGCGTAGCCGGCGTGCACGGCCGGCACGTCGGTGGCCTCCAGGGAGTTGGTCAGCAGGCGCACGCTGACGCCCCGGTCGGCGCGGCCGGTGAGGTAGGTGACGCCGCTGTCGGTGGGCACGAAGTAGGCCGAGACCAGGATCAGCTCCTTCGACACCTGGCGGAACAGCGGGTCGAGCTGGGTGCTCAGTTGTTGCTGCGGGCGGCTCTGGCCGCGGTCCAGGACCTTCAGCGGGTCGTCCCAGATGGCCCGGCCGGGGGCCCAGACCAGGTCGTCGAGCCAGCTGTCGAGGTTGGTCGAGGCGCCGCGCAGGTGCAGGCGCTGCAGGTAGGCCGAGTGGCGAACCCGGCTCTTCTCCAGGTAGCTGTCCAGGTGCCGCCGGGCGCGTTCGAGGTCGGCGCGCTCGGGCTTGCCCCACAGGTAGTCCTCGATGGGCCGGCTGATGGCGCTGTTCCAGTACTGGTCGAAGCTCCGTCCCAGCTCCGCGGCCACCGGGCCGACGCCGAGCAGGTCGAGGTCGCTGAAGTTCATTTCCGCCTTGGCGCCGAAGTACTCGTCGCCCAGGTTGCGCCCGCCGACGATGGCCACGCTGTTGTCGGCCAGCCACAGCTTGTTGTGCATGCGCCGGTGCTGCTCGGCGAGGTTGAACAGGCGCCCGAGGTTGCGCGTGATGCCGGTGCTGCGGCCCAGGTGCAGCGGGTTGAACAGGCGCACCTGGATGTTTGGGTGGGCGGCCAGGGTGCCGATCTCGTAGTCCCAGCCGTCGCTGCTGGTGTCGTCGATCAGCACGCGCACGCGCACGCCGCGGTCGGCGGCCTTGAGCAGCTCGTGGATGAGCGCGCGGGTGGTGAGGCCGTCGTGGACGATGTAGTACTGGATGTCCAGGCTGCGCTGGGCGGCGCGGATCAGCTCGGCGCGGGCGAGGAAGGCGTCGCTGCTGGAGGCCAGCAGGCGGAAGCCGGAGGCGCCGGGGTGCGCCGCCGCGCGCCGCTGCACGGCGTCGCCGAGGGCCGTGCCGCTCGGCGACAGGGCGTGGGAGGGCGTGGGCAGGGGAGCGCTGGCGCAGCCGCCGAGCAACAGCAGCGCCAGCAACAGGAAGCGTTGTAGCAAGCGGGAGTCTCCTGGCGTCCCGGTTGGCGGGACTGCGGAGATTCTAGCCGCTCAGCGCCTCCTTGAAGCGATACCAGGCCATGCCCAGCGCCAGCAGCGGCGAACGCAGCAGCCTGCCGCCGGGGAAGGTGATGTGCGGGACCTTGGCGAACAGCTCGAAGCCGCCGCCCTGCTGCCCGGCGATGGCCTCGGCGAGCAGCTTGCCGGCCAGGTGGGTGGCGTTCACCCCGTGGCCGGAATAGGCCTGGGCGAAGTACACGTTGGGCTGGTCGGGCAGGCGGCCGATCTGCGGCAGGCGGTTGGCGCCGATGCCGATCATGCCGCCCCACTGGTAGTCGATGCGCACCTCGGCCAGGTGCGGGAACACCTTGAGCATCTTCGGCTGCATGTAGGCGGCGATGTCCACCGGGTCGCGCCCGGAGTAGTGGCAGGCGCCGCCGAACAGCAGGCGGTTGTCGGCCGAGAGGCGGTAGTAGTCCAGGGCTACGCGCTGGTCGCACACCGCCATGTTCTGCGGCAGCAGCTCGCGGGCCAGGTCGGCGGGCAGCGGCTCGGTGGCGATGACGTAGCTGCCGGCCGGCAGCACCTTGCCGTCGAGGTAGTTGTTCAGGCCATTCTGGTAGGCGTTGCAGCCGATCACCAGGGTCTTGGCGCGCACGCTGCCCTTGGCGGTGCGCACGCGCACCTCGGCGCCGTAGTCGATGTGGGTGACCTGGGAGTCCTCGAACAGGCGCACGCCCAGGGATTGCGCGGCGGCCGCCTCGCCCAGGGCGAGGTTGAGCGGGTGCAGGTGGCCCGAGCCCATGTCGACCATGCCGCCGACGTAGCAGTCGGCACCGACGATGCCGCGCATCTCCTCCTGCGGGACCAGGCGCAGTTCATGGGTGTAGCCCAGGCCCTTGAGCTCCTCGTAGTCCTCGCGGAAGCCCTCGACGTCCGAGGCCTTGTTGGCCAGGTCGCAGTAGCCCCAGGTCAGGTCGCAGTCGATGCCGTACTTCTCCACGCGCTGGCGCACGATCTGCACCGCCTCCAGGCCCATCAGCTTGAGCTGGCGCACGCCGTCCCTGCCGATCACCGGCTCGAACTGCTCGACGCCGTGGCCGACGCCGCGGATCAGTTGCCCGCCATTGCGCCCGCTGGCGCCCCAGCCAAGCTTGTGGGCCTCCAGCAGGACCACCGAGAAGCCGCGCTCGGCCAGCTCGATGGCGGTGTTCAGCCCGGAGAAGCCGCCGCCGATGATGCACACGTCAGCCTTTTCCTCGCCGGCCAGGGGAGGGCACTCGATGCGACGGTTGACGGTCGCGGCGTAGTAGGAAGGGGCGTGCTGGTCGGTGTGCACCGGGAGGCGAACGCGGGCGTTCATGTGCGATATCCTGATTATTGTGTTGTTAAAATTTTACGCAGGATAAACGCCGACTTCCCGCCACGCCAAGGGGGGAAGCCGCAAAAGTTCGACAGGCTGTTGCGATCAGTCGGGAATCGGCAGGGTCAGGCTTTCCTTGACCTCTTCCATGACGATGTAGCTCTTCGACTCGCGCACGTGGGGCAGCTTCAGCAGGATGTCGCCGAGCAGCTTGCGGTAGGAGGCCATCTCCGAGATGCGCGCCTTCACCAGGTAGTCGAAGTGGCCGGACACCAGGTGGCACTCCAGCACGTGGGGCAGCTTGAGCACCGCGCGGCGGAAGTCCTCGAAGGTGTCGCCGGACTTGTAGTCCAGGCTGATCTCGACGAACACCAGCAGGCTGGCCTTGAGGTACTGCGGGTTCAGCCGGGCGTTGTAGCCCATGATGATCCCTTCGCGCTCCAGGCGCCGCACGCGCTCGGTGCAGGGGGTGGTGGAGAGGCCGACGCGCTCGCCCAGCTCGGTGAAGGAAATGCGCCCTTCTTCCTGGAGGATGCGCAGGATATTGCGGTCGATCTTGTCCAGTTCGCGGCGGCTTTGGTGCTGGGTTCTCATGGAGGCTGCTCGGGGCGGTGCTTATGGTTGGTGATTGTCGCCAAATATAGACGTTAAGCCAGTGGATATCACTGCCCCTTGATCTTCTGCGGGCACGCCGCCAGCCTGTTCCCAGGTCCGCGCCGGATGCGCGGGCCTTCCATTCCGCCGCTGGAGCCTGGCATGCGCTCGACCCGTACCCGAATCCTGCTGTTGCTGGCGCTGCTCGTGGTGCTGCTCGCCGTCTGGGCGGGGCAGGCCTGGCAGCGGCTGCTCGCGGAGCAGGGCGTCACCCGCCTGGACTGGCAGGGGCCGGGGATTTCATTGGACGGCCTTGCACTGAAACAGCTGGCCGTGACGCGGGAAAAATCCGCTTCGCGCCTGGATATCCAGGCCGACCAGCTGCGCCTGGGTTGGCCGCGGCGCATCGACGGGCGCTGGCGCCTGGGTGGCCTGGAACTGCAGCGGCTGCACGTGGGGTCCTGGCCCTCCGCCGCGGCGACGGACGCGCCGGGGGAGTGGCCGACGCCCGACCAGGTGGGCCTGTGGCTCGGCCTGCTGCCGCAGCGGGCCGTCTTGCAGCGCGCCGAGTTCGAATTGCCCTGCGCTGGGCAGCAGCGCTGCACCCTGGTCGGTAGCCTGCATTGGCAGCAACTGCCCGGCAATGCCGCGTCCCTGGCCGCCGAACTGCAGCAAGGCGGCCAGCGCCTGGCCCTCGACGGCACTCTGCGCCCGGAACAGGACGCCTGGCGGCTGGCGCTGAAGGCCGATCTGGATGGCGAACGCCTGGCCGACCTCGACGCCAGCTGGGCGCCGGCCGAGCGCCATTGGCGCGGCAGCCTGGCCAGCCCTGGAGTGCCGCCGCTGGATGCCGTGCGCGCCTGGCTGGCGCCCTGGTTGCCGACGCCGACCCTGCCGGTTTCCCTGCCCGAGGCCGGGCGCCTGCGCCTGAGCTGGGACAGCACCCTGGGCGGCGACGGCCCCTGGCCGGACTGGCCCGCCCTGCGCGACAGCCAGGGCGAGCTGGAGCTGGCCATGCAACTGCCGCAGCCCTGGCCGCTGCCGGGCCTGGGCGCCCTGCAGGGCGACCTGCAGCTGCGGGCGGCGGCGACCCAGCCGGGGCAATGGCGGCCGCGGGTGCTGGACGGCGACCTCTACCTGGCCGACCTCTATGGCGACTGGTTGCAGGCGCTGCCGGTGGGCCTGCGCCCGGCCAGCCTGCGCCTGGGCCTGCAACCGGACGACAGCGCCCCCGGCGCGGTACGCCTGGACCTGCGCGGCAAGGGCGCCAGCGAGCTGCGCCTGCAGGGCGTGCTGGCGCTGGTCGAGGGCGAAGCCTTGTCCCTGGCCCTGAGCCAGGCCCGCCTGCAGGCCCAGGTGCCGGACCTGCAACTGCCCGGCCTGCGCCTGGGCAAGGCGGCGCTCGACCTGCCGCTGGACGGCGAGATTGGCCAGGCCGCGGCCAGCCTGCGCCTGGGCAAGGGCGCCAAGCTGAGCCTGGGCAGCCTGGCCGGCCCCCAGGGGCTGAAGGCCAGCAAGCTCAGTGCGACGGCGGACAAGGCCAGCCTGGCGCTGGGCTACGCCGCCGGCCAGCCCTTCAGCCTGGGCTTCGACGGCGCCGTGCAACTGGCGGTCGGCGAGCTGCGCCAGGCGCACCTCAGGCCGCTGGCCTGGAGCTACCAGGGCCAGCTCGGAGCCGGCCTGGCCCAGCAGCAGCTCAAGGGCCGGTTGCAGAATAGCGGGGGCCTGGCCGCCGACGTCGAGTTGCGACACCAGGCCGATGGCGCCCTGGACGTTACGGCGCAACTGCCGGAATTCTTCCTGCGCAGCGGCAACCCGCTGGCGGCCAGCCTGGCCGACTGGCCGGCGCTGCTCAGCCTGAACAACGGCCGCCTGCAGGCCCGCGCGCAGTGGCGCCTGCCGCCGGGGCAGGGCGCCCAGCAACTGGACCTGACGCTGAACGGCCGCGGCCTGGAAGGCGTCTACGACCGCAGCGAAATCCACGGCCTGGACGGCGAGGCGAAGCTGCAGCTGCGCGGCTCGCAGCTGACGCTGCAGTTGCCCGGCCTGCGCGTGGCGCAGCTCAACCCCGGCGTGCTGCTCGGGCCCCTGCAGTTCCAGGGCGGCTACAGCGCCGGCCTGGACCAGCCGCTGGCCGGCCGCCTGGACTGGCGCCAGGCCGAGCTGAAGCTGTTCGGCGGCCGCGCCTGGCTGGACGCCGGCGTGCTGCAGCTGGCCCGCGACAACCCGGCGCAGAGCCTGCACCTGCAGGGCGTGCTGCTGGAGGAAATCCTCAAGGCCTACCCCGCCGAGGGCCTGGCCGGCAACGGCATCCTCGACGGCGAGCTGCCGCTGCTGATCGGCCCGGCCGGGCTGCGCATCCAGGGCGGCCAGGTGGCCGCGCGGCAGCCGGGCACCCTGCAGTTCCGCTCGGAGAAGATCCGCGCCCTCGGCCAGAGCAACCCGGCCATGCAACTGGTGGCGACCATGCTCGACGACTTCCGCTACGAGCGCCTGGCCAGCCGCGTGGATTATGCTGAGGGCGGCCGCCTGCTCCTGGCCCTGGCCATCAGCGGCCGCAACCCGGCGCTGGAGCAGGGGCGGCCGGTGAACCTCAACGTCAACCTGGAGGAGAACATCCCGGACCTGCTGACCAGCCTGCAGCTGAGCGACCGGGTCAGCGACACCATCCGCAAGCGCGTGCAGGAACGCCTGCGCAACCCGCCACCTGCCGCGCCCTGATCGCAAGGAGAACCGCATGCGCCCAAGCGCACTCATCGCCGTCCTGGCCCTGCTCGGGCTCAGCCAGGGCTGTACGCCGACGGTACAGCTGGCGGCGCCCAAGGAGCCGATCAACATCAACCTCAACGTGAAGATCGAGCACGAGATCTACATCAAGGTCGACAAGGCCCTGGATGGCATCATCAACGAGAACAGCGGTCTGTTCTGAGGAGCTTCTACATGACACTGCGCAGCAAACTCGGCGTCGCCCTGCTGGCCCTTTGCGTCAGCCTGCCGGCCCTGGCCATGAGCCTGGAGCAGGCCATGTCGGCCCTGGGCGGGGCCAAGGCCCAGGGCCTGGTCGGCGAGCAGCCCGACGGCTATCTCGGGGTGGTCAGCAACAGCGGCCAGGCGGCCGACATCGCCGCCCAGATCAACGCCGCGCGCCGCGCCGAGTACCAGAAGGTGGCCGGCCAGAGCGGCGCCAAGCTCGGCGACGTGGAGGCCCTGGCCGGGCAGAAGGCCATGGACCGCACCCCGGCCGGGCAATACATCCAGCTCAACGGCAAGTGGGTGCGCAAGTAAGGGGATTTCCCTGGTGGCGCCGCCTGTCGGGCGGCGCCTGCGACCCGCCGTCGCGGCAGCGCTTATTCCTGCCGGCCCCGCCCCCGGCGGGAGTAATTCCCGTGTTCGCCGAAGCCCACCGAATTAGTTGCTGAAAACCGCGATCCGACATAGTTGCATGGCTATGGGTTTTTCAGGTGTTTTTGTGGATTGTCTGGTGGATGCGCCTCCATGAAAGGCCTTTCTGCCAAGAATTTTCTTCAATTACAGCCTGTTAAATAGTGATTATTTCTGCGCTCGAATTCCTATACTGCGCGCATCTGACGTTCAAAATAAGAAACGTCGCGTGCCCCACGCGACGTAGGAGGCAGCGATGCGCGTTCTGGTCCTTGGCAGCGGTGTGATCGGCACCGCCAGTGCTTACTATCTGGCCCGTTCCGGCTTCGAAGTGGTGGTGGTCGACCGCCAACCCGGCCCGGCCCTGGAAACCAGCTTCGCCAACGCCGGCCAGGTTTCCCCCGGCTACGCCTCGCCCTGGGCCGCCCCGGGCATCCCGCTCAAGGCCATGAAGTGGCTGCTGGAGAAGCACGCTCCGCTGGCCATCAAGCTCACCGGCGACCCCAGCCAGTACGCCTGGATGTGGCAGATGCTGCGCAACTGCAACGCCGCCAGCTACGCGGTGAACAAGGAGCGCATGGTGCGCCTGTCCGAGTACAGCCGCGATTGCCTCGACGAGCTGCGCGCCGAGACCGGCATCGCCTACGAAGGCCGCACCCTGGGAACCACCCAGCTGTTCCGCACCCAGGCCCAGCTCGACTCCGCCGCCAAGGACATCGCCGTGCTGGAAAGCTCCGGCGTGCCCTATGAAGTCCTCGACCGCGCCGGCATCGCCCGCGTCGAACCGGCCCTGGCCAAGGTGGCCGACAAGCTGGTCGGCGCCCTGCGCCTGCCCAACGACCAGACCGGCGACTGCCAGATGTTCACCACCAAGCTGGCCGAGCTGGCCCAGGGCCTGGGCGTGGAGTTCCGCTTCAACCAGAACATCCAGCGCCTGGACTTCGCCGGCGACCGCATCAACGGCGTCTGGATCGATGGCCAGCTGGTCACTGCCGACCACTACGTGCTGGCCCTGGGCAGCTACTCGCCGCAGATGCTCAAGCCGCTGGGCATCGACGCCCCGGTCTATCCGCTCAAGGGCTACTCGCTGACCGTGCCGATCACCAACCCGGACATGGCGCCGACCTCGACCATCCTCGACGAGACCTACAAGGTCGCCATCACCCGCTTCGACCAGCGCATCCGCGTCGGCGGCATGGCCGAGATCGCCGGTTTCGACCTGTCGCTGAACCCGCGCCGCCGCGAAACCCTGGAAATGATCACCACCGACCTCTACCCCGAGGGCGGCGACGTCAGCCAGGCGACCTTCTGGACCGGCCTGCGCCCGGCCACCCCGGACGGCACCCCGATCGTCGGCGGCACCCGCTACCGCAACCTGTACCTGAACACCGGCCATGGCACCCTGGGCTGGACCATGGCCTGCGGTTCGGGCCGCTACCTGGCCGACCTGATGGCGAAGAAGCGCCCGCAGATCAGCACCGACGGCCTGGACATTTCCCGCTACAGCAATGCCTCGGAGGCCCAGAATGGTCATCCAGCGCCTGCACACTAATGGCCGCATGAGCCAGATCGTCGTCCACAACGGCACCGTCTACCTGGCGGGCCAGGTGGGCGACGACATGGGCGCCGGCATCGAACAGCAGACCCGCGAGGTCCTGGCCAGCATCGAGCGCCTGCTCGAGGAGGCCGGCAGCGACAAGACGCGCATCCTCTCGGTGACCATCTACCTGAAGGACATCGATGCGCACTTCGCTGGCATGAACGCCGTCTGGGACCAGTGGCTGCCGCAAGGCACCGCCCCGGCCCGCGCCACCGTGGAGGCCAGGCTCTGCGAGCCGGAGATCCTGGTGGAGATGTCGGTGGTCGCGGCGCTGCCGTAAACCTTTGCGTGGGGCCTGGTCGGATTGCCAGGCCTTTTTTTGCTTCATGGCCTTCGCCGGGCGAGTCCGCCCGCGAATCGTCGTACCCGAATAACAGAGAGTTCCCGCCATGCGTCCAGCCCGTGCCCTGATCGACCTCCAGGCCCTGCGCCACAACTACCGCCTGGCCCGCGAAGTCAGTGGCGCGCGTGCGCTGGCGGTGGTCAAGGCCGATGCCTACGGCCACGGCGCGGTGCGCTGCGCCAGGGCCCTGGAGGCGGAAGCCGACGGCTTCGCCGTGGCCTGCATCGAAGAGGCCCTGGAGCTGCGCGAAGCCGGCATCCGCGCGCCCATCCTGCTGCTGGAAGGTTTCTTCGAGGCCAGCGAGCTGGAGCTGATCGAGCGCCATGACTTCTGGTGCGTGGTGCACTCGGCCTGGCAACTGGAGGCCATCGAGCGAGCGCGCCCGGCCAGGCCGCTGACGCTCTGGCTGAAGATGGACTCGGGCATGCACCGCGTCGGCTTCTTCCCGCAGGACTACGCCGCCGCCCTGGCGCGCCTGCAGGCCCTGCCGCACGTGGCCAAGGTGGTGCTGATGAGCCACTTCGCCCGCGCCGACGAGCTGGACTGCGCGCGCACCGAGGAGCAGGTCGCCGCCTTCGAGGCCGTGCGCGCCGGCCTGGGCCAGCCGTTCGAGGTCAGCCTGCGCAACTCCCCCGGCATCCTCGGCTGGCCGGGCGTGCCCAGCGACTGGGTGCGCCCGGGCATCATGCTCTACGGCGCCACCCCCTTCGAACAGGCCCAGCCGCTGGCCGACCAGCTGCGCCCGGTGATGACCCTCGAGTCGCAGGTCATCGGCGTGCGCGAACTGCCGGCGGGCGAGCCGGTGGGCTATGGCGCGCGCTACGTCGCCGAGCGCCCGGTGCGCGTCGGCGTGGTCGCCATGGGTTACGCCGACGGCTACCCGCGCCATGCGCCGGACGGCACCCCGGTGTTCATCGACGGCCAGGCCAGCCGCATCATCGGCCGGGTGTCCATGGACATGCTCACCGTCGACCTCACCGACCTGCCCGGCGCCGGCCTTGGCAGCCGCGTCGAGCTGTGGGGGCCGAACGTCCCGGCCAGCGCACTCGCCAGCCTGTGCGGCAGCATCCCCTACCAATTGTTCTGCAACCTCAAGCGCGTACCGCGTGTCTACAGCGGCGACTGAGCGACGAACTGTGTAAAGTTTGCGCAGTATCTGAGACCGATCTGTTGTAAATACTGAACGGTGTTGCCATGATACGGAGCACTTCGGAACCCGCTCGCCGCAAGGCGCAGGCGGGTTCCGGCCGTTAGAGCCTGGCAGAACAAGAAATTAAGGAGGACTCCACCCTTGGACGTTGGCGCTCGTCTGCAAGCCATCCGCAAACTCAAAGGGCTGTCCCAGCGTGAACTCGCCAAGCGCGCGGGCGTCACCAACAGCACCATCTCGATGATCGAGAAGAACAGCGTCAGCCCGTCGATCAGCTCCCTGAAGAAGGTGCTGGGCGGCATTCCCATGTCCCTGGTGGAATTCTTCTCGCTGGACATCGAGCAGGACAGCAACACCCAGGTGGTCTACAAGGCGGACGAACTCAGCGACCTGTCCGATGGCGACATTGTCATGAAGCTGATCGGCAAGGCCTACCCCAGCCGCGCCATCACGCTGCTCGACGAGACCTACCCGCCAGGCGCCGATACCGGCAACGACATGTACTCCCACGAAGGCGAGGAGACCGGCGTGCTGGTCGAAGGCCGCCTGGAACTGACCGTCGGCGACGAGGTGTACATCCTCGAAAGCGGCGACAGCTACTATTTCGACAGTACCCGCCCGCACCGCTTCCGCAACCCCTTCGAGGCGCCGGCGCGGCTGATCAGCGCGACGACTCCGGCAAATTTTTAGAGGCGGCTGAGCCGCCTGCGACCGTATGACGCAAGGCCTCCGCGGCCCTTGCAATTGTTTCAGGCGCGCGGTCTTCCGTTATACTTGCGCCCGCCCGCGCCGCCGAGACTGCGATGGATACCGTGCCCGGGCGTACAAGCCACGATGAGGGTAAAAGGGTGAACCTGATAAAGAAAATCCTGGTGGCCCAGGCCGCCGTACTGGCCCTGCTGGCCGCTGGCGCCCAAGCCACGACCAATGACGACATCGCCAAGCGCCTGGAACCGGTGGGCAAGGTCTGCGTCCAGGGCAAGGAGTGCGAAGGCGTCGGCGCCGTCGCTTCCGCCGGAGGTGGCGGTGCGCCGCGTTCGGGCGAAGAGATCGTCGGCAAGGTCTGCACCAACTGCCACGGCACCGGCCTGCTGGGCGCGCCCAAGGTGGGCGACAAGGGCGAGTGGGGCAAGCGCGCCAAGGAGCAGGGCGGCCTCGACGGCCTGCTGGCCAAGGCCATCTCCGGCATCAACGCCATGCCGCCGAAAGGCACCTGCGCCGACTGCTCGGACGACGAGCTGAAGGCCGCCATCGAGCACATGTCCGGCCTCTGATCCACGGCCTGACCTGACAGGAAAAGCCGCTTACGGGCTGATGCTGTCCGCTTAAGAAAGAATGCCGTTTCTCTGTTTGGGGAAACGGCATTTTTCATAGGGGGCTTCGTTTGCGGTTATGGCCCTGCGCTCCGATCCCCAACCCGTCATTCCCGCGAACGCGGGACGCGGCGCCATCGCGAACAGAGTCTCCTACGGTTCAGGGAAGCACGGGCGTAGGAGCGGACTTTGTCCGCGATTGGATTCACCGGCCACGCCGGACACCCCGGTGGCACGAACGGCCCCCTCTCCCTCCGGGAGAGGGCTGGGGTGAGGGCGCGGAGGCAGGTTGAGCGCCTTCGCTGAACCACCGCATCGCTTGAATGAAAAGACGGCGGAGCGTCCCCGGCGGTTTCCGGTCCAAACTGGACAGGGAACCCACGGAGGATCGCACCTTGGCGCACCGCTGCACCCTCGACGAAGCCGTCGACCGACTGCTGGCCGGGCTCGATGGCCCGATACGCCTGGGCCTGCCCCTGGGCCTTGGCAAGCCCAACCACCTGGTCAACCAGCTCTACCGGCGCCTGGGCGAGCAGCCGGCGCGCCAGCTGACGCTCTACACCGCGCTGTCGCTGGGCCGGCCCCGGGCCGGCAGCGAGCTGCAGCGGCGCTTCCTCGAGCCCTTCGTCGAGCGCCTGTATGGCGACTACCCTGAGCTCGACTACCTGCGCGACCTGCGCCAGGGCAGCCTGCCGCCGAACGTGCGCGTCGAGGAGTTCTACCTGCAGCCGGGCAGCCTGCTGGACAGCGCGCCGGCGCAGCAGAACTACATCAGTTGCAACTACAGCCACGTCGCCCGCGACCTCGACGCCAAGGGCATCAACGCCGTGGCCCAGCTGGTCGCCCGCGACCCGGCGCGCCCCGGCAGGCTGAGCCTGTCGTGCAACCCGGACATCACCCTCGACCTGCTGCCCATGCTGCGCCGCCGCCGCGCGGCCGGCGAGCGCATCCTCTGTATCGCCGTGGTGCACCGCGACCTGCCGTACATGCCGGGCGACGCCGAGGTCGACGAGGACGTCTTCGACCTGCTGGTGGAGCAGCCGGCGGACGCCAGCACGCTGTTCTCCACGCCCTACATGCCGGTGGGCTGGCAGGACCACTGCATCGGCCTGCACGCCAGCGCCCTGGTGCGCGACGGCGGCACCCTGCAGGTCGGCATCGGCGCCATGGGCGATGCCGTGACCTCGGCGCTGCTGCTGCGCCAGCGCGACAACGCCGCCTACCGCGACCTGCTGGCGGCCCTGGCGGTGCCGCAGCGCCACGGGCAATTGATCGACCGCGAGGGCGGGCTGGGCCCCTTCAGCGAAGGCCTCTACGGTTGCAGCGAGATGTTCGTGCCGGGCCTGCTGGACCTGGCCGAGGCCGGCGTGCTGGGGCGGCGGGTCCATCCACAGGTACAGCAGCAGCGTGCGGACGCCGGCGAGGCCGTGCCCGGCGGCGTCTGGCTGCATGGCGGCTTCTTCCTCGGCCCGCGGGCTTTCTACCAGCGCCTGCGCGAGCTGCCGGCCGAACGCCTGGCCGGCATCGGCATGACCGGCATCGGTTTCGTCAACAACCTCTACCGCGACGAGGAGCTCAAGCGCCAGCAGCGCCGCGACGCGCGCTTCATCAACAGCGCCTTCACCGTGACCCTGCTCGGCGCCGGGGTGGCCGACCAGCTGGAGGACGGCCGCGTGGTCAGCGGCGTCGGCGGGCAGTACAACTTCGTCGCCCAGGCCCACGAGCTGCACGGCGGGCGTTCCATCCTGCTGCTGCGCAGCTGGCGCGAGAACGGCGGCGAGGTCAGCTCGAACATCGTCTGGAACTACGGCCACACCACCATCCCGCGGCACCTGCGCGACATGGTGGTGACCGAGTATGGCATCGCCGACCTGCGCGGCAGGAACGACGCCGAGGTGATCGAAGCACTGCTGGCCATCGCCGACTCGCGCTTCCAGGACGGCCTGATCGCCGAGGCCAAGGCGGCGGGCAAGCTGCCGGCGGACTTCGAGCTGGACCGGCGCCACCGCGACAACCTGCCCGAACGCCTGCAGGCGGTGTGCGCGCAGCACCGCGAGGCGTTGCCGGAATACCCGCTGGGCTGCGATTTCACCCCGGAGGAACGCGACCTGCTGCGGGCGCTGACCTGGCTGAAGAGCAAGCTCAGGCTCAGCGAGATCCTCGAACTGGGCAAGGCCACCCTGGACGCGCCGGAGCCGGAAGCCTTCCCGGCGCACCTGGCGCGCATGGGCCTGGAGCAGCCCGACGGACTGCGCGAGGAGCTCTACCAGCGGCTGATCCTCGCCGGCCTGCACGCCACCCGGAACGGCTTTGTGTAGGAGCGAGCTTGCTCGCGAACGACCCCGCTGCGGAATCCGTTCGCGAGCAAGCTCGCTCCTACGAAGAGAATGGAGGCATGAAAAAGGCGGGAACCCTTGCCGGGCGCCCGCCTTTTTCACAGCGCAGCCTGAATCAGTCGAGGAACTCGACCTCGCCACCCGCCAGGGACTTCACCCGGGCCAGGGATTCGACGCGGTAGCCTTCGCTTTCCAGCAGCTTGCGGCCGTCCTGGAAGGACTTCTCGATGACGATGCCCAGGCCGGCGATGCTCGCCCCGGCCTGCTGGATCAGGTCGATCAGCGCCTTGGCGGCGTGGCCGTTGGCGAGGAAGTCGTCGATCACCAGCACGTGGTCGGCGGCGGTCAGGTGCCGCGCGGAGATGGCGATGGTGCTTTCGGTCTGCTTGGTGAAGGAGAACACCTTGGAGATCAGCAGGTCGTTCTTCAGCGTCAGCGACTGGAACTTGCGGGCGAAGATCACCGGGATGCCCAGCTCGAGGCCGGCCATGACTGCCGGGGCGATGCCCGAGGCCTCGATGGTGACGATCTTGGTGATGCCCTGGCCCTTGAAGCGCTCGGCGAACTCGTGGCCGATCTGCTTCATCAGCAGCGGGTCGATCTGGTGGTTGAGGAAGGCGTCTACCTTGAGGACCTGGTCCGACAGGACGATGCCTTCGCTACGGATTTTGTCTTTGAGGGTGTTCAATTTTGGTGCTTCCTGGCGAAGCTGCTGTCGCGGGTGAAGCGCGCAATTCTACCTCGGAAGCACCGGCCTGCGCGACCTTCCGACAAAAGAAGAAGCTGATCGGGTGGACAGCTTCCGCTGGCCGTCGCCGTGGCATTCCATTGTAGGAGCGCGCCCTGCGCGCGAATCGCGGGCAGGGCCCGCTCCTACAGGTTGGCGGCGCATTTCCCGTCCGTGCCGGACGGCCATCGCGATAGTTGCTCCTACGAAGACGCAGGCCCCGCCGGGCTTCAGCGCTTGAGCAGCGCGCGGATGTCCGCCAGGGCGGCGTTGCCCTTGGCCGCCTTCACTTCCTGGGGCGCGTCCTCCTGGCCTTCCCAGACCAGGTCTTCCGGCGGCAGCTCGTCGAGGAAGCGGCTCGGCGAGCAGTCGATGATCTCGCCGTACTGCTTGCGCTTGGCGGCGAAGGTCATGGCCAGGTTCTTCTTCGCCCGGGTGATGCCGACGTAGGCCAGGCGCCGCTCTTCCTCGATGCTGTCGGCCTCGATGCTGGAGCGGTGGGGGAGGATTTCCTCTTCCACGCCGAGGATGAACACGTAGGGGAATTCCAGGCCCTTGGAGGCGTGCAGGGTCATCATCTGCACGCCGTCGGCGCCTTCCTCTTCCTCCTGCTGGCGTTCGAGCATGTCGCGCAGGACCAGCTTGGCGATGGCCTGCTCGATGGTCATGTCGCCGTCCTCGTCGCGCTCCAGGGTGTTCTTCAGCGCCTCGATGAGGAACCAGACGTTGCCCATGCGGAAGTCGGCGACCTTGTCGCTGGAGGCGTTCTGCCGCAGCCAGTTCTCGTAGTCGATGTCCATCACCATGCTGCGCAGCGCGCCGATCGGATCGCTGCCGGCGCACTGCTCGCGGACCTTGTCGATGAAGCGCTTGAAGCGCTGCAGGCGTTCGACGTAACGGGCATCCAGGTGCTCGCCCAGGCCCAGCTCGCCGGTGGCGGCGAACATCGAGCAGCCGCGCTCGGTGGCGTAGTTGCCGAGCTTCTCCAGGGTCGCCGAGCCGATCTCGCGGCGCGGCACGTTGATCACCCGGAGGAAGGCGTTGTCGTCGTCCGGGTTCACCAGCAGGCGGAAGTAGGACATCAGGTCCTTCACTTCCTGGCGGGCGAAGAAGCTGGTGCCGCCGGACAGGCGATAGGGAATCTGGTGGTGCTGCAGCTTCAGCTCGATCAGCTTGGCCTGGTAGTTGCCGCGGTAGAGGATGGCGAATTCGCTGTAGGGCCGCTCGGTCTTCAGGTGGATGGTGAGAATCTCCATGGCCACCCGCTCGGCCTCGGCTTCCTCGTTGCGGCAGCGGATCACCCGGATCGGGTCGCCTTCGCCCATCTCGCTCCACAGCTGCTTCTCGAACACGTGGGGGTTGTTGGCGATGAGGATGTTGGCGCACTTGAGGATGCGGCTGGTGGAGCGGTAGTTCTGCTCCAGCATCACCACCTTCAGCGAGGGGAAGTCGTCCTTCAACTGCATCAGGTTTTCCGGGCGCGCGCCGCGCCAGGCGTAGATCGACTGGTCGTCGTCGCCGACCACGGTGAAGTGCGCGCGCTGCTGCACCAGCAGCTTCACCAGCAGGTACTGGCTGGCGTTGGTGTCCTGGTATTCGTCCACCAGCATGTAGCGCACGCGGTTGCGCCACTTCTCGAGGATGTCCGGGTGGTCCTGGAACAGCTTCACCGGCTGCAGGATCAGGTCGTCGAAGTCCACCGCGTTGTACGCGCGCAGGGTGCGCTGGTAGTGCAGGTAGACCATCGCGGCGGTCTGTTCCTTGGGGTTGCGCGCCTTGGCCAGGGCTTCCTCGGGCAGGATCAGGTCGTTCTTCCAGGTGCCGATCAGGCCCTTGATCTCGTCCAGGCCGTCGTCGCCGGAGTACTCCTTCTGCATGATGTCCGTCATCAGCGCCTTCACGTCGCTCTCGTCGAAGATCGAGAAGCCGGGCTTGTAGCCCAGGGCGGCGTATTCCTTGCGGATGATGTTCAGGCCCAGGTTGTGGAAGGTGGACACGGTCAGGCCCTTGCCCTCGCCGGGGCGCAGCAGGGTGCTGACGCGCTCCTTCATCTCGCGCGCGGCCTTGTTGGTGAAGGTGACGGCGACGATGTACTGGGCGCGGATGCCGCACTGCTGGACCAGATAGGCGATCTTGCGGGTGATCACGCTGGTCTTGCCGGAGCCGGCGCCGGCCAGCACCAGCAAGGGGCCGCCGACGTAGTTCACGGCCTCTTGCTGCCGGGGATTGAGTCGGGACATGGGGAAGGAGGAAATTTCATGGCGAAGCGGGCGGCCATTCTACCAGCCCCGCCCGGGGCTGCGGAAAAACGGCGATCTGTGACGCCGTCGCGTTTCGCCGTTTTGGATAAATTCATACTTGTATTAGGCTTGTGGCAGCATTAGTTGAAGAAAACTCTGAAGAGTTTCCTTGGTTCCGCGCCGACAGACGGCAACGCACGGGCGCTGGAACGCCAATCCGGATGGCCGGGGCATGGGATGGCGCCCGGGGTATTCCTTTTCTTTTCATGGGGGTCGCTTGGCTGCGTCGGTCGAGTCCACGCGCCTGCTCCTGCTGGCCGAAACGCCGCAGTGGGCCCAGCTGCTGCGCGAGCATCTCGCCGCGCTGGGCAATGCGTATTCGCTGATCACCGCACCTTCCTGGGAGTCCGCCCGCAGCCTGTTCGACGAGGACGAGGTCGGCCTGGTGCTGGCCACCCCGGGCAGGCTGCCCTCGCGGGAGAACTGCCGGCTGCCGGTCATCCTGCTGCTGGAGCGCGAGCCCGCGCAGGCGCCGGCCGGCGTGGCCGACTGGCTGACGCCGCAGCAACTGAGTGCCGAGGTGCTGCGCCGCTCCCTGCGCTACGCCCGCGAGCGCAGCGGCCTGGAGGCCACCCTGCAGCGCCTGGCCGAGCAGGACCCGCTGACCGGCATCGCCAACCGCCAGGGCTTCCAGACGCTGCTGGCCGCGCAGCTGGACGAGTTCCAGGGCCGCGGCCTGGCCCTCGGCCACCTCGATCTGGACAACTTCCGCCACGTCAACGACTCCCTCGGCCACCAGGCCGGCGACCGCCTGATCCTGCAGGTGGTGGCGCGCCTGCGCTCGCAGCTGGAGCACGGCGACCGCCTGGCCCGCCTGGGCAGCGACGAGTTCGCCCTGCTGCTGGACACCCGCCGCGACCCGCGGCGCGCCGAACGCCTGGCCGAGCGCATCGTCGAGGTGCTGGGCGAGCCCTACTGGGTGGAGGGCGAGAGCCTGCTGCTGGGCTGCAGCCTGGGCCTGGCCCATGCCCGTTCCGGCGACAGCGCCGACGCCTTGATGTGGCACGCGCACATCGCCATGCAGCAGGCCAAGATGGGTCAGGGCTGCACCTTCCACCTGTTCGACGAGCGCATCAACCGCGGCGCGCGCAGCCTGGCCGAGCTGGAGAGCGAGCTGCGCCGGGCCCTGCGCCGCGACGAGCTGGAGCTGCACTACCAGCCGCGCCTGGACCTGGAGAGCGACACCATCGTCGGCCTCGAGGCCCTGGTGCGCTGGCGCCACCCCAGCCGCGGGCTGCTCACCCCGGGGGACTTCGTGCCCCTGGCCGAGGAGAGCGGGCTGATCGTGCCGCTGGGCTACTGGGTGATCGCCCGCGCCCTGCGCGACATGCAGTGGCTGCTCGGGCGCGGCCTGCCGCCGCTGCACATGGCCATCAACCTGTCGTTCCGCCAGTTCCAGGACAGCCAGCTGCTGCCCACGCTGCAACGGCTGATCGCCGAGCGCGGGGTGGATGCGCGCTGGCTGGAATTCGAACTCACCGAAACCGCCGTGATGCGCCGCAGCGAGCAGGTCCTGCAGACCATGCAGACGCTGGGGCAACTGGGGGTGCGCTTCTCCCTGGACGACTTCGGCACCGGTTTCTCCTCCTTCGTCCACCTCAACAGCCTGCCGATCACCCTGCTGAAGATCGACAAGAGCTTCGTCGGCGGCATGTCCGAGCGCGCGGAGAACCGCCAGCTGGTGCGGGCCATGATCAACCTGGCGCACAACCTCAACCTGGAAGTGGTCGCCGAGGGCGTGGAAAGCGCCGAACAGCGGCAGCTGCTGCGCCAGTTCGGCTGCGACCAGGTGCAGGGCTACTGGATCAGCCGCCCGCTGCCGCTGGCGGAGCTGGCGCGCTTCCTAGTGTTCGGCGCCGGGCGCGCGCTCAGGCAGCGGGACCCGGCCGGTAACTGAAGCCCGGCGCCACGGCCGGGCGCAGCAGGCGCGCGGTGCGCGCCTCGAAGGCCAGGCACAGGCCCAGCGCGGTGCACGCCAGCCCTGCCGCCAGCCCCCACCAGACGCCGTGCGGGCCCCAGCCGAAGGGGAAGGCCAGCAGCCAGGCCAGCGGCACGCCCGCCAGCCAGTAGCCGGCCAGGCCCACCAGGAAGGTGGTGCGGGCGTCCTTGAGGCCGCGGATGGCGCCCATGGCGATGCTCTGCAGGCCGTCGAAAAGCTCGAACCAGGCGGCGATCGCCAGCAGGCTCACGGCCAGTTGCACCACCGCCTGGTTGGCCGGCTGGTCGAGGTCCAGGAACAGGCCGATGACCTGGCGCGGCGCCAGCCAGAACAGCAGGGCGAAGGCGAACATGCACAGCGCGCCGAAGCCGATGCCCGCCCGCCCGGCGCGGCGCGCCTCGGGCAGGCGGCCGGCGCCGTAGTGCTGGCCGATGCGGAAGGTCACCGCGTAGGAAATCCCCACCGGCACCATGAAGGCCAGGTACACCGACTGGATGGCGATCTGGTGCGCGGCCAGCGCGGTGGTGCCGATGGCGCCCATGCACAGGGTGGCCACGGCGAACATCCCCGACTCCACCGCGTAGGTGCCGCCGATCGGCAGGCCCAGGCGCAGGGTCTCGGCGACCTGCCCGCGCTGCGGCCGGCCCAGGCCGCGCAACAGCGGGTAGCCGGCGTAGGCCGGGTGCCAGCGCAGGTACAGTGCGAGGATCAGCGGCAGGGCGTTCATCACGATGGCGGTGACCAGGCCGATGCCGGCCAGGCCCAGGCGCGGCAGGCCGAACCAGCCTTCGAGGAAGGCGTAGTTCAGGCCCAGGTTGGCCAGCGCGCCGAGCACGCTGATGGCCATCACCGGGCCGGGCCGCTCGATGGCGCTGGTGAAGCCGCGCAGCACCATGAAGGCCAGGTAGCCGGGCAGGGCGAAGAGAATGCTGTGCAGAAAACTCATGGTGCCGTGCACCGTCGCCGGCGCCTGGCCGAGCGCCAGCAGCAGCGCCTCCAGGTTCCACAGCAGGCTGCCGGCCAGCAACGCCAGGCCCAGGCCGACCCATAGCCCGGCGCGGGTGGCAGCGGCCGCGCCGGCGCTGTCGCGCGCGCCATGCCGGATCGCCACCAGGTTGCCGGTGGCCGCCACCACGCCGCTGCACACGGTGGAGACGAGAGCGTAGGTGGAGGCGCCCAGGCCCCCGGCGGCCAGGGCCTCGGGGCCGAGCTTGCCCATCATCAGGGTGTCGGTGAAGACCATGGCGACATAGGCCAGCTGGGCGGCGATCAGCGGCCCGGCCAGGCGCAGGATCGCCCGCAGTTCGGTGTGGTAGGGGGTGTGCATGGCATGAGTCTGGCTTGGGCTGGGCCGCGTCCGGCGCGTCCCGGGTTCGTCGATTGGCCCATTCTGGTGGGGCGCGGGGCCTTCCCACAAAAGGAAAAAAACGATGCAATACATGAGTAAGACTCATGTATGAAGGCCCACCATGTCCCGCCGCCTGCCACCGCTCTATGCCCTGCGCGCCTTCGAGGCGGCCGCCCGGCACGCCTCCTTCACCCGCGCCGCCGAGGAGCTGGCCATCACCCAGAGCGCGGTGAGCCGCCACGTGCGCACCCTGGAGGAGCACTTCGACTGCCAGCTGTTCCAGCGCCAGGGCCGCCAGCTGCGCCTGACCGAGCCGGCGCGCCTGCTGCTGCCGGGCCTGCGCGATGGCTTCGACGCCCTGGAGCGCGCCTGCGCCAGCCTGCACAGCGACGAGGACGTGCTGCGCCTGAAGGCGCCCTCGACCCTGACCATGCGCTGGCTGCTGCCGCGCCTGAGCATCTTCCGCATGGCCAACAGCGATATCGAGGTGCAGCTGACCAGCGCCTGGATGGACGTCGACGCGGTGGATTTCGCCCGCGAGCCCTTCGACTGCGCGGTGCTGCTCGGCGATGGGCATTTCCCCGCGGAATGGGAAAGCTGCCTGCTGTTCCCCGAATGGCTGATCCCGGTCGGCGCCCCGCAGCTGCTCGACGACGGCCCCTGGGACGTCGGGCGGCTGGCCGCCGCGGAACTGCTGCACCCCACGCCGGACCGCCGCGACTGGCGCCGCTGGCTGCAGCGCATGGGGCTGTGCGACCAGGTGTCGCTCAAGGGCGGCCAGGTGTTCGACACCCTGGAGCTGGGCATAGTCGCGGCCACCCGTGGCTACGGCCTATCCATCGGCGACCTGGTGATGGTCGCCGAGGACGCCGCCGCCGGCCGCCTGGCCCTGCCCTGGCCCAGCGCTGTGGCCAGTGGCGAGAGCTACTACCTGGTGTGGCCGAAGGCGCGCCGGCAGCAGGAGCGCCTGCGCCGTCTGAGGGGCTTTCTTCTCGCCGAAGTCAGCGCAATGCGACTGCCCCAGGTGGAAGTGCTGGAGTAGGTTGTAGGACGTTTCCAGGCCCCCTGCGGCCGGAATGCGCATGCGACGCCCAGCCGCCTGTCTGGCCCTTTTCCCCCTTGCTACGGTCGCGGAGGAGGGGGAAACGCCCGGCGCCAATGATGGGCCACAGCCCGCATCGCCGCGCCTTCCCCGACATTCGCAACCGGGGGAACATTCGATGAAAACCTGTGGACTACTGTTCGGCATCCTGTTGCTCGGCGGCCTGGCCAACGATGCCGTGGCCACCACCGAACTCCAGCACTGGCCGGCGCCCGCGGCGAAGCAGCTCGACGCGCTGATCGCGGCCAACGCCAACAAGGGCGCCTACGCCGTCTTCGACATGGACAACACCAGCTACCGCTACGACGTGGCCGAGGCGCTGCTGCCGTACCTGGAGAATCACGGCGTGCTGACGCGGGAGAAACTGGACCCGTCGCTGGCGCTGATTCCCTTCAGGGACCGCAAGGAGCATAAGGAAAGCCTGAATAGCTACTACACCCGCCTGTGCGAGTTCGACCACCGCGTCTGCTACCCCTGGGCCGCCCAGGCGCTTTCCGGCCTGACCCTGCGCGAGCTCAAGGGCCACGTCGACGCCATGATGGCGAGCGGCAAGCCGGTCAAGAGCGACTACTACGACGGCGACACCCTGCGCAGTGTCGAGGTGCAGCCGCCACAGTTGTTCAGCGGCCAGCAGGAACTGTTCAACCGGATGATGGAGCACGGCATCGAGGTCTACATCCTCACCGCCTCCCACGAGGAACTGGTGCGCATGGTCGCCAGCGACCCGAAGTACGGCTACAACGTGAAGCCGGAGAACGTCATCGGCGTCAGCACCCTGCTCAAGGACCGCAAGACCGGCGCGGTGACCACCGCGCGCCGGCAGATCGCCGAAGGCAGGTACGATCCCGAGGCCAACCTGGACCTGGAGTTCACCCCCTACCTGTGGACGCCGGGCACCTGGATGGCCGGCAAGACGGCGGCCATCCAGACCTACATCGACCCGTGGAAGAAGCCCATCCTGGTGGGCGGCGACTCGCCCAGCAACGACGGCCACATGCTGTTCCACAGCACCGCAGACGACGGCCTGCACCTGTGGGTGAACCGCAAGGCCAGCTACATGGACCAGCTCGACGCCATGATCAAGGCCAACGCCGACGCCCAGTCCGCCCTCGGCCAGCCGGCCAGCGCCGACAGGAACTGGCTGGTGGTCACGCCCGAGGAGATTCTCTGAGCCACCGGCGGGGCGGCCCGTTGCGCCGCCCCGCCGCTTCCAGGCATGCCCTGTCGCTCCTGGCCAAGTCCTGGCGCGCAGGCAACGCCCGAGGTCGCGTTCATCGCAGGACTGCAACACGGCTTTGCTAGGGTGAAGGCTGGACTAGTCCAGGGAACGGCCCGCGCCGGGTCTTTCCACCCACAAGACCACCTCGGGGGAAACCAGATGAAACCCATGCGCACCCTGCTCGCCGCGCTGCTGCTCGGCGGCCTGGCCAGCACCGCCTTCGCCGCCACGGAACTGGCGCACTGGCCGGCGCCGGCCGCCAAGCAACTGGACGCGCTGATCGCGGCCAACGCCAACAAGGGCGCCTACGCCGTCTTCGACATGGACAACACCAGCTACCGCTACGACCTGGAAGAGTCGCTGCTGCCCTTCCTGGAAATGAAGGGCGTGCTGACCCGCGAGAAGCTCGACCCGTCGCTGAAGCTGATCCCCTTCAAGGACGTGGGCGGCCACAAGGAAAGCCTGAACAGCTACTACTACCGCCTCTGCGAGGTCGACGACCTGGTCTGCTACCCCTGGGTCGCCCAGGTGTTCTCCGGCTTCACCCTCAAGGAACTCAAGGGCTACGTCGACGAACTGATGGCCTACGGCAAGCCGGTCCCCAGCACCTATTACGAGGGCGACGCGGTCAAGACCATCGAGATCCAGCCGCCCAGGGTCTTCACCGGCCAGCAGGAGCTGTACAACAAGCTGATGGAGAACGGCATCGAGGTCTACGTGATGACCGCCGCCCACGAGGAACTGGTGCGCATGGTCGCCAGCGATCCGAAGTACGGCTACAACGTGAAGCCGGAGAACGTCATCGGCGTCACCACCCTGCTCAAGGACCGCAAGACCGGCGCACTGACCACCGCACGCAAGCAGATCAGCGAAGGCAAGTACGATCCCAAGGCCAACCTGGACCTGGAGATCACCCCCTACCTGTGGACCCCGGCGACCTGGATGGCCGGCAAGCAGGCCGCCATCCTCACCTACATCGACCCGTGGAAGCGCCCCATTCTGGTCGGCGGCGACACCCCCAGCAGCGACGGCTACATGCTGTTCAACGGCACCGCCGAGAACGGCATCCACCTGTGGATAAACCGCAAGGCCAAGTACATGGACCAGCTCGACGGCATGATCAAGAAGAACGCCGAGGCCCAGGCCAGGCTGGGCCAGCCGGTCACCGCGGACAAGAACTGGGTGATAGTGACGCCGGAGCAGATCCAGTGATCGCCGGATACCGCCAGCCAGGTGCATAGGTGAAGTTCTTAAGGATTATCCGTTCGCTGTTGCGGACTTGTCCGATCCTTAACGTGGGAATTTCTCCAGGGCACTGCTTGTAGCTTCACCTGAATGGGACCGGGCGGATTGTCCGCCCGGTCTGCATTTCAGGAGAGCGCCCATGCCCGTCGGTTCGCCAGCCTTTCGCGTCCTGGCCGTGCTCGCCCTGCTCGCGCCGATCGGTTCCCTGGCTGCCAGCGAGGATTTCAACGCTGCAGCGGTCGGCTCGTATCAGGAGCCCGGCTTCAACAGCAACCGGCAGTTCGCCGATGGCGAACAGGTCGACAGCATCGACCCCTTCAGCGGAGCGCTGAAGATAGTGACCAGGGACCTGTTCATTCCGGGCAACGGCGGCCTGGATATCGAGGTGCTGCGTAACTATCAGAGTGTCACCAATTCCCGGGGGCCATACAGCAACGGCCACATCGAGAGGACGCCCTTCGGTACGGGATGGGACCTGCACTTCGGGCGTCTCTGGGTTTCGGATACCTACAATCGTCTTGCCCAGTCCGACAACAATCGCGGCTGCCAGATCGGGCAGGTGGCCTCCAACCTCAATCCCATTCTCGAATTGCCCGATGGTTCGCGGCATGTCCTGGCCAATGGCGATGGCAGCGATCATGCCTTCGTCAGCAAGGCGCGCTGGATCGGCCGCTGCCTTCCCACCAAGCAGAACAAGGGGGATGGCGGTCTGCTGGTGTTCTCCCCCGATGGCCGGAAGTACGTCTTCGACCTCCTTGGCACCGTTTCTCCGGACAAGCAACTGCGCAGCTATTTCGTCACGCGCATCGAAGATGCCGACGGAAATGCCCTCGACTTCAGCTACAACATTTCGAAATCCAACAAACTGGCACGGCATCACCTGCTCAAGCGCATCACGGCGACGGATGGACGCGTGGTCGACTTCAGCTACCACGACGAGAATGGCCCGAGGGCCGTGCTGACGGGCGTTTCCGCCAATGGCGTCAGCATCGGTTACGGCTATGCCGACGCCAACTGGAATGTCGGAGCCAAGCCCCACTACCTGACCAGCGTGAACTACCCCGACGGCACTCGCTGGGCGTATGCCTACAACAATGCGAACTCGTTGGTGGGTACCGTGCCCGGTCGTTTCTCGATGACCGGCATGACCAGTCCGCTCGGCCTGCGTGTCGGTTACGCATACGGCTTCCAGCAGATGGGCGTCGATCCTGCGGAGAAGCTCAACGTCGTACAGCGCAGGACCCTGTCCGGGATATTGGGAACGCAGCCGCGCGACCTCGTCTGGGAGTACCAGTACGTCAAGGGCTTCGCTCCCGGGAACGACCAGACCTTCGAGCGAGGGCCGCTGCAGTGCGTCACCTACGAGCATGTAGGTACCAATACCATCGCCAATGGCGCCTCGGGTGTCGACCAGGGCCTGTGGAAGGTCGGCAGCCTGGTGCGCAAAACCATGGCTGGCCGGGCGGGAGCGGGCTGCGGGCCGACATTGCGTGAGGAGACCTACACCTGGGACCGCCAGGAGATTTCCCCGCAGAAGGAAATGCGCCGCTACAACCTGCTCGTCGAGAACAGGACCCGGGCCCCCGTACTGGTCCAACGCGCCATCACCCAGGACGGCGCCACCTATGTGACCCGTTATACCCACGATGCCTACGGCCAGCCGTTGACCGTGGCCGAGCAGGGGCAGGGCAGCAGGACGACCCAGTTTCGCTATACCCGTCCGGGCGGGCGCTGGATGCTCGGCAAGGTTTCCCACCAATCCATTTCGGGTATTCCCGGCGAGATAGCCAACAGCTATACCGGCAGCGGCCGGCTGGCACAGAAATCGATGTTCGGCGTGGTCACTCGCTATGCCTACAGTGCCGGTGGCGACCTGACCAGCGAGACCGATGCCAATGGCCATGTCACCACGTATGCCGACCACTTCCGGGGAATTCCCAGGCTGACTCGCCAGGCCGATGGCGGGCTGGTCCGGCGTACGGTGAACCCTACCGGCACCCTGGCGTCGCTGACCGATCCATTGGGCCGGGTCAGCAGCTATACCTACGACGCGATGAACCGGGTAACCCGCATCCAGTTGCCGAAAAGCAGCCATACCCGCTACGACATCAACTATGCCTTCGGTCCCACGGGCGTCATGCAGACGGCCGTTCGCGCCGGCTATACGCTGGCCAGGCAATACAACTCCCTGGGCCAGCTCATCGTCCAGATCGAGGCCGGCGGTGCATCGACCATCGAGACTGCTGCCATCTACCGGGCGGATGGCCAGAAGATAAGTCTTTCGCTGCCCGGCTACGGGGGGCTGAATCCCCATGCCCAATATTACGAGTACGACGGCCTCGGGCGGCTCACGCGAGTGCGCCATGCCGATGGCAGCGCCGCCACGACCGCCCATGGCGCAGGCAACGTCCAGACGCAGCGGGACGAGAACGGCAACGCGACTACCAGCCATTACCTGGCCTATGGCGACCCGGACCAACGCGAACGGGTACGCATCGAACAGCCGGGGGGCGTCGTCACCCATGTCGGCCGTGATCCCCTGGGGCGTGTCACCGTGCTCGAACAGGGTGGCCTGCGGCGCACCTATGCCTATGACAGCCGTGGTTTCCTGGTGAGCGAATACAACCCGGAAACCCTGACGACCCAGTATGGGTACGATGCTGTAGGCAACCGTATCAGCCGCAAGGTCGGTGCGGCGGCCACCGACCATTTCATCTACGACGCCATGAACCGCCTGGTGTCTAGCAGCTATGGCGGCGTACAGACGTTCACCCGCAGCTACGATCCGGGCGGCCGGCTGGTGCGCCAGACGTCCTATCAGGGCACTGTCTGGGACTTCGCCTACAACGCCCACGACCAGATCATCCGCGAGACCCTCACCGAGCCCGGCGCATCGCGCGCGCTGACCATGGGGTATGGCTACAACTCGCGGGACCAGTTGCACACCATCACCTACCCCAGTGGCCTTGAGGTCTTCTACAACCCCGATGTGTATGGGCGCCCGACCCAGGTGGGTGCTTTCGCCCATGGCGTCAGCTTCCATGCCAATGGCGCGCTACGTTCGCTGACCTACGCCAACGGCAGGACCCTGAGCATCGGCCAGGACCCCCGGCGCCTGCGCCCGACCGACAGGCGCGTGGGCGGGCTACCGCAGTTCAACGTGCCCATGGCGCTGCGCTATGGCTACGACGCTGCCGGTAACCTGACCCAACTGGTCGACGAGGTGGATGGCCGTCACAGTCAGTCGGTACGCTACGACGGGCTGAACCGCCTCGTGTCCGCCAATGGCGCCTGGGGTGAGGCGAGCTATGGCTATAACGGCCGCGGCGACCTGACCTTCCAGCAGACCGGTGGCGCCCGGATCGACTACAGCTACGACGGCCAGGGGCGCCTTGCCGCGCTCAATGGCTCCCTGAATGTCGGTTTCACCTACAACAATCGAGGCAACGTCACCCAGGGACGGTCGCGCTACACCTATAACGGCGCCAGCCAGATGTTGCTGTACTGCGCCAGCCCGCAATGGGACTGTCCCTCCCCCAGCGAAACCTACCGCTACGACCCGCGCGGTTACCGCAGTGCGACCGCATTCGCCGACGGTACCCAGGTGCTTTCCCTGTATGGCCAGGAGGGGCGGCTGCTGCGCGAGGACTTCCCCGCCGATGGCGGGTTCGTCGAGCACATCTACCTGGCGGATGAGCGGATCGCCTCCCGCATGCAATGCGAGTTCGTCGACGACGACGGCAACGGCGTCTCCAACTGCAAGGAAAAGCGCTACCCGGTGAATGGTCGCCAGGGCACCGTTTTCTGACTATCGGCCAGGGGGAACGATCATGCGTCAATGGATAAAGCTGGCTGGCCTTTGCCTGCTGCTGCTCTGCGGCATGGTTAACGCCAACGAGGTCTTCGTCACCTACTACCACAACGACCATCTGGGCTCGCCGGTGGCTGCCACCGACGAAACCGGAAACCTGCTCTGGCGAGAGCATTACCGGCCCTATGGAGATCGCCAGGACCGCCCCGGCTACCAGGGCTACGGCACGCTCGGTTTCACCGGTCATGCGCAGAACCAGGCCAACGGCCTGGTCTATGCCGGGGCTCGCTATTACGACCCCTTGATAGGGCGATTCCTGTCGGTGGATCCGAAGGAGGCCAGCGAGGAAACACCGGGAAGTTTCAATCGCTATGCCTATTCCCTGAACAATCCCTACGGCTACAGCGATCCGGATGGACGTTGGGTGGCCGCCGCGTTGGGTGTGCTGGATGCTGGATTGACGATCCATGGCATCTATTCCGAGTACCGCAGTGGAGGAGTGGAGGCCGCGCAGGCGGAGGTGGGCAAGGCTGTAGCGGCCCACTTGGTGGGAGGCTTGGCCGGGAATGTGCTCAGGCGGGGGTATATTCTGGCAAAGGGTGGTGAGGCAAAAGGAACACTGGCTGCTATTCAAAACTTCGGCGGTCGTACTGTTAATGACCTTACAGCATCAGCTATGAGTACAGTTAATAAGGAAGGGCTAACTGCGTCTGCTAGGGCACTGACAAAACATGCTGCTGGACAGAGAACCACCGGAACATTTCCGAGGCTTTCTGGTGGAATCGAAAAGCAAAATTCTATCGCTCAGATAGTCGTTGGTGAGATCCTTAATAACCCAAAGTCAACATTTTCTAACCTAAGTCGAGGTGGATTGGAGGTCCGGGCGCCAGATGGAAGGGGGCTGCGCTACAATAGTGATGGATCCTTTTCTGGATTTCTAGATCCCAAGGTACGACCATGAAAATTGAAATTGACAAAGATTTCGAGGTATTAGGGTACAGCGATTGTCGCTATGAGAAGCTGACCATCGAGGTCCAATATAAAGGAGAGCCTGTCGCTCAGATTAATCAAGATATGGGGAGGGATAAGTTAGAGTTAGAAATTTTTGTCGGGCTAGGTAGTTCAAGCCTGAAAGTTCCGTTGTCTGGATTTGTAGATGCTTTGATTCTGGCCAGGGACTCAATTTCGAAAAAAATTGAATGCTGAACGTATTCCAAAAGTATTTGATTGTTGGAATAGGTGCACGTGGAAACCCAACTGTGGAATTTGGACGGTCAGTAGGTGTTGACGGAAGAGTTGGTCCAGCTGTTACAAGAGGATAAAGGTTGGCTAGTGATATTTTTTCGGATCGTAATGCTCGGTGAGATAAATCAAGATATAAGAGATATAGTTGTTGGATGTAGTGGTAATGGTGAGTTATTGATCCGCTATTTTCTTGATCGTAAATTAATTTATTTTGATCGATAAGTTTAATATAGATCACCTAAATACAGTCGAACCTAAACGGGATTTTACTCCCCTTTGTAGTTTTGTTTACTCTCGGCGGGAGAGGGTCTAAGTTGCAAGGTTAATCGGATCTAAACTTGGCGTTCAAGCCAGGCTTGGTGATTCTGTTAGTCGTGAGCTGCTTGCAGGGGCTGGAAGTTTTCAGATTTTATATTTTTAGACTTTGTGAGAATTTTACAGTTTGGAAAAAAGAGATAGCTCCCTCCAGTCATTCGACTATCTGCTCATTCTGCGAGGGGCTTGCGCCTTTGCAGTGGTGTTGAGACATTATCCGTTTGAGTTCTATACGGCTCTTGGTACCTCCCACCTGGAGTGGCTGTTGCGACCCTTCGGCTACATACCGGTTCTTGTTTTTTTCTGCTTGAGTGGGTTTCTGATTACCCAGAACTTTATACTCGGTCGTTATGAGCCGGGTTCTATTTTAGGTGTTTGGGGGTACTACAGAAATAGAGCGTTGAGAGTGTTGCCGTTGTATTATTTTTCTATTCTCGCCTGTGTCTTGATCTATTGGCCCGAGTCATTCTATCGCTGGGATGAGGTTCTGGCTTTGTTTGGGTTCGTTGGTGCATATAAGATTGATGGTGGCATAATTTTCAATCATGTTTACTGGAGCCTTCCTGTCGAGGTGGCTTTCTTTGTCCTGGCGCCAGTCTTGTTCTTTTCCATGCGTTGGCTCTGCTTGAGCCTTGGTGTGCTTGGAGCCTTGCTCTTCATTATTCTTGCATACTTTATATACAGCGCAATTGTATTCTGGGATATTCCTTATGACGATGGCTTTGTAATGAGTCGCGCGATATGGAACCGACTGGCTCACCATGATGTGATTTACAATTTCGAAGTGTTTCTTCTGGGCGGGATTGCGGCCTTTTATGTCAATGGTCAATCTCGGAGAGGTACTGTGCGTGGCCAATTGTTTTTCAAGGTTTCACTGGCATCGTTGATTCTGCTGATGTTCGCGAGAACTGGAATTGTAGGAGATGCTCTGTTTCAGAAAGGCAAGGTTGATGCCTTCACTCTCTACCTTCTCTTGCCATTGCTTGGATTCTGGTTCCTGGGCTTTACGATGCTTTACGCCAAGCCGCAGCTTATCCGCGTGTCGCGGATTGGTTTGTTATTCCGACGGGCTCTTGAGGCACTAGGGCATTGGTCATATGGAGTTTATCTCTTTCATATGCCGATTCTTTCCATCGTCGAGAAATTCGATATCCTCTCCGGTAGTGCATACCAGAACTCTGTCATGAGTTTCCTGGCGTTGATTTGCGTAATTGCCTTTTCGGCGATGACTTATCGTTTAATAGAAAAGCCTGTAATGAGGTTCAGGATGCGCTCCGGTCATTTGGTATCGAGTTCGGCGTGAGTTTGGTCGGTTATCACGCCCCGGCTCAGCGCCGGGGCTCGGCCAACTGCTGCAGGCCATGCTCCAGGCTGGCAGCGGACAACTCGCCCATGTGGCTGTGGCGCAGCCGGCCGTCGGCGGCGTAGAAGAACGTGGTCGGCATGCCGTAGGCGCCGGTGGCCTGGCCGAACTGGTTGCCGCTGTCGAGCAGGACTTCCCGGGGCTTCAGGTGCTGGCTGGCGAGGAAGCCGGCCACGGCCTCGGCCGACTCGCCCTGGTTGGCCAGCACGAAGCGTACGTCCGGGCGCGCCTGCTGGGCGGCTTCCAGCACCGGCATCTCGCGCCGGCAGGGTGGGCACCAGGTGGCCCAGAGGTTGACCACCAACGGGCGGCCGTCCAACTGGCCGAGATTCACCGGCCGGCCTTGAAGGTCGCTCAGCGCCAGGGCCGGCAGTCGCTGGCCGCGGTCCAGGGCGGAGACCAGCGCGGTGCCGCCGCCCCAGACGCAGACGCCTGTCACCAGGGCGATGGCCAGCGGCCGGCGCAGGCCGTCGTTGCGCCAGGCCAGCCAGGTGCCGAGCAATGCCGCGGCGAGTGCGCCCGGCCAGGCCAGGAAGCCGCCGTCGCGGATGTCCAGCACGCCCCAGGGCGCCGCCGCGTATTGCCCTGCGTAGCGCGCGACGAAGGCCAGGCGCGCCACCAGCAGGCCGGCCAGGAGCATGGCGAACAGCGCCCCCTCGGGGTTGCCGCCACGCCTGCGCCCGGCCAGCCAGCCGCCCAGCAGTGCGGCGAGGAAGCCCAGGTAGAGCAGGGCCTGGGGCATGGGAATGGCGAGCGGGCCGAGGATCAGGCTGGTCATGGCGGTCTCCGGGAGGCGGGTCGCGAGTATCGCAGTCCCGCGCTGCCGGGCGTGAGCGGTGCTGTGGATAAATGTTTCGACCCCATATTGCCCCGAGGCACGGCGTTCCCCCGTAGGAGCGGACTTCGTCCGCGATAGCCGGAGGTTCCGGCGCGGTTCGCGGATGAGATCCGCTCCTACGCCGCCCACCCACGCCATTCCCCTGTAGGAGCGCGCCCTGCGCGCGAAATCGCGGGCAGGGCCCGCTCCTACAGGGTGGTGTCGTCCGGCTCCCGCAGGGCGGAATACCCATGCCGGACGTCTCGCGCGGCCGGGGACCAATCGCGGACGGAGTCCGCTCCTACGACCGTGCCACCGGATGGTTCCGCGTGGCGGAGGCAGTCGACCGTAGGGCGAATAGCCGTTCGCGGTTATCTGCCGTTGGCCGTGCCATCGGGGTGTCCGGCGTGGCGGGTGAATCCAATCGCGGACAAAGTCCGCTCCTACAGGGAAATGCCACACCTTCCGGCAACCTGTAGGAGCGAGCTTGCTCGCGAACGGACTTCGCAGCGGGGTTTGTTCGCGAGCAAGCTCGCTCCTACGAAGAGCATTTCGGCGCGGGCCGCAAGACAGTTGCTCCTACGTCCGTGCTTCCTGAAACCGTAGGAGCGGACTCTGTCCGCGATTTGGCGGATAACGCCGTAGGCGTTATGCGCCCTACCAACTATACCAGCGCTTATTCGCCGAACTTCTCGTCCAGCAGGTCGTACATCGCCTGGAACGCCCGGCGGGCCACCTTGGCGTCGTACTGCATCTTGCCCGGGATCTGCGCCTGCGGGTCGGTGAAGGAGTGCGCCGCGCCGCCGTAGCTGGTCAGGGCCCAGTCCACGCCGGCGTCGTTCATTTCCCTGGCGAAGTCGGCCAGTTGCTCGCGCGGCACCAGCGGGTCGATGGCGCCGTCGAGGACCAGCACCGAGCCCTTGATGTTCTTCGCATCCGCCGGGTTGGGCGAATCCAGGGTGCCGTGGAAGGACACCGCCGCGGCCAGCGGCGCGCCGTCGCGGGCCAGGTCCAGGGCGCAGCAGCCGCCGAAGCAGAAGCCGAAGGCGGCCAGCCTGGCGCTGTCGAGCGGTGCCTTGCCGGCCTGGGCCTGCAGTGCCTTGAAGGCCCCCTGCATGCGGCGGCGCAGGGCAGCGCGGTCGTTCTTCAGCGGCATCATGGCGGCGCCGGCCTGTTCCGGGCCGTCGGGGCGCACGTCCTTGCCGTAGAGGTCGGCCACCAGCACCACGTAGCCGTGACCGGCGACCTGGCGGGCGATGTCCAGCGCGCCCTGGCTGACACCCAGCCAATTGGGCGCCATCAGCAGGCCGGGGCGCTGCACGGTGCTGGAGGCGTCGAAGACGAGCTGACCTTCGAAGGACACGCCGTCGACTTCATAAGCGACGGGTTGGACGCTGATCTGACTCATGGGTGACTTCCTTCAGTGGGAGTAGGAAAAGCACAAAGCCCGCGTAGGCGGGCTTTGTGTGAGGTTACCGGCTCAGGCGGAAAGTTCCACCAGCAGCTTGTTCAGCCGGCGCACGTAGGCGGCCGGGTCCTTGAGACTGTCGCCGGCGGCCAGGGCGGCCTGGTCGAAGAGGATGTGCGCCAGTTCGCCGAAGCGGTCCTCGTCCGGCTCCGCATCCAGTTTCTCGATCAGCGGGTGGGCCGGGTTGAACTCGAAGATCGGCTTCGATTCCGGCACCTTCTGCCCGCTGGCCTCGAGGATCTGGCGCATCTGCAGGCCGAGGTCGGCCTCGCCGATGGCGAGGATCGCCGGCGAGTCGGTCAGGCGGTGCGACACGCGCACTTCGGCGACTTCCTCGCCGAGGGCGGCCTTCAGGCGCTCCACCAGGCCCTCTTTGGCCTTGGCCACTTCCTCCTGGGCCTTCTTGTCCTCTTCCGAGTCCAGGCTGCCCAGGTCCAGGTCGCCGCGGGCGACGTCGACGAAGGCCTTGCCGTCGAAGTCCGACAGGTAGCTCATCAGCCACTCGTCGATGCGGTCGGTGAGCAGCAGGACCTCGATGCCTTTCTTGCGGAAGACTTCCAGGTGCGGGCTGTTCTTCACCTGCGCGTAGCTCTCGCCGGTGAGGTAGTAGATCTTGTCCTGGCCTTCCTTCACCCGGCCCAGGTAGTCGGCCAGCGACACGCTCTGCTCGCCGGATTCGTCGCTGGTGGACGAGAAGCGCAGCAGGCCGGCGATCTTCTCCTTGTTGGCGAAGTCTTCCGCCGGACCTTCCTTGAGCACCTGGCCGAAGTTCTTCCAGAAGCCCTTGTAGGCCTCGGCGTCGTTGCTCGCCAGCTTCTCCAGCATGTCCAGCACGCGCTTGGTCAGCGCCGACTTCATCGAGTCGATCACCGGGCCGGACTGGAGGATCTCGCGGGAAACGTTCAGCGACAGGTCGTTGGAGTCGACCACGCCCTTGATGAAGCGCAGGTACAGCGGCAGGAACTGCTCGGCCTGGTCCATGATGAACACGCGCTGCACGTACAGCTTCAGGCCGCGCGGGGCTTCGCGGTGGTACAGGTCGAACGGGGCGCGACCGGGCACGTAGAGCAGCGAGGTGTATTCCAGCTTGCCTTCGACCTTGTTGTGGCTCCAGCTCAGCGGGTTCTCGAAGTCGTGGGCAATGTGCTTGTAGAACTCCTGGTATTCCTCGTCCTTGATCTCGGTGCGCGGACGGGTCCACAGGGCGCTGGCGCGGTTGACCACTTCCCATTCCGGCTCGGCCGGCTTGTCCTTCTCTTCGCCGTGGAATTCCTTCGGCAGCTCGATGGGCAGGGCGATGTGGTCGGAGTACTTCTTGATGACGTTGCGCAGGCGCCAGCCATCGGCGAACTCGTCTTCGCCATCCTTCAGGTGCAGGACGATACGGGTGCCGCGCTCGGCCTTGTCGACGGTGGCGACTTCGAACTCGCCCTCGCCTTTCGACGACCAGTGCACGCCCTCGCTGGCCGGGGCGCCGGCGCGACGGCTGAACACGTCGACCTTGTCGGCGACGATGAAGGCGCTGTAGAAGCCCACGCCGAACTGGCCGATCAGGTGCGAATCCTTCTTCTGGTCGCCCGACAGGTTCTTCAGGAAGTCGGCGGTGCCGGACTTGGCGATGGTGCCCAGGTGCGCGATCACTTCCTCGCGGCTCATGCCGATGCCGTTGTCTTCGAGGGTGACGGTCCTGGCGTCCTTGTCGAAGCTGACGCGGATCTTCAGTTCGGCGCCGCCTTCGAGCAGTTCCGGCTTGGCCAGGGCCTCGAAGCGCAGCTTGTCGGCCGCGTCGGAGGCGTTGGAAATCAGTTCGCGGAGGAAGATTTCCTTGTTCGAATACAGGGAATGGATCATCAGGTGAAGCAGTTGCTTCACTTCGGTCTGAAAGCCCAGGGTCTCTTTCTGCGTCTCCACGCTCATAGGTTCTCGCTCCGAGGATGACAAAAGCCGCAGCGGGCGGCGGATGTCAGCGAGATGGGGGCTTCCTGAAGCTTTTCAAGGGTTTGCCGCGACGGACGTCACTGCGGCAGCAACTCGATGGCGCTGATCTCCGAGGGCCGCAGGCTGTAGCTGGCCTGGCCGGCGCCGGTGAGCAGGTGGCGGATGACCACCCGGCCGTTCGGGTCGAGGCCGGTGAACACGCCTTCGGCCACGCGTCCGCGCTCGGTGGTCACGCGCATGCCGCGGTTGACGTAGCGCTGCGGCTCGGCCTGCAGGCGCTCCAGGCTCAACGGCCGCGCCGCGTTGCCGGGCGGGGGCGCGACGGGCTGGGGTTCGGCCGCCGGAGCGCTGGCCTCGGCGCGCTGCGCCAGCTTCGGGTAGCGGTCGCCGCGCACCGTCCAGCCACGGCTGGCGCTGCGCCTGAGTTCCAGGTCCAGGTGCTGGGGCTCGCCGTCCAGGCTGAAGTCCAGCGGCACCTGCAGGATCGGGCCCAGGGGCTCCAGGCGCGTCTCGGGCAGTTCCAGCTGGCGGTCCGGGAAGCGCCGCTGCAGGTAGTCGCGCAGGACGTAGGCCAGGGTGTCGGCGGAGTCGAAACGGGTATCCACCTGGCCGTCGCGGTAGCGCAGGCGGTCGGTGTACAGCTCGATGCGGCCGCTGAGAGTGGTGTGGTACTCCGTCGGCAGTACCAGGTGGAAGTCGCCACGCAGGCGATTGGGCGCCTCGGGCCGCAGGTCCAGGTGCAGGCTGTAGCCGCTGCCCAGGCGCACGGCCTCGGGCAGGTCGGCGCCCGGCGCCAGCCAACTGACCTCCACCGCGGGCCGCGGCCCGCGGTCGTCCGGCAGCACGTCCAGGCGCAGCGCGCCCTGCGGCTGGGCCGGCAGGCGGATGCGCACTTCGCGGTGGGCATAGAAGTCCTGGCCCTCGCGCAGGCTGAGCACGCCGTCGATCAGTTCCGCCTGCTGCGGCGCGAAGGCCTGGCCGTCGAGCTCGCCGCGCAGGGCGATGTCCAGCTCCGGCGCCGCCACGGGCCCGCTGCGCAGCCATTGCAGGCTGAGGATGGCTTCCAGCCGCGCGCTGTCGTGGCTGGCGAGCATGGCCAGGCCGACGACCAGGGGGATGCAGCCCAGGGCGCCGAGGAACAGCGCCTTGCGCGCGAAGCCCCAGTGCCGCGCCAGGAACACCGGCGCCAGGGGCGGCAGCAGGCAGGCCAGGCCCCACAGCGGGCCGCGCTCGAATGCCAGCATGACCAGCCAGGCGTAGCCGGCCAGCGCCAGCAGCAGCCCGCCGAGGATCAGCAGCGTGTCCATCGCGCCCCGGGCCTCAGGCGCCGTCGACCTTGAAATGCGCCCGCGCGGTGGCGATCGGCTCGGCGCGGCTGGTCTGCCAGGCGGTGATGGCGACGTTGGCCACGCGCCGGCCCTGGCGCCACACCTGGCACTGGGCGTAGGTGTCGCGGAAGTGTCCGGCGCGCAGGTAGTCGACGGAGAAGTCGATGATCTTCGGCAGGTGCGGCACGCCCATGAGCATCAGCAGGTGCAGCATGGCCGCGTGTTCCATGAAGCCGGCGATCACCCCGCCGTGCAGCGCCGGCAGGGTCGGGTTGCCGATGTTGTCGCGGCTGGCCGGCAGGTGGAAGATCACCTCCTCGCCCAGGCGCAGGCAGCGGATGCCGATCAGCCGGGCGTAGGGGATCATCTCCAGCAGCGGGCTGAAGTCGTTGTCCTGGTGCATCTGGCGCAGCAGGCTCTCGATGTTCGGGGTGCTCATGCGCCCTCCCCCTTGCCGCCCGCCGGGCCGCCGACGGCGCCCTTGCCCAGGCGCATGAAGGTGCCGACCACATGGGCGATGGGCTCCTGCGGGTCGTCCTGGTAGTCGATGCCGCGGGTGAAGATGACGGTGGGCGTGACGCGGTAGCACTCGGCGAACCCGAAGATGTCCTTGTGCGGCTCGGCCGGGTGCATGTAGTCGATGCGCAGGTCGAGGGTCGGGCAGATCTCGAACTGCGGCAGCACGCAGATCGTCGAGATGCCGCAGGTGGTGTCCATCAGGGAGGTGATGGCGCCGCCGTGGATCACGCCGGTTTCCGGGTTGCCAACGATCGCTTCGCTATAAGGCAGGCGCAGGGTCAGGCCCTTTTCGTCCGCGGCATGGGCCGCGATACCCAGCACCTGGCAATGGCGCAGGACGGCGAGGAAGCGTTGCGCGCGCTCTAGAATGGACATTTCACTCATGCGGATCGGGGCCCCGGGATGCTCGATGGCGAATGATACTCCGCCGCCAACGGCCTCTGCAGTGAATAATCGTAGTGCCGGCGCAAACTTGCGTTGAACTTCTGAGGCGGGCCTCAGCTCAAAGGGCTAACACCAGGAACGCCGCACATGGAGGCTCCACGATGAAAAAAACCCTTCCCTTCGCTCTGATGCTGGTTGCAGGCCTGACGCTGGCCGGTTGCGACAAGAAAGAAGAGCCCAAGGCCCCGCCGGCCGAGCCGAGCACCGAGCAGCCGGCAACCCCGGCGCCGACCACGCCGCCGGCCAACGAAGCCGCTCCGGCGCCGACCACCCCGGCTCCGGACACCGCGCCGGCACCGTCCAACGAGGAGCAGAAGCAACAGTAAGCTCCCCGTACAACGCACAAGGCCCGCATTCGCGGGCTTTGTCGTTTCTTCACTCCGGCTCCTTCGCCGGCTCCACCTGGGGCGTGGGGGTGAACACCATCACCTTGAGCACGTCGGAATGGAACTCGCGCTGGTACAGCACCCCGACCACGCCGGCGGTGACCAGCATGAAGATCCACGGGTTGATGAACCAGGCCAGCATGGCCAGGCCGAAGTAGTAGGAACGCAGGCCCTGGTTGAACTGGTGCGCGGCCATGGACACCACCCGCGCGGCGCGCTCGGCGAAGGCGTTGCGCTCCTGCTCGCCGACGTGGCGCTCGCCGATCATCGGCGCCGAGCCCACCAGCACGGCGGCGAAGTTGTACTGGCGCATGCACCAGCTGAAGGTGAAGAAGGCATACACGAACACCACCGCCAGGCACAGCAGCTTCAGCTCCGACAGCCCACGGGTCGGCGAGGCCACGAAAGGCAGGTCGGCCAGCACCGACACGGTGCGCTCGGCCAACCCCAGCAGGGTGAGGATGCCGGCCAGGATGATCAGGGTGCTGGAGGCGAAGAACGAGGCGTTGCGCTCCAGGTTGCCGATCACGCTGGCGTCGGCCACGCGGTTGTCGCGCAGCAGCAGGCGGCGCATCCAGTCCTTGCGGTACAGGTGCAGCACGCTGGCCAGGCACGCGGTGTCGCGGGCCCTGTGGCTGGCGTAGCGGGCATAGCCGACCCAGCAGAGGGTGAACCAGAGCATGGCCAGCAGGTTCCACAGGTACTGGATATCGAAGAGGTCGACGACGTCGGTCATGGTCTTCCTTGGCGGGCCCTGTCGGCGGGCCCGGCCTGTTGATGGGGTAATGGCGGGAGAACGCGGCAGATAGACGCTGGATATTCGCGGGAAGACACGTGATCGCTTCCGATTGCGGAAATGTCCCATGACACCCTGTAGGAGCACGCCCTGCGCGCGAATCGCGGATGAATCCGCTACTACCCTGCCGGCGGGCACTGCTTCTCGTAGGAGCGAGCTTGCTCGCTCCTACGAAGAGCAACCTCGGCACGGCCTGCAAGACAGTTGCTCCTACGGTTCCGATGAAACACGGGCGGAGCGGACTCCGTCCGCGATTGGATTCACCGGCCACGCCAGATGCCCCGGTGGCACGGCCAACGGCGGATAACCGCGAACGGTTATGCGCCCTACGCTCCCGCCCCACAGACAAACACGATGTCCCGTAGGATGGCGTTGAGCGAAGCGAAACCCATCCTACGAAAACCGGTTCGCGCAGTGGGCAAGACAGCACAACGAAAAAGACCGCCTCGTGGGCGGTCTTTCTCGTTTCGGCGGGCCGGGTCAGGCCACGGCTTCGCTGGGCTCGCCCAGCAGGCGGTCGACCACCACCATCACGGCGAGCATGGCCACCGAGGGGATCAGCCAGGCCAGGCCCTGCTCGGACAGCGGCAGGTGGGCCAGCCACTGGGGCAGGTTGAAGCCGGCGCCCTTGAGCGCGTCGACCATGCCGAAGGCCAGCGATACCGCCATCACCGGCGCGACTATGCGTGCCTGCGACTTCCACAGGCCGGCACAGAAGCTCAGCGCCACCAGCACGATGCACGGCGGGTAGATGGCGGTCAGCACCGGCACCGAGAACTGGATCAGCTTGGTCAGGCCGAGGTTGGACACCAGCAGCGAGAAGCCGGCCAGGATCACCACCAGGCTGCGGTAGGACAGCGGCAGGATGCGGCAGAAGTACTCGGCGCAGGCGCAGGTCAGGCCCACGGCGGTGACCAGGCAGGCCAGGGCGATGAGCACGGCGAGGAAGCCGCTGCCCAGGGAGCCGAAGGTGTGTTGCACGTAGGCGTGCAGCACGGCCGCGCCATTGCTGGCGCCGGCGGCGATGTCGTGGCTGCCCGAGCCCAGGCGGAACAGGCTGATGTACACCAGCGCCAGCCCTACCCCGGCGATCAGCCCGGCGATCACCGCGTAGCGGGTGATCAGGCGCGGCGACTGCACGCCGCGGGAGCGGATGGCGTTGACGATGACGATGCCGAAGACCAGGGCGCCCAGGGTGTCCATGGTCAGGTAGCCGTTGATGAAGCCCTGGGAGAAGGCTGCGTGCTCGTAGCTCGGCTCGGCCTGGCCGATGGTGCCGGCCGGCAGCATGAAGGCGGCGATGCCCAGCGCCGCCAGGGCGATGATCTTCAGCGGGGCGAGGAAGCGGCCCACGGTGTCCAGCAGCTTGCCCGGGTACAGCGAGATCACCAGGACCACCAGGAAGTACACCAGGCTGTAGAGGAACAGCGGCAGCGCGCCGTCACCGGTGAGCGGCGCCAGGCCCACTTCGAAGGACACGGTGGCGGTACGCGGGGTGGCGAACAGCGGGCCCACGGAGAGGTAGCAGACCGCCGCCAGCAGGCCGCCGGCGACGCGCCCGATGGGGTGGCTGAGGGTGTCCATGGCGCCACCGACCTTGGCCAGGGCGACCACGGTGATGACCGGCAGGCCGACCGCGGTGATCAGGAAGCCGAGGGCCGCCATCCATACGTGCGGGCCCGAGTGCAGGCCGACGATGGGCGGGAAGATGATGTTGCCGGCCCCGACGAACAGGGCGAAGGTCATAAAGCCGAGCGCCAGGATGTCCTGGCCTTTCAAGACGTTCATTCAGGGGAATACCACAGTGCTGAAACGGTTTCGTGGCCTGCCAGGGCACAACGGCCGAACGGGCACGGCGCAGCCGCATCGGGGATGCCTGCGTTCATGCCTGTACGGGAGATTGTTCTTGGTAGTCCGATAGCAGAGGTTTTCCATGAGCTCGTGGCCCGTATGCTCCTGCATTCTGGTTGCCCCGCCATCCTTGACGGTCAGGAATCGCCGCCGCTCCGGGTAGGAGTTGGCGGTCAGCGCGCCTTCCCTTGTGGGGAACGCAACGCTGGAGATAGTTGCTAGCCTAACGATCTATCCCGATGAACTGCACTGACATACGTCAGCTCGTCCGCGGGATGAAAGGGCGTGTCGCCTGGACGACACTTCTTGCGACGAGGCGGCAATGCAAGAGGCCACCCGAAGGTGGCCTCTCGCGGACGCTCAGGTAAGCGAAACGCTTACTTGGTCGCCCAGCCGGTCAGCTCGGCCAGGGCCTTGCCGATGTCGGCCAGGGAACGCACGGTCTTCACACCGGCGTCCTGCAGGGCGGCGAACTTCTCGTCCGCAGTGCCCTTGCCGCCGGAGATGATGGCGCCGGCGTGGCCCATGCGCTTGCCGGGCGGTGCGGTGACACCAGCGATGTAGGACACCACCGGCTTGGTCACGTTGGCCTTGATGTAGGCAGCGGCTTCTTCTTCAGCCGAACCGCCGATCTCGCCGATCATGACGATGGCTTCGGTCTTCGGGTCTTCCTGGAACAGCTTCAGGATGTCGATGAAGTTGGAGCCCGGGATCGGGTCGCCGCCGATGCCCACGCAGGTGGACTGGCCGAAGCCGGCGTCGGTGGTCTGCTTCACGGCTTCGTAGGTCAGGGTGCCGGAACGCGACACGATGCCCACTTTGCCCGGCAGGTGGATGTGACCCGGCATGATGCCGATCTTGCACTCGCCGGGGGTGATCACGCCCGGGCAGTTCGGGCCGATCAGGCGTACGCCCAGCTCGTCGCACTTGACCTTGGCTTCCAGCATGTCGATGGTCGGGATGCCTTCGGTGATGCAGACGATCAGCTTGATGCCGCCGAAGGCCGCTTCCAGGATCGAGTCCTTGCAGAACGGAGCCGGAACGTAGATGACCGATGCGTCGGCACCGGTGGCTTCCACGGCTTCCTTGACGGTGTTGAACACCGGCAGGCCCAGGTGGGTGGTGCCGCCCTTGCCGGGGGTCACGCCGCCAACCATCTTGGTGCCGTAGGCGATGGCTTGTTCGGAGTGGAAGGTACCCTGCGAGCCGGTGAAGCCCTGGCAGATGACTTTGGTGTCTTTATTGATCAGGACGCTCATTACTTACCCTCCGCGGCCTTGACGACTTGCTGGGCAGCGTCGGTCAGGCTGGTCGCCGCGATGATGTTCAGACCGCTTTCGGCCAGGACCTTGGCGCCGAGATCGGCGTTGTTGCCTTCCAGACGAACGACAACCGGGATTTTCACGCCGACTTCTTTCACGGCACCGATGATGCCTTCAGCGATCATGTCGCAGCGGACGATGCCGCCGAAGATGTTCACCAGGACGGCAGCGACGTTGCTGTCGGAGAGGATGATCTTGAACGCTTCGGTCACGCGCTCTTTGGTCGCGCCGCCGCCAACGTCGAGGAAGTTGGCCGGCTTGCCGCCGTGCAGGTTGACGATGTCCATGGTGCCCATGGCCAGGCCGGCGCCGTTGACCATGCAGCCGATGTTGCCTTCCAGCGCGACGTAGTTCAGTTCCCACTTCTGCGCATGGGCTTCACGGGCGTCGTCCTGGGACGGGTCGTGCATGGCGCGCAGCTTGGGCTGACGGTACAGGGCGTTGGAGTCGATGTTGATCTTGGCGTCCAGGCAGTGCAGGTTGCCGTCTTTCTTGATCACCAGCGGGTTCACTTCCAGCAGCGCCAGGTCGTAGTCCTGGAACAGCTTGGCCAGGCCCACGAAGATGTGGGTGAACTGCTTGATCTGGTCGCCCTTCAGGCCCAGCTGGAAGGCCAGCTCGCGGCCCTGGAACGGCTGAGCGCCGACCAGCGGGTCGATGGTGGCCTTGAGAATCTTCTCGGGAGTGTCGTGGGCGACCTTCTCGATGTCCACGCCACCTTCGGTGGAGGCCATGAAGACGATACGGCGGCTGGAACGGTCGACGACGGCGCCGAGGTACAGCTCCTTGTCGATGTCGGTGCAGGATTCCACCAGGATCTTGCTGACCGGCTGGCCATTGGCGTCAGTCTGGTAGGTCACCAGACGCTTGCCCAGCCAGTTGGCGGCGAACGCCTTGGCGTCCTCCTTGCTCTTGACCAGCTTCACACCGCCCGCTTTACCGCGGCCACCGGCATGCACCTGGGCTTTGACGACCCACTCGGTGCCACCGATTTTCTCACAGGCTTCTGCGGCCTCTTCGGGTGTGTCGACGGCATAGCCCTTGGATACGGGCAGGCCGTACTCAGCGAACAGCTGCTTACCCTGATACTCGTGGAGATTCATGCTTGTCTACCGTTTTTTCGTCTTGGGTATTGCGCATTCGGCGCAGCGCTCGTGGCGCCGCACCACCTGTGACTCCCGCCCTTGCAGGCGGGAATCCGGCGGGATGGTCGCGGCAGCCCCTCGCGAATGACTGCCGCCCTGCCCCGCCGTGGTCCTACCGCCTCAGCGCTTCTTGCGGTTGGCGATGTGGATGGCGTGGCCATTCACCGCCAGGGCCGCTTCGTGCAGCGCTTCGGACAGAGTCGGGTGGGAGAAGACCATCATGCCCAGGTCTTCGGCGCTGGTGCCGAATTCCATGGCGATCGCGCCCTGCTGGACCAGCTCGGCGGCGCTCGGGCCGATCACGTGGACGCCCAGCACGCGGTCGGTCTTGGCATCGGCGATGACCTTGACCAGGCCGGTGGTGTCGTTGGCAGCCATGGCGCGGCCGCTGGCGGCGAACGGGAAGGTGCCGACGTTGACTTCGACGCCTTCGCCCTTGAGCTGCTGCTCGGTCTTGCCGACCCAGGCGATTTCCGGGTGGGTGTAGATGACCGACGGGATCAGGTCGTAGTTCATCTGGGCCTTGTGGCCTGCAATGCGCTCGGCGACCATCACGCCCTCTTCCGAGGCCTTGTGCGCCAGCATGGCGCCGCGGACCACGTCACCGATGGCGAACACGCCCGGAACGCTGGTCTTGCACTGGTCGTCGACGAAGATGAAGCCACGCTCGTCCAGGGTCACGCCGCTGTCGGCGGCCAGCAGGTCGGTGGTCACCGGGCGACGGCCCACGGCCACGATCAGCTTGTCGAAGGTTTCCTTCTGCTCGCCGTTGGCGTCGGTGAAGGTCACGGTGACCTGCTTCTTCTTCACCTCGGTGCCGGTGACGCGGGCGCCCAGGCGGATGTTCAGGCCTTGCTTGGTCAGGACCTTCAGGGCTTCCTTGGCGATCTGCTCGTCGGCGGCCGGGAGGAACTTGTCCAGGGCTTCCAGGACGGTGACTTCGGCACCCAGGCGGGCCCAGACCGAACCCAGCTCGAGGCCGATGACGCCGGCGCCGATCACGCCCAGCTTCTTCGGCACGGCCTGGAATTCCAGGGCGCCGGTGGAGTCGACGATGATGTCGTCGGTCAGCGGGGCCGGCGGGATCTCGACCGGCTTGGAGCCGGAGGCGATGATGATGTTGTCGGCTTCCAGAACCTGGGTCTTGCCGTCCAGGCCGGTCACTTCGACCTGCTTGTTGGCCAGGACCTTGCCGTGGCCTTCGAAGGAAGTCACGCCATTGGCCTTGAACAGGGTGGCGATGCCGCCGGTCAGGTTCTTCACGATGTTGGCCTTGCGGGCAATCATCGCCGGAACGTCCATCTTCACGCCGCCGGTGGAGATACCGTGGACGTCGAAGCCTTCTTTGGCTTCCTTGTACTTCCAGGAGCTGTCCAGAAGCGCCTTGGACGGAATGCAGCCTACGTTCAGGCAGGTACCGCCGAGAGCGACCTTGCCCTCTTTACCGATGTACTTCTCGATGCAAGCGGTCTTCAGGCCGAGCTGGGCGGCACGGATGGCAGCCACGTAGCCGCCGGGGCCGGCACCAATCACAACCACGTCGAATTTCTGGCTCATATCTCAATCCTTATTCCGGTGAAGCGGACGGCCCCTTGCGGGGCCGTCGTGTAGTACGGGGCCGTCGGGTGAAATGACGAATCAGACGTCCAGCAGCAGACGAGCCGGATCTTCCAGCAGGTCCTTCATGGCGACCAGGAAGCTCACCGCTTCCTTGCCGTCGATCATGCGGTGGTCGTAGGACAGCGCCAGGTACATCATCGGCAGGATCACCACCTGGCCGTTAACGGCCATCGGGCGTTCCTGGATCTTGTGCATGCCGAGGATGGCGGTCTGCGGCGGGTTGACGATCGGCGTCGACAGCAGAGAACCGAATACGCCACCGTTGGAAATGGTGAAAGTACCACCGGTCATGTCTTCGATGGACAGCTTGCCGTCCTTGGCCTTCTTGCCGAAGGTGGCGATGCCGTTCTCGATCTCGGCCAGGCTCATGAACTCGGCGTTGCGCAGTACCGGTACCACCAGGCCGCGGTCGCTGGACACGGCGACACCGATGTCCTGGTAGCCGTGGTAGACGATGTCGTTGCCGTCGATCGAGGCGTTGACGCCGGGGAAGCGCTTCAGGGCTTCGGTGGCGGCCTTGACGAAGAAGGACATGAAGCCCAGGCGCACGCCGTTGTGCTTCTTCTCGAACAGGTCCTTGTACTTGTTGCGCAGGTCCATGATCGGCTTCATGTTGACTTCGTTGAAAGTAGTCAGCATGGCCATGGAGGACTGGGCTTCGACCAGGCGCTCGGCGACCTTGGCGCGCAGGCGGGTCATCGGCACGCGCTTCTCGACGCGGTCGCCGGCGGCGAACACCGGGGCCTCGGCGGCCGGAGCGGCCGGCTTGGCAGCGGCCGGAGCGGCAGCCGGGGCGTTCTTCTTGGCCTCGACGGCGGCGACCACGTCTTCCTTGGTCACGCGACCGCCCTTGCCGGTGCCGGCTATGCTGTTCGGGTCGATGCCGTTCTCTTCGGCCAGCTTGCGCGCGGCCGGCGAGAGGATGGCGTCTTCGCCGGCGGCAGCCGGAGCGGCAGCGGCAGCCGGGGCAGCCGCCGGAGCGGCGGCGGCCGGAGCCGGAGCGGCAGCAGCGGCGCCGCCTTCGCTCAGCTTGCCGAGCAGTTCGTTGGAGAGGACGGTGTCGCCTTCGTTCTTGACGATCTCGGCCAGTACGCCGTCGGCCTCGGCCAGCACCTCGATGACCACCTTGTCGGTCTCGATGTCGACGATCAGTTCGTCACGCTTGACGGCTTCACCGACCTTCTTGTGCCAGGTGGCGACGGTGCCGTCGGCGACCGATTCCGGGAAGGTTGGGGCTTTGATTTCGATAGCCATTGTGTGTGTTTCCTTAAATTCGGTATCTACTGCGCGTTGGCGTTAAACGGTGAAGGCGTCTTGCAGCAGTTTTTCCTGCTGCTCGGCGTGCATCGATGCGTAGCCGCAAGCCGGGGCGGCCGAGCCGTCGCGGCCGGCGTATTCCAGGTTGAGGCCCTTCTTGTGCGCGGCGATGACACGGCGCATGTGGTGCTGCGAGCAGTACCAGGCACCCTGGTTCATCGGTTCTTCCTGGCACCAGACGATGTGCTTGAGGTTCTTGTACTTGGACAGGACCTCGGCCAGGTCGTCTTCCGGGAACGGGTACAGCTGTTCCAGGCGGACGATCGCGATGTTCTCGCGGCCTTCGGCACGGCGCTTCTCCAGCAGGTCGTAGTACACCTTGCCGCTGCACAGGACGATGCGGTCGACCTTCTTCGGATCCAGGCCGTCGATCTCGTCGATGACGGTCTGGAACGAGCCGTTGGCCAGGTCTTCCAGGGTCGAGATGGCCAGCTTGTGGCGCAGCAGCGACTTCGGCGTCATGACGATCAGCGGCTTGCGCAGCGGGCGGATCACCTGGCGGCGCAGCATGTGGTAGACCTGCGCCGGGGTGGTCGGCACGCAGACCTGGATGTTCTGCTCGGCGCACAGCTGCAGGTAACGCTCCAGACGCGCGGAGGAGTGCTCCGGGCCCTGGCCTTCGTAGCCGTGCGGCAGCAGCATGGTCAGGCCGCACAGGCGCTGCCACTTGGTCTCGCCGCTGGTGATGAACTGGTCGATCACCACTTGCGCACCGTTGGCGAAGTCACCGAACTGGGCTTCCCAGATCACCAGCGCGTTCGGCGTGGTGGTGGCGTAGCCGTATTCGAACGCCAGTACCGCCTCTTCCGAGAGGTAGGAGTCGTACAGGCTGACGCGCGGCTGGCCGTCGAACAGGTGGGCCAGGGGGATGTAGACCGAGTCGTCCTTCTGGTTGTGCAGCGCCGCATGGCGGTGCGAGAAGGTGCCGCGGCCGACGTCCTGACCGGTCATGCGCACCGGGTGGCCTTCGAACAGCAGGGTGGCGTAGGCCAGGTTCTCGGCGAAGCCCCAGTTGATCGGCATGCCGCCGGCGGTCATCTTGGCGCGGTCTTCGTAGATCTTCTGCACCTGGCGCTGCATGACGAAACCGTCCGGCGTCTCCAGCAGCTTGTTGGACAGCTCCTGCAGGGTCTTCAGGTCGAAGCGGGTGTCGTGACGCGCGGTCCAGGCGTGACCGACGTACGGACGCCAGTCGACGAAGAGCTCCTTGTTCGGCTCCTTGACCAGGCTTTTCACCACGTGCTGGCCGTTGTCCAGGGCGTCGCGGTACTCGTCGACCTTTTCCTGGGCCTGCTCGGCGGTCTGCACGCCGGCTGCGATCAGCGCGTCGGCATACAGGTCGCGGGTGGTGCGCTGCTTGGCGATCTGCTGGTACATCAGCGGCTGGGTGCCGCTGGGCTCGTCGGCCTCGTTGTGGCCGCGGCGGCGGTAGCAGACCAGGTCGATGACCACGTCACGCTTGAACTGCATGCGGTAGTCGACGGCCAGCTGGGTGACGAACAGCACCGCTTCCGGGTCGTCGCCGTTCACGTGGAAGATCGGCGCCTGGATCATCTTGGCAACGTCGGTCGCGTACTCGGTGGAGCGCGCGTCGTCCTGGCGGCTGGTGGTGAAGCCGACCTGGTTGTTGATCACGATGTGGATGGTGCCGCCGGTCTTGTAGGCACGGGTCTGGGACATCTGGAAGGTTTCCATGACCACGCCCTGCCCCGCGAAGGCGGCGTCGCCGTGGATGGAAATCGGTACCACCTTGTCGCCGTTGCCGTCCTTGCGACGGTCCTGGCGGGCGCGTACCGAACCCTCGACCACCGGGGAGACGATCTCCAGGTGCGAGGGGTTGAAGGCCAGCGCCAGGTGGACTTCGCCACCGCTGGTCATGACGTTGGAAGAGAAGCCCTGGTGGTACTTCACGTCGCCCGAGCCCAGCTCGACCAGCTTCTTGCCTTCGAACTCGTCGAAGAGGTCGCGCGGGTTCTTGCCGAGGGTGTTGACCAGGACGTTCAGACGGCCACGGTGGGCCATGCCGATGACGATTTCCTTGACGCCGTAGGAGCCGGAGCGCTGGATGATCTCGTCGACCATCGGAATCAGGCTTTCGCCGCCTTCAAGACCGAAACGCTTGGTGCCCGGGTACTTGGTGCCCAGGTACTTCTCCAGGCCCTCGGCCGCCGTCAGGCGTTCGAGCAGGTGGGCGCGGGCATCGGCGGAGTAAGCCGGACGACCCCGTACGCTTTCCAGGCGCTGGGCGAACCAGTGGCGCTGCTCGGAATCGACGATGTGCATGAACTCCGCGCCGATGGTGCTGCAGTAGGTCTGCTTCAGCGCATCGAGGATTTCACGCAGGGTGGCCTCTTCCTTGCCGATGTAGAGCTCACCGGTGCGGAAGGTGGTGTCGAGGTCGGCGGCGGTCAGGCCGTAGTGATCCAGCGACAGGTCCGAAGGCGCGGTGCGCACCCAGAGGCCCAGCGGATCGAGCGTCGCGGCCTGATGTCCACGCAGCCGGTACGCCAGGATCAGGCGCAGGACTTCGACCTGTTTCTTCTCGTGCTCGGTGCTGACGCTGCCGGCGGAAACGGGCGCAGCGCGGCGCTGGTTCTTGGCCAGGAGCACGAAATGATCACGGATGGAGGAATGCGAGACGTCGGGGGCGGGATTGCCGTCGGCAGGGAGCTTCTGGAAGTACGTGCGCCACTCTTCTGGCACAGCGTTCGGGTCGTGCAGGTAGAGCTCGTAGAGCTCTTCGACGTAGGCAGCGTTCCCACCGGATAGATGGGCACTGTTCCACATCCGCTGCATTACGCTTTCGTGCATGCTTGGTCACCCTCGGTAAGGGGACTCCACCTGATGGAACTCTCGGGAGACCCAGCCCTGTTGCAGCGACTGGTAGCCACAAAGGTTCCCGCAGATAGTCCGGGTACCAGCCCGGATGCCCCTGCTGGTCATATATATGTTTTCAGAGTCAGAACCCCGGCTTTGTGGGCTGGGGCCCGTTGCAACCGTACCGCCGGACAATGTTCCGGCGGCACGGGTATTGCTCTTTCCGCATGCGGCAGCGAGTGGGATCAGATCCCGCTCTGCAGCAGCATGTTGCGAATGTGACCGATGGCCTTGGTAGGGTTCAGGCCTTTCGGGCAGACATTCACGCAGTTCATGATCCCACGGCAACGGAACACGCTGAACGGATCGTCCAGGCTGGCCAGGCGAGCCTGGGTCTCCGTGTCACGGCTGTCGGCCAGGAAACGATAGGCCTGCAGCAGCGCAGCGGGGCCGAGGAACTTGTCCGGGTTCCACCAGAACGATGGGCAGGAGGTCGAGCAGCAGGCGCACAGGATGCACTCGTACAGACCGTCCAGCTTTTCGCGCTCTTCGGGGGTTTGCAGGCGTTCGATCGCCGGCGCAGCATACTTGTTCTGCAGGTACGGCTTAACGCTCTCGTACTGCTTGTAGAAGATGCGCATATCGACGACCAGGTCACGGATCACCGGCAGGCCCGGCAGCGGACGCAGCACCAGCTTGCCGCCCTTCAGGCCGGCGGCCGACAGCGGAGTGATGCAGGCCAGGCCGTTCTTGCCGTTGATGTTCATGCCGTCGGAGCCGCAGACGCCCTCGCGGCAGGAACGACGGTAGGAGAAGCCCTCGTCCTGTTCCTTGATCAGCGCCAGCACGTCCAGGACCATCACGTCCTTGCCCTGGGTATCGACGTCGAAGTCCTGCATGTACGGTGCAGCGTCCTTCTCCGGGTTGTAGCGGTAAACACTTACTTTCAACATGACGGGCACCCTTAGTAAGTACGAACCTTGGGTTCGAATGCCGGAACGGTCTTCGGCGCGAAGTTGACGGCACGCTTGGCAACGCGCTTCTCACCCGGGAAGTACAGGGTGTGGCACAGCCAGTTCTCGTCGTCGCGCTCCTCGAAGTCTTCGCGGGCATGGGCGCCGCGGGACTCTTTGCGGTTTTCGGCCGCGATGGCGGTGGCTTCGGCCACCTCGAGGAGGTTCTGCAGTTCCAGCGCTTCGATGCGCGCCGTGTTGAAAGCCTGGCTCTTGTCGTTGATCTTGACGTTGGCGATGCGATCGCGCAGGTCAGCCAGTTGGGCGATACCCTTCTGCATGTATTCGCCGGTACGGAATACACCGAAGTAGTTCTGCATGCACTGCTGCAGTTCGCGCTTGAGCGGGGCGACTTCTTCGCCGCTGGTGCGCTCGTTCACGCCGTTCAGGCGCTTGAAGGAGGCTTCCAGGTCGGACTCGGAGGCGCCGCGGTGCTCGATGCCCTCTTTCAGGGCCTTTTCCAGGTGCAGGCCGGTGGCGCGGCCGAAGACCACCAGGTCGAGCAGCGAGTTGCCGCCCAGGCGGTTGGCGCCGTGCACCGATACGCAGGCGACTTCGCCGACCGCGAACAGGCCTTCGATGATGGTGTCGTTGCCGTTGGCGTCCATGGTCAGGGCCTGGCCATGGATGTTGGTGGCGACGCCGCCCATCATGTAGTGGCAGGTCGGGATGACCGGGATGGGCGCGACCACCGGGTCGACGTGGGCGAAGGTCTTGGACAGTTCGCAGATGCCGGGCAGGCGGCTGTGCAGGACTTCCTCGCCGAGGTGGTCCAGCTTCAGCAGCACGTGGTCCTTGTTCGGGCCCACGCCGTTGCCGGCGATCACTTCCTTGACCATGGAACGGGCGACCACGTCGCGGCCGGCCAGGTCCTTGGCGTTCGGTGCGTAACGCTCCATGAAGCGCTCGCCATGGGCGTTGATCAGGTAGCCACCCTCGCCACGGCAGCCTTCGGTGACCAGTACACCGGCGCCGGCGATGCCGGTCGGGTGGAACTGCCACATCTCGATGTCCTGCACCGGCACGCCGGCACGCAGGGCCATGCCCACGCCGTCGCCGGTGTTGATCAGGGCGTTGGTGGTGGAGGCGTAGATGCGGCCCGCACCGCCGGTGGCCAGGACCACGGCCTTGGAGCGGATGTAGATGGTGTCGCCGGTCTCGATGTCGATGGCGATGATGCCGACCACGTGGCCGTCCTGGTTCTTCACCAGGTCGACGGCGTACCACTCATTAAGGAAGGAGGTGCCGTTCTTCAGGTTGGCCTGGTACAGGGTGTGCAGCAGGGCGTGACCGGTACGGTCGGCCGCGGCGCAGGTACGGGCGGCCTGGCCACCCTTGCCGAAGTCCTTGGACTGGCCACCGAACGGACGCTGGTAGATGCGGCCCTGCTCGGTACGGGAGAACGGCAGGCCCATGTGTTCCAGCTCGAACACGGCTTCCGGGCCGACGGAGCACATGTATTCGATGGCGTCCTGGTCACCGATGTAGTCGGAGCCCTTGACGGTGTCGTACATGTGCCAGCGCCAGTCGTCGTTCGGGTCGGCCGAGGCGATGGCGCAGGTGATGCCGCCCTGGGCGGAAACGGTGTGCGAGCGGGTCGGGAAGACCTTGGTCACCACGGCGGTCTTGTGGCCGCCCTGGGCCAGTTGCAGCGCGGCGCGCATGCCGGCGCCGCCGCCACCGACGATGATGGCGTCGAAGGAGAGAGTACGAATGCTTGCCATGGATCAGTTACCCCAGAGAATCTGCACACCCCAGACGAAGAATGCGAACATGGCCATGCCGCATACCGCCTGGACGAGGAAACGCACGATGGTCGCGGGCTTGCCCAGCGCCATCTGAGTCAGGTAGTCGGTGGTGATGGTCCACATGCCGACCCAGGCGTGCACGCTCAGGGCAACCAGCGTGAGAAGACTGAAGATCTTCATCAGGCCGTGGGAGAACAGACCATGCCACTCCTCGTAGGAGATGTTCGGGTGCGCGATCAGGTAACCCAGCAGGAAAAGCACATAAGCCGCGAGAACGACCGCAGAAACGCGCTGGGCCATCCAGTCGTAGAGGCCAGAACGCGAGAAGTTAGTGACGTTAGTTACCATACCCAGACCCCCGCCAGAACGATCAGCACCACGGCAATGGCGATGACGATTTTCGAACCACGCTTGCCACCTTCCAGCGTCTCGCCGATACCTGCGTCCATGACGAGGTGACGAATGCCGGCTACCAGGTGGTACAGCAGCGCGGAGAGCAGGCCCCAGATCACAAGCTTGGCCAACGGATGGGCCAGACACGCCTTCACCTGCTCGAAGCTGTCTTCCGATGCCAGGGACTTGTCGAGCGCGAACAGCAGCACGGCAATGCCCACGAACAGGATGACGCCAGAGATGCGGTGGAGAATGGACGTGTAAGCAGTGACAGGGAGTTTGATGGTCCTTAGGTCTAGGTTTACAGGTCGTTTGCTATTCACGGCTTTTTTCACACTGAGAGCCCTTCGAATTGCAGGGCTAGTTGTCGGGAGGTGCACTTGTCAGGTACCCATCACCTTCGGGAGTGACAACCGCCTGTGGAGCGAGGCCTGGAGGGCCCCAGCGGCTGGTCGCCGAGTATAGACAGTTAGGCTCCTAATGACAACGGAATCGCCTTCGCCTAAGGACTTATTGCCGCACCCCGGGAAAAGGCGTAAATAGGCGATTTTTTTCGCCAAAACAGGCAGTTGGAGGGGCTGTCAGGCACCACTTCTTGCAAATTGACAATCGGATTTATCTCTCTATAGTGGTGCGGGCCCTGCGTGGGGGGTCGTACAGATGATTTCAAGCATTAATAGGAGGCCTAATCATGGCTGACAAGAAAGCGCAGTTGATCATCGAGGGCGCAGCCCCCGTCGAACTGCCCGTCCTCTCCGGCACGCTGGGCCCCGATGTAGTGGATGTGCGGGGTCTGACCTCCACGGGCCACTTCACGTTCGATCCTGGCTTCATGTCCACCGCCTCCTGCGAGTCGAAGATCACCTATATCGACGGCGACAAGGGCGTGCTGCTGCACCGCGGCTATCCGATCGAGCAACTGGCCGAGAAATCCGACTACCTGGAAACCTGCTACCTGCTGCTCAAGGGCGAACTGCCCACCGCCGAGCAGAAGGAACAGTTCGTCGGCACCATCAAGAACCACACCATGGTTCACGAGCAGCTGAAGACCTTCTTCAACGGCTTCCGCCGCGATGCCCACCCGATGGCCATCATGTGCGGCGTGATCGGCGCCCTCTCCGCCTTCTACCACGACTCCCTGGACATCAATAACCCCAAGCACCGCGAGATTTCCGCGCACCGCCTGGTCGCCAAGATGCCGACCATCGCCGCCATGGTGTACAAGTACTCCATGGGTCAGCCGATGATGTATCCGCGCAACGACCTGAGCTACGCAGAAAACTTCCTGCACATGATGTTCAACACCCCCTGCGAGACCAAGCCGATCAGCCCCGTGCTGGCCAAGGCCATGGACCGCATCTTCATCCTGCACGCCGACCACGAGCAGAACGCCTCGACCTCGACCGTGCGCCTGGCCGGCTCCTCCGGCGCCAACCCGTTCGCCTGCATCGCCTCCGGCATCGCCGCCCTCTGGGGCCCGGCCCACGGTGGTGCGAACGAAGCGGTACTGCGCATGCTGGACGAGATCGGTGACGTTTCGAACATCGAGAAGTTCGTGGCCAAGGCCAAGGACAAGAACGATCCGTTCAAGCTGATGGGCTTCGGCCACCGCGTGTACAAGAACTTCGACCCGCGCGCCAAGGTCATGAAACAGACCTGCGACGAGGTGCTCAGCGAGCTGGGCATCAACGACCCGCAGCTGGAACTGGCCATGAAGCTGGAAGAGATCGCCCGCCACGACCCCTACTTCGTGGAGCGCAACCTCTACCCGAACGTGGACTTCTACTCGGGCATCATCCTCAAGGCCATCGGCATCCCGACCAGCATGTTCACCGTGATCTTCGCCCTGGCACGTACCGTGGGCTGGATCTCGCACTGGCAGGAAATGCTCTCCGGCCCGTACAAGATCGGCCGCCCGCGCCAGCTGTACACCGGCTACACCCAGCGCGACTTCGTCGAGCTCGGCGCTCGCAAGTAAATCCCGCCGGGATAGGAAAAGGCTGCCGAAGCAGCCTTTTTCTTTTATGGCGCCGAGCCATGCGCCCGTAGGGCGCATAACGCCTACGGCGTTATCCGCCGTCCTGCCGGGCTCCGGCGTTCCGGCTGGCCTACCGGTTGCCAGAAGGCACGGCATTTCCCTGTAGGAGCGGACTCCGTCCGCGATTGCCCCCAGGCTGCGCCGGACCATCCGGTAACCCCCACCATGCAAAAGGCCGCCCAAAGCAGGCTGTGTGAAAAACCGAGCGGCTCTTCGAAGAGCGCGTTCCTACGTGAAATCTGAAGAGGCTTGGCTATTCAGCCAATCCAGAATCCACGTAGAAACGCGAAATCCAGGTTGTTTTTTAACCAGTGGGACCGATCCTGAGGTTTTCACACAGCCTGCCCGGCGGGGCTTTCACTTTTCCAACCGAGGAAAACCAGCGCATGCTGAACAACGACATCCTGCGCAGCCTGCGCTACAGCCTCGACATCGTCGACCGCGAGGTCGCCACCATCGCCGGCCTGGCCGGCCTTGCGCTGGACGAGGCCGAAGTCGCCGCGCTGCTGGCCCGCGAGGACGAACCCGGCTACCGCGACTGCCCGGACGAAGTGCTGGCGCGCTTCCTCGACGGCCTGATCATCCACCGCCGCGGCCGCGACGACAGCCGTCCGCTGCCGCCGCTGGAACTGCCGCTGACCAACAACCTGGTGCTGAAGAAGCTGCGCGTGGCCTTCGAGCTGCGCGACCACGACCTGCTGGCGATCCTCGACGACGCCGGGCTGGTGATGACCAAGGCCGAACTCAATGCGCTGTTCCGTGCCCCCGGCCACAGCAACTACCGCCCCTGCGGCGACCAGTTGCTGCGCAACTGCCTCAAGGGCCTGGCCCGGCGCGGGAAGCGCTGAACCGGGAACGCGCCCGTGCTGATGCGCCTGGCCGCCGACGCCGTGGTACTGCTGCACCTGGCCTTCATCCTCTTCGTCGTGCTCGGCGGCCCGCTGGTGCTGCGCTGGCCACGCCTGGCCTGGCTGCACCTGCCGGCCGCGGCCTGGGGCGTGACCGTGGAGTGGCTGCAACTGGTATGCCCGCTGACGCCGCTGGAAAACCGCCTGCGCCGCGCCGCCGGCGAACAGGGCTACGGCGGCGGCTTCGTCGAGCACTACCTGATCCCGCTGATCTACCCGCCCGGCCTGACGCCCGCCGTGCAGTTGCTGCTGGGCACGCTGGTCGCCGCGCTCACCCTGGCCTGCTACGGCTGGCTGCTGCTGCGCAGGCTGCGCCGATGACCCGGCATTCTCCCGCTCGATAGTGCTGCGCCCGGTGCCGCCGGCGCATTAGGGTGCCAGAACCATCCAGCAGCGAGGATTTCCCATGCATCCCTACTTCAGCCTGGCCGGGCGTACCGCACTGGTCACCGGCGGCACCCGCGGCATCGGCCGGATGATCGCCCGGGGCCTGCTCGAAGCCGGCGCCCGCGTGTTCATCTGCGCCCGCGATGGCGAGGCCTGTGCCACCACCGCCGCCGAGCTGTCGAGCTACGGCGAGTGCCACGCCCTGGCCGCCAACCTGGCCAGCGAGGAAGGCGCCCGCGCCCTGGCCGAAGCCCTGCAGGCCCGCATCGAGCGCCTGGACATCCTGGTCAACAATGCCGGCACCACCTGGGGCGCGCCGCTGGAAAGCTACCCTGCCGCGGGCTGGGAGAAGGTCATGCAGCTCAACGTCACCGCCGTGTTCAGCTGCATCCAGCAGTTGCTGCCGCTGCTGCGCAAGGCCGGCAGCGCGGACAACCCGGCGCGCGTCATCAACATCGGCTCGGTGGCCGGGCTCAGCGCCTTCGGCGAGCAGGCCTACGCCTACGGCCCGAGCAAGGCCGCGCTGCACCAGTTGTCGCGCATGCTGGCCCGCGAGCTGGTGGGCCAGCACATCAACGTCAACGTGATCGCGCCGGGGCGCTTCCCCAGCAGGATGACCCGGCACATCGCCAATGATCCCGAGGCGCTCGCCGGCGACACCGCGCACATTCCCATGAAGCGCTGGGGCCGCGAGGAAGAGATGTCCGCCCTGGCCATCGCCCTGGCGAGCAGCGCCGGCGCCTACATGACCGGCAACATCATCCCCATCGACGGCGGCTTCCACCTCTGATCGGGTAACATGGCGGCCCCTGCTCCACGCTCGTGCCGCCATGTCCTACTCCGTCGCCCCCATCGGCCACATCCGCTCCTGCTTCAAGGAGAAGTTCGCCATCCCGCGCCAGCCGCAGCTGGCCCCGGCGGCGCGCGGCGTGCTGGAGCTGCTGCCGCCGTTCGACGGCGGCGAGGCGGTGGAAGGCCTGGAGCAGGTCAGCCACGTGTGGCTGCTGTTCCTCTTCCACCAGGCCCTGGAAGACAAGCCGCGGCTCAAGGTGCGCCCGCCGCGCCTGGGCGGCAACCGCTCCCTGGGCGTGTTCGCCACCCGCGCCACGCACCGCCCCAACGGCATCGGCCAGTCGGTGGTGCGCCTGGAGAAGGTCGAGCCCGGGCGCCTCTGGCTGTCCGGCATCGACCTGCTGGACGGTACTCCGGTGCTCGACATCAAGCCCTACGTGCCCTACGCCGACGCCGTGGCCGACGCGCGCAACGCCATCGCCGAGGCGCCGCCGGCGCCGATCCCGGTGCAGTGGAGCGACGCCGCCCTGGCCCAGGCCCGCGAGCAGGCCCTGCGCCTGGGCGAGCCGGTGGTCGAGCTAATCGAGCAGTGCCTGGCCCAGGACCCGCGCCCAGCCTACCAGCAACCCACGCCCGAACGCCGCTACGGCGCACGCCTGTGGGACCTGGACGTACACTGGCATTACCCTGAGGAGGGAGTGATCCGGGTGCTGGACGTGCAAGCCTGCCCGTAGGGCGGATAACGCCTACGGCGTTATCCGCCGAATCGCGGACAGAGTCCGCTCCTACGGTTCCGGGAAGCACGGTCGTAGGAGCGGACTCCGTCCGCGATTGGACTTACCGGCCACGCCGGACGCCACGGCGGCATGAACGGTTATGCGCCTTACGCGCTGCGGATATAGGGTGCACCTTGTAGGAGCGCGCCCTGCGCGCGATTCGCGGGCAGGGCGCGCTCCTACAGCCCACCCGGCATTTCCTGTATCCGCCATGAACGAAAAAGCCCGCCGGGTGGCGGGCTTTTTCAGCGGATCGTGCTTACTTCTCGACGAAGGCGCGCTCGATCAGGTAGTCGCCCGGCTCGCCCATGCGCGGGGAGATCTGCAGGCCGAAGCCGTTGAGCACTTCGCTGGTCTCGTCCAGCATGCTCGGGCTGCCGCAGATCATGGCGCGGTCGTCCTGCGGGTTCATCGGCGGCAGGCCGATGTCGGCGAACAGCTTGCCGCTGCGCATCAGGTCGGTCTGGCGGCCCATGTTGCGGAACTCTTCACGGGTGACCAGGGGGTAGTAGATCAGTTTCTCTTTCACCATGTCGCCGAAGTACTCGTGCTCCGGCAGGACCTTGGTGATGAAGTCGGCGTAGGCCAGCTCGCTGACCCAGCGCACGCCGTGGACCAGGATGACCTTCTCGAACTTCTCGTAGACTTCCGGATCCTGGATCACGCTCAGGAACGGCGCCATGCCGGTGCCGGTGCTCAGCAGGTACAGGTGCTTGCCGGGCTTGAGGTCGTCCAGCACCAGGGTGCCGGTGGGCTTGCGGCTGACCATCAGCTCGTCGCCTTCCTTCAGGTGCTGCAGGCGCGAGGTCAGCGGGCCGTCCGGGACCTTGATGCTGAAGAACTCCAGGTGCTCCTCGTAGTTCGGGCTGGCGATGGAGTAGGCGCGCATCAGCGGGCGACCGTTGACCTCCAGGCCGATCATCACGAACTGGCCGGTCTTGAAGCGCAGGCCCGGGTTACGGGTGGTCTTGAAGCTGAAGAGGGTGTCGTTCCAGTGGTGGACGCTGAGAACGCGCTCGGTGTACAGGTTGCTCATCAAGGACTCCTAGAGATTCGTGGCGCACCCCAGCAGATCCCGGACGTAGCGCGATTGCGCGACATTTTATAGGGGGCGAGAATATCCGCAAAATAAATTATCTGGATATTGCTAATCCAAAACGCAGATAAGGGACGCCTGGCGGCCAGCGCGCGCCAGATTACTCCCGCGCACCGCCCCGCCAGGGGCGACCGAATGTCGCGCCTCCCGCCCGCCACGGAGCCCCCCGAACCGATGAAATTCACCCTGCGCCAGATGGAAGTCTTCGTCGCCGTGGCCCAGCAGGAAAGCGTCTCGCGCGCCGCCGAAGCGCTGTCGCTGTCGCAGTCGGCCACCAGCACCGCGCTGGGCGAGCTGGAGCGGCAGTTCGACTGCAAGCTGTTCGACCGCGCCGGCAAGCGCCTGACCTTGAACGCCCTGGGCCGCCAGTTGCTGCCCCAGGCGGTGGCGCTGCTGGACCGCGGCAGCGAGATCGAGACGCTGCTCAACGGCAAGAGCGCCTTCGGCTCCCTGGACCTGGGCGCCACCCTGACCATCGGCAACTACCTGGCCACCCTGCTGATCGGCACCTTCATGCAGCGCCAGCCGGACTGCCGGGTGCGCCTGCACGTGCACAACACCGCCCACGTGGTGCAGCGCATCGCCCACTACGAGCTGGACCTGGGCCTGATCGAGGGCGACTGCCAGCACCCGGACATCGAGGTGCAGCCATGGATGGAGGACGAGCTGGTGGTGTTCTGCGCGCCGCAGCACCCCTTGGCCGGCGCCGGGCCGGCGGACCTGCAGCGCCTGAGCAGCGAGGCCTGGATCCTCCGCGAGCAGGGCTCGGGCACCCGCCTGACCTTCGACCAGGCCATGCGCCACCACCTCGAGCCGCTGAACATCCGCCTGGAGCTGGAGCACACCGAGGCGATCAAGCGCGCCGTGGAATCCGGCCTGGGCATCGGCTGCATCTCGCGCCTGGCCCTGCGCGACGCCTTCCGCCGCGGCAGCCTGGTGCCGGTGGAAACCCCGCAGCTGGACCTGCGCCGGCAGTTCTACTTCATCTGGCACCGGCAGAAGTACCAGACCGCGACCATGCGCGAATTCCTCGACCTGTGCCGCAGCGAGACGGCGGGCATCAGCCGTAGCGACGAGATCGTGCTGCCGGTGATTCCCTGAGGCGGCAGCCCGGCATACACGGGAAAATTCGGCATCGACCTGTAGGAGCGCGCCCTGCGCGCGAATCGCGGGCAGGGCCCGCTCCTACAGGGAGCGACGCCGGCTCAGCCGAGCAGGATCACCGCCCAGGTCACGGTGATGATGGTCAGCGCGACGAACTGCGCGGCGCTGCCCATGTCCTTGGCGTTCTTCGACAGCGGGTGGCGCTCCAGGGAGACGCGGTCGACCACCGCCTCCACCGCCGAGTTGAGCAGCTCGACGATCAGCGCCAGCAGGCACACGGCGATCATCAGCGCGCGCTCGCCGCGGGTGACGTCGCAGAAGAACGCCAGCGGGACGAGGATGACGTTGATCAGCACCAGTTGGCGGAAGGCCGCCTCGCCACGGAAGGCGGCGACGAAGCCGGCCATGGAGTAGCCGGCGGCATTGAGGATGCGCTTCAGGCCGGTCTGGCCCTTGAAGGGGGAGGAAGTCACGAAGGGCTCTCTGCGAAAAAGACGCGGCACTCTAAACCAGGCGCCGTAGGAAAGTGTGAAACGAAGGTCACGGGCAGCCGCTCAGGCGCCCGGAACCGTTTCCATCTGTTGCAGCAACAGCGCCGCCTGGGTACGGGTGCGCACGTTGAGCTTGCGGAAGATGGCCGTGACGTGGGCCTTCACGGTGGCCTCGGAGACGCTCAGCTCGAAGGCGATCTGCTTGTTCAGCAGGCCCTCGCAGACCATGGTCAGCACGCGGAACTGCTGCGGCGTGAGGCTGGCCAGGCCGGCGCTGGCGGCGCGCACTTCCTCGCTGAGCTCGGTCACCGCGTCGGCCTGCGGCGGCCACCAGACATCGCCGTCGAGCACCGCGCGCACCGCCTGCTGCAGGGTGGCCATGTCGCTGGACTTGGGAATGAAGCCGCTGGCGCCGAACTCCCGGGAGCGCTGCACCACGGCGGCGTCCTCCTGAGCCGAGATCATCACCACCGGAATCTGCGGGTACTGCCCGCGCAGCAGCACCAGGCCGGAAAAACCGTAGGCGCCGGGCATGTTCAGGTCGAGCAGGACCAGGTCCCAGTCGGCCTTGTCGTTGAGCCTGGCTTCCAGCTCGGCGATGCTCGCCGCCTCCACCAGCTTCGCGTCGGGACCCAACCCGAGGGTCAGGGCCTGGTGCAGGGCACTACGGAACAGCGGGTGATCGTCAGCGATCAGGATTTCGTAGGAAGCCATGTAAGTTCCTTGGTGGCCAGGCTCGATCCCCGACCAAGGGTAGTGGCGGGGCCAGCGTGGGAAAGGTCGTAACCTGATTGCCGCATTGTACGCAAATGCATCGGCCGATGCCCGTGCAGAATGCGCCCCGCCCCCATTCCCGGCGCTCCCGCTGACAGGTTGGACAGCTTTTCAAAGTCCCCGGCTTGCGGCAGAGTTGCGCTCTTTTTTTGCCTGCCGAGAACACCATGAAGAGCCACGCCCTGCGCGCCGATATCCTGATGCTGGTCACCGCCATGATCTGGGGGGTGTCCTTCGTCGCGCAGCGGTTGGGGATGGATGCCATCGGGCCCTTCCTCTACACCGGCCTGCGCTTCGCCCTCGGCGCCCTGATGCTGCTGCCGCTGCTGGCCTGGTCGGCCAGGCGCGGCGCCCAGCCATTCAACCGCGGCCTGCTGCTGGCGGGCCTGGCCATCGGCACCGCGCTGACCCTCGGCATCAATCTGCAGCAGGTCGGCCTGCTGTTCACCAGCGTGACCAACTCCGGCTTCATCACCGGGCTGTACGTGATCATAGTGCCGCTGCTCGGCCTGCTGCTGGGCCACCGCACCGGCATGGGCACCTGGCTCGGCGCCGCGCTGGCGGTGATCGGCATGGCCATGCTGAGCATCGGCCCGGGCTTCCAGGTGGCCTCCGGCGACTGGCTGCAGCTGGCCGGCGCGCTGGTGTGGGGCTGCCACGTGCTGCTGGTGGGGCTGTTCGCCAGCCGCTACGACCCGATCCGCCTGGCCTTCCTGCAGTTCGCCACCTGCTCGGTGGTGAGCATGATGCTGGCGGTGATCTTCGAGGAAATCCACTGGGACGCCATCGTCCAGGCCGGCCCGGCCCTGCTCTACGGCGGCCTGTTCGGCGTCGGCACCGGCTTCACCCTGCAGGTGATCGCGCAGAAGCACGCCATCGCCTCCCACGCTGCGATCATCCTGTCCCTGGAGGCGGTGTTCGCCGCCATCGCCGGGGCGATCTTCCTCGACGAGAGCCTGCACACGCGCGGTTACATCGGCTGCGCGCTGATGCTCGCCGGCATGCTGGTGGCCCAGCTGTGGCCGCAGAAGAAGGCCGCGGCGGCCTGAGCCCTAGAGTGCGGTATAGGGCCGCAGGGCTTGGTGCGCCGGGCTCTGCTCGTCCAGGCCGCGCTGGTGCTTCGCGCCCAGGTAGCGCTCGCTGAACACGTCCAGGTAGGCGTCCAGCGCGTCTCCCGCGCGCCGGTCGCCGGCCAGGCCCAGGCACAGCGCCGCCACTTCCGCGGTGCACAGGTGCTCGTCGAACTTGGAGCGGCGCAGGCGGTAGCGCGACAGCGCCTCGGGGGTGATGCTCAGCACCGGGAAACGGTCCAGGTAGGGGCTCTTGCGGAACATCTTGCGCGCCTCGTTCCAGGTGGCGTCCAGCAGGATGAACAGCGGGCGCTTGCCGGGCGCCGGTTCCACCCGCTCCACCACCCGCTCGGCGGCGACGAACTCGCCGGGGAACACCACGTAGGGCTGCCACTGCGGGTCGTCCAGCAGCGCCAGCAGGGCCGGGTCGACCTCGATCCGCGACCAGCCGAAGGCCCAGGTGTCCGGCACCGTTTCGGCGATCAGCCAGCCGGTGTTGCTCGGCTTCAGCGGCTCGGTGTCGAACATCACCAGGCACATCCCGGCATTGGCCTGCACCCGCGGCTGCCAGGCGCACATGCAGTAGTCCGGGCGCAGGCGGCAGCCGGCGCAGCGCGGCGAACGCGAGCCGCGGGCCACGAAGGGCTTCACGCAACGGGCCAGGCGCTCGGCGCGCAGGCGGGCGACGGCATGGTTCTTGGCGGCGGGATGGGCGGGCGACATCGGCGACTCGGGCGGGCGATCACGGCGGGCGGCGATTGTAGCAGAGCCCCTGCGCGCCCAGGCCGCTCGGCAGCCAGGCGGTTTTCGGGGACAATGGCGCCCGCATCCATCCGCCGAACCCAGAAGGGTCCGCGCGGTCGAACAGGCACCCATGCCAGGAGATACCCATGCTGCGCCTAACCGCCCTCGCCCTCTGCCTCGTCCTGCCCGCGGCCCACGCCGCGTCGCTCAAGAATTTCGAACTGGCCAAGACACTGGAGAAAGTCGCCAAGGAAAGCAGCGAAGGCACTCCGCGCGCGATCAACGAGGATATCCTCGACCAGGGCTACACCGTCCAGGGCAACCAGTTGATCAACCACCTCAGCGTGCGTGCCAGCCACGCCGCGAAAATGCGCGCCAACCCCGAGAAGGTGCGCAGCCAACTGGGCGACAGCGTGTGCAGCAATACCGGCTACCGCCAGCTGCTGGCCCAGGGCGCGGTCCTCACCTACGACTTCACCGAGTACCACACCAACGCCCCGGTGGCCGTCGAGCGCTTCGACGCCGGCAGCTGCCGCATCAAGCTGCAGAAGTGAAGCCGGCGCCATGCTGGAGTCGGAAAAGCTCAACCTGCTGAAGATCGCCCGCACGCCGATGCCCTTCGGCAAGTACCAGGGGCGCATGCTGGTGGACCTGCCGGAGGAATACCTGTTGTGGTTCCAGCGCAATGACAGCTTTCCCAAGGGGGAGCTGGGCCGCCTGATGCAGATAGTGCTGGAGCTGAAGGTCGAGGGCCTCGACGCCCTCGTCAAACCGCTGAAGCGCTAAGACGCCCCAGCGTTTCAGCGCAGGGCCCGCGGGTCCCCCTTGCCGGCCAGCGCCGCGACCTCCTCGGCGGTCAGCAGCGCGCTGCGCGGCACTTCCAGCAGGCGCGCGCAGGCTGCCAGTACATCGCCCCAGCTGGCCCGGTTGGCGAACAGCATGCCGGGCTCGTCGAGGGTCCCGCCGCGGTTGCGATACCCCAGCACCGAACTGCGCAGCGCATCCGGCAGGATCGGCCAGAGATGCCCGCGCGCCACCTCCGGGCGCATGTGGGTGAGCAGCACGCGGCGCCCATAGGCATCCGGGAACAACTGCTCGATCAGCGCCTCGTCGGCCACCGCCGCCAGCTCCCAGTTGTCCCTGGGCGCGCGGAAGCGCCCGGGCTCCTGCAGGTAGACCAGGCGGTACGGGTAGCCGGCCTCGGCCAGGCGCTCCGCAGCGCGGCGCATCTCGCCGAGCTGGTAGCTGCCGTTGGCGATCAGCAGCAGTGGGTCGCTGCCCGGGTGTTCCTCCACCACGATGGCGCCGTCGTGCGCCAGTTGCTCGGCCTGGGCCCGGTCGAACAGGTTCGGCCGCTCGCGCTTGGGCGCCACCAGGCAGGCCAGCTGCCCGCGGCTGCGGTAGATCTGCGGCAACAGCGCCAGCAGGCTGTTGTGGTCGGCGGGGAACAGCACCCGCACCATGTCGCTCATCTCGCCGAGCAGGCTCTCGCAGAAAGTGGTGTCCTGGTGCGACTGCTGGTTCTTGCCGTTCTCCCAGGTGTGCGAGGTGGCCACCAGGGGCCAGCCGAGCCAGCCGGCCGGGCGCCCGGCCTCCTTCTGCAGGCGGGCGAAGATCAGCGCCTGGCGCACCGCGCCGAGCATCTTCACGCAGAAGGCCTCGTAGCTGGCCACCAGGTTGAGCCCGCCCTGGTTGGCCAGGCAGGCGGAGACCACGGCCTCCTCGTTGAGCGCGGTGATGACCCGCCCGTCGATGGCCTCCAGCACGCTCTCCGGCTGGCAGACGCGGTGCTTCAGCGCCTTGAGCACGCCGCCCAGGCGGTTGCTGGCCAGCTCGTCGGGGTTGCCGACGCGGGCCCGCAGGTCCGGGTTCGCCGCGCACAGCTCGGTGAAGAAGCGGTCCAGCGCCAGCATCGGCGAGCACTGGTCGTTGCGGTAGTGCAGCTCCGGCAGGCTGGGCTCGATGGGCCGCCGCACCGCCAGCGGGTTGTCGCGCTCCAGCAGGCGCCCCTGGCGGCTCGCGGCGAACAGCGCGCAGGCGGCGTCCAGCTCGGCCTCCGGCACCCACAGCTGCGCCGCGTGGTGGTTGAACAGCTCCCGGGCGTTCTCGTCCTCGCTGGGGTTGCCCGGCAGCGGCAGGTTGTGCGCGGCGTTGCTGCCGGCACCGTAGAAGCCGAAGCCCTTGACCGTCTCGGCGATGCCGTAGGGGATCGGCAGCGGGTAATGCAGGATGCCGCTGTTCTTCTCGTGGACGCGATGGGCCAGGCGCTGCTCCATTTCCCAGAGGGCGCAGACGAAGGCGGCCGGGTCGCGGCCATCGAAACTCAGGGGGTCGAAGCCGCAGCCGCCGAGGTGGTGCTTGAAGCCTTCCAGGCCCTCGCGGGTGCCCAGCTGGGTGCGCTGCTCGATGCGTCGGCCATTGGCGATCATCACCGGCAGGGCCACGCCGCAGTCCTCGGCGCGCCACCAGCGCGGCATCCAGTCGCTGCCGCGCTGCTCCTCGGCGGCGCCGTCGGAGAGGAAGGCCACCAGGGTCTCGCCGGGCAGCGGCAGGTGCGCGTACTGCAGTTCGGCGAAGCCCAGGTAGCCGCCTTCGGCGATGCCGCCGGCGGTATGCGGGTTGACGTGGCTGCCCAGGGGCGCGGCGACGCTGCCGTCCGGCGCCTGGGCGTAGCTGTAGAAGTCCTGCACCAGGCGCTCCAGGCCGGCGGCGTCGATGCCGTAGCGCCGTGCCTGCTCGGGGTGCAGGTTGCCGGTCAGCACGTTGAGCGCCTCGATGGCCGCCACGCAGTGCCCCTGCCCCATCAGCCAGCCGCGGGTGGTGGCGGTCAGGGCATTGAGCGCGAGGTAGCCGGCGTAGGCCGGTACCATGTTCAGGGCGCCGCCGGTGTGGCCCTCGGGGCTGGCCTTGAAGTCCTCGGCCTGCAGCGGCGCGCCGTCCAGGTGCACGCGCCGCGCGTAGGTCATGTGCACCACCAGCCAGAGCCCGGCGCAGGTCAGCCGGTCCAGCGCGCGGAACATCCGATAGACGCTGGGCAAGTCCGGCTGCAGGCCGGCTTGGACCAATTGATGAGCCATGCGGAAGACCGCAGCCTGGGTCTGCGCGCTATGCTCAAGCGGACCGTATCCGCTCAGCCATTCGGTGAATGCCGGCTGCTCCGCCGCGTGCGCGGCCAGCTCCTCCGGACTGGGCAGTATCTGCGACATGCTCGACGTTCTCCCTTGGGCTATTGGGGGAAGTCTAGGTCGCCGGATGGGAGCGGCGCTGACCTGTATCAACGCCATTTCGTTCCAGCTACGCGAGTCTGAAATACCGAATCCTGCTAAGGAGGCCCCATGGCCCTACTCACTTTCATCGGCGCAGCCCAGGAAGTCACCGGCTCCTGCTACCTGCTGGAAACCCGGGATGGCGCGCGCGTGCTGCTCGAGTGCGGCATGCGCCAGGGCCGCAGCAACGGCAAGGGCACCCGCGACAATGAAGCCAGCAACCGCACGCCCTTCCCCTTCGATCCGAAGAGCCTGAACGCGGTGGTCATCTCCCACGCCCACATCGACCACAGCGGGCTACTGCCGCGCCTGGCGAAGGAAGGCTACAAGGGGCCGATCTACGCCACCGAGTCCTGCTGCGAGCTGCTGGAACTGATGCTGATGGATTCGGCCAACATCCAGGAAAAGGACGCCGAGTGGGAGAACAAGTGGCGCGCCCGCCTGAACAAGCCGGCGACCACCCCGATCTACACCGTCGAAGACACCGAGAAGGCCCTGGCCCTGCGCCGCGGCGTCAGCTACGGCAGCACCGTGGAAGTGGCGCCCGGCATCCGCGTGACCTTCCACAACGCCGGGCACATCCTCGGCTCGGCCATCGTCGAGATCGAGATCCACGAGCAGGGCCTGACGCGCCGCCTGGTGTTCTCCGGCGACCTGGGCAACACCTGCTCGCCGCTGATGCGCACGCCGACGCCGCTGAGCCGCGCCGACGTGGTGCTGCTGGAGTCCACCTACGGCGACCGCGACCACCGCGACAACAACGAGACGCTGCTGGAACTGGCGGACATCCTCGAACAGGCGCAGAAGGACGGCGGCAACGTGCTGATCCCCGCCTTCGCCGTCGGCCGCACCCAGGACCTGCTGTTCTACCTCGGGCGCTTCTACCAGGAAGGCCGCCTGCCGCAGCAGATGGTCTTCCTCGACAGCCCCATGGCCGCGCGGGCCAACGACATCTACCTGCGCCACTCCGGCGAATTCTCCGATAGCGACCGCGAATACATCCGCGGCACCGGCACCGTGAAGCTGTCCGAATGGCTGCCGCTGCTGCGCACCACGCAGACGCCGGAAGACTCCATGGCGATCAACCGCATCAAGAGCGGCGCCATCATCATCGCCGGCAGCGGCATGTGCACCGGCGGGCGCATCGTCCACCACTTCAAGCACAACCTCTGGCGCGAGGAATGCCACATCGTCTTCCCCGGCTTCCAGGCCAAGGGCACCCTCGGCCGCGCCATCGTCGACGGCGCCGAGAGCGTGCGCGTGCTGCGCCAGCGCATCGCCGTGCGGGCGAAGGTCCACACCCTCGGCGGCTTCTCCGCCCATGCAGGACAATCGCAATTGATTCAGTGGGTTGGCCACTTCGAGAACAAACCCGAGCTATACCTGATACATGGCGAGCGGGAAAAGATGGATGCCCTGCAGGCCGCACTGCTCGAACGCCTCGACTGGAAAGCCAACATTCCCGAACAGGGGGACCGCATCGCAATCTGAAACAGGGTCATCGCCGACTGCCGTCGGCGGCATGTCAGACTGGCGCAAGCCTACGACAAGGGGTTGAAGAACAAGGAGTATCCCCATGCCCTATGAACCCGAGGACTACCTCTCCAGGCACTTCCAGACCAGCGGCACCGACCTGACGCAGAAGGTCGAGGAACTGGCCGCCCTCGCCGCGCCGGGCGACAGCCCGAACCTGCCGCTGTACCGCGAGATGCTCTTCACCGTGGCGCGCATGGCCCAGGCCGACCGCAACCGCTGGGACGCCAAGATCATGCTGCAGACGCTGCGCGAGATGGAGCACGCCTTCGCCACCCTCGAGCAATTCAAGCGCCGGCGCAAGGTCACGGTGTTCGGCTCGGCGCGCACGCCCCCGGACCACCCGCTGTACGCCCTGGCCAGGGACCTGGGGCGCACCCTGGCCCGCTACGACCTGATGGTCGTCACCGGTGCCGGCGGCGGCATCATGGCCGCCGCCCACGAAGGCGCCGGGCTGGAGAACAGCCTGGGCTTCAACATCACCCTGCCCTTCGAGCAGCAGGCCAACCACACGGTGGCCGGCACCAACAACCTGCTGTCGTTCCACTTCTTCTTCCTGCGCAAGCTGTTCTTCGTCAAGGAAGCCGACGCCCTGGTGCTCTGCCCCGGCGGCTTCGGCACCCTGGACGAGGCGCTGGAAGTGCTGACGCTGATCCAGACCGGCAAGAGCCCGCTGGTGCCGGTGGTGCTGCTCGACCAGCCCGGCGGGCATTACTGGGAGCAGGCGCTGCAGTTCATGCAGGAGCAGTTGCTGGACAACCGCTACATCCTGCCCAGCGACATGCACCTGATGAAGCTGGCCCGCTCGGTGGAGGACGCGGTCGGGGAGATCGCCCACTTCTACAGCAACTTCCACTCCAGCCGCTGGCTCAAGGACAACTTCGTCATCCGCCTCAACCACCGCCTCAGCGACAGCGCCATCCAGCGCCTGCACGAGGAGTTCGGCAACCTCTGCCTGCACGACGGCTTCCACCAGCAGGCCTGCGGCGAACTGGAAAAGGACGAACCGGAATTCACCAAGCTCACGCGCCTGGCCTTCGCCTTCAACGGCCGCGACCACGGCCGCCTGCGCGAGTTGGTGAATTTCATCAATGACAAGCAGAACTGGACCGAGGCTTGTCCCGTTCCTGCATAGGCCACCGCACCTGTAGGAGCGGGCCCTGCCCGCGAATCGCGCGCAGGGCGCGCTCCTACATGGGATGGCGCTCCTACGCCCACGCCCAACCGTAGGGCGTATAACCGTTCGCGGTTATACGCCGTTGGCCCGACGTGACACTGCGCTGGCGCGTGATTCCGGGGGGAACGGTGTGTGAAATGGCGTAGGGGCAACTGTCTTGCCGACTACGCCGAGATGTTCTCTGTAGGAGCGAGCTTGCTCGCGAACAGACTCCGCTGCGGGGTTTATTCGCGAGCAAGCTCGCTCCTACGAGAAGCCGTTCCCGCGCCTTACAAGCGGATCTTATCCACGAACCGCGCCGATACCGCCAGCTATCGCGGACAAGCCAGGGGAATGTGGGCGTAGGAGCGGACTCCGTCCGCGATCCGGCCGATAGGCCGGCCAGCACCGCGCAGGGCTCAGTCGTCCCCGCCGCGCCCGCTGAACAGGCGGTTGATGGCTTCCATGGAAAACCCCCGGTAGGCGAGGAAACGCCCTTGCTGGGCACGCTCGCGGGCATCCTGGGGTAGACGGGGGAACTTGCGGCGCCAAGCGTCCCGAAGTTGCGCCTGCCAGTCGACGTCGGCCTCGCCCAGGGCCTTCTCGATCTCGCCGCGGGGCAGGCCGCGCTGGCTCAGTTCGTCGCGGATGCGCAAGGGGCCATAGCCGCTGCGCGCCTTGCTGGCGATGAAGGCTTCCAGGTAACGGGATTCGTTGAGCAACCCCTCCTCGGCCAGGCGGTCGAGGGCGGGCTCGATGAGTTCCGCAGGCGCGCCGCGCTGGCGCAGCTTGCGGACGAGTTCGGCGCGACCGTGCTCGCGCCGCGCCAGGAGGTCCATGGCGGCCCGTCGCACGGCGACGGGCGTATCGAGCACGGTCGGCATCGGCGGGATCAGTAGTCGAGGTCGGCTTCAGCGGCCTCGGCGGCTTCGGCTGCAGCCAGCTCGGCCTTGGTCGGCGCCGGCTGGTTGTTCAGCAGTTGCTCGCGGATGGCCTTGTCCAGCACCGCGCAGATTTCCGAGTTTTCTTCCAGGAACTTGGCGGCGTTGGCCTTGCCCTGGCCGATCTTGCTGCCCTGGTAGCTGTACCAGGCGCCGGACTTCTCCACCAGGCCCAGCTGCACGCCCAGGTCGATGATCTCGCCGGTGCGGTAGATGCCCTTGCCGTAGAGAATCTGGAACTCGGCCTGGCGGAACGGCGGAGCGACCTTGTTCTTCACGACCTTGACGCGGGTTTCGCTGCCGACCACCTCGTCGCCTTCCTTCACCGCGCCGGTACGGCGGATGTCCAGGCGCACGGAGGCGTAGAACTTCAGGGCGTTACCACCGGTGGTGGTTTCCGGGTTGCCGAACATCACGCCGATCTTCATGCGGATCTGGTTGATGAAGATGACCAGGCAGTTGGCGTTCTTGATGTTGCCGGTGATCTTGCGCAGCGCCTGGGACATCAGGCGGGCCTGCAGGCCGACGTGGGCATCGCCCATCTCGCCTTCGATCTCGGCCTTGGGCACCAGGGCCGCCACGGAGTCGACGATGATCACGTCCACCGCGTTGGAGCGCACCAGCATGTCGGTGATTTCCAGGGCCTGCTCGCCGGTGTCCGGCTGCGAGACCAGCAGGTCGTCGACGTTGACGCCCAGCTTGCCGGCGTAGTCCGGGTCCAGCGCGTGCTCGGCGTCGACGAAGGCGCAGGTGGCGCCCTGGCGCTGGGCTTCGGCGATGACCGAGAGGGTCAGGGTGGTCTTGCCCGAGGATTCCGGGCCGTAGATCTCGACGATCCGGCCTTTCGGCAGGCCGCCGATGCCCAGGGCGATGTCCAGGCCCAGGGAGCCGGTGGAGATGGCCGGGATGGCCTGGCGCTCGTGGTCGCCCATGCGCATCACCGCGCCCTTGCCGAATTGGCGTTCGATCTGTCCCAGGGCCGCGGCCAGGGCGCGCTTCTTGTTGTCGTCCATTGAAGTCCTCGCGAAGTCAGGCGGCCGGGATGGGCCACGAACAACTGTATAAGTAGACAGTATTATTTCACAGGGCAAGGCGCTCGCCTACCCCCGGACGGGATTTTCCCCGACGGCCAGTCGCAACACCCCGTCCAGAGCGGCCGCCACCGCCTGCCGGCGCACCGCGAGGCGGTCGCCGGCGAAATGCAGGCACGCCGGGAGCAGCCTTTCGCCGTCGGCCCAGCACAACCAGACGGTTCCTACAGGCTTCTCTGGTGAACCACCGTCCGGCCCGGCGATACCGCTGACCGCCACGGCGAAACGCGCGCCACTGCGCGCCTGTGCGCCACGGGCCATGGCCTCGACCACCTCGCGGCTGACCGCGCCGACCTGTGGGAAAAGTTCGTCGGGCACGCCCAGTTGGGCGGTCTTCTGCGCGTTGGAATAGGTGACGTAGCCGGCATCGAACCAGGCCGAGCTGCCGGCGATCCGCGTGATCGCCTCGGCGATGCCGCCGCCGGTGCAGGATTCCGCGGTGCAGACCCGCGCGCCCAGCCGCTGCAACTGCGCGCCCAGGCGCGCGGCCAGGTCGGTGATGCCTTCGTCGCTGATGCTCATTGCGTACTCCGATGCTTAAGCCGTCAGGCCGGATACCGTACACTAGGCGCTTTTGCATATAGAAGACGGACCGCCCAAAGTCATGAGCCAAAGCGACCTTTCCGCTCACACCCCGATGATGCAACAGTAGCGGAAGAAGCAAGCTCCAGGCCGCGCAGAGCCTGACTATTAGTCAGGCTCTGTCCAAAACAAAATCGCGAGATAGGCCGTCTGAAAGCCGCATAGTTCGGCGAGTTGTGAGTTAGTTTTAGACAGATCACAGCCCTACTGACAGGCCATCACCGCGGCACGCAACTGCGCCTCGTAGCCCAGGTGCTGCTGCCGCTCTGCCAGCAGCGCCCGGACCTTCACCTGCAGCGTGTCGCTTTTCTGCAAGCTCGCCGTGGCCCAGGCTGGCTCCTGCACCGCCGGCGCCCGGCAGGGCACCGCCACCGGCACCTCTACGCGCACCGTGCGCGGCTCAGGCTCGACCTGGCCGGCGCATCCCGCCAGCGCGAACACCATCCCCAGCACCTGCACCACCTGCACTTTTCGGCTGCACCTGCCGAAAATCGCTGCACCTGCAGCTTTTCGCCACTCCTGCGGTTTCATAGGCCCAACTCCTTGTCGATGACCGCCTCTGCCGCTGCGCACTGATCACCCTCGGCGTGCTCCTGCTGCAGGCGCTGCGCCGCGGCGTAGTGCTCGCCGGCCTGCTGCTGGGCATCGGCCACGGCCTGGGCGGCACGTGCCTGGCGCTGCTGGGCCTGGTTAGCCAGGCCAGCGATGGCGGCGTTCTGGTCGCCCACCAGTGCCTCGAGGTTGCCCCGGGCCGCGCGACAGCTGGTCAGATCCACGGCCGCGGCATCGAGCTGCGGACGGTAGTGCCCGGCGGCCAGCCACACACCCAAGCCGGTGCCGACGGCGACCAGCAGCAGCGCGGCCAGCACCAGGCCGGCCGCCTTCCACGGGAAGTTCTGCATGGTTCGCTCCTACGGGACGTCGCGGAAGAAGGCGTGGTGGCCGATCACTGCCGTGCGTTTCGCTTTCGCCGCCCAGGCCGGCGGCTTGGCCATGGTGGTGGCGTAGTAGTGGGTGGCCCCGCCGGTTGGGTCCAGCTGGCTGCCGCTGATCACCGCCAGTGCGGCCTCTCTGGCGCGCAGGTACTCGCCGGCCGGGATCTGCTTCGCGCCGGACAGGTACGGATAGTTCGGATCGTTCTTGTTCCAGCAGCTGAACTGCCAGGGCGCCTGGCAGACGCTGACGATGTCCCGCCCCCACCAGCCAGGCTTCGCCGCGCGGTTACGGATCGTCCAGCCCACGGCGACCATGCCGGCGGCGCCTTCGCCGCGCGCCTCGCCCCACAGCGTCCGCGCCAGCACATCTACATCACGGTCTTGGCCCATGGTTTCCTCCGGGCATGAAAAAGCCCGCCAGGTGGCGTAATGCTGTTCACTTAAGCATTTGAGCCACGGCAGGTGTTCCCCAAGAATCCGGTGCCAGACTTCTGGCATCGGATTTTTTATGTCTTTCCAACAGCACCTGCTCGATCTGGGCGACCTGTTCAACTTCTCCGACCTGAGCACCTTCACCCAGAACATTCCAATCGAGTGGGTGGAGTCGGCACTGCATCTTTCCTCACAGGCCAGCATTCGGCGGCGGCGTCTGCCTACCGATCAGGTGCTCTGGCTGGTACTGGGCATGGCGTTGTTCCGCGATGAGCCCGTCCATGAAGTGGCCAGGCGCCTGAATATCTGCGCTCAGGGCCTGGCTTCCGACCACCTGCTGGCGAGAAGTGGTATCAGCCAAGCCCGTAAGCGGCTCGGCGCCGATCCGGTCGAGTGGTTGTTCCGCAAAACCGGCAAGCAGTGGGGGTGCGAACGCTATGACGGAGACAACTGGCAGGATCTGCGGGTCCTGGCGGTGGATGGCGCACTCCTGCGCACCCCGGACAGCACTGAACTGCGCAAGCATTTCGGTTCCGGCAACACCGCCACCGACCGCCAGACGCCGTTTCCCATGATGCGCCTGGTTGCGTTGATGAACGTACGCTCGCACGTGATCCTGGATGCCCAGTTGAGCCCCTACCGGCGCAGTGAAATGCGTTTGGCCGACGAGTTTCTTCAGCAAATCCCCGATCACTCGGTAACCCTGTTCGACAAGGGCTTCTGGAGTGCCGATTTGCTGTTGGGCGTCGCCACGACGGGGGCGAACCGCCACTGGTTGATCCCGGCTCGCAAGGGCCTGGTCGGTGAAGAACTGGTCCGTTACGGCAAGCGTGATCGCCTGCTGCGCATGAAGGTGTCGGCACAGGCTCGAAAGCGTAACCCGGCGCTGCCGGCCTACTGGGAGGTACGTGAAGTCAGCTACGAACGTCAGGGCAAGCTGAAAACCGTGCTGACCTCTCTGCCAGCCGAGCGCTACAGCGCCAAGGCCGTTGCCGATCTGTACCAGGAGCGCTGGGAGATCGAACTGGGCTTCCGAGATATCAAGAGTTCCCTGCAACAGAACGCGGTCACCCTGCGCAGCAAGAAGGTTGAGCTGATCTATCAGGAAGTCTGGGGGTTGCTGCTGAGCTACAACGTCATTCGCCGTGAGGCGAGCCAGGCGGCGGTAGCGTTCGGCCGTTCCGCATCCGAGATACGCTTCAAGCCGGTGGCTCATTACATCGCCGTTCAACTGATCGTGATGGCAGCAGCCAATCCGATTTCCGCCACTGGAAGGCGCCTGGCGGAGTTGCGGGCCGGGATCGGCGGGCTATTCCTGGATCGCCGCCCAAGGCCGGCAAGACCAAGGGCGGTGAAGATTTCGAAGACCCGCTATCCGGTGAACCGCAATGCTGCTCCGCTTAAGTGAACAGCATTACGCCCCAAGGCGGGCTTTTGCCATCCATGGGTTTGTATTCCCCGCGACTTTTCTTACAGTGATGGCAAACCCGCCGCGATTGCGCCGGTCGAATCCAGGAATCCCCGCCAAGGAGCGCTCCATGCCCAACACCCCCGACACCCACAGCAAGGTCATCGGCTACCTGCTATGGATCTTCGGCTTCACCGGTTCCCACCGCTTCTACTACGGCAAGCCGGTGAGCGGGACCATCTGGTTCTTCACCCTGGGGCTGTTCTTCATCGGCTGGATCATCGACCTGTTCCTGATCCCCTCGATGGACGACGAGGCCGACCTGCGCTACCGCAGCGGCGCCCTGGACTACAACGTCGCCTGGATACTGCTGACCTTCCTCGGCGTGTTCGGCGTGCACCGCATGTACATGGGCAAATGGCTGACCGGCATCCTCTACCTGTTCACCGGCGGCCTGTTCTTCATCGGCGTGCTCTACGACTTCTGGACGCTCAACGCCCAGGTCTCCGAGCGCAACGGCCCGCAGCGGATCTGACCTTGCCCGCTCCTGCAAGAAGCCATGCTCACCAGCACCGTAGGAGCGGACCTTGTCCGCGATAGCCGGACGTATCGGCGCGGTTCGCGGATGAGATCCGCTCCTACACCGCCCAGCCACGCCGTTCCCCTGTAGGGGGCGCCCTGCGCGCGATTGCGGGCCGGGCCCACGCCTGCGCACCGGTCTTTTCGTCGTGGCCGCCTGGCGGTCGGGCAGGCGCCGGCCTATGGTCAGGAGGACCATAAAGGCGCGCCGCCGGGCGATCCCCGTGGCGCCGACAAGGAGTGGATGCCATGAGCAACGAACTTCGTCCTGCCGTACTCGACCTGATCGGCAATACCCCGCTGGTGCAGGTCACCCGCTTCGATACCGGCCCCTGCACCCTGTTCCTCAAGCTGGAATCGCAGAACCCCGGCGGCTCGATCAAGGACCGCATCGGCGTGGCCATGATCGAGACCGCCGAGCGCGACGGCCGCCTGAAGCCCGGCGGGACCATCGTCGAGGCCACCGCCGGCAACACCGGCCTGGGCCTGGCCCTGGTGGGCCGCGCCAAGGGCTACCGGGTGGTGCTGGTGGTGCCGGACAAGATGTCCAGCGAGAAGGTGCTGCACCTCAAGGCCATGGGCGCCGAGGTGCACATCACCCGCTCCGACGTCGGCAAGGGCCACCCGGAGTACTACCAGGACGTGGCCGCGCGCCTGGCGCGGGACATCCCCGGGGCCTTCTTCGCCGACCAGTTCAACAACCCGGCCAACCCCCTGGCCCACGAAACCAGCACCGCCCCGGAAATCTGGCAGCAGACCGGCCATGACCTCGACGCCATCGTCGTCGGCGTCGGCTCGGCGGGCACCCTCACCGGGTTGACGCGCTTCTTCCGCCAGGTACAGCCGGACCTGGAGATGGTCCTGGCCGACCCGGTGGGCTCGGTGATGGCCGGCTACGTGCGCGACGGCACCCTGGGCGAGGTGGGTTCCTGGGCGGTGGAAGGCATCGGCGAGGACTTCATTCCCTCTATCGCCGACCTTTCCAGCGTGCGCCACGCCTATTCCATCAGCGACGAGGAAAGCTTCGCCCACGCCCGCGAGCTGCTGCGCGCCGAGGGCATCCCCGGCGGTTCCTCCACCGGCACCCTGCTGGCCGCCGCCTTGCGCTACTGCCGCGAGCAGACGCAGCCCAGGCGCGTGCTCAGCTTCGTCTGCGACACCGGCACACGCTACCTGTCCAAGGTCTACAACGACCAGTGGATGACCGACCAGGGCCTGCTGCAGCGCAAGCGCTACGGCGACCTGCGCGACATCATCGCGCGGCGCTTCGAGGAGGGCCGGGTGATCAGCGTGGGGCCGGACGATACCCTGCTGACGGCCTTCCAGCGCATGCGCCTGGCCGACGTCTCGCAGCTGCCGGTGCTGGCCGACGGCAAGCTGGCCGGGGTCATCGACGAATCCGACATCCTGCTGGGCGTGCACGCCGACGCCAGCCATTTCCGCCAGCCGGTGGCCAGCGCCATGACCACCCGCCTGGAAACCCTGGCCCCGGACGCCAGCCTGGCCGAACTGCAGGCCGAGCTGGACCGCGGCCTGGTCGCCATCATCGCCGACGCCTCGGGCTTCCACGGCCTGATCACCCGTTTCGACTTGCTCAACCATCTTCGGAGAACGCTCCCATGAGCCAGGATTCCCAAGCGCCCCGCGGTTTCGCCACGCGGGTCATCCACGCCGGCCAGGCGCCCGACCCCTCCACTGGCGCGCTGATGCCGCCGATCTACGCCAACTCCACCTACCTGCAGGACAGCCCCGGGGTGCACAAGGGCCTGGACTACGGGCGCTCGCACAACCCCACGCGCTGGGCCCTGGAGCGCTGCGTGGCGGACCTGGAGGGCGGCAGCAGGGCGTTCGCCTTCGCCTCGGGGCTCGCGGCCATCTCGGCGACACTGGAACTGCTCGACGCCGGCTCGCACATCGTGTCCGGCAACGACATCTACGGCGGCACCTTCCGCCTGTTCGAGCGTGTGCGGCGGCGCAGCGCCGGGCACGAGTTCAGCTTCGTCGACCTCACCGACACCGGCGCCATCGAGGCCGCGTTGCGCCCGGAAACCCGCATGGTGTGGGTCGAGACGCCGAGCAACCCGCTGCTGCGCCTGGCCGACCTGGAGACCATCGCCCGCCTGTGCCGCAGCCGCGGCATCCTCTGCGTGGCCGACAACACCTTCGCCAGCCCGCGCATCCAGCGCCCGCTGGAGCTGGGCTTCGACGTAGTCGTGCACTCGACGACCAAGTACCTGAACGGCCACTCCGACGTCATCGGCGGCATCGCCGTGGTCGGCGACAATCCCGAGCTGGCCGAGCGCCTGGGCTTCCTGCAGAACGCCGTGGGCGCCATCGCCGGCCCCTTCGATGCCTTCCTCACCCTGCGCGGGGTGAAGACCCTGGCCCTGCGCATGGAGCGGCACTGCGCCAACGCCCTGGAACTGGCCCAGTGGCTGGAGCGCCAGCCGCAGGTGGCGCGGGTGCACTACCCGGGCCTGCCCTCGCACCCGCAGCACGCGTTGGCGAAGCGGCAGATGAACGGCTTCGGCGGGATGATCTCCATGGACCTGGCTACCGACCTGGCCGGCTCGAAACGCTTCCTGGAGAACGTGCGCATCTTCGCCCTGGCCGAGAGCCTGGGCGGGGTGGAAAGCCTGATCGAGCACCCGGCGATCATGACCCACGCGACTATTCCGCCGGCTACCCGGGCGGAGCTGGGCATCGGGGATGCATTGGTACGGCTGTCGGTGGGGGTGGAGGATGTCGAGGACCTGCGTGCGGATTTGGCGCAGGCGTTGGCGACTATCTAACTAAGGGGGGCTTTTCGTAGGAGCGAGCTTGCTCGCGAATGGTGCCTCCCGGTGGTCACGGTGTATCGGTTGGCTCCGCTCCCTCTCCCTAACCCTCTCCCTGAAGGGAGAGGGGACCGTTGGGCAGAAGTGGATGTTCTGCAGTCAGCCGGATATCTCTCCGTGCTGTCCGGTTGAGGCCTTGCTTCCAGCCGGTACGGACAAGCCCCCTCTCCCTTCAGGGAGAGGGCTGGGGAGAGGGGACAGAGGTAACCTCATGCACCGGCATGTCCGGGAAACACCGTTCGCAAGCAAGCCAGTTCCTACAGGACCAGACAACGAAAAAACCCGCCAACTGGCGGGCTTCTTCATGCCTGACAAGCTCAGACCGCGTGAACGATATGCCCATCCACCAGCGTGCAGCGCACCGCGCCCGGCAGGCAGTGGCCGATGAACGGGCTGTTCTGGCCGCGGGAGTACCAGGTCTCGCCGGCCAGGGTCTGGCCCTCGGCCTCGAACAGCACCAGGTCGGCGGCCTCGCCCACGGCGATGCGGCCGGCCGGCAGGCGCAGCGCTGTGGCCGGGCCGCTGGTCAGGCGCGTCAGCAGGGTCGGCAGGTCGAGCAGGCCGTCCTGCACCAGGGTCATGGCCAGCGGCAGCAGCAGCTCGACGCTGCTGATGCCCGGCTCGGTGTCGGCGAAGGGGGCGTTCTTGGCGTCCGCCTCGTGGGGTTGGTGGTGGCTGGCGATGGCTTGCACCACGCCGCTCTTCACCGCCTCGCGCAGGGCGTCGCGGTCCTTGCGCGAGCGCAGCGGCGGCTGCACGTGGTAGAGGCTGGAGAAGTCGGCCAGGGCCTCGTCGGTGAGGATCAGCTGGTACAGCGCCACGTCGGCGGTCACCGGCAGGCCGCGGGCCTGGGCCTGGGCGATCATCTCCACGCCGCGGGCGCTGGTCAGCTGGCTGAAGTGCGCGCGCACGCCGCTCTGTTCCACCAGCAGCAGGTTGCGGGCCAGGGCCACGGTCTCGGCGCTCTCGGGGATGCCGGCCAGGCCGCGGAAGCTGGCGGTGGGGCCGTCGTGGGCCAGGCCGCCCTGGGCCAGTTCGGCATCCTGGGAGGTGAAGATCACCGTCAGGTCGAAGGTCGCCGCGTATTCCAGCGAGCGCAGCAGCACGCGGTTGCTGGCCAGGGGCGCCAGGCCGTTGCTGAAGGCCACGCAGCCGGCGTCGCGCAGGGCGGCCAGTTCGGACAGCTGCTCGCCGGCCAGGCCGCGGGTCAGCGCGCCGATGGGGAAGACCTTGGCATTGCCGGCCTCGCGGGCGCGGTCGAGGATCAGCTCGGCCACCGCCGGGGTGTCCAGCACCGGTTTGGTCTGCGGCGGGCAGCACAGGCTGGTGACGCCGCCGGCGCTGGCGGCGCGGGTTTCGCTTTCGATGTTGCCCTTGCGGCTGTAGCCCGGCTCGCGCAGGGCGACGTTCAGGTCCACCAGGCCGGGCGCGGCGATCAGGCCGGCGGCGTCCAGTTCCTGGGCGGCGTGGAAGTCGGCCGGGGCCTGGCCCAGGGCGATGATCCTGCCGGCTTCGATGTGGACGTCGCAGACCTGGTCCAGGCCGCTGGCCGGGTCGATGACGCGGGCGCCGTGAATGCTGACGGTCATTGCGCGTCCTCCTGTTCCAGCTGGCGTTGGGCGTTCTGCCCGCTCATGGCCATGGACAGCACGGCCATGCGGATGGCGATCCCGTAGGTCACCTGGTTGAGGATCACCGACTGCTCGCCGTCGGCCACCGCGGATTCGATCTCCACGCCGCGGTTGATCGGCCCCGGGTGCATGACGATGGCGCCCGGCCTGGCCAGCTTCAGGCGCTTCTCGGTCAGGCCGTAGAGCTTGAAGAACTCGCCTTCGCTGGGCAGCAGGCCACCCTGCATGCGCTCGCGCTGCAGGCGCAGCATGATGACCACGTCGACGTCCCTGAGGCCTTCGTTGGCGTCGGTGAACACCTTCACCCCGTAGACTTCCTCCAGGCCGATGGGCAGCAGGGTGCGCGGGGCGATGACGCGGATGTCCGGGCAGCCGAGTGTCTTCAGCGCCAGCATGTTCGAGCGCGCCACCCGCGAGTGCAGGACGTCGCCGACGATGGCCACCGAGAGGTTCTCGAAGCCGCCCTTGTGGCGGCGGATGGTGAGCATGTCGAGCATGCCCTGGGTCGGGTGGCCGTGGCGGCCGTCGCCGCCGTTGATCACCGCCACCCGGGGGCTGACGTGCTCGGCGATGAAGTGCGCCGCGCCGGAGTCGCTGTGGCGCACGACGAACATGTCGGCGGCCATGGCCTCGAGGTTGCGCAGGGTGTCGGTGAGTGTCTCGCCCTTGCTGGTCGAGGAGGTCGACACGTTCAGCGTGATGACGTCGGCGGACAGGCGTTGGGCGGCCAGTTCGAAGGTGGTGCGGGTGCGTGTGGAGTTCTCGAAGAACACGTTGCACACGGTCTTGCCGCGCAGCAGCGGGACCTTCTTCACCGCGCGCGCGCCGACTTCCAGGAAGGAGTCGGCGGTGTCGAGGATTTCGGTCAGCAGCTCGCGGGGCAGGCCGTCGAGCGAGAGGAAGTGGCGCAGCTGGCCCTGGTCGTTGAGCTGCAGCGGGCGCTTGGCGTCTGTCGGCATGGGGCAGGCCCTGAATGGTGGAAAGGGTGGCGCGCGCGTTCAGAGCGCGCTGATGAGGGTGCGCTCGAGGACGAGTGGTGCGGGACCGCGCAATTTTACCCTTTCATTGGGGGCCAGCGACAGGGTCTGGCCGACCACGTCAGGGCGGATCGGCAGTTCGCGGGCGTTCAGGTCCAGCAGGCAGACCAGGGTCACGCTGGCCGGGCGGCCGTAGTCGAACAGCTCGTTGAGCGCGGCGCGGATGGTGCGGCCGCTCATCAGCACGTCGTCGACCAGGACCAGGTGCTGGCCGTCGATCTCGAACGGCAGTTCCGACGGACGGACCTGCGGGTGCAGGCCGCTGCGGGTGAAGTCGTCGCGGTAGAAGGACACGTCGAGGATGCCGAGGATCTCCTCGCTGTGCAGTTCCTTGAGCAGGGCCTGGGCGACCCAGATGCCGCCGGTGTGGATGCCGACGAAGCGCGGCGCGTCTATGCCGCGCTCGGCGAGGTGGTTGCGCAGGTCGGTGGCCATGCGCGGCAGGAGTTCGGCGGGGCTGGGCAGGTTCATGACATCTCCTGGATGACTCGTGGCGGTCCAGGCTGGGCCGCCGTGGATTCCTCGGGCGCCCGTGCGGCGGGTACCCGCTCAAGATTAGCGCGTGTGCCGCGGCCGGCACTGCCGCAGGTCAAGCGCCGCCGTGCGCCTCCAGCCAGCCCTCGAGCAGCAGGGCCGCGGCCAGGGCGTCCACCGGGCGTTCGCGGTAGCCGTCGCGCTGGCCCTGGGCCAGGCGCTCGCCCTTGGCGGCGTAGGTGGTCAGGCGCTCGTCGTGGGTGTGCACCGGCAGGTTGTAGCGGCCGTGCAGGCGGCGGGCGAACTTCTCGGCGCGCTCGCTCATCTCGCTGGGCGTGCCGTCCATGTTCAGCGGCAGGCCGACGACGATGGCGTCGGGCTGCCATTCCTTTATCAGCGCCTCGACGCGGTTCCAGTCCGGCACGCCGTTCTGCGCCTTGAGCACGCAGAGTTCGCGGGCCTGGCCGGTGACCGCCTGGCCGACGGCGACGCCGATCTGCTTGGTGCCGTAGTCGAAGCCCAGCAACAGGCGCGGCGCGGCCATCAGGCGTGCCCGGCCTGGGCGGTGAGCAGGCTGAGGTTGATCCCCAGGCGCTGCGCGGCGGCGGCCAGGCGCTGCTCGGCGGGCACGTCGAAGAGCACTTGCAGGTCCGCCGGGCAGGTCAGCCAGGCGTTGTCGGCCAGCTCGGCCTCCAGCTGGCCGGCTTCCCAGCCGGCGTAGCCGAGGGCGATGACGCTCTGCGCGGGGCCGCTGCCGTCGGCGATGGAGAAGAGCACGTCCTGGGAGGTGGACAGGTTCAGCTCGCCCAGCTCCAGGGTGGCCTGGAACAGTTGCCCCGCCGGGTGCAGGACGAAGCCGCGGTCGGTCTGCACCGGGCCGCCGCTGTAGACGGTGATGCCCTGGCAGCGCGCCGGCGGCAGGGGCTCGGGGCGCAGCTGCTCGAGCACGTCGCTGAGGTTCAGGCCGCTGGGGCGGTTGATCACCAGGCCCATGGCGCCCTGCTCGTTGTGCTCGACCAGGTAGGTGAGGGTCTGGGCAAAGTTGGGATCGGCCATGTGCGGCATGGCGATCAGGAAGTGGTGCTTGAGGTAGGTGGGCGCTGTGTTCATGGCGCTAGTTTCAGGCTTGGGCGCGTGGCCTGCAAGCCGCCCGCGGAGCCTAGCGGCTGGACAGCCGGTCGCCGCGCTCGAAGCGCCAGGTGCGGATGATCTCCAGGCGGTCGATGTCCGCCAGTTCGCCGGTGAAGGGGGCGAAGGGCGCGGCCAGGCGCACGATGCGCTGGGCGGCCTGGTCCAGCAGCGGCTGGCCGGAGGACTCCAGCACCTGCACCTCGTACAGCGAGCCGTCGCGGTTGATCGACACCAGCATCCGCAGGCTGCCGTAGATGCGCTGGCGGCGGGCCTCGTCGGGGTAGTTGAGGTTGCCGATGCGCTCGATCTTCTTGCGCCACTCCTCCTTGTACCAGGCGCCCTTGTCGCGCATGGTCGAGGCGGCGGTCAGGCGGTGGATGCGCGGGCGCTTGGCGTAGGCCTGGCGTTCCTTGGCCAGGTCCGCCTCGAGGCTGGAGATTTCCGCCGACAGCTGGCTGGAGTCGAACTGCGGCGCCGGCTGGGCGACCTGCTCGGCCTTGGGCTTCTGCGGCTTGGCCTGGACCTTCTGCGGCTTCGGCGCCTTGGTGGCCACCGCGGTCTTCGGCGACTCCGCCTCCTTGGCCTGCTTCGGCGTTGGCGGCGGGGCGACCTTCTTCGCCTCGCTGTCCTGGAACGGCGCCTGCTCGGTGGTCTTGGGGACGGCCTTGTGCTCGAGGGTGCCGCTGCCTTCCTGGTTCATCTGCGCCAGGTAGTCGGCCTTCTCCGGCTTCTTCTCGCTCTTGAAGGTGGCCAGGGTGATTTCCAGCGTCTTGCTCAACTGGCTCGGGTGCGGCATCGAGAAGCCCACGCCGAGGATCAGCGCCACATGCAGCACCGCCGCCACGAACAGGGTGAAGCCCAGGCGGTCCGCCGGGCGGACGCCGGAGGACGGGAAGGCTTGGGGGGAGGTTGCAGCGTTCATTGCATATCGAGCCGGCCGGGGTGGGCGAAGTCTGCTTTCCCCGGCCGCCGCCTGCAAGCGGCAAGCGTCAAGTTGTCGGTTGCGTCAAACTTGCGCCGCCGCCTGGCGGGCCTTGAGCTTGCCGGCGATGGCGTCCATCAGGCGCTCGCCGATGCGGGTGTCGTAGGCCTTGTCGATCTCGCGAATGCAGGTCGGGCTGGTGACGTTGATCTCGGTGAGGTAGTCGCCGATCACGTCCAGGCCGACGAACAGCAGGCCGCGCTCGCGCAGCTGCGGGCCGACCTGCCCGGCGATCCAGCGGTCGCGCTCGGACAGCGGCTGGGCCACGCCGCGGCCGCCGGCGGCGAGGTTGCCGCGCGTCTCGCCCTGCGCCGGGATGCGTGCCAGGCAGTATTCCACCGGCTCGCCGTCGATCATCAGGATGCGCTTGTCGCCGTCCTTGATCTCCGGGATGTAGCGCTGCGCCATGATCTGCTGCTGGCCGTGCAGCGTCAGGGTCTCGAGGATCACCGAGAGGTTCGGGTCGCCCTCGCGGTGGCGGAAGATCATGGTGCCGCCCATGCCTTCGAGGGGTTTGAGAATGATGTCACGATGTTCGGCGGCGAACTCGCGCAGAATGTCGGCGCGCCGTGTGACCAGTGTCGGCGGCGTGCACTGCGGGAACAGCGTGGCGAAGAACTTCTCGTTGCAGTCGCGCAGGCTCTGCGGCCGGTTCACCACCAGGGCGCCGGCGCGCTCGGCCTGTTCCAGCAGGTAGGTGGAATAGATGTACTCGTTGTTGAAGGGCGGGTCCTTGCGCATCAGGATCACGTCCAGCTCGGCGAGCGGCAGGTCGGTCTCCTGGCCCAGCTCGTACCAGCGTTCGGCATCGTCGAAGACCTTCAGGGAGCGGACCTTCGCCCGCGCGGCGTTCGCTTTCTGGTAAAGATCCCGTTGTTCCATGTAGAAGAGCGACCAGCCACGGGCCTGGGCCGCCAGCAGCATCGCCAGGGAGCTGTCCTTCTTGAAGTTGATGCTGGCGATGGGGTCCATCACGATGCCCAGGCGTACGCTCATGGGGAAGTCCTCCGAAAGGGGCAGGTGCGGCGACAAACCGCGCCGAAAAGGGCGGAAAAGAGTGCTCAGGGTGGCGCCGGATATGTGCCCGGTCAAGGAAAAAGCCAGCGCATCCGGGGTGTTATGGATGGATGCGGGAGAGTGTGCTAAAAGACTCCGACGATTGGGTCGCAGCCCGAACGGTGGCAGGGCGTCAGCGCACTGAATATAAGACAGTAACGATTCACCGAGATGGTAAAAGGGCGAACATGGAACAGCATTCCGATGGTTTGAAGGTCATGGTCATCGACGATTCCAAGACGATCCGTCGTACCGCCGAAACCTTGCTCAAGAAAGTCGGCTGCGATGTCATCACGGCCATCGATGGCTTCGACGCGCTGGCGAAGATCGCCGACACCCATCCGAACATCATCTTCGTCGACATCATGATGCCGCGCCTGGACGGCTATCAGACCTGCGCCCTGATCAAGAACAACAGCGCCTTCAAATCCACCCCGGTGATCATGCTGTCCTCCAAGGACGGCCTGTTCGACAAGGCCAAGGGTCGTATCGTCGGCTCCGATCAGTACCTCACCAAGCCTTTCAGCAAGGAAGAGCTGCTCGGCGCCATCAAGACCCACGTGCCAGACTTCACCCCGGTGGAGCAAGCTTCCTGATGTCCGGCCCTGCGTGCCGGTGATGCCTTTTCCTGGGGGACCCCAATGGCTCGAATCCTCATTGTTGATGACTCTCCGACCGAGATGTACAAGCTGACCGCGATGCTGGAGAAGCATTCGCACCAGGTGCTCAAGGCCGAGAACGGCGCCGACGGCGTCGCCCTGGCGCGCCAGGAGAAGCCGGACGTGGTCCTGATGGACATCGTCATGCCCGGGCTGAACGGCTTCCAGGCCACCCGCCAGCTGTCCAAGGATCCGGAGACCAGTGCTATCCCGGTCATCATCGTCACCACCAAGGACCAGGAGACCGACAAGGTCTGGGGCAAGCGCCAGGGCGCGCGTGACTACCTGACCAAGCCGGTCGACGAAGAAACGCTGCTCAAGACCATCAATGCGGTACTCGCCGGCTGATGCCCGGCGGGGCCCGAATAACTATTAGAAAAGGCCAGGGCCGGCATGTCTGAAGTCCAGAGTCCCTACCAGCTTCTCGTCGAGATCGACCAGCGCTGCCGTCGCCTGGCTGCCGGCCTGCCGGCGCAGCGCGAGGTCGTGCAGAGCTGGAACGGCATCGGCTTCCGCATGGCTGGGCGCCTGTTCGTGGCGCCCATGGGGGAGGTCGGCGAAGTGCTCCACGAGCCGCGCTACACCCTGCTGCCCGGCGTGCGCGAGTGGGTCCGGGGCGTGGCCAACGTCCGCGGTCGGCTGCTGCCGATCATGGACCTGTGCGGTTTTCTCGGCGCGGAGCTGTCGCCATTGCGCAAGCAGCGCCGCGTGCTGGTGGTGGAACACGGGGAGGTGTTCGCCGGGCTCATCGTCGATGAGGTCCTGGGCATGCAGCACTTCCCGGTGGACGCCTTCAGCGAACAGTTGCCGCCCCTGGAGGCGGCGCTGCAACCCTTTGTTCATGGCGTATTCCATCGAGAGCAGCCCTGGCTGGTATTCAGCCCGCATGCCCTGGCGCAGCACCCGGGCTTCCTCGACGTCGCCAGCTAGTTGAAACCGGTTGGGTCGGGGACTTCCGGCCCGTGTCGTGACATGGAAACCGAAATCGTGGTGGGTCCAGGCGGGGGCCGTATATGAAGAAAATCAAGACAGGCAATCTCTTTTCGGGGGCGCGCAGCAGTTCACTGATCGCGGGGCTGTTCATCGTCCTGATCGTCTCGATCGTGCTGCTGTTCGCCAACTTCGCCTACCTCAACACCCAGTCGAACCACGACAAGCAGTACATCGGCCACGCCGGCGAACTGCGCGTGCTGTCGCAGCGGATCGCCAAGAACGCCACGGAAGCGGCGGCGGGCAAGAGCGAGGCGTTCAAGTCGCTGAAGGACGCCCGTAACGACTTCGAGAAGCGCTGGAACGTGCTGCTCAAGGGGGACGAGACCACCGGCCTGCCGCCGAGCCCGGCCGACGTGCAGGTGCCGATGGCCGACGTGCAGAAGGACTGGGACCTGCTGCGCAAGAACACCGACTCCATCCTCGCCAGCGAGCAGACCGTGCTCTCGCTGCACCAGGTGGCCGCGACCCTCGCCGAGACCATCCCGCAGCTGCAGGTGACCTACGAGGAAGTGGTGGACATCCTCCTGGAAAGCGGCGCGCCGGCCGACCAGGTCGCCGTGGCCCAGCGCCAGTCGCTGCTCGCCGAACGTATCCTCGGCTCGGTGAACAAGGTGCTCGCCGGCGACGAGAACTCGGTGCAGGCCGCCGACAGCTTCGGCCGCGACGCCAGCCTGTTCGGCCGGGTGCTCAAGGGCATGAAGGAAGGCAACGCGGCGATGAGCATCTCCAAGGTGACCAACGCCGAGGCCGTCGACCGCCTCAACGAGATTTCCGAGCTGTTCGAGTTCGTCTCGGGCTCGGTGGACGAGATCCTCGAGACCTCGCCGGAACTGTTCCAGGTCCGCGAGTCCGCCAACACCATCTTCAGCAGCTCGCAGACCCTGCTGGACAAGGCCTCCAAGCTGGCCGACGGCTTCGAGAACCTGGCCGGCAGCCGTCACCTCAACCAGGTGGCGAGCGTCGCCCTGGCGATCCTCGCCCTCGGCTCGATCATCCTCATCGGCCTGGTGATGGTGCGCGAGACCAACCGCCGGCTGGCCGAGACCGCCGAGAAGAACGAACGCAACCAGGCGGCGATCCTGCGGTTGCTCGACGAGATCGCCGACCTCGCCGACGGTGACCTGACCGTGGCCGCGACCGTGACCGAGGACTTCACCGGTGCCATCGCGGACTCCATCAACTACTCCATCGACCAGCTCCGCGAGCTGGTGGAAACCATCAACCTGACCGCCGTGCAGGTGGCCGCCGCCGCCCAGGAAACCCAGGCCACGGCGATGCACCTGGCCGAGGCTTCCGAGCACCAGGCCCAGGAAATCGCCGGCGCCTCCGCGGCGATCAACGAGATGGCGGTGTCCATCGACCAGGTATCGGCGAACGCCTCCGAGTCCTCGGCGGTAGCGGAACGTTCCGTAGCCATCGCCAACAAGGGCAACGAGGTGGTGCACAACACCATCACCGGCATGGACAACATCCGCGAGCAGATCCAGGACACCTCCAAGCGGATCAAGCGCCTGGGCGAATCGTCCCAGGAGATCGGCGACATCGTCAGCCTGATCAACGACATCGCCGACCAGACCAACATCCTCGCCCTGAACGCCGCGATCCAGGCGTCCATGGCCGGTGACGCGGGCCGCGGCTTCGCCGTGGTGGCGGACGAGGTACAGCGCCTGGCGGAACGTTCCTCCGCCGCGACCAAGCAGATCGAGGCGCTGGTGAAGACCATCCAGACCGACACCAACGAAGCGGTGATCTCCATGGAGCAGACCACCTCCGAAGTGGTCCGCGGTGCCCGCCTGGCGCAGGACGCCGGTGTGGCCCTGGAAGAGATCGAGAAGGTATCCAAGACCCTGGCGGCGCTGATCCAGAACATCTCCAACGCCGCCCGTCAGCAGGCGTCGTCCGCCGGCCACATTTCCAACACCATGAACGTGATCCAGGAGATCACCTCGCAGACCTCCGCCGGTACCACCGCCACTGCGCGCAGCATCGGCAACCTGGCGAAGATGGCGAGCGAGATGCGCAACTCGGTATCCGGCTTCAAGCTGCCGGACCTGGCAGAACGGGCCTGAGCGGAGGTGCGCGGGGCTGAAGGGCACCGCGCACGACAGTCTTGAGCGAGAGGCGCGACATGCAGGCAACTGGCGTCTGGTCGTTGCAGCCGTTGGCCGACATGTCGGCGGCGGAGTTCCGCGACTGGCAGGCTCTGCTGGAAGAACGCACCGGCGTGGTGGTCAACGAACAGCGCCGGACCTTCCTGCAGACCAGCCTGGGCGCGCGCATGCGCGAATTGGGTATCGGCGACTACGCCAGCTACTACCGCCAGGTCACCGATGGCCCGCGGGGCGCGGTGGAGTGGTCGAACCTGCTGGATCGCCTGACCGTCCAGGAAACCCGCTTCTTCCGCCACCTTCCGTCCTTCGAGCTGCTCGCCGGCTACGTCCGCGAGCGCCTGCCGGCGCTGGGGCGGCCGCTGGCGCTGTGGAGCGTGGGCTGTTCCAGCGGCGAGGAGCCGTACTCGCTGGCCATGGTGGTCGCCGAGGCGCTGGGCGAACTGGAGCTGCCGGCGCTGTACGGGGTGAGCGGCACCGACATCAGCCTCAGCGCCCTGGGCAAGGCCCGCGAGGGGCTGTACCCGGCGCGCAAGCTGGCGGATGTCGAGGACGAACTGAAGCAACGCTATTTCCGGGAAGAGGCCGACGGCCGCTACCGGGTACGACCCGAGCTGGCCGAGCGGGTGTGCTGTACGCGATTGAACGTGCTGGACCTGGGGCAGGCGCCCATGTCCGGCCTGGACGTGATCTTCTGTCAGAACCTGTTGATCTACTTCCGCCGCTGGCGGCGCCGGGACATCCTCAACCGCCTGGCCGAGCGCCTGGCGCCGGGTGGGCTGCTGGTGATAGGCGTCGGCGAGGTGGCCGAATGGCAGCACCCGGACCTGGTGCCGGTGGCCGACGAGCGGGTTCTGGCCTTTACCCGGAAGGGATGACACAGACACATGAGTGGAGTGGCTATGGGTGATCGGCACGATTATGTCGCCCTGGAATGGGTGAAAGGCGAGATCGCCGAAACCCTCAAGCAGGCGCGGCAAGCCCTGGAGGCGTTCGTCGAGAACCCGCAGGACCCCACGCGCATGGGTTTCTGCCTGGCCCACGTCCACCAGGTGCGGGGCACCCTGCAGATGGTGGAGTTCTATGGCGCCGCCCTGCTCGCCGAGGAAATGGAGCAGCTCACCCAGGCGCTGATCGACCAGCGCGTGCCCAGCCAGGGCGAGGCCCTGGAAGTGCTGATGCAGGCCATCCTGCAGCTGCCGGTGTACCTCGACCGCATCCAGAGCGCCCGCCGCGACCTGCCGATGGTGGTGCTGCCGCTGCTCAACGACCTGCGCGCCGCCCGCGGCGAGAAGCTGCTCTCGGAAACCAGCCTGTTCGCCCCCGACCTGTCCGGTGGCAAGCCGCTGCTGCCCCACGATGCCCTGGCGCGCCTGCGCACCTCCGAACTGCCGGTGCTGCTGCGCAAGCTGCGGCAGATGCTGCAGGTGGCGCTGGTCGGGGTGATCCGCAACCAGGACCTGCCGACCAACCTGGGCTACATGGCGCGGGTCTTCGCCCGCCTCGAATCGCTGTGCCGGGAGGCCCCGCTGGGCCGCCTGTGGACCATCGCCTCGGCCATGGTCGAGGGCCTGGCCAACGGCAGCATCGCCAACGGCACCACGGTGCGCAACCTGCTGCGCCAGGTCGACCGCGAGTTCAAGCGCCTGGTCGAGGAGGGCGCCGACGGCATGAACCAGGCGGCGCCCGACGAACTGGTGAAGAACCTGCTGTTCTACGTGGCCAAGGCCTCCGACCAGTCGCCCAAGGTGCGCGAGGTCAAGGACGAATACCGCCTGGACGAGGCGCTGCCCGGCGCCGCCGTGGTGGACGAGGAACGCGCCCGCCTGGCCGGCCCCGACCGCGACGCCATGCGCTCGGTGGTCGGCGCCCTGTGCGAGGAGCTGGTGCGGGTCAAGGACAGCCTCGACCTCTTCGTGCGCAGCGACCGCTCCGCGGTGGCGGACCTGCAGGCCCTGGTGACGCCGCTCAAGCAGATCGCCGACACCCTGGCGGTGCTCGGCTTCGGCCAGCCGCGCCGGGTGATCCTCGACCAGCTCGAAGTGGTCGGCGCCCTGGCCGACGGGCGCCGCGAGCCCAGCGACGCCACCCTGATGGACGTCGCCGGCGCGCTGCTCTACGTCGAGGCCACCCTGGCCGGCATGGCCGGGCCCAGCGAGGAACACGGCGACGAGGAGAGCCGCCTGCCGACCACCGACGTGGCGCAGATCCACCAGGTGGTGATCAAGGAGGCGCGCAACGGCCTGGAGCTGGCCAAGGACGCCATCATCGAGTTCATCGCCTCGCAGTGGAACCACGAGCACCTGGCGCGGGTGCCGGAGTTGCTGACCCAGGTCCGCGGTGGCCTGGAAATGATCGACCAGGGCCGCGCGGCGCGGCTGCTGGAAGCCTGCAACCGCTACATCCAGGAACAGCTGCTGGCGCGCCAGGCGGTGCCGGACTGGCACAGCCTGGACACCCTGGCCGACGCCATCACCGGCGTGGAGTACTACCTCGAACGCCTCTCCGAGGACCAGGGCAGCTCCGGCGAGCTGATCCTCGACGTCGCCGAGGAGAGCCTGGATCAGCTGGGCTACCCGCTCAAGCCGCGGCCTTCCATCCTGGATGCGCCCACGCCCACGCCCACGCCCACGCCCGCCGCCCCGGCGGACGAGGCGCTGGCGGAAATCGACCTGCTGGCGAGCAGCGCCGCCGCCGACGTGTTGGCGGAGCAGGGCGTCGTCGACGAACTGCAGGCGCCGAACGACATAGTGCCCGAGGCCGCGCAGGCCTTCGCCGCCGAGCCCGGCTGGGAGCCAGCCAATGCCGGCGATCTCGCCCAAGCCGGCGACGAGCTTTCCTGGGACCTGCCGGCCACCGAGGAAGCGGCGCCGATCCGCGAGGACGTCGAGGCGCCGTTGCTGGTCTCCGACGACAACTGGACCCTGGCCGGGCCCGAGACCCCGGCGCTCGACGATGCCGGCGTCGACTTAAGCCCGGACGCGCCGCTGGAGTCGCCCACCGAGCAGGTGGAGCCGAGCTGGTCGCTGGACAAGAGCCTGTCCCTGGACAGCCTGGAGCCGCTGCCCGGCTCCGAAGTGGTGCCCGCAGCCCCGGGCCTGGCGGCCGCCGGCGATTCCTGGACCCTCGACGACCTGCCGAGCCTGGATGCCGCCGCGAGCCCCGCTGCCGCGGAAGGTGAAATCCAGTGGACGCTGGACGAAGAAACCCCCTCCGCCCCCGATACGACGTGGAGCCTGGACGAGCTGCCGACCCTGGATGCCGGTGCCGAGCCGGAAACCACCCTGCCGGCGTCGGCCGGCGAACTCGAATGGGACCTCTCGTTCGACGCCCCGCAACCCGGCGACGCCGCACCGAGCCTGGGCGAGTGGAGCCTGGAGCCCCTTGCCGACGAGCCACCGGCGGCCGAGGAGCTGCCCACGCTGGAGCTGGACGCCCCGCTCGATGCGCTCGAGCCGTTGGCGGAAGCGCTACCCGAGCTATCCTCCCCGGAGCTCGACGAGGCCCCGGCCGTCGCCCAGCCCAGTGCCGCCGACCAGGCCTGGGAAGACCTGGACATGGCTGCGCTGGACCTGCCCGAGGTCGAACTGCCGACGCCGCCGGCCGAGCCCGCGGCCGAACCGGAGATGGCCAGGCCGCTGTCCCTGGCCGAGGTGATGGCCACCCCGGCCCAGGCGATCAACCCGCCGGCCCGCGAGGTGCCGCCCAGCCTGCTGCCGCCGCCGGCCGACGAGGAGCCGGTGGACGAGGAACTGCGCGAGGTCTTCATCGAGGAGGCCGGCGAGGTCCTGGAGACCATCAACGAATACCTGCCGCGCTGGCAGGCCGACACCGACGACCGCGAGGCGCTGACCGAGATCCGCCGCGCCTTCCATACCCTCAAGGGCAGCGGGCGCATGGTCCGGGCGCTGGTGGTCGGCGAACTGGCCTGGTCCATCGAGAACCTGCTCAACCGCGTGCTCGACCGCAGCATCGCGGCCAGCGCGCCGGTGCTGCAGGTGGTGGGCGACGTGGTGGCCCTGATGCCGGCGCTGGTGGACGAGTTCGCCGCCAGCGTGCAGCGCCAGCGCGATGACGTCGACCAGCTCGCCGCCACCGCCCACGCCCTGGCCAAGGGCGAGCCGGTGCCGCCGCCGGAAGGCGGGGAAACCCCGGCGGCCGAGGCGGCGCTGGAGCCCGCGCTGGAAGCCGCGGCCCTGGACGAAGGGCTCGACCCGCAACTGCTGGAAATCTTCCGCAACGAGGCCGAGACCCACCTGGAAACCCTCGGCGGCTTCCTCGCCGACTGCGACCGCGAGTTGCCCCAGCCGGTCACCGACGACCTGCAGCGTGCCCTGCACACCCTCAAGGGCAGCGCGCACATGGCCGGCATCCTGCCGATCGCGGAAATCGCCACGCCGCTGGAGCGGCTGGTGAAGGAGTTCAAGACCAACCTGCTGCAGGTCGACCTGCGCGAGGCCGAGCTGCTGCGTGAGGCCGGGCGCCTGCTCAGGGTCGGCCTGCAGCAACTGGACGCCGGCCGCCCGCTGGCGCGCATAGACGGCGGCGACGAGCTGCTGCGGCGTATCGCCCAGGTCCAGCAGGAGCGCCTGGAGGCCGCGGAGGCCAAGCGCCGCGGCGAAAGCGGCGAGAGCGCTGGCGATCCGCAGATGCTCGGCCTGTTCCTCGCCGAGGGCATGAACATCCTGCTGGACGCCGAGGACCTGCTCGGCCGCTGGCGCGAACACCCCCACGAAGGCCAGGAACTGGGCGCCCTGCACGACGAGCTGGCGACCCTGGCCAACGGCGCGCAGCAGGCCGAGCTGCCGCAGATGGCCGAGCTGTGCGACGCGCTGCTGGCCGTCTACGGCGCGGTGCAGCAGGGCCGGCTGGCGGTGGACGACGACTTCTTCGGTGCCGCCGAGGACGCCCACGAGGCACTGATCGGCATGATGGACCAGGTGGCCGCCGCGTTGCAGGTCAGCGCCTGCCCGCAGCAGGTCGAGGCCCTGCACCGCCTGCTCGAAGCGCCGGCCCAGGCCGACGAGGATCCTGCGCCGGCGCAGCCGGAGGCCGACGGTGAGAGCGATTTCATCGACCTCGACCAGCTCACCGCCGACGACTTCCCGCTGGAAGACGAGGAACTGCTGCTCGACCGTCCCACCGCCCCGGAAGACCTGCCCGAAGGCCTGCAATGGCCGGCGGCGCCGCTCGCCGGGGCGCCGGAGCCCGCGCCCGCCGAGCCGGAGGCCGTGCGCACGTCCGGCATAGCGCCGACGCTGGACGAGGAAATGGTGGCGATCTTCCTCGAAGAGGCCGTGGACATCCTCGACAGCGCCGGCCAGGCCCTGGCCCAGTGGGCCCAGGCCCCGGACGTTCCGGCCCCGCTGTCCACCCTGCAGCGCGACCTGCACACCCTCAAGGGTGGCGCGCGCATGGCCGAGATCCGCGAGATCGGCGACCTTTCCCATGAACTGGAGTCGCTCTACGAAGGCCTGCTCGATGGCCGCTTCCAGGCCAACCCCGGTCTTGCCGGGCTGCTCCAGGCCTGCCACGACTGCCTGGCGCAGCAGCTCGACCAGTTGCAGGCCGGGCAGCCGCTGACCGACCCCGACGAGCTGATCCAGCGCATCCGCGCCTTCCGCC
>NZ_QGSL01000107.1:1789500-1820928 GCF_003176655.1 Pseudomonas sp. RW407 | reverse complement strand
CCACCCCCGGGCGCCGGGAAAAACGCGAGGCAGAGCGCCCCGTCCGTTCGTCGCGCAACCGCCTCAGCTGCGGTGCTGCAGCATGGGCACCAGGTACACCGGCACCTCCGCCAACTGCACCACCCGTGCGGCAGTACGCCCCAGGGGCGTGTTCATACCCTCGCCATGGCTGTGGCTGCCGGCGACTATCAGGTCCACCTGCAGGCGCTGCGCCTCGTCCAGGATCACCTGCGGCGGGTCGCCCTGCAGCACGCGCACCGAACGGATCATGCCCGCCTCCCCGTGCAGCTCGCCGAGCTCGTCGCGAAAGCCCTCCATCACCCGCCGCTCGATATTGCCCATGACGGTGCTCAAGCCGCTGCTGCGCAGCTCGGCGAGGGTGTCGGCATCCAGGTAGGTCTGCAGCACGGAATCGGCGAACAGCCCCATCGGCTCCACGGCGTGCACCACGTGAATCTCGGCGTCGTAGGCGCGGGCGAGGGACATGGCGTGCTGGAGGACGTACGGGGCGTAGAGACCAAGGTCGGTAGCGTAGAGAATCGATCGGATCATGCGGCCTCCTACTGCCTCGGCGGCGGGCCTCTGAGCAGAGTAGCAGCAAGCGGCCGAGGCCGCGCTAGCTGGCCGTCTGCGGCTCGTTGCTCACGCCGTGGGGCACGTGGCCGGTGGCGACCACGTCCCTGGCCCGCTCGCAGTGCCCGGGCTGGTCGTCGAAGAACACGTCGGCGCTGAAGGCCTCGAGGAACGCCGACTTGTCCAGGCCGCCGAGGAACAGCGACTCGTCGAGGCGGATGTCCCATTCGCGCAGGGTGCGGATCACCCGCTCGTGGGCCGGCGCCGAGCGCGCGGTGACCAGGGCCGTGCGGATCGGGCAGGACTCCTGGGGGAAGGCCTGCTGCACGCGGTTCAGCGCCGCCAGGAAGGGCTTGAAGGGGCCGCCGCCCAGTGGCTCGCGGGCGGACTCCTGCTCGCGGGTCTGGAAGGCCTCCAGGCCGCCCTGCTGGAACACCCGCTCGGCCTCGTCGGAGAACAGCACGGCGTCGCCGTCGAAGGCGAAGCGCAGTTCGCCGCCGGTCTCGCGACGGGCCCCGGCGGAGAGGATGGTGGCCGCGGCGAAGCCGTTCTCCAGGGCGCTGCGTACGTCTTCGACGTGGGTGGAGAGGAACAGGTGGCAGCCGAACGCCGCCAGGTACGGGTAAGGGCTGCGCCCGCCGACGAAGGCCGCGCGGGAGATGCCCAGGCCGTGCTGCTGGATGGAGTTGAACACCCGCAGCCCGGTGTCGGCGCTGTTGCGCGACACCAGCACCACCTCCACCAGTTGCCGGCCGAGCATCTCGTTGAGGCCCAGCAGCTTCTGCACCAGGGCGAAGGCGTCGCCAGGCTGCAGCACCTCGTCCTCGTGGACGATCTGGTACTGCCGGTAGGCCTCCACGCCTTCGGATTCGTAGATGCGGTGGCTCTCGTCGAGGTCGAACAGCGCCCGCGAGGAGATCGCCACCACCAGCTTGTCGCCCAGCCCCTTGCCCATTGCCCGTTCCCCCGTGATGGATCAGCGCGCCTGGTTGCGCGCGTCGATGAAGCGTAGCGCCCGTTGCAGCGCCTCGATGCGCGGCATCGCCGCCCCGGCGGCGGCCGCCGCGGCCAGGGGCGCGTCGTAGATGGCCTGCAGCTCCAGCGGCCGGTGCTGGGCGAAGTCGTGGTACATGCTCGGCAGGTAGTCGGGCATGCGCTCGGTCGCGCTCAGCATCGCCGCCGGGTAGCCGGCCGGCAGCTCGTGGCCGCAGGCAGCGGCGCCGGCCATCACCTCGTCCATGATGGCGGCGATCAGCGCGCGGCTGTCGGCATTGGCCATCAGCGCCCGGGTGCCGCTGTCGAGCAGCACCGACAGGCCGTTGTAGGGGATGTTCCACACCAGTTTCTGCCAGCGCGCGTGCTCCAGCGCCGGCATCGCCAGGGAATCCAGCCCGGCCGCGCGGAACAGCGCCGCGCCCTCCTCGGCCAGGGCCTGGCCGGCGGCGGCATCGGCGGCCGGCCCGCTGTGGTAGCCCAGGTGCACCGCGCCCAGGGCCTGGTGCTCGATCACCCCGGGGGCGGCGCGGTGCACGCAGATATAGCAGAGCCCGCCCAGCAGGTGCAGCGAGTCCGGCAGCAGCGGGCGCAGGCCCTCCTCCACCGCCAGGCCGTTCTGCAGCAGCAGGACCTTGGCCCCCGGCGCCGCGGCGCGGGCGATCAGCGGCGCCAGTTCGGCGTTGCTGGTGGTCTTGGCGCCCACCAGCAGCCAGTCGCACGGCGGCAGCTCGGCGACGTCGTGGTAGGCCTGCACCGGCGCCAGGCTCAGCGCGCCATGCACCTGGCTGTTCAGGCGCAGGCAGTGCCCGGCCACCGCGGCGTATTCGCTGCGCAGCAGGAAGTGCACGTCGAAGCCGGCGCGGGCCAGCATCAGGCCGTAGAAACCGCCGATGGCGCCGGTGCCGATCACGCCGATGCGAACGGGGGAAACAGTCATTCAGGGCAACTCCTCGGGAATGCGCCGGGCCGCGGCACGCAGGGCCTGGGCCAGGGGGCCGGCGCGCAGGGGCGCGTCGAGGCGGCCATGGAAGGCCCCGTTGCGCACCAGGAACAGCGCCGGCAGGTGGAAGACTTCATAGCGCTCGACCAAGCCGCCGTTGCGCCCGGCATCGACCCAGCACAGGCGCTGCACCGGCAGCCCCATGCCCGGCAGCTGCGCGCGGGCCCAGCGGCAGGAGGCGCAGCCCTCGGCGCTGAACACCAGCAGCGAGTCGCCGGGCAATTCGAGCAACCGGTGATCGGCGTCCAGGTCGGTGAGTTCGAACGACGGCACTATACTTGGCTCGATGCCAACACCAAAAAGATTGCAGTCGGAGCCTTCCGTCATGCGACAGTTCCTGCGTCACCCATGTGATCTACCGGTGGAGCTGGTGGTCCGCAGGCAGCTCTTCCTGCCGCGCCAGCGCCTGTACAATATCAGCCTCGGCGGGGTCGCCTGCAACGCCCCGCGCGGTTTCCGCCGCGGCACCGCGGTCGAGCTGCGCATCCCGCTGCTGGGCGACGCCGCGCGCTACCCCGGGGTGGTGGCCTGGAGCCGCAAGCTCGTCGACGACTACCTGGTGGGCGTGGCCTTCCTCGACGAGGACACCCTGTTCCGCGCGCGCATGGTCGAGCAGGTCTGCCAGATCGAGCACTACCGGCGCCAGCGCGAGCGCGAAAGCGGCCAGGCGCAGCCGATGGAGGACACGGCGCTGGAGTGGATCGCCTGCAATGCCGCCGACTTCCCCCTGTTCTGCGCCATCTGAAACGGCGCAAAACCCCGTCGTCCGGGCATTTTCCCGGTGCCTGCCCATTGTCGAGCCGGCGTCCGACGCGTTAAGGTTCGACTTCCCCTTAGCGAGATTCATGCCTGCGCCCCATCGCATGGGGGTTCCTGGCGGCCGGCACCCGTGACCTGACTGAGTACCACGATGGCTGATTTACAGATCGACGACCTTAACGTTGCCTCCAACGAGACCCTGATCACGCCGGAGCAGCTCAAGCGCGAAATCCCCCTGACCGAAGCCGCCCGGCAGACCGTCGCCCATGGCCGCCAGGTCGTCCGCGACATCCTCGACGGCAAGGACCACCGCCTGTTCGTGGTGATCGGCCCCTGCTCCATCCACGACGTCAAGGCCGCCCACGAATACGCCGAGCGCCTCAAGGTACTGGCCGCCGAGGTCGCCGACAGCCTGTTCCTGGTGATGCGCGTGTACTTCGAGAAGCCGCGCACCACCGTGGGCTGGAAAGGCCTGATCAACGACCCCTACCTGGACGACTCCTTCAAGATCCAGGACGGCCTGCACATCGGCCGCCAGCTGCTGCGCGACCTGGCCGAGATGGGCCTGCCCACCGCCACCGAGGCGCTCGACCCGATCTCCCCGCAGTACCTGCAGGACCTGATCAGCTGGTCGGCCATCGGCGCGCGCACCACCGAATCCCAGACCCACCGCGAGATGGCCTCCGGCCTGTCCTCCGCGGTCGGCTTCAAGAACGGCACCGACGGCAGCCTGACCGTGGCGATCAACGCCCTGCAGTCGGTCTCCAGCCCGCACCGTTTCCTGGGCATCAACCAGGAAGGCGGCGTGTCCATCGTCACCACCAAGGGCAACCGCTACGGCCACGTGGTGCTGCGCGGCGGCAACGGCAAGCCGAACTACGACTCGGTGAGCGTGGCCCTGTGCGAGCAGGAGCTGACCAAGGCCAAGGTGCCGCTGAACGTGATGGTCGACTGCAGCCACGCCAACTCCAACAAGGACCCGGCCCTGCAGCCGCTGGTGATGGACAACGTCGCCAACCAGATCGCCGAGGGCAACAACTCCATCGTCGGCCTGATGGTGGAAAGCCACCTGGGCTGGGGCAGCCAGCCGATCCCGAAGGACCTCTGCCAGCTGCAGTACGGCGTCTCCATCACCGACGCCTGCATCGACTGGGAGACCACCGAGAAGGCCGTGCGCAGCATGCATGCCAAACTCAAGGACGTGCTGCCCAAGCGCCAGCGCGGCTGAGTCGGATGCAACGAAAAACGCCGGGCAATGCCCGGCGTTTTCATTGGTGCTGGCGGCTCAGGCCATGCGATCGGCGTGGCGCGGGTGGCGCTCCAGGTAGCGCTCGACGTAGGAGCAGGAGGGAATCACGCTGTAGCCCTTGCGCTCGGCGTACTGCAGCGCGTGCTCGGTGAGCGCCGCGGCGATGCCCCGGCCGCGCAGGCTGTCCGGCACGAAGGTGCGGTAGATGTCCAGCGTCTGCTTGCCCAGATCCATGTAGGCCAGGTAGGCACGATGACCGTCCACCGTCGTGACGAACTGGTGGCTGGACTCATCATGATGGATGGACAACGACTCACTCACTTGCACTCTCCTCTTGCGGGTCTCACAACTCGACCCGCACCTGATTGATCTTGTTCAGGCGGAGGTTCATCTCGGCCGAGCCCGTCCCCATGAGGACCGTGATATAGACTCGTCCGTTCTCCACCTTGTGCAGTACACCCTGGTAATAGGCACCATCGAAGGTGATGAACTGCAGGCGCTTGCCGGTGTACTGGGCAAGGCTGTCGATACTGACGAAGCCATATTGCTGCGTTCTCTTCTCCGACTCAACCGTTTCTTCGGCTGAAATCTTGTGGGCGGCCGAATCGACGGTGATCTTCTGCTTCAGCGGGTCGACCCAGGCGAAGCCGACCGGGCTCACCGCCTGCTGGTTCACCAGCAGCACCGGGCGCAGCATGCCGACCACGTCCTTGGCCTCGAAGAACTGCAGCCCGCCCCAGGTCATGCCCTCGGTGGGGTTGAGCTCCAGGCGCAGCGACTGCGGGTCGGCCAGGTAGCGGGCGTAGGCGTCGAGCAGCGGCGGGTCCAGCGCCACGCGCTGGCTGCGCATGGCCTTGTCGAACTGCGCCAGGGCCTGCTTGAGGTACTCCTCGCGCTTGATGCCCAGGCGCGCGGCGCAGAACTCCTGGACCTTGCGCTGGTACTGGTTGTCGTCCAGCTCGACGGTCACCTGGGACACCCGCGGCGGGTTCACGCGCATGTCGCCGGGGCGTTCGGAGACGTTGCTCAGGGACATGCCGACGCGGGTATCGAGCATGCCGCGGGCGTCCGAGCGCAGGTTGAAGGTCAGCTTCTGCGCGCCGGGTTCGAACAGGTACGAGAACTCGATGTCCGACTCCAGGGTGCGATAGCCCATCTGCAGCAGCTCGTCGGAGCCGATATTGCGGATGTTGCCGCAGGCCACTTCGCTCATGGCGGTGAACACGCTGCTCTCCGCCGGCTGCTCGTACAGCGCCTGCATGAACGGGCCGTGCACCTGCAGCTCGACGCCGGTGAGTTCCATGGCCATCTGCTTGGGCAGCTTGCCCTCGGCCAGGCGCTCCTTGAAGCTGAGCAGCTCGCGCAGGCCGTTGAACCTGAGCTGGGCATGGGCCACCTTCAGGCTGTCGCGGGCGGCCGGCACGCGGATCTCCACGTTCTTCAGGCCGACGCGACCGTCGAAGGAAGAGGAAATCCCGCCGTAGGTGATCTCCACCATCGGCGACAGGCGCGCCACGGCGTCGTCGACGATGCTGCGCACGGACAGCCACAGCGACACCTTGATGATCAGCGCCACGGCCACGATGCCGAGCAGGCCCCACTTGAGCAGTTTCGACATTCGGAAGGACTTCCTTGTATGCGGATTGATACGGACGGCGGTGCTGGCAGCTTAACAGCACGGCCCGCGCGCCTCCATGCGCCGCCCGCCAAATTCGCCGGCTCGCCCGCCGGAGAGTGAAATCCGTCGCAAAACCGCGGTGACCGGCCGGTCGGACACAGCGCTTTACGGTCGCCGTGGCCGCCAGTATGTTCTGCGCCACGCCCTTTTTCCCGGATGTCCTGCCATGAGTGAACTGATCAGCTATCAACTCGACGACGGCGTCGCCACCCTGACCCTCGCCAACGGCAAGGTGAATGCCATCTCCCCCGCCGTGATCGAGGCCTTCAACCAGGCGCTGGACCGTGCCGAGCAGGACCGCGCGGTGGTCATCCTCACCGGCCAGCCGGGCATCCTCTCCGGCGGCTACGACCTCAAGGTGATGACCTCCGGCCCGGAGAACGCCGTGGCCCTGGTGGCCGCCGGCTCGACCCTGGCCCGGCGCATGCTGGCCCACCCCTTCCCGATCATCGTCGCCTGCCCCGGCCACGCCGTGGCCAAGGGCGCCTTCCTGCTGCTCTCGGCGGACTACCGCATCGGCGTCGACGGCCCCTTCCAGATCGGCCTGAACGAAGTGGCCATCGGCATGACCATGCACCACGTGGGCATCGAGCTGGCCCGCGACCGCTTGCGCAAGTCGGCCTTCAACCGCTCGGTGATCAACGCCGAGATGTTCGCCCCGCAGGAAGCCATGGCCGCCGGCTTCCTCGACAAGGTGGTGAGCCCCGAGGAACTGCTGGACACCGCCCGCGCCGCCGCCCAGCAGCTGAAGAAGCTGAACATGACCGCGCACCGCAACACCAAGCTGAAGGTGCGCCGGCAACTGCTGGAAACCCTGGACCAGGCCATCGAGCAGGACAAGAAGCACCTGGGCTGAGGCCCGCTCCTACACCATCCCCACCGCCGGCTTCACCTGTAGGAGCGCGCCCTGCGCGCGAAATCGCGGGCAGGGCCCGCTCCTACAATCCGCCGTGACGCACGGTATCCACCGTAGGACTCCGTCCGCGATGGCCGGACATCCCGGCGCGGTTCGCGGATGAGATCCGCTCCTACGCTACCCCACCCGCGCCGTTCCCCTGTAGGAGCGCGCCCTGCGCGCGATATCGCGGGCAGGGTCCGCTCCTACGGGGCTCCTCGAATAGTTACGAAAAAGGCAAAACTGATTAAGCCCGTTCGGTCTTTTTCAAAAATTATTGCGCGTTAACCTATTGATGAACCCACAGGAAAAGCAACCAACGAGGTGTTCATCATGAAACTGCAACTGATCGCCACTGCCCTCCTCGCCAGCGCCACCCTGCTCGGCGCCCAGGCCGGCTTCGCCGAAGAATCGCCGCTGATGCAGAACCGCATGGTCAACCTGAACCAGGCCGCCCTGCAGCACAAGGCCGAGCAGACCGCCCACCAGCAGCACGACGCCCCGGCCCACCAGGGCTGAGCGGCGCCCGCCGGCACTCCGACGGCCCCGCACGCCCCGCTTCCGGGACGCGCCAGGCCGCCGGCCGCGCCTCAGCCGAGTTTCTCGTCGGCAGCCACGCCCTTGCGATAGACCGCATAGACCAGCACCGGGATGTCCAGATGGCCGAGATACCTGTCCAGCAACGGTCGCACATCCTTCCAGTCCAGCCCGCCGACGCCAGTGGCCAGGCAGGGCAACGCCAGGCTGCGGACCCCCTCCCCCTCGACGAACTTCGCCAGCTCCCGCAGGCAGTGCCCGACGTTCTCCAGGCTGGCCTTGGCCGGCTTGGCGCTGCGCCCGCTGCCCTGCATGTCCTGGGTCAGCAGGTTGACGATGCCGCGGGTCGAACCATCGGCGTCCACCCCCGACCAGGCCCAGATGGAACCCGGCGCGGGCGCCGAGGCGTGGGCCGCATGACGGTAGTCGCGGACCAGCGACGGCCAGCGCTCGCGCAGGGCCAGGGCCAGGCCGCTGTCGAACGGGTCCTGGGGCGCGATGCCATGGGCGATGACCTGGGCCTTGCTCAGCAGAATGTCGCCTTCAACTTCTCGGATCATGAATCTTTCCTTGCTCGGTGGAGTACCTCGGAAGCCTTGTCTTGCGCTCCCGTCTATCTTCACGTTACGCCTGGCCGCACCGCGGACCTTGACCCGCATCAAGGCCGCATCCCCCTCGCGGCACGGGGCGAAACATCAATTCCACCGATAGTTGAAAGCAACGAACATCGTTATTCCATCGACGAGACTGCTGGGAAACTGGCCGCAATCCCACTTCCGGCAGCCATCGCCATGCACCGCTCCACCGCCCGTACCCTGCGCAACGGCGCCCTCGCCAGCATCGGCCTGTACAGCATCCTGGTGCTCGTGGCGCTGGCCCTGAGTGGCGGCTTCCAGGGCAGCCGCAACGTCCAGCCGGAAGGCGTGGACAAGAACGCGCTGTTCCAGCGCTTCAACCAGGTGCTGCCCAACGCCCTGGCGGTCCTGCAGCAGAGCCTGCGCCCGCACTCCTGAGCCCCGCGCTGGCGGCCTGCGCCAGCTTGCCCATACTTTGCAGATCGCCGCCGGTGCCCGCCGGCACCGCCCGCCTCCGCCTGCCGGGAGAACGCGCCATGGGTCGAGTCGTCGCATCCGCCGTCTACTGCAAGGGCAAGAAGGTCGCCGATATCCCGCTGGAGGCGGGCTATCGCTGGGCCTGCCAGCCCGACCACTTCGTCTGGACCGGCCTGCAGGAACCCACGCCGGAAGAGCTGATGAACCTGCAGAAGCAGTTCAACCTGCACGAGTTGGCCATCTCCGACGCCCTGGAGAAGCACAGCCGGCCGAAGCTGGAGACCTTCGGCGACGCGCTGTTCATGGTGATCTACTCGCCGGTGCGCGCGGACAGCCGGCTGATGTTCGTGGAAACCCACCTGTTCGCCGGCATCGGCTACATCATCAGCGCCCGCCACGGCTTCTCGCAGTCATACTCGCAGGTGCGCCAGCGCTGCGAGGCGCGCCCGCTGCTGCTGGCCCACGGCACCGACTTCGTGCTCTACGCCCTGCTCGACTTCGTGGTCGGCAACTACGAACCGGTGGTGGAGGAAATCCGCGGCGAGATCGAGGTACTGGAGCAGCGCGCCCTGCGCACCTCGCTGAGCCAGGAGGAGATCGAGCGCATCTACGGCCTGCGCCGCGAGGTGCTCAAGCTGCGCCACTACGCGGCGCCCATGGTGGAAATCTGCCAGGAGCTGCAGCGCCTGGACTTCCCCTTCATCGACAAGCAGATGCGCCCGTACTTCCGCGACGTGGCCATCCACGTCAACCGCCTGCTGGAAGACCTCAACTCGCTGCGCGACATCGCCAGCCAGACCATCGAGGTCGGCCTGCTGCTGGAGTCCTCGCGGCAGAGCGTGGTGCAGCGCAAGTTCGCCGCCTGGGCGGCGATCCTCGGCTTGCCCACCGCGGTGGCCGGCATCTACGGGATGAACTTCGAGTACATCCCGGAGCTGCACTGGCACTACGGCTACTTCCTGGTGATGGGCCTGCTGGTGATCGGCTGCATCGGGCTGTACGTCAGCTTCAAGCAGGCGGATTGGCTCTGACCTGCCGGCCGCGCCGAAGCGCTTGCATACCTGTAGGAGCGGATTTATCCGCGATGGGCCTGGCACCGCCGGGTAGCTGGATCGCGGACGGAGTCCGCTCCTACGGTCGAGTTCCGACGTGAATGAAAACGCCGCTCCGGGGAGCGGCGTTGGTGGGGCGCGGCGGACTCAGGCGGCGTTCTGCTCGTCCTTCTTACGGCCCAGCTGGACGAAGCGCATCATCCACTCCGCCACCGTGGCGCCCTGATGCTCGCGGTCGAGGCTGTCGACGCCCTTCTGGTACACCGGTTCGCTGAAGATCTCCCGGCGCAGGTCGAGGATCGCCTGGGAGTAGTCGGCGACGAACTCCGGGTGGCCCTGGAAGCACAGCACCTGGTCGCCGATGGCATAGGCGGCGTTCGGGCAGAAGTCGCTGCTGGCGATGCGCCGGGCGCCCTCGGGCAGCCGGGTGACCTGGTCCTGGTGGCTGACCAGCAGGGTCAGGTCGTCCAGCGCCGGCTGCATCCACTGCGGCTGTTCCTCGATGCGGTAGTCGTGGATGCCCACGCCCCAGCCCTGGTCGGCGCGCTCGGTCTTGCCACCGAGCAGCAGGGCCAGCAGCTGGTGGCCGAAGCACACGCCCAGCAGCTTGTCGCCGCGCTCGTAGCGGGTCAGCAGGTAATCCTTGAGCTTGCGGATCCAGGGTTCGTCGCCGAAGGAGTCATACTTGCTGCCGGTCACCAGGTAGGCGTCGTAGTGCTCGCTGTCGGGCGGGTAATGGCCCTCCACCACGTTGTACACCTTGAACTCGGCGGGCACCGGTTGCTTGGCGAACAGCTGCTGGAACATCCAGCCGTAGCCGGTGTACTGGTCGATCAGCTCGGGACGCAGGATATCGGTTTCCAGAATGCAGATTTGCAGCGACATGTAGTGGTGGGTTCCTGATGTTAAGCGGGCACGAACGCGCGTTTTCTTAACAAACTGCACGCCCCGTGAAAACTACACACTGTTTTTTCACGACACAAGATGGCAAAGCCATTCCATGCGTCGGAATTTCAGGGGAAATACCCGAAAAAACGCCGCGCATCAATGCCGGCGGGAACGATGGCGACCGGCTGCTCGGCCGCCCCGCGCCATCGCCTGAGCCTGCGCCGTCTCCAGCACCCAGGCGTACTTGCCCTGCAGGTTGCCCAGGGCCATGGCGTGGACCTGCCCGGCGCTGTGCGCCGCGGCGTGGGGTTCGTTGGGCATGGGGGTTCCAGAGGTGATGGGTTTCGCTGCGCTCTACGCCATCCTACGGTGCTTGCCGGCAAGAAAAAAACCGGCCGTGGGGGTCGGTTTTGCTGCATTGGCGTTTTTCGTAGGAGCGAGCTTGCTCGCGAACGTGCTACCCGGTGGCTCCGCTGCCAAGCCCACCTCTGTTCCCTCTCCCTAACCCTCTCCCTGAAGGGAGAGGGGACCGTTGGGCAGAACTGGAGGTTCCGGAGTCAGCCGGCAGCCTCGGTGGCTTCCGGATAAAACCATTCCTTCTCTCGGCACGGTCTAGCCCCCTCTCCCTTCAGGGAGAGGGCTGGGGAGAGGGGCAGAGTCAATCCAATGCACCATAGCTGCCGGGAAATGCCGTTCGCGAGCAAGCTCGCTCCTACGAAAAGCCCTCAGAAGGCCTCGCCGCGTGCCGCCTTGTCCAGCAACAGCGCCGGCGGCTCGAAGCGCTCGCCGTACTGCTCGGCCAGGTACTGGGCGCGGGCGATGAAGTCCTGCAGGCCGTACTGGTTGATGAACTGCAGCGCGCCACCGCTCCAGGCGGCGAAGCCGATGCCGAAGATCGAGCCGATGTTGGCGTCGGCGGTGGAGCGCAGCACGCCCTCCTCCACGCAACGCACCGTCTCGATGGCCTGGACGAAGAGGATGCGGTCGCGCACGTCCTCGGCCGGGATCATCCCGTCGGCCTTTTCGAAGCGCTGCCTCAGTTCCGGCCACAGGTGCTTCCTGCCGTTGGCCGGGTACTCGTAGAAGCCGCCGCCGGCCGCCTTGCCCGGGCGCTTGTACTCGTTGAGCATCAGGTCGACCACGGCGAAGGCCGGGTGCCGCGGCAGGGCCTTGCCCTCGGCTTCCAGGTCCTTGCGGGTCTGCTCGCGGATGTGGCTCATCAGGCTCAGCGAGACTTCGTCGCTGATCGCCAGCGGGCCCACCGGCATGCCGGCCTGGCGCGCCTGGTTCTCGATCATCGCCGCCGGCACGCCTTCGCCGAGCATGGCCAGGCCCTCGTTGGTGAAGGTGCCGAACACCCGCGAGGTGAAGAAGCCGCGGCTGTCGTGGACCACGATCGGCGTCTTCCTGATCTGCAGCACATAGTCGAAGGCGCGGGCCAGGGTGGCGTCGTCGGTCTTCTCGCCGCGGATGATCTCCACCAGCGGCATCTTGTCCACCGGGCTGAAGAAGTGCAGGCCGATGAACTTCTGCGGCTGCGCCACGGCCTGGGCCAGGCCGGTGATCGGCAGGGTCGAGGTGTTGGAGGCGATCACCGCGTCGGGCAGCGCGGCTGCCTCGGCGGCGGCGGTGACCTTGCCCTTGAGCGCGCGGTCCTCGAACACCGCCTCGATGACCAGGTCGCAGCCCTCGAAGTCGGCGTCACTGGCGCTGGGCTTGATGCGGGCGAGGAAGGCGTCGCGCTTCTCGGCGGTCATCTGGCCCTTGCCGACCTTCTTGTCCAGCAGCGCGGCCGAGTAGGCCTTGCCCTTCTCCGCCGCCTCGATGGAGACGTCCTTGAGCACCACCTCGATGCCGGCCGCGGCCGAGACGTAGGCGATGCCCGCGCCCATCATGCCGGCGCCGAGCACCCCGACCTTCTTCGTCCGGTACTGCGGGTAGCCCTGGGGGCGCGATTTGCCGGCGTTGATCTCGTTGAGCTGGAACCAGAAGGTGCCGATCATGTTCTTCGCCACCTGGCCGGTGGTCAGCTCGGTGAAGTAGCGCGCCTCGATCAGCTGCGCGGTGTCGAAGTCGACCTGGGCGCCCTCGACCGCGGCGCACATGATCTTCTCCGGCGCAGGGAAGCAGCCCTTGGTCTTGTCGCGCAGCACCGAGGGGGCGATGGCCAGCATCTGCGCCACGTTGGGGCTGGACGGGGTGCCGCCGGGGATCTTGTAGCCGGCGCTGTCCCAGGGTTGCTTGGCGTTGGGGTTGGCGGCGATCCACTCGCGGGCCTTGGCCAGCATCTCCTCGCGGCTGCCGGCCAGTTGGTGGATCAGCCCGGCCTTGAGCGCCTGCTCCGGGCGCACCTTCCTGCCTTCGGCGAGGTACGGCAGGGCTTTCTCCAGGCCCAGCAGGCGCACCATGCGCACCACCCCGCCGCCGCCGGGCAGCAGGCCCAGGGTGACTTCCGGCAGGCCCAGCTGCACGTGGCTTTCGTCCAGGGCGATGCGGTGGTGGCAGGCCAGGCAGATTTCCCAGCCGCCGCCCAGGGCCGCGCCGTTGATGGCGGCCACCACCGGCTTGCCGAGGGTTTCCAGGCGGCGCAGCTGGCCCTTGAGCACCAGGATGCCTTCGTAGAAGGCCTGGGCGTCGGCCTTGGTGACCTTGATCAGTTCGTTGAGGTCGCCGCCGGCAAAGAAGGTCTTCTTCGCCGAAGTGAGGATCACGCCGGCGATGGCGTCCTTCTCGGCCTCCAGGCGGGCGACGGTGGCGGCCATGGCCTCGCGGTAGACCGCGTTCATGGTGTTGGCGCTCTGGCCGGGCATGTCCATGGTCAGGACGACGATGTTGTCCTGGCCCTTCTCGTACTGAAAAGCGTAGCGGATGGCGTCGGTCATTTCTTGTTCTCCGGCCTCAAACCCTTTCGATAATCGTCGCGATACCCATGCCGCCGCCCACGCAGAGGGTGGCCAGGCCGTAGCGCAGGTTGCGCCGCTCCAGTTCGTCGAGCAGGGTGCCGAGGATCATGCAGCCGGTGGCGCCCAGGGGGTGGCCCATGGCGATGGCGCCGCCGTTGACGTTGACCTTGCCCTCCGGCACGCCCATGTCCTTCATGAACTTCATCACCACCGAGGCGAAGGCCTCGTTGACCTCGAACAGGTCGATGTCGTCGACGCGCAGGCCGGCCTTGGCCAGGGCCTTGCGGGTGGCCGGCGCGGGGCCGGTGAGCATGATGGTCGGGTCGGTGCTGGTGACCGCGGTGGCGACGATCCGCGCGCGGGCCTTCAGGCCCAGCTCGCGGCCCTTGGCCTCGGAGCCGATGAGCATGGCGGCGGCGCCGTCGACGATACCCGAGCTGTTGCCCGGGGTGTGCACGTGCTCGATGCGCTCGACGTAGCTGTACTTGCGCAGGGCGGTGGCGTCGAAGCCCATCTGGCCCATCATCTCGAAGCTCGGCTTGAGCGCGCCGAGGCCTTCCAGGGTGGAGTCGGCGCGGATGAATTCGTCGTGGTCGAGCAGGACGATGCCGTTCTGGTCGGTGACCGGCACCAGGGATTTCGCGAACAGCCCCTCGGCGCGGGCCTTGGCGGCCTTCTGCTGGGAGCGCAGGGCGAAAGCGTCGACGTCGGCGCGGCTGAAGCCTTCCAGGGTGGCGATCAGGTCGGCGCCGATGCCCTGGGGCACGAAGCTGGCGTGCAGGTTGGTTTCCGGGTCCAGCGCCCAGGCGCCGCCGTCCGAGCCCATGGGCACGCGCGACATGGACTCCACGCCGCCCACCAGCACCAGGTCCTCGAAGCCCGAGCGCACCTTCATCGCGCCCAGGTTCACGGCCTCCAGGCCCGAGGCGCAGAAGCGGTTGATCTGCACGCCCGCCACCTGCTCGTCCCAGTCGGCCACCAGCGCGACGGTCTTGGCGATGTCGGCGCCCTGGTCGCCCACCGGCGTCACACAGCCCAGGACGATGTCGTCGACCTGGGCGGTGTCCAGCTGGTTGCGCCGCTGCACCGCGCGCAGCAGGCCGGCCATCAGGTTGACCGGCTTGACGCTGTGCAGCGCGCCGTCCTTCTTGCCCTTGCCGCGGGGCGTGCGCACCGCGTCGTAAATCAATGCTTCGGTCATGGCGTTCTCTCTTGGAGTGCTCTCTTGGCGTAGAGGTCACGCAGGCAGCGTGTCGGCCTACCTTAACCGCGTGGCGACGGCCGGCAATGACCGGATCGCTCAGGCGGATTGACTCCCGCGCTCAGCCCAGGCGACCGGCGGTCGCCTGGCGCACCGCTCTGGGCAGCGCTCCGACGGGCGGTCGGATGGGCGGTCGGGCCGCAGGCCAGAGCCGTCACCGCCTTGTCATATAGATGGAATATGCCTGGAACCATAGGATTTGCTGCCAGATCGTCTAAGCCCGCGCCAGCCGGGGCTTAGACTGAAATTTCGCAGTACCTATGGGACGTCGCTGCCGGGTCTTGCCGGGGCGGCCGGTATGCAAAGCCAAGGTCGCAGCCACCCGCGCCGGGCCGTAACGAGCGCGCGGGGGCGGGCCAACAACAAGAAAGGCGGAAGAACATCATGATGGATCAACAACCGAAGAAATGGCGGCAGGCCAGCCTGATCGTCTTCGTTACCGCAGTGGTGCTCATCATCCCCAACCTCAGTCGCCTGGTCGGCTAGCCAACCGTCCGCCTGCTGCTGCGAAGCCGGCGTCGCCCGAGGGGCCGCGGCCCTCGCAGCACAGGTGGCAGTGCCGTTCGTCGGCATCCTCTGCTATGTTTGCGCAGCCCATCGCTGGAGCCCGCCCATGCGCTTCATCCTGCCGCTGCTGATCCTGCTCTGCCCCACCGTATTCGCCGCCGAACTGACCCTGGAGCTGCCCACCGGCACGCGCACGCTGAGCAGCGCGCAACTGCTGTCCAACGCCCAGGCGCGCAGCATCGAGATCAAGGACGACGTGGCCTACAAGCGCACCATGCACTACCGCGCGGTGCCGCTGGCGGCGCTGCTGGAGGGCGTGGACGGCCGCGCCCACGTGCAAGCCGTGGCGCTGGACGGCTTCGCCGCCGAACTGCCGGCCGCGCCGCTGCTGCAGAAGGAAGGCGCGCGGGCCTGGCTGGCCATCGAGGAAGAGAAGAAACCCTGGCCGCCGCTGGGCCAGGGCAAGCCCTCGGCCGGGCCCTTCTACCTGGTCTGGAGCGACCCGCAGGCCTCGGCCATCGGCCCGGAGCAGTGGCCCTTCCAGGTCAGCACCCTGCGCGTGCTGGACTCGGTGGAAATCCGCTTCCCGGCCCTGCTCCCGGCCAAGGACGCCAGCGCCGACGTGCAGGCCGGCTTCGCCCTGTTCCAGAAGCACTGCCTGGCCTGCCACCGCCTGAACGGCGCCGGCGACGCCCAGTTCGGCCCGGACCTGAACCAGCCCCACAGCCCCACCGAGTACTTCGCCAAGGACTTCCTCCACGCCTACATCCGCGACCCGCAGAGCCTGCGCCGCTGGCCCCAGGCGAAGATGCCCGGCTTCGCCCCGGAAACCCTCAGCGACACCGAGCTGGACCAGCTGATCGACTACCTCGCGCACATGGCGGCGCTGCGCCAGGCGCTGATGTAAGGCCCCGGACGAAAAAAGGCGGACGTCCCCAGGGGGCGTCCGCCTTCTTTTTTTCGCACCCAAGGCAGCGGAAACGCCGCCCCTACCGCCTCACAGCTTGGCGATGGACACCTCGGTGGACTTCACGAAGGCGATCACTTCGCTGCCCACGGCCAGTTCCAGCTCCTTCACCGAGCGGGTGGTGATCACCGAGGTGACGATGCCGGCGGCGGTCTGCACGTCGATTTCCGAGAGCACCGGGCCTTCGATGATTTCCTTCACGGTGCCCTTGAACTGGTTGCGGACGTTGATGGCTTTGATGGTCATGGCGTTTCTCCTATGGGGAATGTCGGTAGTGCACGGATGAACGGTGGATCAGAGCGCCCAGCGCAATTGCGTGGGCAATGGGGACACGGGTTCCGGTTCGGGCGGCAGCGGCGGCAACGCCAGCACGCGGTCGAGCACCTCGGCCTCCAGCGCGGCCAGGCGCGCCGAGCCGCGGGAGCGCGGGCGCGGCAGGTCGACCGTGAGGTCCAGGCCGATCTCGCCCTCCTCGATGAGGATCACCCGGTCGGCTACGGCCACCGCCTCGCTGACGTCATGGGTGACCAGCAGCACGGTGAAGCCATGGCGCTGCCAGAGGTTCTCGATCAGCCGCTGCATCTCGATGCGGGTGAGCGCGTCCAGCGCGCCCAGCGGCTCGTCCAGCAGCAGCAGGCGCGGCCGGTGGATCAGCGCGCGGGCCAGGGCCACGCGCTGCTTCTGGCCGCCGGACAGGCTGGCCGGCCATTCCCGGGCGCGGTCGGCCAGGCCCACCGCTTCCAGGGCTTCCAGGGCCTGCTTGCGCCAGTCGCCCTTGAGGCCCAGGCCGACGTTGTCGATCACCCGCTTCCACGGCAGCAGGCGGGCGTCCTGGAACATCAGGCGGGTGCCGTCGCGGGCCTCCTCCAGGGGCGCGGAGCCGGCCAGCAGCTGGCCGTCGCTGGGGGCGTCGAGGCCGGCCAGCAGGCGCAACAGGGTGCTCTTGCCGCAGCCGCTGCGGCCGACGATGGCGACGAACTGGCCGGCGGGGATGCGCAGGTCGATGCCCTTGAGCACCTCGCGCTCGCCGAAGCGCTTGACCACGCCGTCCAGCGCCAGCGGGATGCCCTGCTTGAGGTTCTGCGGTGTGCTGAGCGCATTCATGCCGCACCTCCCTTGGCCTGGTAGGCCGGGTGCCAGCGCAGCCAGACGCGTTCCAGGCCACGGGCGGCGAGGTCGGCGAGCTTGCCCAGCACGGCGTACAGCAGGATCGCCAGGACCACCACGTCGGTCTGCAGGAACTCCCGGGCGTTCATCGCCAGGTAGCCGATGCCGGAGCTGGCGGAGATGGTCTCGGCGACGATCAGCGTCAGCCACATGAAGCCCAGGGCGAAGCGCACGCCGACCAGGATCGACGGCAGCGCGCCGGGCAGGATCACCTGGCGGAACAGGGCGAAGCCGGACAGGCCGTAGCTGCGCGCCATCTCCAGCAGCCCCGGGTCGATGTTGCGGATGCCGTGGTAGGTGTTCAGGTAGATGGGGAACAGGGTGCCGAGGGCGACCAGGAAGATCTTCGCCGACTCGTCGATGCCGAACCACAGGATCACCAGCGGGATCAGCGCCAGGTGCGGCACGTTGCGGATCATCTGCACCGAGCTGTCGAGGAAGCGTTCGCCCCACTTCGACAGGCCGGTGACCAGGCCCAGGGCCAGGCCGATGGAGCCACCGATGACGAAGCCGATGGCGGCGCGCCAGGTGCTGATCGCCAGGTGCTGCCAGAGCTCGCCGCTCTTCACCAGTTGGTAGCCGGCTTCCACCACCGCGCTGGGCGCCGGCAGGATGCGGCTGGAGAGGAAGCCCCCCTCCACCGCCACCTGCCAGACCAGCACCAGGGCCACCGGCAGGGCCCAGGGCGCCAGGCGCTGGGCCACTTGGTTGAGAGTATTTGTCTTCATGTCTTGTGCTTCTCCGGGTTGCTCGCGGGGTTCGCGAGCAAGCTCGCTCCTACAAAGTCGACTTCAGCTCTGCGCGGCCTGCTTGGGCAGGATGTCGTTGGCCACCATCTCGCCGAAGGGGCTGACGTAGCCGCGGGCTTCGGGCTGCTGCGGGCGGGCCAGCTGCAGGTGCGGGAACAGCAGTTCGGCGACGCGGTAGGACTCTTCCAGGTGCGGGTAGCCGGAGAAGATGAAGGTGTCGATGCCGAGGTCGGCGTATTCCTGCACCCGCGCGGCCACGGTCGGGCCGTCGCCGACCAGCGCGGTGCCGGCGCCGCCGCGCACCAGGCCGACGCCGGCCCAGAGATTCGGCGAGACTTCCAGGTTGTCCTTGCTGCCGCCGTGCAGGGCGGCCATGCGCTGCTGGCCCACCGAGTCGAAGCGGGCCAGCGAGGCCTGGGCGCGGTCGATGGTGTCCTGGTCGAGGTGGCTGATCAGGCGGTCGGCGGCCTGCCAGGCTTCCTCGTTGGTTTCACGCACGATCACGTGCAGGCGGATGCCGAAGCGCACGCTGCGGCCGTGCTTGGCGGCCTTCTCGCGGACCTGGGCGATCTTCTCGGCCACCGCGGCCGGCGGCTCGCCCCAGGTCAGGTACAGCTCGACCTGTTCGGCGGCGAGGTCCTGAGCGGCCTCGGAGGAGCCGCCGAAGTACAGCGGCGGGCGCGGCTGCTGGATCGGCGGGTAGAGCAGCTTGGCGCCCTGTACCTGGATGTGCTTGCCGGGGTAGTCCACGGTCTCGCCTTCCAGCACGCGGCGCCAGATGCGGGTGAATTCGACGGAGGCCTCGTAGCGCTCCTCGTGGTTCAGGTGCAGGCCGTCGCCGGCCAGCTCGTCCGGGTCGCCGCCGGTGACCAGGTTGAACAGCGCCCGGCCGCCGGACAGGCGGTCGAGGGTCGCGGCCTGGCGCGCGGCCACGGTCGGCGAGATGATCCCCGGGCGCAGCGCGACCAGGAACTTCAGGCGCTGGGTCACCGGGATCAGCGAGGCGGCGACCAGCCAGGAATCCTCGCAGGAACGCCCGGTGGGGATCAGCACCCCGCCGAAACCGAGGCGGTCGGCGGCCTGGGCCACCTGCTGCAGGTAGCCGTGGTCGACCGCGCGGGCGCCCTCGGCGGTGCCAAGGTAATGGCCGTCGCCGTGGGTGGGAAGGAACCAGAAGATGTTGAGGCTCATCGCTATAACTCCAGAGTGAGCGCGCCGGCGTGGCGTAGCCGCGCGATGATGGGATTCGTGTATGTGGTGATGCTCTTCGTAGGAGCGAGCTTGCTCGCGAACAAATCTCCCGGCCGCTCTGAAGCTGGGCAGGTTCGCGAGCAAGCTCGCTCCTACATCGTGATCGTGCTCGTCAGTTGCTGGCAGCCACCTTGGCCTTGCTGTCCGCCGGCGGCGTCCAGACCACGTCCTTGATGCTCAGGGCCTTGGGAATCAGCTTCAGCTGGGTGAAGGTGTCGGCGATCTTCTGCTGCTTGGCCGTCACTTCCGGGGTGATGAACTGCGCGCCGTAGCCCTGGCGCTTGACCGCGGTGAGGGTGATGTCGGCGGGCAGGCCGAGCAGCGGAGCGACCTGTTCGGTGACCTGCTCGGGGTTGTGCTGCGACCACTCGCCCACCGAGCGCACTTCTTCCACCAGGGTGGTCAGCACCTGCGGGTGTTCCTTGGCATAGGTGCGGGTGGCCAGGTAGAACTGGTGGTTGTCGGCCAGGCCGCGGGCATCGACCAGGGTGCGGGCGTGCAGCTGCTTCTCGGCGGCGGCCTGGTACGGGTCCCAGATCACCCAGGCGTCGACGGCACCACGCTCGAAGGCGGCACGGGCGTCGGCCGGGGGCAGGTACACCGGCTGGATGTCGCTGTATTTCAGGCCGTTCTCTTCCAGGGCGCGCACCAGCAGGTAGTGCACGTTGGAACCCTTGTTCAGGGCGACCTTCCTGCCCTTGAGCTCGGCCACGGACTTGATGGGGGAATCCTTGGGCAGCAGGATCGCCTCGCTGGTAGGCGCCGGCGGCTCGTTGGCCACGTACACCAGGTCGGCGCCGGCGGCCTGGGCGAACACCGGCGGCGTCTCGCCGGTCACGCCGAAGTCGATGCTGCCGACGTTCAGCCCTTCCAGCAGCTGCGGGCCGCCGGGGAACTCGGTCCACTGCACCTTGATGCCCTGCTCGGCCAGGCGCTTCTCCAGCGTGCCGCGGGCCTTGAGCAGCACCAGGGTGCCGTACTTCTGGTAGCCGATACGCAGGGTACCGGGTTGTTCTTCGGCTTGGGCGCCGTGGGCCAGGGCCGCGATCAGCAGGGCCGCCAGTCCACCACGCAAAGTGAGGTTGCGCATTGCTTGCTCCTTCGTCGTCGTGTGCTCGCCGGACCTGCGCTCCCGTTGGCGGGATGCTGAGGACCTGGTTTCTTGTCGTCTGGCAGTCACGCACCTGCCTATTCGAGGCTCGGTAGCGCTCCACGCTTCTTCTTGCAGCTTGCCGCTTGCAGCCTGCAGCCGCCTCTCTCAAATACTCCAGCGCGCCTTCAGCAGCCGCTCGTTGAGCAGGTTCGGATCGATCGGCCGGGGCCGCCGCGCCAGGGCGCCGTGGAACTGTTCAAGGGATTCCAGCAGGCGCTGTTCCAGCACCGGCGCCAGCTGCGCCGGGCTATCGGCCGTGGCGTAGGCGATCTGCGAATCCTCGGCGAACACGCCGTGCAGCATCTCCTGGGCCTTCAGCGCCGCCAGCACCGGCTTGAGCGCGTAGTCCACGGCGAGCATGTGGGCGCTGCTGCCGCCGGTGGCCAGGGGCAGCACCACCTTGTGGCTCAGGGCGCGCTCGGGCAGCAGGTCCAGCAGCACCTTGAGGGCGCCGGCGATGGAAGCCTTGTACACCGGGGTGGCGATCACCAGGCCGTCGGCCCGCGCCACCTGCTCCAGCAGCTCCAGCACCTGGGGGCTGTCGAAGCGGGCATGCAGCAGGTCCTCGGCGGCGAAGTCGCGCACCTGGTAGGAACGCACCTCCACCCCACGCTCGTGCAGCCACTGCCGGGCAACGTCCAGCAGGACCGCGGAACGGGAACGCTGGCTGGGACTGCCGGCGAGGGTGACCACATACATTGCACGCTTCCTTATAACTGAAAGAGCCGGCTTGAAGCCGGCTCGCTAACCAACATGCATAGACCTTAACAGGGGTTTTTATATTCCAATAAATGTTATTTATTCATTTGCTTATAGCTACAGGCTACAAGCGGCAGGCTGCAGGCGGTGCCCGCTCCTGCTTTGGCCTGCAGCCTGTAGCCTGCCGCCTGCAGCCCTAGATGACGTGGGAATGCTGCAACTCGGTCAGCGCCTCGCCCCGCAGGTAGGCCAACTCCACCGCGCGGCGGTCGCGGGGGCGTTGCAGGGGGACCGGGAACTCGCGGCGCAGGCGGCTCGGGGTGCCGCCCAGGAGCAGCACGCGGTCGCCCAGGTAGAAGGCTTCGTCGAGGTCGTGGGTGACCAGCAGGATGCTGATGTCGTATTCCAGCGCCAGGTCCTGGATCAGGTCCTGCAGGCGCAGGCGGGTGAAGGCGTCCACCGCGCTGAAGGGCTCGTCCAGCAGCAGTACCTGGGGCCGGCCGTAGAGCCCGCGGGCAATGGCCGCGCGCTGGGCCATGCCGCCGGAGAGCTGCTTGGGCAGCAGGCCGCCCTTGCCTTCCAGGCCGACGTCGTGCAGCAGCCGGGCGATACGCGCATCGTCGGCCAGCCAGCCGTCGGCGAAACCGACGTTCTGCGCCACTGTCAGCCAGGGCAGCAGGCGCGGCTCCTGGAACACCACGCCGATGCCGCCGCCGCGGCCGCTCTCGCCGTCCGGGCCGAAGCCCAGCAGCGGGTTGCGCTGCAGCTGCCCAGCGAAATCGGCGTCCAGGCCAGCGGCGATGCGCAGCAGGGTGCTCTTGCCGCAGCCGCTGGGGCCCAGCAGGCTGACCACTTCCCCCGGCGCCAGCGCCAGGCTGACGTCGTCGAGCACGCGCAGGCCGTTGAAGCTCTTGCGGATGTTGTTCAGTTCCAGCAGCGCGCTCATGCCCTCTCCTCCAGGTCTTCGAAGCTGTCGCGCCAGGCCAGGGCGCGCCGCTCCACGGCCTTGAGCAGGCCGTCGCTGAGCTTGCCGAGCACAGCCAGGACCAGGATGGCGGCGATGACGATGTCCGGCCGCGAGGTCTCGCGGCCGTCGCTGAGCAGGTAGCCCAGGCCGCGGGTGGCGGCGATCAGCTCGGCGGCGACGAGGAACATCCAGCTCAGGCTGAGGGCGCCGCGCAGCCCGGTGAACAGGCTCGGCAGCGCCGCCGGCAAGAGGATGCGCCGCGCCAGGGCGAAGCTGGACAGGTGGTACAGCCGGCCCAGCTCCACCCACTTGCGGTCCACCCCGCGCACCCCGGCGACCAGCGCCAGGTACACCGGGAAGAAGGCGCCGAGGGCGATCAGCACCACCTTGGGCGTCTCGTCGATGCCCAGCCAGAGCAGCAGCAAGGGCACCCAGGCCAGGCTGGGGATGGCCCGCAGGGCCTGGAAGCTCGGCTCCAGGTAGGCCTCGGCGCGGCGGCTGAGGCCGACCCAGGTGCCGATCACCAGGGCCGCGAAGGAACCGATGGCGAAGCCGCTGGCCACCCGCGCGAGGCTGGCGCCGATGTGCTGCCACAGCTCGCCGTGGGCCAGTTGCCAGAGGGTCAGGGCGACGCTGCTGGGCGCCGGCATCTGGTTTTCCGCCAGCCAGCCGGCGCGCACCGCGATCTCCAGCGCGGCGCACAGCAGCAGCGGCAGCACCCAGGCCCGCCAGCGCAGCGGGCGCGGCCGCAACGACAGCACCAGGCGGCGGCTACGGCCAAGGTCGAGGGGCTGGCTGGGCACGCCCATGGTTCACTGCGCCCTGGCCAGCGGTTGCTTGCCGATGACCTCGCCGGCCAGTTGCGGGTCGATCAGCTGGTCCACCACCTTGGCCACGTCGGTGCCGGGGCGTACCAGTTGCTCGTCCACCAGGATGGGCGCGGCGGCCTTGAGCGCGGCGACCTGCTCGGCGCCGGGCAGCGGCTGGCTGAAGTCGGTGCGCGAGAGCTGCAGCCTGGCGACCTCCATCGGCAGCCTGGCCTCTTCGGCCAGCAGCCTGGCGGTCTCCTCCGGATGCTCGATGGCCCAGTGGCGGGCCCGCTCGTAGGCGCCGATGACCTGCTTGATCAGTTGCGGCTGCTCGCGGGCGAAGCGCTCGGTGACACTGAGCACGCCATAGCTGTTGAAGTCGACGTTGCGGTACAGCAGGCGCGAGCCGGCCTGCAGCTCGCTGGCCGCCATGTGCGGGTCGAGCCCGGCCCAGGCGTCCACCTGGCCGCGTTCCAGCGCGGTACGGCCGTCGGGGTGCTGCAGGTGGACGATCTCCACGTCGCCCTTGCCCAGGCCGGCGCTCTGCAGGCTGCGCAGCAGGAACAGGTAGGGATCGGTGCCCTTTGTGGCGGCCACCTTGCGGCCCTTGAGGTCGGCCAGGGACTTGAGCGGAGAGTCCTTGGGCACCACCAGCGCGGTCCATTCCGGGCGCGAGGCGATGTACACGGTCTTCAGCGGGCTGCCGTTGGCGCGGCTGAGTACCGCGGCCAGCCCCGCGGTGGAGGCGAAGTCGGTGCTGCCGGCGTTGAGGTATTCCAGCGAGCGGTTGCTGCCCTGGCTGAACACCCAGCGCACTTCGGTGCCCTCGGGCTTGAGCACCTGCTCCAGCCAGCCGAAGTGCTTGAGCACCAGGCTGGTGGGCGCGTAGTAGGCGTAGTCCAGGCGGACTTCCTTCGGGGTTTCGGCGTGAGCGGCGGAAGTGAAGGCACCGAGCGGCAGACACGCCAGGAGAGCGGCGGTCAGGCTGCGGCGCCAGGTGGACGGACCCATGGTCGATCTCCTTGGCGGCGTGGCTGACGTCTTCTCCCCGTGTGGCGGGCAAGTCAGAGCGGAAAGAAAGCGCGGCGCGGGGCCGGGCGGGAACAGAAAAAAAGGCGGCCGGCGAACCGGCCGAATACCCTACTCGTGGTTTGGAACAGGTGCGGCCGCGCGGGGCAGCCGCGGGAAAATCAGCGGTTGGGCTGCGGCGTCAGGCGCAGGTACGGCTTGACCGCGCGGTAGCCTTTGGGGAAGCGCTGGCGGATTTCGTCCTCGTCCTTCAGCGAGGGCACGATGACCACCTCGTCGCCGTCCTGCCAGTTGCCGGGCGTGGCGACCTTGTGGTTGTCGGTCAGTTGCAGCGAGTCCACCACCCGCAGGATTTCGTTGAAGTTGCGCCCGGTGCTGGCCGGGTAGGTGATGGTCAGGCGCACCTTCTTGTTCGGGTCGATGACGAACAGCGAACGCACGGTCAGGGTGTCGTTGGCGTTCGGGTGGATCAGGTCGTACAGCTCGGAGACCTTGCGGTCGGCGTCGGCGATGATGGGGAAGTTGACCACGGTGTTCTGCGTCTCGTTGATGTCGTCGATCCACTTCACGTGGGACTCCACCGGGTCCACCGACAGCGCGATGACCTTGACGCCGCGCTTGGCGAAGTCGTCCTTGAGCTTGGCGGTCAGGCCCAGCTCGGTGGTGCACACCGGGGTGAAGTCCGCCGGGTGGGAGAAGAGAATGCCCCAGCTGTCGCCAAGCCACTCGTGGAAACGGATGCGGCCTTCGCTGGATTCCTGTTCGAAGTCGGGGGCGATGTCGCCGAGACGCAGACTCATGGGTTGGGCTCCTGGTTCGTGTGGGTTCACTATGCACAAGGCCGGAATTCATTAAAAAGAATATATTTTGATTTTCTTATAACCAAACAGATATATAGCCGACCGGCCTCGTGCCGCTGGCCATTGAGCATAGCCGCCAGGGCCCCCGCCGCCGTCCATTCGTCGCCTGCGCCACGCCGCCGCAGGGCCTGGCTACACTGAAATCATTAACCCGCAGGTGTGGGAGGTGTCTTCATGTTCGGTAAAAGAGTGACTGACGGCGAGCCGGGCACCCACTATCGGAGCGACCGGATCAGCGCGGTCAATGGCCAGTATTTCTTCTCGACTCGCGAGGGCACGCTGGAAGGGCCGTTCTTCACCCGCTTCGATGCGGAACGCGAGGTGATGCAGTACATCAGCCGGATGCAGCAGGCCGCCGGGTTGTATGCGCGGGTGGCGCAGTAGGTGTTGTTCGGTTTTTTAGGCGAGTCATGAACCCCGGCCAGGTGCCGGGGTTTTCTTTGGGGGTCTTCCAGGGGCAGGTTCTTTTCGTAGGAGCGAGTTTGCTCGGGAACAGAGTTTCCCGGCGGCTACGGTGCAAGCGTTGACGCCGTCCCCTCTCCCTAACCCTCTCCCTGAAGGGAGAGGGGACCGTTCGGTGTACTCGGGTATTTCGGCGTTAGCCGGCTACCGCGAAGTTTCCGACTGACGCCAAATCTTCTCTCGGCACGGACAAGCCCCCTCTCCCTTCAGGGAGAGGGCTGGGGAGAGGGAGCGGAGTCAATCCCGAGCGATGATGCCGCCGGGAAACTCCCTTCGCGAGCAAACTCGCTCCTACGAAAGCCCCTCCAACGAAAAAAGCCCCGGCATCGCTGCCGGGGCTTCGCTATCGGCCCTCCTGCGTGGGGACGGCCGCCAGGCTCAGCGGACCGCTTCGAACAGGCCGGTGGCGCCCATGCCGCCGCCCACGCACATGGTCACGATGCCGTAGCGCAGGTTGCGCCGCTGCAGTTCGCGCACCAGGTGGCCGACCTGGCGCGAGCCGGTCATGCCGAAGGGGTGGCCGATGGAGATGGAGCCGCCGTTGACGTTGTACTTCTCGTTGTCGATGCCCAGGCGGTTGCGTGCGTACAGGCACTGCGAGGCGAAGGCTTCGTTGAGTTCCCAGAGGTCGATGTCGTCGATCTGCAGGCCGCGGGCCTTGAGCAGTTTGGGCACCGAGAACACCGGGCCGATGCCCATCTCGTCCGGCTCGCAGCCGGCCACGGTGAAGCCGCGGAAGAAGGCCCTGGGCTTTAGGCCCAGCTCCAGCGCCTTGTCCAGGCTCATCACCAGGGTCATGGAGGCGCCGTCGGAAAGCTGCGAGGCGTTGCCGGCGGTCACCGAGCCGTCCTCGGCGAAGACCGGCTTCAGGGAGTTCAGGCCTTCGAGGGTGGTGTCCGGGCGGTTGCAGTCGTCGCGGTCGACCACGCCTTCGACCACCTTCTTCTCGCCGGTGGCCTTGTCTTCCACGGCGTAGCGCACGTTCATCGGCACGATTTCGTCGTCGAACAGGCCCTCGGCCTGGGCGCGGGCGGTGCGCTGCTGGCTCTGCAGGGCGTAGAGGTCCTGTTCCTCGCGGGTGACGTTGTAGCGGCGGGCGACGATCTCGGCGGTCTGCCCCATGGGGTAGTAGATCCCCGGGAATTCCGCTTCCAGGCGCGGGTTGACGAAGTGGTCGGTGTTGCGCGACTTGGCCGTCAGGGTGATGGACTCTACGCCGCCGGCCACCAGGATGTCGCTGCAGCCGGAGGCCACCTGGTTGGCGGCGATGGCGATGGCCTGCAGGCCCGAGGAGCAGTAGCGGTTGAGGGTCATGCCGGCGACGTGGATGCCCAGCTTCGACAGCACCGCGGCGTTGCGGCCGATGTTGTGGCCCTGGGCGCCCTCGTTGGAGCCGGCGCCGACCACGCAGTCGTCCACCAGCAGCGGGTCCAGCCCGTTGCGCGCCAGCAGCGCGTCGATGCAGTGGGCCACCATGTCGTCGGGCCGGGTCATGTTGAACTTGCCGCGGAAGGACTTGGCCAGGCCGGTACGGACGCTGTCGACGATCACCACTTCACGCATGGGAAACCTCGTTGCTTGTTGTTCGATTGGGGAGGTGCAGTCGGCCAAGCATAGGGCGAGCGAATGCCGGGGCGCGACGATCATTCATCCCGGATATGCGCCGCCATCCCCCAGCGGATACGCGACCGCCGCCCTGGGGCGGCGGTCGCGGGCGCCCTTGCGGCGCGGTCAGACGGTGTCCACCTTCACCGCGTGGTCGGTCAGCAGGCCATTGAGCACCGTGTGGGTGTCGCCGCTGGAGACGATGGCGCCGCCGCTGTGGCCGGCGTACTTCGCCACCAGGTCGACGTTGACCAGGTCGATGGTCTGGGTGGTCGCGCCCCCCGTCGCGCCCGTGGGGTTCACCGAGATGGTGGTGGTCGCGGTGGTGGCGTTGACCGAGAAGGTCAGGTACTGCGCCAGCGAATCGGCGGTGGCGTGCTCGCCCTGCAGCAGGTCGGCCAGGTTCAGCGAGTCGCCCTCGCCGATGTTGAAGTCCTTGATCACGTCATGCCCGGTCTCGCCCTTCTGCCAGACGAACTGGTCGGCGCCGGCGCCGCCGGTGAGGGTGTCGTCGCCCATGCCGCCGAACAGGATGTCGTTGCCGTCGCCGCCGAGCAGGGTGTCGTTGCCGCCCTGGCCGAACAGCAGGTCGTCGCCCTTGCCGCCTTCGAGGGTGTCGTTGCCGCCGCGGGTATCGCCGGCGACGTTGAGCTCGTAGGCGTGGGCGACGATGTAGTTGGTCAGCTGGCTCTGGGACGGCGCGGCGCCGCCGTTGGCGGCGCTCAGGTAGTCCACCAGGCCCTGGTAGCCGGCGCCGTTGTGGGTGCCGGCGGCATGCCCGGTCCAGCTCAGGGCGTCGGTGTTGATCACGTCGCCGAAGAGGATGTCGTTGCCGTCGCCGCCCACCAGGTGGTCGTGGCCCACCGCCTGCGGCGAGCTGTTGGTGAAGCCTTCCTGCAACGCGGTCTGCAGCTGTTCGGCGGTGTTGATGACCTGCGGCTGGCCGACGTTGGCGGTGAGGTCCGGGGTGTTGCCGGTGAAATGCAGGGTGGCGGTGCCCGTGGTGCTGGTGTTGTCGAAGAACTGCAGGATGCCGCTGTTGATGCCGTCGCCGATGCCGATGGCGTTCACCGACACATGGTCGCTGCCGCTGAGCACGCCGCCGCCGTTGAGCATGCTGTTGGCGACGTCCAGCGCGTCCTTGATGTCGTGGTAGTTGGTGACGTTGCCGCTGTTGCTGTTGTCGCCGATGTAGGTGGTCGGGTTGCCGTCGGTGAGGAAGAACGCCAGGTTGATGTAGTCGTGGGCCGCGTTGGCGCCCCCGGCCACGGTGGCGTTGAACCAGTCGACGGTGGACTTCAGCGCCGCCTCGTAGTTGGTCCCGCCCACGGCGCCGAGGCTGTTGATGGCGCCGATCAGGGTGGCGACGTTGGTGCTGTTAAGGCCGTGCACCTGGGTCAGGGTCGAGCCGTCGGCGAAGGACACCAGGGCCAGGTTGATGGTGCCGTCGTGCCCCTTGATCTGGTTCAGCAGGTTGATCAGCGCTGCCTTGGCCAGGGCCATGCGGCTGAGCCCGGCGGTCCCCGAGGCATCGGCCATGCTGCCGGAGGTATCGATGATCAGCGCGATGTTGTAGTTCTTGCCCGGCACCGTGGTGGTGCTCACCCCGCCCACGTCGCCGATCAGCACGTCGTTGCCGAAGCTGCCGGCGATGGTGCCATGGTCCGGCCCGAGCGGGCTGGGCACGGTGTGGGTGGCGCTGGAGCCGTCGACGTCGCTGGCGTTGCTGCCCACCACCAGGATGGGCGCGCCGTATTTCAGGCAGATGTCGAGGTTGGCCGTGGCGGTGTCGCCGTCGCCATCGACGATGGTGTACTGGAACGACTCGCTGATCTGCCCGCTTTCCGGGAAGCTCACCCCGGCCTTGACCGCATAGGTGTAGTCGCCCATGTGGTGGCCGCCGCCGTCCTTCAGGTACAGCGTCAGGGTGCCGCTGTCGGTGCTGATGGTCAGCAGGCCGCTGCTGGCGTTGTAGCTGCCGGTGGCGTGGCTGGCATTGGGGTCGAGGTTGGTGAGGTTGCCGTTGGCGTCCACCGCGAAGGTCTCGCCACCGATGCTCACCTGGGTGATGCGCACGGTGCCGTCGGCGCTGGCCGGCAGGTCGTTGGCCAGCAGGTTGCCGCTGACCGCGTCGAGGTGGCTGAGGTTGACCAGGGTGGCGCCGAGGTCGCCGGGGTCGGTGACGATGACCGGCGTGCCATGGCTGTCCACCCGCACCAGGTCCTGGTCGGTGATGGAGGTGCCGACGCCGACGGCGAAGGCCTCGACGTTGTTGCTGGTGCCGTTGTGCGCGGCGAGGAAGTTCTGCCAGTTGTCCAGCGCGGTGTTGGTGCTACCCGTGGTGGGCTCGCCGTCGGAGATGAAGTACACCCGGTTGATGGCCGAGGGGTCGGCCCCCGGCGCGTTCAGGTCGGCGCTGATGCTGGTCTGGGCGCGCTCCAGGGCGGCCTGGTAGTTGGTGTTGCCGCCGGCCTGCAGGCTGTTGATGGCGTTCACCAGGCTGGTGTAGCCGCTGTCGCCGGCGTCGTCGAAGCTGTAGTGGGTGGCGGCGCTGGCCGAGGAGGCGAAGCTGATCAGCGAGACCTGGACCAGCAGGCCCATGGAGGCGTACTCGTGCAGCATGTTGATCAGCGCGGCCTTGGCCTGCGCCAGCTTGCTGCCCTGCATGCTGCCGGAGACGTCGAGCACCAGGGTCAGGTTGACCGCCGGCGGCGGCTGCACCAGCAGGCACGGCGGGTGGTCGTCCACCGCGGTGGGGCCGTCGTCGGCGAAGCCGATCTTGTTGCCCAGGTCGAGAGTCTGGCTGCTGCTGGCCTTGTCGCCATCGTAGTCGGTGATGCTGGCGGTGCCTTCCAGGCCGACCAGCCCGGTCTTCAGCCAGGCCACCTGGCTGTCGTAGTTGCCGGAAGCCCCCGGCCCGTCGTGCTGGATGGCCGAGTACTGGGTGAGGATCACCTTGCCACTGTTGCCGTCCAGGCGCAGGTCGAACACGGTGTTGGCCGCGGTCATGCCCTGCAGGCTGGTGGCGGTGCTGCCGACGATCTTGCCGCCGACGTCGTACAGGTGGATGGTCGCGTTGCCGCTGCTCAACCCGCTGTCGGCGCCCTGCCCGGCCAGCAGCTTGAGGCTGTAGCTCCAGCTCACCGCGGAGGCCGGGGCGTCGGCGCCGGCACTCTGCGAGGTGATGACGAAGGCGCCGGTGAAGTCGCCGCTGGCGGTGTCGAAGTTCGCACCAATGGTGTCGGCATCCTGGGTCTGCACCACCACCGCCTGGCCACCCAGGCCGACGCTGATGGACGGGCCGTCGTCGGCGAACGCGACCTTGTTGCCCAGGTCGAGGGACGCCGTGGAGCTGGCCTTGTCGCCATCGTAGTCGGTGATGCTGGCGGTGGCCTGCAGGCTCACCAGCCCGGTGGCCAGCGGGACCTGCTGGGCCGCGTAGTTGCCGGTGGCGCCCGGCAGCGGATGGTCGATCTCGGCGTACTGCGTCAGGGTGACCTGGCCACTGCCGTCGACCTTCAGGCTGAAGATGGTATTGCTGGCGTTCACGCCGCCTTCGCTGCTGGCGGTACTGCCGATGATCTGGCCATTCTGCTCGTACAGGTAGATCTTCTGTCCGGCGCTGTTCAGGCCTGACTGGGTGCCCTCGGCTACATCCAGTTTCAGCGCGTAACTCCAGCTCACCGCGGAGGCCGGGGCGTCGGCGCCGGCGCTTTGCGAGGTGATGGCGAAGGCCGCGGCGAAGCTGGTGGTCGCGGTGTCGAAGTTGGAGCCTATGGTGTCCGCGTCGTGGGTCAGCAGCACGACGGGCTTGCTGCCGCTGAGGTCGATGCAGATGGAGGGGCCGTCGTCGTCGAAGGCCACCTTGTTGCCCAGGTCCAGGGACGCCGTGGAGCTGGCCTTGTCACCATCGTAGTCGGTGATGGTCGCGGTAGCGTCCAGGCTCACCAGGCCGGTGCCGAGGAAAGCCTGCTGCGCAGCATAGTTGCCGGTGGCGCCGGGCAGTGCGTGATCGATCTCGGCGTATTGCGTCAGGGTGACGTTGCCGCTGCCATCCACCTTCAGGCTGAAGATGGTGTTGCTGGCGTTTACCCCGCCTTCGCTGCTGGCGGTACTGCCGATGATCTGGCCATTCTGCTCGTACAGATAAATCTTCTGTCCGGTGCTGTTCAGGCCTGACTGAGTGCCCTCGGCTACATCCAGTTTCAGCGCGTAACTCCAGCTCACCGCGGAGGCCGGGGCGTCGGCGCCGGCGCTTTGCGAGGTGATGGCGAAGGCGGCGGCGAAGCTGGTGGTCGCAGTGTCGAAGTTGCTGCCGATAGTGTCCGCGTCCTGTGTATGCAGCAGCACCGGAGCTTTG
>NZ_QGSL01000107.1:1785321-1789490 GCF_003176655.1 Pseudomonas sp. RW407 | reverse complement strand
AATAGGACTTTCGCACTATTTTTGCCTCCAGTTGGGCGCCATGATAGCGCCCGATGAAGGTGTCCAAGATCATTAGGCCAGCTCAGCCCTGCGCGCGAATCGCGGGCAGGGCCCGCTCCTACAGGAAGCCATACCAGCCTGGACCGTAGGAGCGGAGCTTCTCCGCGATAGCCGCCCCCTGGCGCGATTCGCGGATGAGGTCCGCTCCTACGAGAAACATGCCCGCAGCAAAAAGCCCCGGCGCTCGCGCGGCGGGGCTTTCGTCTTTCGGCAGCCGCTCAGCGTCCGTTGATCACCGGCGTGCACAGCCGCTCCAGCAGCATGGCCTGGGCGTTGCGCGGGTTCTGGTTGCCGGTGGGGTTCAGGCGCTGGTAGCTGCCGTCGGGTTGCAGCACCCAGGCCTGGGTGTTGTCGGCCAGGTACAGCTCCAGCTCCTTCTTCACCCGCTGCACCAGCTTCTTGCCTTCCACCGGGAAGCAGGTCTCCACGCGCATGTCGAGGTTGCGCTCCATCCAGTCGGCGCTGGAGAGGTACAGCTTCTCGTCGCCGCCGTTGAGGAAGTAGTAGATGCGGCTGTGCTCGAGGAAGCGGCCGATGATGGAGCGCACGTGGATGTTGTGCGAGACCCCCGGCACACCCGGGCGCAGGCAGCACATGCCGCGCACCACCAGGTCGACCTTCACCCCCGCCTGGCTGGCCTTGTACAGCGCGCGGATGACCTTCGGGTCGGTCAGCGAGTTGACCTTGGCCATGATGTGCGCCGGCTTGCCCTCGGCGGCCTGGGCCGCCTCGCGGTTGATCATCTCCAGCAGGTTCTTCTTCAGCGTGAAGGGCGCGTGCAGCAGCTTCTTCATGCGCAGCGTCTTGCCCATGCCGATCAGCTGGTTGAACAGCTTGTGCAGGTCCTCGCACAGCGCCACGTCGGCGGTGAGCAGGCTGTAGTCGGTGTACAGGCGGGCGTTGCCGGCGTGGTAGTTGCCGGTGCCCAGGTGCGCGTAGCGGCGCAGCTCGCCGTCCTCGCGGCGGAGGATGAGCATCATCTTGGCGTGGGTCTTGAAGCCGACCACGCCGTAGATCACCACCGCGCCGGCCTGCTGCAGGCGGCTGGCCAGCTGCAGGTTGGACTCCTCGTCGAAGCGCGCGCGCAGCTCGATCACCGCAGTGACCTCCTTGCCGTTGCGCGCCGCTTCCACCAGGGCGTCGACGATCTCCGAGTTGGCCCCGGAGCGGTACAGGGTCTGCTTGATGGCCAGCACGTTCGGGTCCTTGGCGGCCTGGCGCAGCAGGTCGACCACCGGGGTGAAGGACTCGAAGGGGTGCATCAGCAGCACGTCCAGCTTGGCCAGCACGCCGAACATGTTCTCCTTCTTCTGCAGCAGCTTCGGAATGGTCGGGGTGAACGGCGGGTACTGCAGCTCCGGGTGGCTGGCAAGGCCGGTGACGCTGAACAGGCGGGTCAGGTTGACCGGGCCGCTGACCTTGTACAGCTCGCTCTCGGCCAGGCCGAACTGCTTGAGCAGGTAGTTGGACAGGTTCGCCGGGCAGGTGTCCACCACTTCCAGGCGCACGGCGTCGCCATAGCGCCGCGAGAACAGCTCGCCGCGCAGTGCGCGGGCCAGGTCCTCGACGTCCTCGGCGTCCACCGAGAGGTCGGCGTTACGCGTCAGGCGGAACTGGTAGCAGCCCTTGACCTTCATGCCGGAGAACAGGTCGTCGGCGTGGGCATGGATCATCGAGGAGAGGAACACGTAGTTGTCGCCCTCCCCGGCCACGTCCTCGGGCAGGCGGATGATCCGCGGCAGCGAGCGCGGCGCCGGGATGATCGCAAGGCCGGAGTCGCGGCCGAAGGCGTCCATCCCCTCGAGCTCCACCACGAAGTTCAGGCTCTTGTTCACCAGCAACGGGAACGGGTGGGTCGGGTCGAGGCCGATGGGGGTGATGATCGGGGCGATCTCGTCGCGGAAGAAGCGCCGCACCCAGGCCTTGATCTTCGGCGTCCAGTAGCGCCGGCGGATGAAGCGCACGCCGTGCTTGGCCAGCTCCGGCAGCAGGATGTCGTTGAGGATGGCGTACTGCCGACCGACCTGCTCGTGCACCTGCTCGCTGATCCGCGCCAGGGCCTGGTGCGGCAGCAGGCCGTCGGCGCCGGCCTGCTCGCGGGCGAAGGTGATCTGCTTCTTCAGCCCGGCGACGCGGATCTCGAAGAACTCGTCGAGGTTGCTGGAGAAGATCAGCAGGAACTTCAGGCGCTCGAGCAGCGGGTAGGACTCGTCCAGCGCCTGCTCCAGCACGCGGATGTTGAACTGCAGCTGCGACAGCTCGCGATGAATGTAGAGGGCACTGTCGTCGACGTTCACCGCCGGCGCGGCGGGAACCTCCACGACGGTTTCGGCCGCCTCGGGCAGCACCAGGGTTTCGGTGACGGTCACTTCGGTTTCGATCAGATCGGTTGCGTTCTGGCCTTCGGTATTCATCGCAAGTCTCGTCGCGGGGGCGTCAGCGCCCCCTTTTCAGTTGTTCTGCCGCACGTTTGGCGAAGTAGGTCAGGATGCCATCAGCGCCGGCGCGCTTGAAGGCCAGCAGCGATTCGAGAATCACCGCCTCGCTGAGCCAGCCATTCTCGATGGCCGCCATGTGCATCGCGTATTCGCCGCTGACCTGGTAGACGAAGGTCGGCGCGCGGAATTCGTCCTTGGCCCGGCGGACGATGTCCAGGTAGGGCATGCCCGGCTTGACCATGATCATGTCGGCGCCTTCGGCGAGGTCGGCGGCGATCTCGTGCAGCGCCTCGTCGCTGTTGCCCGGGTCCATCTGGTAGGTGGCCTTGCTGCCCTTGCCGAGGTTGGCGGCGGAGCCGACCGCGTCGCGGAACGGGCCGTAGTAGGCGCTGGCGTACTTGGCCGAGTAGGCCATGATGCGCACGTTGGTGTGCCCGGTGGATTCCAGCGCCTCGCGGATGGCGCCGACGCGGCCGTCCATCATGTCCGAGGGGGCCACCACCTGGGCGCCGGCCTCGGCGTGGGACAGCGCCTGCCTGACCAGCACGTCCACCGACTCGTCGTTCATCACGTAGCCGTTCTCGTCGAGGATGCCGTCCTGGCCATGGCTGGTGAACGGGTCCAGGGCCACGTCGGTGATGATGCCCAGTTCCGGGAAGCGCTCGCGCAGGGCGCGGGTAGCGCGCTGGGCGATGCCCTCGGGGTTGTACGCCTCGGCGCCGTCGAGGGACTTCTTCTCCAGCGGGGTGACCGGGAACAGCGCCAGCGCCGGGATGCCCAGCTCCACCAGTTGCTCGGCTTCCTGCAGCAGCAGGTCGATGGACAGGCGCTCGACGCCCGGCATCGAGGCGATGGCCTCGCGCTGGTTCTTGCCGTCGAGGACGAACACCGGAAGGATGAGGTCGTCGACGCTCAGCACGTTCTCGCGCACCAGGCGACGGGAAAACTCGTCGCGGCGGTTACGGCGCAGGCGGGTGAAGGGGAAGGCGCGTTCGGCGGAAATGAAGCTCACGGCGTACTCCAGGGCCCGGGCAGCAGGCACAGTGTGACAGTTATAGTCCGTGATTATGACCGATTGGTAACAAGGGGTAACAGTGACCCGGGGTCGCGGCAACCGGTCGCAGGGGCCCGAAGCCGCAGCATACGACCAAAGTAGGCGGCCTGGGCCATGCAAAGGCCAGCAAGCCGCCAGCAGGTGCCTTCCCCCCGGACGACAACCGGGTTAGGCTGCGCGTTCATTTCGCTGCGTTGCCTCGATAATGCTCCAACAATTCCTGCAGGATTTCGGCTATCTGGCCCTGTTCCTCGGCACCTTCTTCGAGGGCGAGACGATTCTGGTGCTGGCCGGTTTCCTTGCCTTCCGTGGCTACATGCAGCTCGAATACGTGATCGCCGTGGCCTTCCTCGGCAGCTACGCGGGCGACCAGCTCTGGTACTTCCTCGGCCGCCGCCACGGGCGCAAGCTGCTGGCGCGCAAGCCGCGCTGGCAGAAGCTCGGCGACCGCGCCCTGGAGCACGTGCGGCGGCGCCCGGACCTGTGGGTGCTGAGCTTCCGCTTCGTCTACGGCCTGCGCACGGTGATGCCGGTGGCCATCGGCCTGTCCGGCTATCCGCCGGGCCGCTACCTGCTGCTCAACGGCCTAGGCGCCATCGTCTGGGCCAGCGTGCTCG
>NZ_QGSL01000107.1:1781589-1785311 GCF_003176655.1 Pseudomonas sp. RW407 | reverse complement strand
CACGGCCAACGGCGGATAACCGCGAACGGCTATTCGCCCTACGGTCAATTGCCTCTGCCACGCGGAACCATCCGGTGGCACGGTCGTAGGAGCGGACTCTGTCCGCGATTCGGCGGATAACGCCGTAGGCGTTATGCGCCCTACGGATTTCCCGAGAGCTTTAGGTGCCGGGTTCCAGCAGGCTACGCCCCAAACGAACCACATCCCCCTAATCAGGGTTTTTTCTGCGCGCGGCGAATGCATGCCGTTAGACTGCAGGCTGACGACAGGCGAGAGGCGAGCATGGCTGAGTCCGCATTCACCCCCTTCGGCGTGCAGAACCTGCTGGATACCGACTTCTACAAGCTGAGCATGATGCAGGCGGTGCTGCACAACTACCCCAACGCCGAGGTGGAGTGGGAGTTCCGTTGCCGCAACCGCGAGGACCTGCGCCCGTACCTGGCGCGCATCCGCGAGCGCATCGAGGCGCTGGCCGGGCTGAGCTTCAGCAGCGAGCAACTGGCCTTCCTCGAGCGCATTCCCTTCTTCACGCCGGACTTCATCCGCTTCCTTGGCCTGTTCCGCTTCAACATGCGCTACGTGCAGACCGGCATCGAGAACGACGCGTTCTTCCTGCGCCTGAAAGGCCCCTGGCTGCACGTGATCCTCTTCGAGGTGCCGGTGCTGGCCAGCATCAGCGAGGCACGCAATCTGCAGCGTTATCCACAGGTGACCCTGGACCTGGTGCGCGAGCGCCTGCGCGACAAGCTCGACTGGCTGCGCCGCGAGGCCAGCGCCGAGGAACTGGCCGGCTTCAAGATGGCCGACTTCGGCACCCGCCGGCGCTTCTCCTATGCCGTGCAGGAATGCGTGGTGCGCGAGCTGAAGGCGAGCTTCCCGGGCCGCTTCGTCGGCACCAGCAACGTGCACCTGGCGCGCAAGCTCGACCTCAAGCCGCTGGGCACCATGGCCCACGAGTGGCTGATGGCCCACCAGCAGCTCGGCCCGCGGCTGATCGACAGCCAGGCCGCCGCGCTGGACGCCTGGGTCCGCGAATACCGCGGCCAGCTGGGCATCGCGCTGACCGACGTGATCACCATGGACGCCTTCCTGCGCGACTTCGACCTGTACTTCGCCAAGCTCTTCGACGGCCTGCGCCACGACTCCGGCGACCCGCTGGTATGGGCGGAGAAGGCCATCGCCCACTACGAGCAGCTGGGCATCGACCCGCGCAGCAAGACCCTAGTGTTCTCCGACGGCCTCGACCTGCCGCGGGCGCTGCACATCTACCGCTCGCTGCGCGGACGGATCGACGTCAGCTTCGGCATCGGCACCCAGTTCACCTGCGACATCCCCGGCGTCGAGCCGATGAACATCGTGCTGAAGATGACCGCCTGCAACGGCCAGCCGGTGGCGAAGATCTCCGACACCCCGGGCAAGATGCAGTGCAACGACGAGAATTTCGGCCGCTACCTCAAGCACGTCTTCCGCGTCGACGAGGCCCTGGGCTGAAAAGCGCCACGGCGGCGTTGCGCTTCGCCGCGCGACGCGCCAGTCTTGCCGGGTGACCTTCCGTCCACCAGGGGAGCAAGGATGTCAGCGAGCAACCAACTCATCATCGGCGCCGGCGCCGGCGCCGATGGCCAGCCCGTCAGCCAGCCGTGGAAGCTGGCCAACCGCCACGGCCTGATCGCCGGCGCCACCGGCACCGGCAAGACGGTGACCCTGCAGCACCTGGCCGAGAGCTTCAGCGATGCCGGCGTCGCGGTCTTCGCCGCCGACATCAAGGGCGACCTCTGCGGCCTGGGCGCGGCGGGCAACCCCCAGGGCAAGGTGGCCGAGCGCATCGCCTCGATGCCCTGGCTGGGCTACCAGGCCAAGGCCTACCCGGTGAGCCTGTGGGACGTCGCCGGCAAGACCGGCCACCCGCTGCGCACCACCCTCAGCGAGATGGGCCCGCTGCTGCTGGGCAACCTGCTGGAGCTGACCGACAGCCAGCAGGCCGCGCTCTTCGCCGCCTTCAAGGTGGCCGACCAGCAGGGCCTGCTGCTGCTCGACCTGAAGGACCTGAAGGCCCTGCTCAACTACCTCAAGGACCACCCGGAAGTGCTCGGCGAGGACCGCGCCCTGTTCACCGGCGCTTCCTCCCAGGCCCTGCTGCGGCGCCTGGCGACCCTCGAGCAGCAGGGCGCCGAGGCCTTCTTCGGCGAGCCGGCGCTGCAACTGGAGGACATCCTGCGCCCGGACCCCGATGGCCGCGGGCGCATCCACCTGCTCGACGCCAGCAAGCTGGTGCACGAGGCGCCCAAGGTCTACGCCACCTTCCTGCTCTGGCTGCTGTCGGAGCTGTTCGAGCAACTGCCCGAGCGCGGCGACGCCGACAAGCCGGTGCTGGCGCTGTTCTTCGACGAGGCGCACCTGCTGTTCAACGGCACGCCCAAGGCCCTGCACGACCGCCTGGAGCAGGTGGTGCGGCTGATCCGTTCCAAGGGCGTGGGCGTGTACTTCGTCACCCAGTCGCCCAGCGACCTGCCGGACGACGTCCTGGCCCAGCTCGGCCTGCGCATCCAGCACGGCCTGCGCGCCTTCACCGCCAAGGAGCAGAAATCCCTGCGCGCGGTGGCCGACGGCTTCCGCCCGAACCCGGCGTTCGACACCCTGCAGGTGCTCACCGAGCTGGGCATCGGCGAGGCGCTGGTGGGCACCCTGGAAGAGAAGGGCACGCCGTCCATGGTCCAGCGCGTGGCCATCGCCCCGCCGCAGTCGCGCATCGGCCCGCTGGGCGAAGCCGAGCGCGCCGCGATCATCCGCAGCTCGCCGCTGGCCGGTCGCTACGACAAGCCGATCGACCGCGAATCGGCCTACGAGCGCCTGACCGGCCGCACCGACGACAAGATGGCGCCCAGCGAAACCAAGGCCGACGCCGGCAGCAGCCTGGGCAGCATGGCCGGGGAAATCCTCGGCAACCTGGCCAGCCAGACCATGAAGACCGTGGTGCGCCAGGCCGCCAACCAGATCGGCCGCGAGCTGGTGCGCGGGCTGATGGGCTCGCTGCTGGGCGGCAAGCGGCGGTAGGTAGGGCGCCGGTGTTCCGGCCGGCGGCGGATAACCGCGAACGGTCATTCCCCTACGAACCTGAACCGCGGCGCCCCGCCTCTCGCCCTACCTGTAGGAGCGCGCCCTGCGCGCGATTCGCGGACAGAGTCCGCTCCTACGGTTCCAGGAAGGCACGGACGTAGGAGCGGACTTCGTCCGCGATTGGACCCACCGGCCACGCCGGGCGCCCCGGTGGCACCACCATCGGCGTATAACCGCGAACGGTTATACGCCCTACGCATAGGCAGACGCCGTGTATGAAAAAGGCGCCCGAAGGCGCCTTTTCATTAGATGCGGAAACTATCCACCAACTGCCGCAGGCGCCCGGCCTGGTTTTCCAGGTCGGCGCAGGCGCGCAGGGTGGCCTTGAGGTTCTCCACGCCTTCCTGGTTCAGGGTGTTGATCTCGGTGATGTCCATGTTCAGCGAGTCCACCACCGCGGTCTGCTCCTCGGTGGCGGTGGCCACCGACTGGTTCATCGCATCGATCTCGCTGATGCGCCCGGTGACGCTGGCCAGGCGCTGGCCGGCGCGGTTGGCGATCTCCACGCTCTCCAGGCTGTAGCGCTGGCTTTCGCCCATGGTGGTCACCGCCTCGCGGGCACCGACCTGCAGTTCCTCGATCATGCCCTGGATCTGCTGCGCGGC
>NZ_QGSL01000107.1:1753547-1781579 GCF_003176655.1 Pseudomonas sp. RW407 | reverse complement strand
CCGCGCCCTGGCCGGGAAGCGGCGGCCTGCTTTGCGCGGGGATTCGACGAACGGCAGCAGCCCCCATGGGGTGGGCGTCGTGGCGGCGCGATCGGTAGCCGGGGAGGGGCGGCGACGGCGCCAAGGCATGGACCTTGCTGAACTTGCATGGGGCCGGGAAGGTCCGTCCCAGAGCGGGAGGATGCGGCCGGCGGCACGGCCGCGCGCTGCATTTCCCCGTGTTAGTCTTTTGGATTCTCATTCGCTTCGCCGTCCGCACCGGTTGTTCGCGGGCGGCCCGAAACGTGGAGATCGGCCCATGTCCCGCCCGATCGATCCCGGTCTGGCCGACGCGGCCATTGCTGCTTGCGGTGATGCCTCGGCCAGGGCCCTGCTCGATGACTGGTTGAGCGAGCGCGAAGCCCGTTGCGCGCTCTTTCTCGATGTCGACGGTACCCTCCTGGATATCGTCGAGAGCCCCGACGCGGTGCGCGTCCCCGACGACCTGCGCACCGCCCTGCAAAGCCTGCACCGCCGGCTTGACGGTGCCCTGGCGCTGGTCAGCGGACGCCCGCTGGCGCAGCTCGACGACCTGTTCGCCCCCCTGCGCCTGCCGGCCAGCGGCGGCCACGGCGCGCAGTGGCGCCTGGCCGGCGGGCAGCCCATGCGGCAATTGCCGGCGGCCCAACTCGGCGCGGCGCAGCGCGAACGCCTGCTGGCCCTGGCCCGGCGGCACCCCGGCGTGCTGGCCGAGGACAAGGGCAGCAGCCTGGCCCTGCATTACCGCGCCGTGCCCGAGGCCGGCCCGGCCCTGCGGGCCGCCCTCGACCGGCTGCTGCGCGGCCCCGACGGCGCCGGGCTGCGGCTGCTGCCGGGGAAGATGGTGTTCGAGGTGCTGGCCCATGCCAGCGACAAGGCCCAGGCCATCCGTCGCTTTCTCGGCGCGCCGCCCTTCGCCGGGCGCCGGCCGCTGTTCATCGGCGACGACCATACCGACGAGCCGGCCCTGGCGCTGATGCCGCAGCTGGGTGGGCTGGGCCTTTCGGTCGGGCGCCCGGCCCCCGGCGCCCGGGCCGTCTTTGACCATCCGCGAACGGTACGCGAGACACTCATACAGGCCACGAGGAGGACACAGGCATGAGCGGCAAGCACAACGGCGCGCTGGACCTGGGGCTGATCGGCAACTGCCGCGTCGCCGCCCTGGTGAACCGGCAGGGGCGCCTGGTGTGGTGGTGCTACCCGAACTTCGATGGCGACCCGGCCTTCTCCCGGCTGCTGGCCGGCGAGGAGGAGAAGGGCTTCTGCGACGTGCTGCTCGACGGCATGGTCAGCAGCCATGCGGAGTACCAGCCGAACACCGCGATCATCCGCACCACCCTCACCGACGCCGCCGGCAACGCCGTGCGCATCACCGACTTCGCCCCGCGCTTCCCGCAGTACGGCCGCTATTTCCGCCCGGCGCAGCTGTGCCGGCTGGTGGAGCCGATACAGGGGCTGCCGCGGGTGACCCTGCGCATGCGCCCGACGCACCACTACGGCAAGCCCTGCGAGGCGGTGGCCGGCTCCAGCCACATCCGCTACCTGGGTGGCGACCAGGCGCTGCGCCTGACCACGGATGCGCCGCTGTCCTACGTCATGCAGGAAACGCCCTTCGCCCTCAAGCACCCGGTGAGCCTGGTGATGGGCGTCGACGAGCCGCTGGACGAGTCCCCCGAGCAGGTGGTCAGAAGCTTCCTCGAACGCACCCGCGCCGGCTGGTACGAGTGGGTGCGCTCGCTGGCCATCCCCTTCGAATGGCAGGACGTGGTGATCCGCGCGGCCATCACCCTGAAGCTGTGCAGCTTCGAGGAGACCGGGGCGATCATCGCCGCGGTGACCACCTCGGTGCCCGAGGCGCCGGGCACCCAGCGCAACTGGGACTACCGCTACTGCTGGCTGCGCGACGCCTACTTTGTGGTGCTGGCGCTGAACCGCCTGGGCGCCACCAAGACCATGGAGCGCTACGTCGACTTCATCACCACGGTGGCGGTGGAGGGCGCCGAGCTGCGGCCGCTGTACGGGGTGGTTCCGGCCATGGACCTGACCGAGCGCATCGAGCCGGACCTGGCCGGCTTCCTCGGCCACGCCCCGGTGCGCGTCGGCAACCAGGCGGTGGAGCAGGTGCAGCACGACGTGTTCGGCTCGGTGGTGCTGGCGGTGCTGCAGAGCTTCGTCGACCAGCGCCTGCCGCACCCCGGCGACGAGGGCATGCTGCGCCTGCTGGAAAGCCTGGCCGAGCGCGCCGCGCGCTGCGCCTTCGTGCCCGACGCGGGCATCTGGGAATACCGTGGCCGGCAGCGCGTGCATACCCATTCGGCGATGCTCTGCTGGGCCGCCTGCGACCGCGTGGCGCGCATCGCCGCGCGCCTGGGCCATGGCGACTCGGCGGCGCGCTGGCGCAAGGAGGCCGCGCGCCTGCGCGAGGGCATCCTGCGCGAGGCCTGGAGCGAGCGCCGGCAGTCCTTCACCGGCAGCTTCGGCGTCGACGACCTGGACGCCAGCGTGCTGCTGATGCACGAGCTGGGCCTGATCGAGGCCGACGACCCGCGCTTCGTCGCCACCGTCGACTGCATCGGCCGCGAGCTGAACGTCAATGGCCACCTGCTGCGCTATGCCGCCCCCGACGACTTCGGGGTGCCGGAGACCGCCTTCCTGGTGGTCAAGTTCTGGTACCTGGACGCCCTGGCCGCCATCGGCCGGCGCGACCAGGCCCGCGCGCTGTACGCCGAGCTGCTGGCCGCGCGCAACAGCTTCGGCCTGCTGTCCGAGGACCTGCATCCGCACACCGGCGAGATGTGGGGCAACATTCCGCAGACGTACTCCATGGCCGGGTTGATCAACACCGCCATGCGTCTGTCCATGAGCTGGGAGGAGGGCCTATGTCGCGGCTTGTAGTGATTTCCAACCGGGTGGGCATGCCCGATGCCGAGGGCCGGCCCGCGCCGGGCGGCCTGGCGGTGGCGGTGGAAGCCACCCTGCGCGAGCGCGAGGGCCTGTGGTTCGGCTGGAGCGGCCAGGTGGCGGAGAACCCCGCGGAGCCGGTCACCCTGAAGAACGGCAACATCACCTACATGATCACCGACCTGCCGCCGCAGGACTTCCAGGAGTACTACAACGGCTTCGCCAACCGCGTGCTCTGGCCGATCCTGCATTACCGGGTGGACCTGGCCGAGTTCACCGAGGCCGACTTCGGCGGCTACCTGCGCGTCAACGAGTTCTTCGCCGAACGCCTGAGCCCGCTGCTGCAGCCGGACGACGTGCTCTGGGTCCACGACTACCACCTGATCCCCCTGGCCGTGGCGCTGCGCGAGCGTGGCCACCGCAACCGCATCGGCTTCTTCCTGCACATCCCGATGCCGCCGCCGGACCTGCTCACCGCGCTGCCGCACCACGAGGAGCTGGTGCGAGCGCTCACCGAGTACAACCTGATCGGCTTCCAGACCGAGAATGACGCCGACAACTTCGCCCGCTACCTGACCCGCGTGGTGGGCGCGGCCACCCCCGACTCGCGGCGCTTCAGCCTGGGCCACCAGCACTTCCGCGTCGGCGTGTTCCCGGTGGGGGTGGACGTGGAAGGCTTCCGCCGCCTGGCCGAGGAGGCCGAGCACGGCCCGCTGGCGGCCAAGCTGGAGGAGAGCCTGGTGGGCCGCGCGCTGATGGTCGGGGTGGACCGCCTGGACTACTCCAAGGGCATCACCAACCGCCTGGACGCCTACGAGCGCTTCCTGGAGAAGTACCCCGAGCGGCAGGGCCGGGTGACCTGCCTGCAGATCGCCCCCGGCAGCCGCCAGGAGATTCCCGAGTACGCCGAGATCGACGCCGCGGTGAGCGCCCGCGTGGGCCACATCAACGGGCGCTTCGCTGCGGTGTCCTGGGTGCCGCTGCGCTTCGTCAGCCGCAACCTGGGGCGCGAGGACATCGCCCTGGTCATGCGCCGCGCGCGCATCGGCCTGGTCACGCCGCTGCGCGACGGCATGAACCTGGTGGCCAAGGAGTTCGTCGCCGCGCAAGACCCGGCCGACCCGGGCGTGCTGATCCTCTCGCAGTTCGCCGGCGCCGCCGCCGAGCTGGGCGGCGCGCTCATCGTCAACCCCCATGACCGCGACGCCCTGGCCGACGCCATCGAGCGTGCCCTGGAGATGCCGCTGGAGGAACGCCAGGCGCGCCACCAGGAGATGTACTCGGTGCTGGAGGCCAACCACATCCGCTACTGGGGCCATGGTTTCATCGAGGCCCTGACGCGCCCGGCCGTGCCGCTGAACTGGCTGTCCAGCCGCGGCGCCAGCCAGCACTGAGGCAGCCGGGCAACGGCCGTGGGCGCCGCTCACGGGCCCCGTGGCAGGCGCAGGCGGGCGCGCAGGCCGCCCTCGGTGCGGTTGGCCAACTGCACGCTGCCACCCAGGCGCTGCATGATCATGGCCACGATGGACAGCCCAAGGCCCGCGCCGCCCTCATTGCCTTCGCTGTAGAAGCGCTGGAAGGCGCGCTCCAGGTGGGCCTCGGCGATGCCCGGGCCCTGGTCCTCGACGCTCAGCTCGAAGTGCGCGCCCTCCGCGCGCAGGCCGATGCGCACCAGCGCGCCGGGTGGGGAGAAGTTCACCGCGTTGGTCACCAGGTTCTGCAGGGCGATGCCGATGGCGCCGGCGTCGCTGTTCAGGCGGTAGTCGCCGGGCTCGATCTCCAGCACCGGCTCCAGGCCCTGGCGGAGCATCCAGGGGGTGAGTTCGGCAAGGGTGTCGGTGACCACCGCGGCCAGGTCCACCGGGGCGAACTGGCGCTGGGCCAGCTGCGGCTCGACGCGGGCCAGGGTCAGCAACTGGTTGACCACCCGGCTGAGGCGGTCGACGCCGCCGATGAGGAAGTCCAGGGCCTCGCGGCGCTCGGCCTCGTTGCGCGCCTGCAGGGCATTCTGTGCGTGCAGGCGGAGCACCGCCAGGGGCGTGCGCATCTCGTGGGCGGCATCGGCGATGAAGCGGTGCTCGCGGCGCAGCAGCGCCTCGAGCTGGCCGAGCAGGCGGTTGAGCGCGGCCTGCATGGGCTCCAGTTCCCTGGGCAGCGGCACCAGCTGCAGCGGTTCCAGGGAATCGGCGTGGCGGGCGCGGATCACCTTCGCCATGTTCTGCAGCGGCTGCAGGCCCCAGCCGATGGCCAGCCAGACCAGCAGCACCAGGGCCAGGCTGCCGAGCATGAAGGGCAGCAGGGTGTGGCGGACGATGCGCCCCACCAGGTCCTCGCGCACGTCGTCGCGCTCGCCCACCCAGATCAGCAGCTTCTGCGCCGGCACCGGCAGCAGGAAGCCGCGCCAGTGCCGGCCCTCCACCTCGTAGTTGGCGAACCCCGGCGTGCGCAGCGGCGCGCTGAAGGTGGGCGCGCTGGGCGTGTGCACCAGGATCTGGCCGTCCTCGCGCCAGACCTGGAAGGCCAGCTTGTTCTCGTAGGGGTGGCCGACGCGGTGCTTGCCGACCTGGCTCAGCGCCTCGTCGAAGGCGGCGTAGAGGTTGCGCCGCCCGGGCTCGTCCAGCGGCATGCTCATCACCCCCTGCAGCAGGCGGGCATTCTGCGCCAGGTGGGCGTCGTAGACCTCGGCGATCTCGTGACTGCTGTCGTGGTAGTTGTACAGCGTCAGCAGGGCGGTGCCGATCAGCAGCAGGGCCGTCACCCGCAGCAGGGTGCGCTGGCGCAGCGAGTTCATGCCTGGCCTTCCACCAGGTAGCCGATGCCGCGCACGGTGCGGATGAGCTCGCCGGAGAGCTTCTTGCGCAGGTGGTAGATGTGCACCTCCAGGGTGTTGCTCTCGGCTTCCTCGTCCCAGCCGTAGAGCAGCCGGGTCAGGCGCTCGCGGGTGAAGACCTTGCCCGGCTGGGCCAGCAGTTCGTGCAGCAGCAGGTATTCCTTGGGCGTGAGCACCACCGGCTGGCCGCGGTAGCTGACCTGCTGGGTGGCCGGGTCGAGGCTCACCCCGGCGTGCTCGATCAGCACCCGCGCGCGCCCGGCGCTGCGCCGCAGCAGGGCGCGCAGGCGGGCCTTGAGTTCGTCCAGGTCGAAGGGCTTGACCAGGTAGTCGTCGGCGCCGGCGTCCAGCCCGGCGATACGGTCCTCGGTGGCGTCGCGCGCGGTGAGGATCAGCACCGGCAGGTTGGCGCCGCCGGCGCGCAGGCGCCTGAGCACCTCGACGCCGTCCAGGCGCGGCAGGCCCAGGTCGAGCACCACGAGGTCGAATGCCTCGTGCTGCAATGCGTGCAGCGCGCTGGCGCCGTCCTTGAGCCAGTCGATGGTGTAGCCCTCCTGGCGCAGCCCGGTGCGTACCCCTTCGCCCAGGGCGCTGTCGTCCTCCACCAGCAGTAGCCGCATGCTCAGTCCTGCTTGTCCTTGATCGCCTTGAGTAAAGCATCGATTTCGCCGCGGCGGCCCTGGTCGGCCGGCCCACGGGCGTTGGCGTCGCTGTAGCGACGGATCAGCGGCAGTTGCTTGCGCAGGGCGCGGTCGACCACGCCCGGCAGTATGCCGTTCAGGCGCACGAAGAGTTTCTCCGGCCAGCCCAGGTACAGCTCGCTACGGTTCTTCTGCACGGCGTCGAGCACCGCCCGGGCGACGTCGCGCGGGTCGTCCATGCCGACCTTCAGGGCCAGGTTCAGCGCCGTGGCGGCGGCCGAGTTCATGCCGGTGCGGGTCGCCCGCGGGGCGACGTAGAGCACGTCCACCGGGGTGTCGGCCAGCTCCCGGCGCAGGGCCTCGGAGAAGCCGCGCAGGGCGAACTTGCTGGCGCAGTAGGTGGCGTAGCCGGGGTAGCCGATGGAGCCGTAGGTGGAGCCGACGTTCACCACCAGGGCGTGGGGCTGTTCGCGCAGCAGCGGCAGCATCACCCGCGTCAGTTGCAGGGTGGCGTTGATGTTCAGTTCCAGCAGGTCGTCCAGGGCCTGTTCGTCCAGCTGTTCGAGCAGGGCGAAGCGGTTCACCCCGGCGGCGTTGATCAGCAGGTTGGCGCCGCCCATTTGCCACGCCGCCTCGACCACCGCCTGGCGGCCGCCGGGCTCGCGCAGGTCGGCGCCCTCCCAGCGCAACTGGTGCGGGTAGCGTTGCCGCAGCCCGGCGAGGGGGCCGGGATGGCGGCTGACCGCCAGCACCTGGGCACCGGCGGCGCACAGCTGCTCGGCCAGCTGCAGGCCGATGCCGCCGCTGGCGCCGGTGAGCACCGCGCGGCAGTCAGGCAGGCGCATGCTGCACCTCGCCCTGGCCGGCCCGGGCCCGCGGCAGGCCGCGGAACATGTCGGCGTACAGCCGGTACACCACCCGGGCGGCGTGGATCACCGCCTGCTGGTCGGCGGCGTCGTCCAGGCGGTCCATCAGCGTGCGGTAGGTGGCCATGTGGCCCTGGTCCAGGGCGCCGTGGGAACTCAGGTAGCCGAAGGCGCCCGGCGGCAGGCCGAGGCTCTCCTGGATGCTGCCGGCGGCGCGGGTGGCCAGGGCGATGCTGGTGCCCTCCAGCACGTTGACCATGCCGAACAGGCCCACCGGGTTGTCGCGGGCGATCAGGTCGTAGAGGAAGGCCACCATCAGCTCGATGGGCAGCGCTGGGCGGCCGTTGCGCACCTGTTCGGGGTTGCCGCCGCAGGCGGCGATGTCGTCGAGGATCCACTGCTCGTGGCCGTATTCCTCCTCGATGTAGTCGCACACCGCCTTGCGCAGCCATTCCAGGCGCGGGGGCAGGCGGGCGCCGCAGGCCATCATCAGCGGCACGGTATGGCGCACGTGGTGGTAGGCCTGGGTGAGGAAGGCGACGTAGCCTTCCAGGCTGACGACGCCGTCCAGGGCGTCGCGGATCACCGGTACGCCGAACAGCGCCTGGCGCTCCTGGGCGGTGGCCGATTGCAGGGTGTCGAAGAATGCCATGGGGTGAACCTCATTCGGTCACGAGGGAGAAGAGTTCGTTGCGGTAGCGTTCGAGGATTTCCGCGCGGCGCGGCCGGCCGTTGCCGGTCAGGGTGCCCTCGGCGGCGCTGAGCGGCTGCGGCAGGCGGCGCCAGGCGTGCACCCGGGCGTAGTCGGGGAGGGCGGCGTTGCAGCGCTGCACCGCCTGTTCCAGGTCGCCGTCGCCGGCCTGCGGGTCCAGCGGCCAGAGCAGCGCCAGGTTCTGGTGCAGGCCCTCGCCATGGACGAAGGCCTGGAGGATGACGCCGCCCTGGGTCAGCTCGGCCTCGATCCATTCCGGGTTGAGGTTGCGCCCGAAGCTGGTGATGAACTGGTTCTTCTTGCGCCCGGCCAGGTACAGGTAGCCATCGGCATCGAAGTGGCCAAGGTCCCCCGTGGGCCACCATTGCCCGGTGAAGAGCGGCTCGCCCAGGTAGCCGAGCAGGGTGGCGCCGCGCACCAGCACCTCGCCGTCCTCGGCCAGGCGCACCTGCGCGTGCGGCAGCGGCTGGCCGACGCTGCCCGGACGCCGCTCGCCGGGGCGGTTGAGGCAGACCACCGAGGCGCACTCGGACAGCCCGTAGCCCTCGTACACCGGCAGGCCGACGGCGGCGGCGCGTTCCAGCAGGCCCGTGGACACCCGCGCGCCGCCCACCGCGACGAAGCGCAGCGGGCCGACGCGCATCAGGCCGCGCTCGATGGCGCTGACCAGGCCGAGCAGCAGCTGCGGCACCAGGATCAGGCTCTGCGCGCCGCTGAGCGCCACGCAGCCGAGCAGGCGCTTCCAGTCCACCCCGCTGGCGCCGCTGATGCCCAGTTGCCCCTGGGGCAGCAGGGTGACGCCGGCGCCGGCCAGCAGCGCGGCGTACAGGCCGAGGTTTTCCAGCAATACCGCCAGCGGCAGCACCGCCAGGTAGCTGGAAGGCTCGGCCGGGCGGCTGGCCCGTTCCAGTTCGCCGGCCACCCGCAGCAGGGCCCCGGCGGACAGGCACACGCCCTTGGGCGTGCCGGTGCTGCCGGAGGTGTAGGTGATTTTCGCGGTGCCGGGCGGCAGGCCCGCGTCCGCCGTCGCCGGGCGTTGCCAGAAGGGCTCGCCGGGGGTGAAGCCCAGTTCGCGCAATTCCTCGTGCAGCTCGGCCGGGGCCAGGGCCAGTGTCGCCTGGCTCTGCAGCAGGCAGTGGGCGCGCTGGGCCGGGCTGAAGAAGGGCGGCAGGATCACGCTGGGGCGCTCGCCGAACAGCGCCGCCAGGTCCCAGAACAGCGCCTCGGGGCCGTTGTCCAGGGCGATGGCGAGGACGCCCGGCGGCTGCTTTTGCAACAGCGCCTCGCGGGCTTGCACCTGCTCCAGCAACTGGGCATGGCTATAGCGTTCGCTGGCGCCGCGCAGGGCGATGCGCTCACCCTGCTGCCGCGCATACTCCTCCAGGCGTTGGCGGAAGGCCTGCAATTCAGGCTGCATGGCCAGCCTCCGTCAGCAACAGGGGAAAGCCCAGGCGGTCGAGCACCTGGTTGCGCTCCAGCTGCGCGTGCCCGTAGCGGATATCGCCGGCGAACACCTGTGGGTGCTGGTCGTAGTAGCTGCCCCAGCTGGCGCCTTCTCCGTCCAGGCGGGTGGGATCGGCGCGGCCCAGCACGCTCGGTTCCAGCCCCAGGCGATGGAAGCTGTTGACCAGGCTCGCGGCCCCGGTGAAGGCCACCCAGTTCAGGTCGCGGGCGGCCAGCAGCCAGGTCATCGCGACAATGATCAGGCGCGCGCTGCCGGCGCTGAGCGCGGACAGGTTGCCCACCTCCACCAGCTCGTCGCGCCCGACGATGCGCCCGGCCAGGCGCGACACCGGCACCTCCAGCGGTTCGTCCAGGTAGCGTTCGAGGAACAGCGGCCCGCCGGCGGCCAGGCGGATGCCCACCGCGGCGCTCAGCCGGCCCTGGCCGTCGTACAGGCCGAGCAGGTCGGGCAGGAAGTGCTGGACGTCGGCATGGTGCATCCGCGCGAAGCGCTCATGAACGAAAGCCTCCAGCGCCTCGCGCCCGGGCTCCCCCTCGCGACGCAGGACCAGGCTGGCCCTGCGCTCGGGGTGGGTGCCGAACTGGAATGGAAAGAGGGCATTCCATTCTGCTTGTGTCATGTTTCCCCCAAGGCGGGACTGGCGATGGGAGGGGAGTATCGGCAGCGAATCTGAATGCAGTCTGAAGCGGGGGCGGGGGTGCTCAGTCATCCCGAGTAGATCGCCGCGGCGATTCGGCGGATAACGCCGTAGGCGTTATGCGCCCTACGTGGGTACCCGGGAGCTTCGTGATTCTGCTTCACGCCGAACGGTCCCCTCTCCCGCTTGCGGGGGAGGGTTAGGGAGGGGGCGCGGCGTCAGGGTTGGCAGAGGTGCGTGAGCGAAATCCGTCCCCTCTCCCCAACCCTCGCCTACGCGGCCCGCCCTGAAGGGAGAGGGAGCTGTCCCGAGCAAGCGGATAACGCAGCGTCAGCCGGCAAACTCGTAGGGCGAATAACCGTTCGCGATTATCCGCCGCCATTCGTGCCGCCGGTGAGTCCAATCGCGGACTCTGTCCGCGATCGTCCTCACTCGATCTCGAACAACCCGTTGCGGACCGGCCCCACGTTCAGGCGCTCACGCACGTCGTCGTCGATGCGCGGATCGTCCGGGTGGTACAGCTTCACCTGGCGGTAGGCGCTGATGCGGTTGATCTCCGGGCCCAGGTATTCCCAGACCACCCGGGTGCACGCCGGGGTGCGCCGGTCGCCGCTGGAGACGCCGGTCTTCAAGCCGTTCAGGCGGGTGATGCGGCTCTTGAAGCTGGGGATGAGGATGGTCTGGCTCATCTCGTTGACGGTGAGCGACTCGTAGTCGATCAGGAACACTCGGTCCTGCAGCTGGAAGGCCGCGCCCAGGTAGCGGCAGCGCACCCAGTCCTCGGCCTGCACGTCGGTGCTGCTGGAGCGCTCCTGGCGCTCCTGGCGTTCGAACAGGAAGTTGCCGTCCTCCTCCCACAGGTGCACCAGCGACAGCAGGATGGAACCGGGCACCGACATGCAGTTGGAGTATTCGAAGTAGTAGCCGCAGTAGCGCGACAGGTTGCCGGACTGTTCGCGCAGCGGCTCCAGCAGGCGCAGCAGCGGGTCGTTGCGCGGCACGCTGGCCTGGCTGGCGCGGGCGCCGATCAGGCGGGCGAACTGCTCCGGCGGCAGGCCCAGTTCGTAGTCCTCGACGCCGAAGAAGTCACCGATGCGCTTGAGGTTGAAGGGGGTGGGCTGGCTCTGCCCGCCGAGGTACTTGTTGAACTGCGCGCGGTTGATCTGCAGTTGCCGGCAGACCTCCGAGATAGAGCGGTAGTGGCTGCAGGCGAGCTTGAGGTTTTCGCCCAGGTGGTCGGACATCGGTGGCTTCCGGGGTGATGCGAGTGGCGCAAGTCTAGCATCAGGTCGCATCAACTCGTAACAGGATGCGAAATTGTCACGGGCCCGCGCCTTGGCCAACCTTGCCCGCCAACGCCAGGCGCTACCCGGCGCCTGACGCCTCTCTTCCATCCGAAGAACAAGAATCGAGGTCACACCCATGCTCGAAGCGCTCAACGACTTCCTTTCCGGGAAGGTTCTCATCGTGCTCATCGTCGGACTCGGCAGCTACTTCACCCTGCGCTCCCGGTTCGTCCAGTTCCGCCACTTCGGCCACATGTTCGGCGTGTTCAAGGAGTCCATTCGCGGCCAGGCCGGCCAACTGAGCTCGTTCCAGGCGCTGATGCTGAGCCTCGCCGGGCGCGTGGGCGCGGGCAACATCGCCGGTGTCGGCATCGCCGTGACCCTCGGCGGCCCCGGCGCGGTGTTCTGGATGTGGGTGACGGCGCTGGTCGGCATGTCCAGCAGCTTCTTCGAGTGCACCCTGGCCCAGGTCTACAAGCGCGCCGACGGCGACGGCCTGTACCGCGGCGGCCCGGCGTACTATATCCAGCACGGCCTGAAGCTCAAGGGCATGGCGGTGGTGTTCTCCGTGCTGCTGCTGGTGACCTATGGCTTCGCCTTCAATGGCCTGCAGTCCTACACCGTGACCCATTCGCTGCAGAACGCCTTCGGCTTCGCTCCGCAGCACACCGGCATCGCCCTGGCGGTGCTGCTGGCCATCGTCTTCGTCGGCGGCATCAAGCGCATCGCCGCGGTGTCCGACCTGCTGGTGCCGGTCAAGACCCTGGCCTACATCGGCGTCACCCTGTACGTGATCGGCAGCCAGATCGAGCACGTGCCGGCCATGCTGGAAACCATCTTCAAGAGCGCCTTCGGCCTGGACCCGGCCTTCGGCGGCCTGCTCGGCAGCGCCATCGTCATGGGCGTGAAGCGCGGCGTGTTCGCCAACGAGGCGGGCCTGGGCAGTGCGCCCAACGTCGCCGCCGTGGCTGCCGTGCGCCACCCGGCCTCCCAGGGCGTGGTGCAGGCCTTCAGCGTGTTCCTCGACACCTTCGTCATCTGCACCTGCACCGCGCTGCTGATCCTGCTCTCGGGCTTCTACACCCCCGGCTTCGAAGGCGACGGCATCACGCTCACCCAGAACTCCCTGGCCGCGGTGGTCGGTGACTGGGGCCGGCTGTTCGTCAGCGTCGCGCTGTCGCTGTTCGTCTTCACCTGCATCCTCTACAACTACTACCTGGGCGAGAACAGCCTGCAGTTCCTCAGCCGCAACCGCCTGGTGCTGATCGGCTACCGCGCCCTGGTGCTGGCGCTGATCGTCTGGGGCTCGGTGCAGAACCTGTCCACCGTGTTCGCCTTCGCCGACATCACCATGACCTGCCTGGCCTTCGTCAACCTGCTGGCCCTGGCCCTGCTGTTCAAGGTTGGCCTGCGGGTGATGGGCGATTACGATGCACAGCGTCGCGCCGGCATCGACCAGCCGGTGTTCGACTCCGCCCAGTTCGCCGACCTCGACCTGGACCGCGATGCCTGGCCGGCCGGCCGGAGCGCCGAGGCCGCCCGCGAAATCCCCGCTGGCCTGCCGCAGGCGCAACGCTGACGGCCGCGCGGGCCGTCCCGGCGGTCGGCCCGCGCCACAACAAGAACGCAGGATCAGCCCATGCGCGCAGTCAAGAACCTCTTCGTCCTCTACACCGGCGGCACCATCGGCATGCTGCAGACGCCCGAAGGCCTGGCCCCGGCCAGCGGCTTCGAGGCGCGCATGCGCGAATGGCTGGCCGGCAGCGGCCGGCAGCCGACCTTCGCCTGGGGCTTCCGGGAAATGCAGCCGCTGCTGGACAGCGCCAACATGCAGCAGGCCAACTGGCTGGCCATGCGCGACGCCATAGTCGAAGCGGTGGAGCAGGGCGGCCATGACGGCGTGCTGGTGCTGCACGGCACCGATACCCTGGCCTACACCGCGGCGGCGCTGTCGTTCCTGCTGCTGGGCCTGGACGCGCCGGTGCTGCTGACCGGCTCCATGCTGCCCGCCGGTGCGCCCGGCAGCGACGCCTGGGCCAACCTCGGCGGCGCCCTGGACGTGCTGGAGGGCGGCAAGGCCAGCGGCGTGCAACTCTACTTCGGCGGCGCGCTGCTGCACGGCGCGCGCGCCACCAAGCTGCACAGCGAAGCCTTCGACGCCTTCACCACGCTGCCGCGCCACCGCGACGGCGGGCACGCCCCGCAACGGCCCGAGGCGCTGGGCTACCGGCAAGCGCGCAGGCCCGTACGCCTGGCGGTGCAGCCGCTGTTCCCCGGCCTGCAGGCCGAGCAACTGGACGCCGTGCTGAACAGCGGCGTGCAGGGCCTGCTGCTGGAATGCTACGGCAGCGGCACCGGCCCCTCGGACAACCAGGCGCTGCTCGATGCCCTGAGCCGGGCCCGCCGCCGCGGCGTGCTGCTGGCCGCCATCAGCCAGTGCCCGGCGGGCAGCGTGGTGTTCGACACCTACGCCGCCGGCAGCCGCCTGCGCGACACCGGCCTGGTGTCCGGCGGCGGCATGACCCGCGAAGCGGCCCTGGGCAAGCTGTTCGCCCTGCTGGGCGCGGGGCTGGACGTGGAAGAGGCCGAGCGCTGGTTCGCCCTGGACTTGTGTGGCGAGCTGGCTGAATAGGCGGGCATGTCGTAGCCACTGGGGAGCATGTCTGTTTCTTCCCCAGGCTCACACGTAGGGCGCATAACCGTTCGCGGTTATCCGCCGTCGGCCAGATACGCCGATCCTGAAACGCAGCCATGTTGGCCGGATAATCGCGGACAGAGTCCGCTCCTACAGGCTAAACGCCATGCCTCACCGCAACCTGTAGGAGTGGGCCCTGCCCGCGATTCGCGCGCAGGGCGCGCTCCTACAGGAGAATGGCGCAGGTGGGGCAGCGTAGGAGCGGATCTTATCCGCGAATCGCGCCGATACGTCCGGTCATCGCGGAAAAGTTCCGCTCCTACGAGGGGAGGAGTAGCGCATAGGATAGGTTGAGCGGAGCGATGCCCATCGCCATGGCCGCATGGGTTTCGCCAAGGCTCAACCCATCCTACGATGGCGCCTCTCCTGTAACTCTATTCTGGGCTCCCGCGTTCGCGGGAGTGACGGGGATTAAAATTTCTGGCGCCATGCCTCAGCGTAGGAGCGGACTCCGTCCGCGATTGATCCCAGGCCGCACTGGACCACCCGGTGGCCCGAATAGCCCCGCTCCCTTCAGAACCCTGCCTACCCCACAACCCCCTTGCGCATGAACACCCGCGCAAAACCGTCCTCCGTGGCCCGGTGCGTTTCCTGGTAGCCCAGCTTCGTGTAGAGGGCGATGTTCTCGGTCATCAACTGGTTCGTATAGAGTTCGATGGCCTCAAGGCGCCGGGCCCGCGCATAGTCCTCGCAGAACGCCAGCAACGCCTTGCCGATGCCCCGGCCCTTGAACGCCGGCGCAACCGCGATGTTCTCCAGCAGCACTACCGGACTCTGGGGGCGGAGCACCAGCACGCCGGCCACTTCGCCATCGAGGGCACACACGAACACATCGGCCTCGGCGATCACCTGCCGGTAGTCGTCGAGCATGGGCGCGGGCTTGCGGCCGATGCGCGGGATGTAGGGGCTGTAGGCCTCGTCTACCAGACGGGCGATGGCGGGGGCGTCGTCGGGGGTGGCTTGGCGGATTTCTCGTGCATCCATGGTCGCTGCCTGGTCATTGCCGGTGGAGAGGGCACTCTAGCGGATTCGCCTGCTGCCAGGCTCGCGGCATCCGAAACGGCACCTGGCCCCGCCTGGCGTAGGCGGGGCCTGGGCTGCTGTGCCCGTCTCAGCCAAGCCGCATGCTCAGCTCGACGTCCTCGGCGAAAGGCACCGACAGATAGCCGTTGCCGACATCGCGCACCCGCGCCAGGTACTCCGGGCTGTGGTCGGCGTTGTCGGCGACGATCAGCGCGCCGGGGCGCAGGCGGCTTTCCACCAGGGCGAGGATTTCCGGGTAGAGCGCCTTGGCGCCGTCGAGCAGCAGCAGGTCGATGCGCTGCGGCAGGTCGCGCGCCAGGGTCTGCAGGGCGTCGCCCTCGCGGATCTCCACCAGGTCGGCCAGGCCGCCGGCGCTCAGGTTGGCCCGGGCGCGCTGCACCTTGGACGGTTCGAACTCGCTGCCGATCAGGCGGCCGCCGCCGTTGTCGCGCAGGGCCGCGGCGAGGTGCAGGGTGGAGATGCCGAAGGAGGTGCCGAACTCGACGATGCTGCGTGCCTGGCAGCTGCGCGCCAGCATGTACAGCAGCGCGCCGGTGGCGCGCGAGACGGGGAGCGGCAGGTCCTTCAGGCGCCCGTAGAGGTCGCGGTACTCGGTCTTGCTGCCCATCAGGCGCGACAGTTCCTCGCCGGACAGGCCGGTGATGGCGGGGCTTCTGGCCGGCTCGCTGGCGTCGGCCTCGGCGAACAGGCGTTCCAGCAGGGCGGCGACGGGGGCGCTGGTGAGGGTGGTCATGGGGGGACTCCGAAGGTGGGTTGAGCGCTTCAGGGCGCCCGACTAGAATGCGACGAATTCATCAGGTTTCACTATTCGCATTCCCGGAGCCCCCATGGGCGAACGCCGCAGCCCGCGGATTTCCTCGCGCAAGCAGCCCCGGCAGGCCCGCTCGACCGAGCTGGTCGCCGCCATTCTCGACGCCGCTGTTCAGGTTCTGGCGAAGGAGGGCGCGCAGCGCTTCACCACCGCGCGGGTGGCCGAACGGGCCGGCGTCAGCGTCGGCTCGCTGTACCAGTACTTCCCGAACAAGGCGGCGATCCTGTTCCGCCTGCAGAGCGACGAATGGCGCCAGACCAGCGAGATGCTGCGTGGCATCCTCGAAGACACCCGGCAACCGCCCTTGGCGCGCCTGCGCACCCTGGTGCACGCCTTCGTCCGCTCGGAATGCGAGGAAGCGGCGGTCCGCACCGCGCTCAACGACGCCGCGCCGTTGTACCGCGACGCCCCCGAGGCGCGGGAGGCCAAGGCGGCCGGCGAGCGCATCTTCCATACCTTCATGGCGCAGGTGCTGCCCGATGCTTCGAGCGAGGCGCGGGCGCTGGCCGTGGAGCTGGTCACGACCACGCTCGGCGCGGTGGGCAAGCAGTTCTCGGAAACACCGCGGACGGATGAGGAAATCGAGCGTTATGCCGGGGCGATGGCGGATATGTTCTGTGCGTACCTGCGGGGGCTCGCCACGGGCGGACATTTACCCGCCGTCGCATGTGGAAACGGCGGATAACGCCTGGGGCGTTATGCGCCCTACGGGGAATGTCCTACAGCCCGTCGGCCCTGAGGCAATAGGTCTTGCCGTCCATGTTCCTGCAGGGCCAGCTGTCTTCGATGTAGCTGTCCGGTTTGAAGCAGTAGTTGTCGTTATTCACCCAGAATACCTGCCAGCCGGATCCGGATACTCGCAGTTGACTGCAGGCCCGATAATCCATGTATTTCAGGGCGATGGTCGTCCCGATGGCAAGTGCAGGCCCAACGACCAGCAGCAGAATGATTCCCACCCCGAGCAGGTGGCCGGCGATCTTGAACCAGGTAGGGCTTTGCGAGGTGAGCGGCTTTCGGTAGAGCAGCGTATGCACGCCAGCCACCAGCATCATGGGGCCTATCGCAAGTCCCGAAACGATGAAGAAGGTCGGGTAGACCGTCTCGACTATTGGCGCCTGCCGCCAGAGCCGGATGTAGTTGGGCAACAGTACTTCCGTGCAGATCAGCATGGCGGCCAGGAGAGCCACCAGGCCGATCAGAACTCCAAACAAGCCCAACGGCCTCAGCCAATGTTCAGCAACGGGAGTTACAGCTCTTTCACGCAGCTTCATTGAAGTTCTCAAAGCTTTGGAAATTTTAAAATATTAAGATTGGGTAGGCGGTAAGGGGGGGCGGGCAGTGTGCCAGAAGGAAGGCGGCGCAGAATCCACGACTTGGTTTCTTGAGTTGCGTAGTCCACTGCCGCATCGACCACTTCTCCAAAGGTATGTTCGACATAGCTCCGGATCTTGCGGCTGTCCAGCTCCTGGAAGCGTTCGGCAATCGTGGATGCATTGTCCGCAGCGTAATTTAAAGAGTCTTGTACGCGCTGCTTAATCCCATACCTTTTATCCAGCCAATTCAGGCCGACACCTACAATAAAGACGAGTAGCGCACCTGCTATCACTGGAGCGGCAGCAAACCCCAGAATGCTGCCGGCAGCAACAGCCACCGCATAACCAACCGCCGAAGCGATCCCCGCCTTGACCAGCTCGGCGCCTATGCCCCCGAGCAGGTCCAACATGTTCACCTCGCTATTGAAGAACCACTCCAGGAATTCGACCCCCACGGCGAGGTAGCAGGACAACTTGAAGCCGCTCAGGGAGCTGCCGCGAATGCCGTAGCGGCCGATGCCCATTTCGATCAGCCGCGTGTTGGTCACCGAGTAGCGGGTGCCCGTGAGTATTCTGCGCAGGCCCGGGTAGCCGGACAGCACCACGTACTGGCGGCCGTTGTGGTTGACGTATCTGACCCGGGTGTTGAGGCCGCCCATGTCGCGGACGAAGCGGGCGAAGTTGACCGCGTCATGGCTACCCAGCAAGGCTGGCATGCCCCAGGCGGTATTCACGAATTCGTGGAGGCTGTCGTTGTAGTGGGGCCGGATGCTGTCCAGCAGCCCGCTTGCCTGGGTGATGTCGTCTCTGACGCAGAGGCTGGGAGCCTGGGTCGGGGACCAGTGGCTGGTCGCGTGGTCGGCGGCCAGAAGGTTGGCCTGTTCGGCCGAGAGGATGAGGACTTCGAGCGGGTTGTTGTCGAGTTGGCGGCCGAGTTGGTCCAGCTGGGTCTGGTTCAATCCCATCGCTCCTCCCGGGAACGGCGTTCCGATCAGATGAGCGGGCGATGAGAGGACGGTGCGTTGATGTCATCGGGCCAGGATTGGGCGGTTGCGCTGGAAATAGAATTTTCCATGCGCAATCGTGTTGTTTTCCTACATTTACCTGCCTGTTTTCATAAAGCAGCGGATCGCGGATAAATCCGCTCCTACATCATCGGTTGGCAGCGCTTTTCGTAGGAGCGAGCTTGCTCGCGAACAAACGCGGTGCCATGCGATTCGCGAGCAACAGCTAGGCGCCCCTAGATCCTACGAAGAGCATCTCGGCGCAGGCCGCAAGACAGTTGCTCCTACAGGCCGATGCCTGGCAAAAAAATGGTTCTTCGCGGAGTCTGGGGAAAGAGCGGATTGACAGTCAGGGAAGCGGGTAGATTGGCAGTCGCCAAACGAACCAACCCCCACCCCCTGCTGTCGCCGTGCATCCTATTGATCTTGCTGCTTTCTGGCCAGGCTACGAAGTCATCGCCTGCCACCCATCTGCCGACAGCACCCTGCTGATCGAGCTCAAGCCTCACGCCAGCGCTGTCCCCAAATGCGGGCGCTGCGGTCAGGCCAGTCCATTAATCCACGAACGGCGGATTCGCCGGGTGCGTGATCGCGATCTGTTCGACCAGCGCGTCCTGCTCCAACTGCCGGTGCGCCGCGTCGACTGCCTGCGCTGTGGTCGGGTGACCGAGCGGATCGACTGGCTGGAGCCAGCGTCGCGCTTGACCCAGCGCTTGCGCATCTGGCTCGAGGCTTTGCTGCAATTACTGCCCATCAGTCACGTCAGTCGCCTCGTCGGTCTGCATTGGCACACGCTCAAGCAGCTCGACAAACGTCGTCTAGAGGCCGCAGTCGGTGCTTTCGAGCCGGGTGACGTTCGCCGCCTGGTGATGGACGAGTTCGCTCTTCACAAAGGACATCGTTACGCCACCGTGATCATGGATGCGCAGCGGACACGCGTGCTGTGGGTCGGGCATGGCAACAGCCGCGAGGCGATTCAGCCGTTCTTCGAACTGCTCGGTGAGCGCTGCCAGCAAATCGAGGCCGTGGCGATGGACATGAACACCGCCTTCGATCTGGAAGTAAAACAGCATTGCCCCCGTGCCGAAGTGGTCTACGACCTATTCCACGTGGTGGCTCGCTATGGCCGGGAGGTGATCGACCGCATCCGTGTCGATCAGGCCAACGCGCTACGCCAGGACAAAGCGGCACGCAAGGTAATCAAGCAGAGTCGTTGGTTGCTGCTGCGCAATCGCGAAAACCTCAAGGATCAGCAAGCCGTGCAGTTGCAGGAAATCCTCGAGGCCAACCAGCCACTGGCCACGGTCTACGTGCTCAAGGATGCGCTCAAGGAAATCTGGTACGCCCCCAGCGTGCGGGAGGGTTGGCGCCGCTGGCGGGACTGGTTGCGCCACGCCAGGGACAGTGGCCTGGCCCCGCTGCAACGCTTCGCTCGCAATCTGCGCAAATACGTCCGAGGCATCCTGGCCAGCGCTCGCTTCCCCATGCACACCAGCCTGCTGGAAGGGGTAAACAACCGCATCAAGGTGATCAAGCGCATGGCCTATGGCTTCAGGGACTCCGCCTACTTCTTCCTGAAAATCAAGGCCGCCTTCCCCGGGAAAGCGCGATGAACCAGAAAAAGGCCCCTGAACAAGGGGCCCTCCTCTCTTCAGCCATGCACCCTCAATGCCCCGTCACGTCCCCGCGGCGGCTGGTTTCGAAAAGGAACCAGGTGCGCTGCTCGGTCTCGTCGATCCAGTTCTCGATGAGGCTGGCGGTGGCGATGTCGTGGTACTCGTCGCACAGGTCGTGGACCTCTCGCATGTAGGCGGTCAGCGACTTGTTGTCCTCCTGCAGCTCGGCCAGCATGTCCAGCGGCTGGACGAACTCGGCGTCGTTGTCGGCGATGCGCTTGATGCGGCCGATGTGGCCGATGGAGCGGATGGTGTTGCCACCGATCTTGCGCACGCGCTCGGCGATGGGGTCGGTCATGGCGAAGATTTCGGTGGCCTGGTCGTCCAGCAGCAGGTGGTAGTCGCGGAAGTGCGGGCCGCTCACGTGCCAATGGAAGTTCTTGGTCTTCAGGTACAGCGCGAAGACGTCGGCGAGCAGGCGGCTGAGGGCCGCGCTGAGGTCGCGGGTGGCGTCCTTGGAAAGGTCCGAAGGCGTGGCCAGGGCCGGCGCGCGGCGCGGTGCCGGCTTGCTCGCGGCGGCGGGCTTGGCGGCGGCTGCCGGCTTGGCGGCGGGCTTCTTCGCTGCCGGTTTCTTCGCTGCCGCAGGCTTGGCGGCAGCGGGTTTGGCGGCGGCCGGCTTGGCCGCAGCCGGCTTGCTGGCGACGGTCTTGGGTGCAGCGGGTTTCTTCGCAGTGGCTGCGGTTTTCTTCATCTCGATCACCTCAAGGGGTCTTGTGGATGCCGCCCCTGTGCGTGCCGAAACTGGCGGTCCGGGACGAGCCTGGCGCACTCCTCGCGTGTTCCTCTCATGGCGGCGAGTGCGCTCTTGAGCCTACCTCGCCGCGCATCGATTGCAAGTTGTCGGGCCCGCCCAACGCATGGCGCAATGACGCCGGGCAAGGCTCAGGGCTGCACGGCGAAGCGCGCATCCAGGCGGCTGTACCCCATACCGACACCCTTGTGCACCTTGAGTTGCACGGGGATGCGTTCCTTGAGCGCCTCGACGTGGCTGATCACGCCGATGCTCTTGCCGCTGGCGTTGAGGCTGTCGAGGGCGTCCAGCGCCACTTCCAGGGTCTCGCCGTCGAGGGTGCCGAAGCCCTCGTCGAGGAACAGCGAGTCGATGCTGGTCTTGTGGCTGACCAGGTCCGACAGCGCCAGGGCCAGGGCCAGGCTGACCAGGAAGCTCTCGCCGCCGGACAGCGTGCGGCAGTCCCGCGCGACGTCGCCCTGCCAGGTGTCCACCACCTCCAGTTCCAGCTCGCCGTCGCTGCGCCGCGCCAACTGGTAGCGGCCGTGCAGGCGCTGCAGCTGCCGGTTGGCCAGGTGCACCAGGTGGTCGAGGGTCAGGCCCTGGGCGAAGCGCCGGTACTTGGCGCCGTCGGACGAGCCGATCAGGCCGTTCAGGCGCTGCCACAGATCGTGGTTCGCCTCCTGCGCGGCGATCTCGGCGAACAGCGCCTGCTGGCTGGCGCGGCGTGCGTCGTCGCCCTGTAGTTGTGCCCGTACCTCGCCCTGGCGCTGGCCCAGTTCGCGCAGTTGCGTGGCGAGGGCCTGCAACTGCTCGTCGAGGGCCGGCAGCTCCAGTTCGCCCAGCGGCTGCGCGCGTAGCTGGCGCTCGGTTTCCTCGGCGGCGACGCGCAACGCCACGGCTTCGGTCAGCGCGGTGTCCAGGCGCGTCTTGAGTTCGCCCAGGCGCTGGCGCTCGCCGTCTTCCAACAGCGCGGCGAGGAAAGTCGCCAGGTCGGCGAACGGGCTTTCTTCCAGAGCCTGCTGCCAGGTGCGCTCGCATTCGGCCAGGGTAGCGCGCGCCTGTTCCAGGTGTGCGGCCAGGCTCTGTTCGCGGCCGAGCAGCGCATCGGCCTGGCGCTGCGCCGCCTGCAGGGCCGACTCAGCCACTTGCAGGGCCTGCTGCGGCTGAGGCTCAGGTGCAAGCGCCGGCAAGGCCTGCTCGCCACTGGCGCTCCAGCGTTCGCGCCACTGCCCGGCCTGCGCGTCGGCTTCCTGCAGCAAGCGCCGCGCTTCGCGCTCGGCCTCCTGCAGTTGCTGGTCCTGCTGCTGGGCCTGCTGCCAGGCGCGCCATTCGCCTTCGCGTTCGGCCAGCCAGGCCGCGCCCTGCTCGGGCAGCGCGGCGGCGAAACCGTCGAGGCTGGTTAGCAGTTCGGCGGCCTGGCGTTCGGCCTGGGCCTGCAATTGCTCCAGGCGTTGCTGTTGTTCCGCCTGGCGCTGCTGTGCGTTGTCCAGATCGCGACGCAGCAGGGCCTCCTGCTGCAGCGCGGCCGCATGGCTGCGCTCGGCGTTCTCGCGGGCGCTGGCGGCCTGCTGCAATTCGCCCTTGAGCGCATCGAGCGCCGCCAGGCGTTCCTGCAGGTCGGCCAGGGCCTGTTCCTGGGCCTGACGGATCGCGGCCAGGCCGGCGGCACCCTCGATGGCGAGGTTCTGTTCGACCAACTGACGCTGCCATTCGCTATCGAGCTGGTGCAGTTGTTCACGCAGTTGCTCCAGCTGTTGCCGAGCCTGGGCAGCCTGGGCCGTCACGTCGGACAGCTCGTCGCGCAGCGCCACGCCGTCGCTTTCCAGAGCGGCCAGGGCCGCGCGGCATTCGTCGAGGGCGCGACGCGTCTGCGACACGTCCAGCGCCTGGTAACTGGCGATGGCCGGGTGTTCGTGGGAACCACACAAGGGGCAGGCCTCGCCGGGCTGCAACTGGGCGCGATAGGCCTCCAGGGCCTGGATGCGCTGCTCCTGCTCCAGCAGTTTCTCCTTGTCGGCGACCTGCTGCTTCAACCCCTTGTAGCGCTCGCGCAGTTCGGCGATAGCGGTTTCCTTCTGCGCCTGGCGTTGCTGCAGCGAATCCAGCTGGGGCCGCAGGCGGGCGGCCTGCGTGCTGGTCTGCTCGCGGTTCTGCACCAGCTGTTGCAGGCGGTCCAGCGCCCTGCCCTGCTGCTGCAACTGCTGCCAGCGCTCGCGTAGGGCGCTTTCGCCTGCGCCTTGCAGCAGGGCCTGCAAGCGCGCCTGTTGCTGCGCCTCGGCCTGGCGCGCCGCGTCCAGCCCCTGCCCGGCATCGGCCAGGGCCTGGCCATGAGAGGCGAGTTGGCCGTGCAAGGATTGGATGGCGGCGGACTCCTGCTCCAGGCGCGCGCGGGCGCCCTGCAGTTCACTACCGAGCTGTTCGCGCCGGGCGAACTGCGCGCGCCAGCCGCCCAGCAGCTCGCCCAGGCGGGCGCGTTGCGGGTGCGCGGCGAGCTGCGCCTGTACTTCGCGGCGCTGCGTGGCGAGTTCATCGATGGCGCGCCGGCGCTGCCCCGCCCACTGCGCACTGTACTGGCTGGCCTGCCACAGGCTGCGCACGACCTGTTCCGCGCAAGCCCGCTGCTGGCGTTGCAGGTCCGCCAGGCCGGTCTCGTCCCGCTCCAGCGCCTGACGCGCCTGTTGCCAGGCCGCATGCAGCGGCTGCAGGCGCGCCGCCGGCTCGCTGGCGGCCAGGCGCTGCAGGTCGGGGGCCGCCTGGAGCAACGCCTCGCGGGCCTGCTGCTCGCGCGCGGCGGCCTGCTGGTGCTGCTGTTCGGCGCGGCCCAGGTCCTCGCGCCAGCGGCGCTGGGCCTGCAGTTCGGCCTGGCGCTGGAGCAGCGGCGCTTCCTCGGTGAGCAGGCGTTCGGCCTCGGCCTGCAGTTCGCCACGCTGTTCCTCGCCGAGCAGCTCCATGCCCTCGGCACGGCTCCGCAACAGTTTCAGGTCGCCCTCCGCCGCCTTGGTGCGCTCGAACACGCGCTGGGAGATCAGCCCGTAGATTTCCGTGCCGGTGAGTTCTTCCAGCAGCGCGGCGCGGTCGTTGGCGCTGGCCTCGAGGAAGGCGGCGAAACCGCCCTGGGCCAGCAGCATGGACTTGGTGAAGCGGCCGAAGTCGAGGCCGGTGAGCTGCTCGGTCTGGCGCAGCTTGTCGTTGATCTTGTCGGTGAGGATCTCGCCTTCGCCGCCGGCGACGTCGATGCGCGCCAGCTCCACCTTGGGCGCCTGCAGCGCGCCGTCGACCTTGTCGCGGGCCCGGCGCTGGCTCCAGAAGGCGCGGTAGCGGCGGCCCCTGACCTCGAACTCGACCTCGGCGAGGCAGTCGGCGGTGTGGCGGGTCATCAGTTCGTTGCCGCTCTGCGACAGCGTGCTCATGCGCGGCGTGCGGTGGTACAGGGCCAGGCAGATGGCATCCAGCAGGGTGGTCTTGCCCGCGCCGGTGGGCCCGGTGATGGCGAACAGGCCGTTGCCGGCGAAGGGCTCGGCGGCGAAATCGATCTTCCACTCGCCCTTGAGCGAGTTGAGGTTCTTCAGGCGCAGGCTGAGGATGCGCATCAGGCTTGCTCCTCCTGCAGTTCGGCGACCACCTGGCGGTACAGCCCGGCCAGTTGCTGGCGCAGCGGCGGCTCCAGCTCCTCGGCGTCCAGGCGTTGTTCGAAGACGTCCTCGGCGGAGAGTTCGTCGAGGGTCTCGCGCGCCTCGCCGAACAGCCCGGCCTGCTGGTTGCCGCGCTCGCGGCGGGTGCGCAGCACTTCCACCGGCAGTTCCTCGCAGAGCTTCTCGACGCGCAGCTGGATGTCGTTCAGGTAGTCGTCGGCGCGCACCAGCACCTCCACCCACACCGGCCGCTCCGGCGTGCCCAGGTTGGCCGCCTCGGCCAGCGCCGCGGGCAGGCTGTCCAGGTTGCCGACCAGCGACTGCAGGGGCTGGAAGCAGGGCACGGCGAGCGGCGTCACCGCGCGCAGGCCGCTTTCATCGAGGTCCACCAGCAGCACTTCCTTGGCCTGCCGCGCCTCGTCGAAGCTCAGGGCGATGGGCGAGCCGCAGTAGCGGATGTGCTCCAGGCCGCCGACCTTCTGCGGCCGATGGATGTGCCCCAGGGCGATGTAATCGGCCGCCGGGAAGGCGCTGGTGGGGAAGGCTTCCAGGCTGCCGACGTAGATCTCGCGCACCGACTCGCTGGCGCTGGCGCCGACCGTGGTCAGGTGCCCGGTGGCGACTATGGGCAGCCCGCCGCCCAATTCGGCGCACTTGGCTTCGGCGAGGGCGAAGAGAGCCTGGTAGTGCGCCTGGATGGCCTGCTGCAGGGCCAGCTGCTTGTCCTGGGCGCTCTGCCCGGCCTGGCTGGCCAGCAGGTCGCGCGGGCGCAGGAAGGGAATGGCGCAGAGCACCGCGCCCGGCGTGCCGTCACGCTGCGGCAGCACCAGCAGTTGCTGGTCGAGGTCGGCGCCGGCGGCGGCGATCACCCGCGTGCCGAGCACCGCCAGCAGCTCGCGGGACTCCTCCAGCATGGCCACCGAGTCGTGGTTGCCGCCCAGCACCACCAGGCTGGCGCCGGTTTCGCGCAGCTCGACGATGAAGCGGTTGTACTGCTCGCGGGCATAGCTGGGCGGCGCGCCGGTGTCGAACACGTCGCCGGCGATGATCACCGCGTCCACCCCGTGCTCGCGCACCCGCTCCACCAGCCAGCGGCAGAAGGCGCGGTGCTCGGCCTCGCGGCTCTTGCCCATGAAGTGCTGGCCGAGGTGCCAGTCGGAGGTGTGGAGGATGCGCATGCGCTGCTGTCCCGATGCCTGATTCAGCCGGCGATGATACCCGCTTCCGCGGTGCGCCCGCGCCGGGCTGGCTATCCTGAAGGAACGCCGGCCGGGAATCAGACCATGCAACGCCTGCTCAACATGCTCCGCGACCTCGCCATCCTGGTGCGCGCCAACCTGTGGATAGTGCCGGTGCTGGCGGCGCTGGTGGCCGCGGTCTTCTACTTCGTGGCGCCGCCGCCGCCGATGACCGCCACCCTTGCCACCGGCGCCGCCGATGGCGGCTACGCGGCCTTCGGCGAGAAGCTCAGGGCCGAACTGGCCGAGCAGGGCTTCGAGCTGAAGCTGGTGCCCAGCGCCGGCTCGCGGCAGAACATGGACCTGCTGCTGGACGAGCGCGGCGGCGTGGACATCGCCCTGGTGCAGAGCGGCCAGGAACGCCAGATCGACGCCGCGCAGCGGCAGCGCCTGCAGACCCTCGGCGCCATGTTCCAGGAACCGCTGTGGCTGTTCCAGCGCCGCGACGTGCACATCGACCGCATCGCCGACCTGCTGCCCCTGCGCGTGGCCCTGGGCACCCGCGGCAGCGGCACCGAGGCGATCACCGCGGCCATCCTGCAGGCCAACGGCATCAGCCAGGAGCAGCACCCGGCGGGCTGGCAGGCCGGCGGCGGCGACAGCGCGGCGGACGCCCTGCTGGCCGGCAGCCTGGACGCCGCCTTCTTCGTCGGCCCGGCGGAGAACCCGCTGATCCAGCGCCTGGCCGCCAGCGAGCAGCTGCTGCTGGCCGGCTTCCGCCGCGCCGGCGCCTACGAGGCGCGCCTGCGCTTCCTCAAGCGCCTGGAGGTGGGCGAAGGCCTGCTGAACCTGGAGCACGACGTGCCGCACCGCAACCTGACCACCCTGTCGCCGGTGGCCACCCTGGTGGTCAACGAGCGCTTCCACCCGGCGCTGACGCCGCTGATCCTCGAGGCCGCGCGCCAGGTGATGCGCCAGGGCAGCCTGCTCGACGCCCCCGGCGCCTTCCCCGCCGCCGAGCCGCGCACCCTGCGCCTGGCCGAAGACGCCGAGCGCTACTACAAGAGCGGCCTGCCGCTGCTGCAGCGCTTCCTGCCGTTCCGCATCGCCTCCCTGGCCGACCGCTACATCATCCTGCTGATCCCCTTCATCGCCATCCTCATCCCGCTGTTCAAGTCCATCGGCCCGCTGTACCGCTGGCGCATCCGCGCGCGCATCTACCGCTGGTACCGCTACCTGCGGGAGATCGACCGGCGCCTGGACGAGCGCACCGGCGTCGCGGAACTCAGCCGCGAGATCGAGCGCCTGGAGCAGCTGGAGGCCGAACTGGCGCGAGTGGAGGTGCCGCTGTCGTACTACAACGAGCTGTACGAGCTGCACCTGCACCTGAACTACGTGATCCGCCGCCTGCGCCAGCTGCGCCGCAACCGCCGCGAACGCGACGGCGAGGCGCCGCTGGACAAGGCCGGGTGAGCGTGGCGCGCCGCGCTCGGGTAAACTGGCGGCTTTGCCACCATCGCCCAGAGCCGAGCCCGAGATGCCGATTCGTCACGCCATCGTCCACCTGATCGACAAGAAGCCCGACGGCAACCCCGCCACGCTGCACGCGCGCGACGCCGAACTGGGCGACTCCCAGGCCATCGAGAACCTCATGGCCGACCTCAACGAAAGCTACAACGCCAAGCCGAACAAGGCCTGGGGCCTGTTCCAGGAGGAATCCGGCGCCTACCCGTTCAGCGGCTGGCTGGCCGAGTACCTGGACGGCGGCAAGGACTTCGTCGCCTTCAGCCGCCAGGCCGTGGAGCACCTGAAGAGCCTGATGGAGGAATCCAACCTCTCCACCGGCGGCCACGTGCTGCTGTGCCACTACCAGCAGGGCATGACCGACTACCTGAGCATCGCCCTGCTGCACCACAGCGAAGGCGTGGCGGTGACCGAGGCGCTGGAAGTGGCGCCCTCGCGCCACCTGGACCTCGGCCAGCTGCACATGGCGGCGCGGATCAACTGCTCGGAATGGCGCAACAACAAGGCTTCCAAGCAGTACATCTCGTTCATCAAGGGCAAGGGCGGCAAGAAGGTCTCGGACTACTTCCGCGACTTCATCGGCTGCCAGGAAGGCGTCGACGCCCCCAGCGAGACGCGCACCCTGCTCAAGGCCTTCAGCGACTACGTGGAAAGCGAGGACCTGCCCGAAGAACAGGCCCGCGAGAAGACCGACACCCTGGTCGACTACGCCACCAGCCAGGCCCGCATCGGCGAGCCGATGGCCCTGGACGCGCTCTCCGAGCTGATGGACGACCAGGCCCCGCGCGCCTTCTACGACTACATCCGCAACAAGGACTACGGCCTGGCCCCGGAAATCCCCGCGGACAAGCGCACCCTCAACCAGTTCCGCCGCTTCACCGGGCGCGCCGAGGGGCTGTCGATCAGCTTCGAGGCGCACCTGCTGGGCAGCAAGGTGGAATACGACGAGGAGCGCGACATGCTGATCATCCGCGGCCTGCCGACGCAGCTGCACGACCAGCTCAAGCGCCGCAAGTAACCGCGAATCGCGGACGGAGTCCGCTCCTACGTGTCCAGGAAGCACGGT
>NZ_QGSL01000107.1:1753414-1753537 GCF_003176655.1 Pseudomonas sp. RW407 | reverse complement strand
TCGCCCTACGCGGGAATGACATACGGTTCCAGGCAAGCACGGGTGTAGGAGCGGGCCCTGCCCGCGAATCGCGCGCAGGGCGCGCTCCTACAGGTGGGCAGCGGTGGTTGGGGTAGGAGGACC
>NZ_QGSL01000107.1:1694651-1753404 GCF_003176655.1 Pseudomonas sp. RW407 | reverse complement strand
CCGGAACCATTCGTCGCACCATCCCCCACGCCGTACTTGCCGGCGGCGCCCCATGGGCATACCCTGCACTGGTCTGACCGGTAATACCAGAACAATAACTGCGCGCCTCAGCCCTCCCTCGTGGATGCGGACGGGCGCAGACAACGGAGACCCCCAATGCTCATCCACCGCTGTTCCCGCTCGATCTTCCTGCAAGTGGTGCTCGGCCTGGCCCTCGGCGTGCTGTTCGGTGTCGGCCTTCCGGACTTCTCGGTCCAGCTCAAGCCGCTGGGCGACGGCTTCATCAAGCTGATCAAGATGCTCATCGCGCTCATCGTGTTCTGCGTGGTGGTCAACGGCATCTCCGGCGCGGGCGACCTGAAGAAGGTCGGGCGCATCGGCCTGAAGTCGGTGGTCTATTTCGAGATCCTCACCACCCTCGCCCTCCTCCTCGGCCTGCTGGTGGCCTACGGCAGCGGCCTGGGCAGCGGCGCCAACATCGACCTGAACGGCCTCTCCGCCGGCGATGCCGCGACCTACACCGCGCACACCAAGGACATCCACGGGCCGGTGGACTTCATCATGGGCCTGATCCCCACCTCGGTGTTCAGCGCCTTCGCCAACAACGACATCCTCCAGGTGCTGGTGTTCGCCGTGCTGTTCGGCAGCGCCCTGAACCTGGTGGGTGAACAGGCCAGCGGCGTGGCGCGGCTGATCAACGAGTTCAGCCACGTGGTCTTCCGCATCATGGGCATGATCGTGCGCCTGGCGCCACTGGGCGTGTTCGGCGCGGTGGCCTTCACCACCAGCCGCTACGGCCTGGAGTCGCTGAGCCACCTGGGCGCCCTGGTGCTGGTGTTCTACCTCACCTGCATCGTCTTCGTGTGCCTGGTGCTGGGCACCGTGCTGCGCCTGAGCGGCGTGCGCCTGCGGCCGTTCCTGCGCTACTTCCGCGAGGAACTGCTGATCGTCCTCGGCACCGCCTCTTCCGATGCCGTGCTGCCGCAGGTGATGCGCAAGCTGGAGAACATGGGCATCCGCAGCTCCACCGTGGGCCTGGTGATCCCCACCGGCTACTCCTTCAACCTCGACGGCTTCTCCATCTACCTGACCCTGGCGGTGGTGTTCATCGCCCACGCCACCGGCACGCCGCTGGCCATCAGCGACCTGCTGACCATCCTGCTGGTGTCGCTGGTAACCTCCAAGGGCGCCCACGGCATCCCCGGCTCGGCCCTGGTGATCCTCGCCGCCACCCTCGCCGCGGTACCGGCCATCCCCGCCGCCGGCCTGGTGCTGGTGCTCTCGGTGGACTGGTTCATGGGCATCGGCCGGGCGCTGACCAACCTGATCGGCAACTGCGTCGCCACCGTGGTCATCGCCCGCTGGGAAAACGACATCGACCTGCAACGCACCCGGGCGGTACTGACTGGCGAACCCGGCGCCACCCAGAATGCGACGCCCGCCTCGAGCAAGGGCGAACTGCGCGGCTGACCACAGCCGCCACGCGTACCGCGCCCCTGGGTGCGGTGCGCAATGGTGGGGCCGGATGGGCCCCTCCTACTTACTGCCTCAGGAGTCACCATGTTTTCCTCATCCAAGCTGGTCAATTCAGTGGTTCAGAAACTGCTAGACACCATCGAACAGGGGCGCTGGGCGGCCGGCCAGATGCTGCCGGGCCAGCGCGAACTGGCCGAGCAGCTGGAAATCAGCCGGCCGAGCCTGCGCGAAGCCATCACCGTGCTGGAGACCCTCGGCGTGGTCCGTTCGCTGCCCGGCAAGGGGGTGATGGTGCTGGAGCGCGAGGAAGGCGCCCTGCGCGAGATCCGCGCCCCGGCCACCGCCACCCTGGAGGACGTGCTGCAACTGCGCTACGCCCTGGAGCCCTTCATCGCCGGGCTGGTGGCGCAGAGCATCGACAGCGATTCCCTCGGCCGCCTGCGCCTGCTGCTGCTGGACATGCGCGAAGCGGTGGAGGACGGCCGCACCGCCGCCCTGGTCGAGGCCTACAACGCCTTCCACCGCAAGCTGGTGGCGCTGACCTCCAACCCGATCTTCCTCAGCGTCTCGCAGCAGATCGGCGGCGCCCTGGAGCAGAGCGACCACCTCATCCAGCGCAACGCCGCCCACGCCGAGGAACTGCTGGCCGAGCACGAGGCCATCGTCCGCGCCATCCGCCAGCACGACAGCGAAGGCGCCAGCCAGGCCATGCGCCAGCACATTCTCAACGAAGGCCTGCGCCTGAACCTGGTGCTGCGCGTGCCGGAAGCGGGGACGGGGCGATGAACGGCGAAACGGGCCCGCGCCGCCGGGGCCAGGCCCAGCGGATCTACGAGGACCTGCACGCGGCCATCCTCTCGCGGCGCCTGCGCCCCGCCGCGCCGCTCAGCCAGGAAACCCTCGGGCGGATCTTCCATGCCGGCCCCAGCAGCGTGCGCCGCGCCCTGCAGCGCCTGGCCCGGGAAGGCGCGGTGGAACTGGCGCCACGGCGCATCGCCAGCGTCGCCCGCCCCGACCCGCAGCACCTGCGGCAACTGCTGGAAACCCGCCTGCTGCTGGAAAGCGACATGCTCCGGCGCCTGGCCGGGAACCTGGACGGCGAGCGCCTGGCGGAACTGCGCGACCTGCTCGCCGCCCAGCGCCGGTGCCTGGCCGCAGGCGACGCGCTGGGCGCGCAGGACCTGGCCCAGCACCTGCACCTGCGCCTGGCGCAGCTGTCCGCCAACCCCCTGCTGCCCGACCTGCTGGGCCCACTGCTGGAGCGCCTGGCGGTGAGCATCGCCCTCGGTCGCGGCCAGGCCCACACCCTGGACAGCTGCCGGCAACAGGGGGAAATGCTCGAAGCCCTCGGCGAAGGTGATGCACAGCGCGCCTGTGCCTGCCTGGAGAGTTACCTGCGCGGCATGGGCGAGCGCCTGCGCTTCGCCCCGCCGCCGACCACCGACCTGCGCGCGGCCTTCGCCGGGAAGCTGGCTACTCCTTGACCACCGCGAAGTTCGGCAGGGTGCCCACCGGCTGGGCGAAGTCGTAGGGGATGGATTCCAGCGCCAGGCCGACGTTGCGCTGCACCACGAAGTGCAGGTGCGGGCCGCTGCTGTTGCCGGTGTTGCCCGAGCGCGCCAGGGGCGTGCCGACGCCGACGCGCTGGCCCTCGCTGACCAGCACCGAGCCACGCATCAGGTGCAGGTAGACGCCCATGGTGCCGTCATCGTGGAGGATGCGCACGAAGTTGCCGGAGGGGTTGTTGCCACGGCCGCTCTGGGCGTTCTCCACCTTCACCACGGTACCGCCGCGGGCGGCCACGATGGGCGTGCCCTCGGGCATGGCGATGTCCAGCGCGTAGCGGCTCTTGGGGGTGAAGTGGCTGTACTTGCCATTGGCGCCCTGGCTCAGGCGGAAGGGCCCGCCGCGCCAGGGCAGCGGATAGTCGTAGGGCACCGGCTGCAAGCGCGGGTCGCCCAGGGCGTAACGCAGCCTGGGCTTGTACTGCATCGGCCGCGACGCATCGCGCGGGCTCAGCGTGGCCAGGCGGATGGCGCTGCGCGGCGCCAGCACCCAGCGGATCGGCCGCTCCGGCGCGCCCACGGCGTTCTGCGCGGCGTTCACGCTCAGCTCCACCTCCACCGGCGCGTAGAGGTCATTGCGCACCTGCAGGGTCTCGAAGCCGTCGTGCCTGAGCGTCTGCAGCTTCACCTGCTGCTCCAGGTGCTCGACCATGCGGTCGCGGAAGACGAACACCTGCGCACCCGCCACGGCCTTGTCCGTGTAGGTGACCACGCCATTGGCGTCGACGTATTTGTAGATGGTCACGGCCGCAGCCGGCCCCGTGGCCATCCATAGGCCACAAAGGAAGAAAAGGCGCCCTAGCATGTCGACTCTGGTTATAGGTATTCGACGCCAGCAAGACTAGCAGCCGCGCCCGGCAGCGGCGAGCCGCCGGCCGTCGGGCTGTGAAGCAGGCCTCAGGCGCCGGGGACGTAGTGCTTCTGGGTGCTGCCGCGGGCGATCAGCCGCGACAGGTAGTCGAGCTTCTGCGGGTCCTGGTCGACGAAGCGCAGCAACAGCAGCAGCCACTCGCTGTCGGGCTTGGGCTCCAGCGCCGCCACCGAGTGCAGGTAGCCGTTCAGGCGCGCCACCTCGTTGTCTTCCTCAAGGTCCAGCACCGCGGTTTCCAGCACCTGCGGCAGCACCTGGCCGCGCTTCACCACCAGTTGCGCCTCCTTCAGGCTGAGCCCGCGGATCACGCAGGGCAGGCTGGCGTTGGGCAGGCGCAACTGGCCCTGGCCCTTGCCCCGCGCAGAGGCGGCGGCGGCCGGTGCGGCAGCAGGCGCCGGGCGTGCCGGAGCCGGGGCTGCAGCCGGCGCGGCCGTGGGGCGCACCACCTCGGCCTTGCCGCCGGTGAGGGCGGCGAGGGAGTCGTTCGGCGGGCCGCCGGCCAGGCTCCGCTGCGGCGCCGAGGCCAGCAGCGTGTCGAGCTTGCCGCTGCGGCTCAGGGCCTTGCGCACCTTGCTCACCAGCTGGTCGTTGGAGAAGGGCTTGCCGATGTAGTCCGACACCCCGGCCTGGATGGCCTGGACCACGTTCTCCTTGTCGCCGCGGCTGGTCACCATGATGAAGGGCACGTCCTTCAGCGGCGCCTGGGCGCGGCACCAGCCGAGCAGTTCGATGCCGGACATCTCCGGCATCTCCCAGTCGCAGAGGATCAGGTCGACCGCGTGGCGGGCGAGGTGCTGCTGGGCCTTGCGGCCGTTCACCGCCTCCTCTATGCGCAACCCCGGAAAATGGTCGCGCAACCCCTTCTTCACCAGGTCGCGGATGAAGGGTGCATCATCCACCACCAGAACACTGACCTTGCTCATCGTCGACTCCCTGGAACGCCAAGGCGAAGGATAGCCTCGGGCGCTGGCAGGATGCCATGCCGGCGTGACCGGTCGGACACGTCCGTCACTCAATCCAGCGTTCGCCCGGCGGTTTCCGGCGCCATGCGCAACCCGGCCAGGCACAGCAGGATGGCCCCGACCATGTACCAGGCCGGCGCGTTCGGGCTACCGGTCAGGCCGATCAGCCCGGCGGCGAAGAATTGCGCGAAGCCGCCGAACAGCGCCACGCCCACGCAGTAGGTGACCGACAGCCCGGTGGCGCGGATCGCCGCCGGGAACAGCTCGGGCAGGATCGCCAGGGAAGCCACCATGCAGTAGGTCAGCGGGATGTTGAGCAGCCCCACGATCAGCAGCAGCGTAGCGAGGCTCGGGGAGTGGTTGAGCAGCAGGAACGCCGGGTAGATCGCCAGCAGCAGGATCGGCAGCGGCCAGAAGATCGAGCGGCGCCGGCCGATGCGGTCGCTCAGGCGCCCGGCATGGGGCGCCAGCAGCAGCGACGGCAGGCAGCTCACCACCGCCGCCCAGGTAGCGACGCCCAGCGGCATGCCGAGCACGCCGATGGCGTGGTTGGCCAGGTAGAACTGGGTGATGTAGACCGGCACCGAGACGCCGGTCACCAGCAGCACGCCGGTCACCAGTTGGCGCGGGTGCCGGCACAGCAACGCCAGGCCCTGGCTGGCCGGCGCCGGCTGGCGGTCGCCCTGCGCCTGGGCGGGCAGGGTTTCCTCCAGGCGGTGGCGGATGTATTCGCTGATCGGGATGGCCAGGATGCCCACCGCGAAGACCGCCCGCCAGCCCCAGGCGTCCATGGCCTCGGCGCTGAGCAGGTTGCTCAGGGCCAGCACCACCAGTGCGCCCATGAGCACGCCCAGGCTCTGGCTGAACACCTGCCAGCTGCAGTAGAAGGCCCGCGAGCCGGCCCCGGCGTACTCCATCAGGATGGTGGTGGCGGTCCCCACCTGGCCGCCGACGGCGAAGCCCTGCAGCAGCCGCGCGAGTATGACCACCAGCGGCCCGAACAGCCCGGCCTGGGCGTAGGTCGGCGCCACTGTGAACAGCAGCGCGCCCAGGGCCATCAGCCACAGCGTCAGGCGCATCGCCGCCTTGCGCCCGACACGGTCGGCGTACAGGCCGATCACCAGGCCGCCCAGCGGGCGCATGACGAAGCCGGTGCCGAACACCGCGAAGGACAGCAGCAGGGACGTCAGCGGGTTTTCCCCGAAGGGGAAGAACAGCCGCGCCATCAGCGTGGCGAGCAGGCTGTAGACGAGGAAGTCGTAGAACTCCAGGGCGTTGCCCAGGCATACCGCGGCGATGGCGCGGGTGCGCCCGGCGCGGGAGGGTTCGGCACTCACAGCGAAGGAAGTCGTTCTTGTTGTCATGTCGGTATTCCCTGCTCGGCTGGAGGGTTCAGGCCAGGAAGCGCTGCGCCAGGCGCACCCAGAGGGTCGCGCCCAGCGGCAGGATGCGGTCGTTGAAGTCGTACCCGGGGTTGTGCACCGCGCAGCCGCCCTCGCCGTCGCCATTACCGATCATCAGGTAGCAGCCGGGCACCTGCTCCAGCCAGAAGGCGAAGTCCTCGCTGGCATGGATCGGCCGCGGGTCGGGCACCAGGCCGTCCTCGCCGAGCCAGTCGAGGACCAGTTGGCGGACCAGTTCCGCGCACTCGACGTCGTTGACCAGCACCGGGTAGCCGTCCGCCTCGACCTCGATTTCGGCGCGGGCGCCGAAACTGCCCGCCTGCTGCCGCGCCAGCTCGCCGATGCGCCGCAGCAGCAGTTCGCGCACCTGCGGGCTCAGGGCGCGCACGCTCAGGCGCAGCTCGGCGCTGTCGGGGATCACGTTGCTGGCGTCGCCGGCCAGGAAGGCGCCGACGGTGAGCACCGCCGCCTCGGACGGCGGCACGTTGCGCGACACCAGGCTCTGCAGGGCGGTGACCAGCGCCGCGCCGGCCAGGATCGGGTCCACCGTCTGCTGGGGCATGGCGCCGTGGCCGCCGCGGCCGTGGATGAGGATCGTCAGGCTGTCGGCCGAAGCCATGCACGGCCCCGGCATGACCATGAAGCGCCCCTCGGCCAGGCCGGGCAGGTTGTGCATGGCGAACAGGGCGTCGCAGGGGAAGCGCTGCAGCACGCCCTCGTCGAGCATGCGCTTGGCCCCGGAGCCGCCATGGCCTTCCTCGGCGGGCTGGAAGAACAGGTGCAGGGTGCCGCGCCAGCTGCGCTCGCGGGCCAGCTCGCAGGCCGCGGCCAGGAGCATGGCGGTGTGCCCGTCGTGGCCGCAGGCGTGCATCTTGCCGGGCACCTGGCTGCTCCAGGGCAAACCGCTCTGTTCCTGGATGGGCAGCGCGTCCAGCTCCGCGCGCAGGCCCAGCGCCGGGCCGGGGCCGTTGCGCAGGGTGCCGATCACCGCGGTGCCGGCCATCTCGGCCACCTCGTAGCCCCAGGCGCGCAGCCGCTCGATGACCCGCTCGCGGGTGGAGTACTCTTCGAAACCCAGTTCGGGTTCGGCATGGATGGCCCGGCGCAGTTCGACCATTTCCGGGACGATAGCGGCTATGCCCGGCGCGATGCAGGCTTTGTTCATCGGCTCGCTCCTGTTTTCTTGTGGGATTGGACTGGATCGATGCCTGGACCGGCCGGTGCGCTAGGCGTGAATTACCCTAGCGCTGGCGCCCGCTGCGCATAAGCCAAAAAAATGTTGTCGTGACGATCTCCGGTGTTCGGAGGGGGGACCCACCTTGAAACTGCATCAGTTGCAGGCCCTGGTAGCGGTGGCGGACGGCGGCGGCATCCGCGCCGCGGCCCGTGGCCTGGGCCTCAGCCAGGCCGCGGTGACCCGCGCCCTGCGCGAGCTGGAGGAGGAACAGGGGCTGCCGTTGCTGATGCGGCACGCCGGCGGCGCCCGCCTGACCACCGCCGGGCAGGTGCTGCTGCCCCGCGCCCGGCAGATCGCCACCCAGCTGGAAAGCGCCCGCCAGGAGCTGGCCAGCCTGCGCGGCGAAGGCGCGGCGTCGCTCTGCGTCGGCGTCACCCCCTGGTTCGGCCAGACCCTGCTGGGCGAGGCCCTGCAGGCCTTCCGCAAGGACATGCCGCACGTCCAGCTGGAGCTGTACGAGGGGTTGCAGGCGCTGATCCTGCCGCTGCTGCGCACGGGCCGCATGCAGTTCGTCCTGGGCCCGGCGTGCATCCTCCAGGGCGCGGAGTTCGTGCACCAGCCCCTGGCGTACTACCGCATGCAGGTGGTGGCCCGCAACGACCACCCGCTGGTCGCGGCGCGCTCGCTGAAGCAGCTGCTGGACCACGACTGGACGATGAACTTCACCGACGACCGCTACGCCGAGACCACCTACGAGCTCTTCGGCCAGCACGGCCTGCAGATCGCCCGCGAGCGCATCGTCTGCGCCCATTCCTCGGGCATGCTCAGCAGCCTGATCGTGGATGCCGGCCTGCTCGGCTACGCCCCGCAGCCGATGCTGCTCTGCGAACCGTTGCGCAGCGGTGCACGGGCCCTGGAGCTAGAGGAGCCGTTGCCGGATGGGGATATCAGCATCATCCGCCTGCGCGACCAGGGGCTGGACGCGACCTCGCGGCACTTCATCCATTGCCTGCAGCAGGCGCTGAAACACAACAGCCGCGCCCGCGATCCGCAGGGACGGCGGTTGGCGGAGATGCTGACGTTGAATTTCTGAGGCGGCCAAGACTACGGCGCGCTTCGCAGGAGCGGACTCCGTCCGCGATTTCGCGCGCAGAGCGCGCTCCTACAAGGGCCTACCGCGACTACGTTGGCGTTCGGCGAGCACGGCTTTCGTAGGAGCGAGCTTGCTCGCGAATGAGCCCCGCTGCGGAGTCTGTTCGCGAGCAAGCTCGCTCCTACGAAGAGCACCTGGCGCTGCCGGCTAGGCAGTTCCCACCCATACAGCGATGAACACCTCGCCGCCGCCATGGGCGTAGGTGTGGCTCAGCTATCGGACTTGCCCTGCACTTCTTCCTTCATGCGCGTCAGGCCGATGTGGCGGACGTCGGTGCCGCGCACCAGGTAGATCACCAGTTCGGCGATGTTGCGCGCGTGGTCGCCGATGCGCTCCAGCGAGCGCAGGGCCCAGATGACGTTGAGCACGCGGGAGATGGCCCGCGGGTCTTCCATCATGTAGGTCACCAGCTCGCGCAGGGCGGTCTTGTACTCGCGGTCGACGGTCTTGTCGTACTGCGCCACCGACAGCGCCAGGTCGGCGTCGAAACGGGCGAAGGCGTCCAGCGCCTCTTGCACCATCTTGCGCACCTGGCCGCCGATGTGGCGCACCTCGACGTAGCCGCGCGGCGACTCGCCTTCCTCGCACAGCTGGATGGCGCGGCGGGCGATCTTCGAGGCCTCGTCGCCGATGCGCTCGAGGTCGATCACCGACTTGGAGATGCTGATGATCAGGCGCAGGTCGGAGGCCGCCGGCTGGCGGCGGGCGAGGATGCGCAGGCATTCCTCGTCGATGTTGCGCTCCATCTGGTTGATCTGGTCGTCGATCTCGCGCACCTGCTGGGCCAGGCCCGAGTCGGCGTCGATCAGCGCGGTGACCGCGTCGTTGACCTGCTTCTCCACCAGCCCGCCCATGGCGAGCAGGTGGCTGCGCACGTCCTCCAGCTCGGCGTTGAACTGCTGGGAGATGTGATGGCTGAGACTTTCTTTGTTGATCATGTGGTTTCGCTCCGCGAAAGCTGCAGGCTACGCGCCGAAGGTTGCAGATTTATTGCGACCGCCGCCTGGCCCTCAGCCGTAGCGCCCGGTGATGTAGTCCTCGGTCTGCTTCTTCGCCGGGTTGGTGAAGAGCGTGTCGGTGTCGCCGAACTCGATCAGCTTGCCCATGTACATGAACGCCGTGTAGTCGGAGACCCGCGCGGCCTGCTGCATGTTGTGGGTGACTATCACGATGGTGAACTTGGATTTCAGTTCGTAGATCAGTTCCTCGATCTTCAGCGTGGAGATCGGGTCGAGCGCCGAGCAGGGTTCGTCGAGCAGCAGCACTTCCGGCTCCACCGCGATGGTACGGGCGATCACCAGGCGCTGCTGCTGGCCGCCGGACAGGCCCAGGGCCGACTCGTGCAGGCGGTCCTTCACTTCCTCCCACAGGGCTGCACCCTTGAGCGCCCATTCCACGGCCTCGTCGAGGGTGCGCTTCTTGTTCACGCCCTGGATGCGCAAGCCGTAGACCACGTTCTCGTAGATGGTCTTGGGGAAGGGGTTGGGCTTCTGGAACACCATGCCGACGCGGCGGCGCAGCTCGGCCACGTCCACGCCGCGGGCGAAGATGTCGTGGCCGTCGAGGCGGATCTCGCCTTCCACGCGGCAATCGTCGACCAGGTCGTTCATGCGGTTGAAGCAGCGCAGCAGGGTCGACTTGCCGCAGCCGGACGGGCCGATGAAGGCGGTCACGCGCTGCTTGGGGACCTGCATGGCGATGTCGAACAGCGCCTGCTTCTGGCCGTAGAACAGGTTCAGGCCGGGCACTTCCAGGGCCACGGTTTCCTTGTCCAGGCGCAGGCCCTCGCGGATCGGCCGGCCGAGGGCGGCGAGGTCGATGCCATGGCGATGGGGTTCTTGTTGCATCTCGTCTCTCCCGTTGGAGGCTCGGGCCGCCGCCTGCACGGGCGGCGGCCGCGGATCAGTTTTCCAGCGCCTTGTACTTCTCGCGCAGGCGGTTGCGGATGGCGATGGCGGAGAAGTTCAGCAGGGCGATCACCAGCACCAGCAGCAGCGCGGTGGCGTACACCAGCGGCCGCGCGGCCTCGACGTTGGGGCTCTGGAAGCCGACGTCGTAGATGTGGAAGCCCAGGTGCATGATCTTCTGGTCCAGGTGCACGTAGGGGTAGTTGCCGTTCACCGGCAGCGACGGCGCCAGCTTGACCACGCCCACCAGCATCAGCGGCGCCACCTCGCCGGCGGCGCGGGCCACGGCGAGGATCAGGCCGGTCATCATGGCCGGGCTGGCCATGGGCAGGACGATCTTCCACAGCGTCTCGGCCTTGGTCGCGCCCAGGGCCAGGGAGCCCTCGCGGATCGCCCGCGGGATGCGCGACAGGCCTTCCTCGGTGGCCACGATCACCACCGGCACGGCGAGGATCGCCAGGGTCAGCGAGGCCCAGAACAACCCCGGGGTGCCGAAGGTCGGCGCCGGCAGGGCCTCGGGGAAGAACAGCCGGTCGATCGAGCCGCCCAGCACGTAGACGAAGAAGCCCAGGCCGAACACGCCGTAGACGATGGCCGGCACCCCGGCGAGGTTGTTCACGGCGATGCGGATCACCCGCGTCAGCAGGCCCTGGCGCGCGTACTCGCGCAGGTAGACCGCGGCGATGACGCCGAACGGGGTGACGATCACCGCCATCACCAGGGTCATCATCACGGTGCCGAAGATCGCCGGGAAGATGCCGCCCTCGGTGTTGGCCTCGCGCGGGTCCTCGCTGAGGAACTCCCAGAGCTTCTTGAAGTAGAACGCCAGCTTGGCGCCCAAGCCCATGGCGTTGGGCTGGTAGGCGTGGACCAGCTTGCCGAGGCTGATCTCCAGCTCGCGGCCGCCGGCGTCGCGCATCACCACGCTGTCGCGGTTGAACTGCTGGCGCAGCTCCGTCAGCTTCCCTTCGTATTCCTGGTAGCGCCCCTGCAGTTCGGCGCGCGCGGCGGCCAGGTCGGCCTGGGCGGCGGCGTCCAGCCCATCGTGCAACTGCAGGCGGCGCTCCTTCAGGCGCAGGCGCTCCAGTTCGTGGTTGACGCCGCCGATGTCCTTCTTCTCCAGCTGGTAGAGCTGGCCGTACAACCCTTCCACCCGCCGCAGGCGGGCCTGCAGCTCGGGCATGGCGTCGGCGCCCCGGGCCAGCACCTGGCCGTCCTGCTTCACGCTGACCAGGTAGCCGTAGAAGTTGCCCCACTCGCGACGCTCCAGGGTCACCAGCTCCCGCGGCCAGCGCCGCTCGGTGAGCCAGTCGCCGATCACCCAGGAGAAGTCGCTGCCGTAGAGGTCGCGGTTGCCCAGCTTGAGCAGTTCGCGGGTCATGAACTCCGGGCCTTCGGCGGGCACCGGCAGGCCGGCGCCGCGCAGGCGCTCGCGCGGCACTTCCTCGACCTGCACTTCTTCGCCGATCAGCACCTTGGCTTCCTGCCCCGGCACGCTGTAGCGGGCCTCCAGCACGTCGGCCGGCCAGAAATGGCCGAGGCCGCGCACGGCGATGACGGCCAGCAGGCCGAGGGTCATGATCACCGCGATGGAAACCGCGCCGGCGTTCATCCATACCCAGGGAGAACCGCTGGCGAACCAGGCTTTCACCGAATCCTGTTTCTGTTTCACCGAAAAGAGCCTCTTCAGACGCCGGTCAGAGCGACGCGTATTTCTTCCGCAGCCGCTGACGGATCAGCTCGGCTAGGGTGTTCATCACGAAGGTGAAGGTCAGCAGCACCAGCGCCGAGAGGAACAGCACGCGGTAGTGGGTACTGGCCACCGCCGACTCGGGCATTTCCACCGCCACGTTCGCCGCCAGGGTGCGCATGCCCTGGAAGATGTTCATGTCCATCACCGGGGTGTTGCCGGTGGCCATCAGCACGATCATGGTCTCGCCCACCGCGCGGCCCATGCCGATCATCAGCGCCGAGAAGATGCCCGGGCTGGCGGTCAGGATCACCACGCGGGTGAGCGTCTGCCAGGGCGTGGCGCCCAGGGCCAGGGAGCCGTCGGTGAGGCTGCGGGGCACGCTGAAGATGGCGTCCTCGGCGATGGAGAAGATGTTCGGGATCACCGCGAAGCCCATGGCCAGGCCGACGATCAGGGCGTTGCGCTGGTCGTAGGTGATGCCCAGCTCGTGGCTTATCCACAGGCGCATGTCGCCGCCGAAGAAGGCGGTTTCCAGGTGCGGGCTGAGCCACAGGGCGAAGGCGCCGACGCCGAGCACCACGGGGATCAGGATGGCCGCTTCCCAGCCGTCCGGCAGCGCCAGGCGGATGCGTTCGGGCAGGCGGCTCCAGAGCAGGCCGGCGAGCAGGATGCCCAGCGGGGTGAGCAGCAGCAGGCTGAAGATGCCCGGCAGGTGGCCTTCGACGTAGGGCGCGAGGAACAGGCCGGCGAAGAAGCCGAGGATCACCGTCGGCAGCGCTTCCATCAGCTCGATCACCGGCTTGACCTTGCGGCGCATGGCCGGTGCCATGAAGTAGGCGGTGTAGACGGCCGCGGCGATGGCCAGCGGGGCGGCCAGGATCATCGCGTAGAAGGCCGCCTTGAGGGTGCCGAAGGTCAGCGGCGCGAGGCTCAGCTTGGGCTCGAAGTCGGTGGTGGCGGCGGTGGATTGCCAGACGTACTGGGGCTTGTCGTAGTTCTCGTACCAGACCTTGCCCCAGAGCGCGTTCCAGGAGACCTCCGGGTGCGGGTTGCTCAGGTCGAAGCCGTGCAGTTGGCCGCCCTGCTCCAGCAGCAGGCGGTTGGCCCGCGGCGACAGGGCCAGCACGCCGCTGGCCGGTGCCACCTGCTGTTCCAGCAGGGTGCGGTGCGCGGTGCTGTGGAACACGCCGAGCTCGCCGGCGCTGTCCAGGGCGATGAAGCCCTTGCGGCGCTGCTCGGGGACGATGGCGGTGATCGGCTTGCTGCCCAGCTGGAAGTCGCGCACGTGCGCCAGGCGCGGCTCGCCGTCGGTGTCGCGGGCCATGAACCACTGGCTGATGCCGCCGTCGGAATTGCCGATCATCAGCGAGATGCCGCCCAGCAGCTGGGCGCTGGCGGTGACCTCGCGGTTGGCATGGTCGAGCAGCTTGTAGCGGCCGTTGAGCTGGCGGGTGCGCAGGTCGAAGACGTCGGCCTGGGCGCGGCCGTTGATGACGTACAGCCACTGCTTGCGCGGGTCCATGTAGATCGCCTTCACCGGGTCGGAGATCTGCGGCAGGTTCACGGCTTCCCGCTCCAGGCTGGTCTCGCCGGTGAGCATGTTCTCCTGGCTGGTCAGGCTCAGCAGCAACATCTGGCTGCCGGTGGAGGCGGCCAGCAGCAGGCCGTCGTCGTCGGAGGCAAGGGCCACGTGCTCCAGCGCGCGGCCCTGCGGGTCGAGGCTGATGGGCGCCTCGCCGTAGGGGTAGTCGACCTGCGGGGTGATGGTCTTGCGGTTGTCCGGGTAGGTGACCTGGTAGCTGTGCTGGAACACCAGGGCCTGGCCGTTGGACAGGCCGAGCGCCACCATCGGGTGCCCCGGCTGGTCCTCGGCGATGGAGACCACCTGGCTGCCGGCCGGCAGCTTGAGCGCCTGGCGGCTGAGTTCGGCGCCGCTGTCCAGGTCGAAGAACAGCACCTGGCCGTCGGCGGCCACGCGCATGGCGACCTGGTTCTGCTCCTCGATGCTCAGCAGCAGGGGCGCCTGCACGCCCTTCAGCCAAGCCGGGGCCAGGGGGGCGCGGGCATCCAGCTCGGCGCCGCGGAACAGCGGCAGCACCACGTAGGCCAGGTAGAAGAAGATGAGGGTAATGGCCACCAGCACCGACAGCCCGCCGACCAGCACGTACCAGCGCGTCAGGCGGTCCTTGAGGGCGCGCATGCGGCGCTTGCGGCGCAGGGTCGGGGTATTGAAGTCGATCCGCTCGGGGGAAGAGTTGCTCATTGCTGAAGTGGCCAGGTCGTTCATGGGGCGACACGCTTGCGGCAGTCTATGACAGAAACATGACACTGAGATGACGAGACGAAGCCCGTCGGCAGTTGCCTGCCAACGGGCCGGATCACCTACCGCTCAGCCCAGGGACGGCTGGCGGGCCGGCGCTACCTAGAGTCCCAGCTCCTTGACCGCCTTCGCCGCGACCTTGGACGGCAGCGGGATATAGCCGTCCTTGACGACGATTTCCTGGCCGCTCCTGGACAGCACCATCTTCAGGAACTGCGCCTCCAGCGGGTCCAGCGGCTTGTTCGGCGCCTTGTTCACGTAGACGTAGAGGAAGCGGGCCAGCGGGTAGGTGCCGTTCAGCGCGTTCTGCTCGTTGTCCTCGACGTAGGGGTCGCCCTGCTTCTTGGCCAGGGCCACGGTCTTCACGCTGGCGGTCTTGTAGCCGATGCCGGAGTAGCCGATGCCGTTGAGCGACTGGCTGATGGACTGCACCACCGAGGCGGAGCCCGGCTGCTCGTTGACGTTGGGCTTGAAGTCGCCCTTGCACAGGGCCTCTTCCTTGAAATAGCCGTAGGTGCCGGACACCGAGTTGCGGCCGAACAGCTGCACCGGCTTGTTGGCCCAGTCGCCGCCCAGGCCCAGGTCGCTCCAGGTCTTCACGTCCTGCTTGGCGCCGCACAGGCGGGTGGCGGAGAAGATGGCATCGACCTGCTGCATGGTCAGGCCCTTGATGGGGTTGTCCTTGTGCACGAAGACGGCCAGGGCATCGACGGCGACGGGCACGGCGGTGGGCTTGTAGCCGTACTTCTGCTCGAAGGCCTGCAGCTCGACGTCCTTCATCTTGCGGCTCATGGGACCGAGGTTGGCGGTGCCCTCGGTGAGCGCCGGCGGGGCGGTGGAGGAGCCAGCGGCCTGGATCTGCACGTTCACGCTCGGGTACAGGCGCTTGTACTCCTCGGCCCAGAGGGTCATGAGGTTGGCCAGGGTATCCGAGCCCACGCTGGACAGGTTGCCAGAGACGCCGCTGGTCTTCTGGTAGTCCGGCAGCGCCGGGTCGATCGCCGCGAAAGCGCTGGCAGCGCCCACGCCGGCGGCGGCGAAGGTCAGCGCCGCCATCAAACGCTTGAGTTTCATGCCTTGCTCCTTGGGGAAAGGCCGACTGGCTGGAATTCGGCGCCACGCGTTGGGGCGCGAGCAGACTCTATGAAAGCAATGTGACAGCCAGATGAAAACCGACGGGCTCGAAGGAGAAATGTGACGATACTTATTACGGAATATTTCAAACGTAGGGCGAATAACCGTTCGCGGTTATCCGCCGCTGGCCCCAACGGCATCGCCGGCCTGCCGGCTGGATCGCGGACGGAGTCCGCTCCTACGGGTACATGGCGCACAGGGTAACTGTAGGAGCGGGCCCTGCCCGCGATTCGCGCGCAGGGCGCGCGCCTACAGGGGGAGCCAGAGGTGGGCATGGCGTAGGAGCGGACCTTGTCCGCGATTGGTTTTCCCCGCGCCAAAGCAAAACCCCCGACCAGCCAGGCTGATCAGGGGTTTTGGGATAGGTGCTTGACGATGACCTACTCTCACATGGGGAAACCCCACACTACCATCGGCGATGCGTCGTTTCACTACTGAGTTCGGGATGGGATCAGGTGGTTCCAACGCTCTATGGTCGTCAAGCAATTCTTTCGGATGCCCGTGGCTTGCGCACACGCTCATCCCGATTCGGGTATGTGACAGGTATTTGCGGTTCTCACGAACTTTCGGTTCGTCGACTTCACCGTCCAACACACAAATTGTTTGGGTGTTATATGGTCAAGCCTCACGGGCAATTAGTATCGGTTAGCTCAACGCCTCACAGCGCTTACACACCCGACCTATCAACGTCGTAGTCTTCGACGGCCCTTCAGGGGAATCAAGTTCCCAGTGAGATCTCATCTTGAGGCTAGTTTCCCGCTTAGATGCTTTCAGCGGTTATCTATTCCGAACATAGCTACCCGGCAGTGCCACTGGCGTGACAACCGGAACACCAGAGGTTCGTCCACTCCGGTCCTCTCGTACTAGGAGCAGCCCCTCTCAAATCTCAAACGTCCACGGCAGATAGGGACCGAACTGTCTCACGACGTTCTAAACCCAGCTCGCGTACCACTTTAAATGGCGAACAGCCATACCCTTGGGACCGGCTTCAGCCCCAGGATGTGATGAGCCGACATCGAGGTGCCAAACACCGCCGTCGATATGAACTCTTGGGCGGTATCAGCCTGTTATCCCCGGAGTACCTTTTATCCGTTGAGCGATGGCCCTTCCATACAGAACCACCGGATCACTAAGACCTACTTTCGTACCTGCTCGACGTGTCTGTCTCGCAGTCAAGCGCGCTTTTGCCTTTATACTCTACGACCGATTTCCGACCGGTCTGAGCGCACCTTCGTACTCCTCCGTTACTCTTTAGGAGGAGACCGCCCCAGTCAAACTGCCCACCATACACTGTCCTCGATCCGGATAACGGATCAGAGTTAGAACCTCAAGCATGCCAGGGTGGTATTTCAAGGTTGGCTCCACGCGAACTGGCGTCCACGCTTCAAAGCCTCCCACCTATCCTACACAAGCAGGCTCAAAGTCCAGTGCAAAGCTACAGTAAAGGTTCACGGGGTCTTTCCGTCTAGCCGCGGATACACTGCATCTTCACAGCGATTTCAATTTCACTGAGTCTCGGGTGGAGACAGCGCCGCCATCGTTACGCCATTCGTGCAGGTCGGAACTTACCCGACAAGGAATTTCGCTACCTTAGGACCGTTATAGTTACGGCCGCCGTTTACCGGGGCTTCGATCAAGAGCTTCGCTTTCGCTAACCCCATCAATTAACCTTCCGGCACCGGGCAGGCGTCACACCCTATACGTCCACTTTCGTGTTTGCAGAGTGCTGTGTTTTTAATAAACAGTCGCAGCGGCCTGGTATCTTCGACCGGCGTGGGCTTACGCAGTAAATACTTCACCCTCACCGGCGCACCTTCTCCCGAAGTTACGGTGCCATTTTGCCTAGTTCCTTCACCCGAGTTCTCTCAAGCGCCTTGGTATTCTCTACCCGACCACCTGTGTCGGTTTGGGGTACGGTTCCTAGTTACCTGAAGCTTAGAAGCTTTTCCTGGAAGCATGGCATCAACCACTTCGCTCTCTAAAAGAAAGCTCGTCATCAGCTCTCGGCCTTGAACACCCGGATTTGCCTAAGTGTTCGGCCTACCACCTTAAACTTGGACAACCAACGCCAAGCTGGCCTAGCCTTCTCCGTCCCTCCATCGCAGTAACTAGAAGTACAGGAATATTAACCTGTTTCCCATCGACTACGCTCTTCAGCCTCGCCTTAGGGACCGACTAACCCTGCGTCGATTAACGTTGCGCAGGAACCCTTGGTCTTTCGGCGTGGGAGTTTTTCACTCCCATTGTCGTTACTCATGTCAGCATTCGCACTTCTGATACCTCCAGCAAGCTTCTCAACTCACCTTCACAGGCTTACAGAACGCTCCTCTACCGCGCATCTTGCGATGCACCCGTAGCTTCGGTGTATGGTTTGAGCCCCGTTACATCTTCCGCGCAGGCCGACTCGACTAGTGAGCTATTACGCTTTCTTTAAAGGGTGGCTGCTTCTAAGCCAACCTCCTAGCTGTCTAAGCCTTCCCACATCGTTTACCACTTAACCATAACTTTGGGACCTTAGCTGACGGTCTGGGTTGTTTCCCTTTTCACGACGGACGTTAGCACCCGCCGTGTGTCTCCCACGCTGACACTTCCAGGTATTCGGAGTTTGCATCGGTTTGGTAAGTCGGGATGACCCCCTAGCCGAAACAGTGCTCTACCCCCTGGAGTGATACGTGAGGCGCTACCTAAATAGCTTTCGAGGAGAACCAGCTATCTCCGAGCTTGATTAGCCTTTCACTCCGATCCACAAGTCATCCCCTGCCTTTTCAACGGAAGTGGGTTCGGTCCTCCAGTCAGTGTTACCTAACCTTCAACCTGCTCATGGATAGATCGCCCGGTTTCGGGTCTATACCCAGCGACTAAACGCCCTATTAAGACTCGCTTTCGCTACGCCTCCCCTATTCGGTTAAGCTCGCCACTGAATATAAGTCGCTGACCCATTATACAAAAGGTACGCAGTCACCCAACAACGTGGGCTCCCACTGCTTGTACGCATACGGTTTCAGGTTCTATTTCACTCCCCTCTCCGGGGTTCTTTTCGCCTTTCCCTCACGGTACTGGTTCACTATCGGTCAGTCAGTAGTATTTAGCCTTGGAGGATGGTCCCCCCATGTTCAGACAACGTTTCACGTGCGCCGTCCTACTCGATTTCACTTCCTGGAACCTTTCACATACGGGGCTATCACCCACTATGGCCGCACTTTCCAGAGCGTTCTGTTAGATTCCAAGAAGCTTAAGGGCTAGTCCCCGTTCGCTCGCCACTACTAAGGGAATCTCGGTTGATTTCTGTTCCTCAGGGTACTTAGATGTTTCAGTTCCCCTGGTTCGCCTCACACACCTATGGATTCAGTGTGTGATAACCAGCTTGTGCTGGCTGGGTTCCCCCATTCAGAGATCTCCGGATCAAAGTCTGTTTGCCGACTCCCCGAAGCTTATCGCAGGCTACCACGTCTTTCATCGCCTCTGACTGCCAAGGCATCCACCGTATGCGCTTCTTCACTTGACCATATAACCCCAAGCAATCTGGTCATACGTCTCGAACGTGAAGACGACATTCGCCGAAAATTCGCGCTTGAACTCGCAAATTTTACCTTGACTTGAACAATCCCCAGTGAAAGAGATCATTCAGTCTACTTCTATCACATACCCAAATTTTTAAAGAACGGTTCTGGCACAAAGACCAGACATCAATGTTCGTTCAACACCTTGAACATTCATGTCTGAGCTTTCGACGATGCGGAGATGGTGGAGCCAAGGAGGATCGAACTCCTGACCTCCTGCGTGCAAAGCAGGCGCTCTCCCAGCTGAGCTATGGCCCCCTCTTTTCCAACGATTGGTGGGTCTGGGCAGATTCGAACTGCCGACCTCACCCTTATCAGGGGTGCGCTCTAACCGACTGAGCTACAGACCCATATAGGGTTGCCTAACCGTCGCTTACCAGTGAATCAAGCAATTCGTGTGGGAGCTTATGAGAAAGCCGGGATCTTCGATTAAGGAGGTGATCCAGCCGCAGGTTCCCCTACGGCTACCTTGTTACGACTTCACCCCAGTCATGAATCACTCCGTGGTAACCGTCCCCCCGAAGGTTAGACTAGCTACTTCTGGAGCAACCCACTCCCATGGTGTGACGGGCGGTGTGTACAAGGCCCGGGAACGTATTCACCGTGACATTCTGATTCACGATTACTAGCGATTCCGACTTCACGCAGTCGAGTTGCAGACTGCGATCCGGACTACGATCGGTTTTCTGGGATTAGCTCCGCCTCGCGGCTTGGCAACCCTCTGTACCGACCATTGTAGCACGTGTGTAGCCCTGGCCGTAAGGGCCATGATGACTTGACGTCATCCCCACCTTCCTCCGGTTTGTCACCGGCAGTCTCCTTAGAGTGCCCGGCATAACCCGCTGGTAACTAAGGACAAGGGTTGCGCTCGTTACGGGACTTAACCCAACATCTCACGACACGAGCTGACGACAGCCATGCAGCACCTGTGTTCCGATTCCCGAAGGCACTCCCGCATCTCTGCAGGATTCCGGACATGTCAAGGCCAGGTAAGGTTCTTCGCGTTGCTTCGAATTAAACCACATGCTCCACCGCTTGTGCGGGCCCCCGTCAATTCATTTGAGTTTTAACCTTGCGGCCGTACTCCCCAGGCGGTCGACTTATCGCGTTAGCTGCGCCACTAAGATCTCAAGGATCCCAACGGCTAGTCGACATCGTTTACGGCGTGGACTACCAGGGTATCTAATCCTGTTTGCTCCCCACGCTTTCGCACCTCAGTGTCAGTATCAGTCCAGGTGGTCGCCTTCGCCACTGGTGTTCCTTCCTATATCTACGCATTTCACCGCTACACAGGAAATTCCACCACCCTCTACCGTACTCTAGTCAGGCAGTTATGGATGCAGTTCCCAGGTTGAGCCCGGGGATTTCACATCCATCTTACCAAACCACCTACGCGCGCTTTACGCCCAGTAATTCCGATTAACGCTTGCACCCTTCGTATTACCGCGGCTGCTGGCACGAAGTTAGCCGGTGCTTATTCTGTTGGTAACGTCAAAACTACAAGGTATTAACTTGCAGCCCTTCCTCCCAACTTAAAGTGCTTTACAATCCGAAGACCTTCTTCACACACGCGGCATGGCTGGATCAGGCTTTCGCCCATTGTCCAATATTCCCCACTGCTGCCTCCCGTAGGAGTCTGGACCGTGTCTCAGTTCCAGTGTGACTGATCATCCTCTCAGACCAGTTACGGATCGTCGCCTAGGTGAGCCATTACCCCACCTACTAGCTAATCCGACCTAGGCTCATCTGATAGCGTGAGGTCCGAAGATCCCCCACTTTCTCCCGTAGGACGTATGCGGTATTAGCGTCCCTTTCGGAACGTTGTCCCCCACTACCAGGCAGATTCCTAGGCATTACTCACCCGTCCGCCGCTGAATCAGAGAGCAAGCTCCCTTCATCCGCTCGACTTGCATGTGTTAGGCCTGCCGCCAGCGTTCAATCTGAGCCATGATCAAACTCTTCAGTTCAATACTGATCGGGTTTTGAGAAAACCCTAAACTTGGCTCAGCAATCGCAAAAAACTCTCGAATTCACGAGTGTTGCTTGTGATGCTGATAATCTTGCGATCACCAGTCTTAACCCACAAGCACCCACACGAATTGCTTGATTCAACTTGTTAAAGAGCAGTGGTTGATTCTTTCGTCTCAACCGAGGCCGCGCATTCTACGCCAACCTCTTATTCCGTCAAGCGTTATTTTCAGAATTTTTCGTTCCTACTCAACCGCTTGCGCTTTCGATCGGCCTAAGCTTCTCGTCAGCGGGAGGCGCATTCTACAGCGTTCAAACTCGCTGTCAAGCACCTCGGCGATCTTCCTTTTCGGCCCGCTGCCGGAGCAGCTATCGAACCGAAAGGCGGCAAGTGAAGCACCTGCCTGATCACCACCCCAACTTCGAACCTGCTTAAGTGCTTGATTTTCAAGCTCTTTCAGCGCTTCGTCGCTGGGAGTGGTGCGCATTATAGGGACTTCAGAATGCCCGTCAACGACTTTTTGAAACTTTTATTTCGACGGCATTCTTTCCTGCAGCAGCGAGACCAGCGAATCGAAGTCGTTCATCTGATAGAGCGGCAAGTACAGCTTCCTGACCGCGCCCCTGACCTGCCCCGCCGCCCCTATGTCGCCACTGACCACCTTCCTCTTATAGGCGACCTGCTCGTCCTGGTGCCGGTACACGTCTTCCGCCGACATCCAGAACACACCCTTCACGCAGGGCAGGTCGTACCAGTAGACATAGGCGCACTTGTGCACTCCCGGGCCGTTGACCACCAACTCTCGCTGGGCGTCCAGCTTGCCGGCGACGTCCAGCGTCATCGAGTGGGAATAGCACTCGTAGGCCGGGTTGACCTTCTTCGAGATCAGCAGGAAGGGCCGGAATATGACCTTGAACTCCATCAGCAGCAGGACTTCGCCACTTTGCACATGCCGTACCTGGAAATCCGGCATGTGCAGTTCCTGCTGGTCGGCCCTTTCGACCACGAGCCCCGGAACCAGGGTATCCAGGACCTGCTGTAAGTAGGATTCGAACACCGCCTCCAGTTCATTGCCCAGGTCGATGTCCGGGTTCTTGTCTATATGCTTGAGCGTGGAGAGGTGGAAATGCTCGCACTCGCGGCAAACCTTGTCGCCGGGCCTTTTCCGCGCTGGCGCGCCCTGTGCCTGGTCGAGGTACATCGTCTGGTAGTAGTGCCGCGACTCCGGCTGCCAGGCGAGCAGCCTGGAGTGCGCCGCCGGGACGCGGGCGACCAGCCCCGGCGGCAGCGATTCCAGCAGGTTCTGGTACAGGTTGCAGGCCTTCCATGGATTCGACATGCGAACATCAACTCCCTACAATCGACGCCCCTCAGCCATGCTACACGAAGAGATCACACGTTCTTCATGATCAAGCTGCTCAACACCTACGAAGACCGCGACGAGGCGGAAGCCGCCGCCGAGAAGCTGACCGGCCCCAAGCGCCTGGCCAGCGAGCGCGACGACACCACCACCATCTACAACCTCTTCGGCGCCCCGACCTGGGGCAACTTCCTCCGCCTGGGCATGTACAACCTGGAGGAACTCAAGACCCTGCTGGCCAACCGGGAAAGCTGGAACAGCGCACAGCAGGCGCGCCACGCCGAAATCGCCGGGACGCTGGCCATCGTGGCCAAGAACTACGAGATCGAAGTTCCCGCCCACTGGCTGTAGCCCCCGGCCACAGCCTGCCCCCCCCTACCCTATCCTCGCGAACATCTTCTCCAGATAGCCGCCGGCGCCGTCCTCCATGAACAGGATGTGACGGTCTTCCAGCTCCGCCTTCGGGCAGTGCTCCGCGACGTTCAGCAGTTCCGCATAGGGCGTCGGCGACAGCACGAAGGCGTTGAGCACCAGCGCCTGCTCGCCCGGCAGCGTGGCCTGGATCGATTTGACCTCCCTGTACAGCCCCAGCTTCGGATGCGCCAGGTCCAGGTTGCGCAGCCCCTTGGGGTCCACGAAGGTCAGCCACTGCTGCCCCGTCGCGTCATCCACCAGCCAGAGCAGGAAGTCGGGATAGAAGTTGCCCGCGGTGGCGAAGCCCAGCCCCTTGTCCTGGGTGGCGGCGTTGCGCAGCAGGTAAAGGCTGCGCGAGCCGATGGCCTTCCTGCCCGCGGGCGAGCCGTGGAAGGCCTCCAGGTCCCTGACGAACGCCCATTCGCTGGGCGCGTCGAACGCCAGCGGGCGCAGCTTGAACGGAACGGCGTCCTTGTCGTCCAGCGACAGCAGCGGGTAGTACAGGTGACGGTCGAAGCTGATGGCCACCATGTGCGGCGCGCTCCACTGGCCGGCCTGGTCGAGCCGCCCCTGCGCCACCAGCGCCTTCAGCTCTTCCAGCTTGCGGAAGTACTCCAGGCCCTGCTCGCTGCCCTCGATCTCGAAGCGGTAGCCCTTGAGCATCGAGCCATGCCCGCCGTCCAGCTGGACCACGTCGTAGAACTGGCCTTCGTAGCCGCTCTTCAGGGCCTTGTAGAAGCGCTCGGTGTAGTCCACCAGCAGGCGCAGCAGTATGTCTTCCTGCTTGCGCACGTCGGCGTAGCCGGTGATCGCCAGCTCGCTGGCCGGGATCAGCAGCGTGTACCAGTCGGCCGGCCCCTGGCAGAAGTCCACCAGCTTCTGCCGGTCCAGGCGCAGGTTGCTCCAGCCCCGCTGCAGCTTGCAGTTCTGCAGCTCGATATAGATGCGGTCCCAGTCGAACAGGCCGAACAGCGCCGGGTCCAGCTTGCCCCTGTGCCGCGCCTGCGCCGCCGTGCCCGCCGTCGCCGTGGTGCTCAGCGCCTCGATGCGCGGATACAGGTCCAGCGTCACATGGGGCAGCTTGACCTTGCCGGCGAATGCCGCGGGCACTTCGTACAGCCAGGGGAAATGGGTGCGCTTGAAGCCTTTCTTCTGGTTGTCCTTGTAGCCGTCCTTGAGCGCCAGGGTCCTCAGCTTGCCCTGCGGCAGGTTGGCCCGGGTGGGGAGGTCCAGCTCGATCAGCTCGTCGCTGGGGGTGATCCCCTCCTCCTTCAGGTAGTCCTTGAAGGCCGCGATGTAGTTGGCGCGCACCCCGAAGATGTTCAGGGTTTCCAGCTTGTCCAGGTGCAGGCCCTTGGGGCGCTCCTGGGGGCTGGTGCGCTTCAGCGAGAAGCCCTCGCCCTTCAGCCGCACGCCGCGGCCGAACAGCTGGATGATCTGCGAACCCTCGCCCTGGCCCATGTTGAGCAGGCCCATGGTGGATACGCGCCAGCTGCTCCAGCCCTCGGTGAACTTGCGCGAACCGACCAGCACGTTCAGCCGGCTGTCCTTGTGGTTCAGGGTGCCGAAGAGCGCGCCGCTGAAGTCGTCCGCCTCGCTGTCGAAGGCCGCGCAGGCCTCGGCCTGGCGGAAGAAGCCGGAGTCGTCGCCGATGTTGATCAGCGCGAAGGGTTCGCCATCGCCCACCCGCAGGGCCAGCTCGCCCTTGCTGTTGCGGATGTTGACCAGCTTCAGTCGCTGGCGGGCCGGGGCGTTGAACACCCGCTGGAGGATGTCGGCGTACAGCTCGTCGATCCTGTCGCTGTAGCCCAGCAGCGGGGCGAAGCGCCCCTGGAAGATGTTGTTGCCCTTGGCATCCAGCAGCTGCGCCTTGTCGTTCACCAGGTCCGCCAGCCAGGCCTTGATCTGCGCCTCGCGGTTGAGGAACTCGGCGAGGAAGGTCACCACCTCGAGGATGTCCGAATCCTCGTCCGCCACCTTGTTGCCGACGAACACCCACAGCGGCTTCTCGATGTTGAAGTCCTGCAGTTGCTCGCGATGGCGGCTCCACAGCCAGGACTGCTGGTAGAAGGCCAGCAGGCAGGCGGCGAAATACTTGTAGGCGTTGTCGCCCTCGGCGTAGGCCTCGCCGTTCATGTTCAGGATCAGCGAGTCCTTGCCGTAGCCATCCTCGTAGAAGAACTTGTACGAGTAGTCGAAGAGGATGCACTTGGCGTAGACCTCGCGGGTCGCGGTGATGCGCGCCTGGCGCAGCTCTTCCGCGGACAGCGCCAGCTGCGCCAGTTGCGCCTCGTCCAGCTTCTTCAGGCTGGCGGTCTGGAACAGCATCCTGGCGCGCTTCTTCTTCAGCTCGTCCTCCGCCGCGTCGACGGTCAGCCCCTTGGCCACCGCCTGGCCGAAGGTGGCCGAATACTCGAAGGCGAAGCCGCCGCGCACCAGGGCGTCGCGCCGGCTCATCCAGGCCCCCGCGGCGGTTCCGGTGCCGCGGTGGCCTTCGTCCACCAGCACCAGGTTGTTGCCTTCGAAGGCCTCCACCGCCACGGTCTTGTCGCCCATCTCGTCGCCGAGCTTGTTGATGTCGATGATCTCGATGGTGCCGCGCGGCGGCGTCTGGCTCTTGTTGAAGTACTGGGCGAAGCCGAATCCGGACAGGTGCAGCTCTTCCAGGTGCTGGCGCGACAGGCCCTCGTTGGGCGTGAGCAGGATGACCTTGCTCGGGTAGCGGTCGGCGTTGCCGGCCTGGAAGTAATGCAGGTACTGCAGGATGTTGACGTGCAGCAGCAGGGTCTTGCCGCTGCCGGTGGCGTTCCAGAAGGCGATCTTGTTCAGGTCGTCGGCGTCGAAGTCGCGGAACGGATCGGCGCCGGCCTCCCCGCGGTAGGCCGCCAGGGTCTGGTTCAGGCCATCGAGCAGCGCCTCGCGGCGGTTGAAGTACCAGTCCAGGTAGATCTCGGTGAACAGCAGCGACAGGTACTGGAAGTACTTCATCTGCAGTTCGTGGCCTTCGCGCTTGTTGCGCTGGGCGGTGATGCGCTGCCAGTGTGCGACTATGTTCAGGTCGTAGCGGCGCAGCTCCGCCTCGCCGATGCGCTGCGGCTCGAAGAGGTTGCCGGCGAGCTCGTGGAAGAACAGCGTCTGGCCGTCGTCGTCGATGCCCTCGTGGCGGTCGTCGCCCAGGCGCAGCTTCAGCGCCCCCAGGCTGCCGCCCTTGAAGAAGCCCAGCATCCAGCGGTTGAGCACCAGCTCCTGGTGGAAGCTGCGCTTGCCGGACACGCCCCGTGGTGCACGCGCCATCAGAGCGCCTCCACGACGAACATGCGTTCGAGGAATTCCGGTTCGATCTGGCGCAGCCTGAGCTCGCGGGTGGCGCCGCCCTCCGCCGCGGTCTGGGTGAGCACCGTGGGAATGTTGTGGTCGCCGTTGAGGTAGATGACGTCGAAGCGGCTGTCCGCCGGGTCGATCGCCAGTTCCTCGCAGAGCCGGCTGACGCCTTCGTAGTCCAGGACCTCGCAGTCACGCCAGAGCACCAGGCAGCGCTCCCCGCCCGGCAGCGTGCCGGTGACCTTGACGAAGCCGCGCTCCAGCTGCGCATCGACCTGGCCGACGCGCAGGCCGAGGAGGTAGTTGAAGGTCTCGACCAGGTCCACCGGGCGCCGCTCGAAGGCGCCGGCGGAGTCCACCGCGATGTCCATGGCGTAGTCGAACGGCTTGCGGAAGTCGCCGATCGACAGCAACGAGGCGCGGCTCTCGACGTTCAGCATGTAGCGCAGCAGGTAGTCGTCCCGCGCGTGGTCCGGGAGGAAGCCGAACAGGTCGCCCACCGCCGGCGGCCGGGCGAGCTGGATGTTGTTCAGGGCGTCCTCGTAGCTCTCCAGCTTGAGCACCTTGAAGCAGCCGGACAGCCCGGTCTGCGGCGCCGTGGGCTCGCCGTCCTTCCATTGCGCGGAATAGATGGCCTTGATCGCCCGCGGCTTGGTCACGCTTTCGAAGTACTCGCCCTGCTCCACCAGGATGAAGCCGAGCCTGGGCTCCAGGCCGGCGGCCCGGGCCTCGCGCCGCAGCTCGACCACGGCGTGGGCGGTGGTGCCGCTGCCGCCGAAGTAGTCGAGCACCAGGGCCTGCTCGTCGGCCTGGACCGCTAGGGAGATGCACTTCTTCACCAGGTGGATCGACTTCGGGAAATCGAAGCGCTTCTCGCCGAGCATGTCGATGAGCAGGCTGTTGCCGTACTTGCCGGCATCGAATTCGCCGCCGCTCCAGACGGTCTTGGGCACGGTCTGCTCGTGGGTGACGAACAGGTCCCAGTCGTCGCCGACCTTGCGCGCGGCGATGCGCTCGAGGTTCTGGCGGATGGAGTCGAGGCCGAAGTTCCAGCGCCGCTCGACACCGTCCTGGTCGATCGGCCACACCTCGACGCGCCCGTCCGCCAGCAGGACGTTCCTGCCGGCCGGGTGGAAGTCGTCGTCCGGCACCGTGCCGACGTCGACGACGCGGCCGTCCAGGACGTAGATCGGGTAGAACGACGGCCGCCGGTCGACGCGCCGGGAGTTCTCGCCCCAGCGCCGCATCTTGCGCGGGGTGTCGTTCTCTTCCAGGGTCCTGGCGATGCTCGACAGCCCGTCGCGGGTGAGGAACAGGGCGTACTCGTGGGTGCGGTTGAAGTTGCGGGTGATCGAGCCCTTGGGGTTGTGCACCACGGTGACGCGGGACAGCGTGTGCTCCGGCGCCACCTGCTCCATCACCTTGGACAGGTTGACCATCTCGGAGTCGTCGATCGCCACCGTCTTCACGCCATCGTAGCGCAGCAGGCCCATGCCCTTGACCAGGCGGTCCTGCATCAGGCTCATCCAGGATGAGTGCTTGTACTCGTTCTTGTAGAGGATGGGCGTGGAGTTGGTGTTGTAGGGCGGGTCTATATAGATGTACTTGACCTGCTCGCGGTAGCGCTCCTGCAGGAAGCTCAGGGCCTGGAAGTTGTCGCTGTGGACGAAGATGCCGTCGACGCTGCCGTCCAGGTCGGAAAGGGAAGCCAGTAGCCGCGCCTTGAAGGCGGCGTCGTAGAGGCTGGTGTCGAGCATCCGGAAGGGGGCGTTGCGCAGGTCCTGCTCGGTGCCGTTCGCCGCGCCCGTCCAGAGCCCCAGCTGGCGCCACTGCTCCCACTGCCGGGGGTTGGCGGCTATCGCCGGGTACAGCGCTTCCGGCACCCGGTCCAGGGTGATGCAGTAGTGGCTGGAGACCACGAACTTCTTCTTCAGCCACAGCTTCTTCTGGAATTCCTCCAGCTGCGCCAGGAAGTCGATCAGCTCCTGGGCGATGGCCCGCAGGCACTGCGTCATGCGCAGGCTCTTCTCGATGTCGGCGATGGCCGTGGCGTTCTGCAGGTCGTCCAGGTGCAGGACTTCGTTCTTGATGTAGAAGTCCAGCTCGCCGCGCAGGAAGCGGGCCAGGTCCTTGTGGATGAAATAGTCGGCGGTGTTCTTGCTGGTGTAGTCGGTGAGGTTCTTCTCCAGCAGCGTGCGCTGCGGGTTCTTCTCGGTCGGCTCGCGCCTGGCCAGCTCGGCCCAGCGCGCCTTGACCGCCGCGTCACCCAGCACGGTCTCCACGGCCTTGCCGATCAGCGTCTCCTGCCTGGTGCCCTTGGCCACCGGCCGGTACTCGAAGCGCAGCATCAGCAGCGGCTGGCCGTCGGCCCCGTCGCTTTCCTCGATGGGGCGCAGCGCTTCGTCGTACGTGTGGCCATGCTCGTCGGTGCGGCTCACCGTCATGGGCTCGATCAGCGCGAAGCGGCGCTCCTTGTCGTTGTCCTTGCGATTGTCCTTGGCGGTGTCGGCGGCCACCAGGCGGAAGTGCACGGTACGGCCGTCTTCCAGGCGGAAGCTGTAGTTGGCGAAGTTCTCGCCGCTCTTGGTGTAGTACTGGTCCTTGTTGGCCCAGTGCAGCATGACTTCCTCGCCGGCGTAGGGGATGGCGTAGGTGTCCCCCTTGTAGCGGCGCTGGCTGACGAAGTCGCCGTTGTTGTAGTAGCGGCCGAAGAAGGTCAGCAGGTGGCTGAAGACGGCGTTCTCGTGCTCGGAGGCGCCGGCGCCTGCCTCTTTCAGCCGGGCCCGCAACGCCTGCACCCGCGGTACGCGTTCCGGGCTCACGCCGAGCTGCTGGGCACTTTTTTCCGCCTCGCGCAACTCGTTTTCCAGCTGCTGCAGGCTGGCGGCGCTGCCGGCCGCCAGGCTCGCCTGGATCTTGCCCGGCAGGCGCCGCTCCAGGTAGTCGTTGATCTCGCCGGCACGGGCATTGAGGATGCGGTAGACGCCGAAGTCCAGCTCCGGGCGGTCGATCTGGAAGATCTCGCGCAGCTTGGCGACCAGGGCCTGGTGCTTGGGGTTACGGATGTCGCTCATGACTTGGCCTTTTTCAATACCGCTGTATCTGTCCGGGTTCACCGCCGGGGAAACGCACACCACGCCCGCTGCCGGGTTCGGCGGTGCGGGCGCTGACTATGCTCGGGAGGCACGCACCCGCAGGCCCGCGCCGCGGTGGCGAGGCACTTCGGCGGCATGACGACCGGGGTGGCAGGCGGAAATCGGGATTCAGCTCCCTCTGCGATCCGGCAGGCAGTGAATCTCAACTGACTTGCGATTGGCAACCTGGGCAGCGCCCTGCCAATCCAAACCGTTGATCTTACAAGAGAAGCGCAGCGTTCGCGACCGCTGGCGGGCGGCTGCCGCAGCGGGTACGGGCGCGGGCCCCGCCGTACCGGCATTGCGCCGGCCATGCCGGCGGACGAGCGGCCGGGGCGCCCGCCGGCCTGGCCATGAGGGGCCGAGGTTCAGGACTCCTGGGTACCCAGGGTGTCGCGGATGCTGTCGATCACGCCGCCGTCCTTGATCACGTCGCGCAGCCAGGCGTCCAGGGGCATGCCGCCCCACTTGATGGCGCGCTCCACCAGGTAGGGGATCGGGCTGTGCGGCTCGTGCTGGCGGAAGTACTGGGCGACGTTGCCCAGCAGCGCCAGGGCCTCCTCGCGGCTGCGCGGCATGCCGTTGACGGCAGGGGCGGCGGCCGGCGTTTCGGCGGATGCGGGCCGGGCGGCCGGCGCGGCTTCGGGCTCGGCAGCCGGGGCGGGATTGGCGCTGATGTCCACGTTGCGCTCCTTGAGCAGGCGCTCCAGCAGTTGCTGGCAGCGGTGCAGCACGTCGTCGAGGTTGCGGAAGGAAGGCGCTTCCTGGCCGAACAGGCTGTCGGCCCTGGCGCCGAGGCCCTGCAAGGCGACGAGGCAGGCGCCGATCTGGGCATGCTGGGCCTGCAGGTGCGCGGTGTCGGTCAGCACCACGGCGCGCTGGAAGATCTCTGCATTGATCTTGCCGTCGGCCAGCGCGGCGCTGGCGGCATCGGCGTTCTGCCGGGCCAGGTTCTCCACCTGGCGCGACTCCTCGTAGGCCAGCAGGCTGTACGCCTGGCCCTGGGTCAGCGGCAGCTGGCTGGCCACCTCGGCCAGGGTGCTGTCGAGCCAGCCCAGGCGCGTGGCGCGCTGCTCGATGCCCTCTTCCAGCTCGGGGAAGAGGCTGTCCCAATACGCCTCCAGCAACCGCGTGGCCAGCGCCAGGCCGTGCTCCACGCCGGCGAAGCCATGGCGCCGGGCCAGGCCCTCGGCCAGCCAGGCGACCAGCATCAGGTCCTTGCTGCGGCGGGCGATGCCCTCCCCGGCCAGTTCGATGACCTGCTCCCAGTCCGCCTGCTTGAGGTCGGTCTGCCAGTCGCCCTGGGACAGGTACTGCGGGTCGGCGCGGCGCGCTTCCTTGATCTGATCGAACAGCTCGGAAAAGCTCAGGTCCTCGCCGGCACCACCGTCGATGGGGGCAGCCAGGACGTCAATGGCGGGCAAAGGGGACAAGATAGGCATCGATGAGTATCACTCCGAGTTATTTTTTTTCGTAAACCTAGGCCCCTTCCCATTAAGAACAAGCCCCAAAATTGAAACAGCCAAAATTATTAAGAACGCATATCTACCCGAAACCTGGAAGAACAAGTGAGCCAATCCAGCAATTACTAGCGCCAGAATCAGAAATCCAATATTCTTCATACATACCCCGCACCGAATAAAGACTTAGAAAAGTACAAGCGCCGATTAGCCTGCCCTGTATCAAAGACCTCTGGATGCTGGATATAAAAATCCTTCCACCCTACAAAAGCAAGCCCTGGAGTAGCATGAACAAATGCGACCATATCCGCCATGCTTGTGCCACAACCCAACGACTTACCAGAAGCCACAGCAATACTTCCTATAACGGCTCCAACATAGTAGGCCGCCCCCATACTCGCACCGAGAACAAGTAACTCAGCGCAATTTGTGGCTCCTGCCAACTCGGCTAAGGTTGCACTCCGCCCAAGCGTCTGCAATGCACTCACGAGTGCCGACGCAGTAGCCATAGCCTTATCATAACTCTCAAACAATGAGCTTGGAACACCAAGACCAAGAGACTCCATATTCTCAGTAAAATACTTTGAAAAATCTCCCGAATTATAGCAAGCCATACAATTCCTCCCTGATAACTTCAGCAACGCCCCAATGAAAGTGACTTCATTGGGGCGTGGGCTAACCTATTACGAATAGACCTTGTTCATCGAGCGGTCCCAGCCGCCGGCGACGTTGCCGCCGCCCGCGCCGTCGGCGCGCTTCTGCTGGGTGTAGGTGGTCTTGATGCGAGCGAAGTTGAAGGTCACCACTTCGGTCGGCAGGTCGCCGGACTCGGCGTCGTTGGCGGCGCCGGTGTGGTTGATCGAGGACACCACCACTTCCTCCAGGGTGATCTGGTAGTAGGTGACCTTGTCACCGCCGGCGCGGTTGACGTTCAGCACCACCTGCTTGAGGTGCTGGCCCTTGCAGCAGGCTTCGAAGAGCTTGGCCGAGGCCTTGTCGACGAACTTGCGCACGGTGAAGTCGCTCAGGTTGACGCGCTCGGAGGAGGCGCCGCCGGCGGAGCTGGCGGTGGCCGAGGTGGCCTGGGTGGCGCCGTAGTTGTAGCCGAGCACCTCGATCCAGTCCTTGTGCTTGTCGTCCAGGGCCTCACCCGGAATGCCGTCGATCTTCAGGAAAGCATCAAATGCCATGTCGCATATCTCCATATCTAAGTGAATCGGGCTTCCATCGAACTGCTCAGATCGTCGCCCTACGTTGAAACCCCTATCCGTAGAGAGGCTCCGTCGGCACCGCGGCCATGCCCCGGGGCACGGCCATCGGCATTTCTTCCCGCCCGCCGTGGCGGCCCGGCTCAGTTGAGCGCACGGACCTCGATCTCCACGCGGCGGTTGGGTTCAAGACACTCGATCAGCCGCGCCCGCGGCATCTGCATGTCGCACTTCACCAGCGGCTTGGCGCTGCCCTCGCCCACCGCTTCCATGAGTTCCCCGGGCACGCCCTTGCCGGCCAGGTAGGTCTTGATGGTCTGGGCGCGCTGCAGCGAGACCTTCTGGTTGGAGTCCGGGTCGCCCAGCTGGTCGGCATGCCCGGCGATCACGATCTTGCCCACGTTGGGCGTGCTCAGGAGCTTGCCGGCGATGGCGTTGAGCTGCCGCTGGCCGCCGGCCTTGAGGCTCTGGAAGTCGGCGCGGGCGAAGGCGAACAGGGTGTCGGACTCCAGGGTGATGGTCTCGATGGCGCGCAGCGACTGCGAGCGCAGGCTGTTGATGTAGTTGCGCGAGCTGGACACCAGGAAGGCGTTGTCGAGGATCCGCGGCACGTCCGGCTGGCGGATCTGCTCGGCGTAGAAGTCGATCTGCCGGCTGGCGTACTGGTAGTCGGGCGCCTCGCGGTCGCTGCCGCCGACCTGCGCGGCGATGGCCGGGTACCAGTAGTCCGGCAGGTGCGCCTTGAGGAAGGCCGGCTCGGCCTTCTCGCGCTGGGAGCGCGAGAGCATCACGTAGGTGTCCAGCGCGGCCTCGCCGAAGTCGGCGATGGACTGGGCGCGGTTGTCCGCCGGCAGCGCGCGCGGCTCGACGCTGTCGACGCCGCTGACCGGCGCCAGCTCGCGGGCGTTGCGCTGGTAGACCTTGATGCCGGTGAGCAGGTACAGGGTGCGCGTCAGGTTCTGCGCGGTGGGCTCGAGCATCACGCTTTCCAGGCGGGCGAAGTAGCGCTCGCGCAGCAGCGGCTCCACGGCATGGCCCTGGTACAACCCCAGGCGCATGGACAGCGGCACGCCGTCGTCGTGGTGCCGGTTGAAGTAGTGCGCGGTCCACTGGCGCAGGCCGTCCAGGCTGCGCCACTGGGTGAAGCGCCCGGCGTCGTTGCGGTCGGCCTCGGCGGCGCTGGCCAGCTCGCTACCGATGTCGCGCAGCTGGGCGTGGTTGTTCCAGTACGACCAGCCCCAGGCGCCGCACAGCAATGCCGCCAGCGAGGCGGCCACGCCGACGCCGATGGCCTTGCGCCGGCGCTCGCGGCGGTTGCTGGTGTACAGCGCCACCAGGTGCTGGTCGGGAATGATCACCTTCTGGAACAGGCTCGGGATGAACAACGCCTGCGGCCGCGCCGTGGCGCCGCCGGGCTCGCCGTCGGCCTGCAGGGCGAAGCGCGCGGTAACCGCGCCGGCATGCACGCCATGACGCAGCTCGCGGCTGTCCAGCGCCGAGGTGAAGTAGAAGCCGCGCAGCAGCTCGGCGCTCTGGTAGGGGTTGGCGCGCAGCAGGGTGGCGACGAAGGCCTGCAGGCGCGGGCGCAGCGCTTCCAGTTCCAGCGGCAGGCGGTACACCGACGGGTCCTCGCGGGTGAGGCGGATGTCCTGCTCCACCAGTTGCTGGTGCGCCACCTGCTTCCAGTACTGCACCAGGGTCGCCATGGCGTCGTCGAAGCGCCGGCCCCAGTCGGACTGCTCGAAGCCCTGGTGGGCGAAGGTCTTGCCCATCACTTCCTCGCGCCGCGCCGGGTCCAGGCGCTGGTGGAACTCGCTGAAGCCCGGCAGCAGGTCGCACTTGGTGAACACCAGGTAGATCGGCAGGCGCGCCTCCAGCAGCTGGTGCGCTTCCTGTATGCGTTCGCGCAGGCGCTTGGCCAGTTGCTCGCGGTCGTCGTCGCCACCCTGCAGCAGGTCCTCGATGCTCACGGTCACGATCAGGCCGTTCAGCGGCCGGCGCTGGCGGTACTTGCGCAGCAGGGCCAGGAAGCCGCGCCACTTGCCGGCCTCCTCGGGGTTGTGCATGTAGCGCCCGGCGGTATCCAGCAGCACCGCCTCGGAGGCGAAGAACCAGTCGCAGTTGCGCGTGCCGCCCAGGCCGGCGACGCGCACGCCCTCGCGGTCGGCATAGGGGAAGTTCAGCCCGGACTGCGCCAGCATGCTGCTCTTGCCCGCCGCCGGCTGGCCGATCACCAGGTACCAGGGCAGCGCGTAGAGCGCGTCGCGGCTGCGCCGGCCGCGGCCCTTGGCGCCGAGGCGCTCCAGGCTCTGCAGCAGGCGCTCGCGCAACAGGCCGATCTCCTCGCGGTCCTGCGGGCTGGCCGCCAGCACGGCCTGGTCGGCGTCGTCGCGCAGCAAGGCCTCCAGGTCATGGGACGGCGCCGCCACGCCGCGGTACAGCAGCAGCACGTAGAGCGCCGAGAGCACCAGGAACAGGGCGATGCCGGCGAGCAGGCTGGGCAGCGAGGCGAAGCCCAGCAGCAGGCCCAGGCGCCAGACCAGGAAGATGGCCAGGAAGAAGGCCACGCCAAGGACGTAGGGTTGGTACTTGAGGAAGTAGTAGCGGATCTTGTTCATACCGGTTGCGCCTCCTCGGCCGGGGCGAAGCGCGCCAGGTAGTCGCGCAGCGCCAGGCCTTCGTCGGGCAGCTCCAGGGCTCGGTGGTGTTCGTTGAAGTCGGCGAAGCTCTCGAGCAGGTCGTAGCGCTCCTCGCGCCCGGCCACGCCGGTGAGCAGGCGGTACAGGGCGTCTTCGCCGCGGCCGGTGAAGCACAGCAGCTCCGGGCGCATGAAGTCGTCGACCAGCAGGCTGGCCACGGGGATGGCACCGCCGGCGAAGCGCGCCAGCCAGGTGCACCAGAGGTCGGCCACCGGGCGCTTGAGCCAGCGTTCGGCCGGCAGCGGCAGGCGCAGCACCAGCGCCCGGCCCTCGGCCAGGGGTGCGCGCAGGGCATGCAGGCGGTGCAGCAGCGCGCTGGCGACGAATTCCGGGTAGGTGTTGGCCAGCGCGGCGGCGATGTCGCGCAGGTTGAAGTCGGCGAGGAATTTCTCGTGCACCCGGCGGTACAGCGCCAGGTCCTGCTCGCCCCAGGGCCGCAGCGCCTCGATGCGGGCGAACAGCTGCTGCGCCTCCACGCCCTGGCGCGCCTGGTTGAGAAGGGGCGTGACCTGCCCGGCGAACAGTTCGCCCAGGGTGTGCGGGGCGACGAAGCCCTGGGCGTGGCCGCCGCGGATGCCCTGGAAGACCAGGAGCGGGTAGCGCCGGCCGCTGGCGTCGCACGAGCTGGCCAGGCCGCCGAACAGCCAGTTGCCCGAGCGGGCACGGAAGCAGAAATGGCACAGCGGCAGGCGGTCGAAGCGCTCGCGCCAGTCTTCCACGCCCTGCAGGCGACCCAGGCCGGCCTGCAGCCAGGCGTCGAACTCGCGCACCTCTTCCGCCGCACCGTGCAGGCTGACGAAATCGGCCGCCGCCGGCAGCTTGCCGAAACAGCCGATCATGGGCGCGCCCCCTCGCCCGCCATGGCCGGGCCCCTCACAGGCGCCCCGCCTGGCCCAGCGAGCCGAGGGCCTTGACGTTGGCCAGGTCGGTCATCTTCACCCCGCCGTAGTTGCGCACCAGCAGGCTGACGTTGCCGGCGCCGGTGCTCCAGGTGAAGCGCTGCTGCACCTCGTCGACGTTGCTCACGCGGGCGCTCTCGCTCATCTTCAGCAGGCCCCAGCGGCCCGGGTAGTCGAACACCGTCAGGCGCTGTCCGGAGAGGGTCACCACGTCCAGGCGCGCGCCCGGGGTGCTGGTGCTGCCCGGCCAGGCGAAGCGGCTCCAGCTGCTGCGGCCGTTGCGGTAGTGCTGCTCCTGGCCGTCCAGGGTGAAGACGATGTCGGTGAAGGCGCCGGAGGGTTCGAGCATCACCTCGAAGCCGTTGTCGCGGTCGGACAGGCTGGCGATCACCTCGCCCAGCGAGCTGGCGCGGTCGATGCCGCTGACCAGGCGCGGGTCCACCAGCGGCGCCTGCTGGCCGTTGCCCATGCCCAGGCCTTCGCCGCCGGAGAGGTTGCCGATCTCGTTGCGCTTGAAGGCCGGCAGCAGGCCGCTCTGCGGGTCGACGAAGCGCTGCAGGTCCTTGACCGAGGCCTCGTTGGCGCTGCCCGGGGCGATCGGGTAGCGGTGCGCCAGCACCTGGTTCCAGGGCCGCGCGATCTGCTGCGTCCAGGCCTGGGCGATCTGCTCGCCGGCCGGCTCGCGCAGGCTGTCCCAGCTGTACTGCAGCGGCGCGATGAAGAGCTTCTGCAGCGAGGCGGACAGGCCGCCCTGGCTGGTGTCGATGCTGGTCTCCACGTAGTTGCGCGCACCGGCGAACTCCGAGGGCCCGCCCTCGAGGGTCTCGCTGATCAGCGCCTTGCTGCTCTTGCCCACGTCCTGGGAGCGCTGGACGTTGGCCAGGCGCACCTTGAGCCGGCGCAGGGAGGCCAGGTAGCGGTCCATGACGGTGCTGTCGGCGCCTTCGGGGTTCTCCCGGGCGAACAGCCGCGCCACCGGCTCGAAGCGCTTGGCCAGGCTGCCGTCGTCGACCTTGGGCAGCGGCGTGCTCATCTGCTTGGCGGCGGCCTCGGCGTCATCGCCGAACACGCCCTTCACCCGCGTCCAGAAGCTGTCCTCGACGGCGCTGGCGACCTTCTGCGCCGGCTTTTCCGGCTGGTCCCAGCTGGTGTTGCGGTCCACCGCCGCGAGCAGCAGCTTGAGCGGCGAGTTCTGTACGTCGCTGTACAGCGACAACTGGCGGGTAGCGCCCTGCATGTCGCCGAACTGGCGTACCCCGGTGCCGGCCAGGAAGCGCATCCAGACCTCGGCGTAGTCGGCCTTGTAGCGGGCCATCAGCTCGCGCATGAAGTTGGCCTTCTGCACCAGGCCGTCGCTGCCCTCGCCGTCGAGCACCCAGTCGGATTCGTTGCGCAGGTCGCCGGAAAGCAGCTTGATCAGCTCCGGGCGCAGGAACTGCTCCCAGCCCTGGCGGCTGTAGAGCGCCGGGATCGCCTCGCTGGAATACAGCAGGTTGCGCCCGGGCAGCGGCACCAGGTCGTTGAGGGTCAGCGCGGGGAACTGGCGGTCGGCTTCCAACTGCAGGCGCAGGTATTCGCGGTCCACCAGCGAGCTGGCGCGCATGAAGGACTTGAGGTTCTGCCGCGCCTCGGCCACCAGCTCCTCGTTGCGGCGCAGCGCCGGCGCCTCGCCGGCGCGCAGGTAGCGCACGTACATGGCGCTGTTGGCGCGCACCACCGCGGGGTCGAGCTTGTCGCCACCCTCCCCGGCCTGGGCGCGCTCCCAGGCCCGCGGCAGCGCGGCGGCGACGAAGTCGGCGTCGGCGTGCTGTTCCGGGCGGGTGAGGATGAGGTAGAGCTTGAGCGCGTCGTAGGCCTCGATCAGCGAAGCCACCTGGTGTTCGTCGAGACGGTCGAGGACGTCCTCGGACAGGCTCAGGCCCGCAGCGGCGGCGCGCTCGCCGGAGGCGTCCGCGGCCTTGCCGGCGGCCAGCTCGGCCAGGGCGCCGCGGCGCGCATCGCGGGCGGCTTCGCGCAGGCGGCTGCCCGCTTCGCCACGCAGGCGCGAGCCCAGGTCGCCGACGCTGCGCGGCACACCGCCCAGGCTCGGGGCCGCAGCGGCATTGCCCTGGCGCGCCTGGCGCAGCGCCGCGGCGGCGGCATCGCTGCCACGGCCCTGGTCCTTCCCGGCCCTGCCGGCTTCGGCCGGCACGCTGGCGGTGGCGCCCAGGCTCTGGGCGAAGTCGTCGAGGTTGCGCAGGCGCCGTTGCAGTTCCCGGCCCACCGGTTCCAGGGCCTGGCGCTGCAGTTGCTCCAGGTAGGCCCGTTGCAGCGGCGCGCGCAGGTCGTCGCCGGCATACAGGCCCGCACCCTGGCGCAGGGGCACGCCGTTCTGCCGCTGGTTGTCGACCTCGGCCAGGCGGGTGCGCAGCAGCTCCAGGTCCTGGGCCGGGTCCTGGCCGGCGCCGCCCAGCTGGGCGCGCAGGCCGTCGAGCCAGGCGCGGTTGTTGGCGAACGACCAGCCCTGCCAGGCGGCCAATGCCACCCCTGCCAGCACGGCGACGGCCAGCAGGCTCGGCGCCAGCGCCTTGCGCTTGCCCAGGCGCGAGTAATAGAGGCTGAGGTCGCGGTCGGGGAAGATCACCCGGCGGAAGGTGTCGGTGATGAAGTAGCTGCGCTCGCCGATGCGCCGCGCCAGGCTCTCGTCCGGGCGCTCGGCGGCGTCGGCGTCCAGGGCGAAGTGCTCGGCCACTACTTCCTCCAGCAGCGGCGGCAGCACCTGGTCGGTCTGCAGGGCGCTGGTGAAGTACAGGCCGCGCAGCACCGCCGGGGTGCGCTGGCGCGCGGCGCTTTCGAAGCTCTCGAGGAAGTCGCCGAGCAGCCCGGACAGTTCGCCCAGGTAGCGCGGGAACTGCAGCAGGCTGGCATCGGCGCGCCCGCCCAGGCCGTCGATCTGCGCGCCGACGTGCCGTTCCAGGCTGGCCAGCAGCGCGCCGAACTTGTCCTGCAGGGCGCCGCGCAGGCCGCGCTGGCGCAGTTCGCCGAGGCCGAAGGTGATGCCCAGCGGCTGCTGGCGGGCGCTGGCGTCCAGGGCGTCGAAGGCCTGGGAGAAACCGGGCAGCAGGTCGACCTTGCTGAGCATCAGGTAGATCGGCGGGTTCACCCCCAGGCACTGGCTGTAGGTCTGGATGCGCTGTGCCAGGCGCTCGGCCAGCTCGCCACGCTCGTCATGGGAGGCGGCCAGCAGGCCCGGCAGGCTGACCACCAGCACCAGGCCGTTGATCGCCGGCTTGCGGCGCTGGCGGCGCAGTAGCTTGAGGAAGTCGGCGAACTCCTGGGCCGACTGGTCGTCGGTGAGGTAGCGGCCGGCGGTGTCGATCAGCACCGCTTCCGGGCTGAAGTACCAGTCGCAATGCTGGGTGCCGCTTTGCGCCGCGCTCTGCCCGGCGATGCTGGCCGACAGGCCGGAGCGCGTCAGCAGCGAGGTCTTGCCCGAGGCGGACATGCCCACCACCAGGTACCAGGGCAGGTCGTACAGCGCCGCCTTGCCGCCGCCTCCGGCCGCGCGGGAGGCGCGCAGCAGGGCGATGGTGTGCTTCAGGCGCTGCTGCAGCACCTGGGAGTCGCGGAACTCGCCGCCGGCGCCGGCGCTGCGGTCCACCTCGAGCTGCACCAGGTTCTCGATGTTGCGCTCGGCGCGGATGCGCCGGTACTGGCGCAGCACCACCAGCAGCAGGCAGAAGGCGCTGAATAGCGCCATGGCCGCCAGCACGCTCTCGCGCTGCGGCAGCCAGCGCGGCAGCACGAACCAGCACAGCAGCATGCCGACGAGCCACAGCAGCGGCAGGGCGAACCAGAAACTCTTGAGTGCGCGGAATATGACTTTCATGTCTTCCTGACCTGATCGATGAAGGCGGCGCTCACTGGCCGAACAGCGCGTCCAGTTGCCCGGCGAGCGTCGCCACGTCCTTGCCCAGCAGCCAATCGAGGGTGAAGTAGAGGGCCGCGCAGAACAGCGCGATCAACCCGACGTACACCCACAGCGGCACCTCGTAGCGGATCATCTGCGAGACCTGGTCCGGCAGCGTCCAGTCCGGCGCCAGGGCGCGCGGGGCCTTGCGGTAGCGGGCAATGTCCTGGCCCAGGGTGTTGGCGATGTAGCGCAGCTGGTCCTTCTGCTCGAGGCTGAACTTGCCCTCGAAGCCCAGCGCCAGGCACAGGTGGTAGATCTCCAGCACGTCGAGGTTGGCCTTGACGTCGGCACGCAGCGCCTCGAGCTTGTCGAAGAAGCCCTCTCCGGCCAGGTGCACGCCGAAGTACTTGAACTGCAGCGGGTGCAGTTCGACGTGGCTGCGGATGTTGCTCTGGCCGGCGTTGAGCACGCTTTCGTCGAGGAAGGCGCACAGCGCGTACTGGGTGTCGCGCACCTGCTCGACGCTGTAGCCGGCGGCGCGGGCGTTGCGCTCAAGGCCGGCGAAGAAGTCGTCGACGCTGGCCAGGAAGCGCTCGACGCTCTGCGCCTGGCGACCACGGCGAATCATCAGGGCCATGGACAGGAAGTCCCTGGCCAGGTCCTTGAGCGTGGGTTTCTCGCCCTGCTGCAGCAGGGTCGCGGGCATCACGGCTTCGTTCATTTGAGCACCGCCATCAGTTCGAGCTTGAGGTTGGCGAACGCGCTGGGCACGTAGAAGGCGATGGCCTGGGCGTCCATCATGCGCTGGTAGACGCGGCCGTGCGGTTCGATGGAGAAGTAGTGGTTGTCCAGGCGCACCGGAATGGCGCTGGGCAGGCGCGTGGCGTGGTTGAGGGTGGCGCCGGGCATGGCGGTGTTGACCACCACCTCGATGTCTTCCGGCGAGCCCACCTTGAAGGCCCGCGGCACCAGCTCCAGCAGGCTGGCGCCGGGCATGTCGGCGTGCACCGAGATGTAGAAGTCGGCCTCGGCCAGGCGCACGTCGTGCAGGCGGCCGACGTAGTAGGACGGCTTGGTCTGCTCCACGGCGATGGGCACGTACTGGTTGGGCACCACGTTGTCCAGCAGCTCGCGCAGCAGGGCGTCCAGGCGCAGCAGCGAGGCGGCCGGGTCGTCGTGGTCGTAGGGCGGGATGTCCTTGAGCTGGATGCTCAGCGAGAAGGTCAGCAGGCTGCCGGCCAGTTCGGCGAGGAAGCGGTAGAGCTGCTCGGGGTGCAGCCGCGGGTGCTGCAGCAGGTGCGCCAGCGCCGGGTAGGCGCGGTTGACCGTGAACAGCAGCCAGAACAGGGTGACGTCGCTGGAGCCGAACTCGGCGATCTGGTCGGCGCGTTCGCGGCGCCGCCCCGACAGCGCCTCGCTCTTGGCCTGGAGTACGCCGAGCAGGCGCCGGGCGATGCCCAGCAGGGTGTCGTGGGCGCCCAGGTGCAGGCTGGGGTGGACGAAGTGGCTGTCGAGGTTGAAGCCGCCGGCGTTGTTGCGCACCAGTTTGGCCAGCGGGCAATAGCTGAAGCCGTCGAGGTCGTCGCCCTCGATCAGCAGCACCACGTTCAGGCGCAGGCTGGTGATCTCGTTCTCCAGGTCGCCCTCGTTGAGGTCCGGCAGGGTATCGAACTGCTTGCGGAAGCGCCGCGCCCCCTGTTCGGTGGCGCCGTCCTCGACGTAGTTCAGACCATAGGGCTCGGGCCGGCGCAGCGCCGCGTAGACCTTCAGATCGCTTTCGCGCAGCAGGCCCTTGAGGTCGCGAGCGGCCGGCAGCGGGTCCTGCTGCGGGGCGTCGTAGAGGGTGCCATCCGGGAACACCAGCTTCAGCCGCGACAGTTGCAGCACGCCGCCGGCCAGCGCTTCCTCGTCCAGTTCCAGCAGCTGCACGCCCCAGTGAAAGGGCGTGCCGCGCAGGGTGGCCTGGGCCAGCTGGTGCTGGTGGAACTCGTCCTGGTACTGGAAATGCTGCGGCAGGAGGAACATGCCCTCCGACCACATCACCCGACTGCTCTTGCTCATAGACTGCCTTCCAGGGCTGAGTTGACCTTGCTTTCCAGCGCATCGCGCGCGCCGTTCTCGACACTTTCGCCGGCGGCGCGCAGGGCGCTGTCGCCGGCCTTCTGCAGCAGTTGCGCGGTGGCGCCCTGCGGCTCCACCGGGGCGCCGGCGGCCAGCTGGCGCGCCGCCGGGTCGTCGAGCACGTCGGTGCCCCGGGCCACGGCCACGCGGCTGCCGTCGAGGTAGATGCGCGCCCCGTCGCCGGAAGAGAACAGCACGCTCTCCTTGCGCATGGAGTCGGCGGCCACGGCCACCTTCCAGCGCGTCTGGCGGGTCTCGCGGAAGAAGGCGGCAACGCCGATGTAGCGGGCCTCCAGGGCCATGGGCCACTGTTCCACCTGGCCCATGCCGGGCAGCAGCGTCAGCTCGCGGGCGTCCAGCAGGGTGTTGCCCAGCGCCACCTTGGGCTGGTCCCACAGGGCATCGGCATCGGCGCTCAGGAAGCGCTCCAGGGAGTTCAGCTGGTACACCCGCACCACCACCGACAGCGGCTTGCCGTCCGGACCGGGGTTGAGGTCGTTGCCGCCGTCGACGGTGAGAGTCACCTTGTCGCGGTCGCTGAACAGCATGTCGCCGGCCCAGGTGTCGTCCATGCGCTTGCCCACGCGGTCCATCACCCCGCAGGCGGAGAGACTGGCGGCGAGCAGCAGCAGGCCGGCGAGGCGCAGGTTTCGGGAAGCGTTAAAAGTCATGGTGGCGGCCCTCAGCGGATGCGGTAGGCGAAATCGCCATCCTTGCCCAGGCGCACGGACAGGCTCTGCAGGGGCTTGCCCTGGGCCATCCGCTCGAGGACGCGCTGGGCCAGTTCCGGCATCAGCGTCCCGGACAGGATGTTGTCGATGTTGCGCGCGCCGCTATCGACCTCGGTGCAGCGGGCGGCGATGGCCGGGACCAGCTCGGCGTCGAAGTTCAGGCTGGCCTGGTGGTTGCGCTCGAAGCGCTGGCGCAGGCGTTCCAGCTTGAGCGCGACGATGCGCTGCAGCACGACGTCCTGCACCGGGTAGTAGGGCACGATGTTCAGGCGGCCGAGGAAGGCCGGCTTGAACACCTGGTTGAGCGTGTCGCGCAGGCCCTCGACGATCTCCGCCGGCGCGGGGGCGGCCTCGGTACCCAGGCACCACTGCATGATGCGTTCGGTGCCGACGTTGGAGGTGAGGATGATCACCGTGTTGCGGAAGTTGATCTCGCGGCCCTCGCCGTCGTCCAGCACGCCCTTGTCGAAGACCTGGAAGAACAGCTCCAGCACGTCCGGGTGGGCCTTCTCCACCTCGTCCAGCAGCACCACGCTGTAGGGCTTGCGGCGCACCGCCTCGGTCAGCACGCCGCCCTCGCCGTAGCCGACGTAGCCCGGCGGCGAGCCCTTGAGGCTGGAGACGGTGTGCGCCTCCTGGTACTCGGACATGTTGATGGTGATCAGGTTGCGCTCGCCGCCGTAGAGGATGTCCGCCAGGGCCAGGGCGCTCTCGGTCTTGCCGACGCCGCTGGGGCCAAGCAGGAGGAACACGCCGATGGGCTTGTTTGGCTCCTCCAGGCGTGCGCGGGAGATGCGGATGCGCTTGCCGATCTCTTCCAGGGCGTGGTCCTGGCCCAGCACGCGCTCGCCGAGCAGGGCCGGCAGGCGCTGCACGGTGTCGATCTCGTCGCGCAGCATCTTGCCCAGGGGGATGCCGGTCCAGGCGGAGATCACCTCGCCGATGGTCCCGCCGTCGACGCGGGCGTGGACCAGCGGCGTCTCGCCCTGCACCTCGGCCAGCTCGGCGCGCAGTGCCGCCAGGTCCGCCCGCAGCGCCTCGCCCTCCCCCGCCTCGGCGCGGGTTTCCAGTTCGTGCAGGCGCTTGACCAGCTCCAGTTCGCGCTGCCACTGCGCCTTCAGCACTTCCTCGCGCTGGTGCGCCTGCTCCAGCGCGGCCTTCAGTTCGGCCAGGCGCGCGGTATGGTCGGCGCCGCTGGCGCTCTCCTTCTCCAGTACGGCGATCTCGGCGCGCAGGTTGTCGCCTTCGCGCAGGCAGTCTTCCAGCGCGCCGGGCTGCGCCGCCTGCGCCAGGGCCACGCGGGCGCAGGCGGTGTCGAGCACGCTCACCGCCTTGTCCGGCAGCTGGCGGCCGCTGAGGTAGCGGCTGGACAGGCGCACGGCCTGAACGATGGCGTCGTCCAGCACGGCCACGCGGTGGTGCGCCTGCATCTTCTCCAGCAGGCCGCGGAGCATGTGGATGGCGCTGTCCTCGTCCGGCTCCTCCACCTTGACCACCTGGAAGCGGCGGGCCAGGGCGGCGTCCTTCTCGAAGTACTTCTTGTACTCGGCCCAGGTGGTGGCGGCGATGGTGCGCAGCTCGCCGCGGGCCAGCGCCGGCTTGAGCAGGTTGGCCGCGTCGTTCTGCCCGGCCTGGCCGCCGGAGCCGATCAGGGTGTGGGCCTCGTCGATGAACAGGATGATCGGGTGCAGGCTGCGCTTGACCTCTTCGATCACCTGCTTGAGGCGGTTCTCGAACTCGCCCTTGACCCCGGCGCCGGCCTGCAGCAGGCCCAGGTCGAGGGTGTGGATGGCCACGCCCTGCAGCGGCGGCGGCACCTCGCCCTGGGCGATGCGCAGGGCCAGGCCCTCCACCACCGCGGTCTTGCCGACGCCGGCCTCGCCGGTGAGGATCGGGTTGTTCTGCCGGCGGCGGGTGAGGATGTCGACCATCTGCCGCACTTCCGCCTCGCGGCCCAGCACCGGGTCGATGCGGCCTTCGCGGGCGTTGCGGGTCAGGTCGATGGTGTACTGGTCCAGCGCCGGCGTCTTGCCGCGCGACGCGCCCGGAGCGGCGCCGGCCGCGCCCTGCTGCGGCGCCGCCTGGGACTGCAGCGCCTCGCCGCTGGCCTCGGTCAGCGCCACCAGGTTCAGGCGCAGGTCGTCGGGGTTGATTTTCTCCAGCTCGGGCGCGGAGCCCAGCGCCACCCGGCGCAGTTCGGCGTCGTCGAGCAACGCCTGGAACAGGTGGCCGCTGCGGATCTGCGCCTCGCCGTACTCGATGGACGCCAGCACCCAGGCGCGCTCGATCAGCCGGGTGATGTGCGGCGACAGCGCCGGGGTACGGGCGTTGCCGGTCTTGAACCCGGCCAGCGCCTGTTGCAGCTGGGCCTGCAGGCGGTCGGGGCGCACCTCGTAGTGGCGCAGGATGGCCTGCAGGTCGTTGCCCTCGGCGTCCAGCAGTTGCAGCAGCAAGTGCTCGATGTCGACGTCGTAGTGACGCTCGGCGAGGCAGAGCCCGGCCGCCCCTTCGGTGGCGCTGCGGCAGCTGTCGTCGAGCTTGGCGAACAGGGATTTCAGGTTCACAGGCGGACCCCATCGTAAGGAATGCGGAACAGTGCGCAGCGCGAGGGTTCGGCGTGCGCGCCGGGACGTTTCAGCCAGCCGAGCCGGCCCAGGGACAGCTCCCCGCCACGCCCCAGGGTGGCCAGGGGCACCGCCTCGCGGCGCAGGCGCGGGGCGATCTCGAAATCCAGCTCGGCGCCCAGGTAGAAGCGCACCAGGTCCACCAGGCGCTGGTGGTCGGCGTGGCCGGGCAGGAAGCGCCGGTAGTCCTCCAGCGCCAGCGGGCCCAGCTCGATGCGCACGCAGGACTGGTAGTCCCAGGTGCGCCGGCCGGTCACCGCGCTCTGCCCGAGCACGGCGTTGGCGCGGCCCAGGCGCGTGCGCTGCGCCGGCTCGATGTCCAGCCAGCGGCCGTTGAAGGGGCGCACGCGGATCGGCAGGGCGAAGTAGAACCCGAGCATGGCCTCCAGGTTCAGCGGGTTGCGCGGGCGCTGGGCGAACAGGCCGGAGAAGTAGCTGAACAGCGACTGGCGCAGCGGCTGCCCCTCGCTGAACCTGCGCGCCCGGGCCCGCGGGCCGAAGCCCACCAGCGCCAGCAGGTAGCGTTCGAAGTCGGCGGCGCCCTTGCGCTCGTACTCGATGTGAAAGCGGTACTTCTGCCAGGCCTCGTAGAACAGCGCGGTCATGCGGTGCGAGAAGATGTCGAGGAAGGCGTGGGCGGCATCGTCGCGGTGCTGCACGTGGCGCTCGATGAGCAGCTCGGTGTAGGGCTGCGGCAGCACGCCCGACGGCCCCACCAGGCCCATGAAGGTGACCTGCACGTCGGTCAGCGGCTGGTCGTTGGCCGAGCGCCGGCCTTCGCGCTCGAACTGCAGGTCGCTGACCTCGCTGGCGGGGAAGCACAGCGACAGCTGCGAGCGGAAGCGCAACGGGTCGTCGTGCGGCCGCGCTTCCGGGTCGATGCGCCCGGCGCGGCTGTAGTGCAGGCGCAGCAACCGCACGAGCTGGAAGAACTCGAAACGGTACGGCTCGGCCCGCGCCTGGTCGATCAGACCAGGGCTTGCGCGCCAGTTCTGGGAGGCCATTGCACGACTCGCTTCTCGCGCTGGCGGCTGCGCAGCGTGAGTTGAGTGAAGCTGTTGATGGAGCAGTACTGGCCGAAGAAGTGGTCCAGCACCATGCCGAACAGGAAGATGCCGCTGCCGATGAACTGCTGTTCGTCCAGTTCCAGGGTGATGCCCACGCCGCGCACGAAGCTCGGGCGGGGGTGGCCGATGCGTGCCACCACCGGCTCGCTGCGGACGGCAGCGATGCCGTTGATCTGCTTGCGCACCGCCGAGGCGTTGCTGTAGTCGTACAGCGCCAGCATTTCCAGCAGCGCCTCGCGGCCCTGGGACACCAGCGACATGTGGTTCAGCCCCAGGTGCGCCACCAGGCGCCAGATCAGCCCGTTGCCCAGGGGCGGCCGCGCGCTGGCGGTGGGCTTGCGCAGGCAGCGGATGCTCTGCACCACCGGGTTGCGGTCGAGGCTGAAGTCGCCCTGGGCGCCGCCGTAGGGCAGCAGCATCGGCAGGTCGCGGTTGCTGCAGGTGAGGGTCATGCTCAGGGTGTCGGCGCTGGCGTCGATCAGTTCCAGCTCGCGGTCCACCAGGCGGATGAACATGTCGCTGCCGGCGTCCTGGCTGCGCTGCGACGGCCGGCGCCGGCCGATCCAGTAGGTGGCGCGGCTGTCCAGCTCGCCGCGCGGCTCGAAGAACGGGTGGCAGGCGCTCACCTGGTCCAGGTTGCCGACCTTGCGCACCCGCCGCACGCGGTCGATGGACACCACTTCCACCGCGGTCTGCTGGCGCACGTCCGGCACCACCGGGTACTCGTGGCGGGCGTGGGTCAGTTTGATCGGCTCGGCCTGCTGACGGAACAGGTTGATCACCGGCGTGCAGCCGAGCTTGAAGTGGTTGCGGTTGATGGTCTGCGCCAGCCGCGCCAGGCGTTCGCCGAGGTCGTAGTCGGCGAAGTAGAAGTTGACCTCCACCGCGTGCAGCGGCTTGCCGGCCAGCACCCGGCCCAGCCCTTCGAGGTCGAAGAACATGAACTTGTCGGGGAAGGTGAAGTACTCGTGCAGTAGGCGGTAGCCGAGGAAGGAGCGCTCGGAGTAGTCCACCAGCCCCTCGTCCAGGGCATAGCCCACCGGCTTGAGCGCCCCCGCCGGCAGCGCCACCTCGCGACGGCGGCCGTCTTCCTCGAAGGCCAGGGTGACCTTCGCCAGGTTGTTGAACAGCAGTTCGTAGAGCGGCAGCATCAGGGTGCTTTCGCCGTCCAGGAAGAAGCGCAGGCGCTCGATGGCCAGCTTGCCGAAGGGCACTTCGGTGGTGCACTGCAGTCCGATGCGCAGGCGCGCCACCAGGTCGGCGCTGTGGCCGTTGAAGGCCGAGCGCTCCAGCTCGGCGAAAGTGGCCTCGCGCACCGCGATGGGCCATAGGTCCACCGGGTAGCAGGTCCTGAACTTGCAGGTCTGCCCGTCCACCACCCGCGAGTTGAGCTGGCTGTGCCGCTCGATGCGGTAGTGGCCGGTGATGGGGCTGCGCTCGCCGGCGCTGAACTCGACGATCGACAGCGAAGGCGTGGGCCGCAGATAGTGCGGGTACAGCACCTCGAGGAAGGCCTCGACTATCTCGGGGAACTCGTCGTCCAGTTTCTTGTGCACCCGCGCAGCGAGGAACGCGAACGCCTCGATCAGGCGCTCGGTGTGCGGGTCCTCGCAGTTGTCCCCCTCGATCAGCAGGCGCGAGGCGATCTTCGGATACTGCCGCGCGAACTCCTGGCCGAGGAAACGCAGATGCGACAGTTCCTTCTCGTAGTAGGGAAGCAGGTCGTCGAGCATCAGTTGAGGTTCTGCACTTTGTATTCCTGGGTATTCACCTGCAGCACCGCGTCGAACGAGACCTGCCGCGTGGCGTCGTGCAGGCGCAGCAGGGCGTCGACGCGGAAGGTCAGCATGCGCTGGCTGAGCTGCTGGTTGAGCAGTTGCACGCGGACATTGCGGAAACGCCGGTCGCCGATCTCGATGGCCCGTTCCAGCTGGCGCTGGATCTGCAGGCGGTCCTCGGGGTTGAGCACGCCCTTGCTGGTGAAGTCCGGCATGCCGTACTCGAGGATCGAGCCGCGCAGTTGCGGGAACGCCTCCAGGCCGCCGGCCAGCAGGCATTGCCGGGTGTTCACCAGGATCTCCAGGTCGCGCACCACCCGCGCCTTGTACTCGGCGAGCGAGTAGAGGCGCTGGTCGAGGGCTTCCCGCGGTTGCTGGGGCTGGTCGTCGAGCAACCGGTCCAGCAGGGTCGGTATCAGCTTGTGCGAGCTGCTCATGCTGCCACTCCTTGGCAAGGGCTCGCGGTCAGCCGCGGGAGGACTGCGGCAGTTCGGCGACCAGGCGCAGCGACGCGGTCAGTTCGTCGAGCTGGTAGTGCGGGCGCAGGAAGGTCACCGCCTTGTACACCCCCGGCTTGCCTGGGACCTCGGCCACCTCGGCCTGGGCCTCGCGCAGCGGGAACTTGGCCTTGGCCTCCTGGCTGGCCGTGTCGTCCAGCAGCACGTAGCTGGCCAGCCAGTTGTTGAGGAAGGTTTCCACGTCCTTGCGCGAGGCGAAGCTGCCGATCTTGTCGCGCATGATCGCCTTCATGTAGTGGGCGATGCGCGAGGTGGCGAAGATGTACTGCAGTTGCGCCGACAGCCGCGCGTTGGCATTGGCGATGTCGGTGTTGTACTGCTTCTGCTTCTGCGCCGACTGGGTGCCGAAGAAGGCCGCGTAGTCGGTGCCCTTGCAGTGCACCAGCGGGATGAAGCCGAGGTCCGACAGCTCCTTCTCGCGGCGGTCGGTGATGGCGATCTCGGTCGGGCACTTCAGGGCGATCTCGCCGTCGTCGGTGCGGAAGGTGTGGGTCGGCAGGCCTTCCACCAGGCCACCGCCCTCCACGCCACGGATGGCCACGCACCAGCCGTAGCGGGCGAAGGCGTCGGTGATGCGGGTGCCCAGGGCGTAGGCGGCGTTCATCCACAGGTACTTGTTGTGGTCGCGGCCGTCGACGTTCTCGACGAAGTTGAACTCTTCCACCGGCGCGGTATCCGGGCCGTAGGGCAAGCGCCCGAGCACGTGGGGCACGGTCAGGCCGACGTAGCGGGAATCCTCGGAACTGCGGAAGGACTTCCACTTGGCGTACTCGACAGTATCGAAGATCTTCGCCAGGTCGCGCGGGCCGGCCATGTCGGTGAAGGAGTCCCAGCCGAACAGCTCCGGCGAGGCCGCCGAGATGAAGGGCGCGTGGGCCGCGGCGGCGACGTGGGAAGCCTCCTCCAGCAGGTACATGTCCTCGGGGCTGCGGGTGAACTCGTAGTCGCCCAGCAGCATGCCGAAGGGAGCGCCGCCGAAGGTGCCGTACTCTTCCTCGTAGACCTTTTTGAACAGCGCGCTCTGGTCGAATTCCGAGGCCGACTTGAAGTCGCGCACCAGGTCCTTCTTGGTGGCGTTGAGCATCTGGATCTTCAGGTGGGTGCCGGTCTCGGTCTGGTCCACCAGGTACTTCAGGCCGCGCCAGGAGGCTTCCAGCTGCTGGAACTCGCGGGCATGCATGATCTCGTTCATCTGCTCGGAGAGCATCGAGTCGATCTCGGCGATGCGCGCGTCGAGCACCGCGATCAGGTCCTTGCTGGGGGTCATCTCCCCTTCCAGCACCTGGGAGACCAGCTCGCCGATCAGGTCGCGGGTACGCGAGCGCTCGGACTCCGAGCGGGCCACGCGGCTTTCCGAGATGATGCTGTCGAGCAGCGAGGCCTGCGGTGCGAAGGCCTCGACGTCCTCGACGGCGCTGGTGCGCTGGGCCGCGGTTTGTTGGTCGGTCATGTTCGAACTCCTGGTCAGGCCTGTTTGCCGTCGTCGCTGGGCAGCGCGGCCTCGCGGCCGAATTCCTTGCCGAGGGTCTTGAGCTTCTCGGTGTTCTGCAGCACGTCCATGAGCAGTTCCTCGAGCTTGTCGTTGCCGCCCATCTTGTTGCGCAGGTCGGCCAGCTTGTTGCGCACTTCCAGCAGCTTGCGCAGCGGCTCCACCTGCCTGACCACGTTCTGCGGCTCGAAGTCTTCCAGAGCGTTGAAGTTCAGCTCGACGCCGAGCTGGGTGCCGTCCTTGGCCAGGGTGTTGTCCACCCGGTAGGTCAGGCGCGGGCGCACGCCCTTGAGCACGCTGTTGAAGTTGTCGCGATCGATGAACACGAACTTGCGGTCCTTCAGCCGCGGCAGCGGTTCCAGCGGGTTGCCGGAGTAGTCGCCGAGCACGCCGACGACGAAGGGCAGTTCCTTCTTCTCGATGGCGTCGCCGACGTCCACGTCGTAGGTGATGTGCACACGCGGCGCGCGGACGCGGTCGAGCTTGTGCTGGGTGCTTTCCTTCTTCGCCATGGCTGATTCCTCTCCGAATCCTGTCGCTGTCACTACGGCCGGGCGGCGGTCGCCGGGCCTTTTCCTCACAAGCCTTCGACGGTCTGCAGCAGTCGTTGGCGGATGTCGTCCTGCATGCCGAGGATGTCTTCCCGGCTCACCAGCTCCTCGAAGGTGGCGTTGCCGGAAATCTCGGTGGCGCTGCGGATCACCGACTCGTCCGGCAGGCTCGAGCGCACCGGCGAGCTGATCACGCAGAACGGCAGGTCGCCGAACTCCTTCAGGCGCTCGAAGCTCACCGGGAAACGCAGCCCCAGCAGCAGGCGGCCCAGGCCGCCGGACTTGCTGAAGCAGTAGAAGAGCACCAGGTAGTGGATGACGAACCGGTAGAGTTCGGCGTTGCTGCGGTTCGGGTCCTTGATGACCTTGCGGAAGCGCTCCAGCTCGAACGACTGGAAGCCCACCACCCAGCGCGTCGGGCTGGTCACCCGTACCGTGCGCCCGGCCAGCGGCAGGTCGTATTCCAGGGCGTACAGCTCGGGGGTGGTGTTGAGCAGGTTGAGGGGCACCTCCAGCTCGTGGATCAGGCTGAAGGGCGCACCGGAACCGATACGGTCGTACAGTTCCTTGAATTCCTTGAAGTGATGCTGGGTCTCGCGGCCGCTGCTGCGCGGCGCGCCCTGCAGGTATTCGCCGAACAGGTGCTGCGGCCGCACCAGCATGGCGAGGGTGGCCAGGTAGTCGGCGGCCTGCGAACGCAAGGCATCGGAAATCGCCCGGGTCTGCTTGCGCAGGCGGATCAACGCCTCGATGTCGAGTCCCTGGCTCATGCGAATGCCTTCCCGTCCCTGTTTCGCGGCGCCCTTGGCGGGCTGCCCGCTGATGCTCGTCTACGCAAAGCAGCCGCTCGAGAGCGGCTGTATCGATGGTGTGAAACCCGCCGGGGCTGCCCCGGGTGCCGTCACTGAGGGTGACGTTCCAGGGTGGGGCCGGGCGAATGACTACATGCGAATTATTCTTCGCAGCATCCCGGGAAGGCGGCAATGATGGCCACAAGACGCCCTTTTGACATCAATCACCCTGCCACGACCAACGCCGCCAATGGCCAGAACCCTTGGAGAATGCGGGCTGCGCTGCAATAGTAATTTTCATGATAGTGATCCACTCCACACTTTCCCGCCATTGGAATGGATCATCGCTGATACACCGAATAGCGAATTTCCTACACGCATTTGCGAGATAAGCGGCGGAAGCGGAAGGAACTAACCGCTGTGCGGCCCGTCTTAGGTCATACCGCCAAACCCTTTCAGGACGGGCCTTACAGCCGAAAAGAAAGGGAAGCCGGCAAAGCAAAATGCCACTACCCACGGTTATCAGCTGCCGCTTGACAGTTCGTTTCGATCGGTTTTTCCTTCGCACCCCATGAGTGGGGAAAGCTTTCTGCAGGATGCGCAACATGAATTCATTTCATGAATACGAAACGGAATCCGGAATCCCACCTGGAATGCCCCGTCACCACCGCAACGACGCGCCCCTTCAGGGGCCCGCAGGTGGCCGCCCATGAGCGGGCTGTTCTACCCCTGCACCCGCGAAGACCCCATGGGCCTCGGGCCGCAGGGCCTGCTCGGCGAGGGCGAACTGCCGTGGCCGGAAGTGGTGGCGGCGCGGGCCATGCCCTCGCGGATCAACATCGGCGGGGAGTACGCCACCGATGACTACAGCGGTGCGATGTTCCTCGCCGGCGAACTGGCCTCCGCGGACAGCGACATGTCCGAGGAAGAGGCCGAGGAATCGCTGGCGTTGCTGGTATTCCTCTTCGGCAAGCTGAAGCAGGCCGGCAAGACCTCGGCGAAGGAAATGGAGGCGCTGCGCAAGCAGGCCGAGGCGATCCCCGTGGTGGGGCCGCTGTTGTTCTCGGCAAGCAACCTGCCGGGCACCGTGGCCAACGTCGCCGGCATGATGCACGCGGGCCTGAAGACCAAACGCGTGGTCGACCTGCTGGACATCCCCGACAAGCTCAAGAAGGAACTGGCCACCTGGGCCAGCACACGCGGCCGCAGCGGCAGCCGTTCCGCGCGCAAGACCTTCCACCGGCGGATCAGGCTGGTCCATGTGGAGGGCAATCTCAAGTTCAGGATTCCGGCGACGGAAACGGCCAGGCTTTACCGCGTTGGAGGAGAGGTGGTTGGGGACCTGCTGCAAGTTCCGGCCTACGACACCTTGAAAGACCTGCGCAGCAGAACCTACATCGACGCCAAGGCCTATGGAACCCGCGGCTTCGGCAAAGTACTCAGCAGCAATGCGGTGGGTGCCGCCCTTAGCTTTGGCCCCCAGGCCTATATCGACGCGAGCAATTCACACAGCGTCGGCGAGTTCCTGGAAAAATCGGCGTACAGCCAGGTTGGTAACGTCGCCGCCTTCACCGCAGGCTTCGTAGTAGCCTCGCTGGTCGCAGGCCCGGCCGTCATCGTTATCGGTATATCGCTGATCGCAGGCGCCGGTGCGCAATTTACCGTCGAAAGATTCGGAGCCGATAAGGCTATAGGCGATTTCCTGACGGGAAAGAAGTAAAGGCTCACCTGAGGAGGCCCTGCTACAGCATGATCCTGACGACCCGATCCTACTTTTTCAAATCCACCTTTGCAGGACTACTTGCCAGCCTGCTTTTCCTTGGGTTCGTCGTCATCGGATACCCCATCCTGCTGCTGCCGTTCTGTGCCTACATGCTCATCCTGACCTGGATACGTTGCCGCTGCGTCTATGCCAGCGAAAGCTTTACCGACTATGCAGGGCTGTTCTTGTATTTCAACCTGAGCATCGCGCCCATGATCGCGGCCGGCGTAATCGCTGCCACTGTTCATGACCAGTGGCCTGCGACAACGGGAATCGCAGCCAGCCTCAGCCCCTTCCTGCTCATTGGCGCCGGTTACTTACTCTTGCGCTCACAACCGCCAAAGCCGGAAGTCTTCCGCATCAGGGCAGACCGGGTCGAGGTCACAAGAGTACCCCCGCAAAGCTCCAAGTGGGCCGGCCTGATCGGCGGCTTCGCAGCGCTGGGCGGTGCCGCGCTGGCGAAGGGAGAGCACGCCGGCCTGCTGATCGCGGGCAGCGCAGTGCTGATCGGTCTCTACATGCTCTTCTACTACCGGCATGCCATCTCCGGATTACGCTGGCTCAAACAACAGGAACGCAGCGGCAAGCGCTATACCTTCGCGAACATCGAGGACATCCGGCAATGGCGGACCCAATCGTGGGCCGCGAATCTGTTCGTCTATCTGGGTAATGCCCTGGGTAGAGGCAAGGAGCGCTGAATGCCTATTCCTGCCTCATACCTTCTGCCGGCAATCACCGGGAGGCGGGCGCAGAGATGATCGCGTCAAGTACCCATTCGCTTTTCTCCGTTACACGGCAATGGCTACTGCTGCTGGTATTTCTGCTCGGCATGCTTTGCATGATCCAGCCGGTGCTGACGTGGCTGGCTGTAGCGGCATTCGCCCTCGCCTGCGGCTGGCGGGGATATCACGCCTACCAGAACGAAAGCTACAGCGCCTATTGCGCGCTGATGCTGTTCCAGGCCTTGTCCATGATGCCATCCTTCGCCTTGCTGCTGATGGTCCTGCTCGGTACCAAGCTCGGCTGGCCGCTACCCGTATGCCTGGCACTCGGTAGCCTGCCTGCGCTTCTGACGTTTGCGGTCTACCGGCTCGTTCGTGCAGGCATGGTGAAACAGACGCCCTATAAGATTCGCGGCAACCGAGTGTACCCGAGCGTGAAGGAACGCAAGGTCAACCTCGTCTGGCTGGGGGCTGGCCTCGGCATCACAAGCCTTCTGATGCCTCAAATCCGAGACGTGCTTGCCAGCCCCATAGTGATGCTAATTCTCACCTCCGCACTTTCCGTCGTCACCGTGATATCCATACGAGGCACGATCGCCGCGCTTCGGCAACTCAAGGAAACCGAGCGTCAGAACGGGTATCGCTATAGCTTTCCCAACCTGGAAGAAATCCAGGCGCTGCGTTCTCGTTCCTGGCCCGCCAGGACCTTCATCGCCTTCAGCAACAAACTGAAGGAGCGCTGAATGCCCATGGTCATTCCAACCTCTCCGAGCCAACCGCGTACGAACCTGCTGGCCGGCTTCACTCTCCAGGCCATCTTCGCAGGGGCTCTGGCGACCGCCATTCCCCCCCTGCGGCTCTTGTACATCCTGGGCATGTCCCTCCTGCTCATCCGCCTGACGGCAGCAGCATTGGGGGCCACCATATTGCAACACCATACCGAACGCCTGGTGGGAGCTAGCGCAGCTGTGACCGGTACAGCGTCATGGGACGAGGGGAATTTTCCCTATGTCCTATTTCTGCTCTGCCTTGGCCTCGCGCTATACGCCACTTATCACTATCGCTGCGCCCTTTTCGACCTGAGAACGCTCTGCGCTCTCGAGCGGCGCGGGAAGACCAACTTCGTTTTGCCCAACCTCACGGAAATCCGCCAGTGGCGCGCCCGTTCGCCACTGGCCCGACTATTCGCCCGACTGGCGCCGCCACCCCATTGAAAGGATGCCGCCGCACCGTTCCCGGCGCGGCCCCAGTGTTACGCAGGAGAACGACATGCTGATGGATCTCGCCGCCCTCTTCATCCCGCAGAACCGACGCCTGGTGAAACTGACCACGCCGCTGCAGTCCAGCCAGGAACTGCTGCTCGACCAGTTCGCCGGCAGCGAAGGCTTGTCCCGGCTGTTCAGCTTCGACATGGCGCTGATCAGCCAGGACGCCCACATCGAGCTGAAGTCGCTGATCGGCAAGCCGGCGCTGCTGGAGATCGAACTGGCCGACGGCGGCACGCGACCGATCCACGGCTACATCACGCGCTTCGCCAGCAATGGCAGCGACGGCGGCCTGGCCCGCTATTCGGCGACCCTCAGCCCCTGGCTGTGGATGCTCGGCCGGCGCTTCGACTCGCGCATCTTCCAGGACCAGACCGTGGAGCAGGTGATCACCCAGGTGTTCTCCCCCTACGGCGCGCTGCCCAAGTTCGAGTTCCGCCTGAGCAAGGCGCTCAAGCCGCACAGCTACATCACCCAGTACCGCGAGAGCGACCTCAACTTCGTCCAGCGCCTGCTGGATAACGAAGGCCTGTTCTACTACTTCGAGCACACCAACGAGCAGCACACCCTGGTGGTGATGGACGACTCCACCCTGCTCAAACCGCTGCCGGCGCAGCCGCGGATCCGCTACCACAGCGCCGCGGTCACCGAGAGTGCCGACTCCATCACCGGCTGGAGCGGTCAGCGCCAGTTGCAGTCCGGCCGCGTGGCGATGCAGACCTTCGACTACAAGCAGCCGGGCAACCTGCTGCAGGTGGGCCTGGACAGCGTCAACCAGCAGGGCGACGTCGAGGCCTTCGAGATCTTCGACTTCCCCGGCCAGTACACCCACGGCACCCACGACGACGGCGAGGCGCTGGTGCGCAACCGCCTGGAGGCGCTGGAGGTGCAGGCCAAGCTGTTCTACGGCGCGAGCAACTGCCGCGGCATGAGCCCCGGATACACCTTCGAGCTGCTGCAGCACTACGGCCATGACAACGATAGCGCCGACGACCGCCAGTTCCTCCTGCTCGGCGTGCAGCACGGCGGCAGCAACAACTACCTCACCGGCGACGAGGCGCACTACGCCAACGAGTTCACCTGTATCCGCCGCAAGATCCCCTACCGCCCGACGCTCTCCGCCGAACGCCCGCGCATCTCCGGCCCGCAGACCGCCATCGTCGTCGGCCCGCCCGGCGAGGAGATCTTCACCGACAGCCTCGGCCGGGTGAAGCTGCAGTTCCACTGGGACCGCTACGGCCAGCGCGACGACAAGAGCTCCTGCTGGGTGCGGGTGGCCCAGGCCTGGGCCAGCGGCGGCTTCGGCAGCATCCAGATCCCGCGGGTGGGCGACGAGGTGGTGGTCTCCTTCCTCGACGGCAACCCGGACCGCCCGCTGGTCACCGGCAGCCTCTACAACAGCCAGAACATGCCGCCCTGGTCGCTGCCGGAGAACAAGACGCAGAGCGGCTTCCTCACCCGCTCGACCAAGAGCGGCGCGGCCGCGGCCAACTTCATCCGCTTCGAGGACAAGCAGGGCGCCGAGCAGGTGATCATCCACGCCGAGCGCTTCATGGACACCGAGGTGGAGCTGGACGAGACCCACAGCGTCGGCAACAACCGCAGCATAACCGTGGGCGGCACCCATACCGAGACCATCAAGAAGGACACCCTGGTCAACGTCCAGGAAGGCGCCTACACCCTGGTGGTCGGCCAGCAGCACATTCAGATCGAGGCCAAGACCCACATCATCCTGCGCGTGGGCAACAGCAGCATCACCCTCACACCCGAGGCCATCGAGATCCAGGCCGACGCCATTCACACCCTGAGCAAGGGCGAGACCTTCGTCGAAGGCCAGCCGGTACGGATCAACAAGTGAGGGCACGTCCATGAGAAGCAGCAGCATCTACGACCGCCTGGCGCAGCGCCGGCAAACGCCTGAGCCCGCGCCGGAACAGCCGCCCCAGGCTCCCGAGGCCGCACCTCCCTGCCCTGCTCCGGCCGCCGAGCCGCTGCGTGAAGGCGCCAACGGCGTGACCCTCGCCGGCTTGCTGGTGGCCTTGCCCGAGGCCTATGGAGTGCGCGGCATCGAGGTGACCCTGGAGCGCAACAGCCGGCCGCTGGCCCTGGGCCTGAAGAAGCGCCCCGCCCCGGAACAGCTCGGCCTCGACCAGGCCATGGACAGCCTGTTGGCCAGCCTGGAGAAGCGCCATGCCGACCTGCGCATCGTGCGCCGCGCTCCCCGCCAGCTCGCCGGCCACCCTGCGCAGCAGGTCGACTACCTCTACCGCGACGGCCAGCAGGCGCGCCATGGCCGCGTGGTCGGCGCGCTGCTGCCGCTGGCCGGCGGCCCGCGCCAGTGGCTGAGCCTGTCCACCGTGCTCGATCCGAACCAGGCCGAACTGGCCGAGTGGCTGATCGACTTCGACGCCATGCTCGACGAACTGCGCCTGGCCTGACCTCCTCACCGTTTCACGACAGGAACACCCCATGGATTACCAACTCCAGGAAGGACAGATCACCCTCCCCGAAGGCTACCAGGACCGCAGCGTGAACATGTTCGTGCTCGGCAACAGCGTGCCGGCGCCATTGAGCATCACCGTCTCGCGCGACAACCTGCTGCCCGACGAAACCCTCAAGCCCTACGTCGAACGCCAGGTCAAGCTGATCGGCGCCAAGCTGCGCGGTTACACCCTGCTCGGCAAGAAACCGGCCAGCCTGGGCGAGCCGGCGCTAGAAGGCATCCAGGTGGACGCCTACTACCTCAACGACGGCCGCCCGCTGTACCAGCGCCAGGCCGCCTTCGAGATCGAGCCGGGCCGTGCTCTGGTGTTCTCCACCACCAGCCAGGGCGACTTCAGCACCTCGCAGAGCCAGGCCTGGCTCGACCTGCTGGCCAGCTTCCGCCTACGCCAGGCGCCTCCCCTCCCGGAAGACGCCGCCAGCGACACGGAGTGAGCCGCCATGTACGAAGCCGCTCGCCTGCATGACGAGATCGCCCATACCAGCGCGCTGGCGGGCTTTCTCATCGGCGCCGCGCTGGGGATAGCGCTGGTCGCCACGGTGGCCATCGCCACCTTCACCTGTGGATTCGGCGTGGCCCTCCTGGCCGGTATTCTCGCAGGCGTCGGAGGTAGCCTGCTCACCGCCGCCGGCGAAGCCATAGGGCGGATGTTCACCTCGCCAGCGGGGATGATCGACAAGGGCTCGCCCAACGTCTACATCAACCAGCGCAACGCCGCCCACGTCGAACGCAGCACAGCCATCTGCGACAAGCACCCGCCGCTGATCCAGGTGGCCGAAGGCTCCAGCAACGTCTTCATCAACGACGTCGCCGCCGCGCGCAAGGGCGACAAGCTCACCTGCGGCGCCAAGATCGATGGCGGTTCCTCCGACGTCTTCATCGGCGGCGGCACCGTGCAGTACCTGCCGGTGGACGACGAAGTCCCCGGCTGGCTGCGCACCACCGTGGACATCCTCATGGCCGTGGCCGGCGCCGCCGGCGGCATCGCCCAGCTGATCAAGGCCGGCACCCAGGCCGGGATGAAGGCGATCATGCCCTGCGTGCTGAAATTCACCGCCGGCTTCGTCGCCGGCGAGGTGGCCAGCCGCTACGTTCTCGGTCCGGCGATCAACCGTGCGGTGGGCGGCCTGTTCGGCAACCCGGTGGACGCCACCACGGGGCGCAAGCTGCTCACCGAGGCAGGCGAAACCGACTTCAGCCTGCCCGGGCTGATGCCCATCCAGTGGTCGCGCTTCTACGCCAGCGACCTGGACC
>NZ_QGSL01000107.1:1655434-1694641 GCF_003176655.1 Pseudomonas sp. RW407 | reverse complement strand
GGGAGGAGGTGGGAGGGTAGGTTTCGGGGGCCGAACTGCCGGGGGCCGGTTGCCATGATTCGCTCCATGCTGAGAGGGGTTCAAAAATGCGAATGCGAACTTATCTCAACAAGCATTCGTGGCGCCGGGGGAAAACATTGGATTGCGCGACCATTTCTTTCGATTGGGAAAAAACGGCGGAACCCCTGCCGCCTGGAGCGCTCAGCGCAGCTCGCGGGGCGATACCCCGAAGCGCTTGCGGAAGGCGATGGAGAAATGCGCCGGGCTGTAGCCGACGCGGTAGGCGGCGCTGGACACGTTGCTCTCGCCGCTGGCCAGCAGGCGATAGGCCTCGCTCAGGCGGACCTCCTGCAGGTAGGCGTAGACGCTGCTGCCGAACAGCTGGCGGAAGCCCTCGGTGAGCTTGCGTGCGTTGAGCCCCACCTGGCGCGCCAGTGCGGCCAGCGACGGGGAATGCTGCAGGTCGCGGCACAGCAGTTCGCGGGCGGCCTGCACCCGCTCCAGGTCGGCGGAGTTCAGGCGCATCCCGGCGTTGGCCGGCCCCTGGTCGGCCAGCAGGTCCTCCAGGCCCAGGGCGGTCAGTTCCAGCGCCTTGCCGCCCAGGTAGAAGGCCCGCGACGGCCCGTGCAGCGGGCAGGTGACGATCTGCCGCGCCAGGGCCAGCAGCGAGCGCGAGGCAGGCCGGCAGAACAGCACCGGGCCGCCGTCGTGGCGCTGCCGGAACAGGCGGTCGGGCTCCAGGCCGACGCTGCGGATCGCCGGGAAGTCCAGTTGCACCGTGGCATAGCGTACCGGCACGCCGCTGGCGAACAGGTGGTCGCCGCAGAACTCGCCCTGGTTGGCCACCGCGCACAGGGTGGGGCCGCGGATCTCCACCGGGGGCTGGCCCTCGACGCGGCAGTCGAGGCGGCCGCTGAGCACCAGGATCAGCTTCAGGCCCTTCCATAGCGGCTCCTGCATCCAGGCCTGGCTCTGCATCACCACGGTGCCGGCGGACAGGGTGATGTCCGCCGCCCCGCCCGCCAGGGCAGCGCCGCAACCGGGCACGCTGAGGGTGAAGTCGTTGGGCACGCTGCGCAGCGTAGCCTTGCTGCTGGACATCCTTCTCTCCTTGCTTGGCGGATGGAGCCCCAGGCTAGCATGGGAAAACCCTCCAGTTAATGAGAATTATTATTGTTTGTGCCGGTGCCAGGCGCCATGCCGCGGCCCATCGGGCGCGAAGGCGCCGCGCCGGCCGGCAGCGGTTCCACGATCCAAAGAAAAAGGCGCGGGATCGAAGGCGACCGTCCTTGCCGCTGTCGGATTAGCGGGATATTGATAATGACTCGCAACAACAGGGAGAGGGAACTCCACTGCGTACCGCCCACGCCCGGGCACTTCAGAGGCGGCAGCCTTGCCGCCGTCCAGACCCCACCGACGTCCTGCACGGCCTTCCCGGCAAGGCCCCAGGCCCACTCATGTCCGCAAAAAGCGAGGAAGCAAGATGACCATTGGCGACGACCGCACCGATTGCCCCGACTGGCCCGAGGCATTCGCCCGGCGCTACCAGGACGCCGGCTACTGGCGCGAGGAAACCTTCTCCGGCCTGCTGCACCAAGCCGCCCGGCGCTTCGCCGAGCGCGAGGCACTGGTGGAAGGGGAGCGGCGCCTGAGCTACCGCGAGCTGGACGCGCGGGTCGAGCGCCTGGCCGCCGGCCTGCACGGCCTGGGCCTGCGCGCTGGCGACAACGTGCTGCTGCAATTGCCCAACGGCATCGCCTTCGTCGAGGCCTGCTTCGCCCTGTACCGCCTTGGCGCGCGGCCGATCTTCGCCCTGCCGGCGCACCGCGAGTTGGAGCTTTCCAGCTTCTGCCGCTTCGCCGAGGCCCGCGCCTATATCTGCACCGATCGCGCCGGCGACTTCGACTTCCGCGCCCTGGCGCGGCGGCTCCAGGCGGAGCAGAAGCAACTGCGCCACGTGCTGGTGGCCGGTGAGGCGCAGGAGTTCGTCGCACTGGCCGAGCTCTACCAGGCCGAGCCCCTGGCGTTGCCCGGGCCGACGCCGGACGCGGTGGCCTTCTTCCAGCTGTCCGGTGGCTCCACCGGGGTGCCCAAGCTGATTCCGCGGCGGCACCGGGAGTACCTCTACAACCTGCGCGCCAGCGCCGAGCTGTGCGGCCTGGGGCCGGACAGCACCTACCTGGCGGCGCTACCCATGGCGCACAACTTCCCCATGTGCTGCCCGGGTTTCATGGGCACCCTGTACAGCGGCGGGCGGGTGGTGACCGCGGCGCAGCCGACGCCGGAATGCTGCTTCCCGCTGGTCGAGGCCGAGGGCGTGACCCATACCGCCCTGGTGCCGCCGCTGGCCCTGGTCTGGATGGAGGCGGCCGAGGTCCGCGGGCGCGGCCTGCCCGGCCTGCTGCTGCAGGTGGGCGGTGCGCGGCTGAGCGAGGCGGCGGCGCGGCGCGTTGGGCCGACACTGGGCTGCCGGCTGCAGCAGGTGTTCGGCATGGCCGAGGGGCTGATCTGCTACACCCGCCTGGACGACGACGCCGAGCACCTGCTGCGCACCCAGGGCCGGCCGTTGTCGCCGGCGGACGAGGTGCGGGTGGTGGACGAGCAGGGCAACGACCTGCCGCCCGGGCAGGTGGGCCTGCTGCTGACCCGCGGGCCCTACACCATCCGCGGCTACTACCGGAACCCCGGGCAGGACGCCGAGTGCTTCACGGCCGACGGTTTCTACCGCTCCGGCGACCGGGTGGCGCTGACCGCCGACGGCTACCTGGTGGTGGAAGGGCGCGACAAGGACCTGATCAACCGTGGCGGCGAGAAGATCGCCGCGGAGGAGGTGGAGAACCTGCTGCTGGCGCACCCCGCGGTGCTGGATGCGGCGCTGGTGGCGATGCCCGACGGCTTCCTCGGCGAACGCAGTTGCGCGTTCGTGATCCGCCGCTCGCCGGCGGCCGCCGGTGAACTCAAGGCCTACCTGCGCGGCTGCGGGCTGGCGGCGTTCAAGCTGCCGGACCGCTTCGAGTTCATCGAGGCCTTCCCGCAGACCGGTGTCGGCAAGGTCAGCCGGCGGCACCTGCGCGAGGCCCTCCAGCAACAGTACTTCACCCCGCGGGAGGCGAGCGCGCGTGGCTGAGGCGGGCTTCTCCCTGGCGGCGCTGCTGCGCCCGGTGCGCGGCCGCCTGCTGCTGGCGGTGACGTTGCAGGCGTTGTCGGCCCTGGCCGGCATCCTGCCTTTCGTCGCCCTGGCCGAACTGGCGCCGGCGCTGCTGGCCGGCCGCCTCGACGACGCCCGGGCGCCGCTCCTGGCCCTGGCCGGCGCCGCCGCGTTGCTGCTGCGCCTGCTGGGCCTGAGCTGCGCGCTGCACATGACCCACCTGGCCGACAGCGACCTGCAGCTGCACCTGCGCCGCCGCCTGGCCGAGCACCTCGGGCGCCTGCCCCTGGGCTGGTATGCCGGGCGCAACCTGGCCCGGCTGAACCGAGTGCTGGTGGACGACGTCGGCGCCCTGCATCACCTGGTGGCGCACCTGCCCAACAACCTCGCCGCGGCGGTGGTGGCGCCGGCAGCCTGCCTGGCCTACTTGGTGCTGCAGGACTGGCGCATGACCCTGGTGGTGCTGCTGCCGCCGCTGCTGGCGCTGTGGCGCCTCGCCGCGCTGCGCTCGGCCGCCTACCGCGCCGACCGCCAGGCCCTGGGGGCCGCCATCGGCGGCCTGTCCCAGGCGACCCTGGGGTTCGTCCAGGGCATCGCCATGGTCAAGTCCTTCGGCCGTTCCGGGCAGGTGCAGGGCGCCTTCTTCGTCGCCGTGGAGGACTTCGCCCGCTTCTTCGCCGCCTGGGTCGGGCGCTGGGCCGGGCTGGGTGCTAGCGTCGAGGTGCTGCTCTCGCCGCTGCTGATGATCGCCCTGGTGTTGCTGGCCGGCAGCGGCCTGGTGCTCGCAGGTGAGCTGCAGCCGGTGCAACTGCTGCCCTTCGCCTTGCTCGGCCCGGCCCTGGCTGCGCCCGTAGCGGCGCTGGGGCACGGCGGCGACGCCATCGTCCAGGGCCGCGAGGCCGCGCGGCGCATCGGCGAGCTGCTGGCCACCGCGCCGCTGCCGCAGCCGGCATCACCGCGCCAGCCGCAGGGTGCCGAAGTGCGCTTCGAAGCGGTGAGCCTCAGGCACGCCGATGGCGGCCTGGCCCTGGACGGCATCGACCTGGTGCTGGCGCCGGGCACCCTGACCGCTCTGGTGGGCGAATCCGGCGCCGGCAAGTCGACCCTGGCGAGCCTGTTGCCGCGCTTCGCCGACGTCAGCGCCGGCGCCATCCGCATCGGCGGCGTGGACCTGCGCGAGATGGACAACGCCACCCTGTACCGGCAGGTCGCCTTCGTCTTCCAGGAGGTCCGCCTGCTGCGCGCCAGCGTGCTGGACAACCTGCGCCTGGCGCGGCCCGAGGCCACGCTCGACGAAGTCAGGGCCGCGGCGCGGGCCGCGCAGATCGATGCGCGCATCGAACAATTGCCCCAGGGCTACGCCACCGTGCTGGACGGCACCCAGGCGTTGTCCGGCGGCGAGCGGCAGCGCCTGGCCATCGCCCGCGCGCTGCTGGCCGATGCCCCCGTCCTGGTGCTGGACGAAGCCACCGCTGCGGCCGACCCGGAGTCCGAAGCGGCGATCCAGCAGGCCCTGTCGGTGCTGGCGGCCGGGCGCACGGTGCTGGTGATCGCGCACCGCCTGGCCAGCCTGCGCGATGCCGACCGGATCGTCGTGCTCGACGGTGGCCGGGTGCTGGAAATGGGGCGCCACGAAGCGCTGTTGCAGCAGGGCGGCGCCTACGCCCGGCTGTGGGCGGCGGAGCAGGGGGGCGGCGCATGATCGTCGAACTGCTGCGTTGCCTGGAGCCGGCCCAGGCCCGCCGCCTGCGCCTGGCGGTGCTGGCCATGGCCGCCGCGGCCAGCGCCCAGGGGGTTGCCCTGGGCCTGCTGCCGCTGGCCTTCGCCGAACTGTTCGGCGGCGCACCGGCATGGCACTGGCCGCTGGCCTTCGCCGTGCTGGCCATGGCTTGCCTGTGGCTGCGCCGCCATGCCCAGCTGCTTGGCTATCGCGCCGGCGCGCAAGCCGCCCGCGGGCTGAACCGGCGTCTTGGCCAGCACCTGGCGCGGATACCCCTGGAGTGGTTCGTCGAGCGCCGCGGCGCCGAGCTCAACCGCCTGGTGACCTACAACGTACTGCAGGTGATGAGCGTGCCGGCGCACCTGTTGCAGCCGCTGCTCAATGCGCTGCTGACACCGCTCGCGCTGCTGGCCGTGCTGGCTTTGCAGATGCCGCAACTGGCCCTGGCGGGGCTGGCGGCGGCACTGCCGCTGTGGCTGTTCTACCGCTGGGGCGTGCGCTGGGGCGGCGAGGCCGAGGAGGGCAGCGAGCGGGCGAGCACCGAGGCCGCGGCGCGGGTCCTGGAGTTCGTCCGCCAGCAGGCGCTACTGCGGGTCAGCGGGCGTACCGAGGCCGGCTTCGAACTGCTCGAAAGGGCCCTCGACGAACAGCGCCGCGCCCAGCGCCGAGCCCACTGGCGCACCTTCCCGGCAGCGCTGGGCCTGGCCGGCGCGCTGCAGGCGCTGTACACACTGTTGCTGCTGGGCGGGCTGCATGCGGTGCTCGGCGGGCACCTGGCGGCCACGGAGTTCCTCGCCCTGGGGCTGCTGGCGACCTGCCTGGTGGAACCCATGGGCACCCTGGTCAACCTGGGCGCCACCTTGCGCCAGACCCGCCATGGCCTGCGCCAGCTACGCCAGGTACTGCAGGTGGCGCCGCTGCCCGAGCCCGCCCGGCCGCGGCTTCCGGCCGACCACCGCCTGCAGGCGCGCGGCCTGGGCCTGGTGCGCCAGGGTCGCCGGGTGCTCTGCGGCATCGAGTTCGACCTGGCGCCCGGCTCGCTCAACCTGCTGGTGGGCGCCTCGGGGGCCGGCAAGTCGAGCCTGCTGCGTCTGCTGGCGCGCTGTGCCGACCCGGACGAAGGCCAGGTGCTGCTGGGGGGCGTCGACCTGCGCGAGATCGCTGCCGCCGAGCGCGACCGCAGCCTGGCGTTGCTGCCCCAGGACTGCGCCCCGTTGCCCGGCAGCCTGCTGGACAACCTGCGCCTGGGCGACCCCGCGGCCAGCGACGCGACGCTGCTGTCGATGGCCCGCGCCTGCGGCCTGGAAAGCCTCGCCAGGCGCCTGGCCGAAGGCTGGCGCAGCCCCCTGGGCGAGGCCGGGAACGGCCTGTCCGGTGGCGAACGGCAACGCCTGGCCCTGGCCCGCCTGCTGCTCAAGGGCGCCCCCGTGCTGCTGCTGGACGAACCCACCGCAGCCCTGGACCCGGCCAGCGAAGCGCGCATCAACCGCCTGCTGCTCGGCCTCGCCGGCCGCCACACGCTGCTGCTGGCCACCCACCGGCCGAGCCTGGCCGAACAGGCCGCACAGATCCTCGTGCTCGACCAGGGCCGCCTGGTGCAGCGCGGCACCCACCGTCAGCTTCTGGCCCAGCCGGGCCGTTACCGAGAGCTGTTCCACGAGCGCGAAGCGGTCAACCGCTGGCGCCTGCGTGGCCCCATCCACCCAGCTTCCGCAAGGATTGCCCACCATGAACGATGACCCAGCACTGGCATGCGCTCATTCACCCCGGGCGCACCCCGGCGATTGCCTCGCCGGCACCGATCCACACAGCCTGCGCGACTGGCTCGCGCCGGCCCTGGGCTGCGACGCCGCCGACATCGACGCCGAACTGTCGCTGATCGAACAGGGCCTGGACTCCATCAACCTCATGCGCCTGCCCACTCTGCTGGCCCGCCACGGCGTGCGCGTCGGCGTTGCCGAACTGATGGAGCGGCCGACACTGCAGGCCTGGCTGCGCCTGTTCGCCGAGCGCGCCGGCGCGGTGGCCGCGGCGGAGCCGGCCACGCCCGCGGTCGGCGACGGCTTCGAACTGACGCCCCTGCAGCAGGCATACTGGCTGGGCCGCGACGAGCAGCGCAGCCTCGGCGGGGTGGCCTGTCAGCTGTACCAGGAACTGGACGGCGGCGAACTCGACCCGCCGCGCCTGGAAAGCGCCGTGCGCGCGCTCTGCCAGCGACACGCCATGCTGCGCGCGCAGTTCCTGGCCGACGGCCGCCAGCGCATCCGCAGCGAGCCGGCCTGGGCCGGCCTGCGCGTGCACGACCTGCGCCGCCTCGCCGGGGCCGAACGCGAAGCGCACCTGGCGCAACTGCGCGAGGCACTGTCGCAGCGCTGCCTGGACGTCGCCGCCGGGCAGGTCTTCGACCTGCAACTGAGCCTGCTGCCGGATGGGCGCAGCCGGCTGCACCTGAACCTCGACCTGCTGGTCGCCGACGTGCTCAGCTTCGCCATCCTGCTGCGCGACCTGGCGGCCTTCTACCGTGGCGAGGGCGGAACGCTGCCGGCGTTGGGCATGGATTTCCCGACCTACCTGGCCGCCCAGCGCGAATTGCGCCTGCCGCAACTGGCGAGCGCCCGCGACTACTGGCGCACCCGCCTGGACAGCCTGCCCGGCCCGCCGCAGCTACCCCTGGCCGAGGCCCCGGAGCGTCTTGGCCGGCCGCGTTTCCGCCGCCTCCAGCTGCTGCTCGAGAGGCCGCGCCTGGCGCGCCTGGAAGCCCGCGCCCGGGCACATGGCCTGACACTCGCCAGCGTGCTGGCCTGCGCCTACGCCCAGGTCCTGGCGCGCTGGAGCGCCAGCCAGCGCTTCGTCCTCAACCTGCCGTTGTTCGACCGCCAGCCGCTGGATGCCGGCGTGGCGCACATGGTCGCGGACTTCTCCAACCTGGTGCTGCTGGAGGTGGACCTTTCCCGCGCGGGCAGCTTCGCCGAGCAGGCCGCCGCCCTGCAGGCGCAACTGCACCGGGACCTGGGCCACGCGGCCTGGTCGGGCATGGAGGTGCTGCGCGAGCTGGCCCAGCGCCAGGACGGCGAAGGCCTGGGCGCCCCCGTGGTGTTCGCCTGCAACCTGGGCGAGCCGCTGGTGGACGCGCGTTGCCGCGAAACCCTCGGCCGTCCCGGCTGGGCGCTGTCGCAGACGCCCCAGGTCTGGCTCGACCACCAGACCTACCCGCTGGAGGAGGGCCTGCTGCTGAACTGGGACGCGGTCGACGGGCTGTTTCCCGACGGCCTGCTGGAAGCCATGTTCGCCGCCTATGAGCGCCTGATAGAGGGCTTGCCCGAGCAGGACTGGGGCCAACCCGTATCGCTGGAACTGCCTGCGGCGCAAGCGCAGGTGCGCTACCAGGTCAACGACACCCGCGCGGACCTGGAGCCCGGCGTGCTGCACCAGGGCTTCTTCGCCCAGGCGCGGAACAACCCCCATAACCTGGCCCTGGTGGCCCACGACGAGCAGGAACGCCAGTACAGCTACGCCGAACTGGCCGAAGCTGCCCTGCGCCTGGCCGCAGCGCTGCGCGAATGGGGCGTGGCGGCCGGCGACGGCGTGGCCATCACGCTGCCCAAGGGGGCGGGCCAGGTGATCGCCGTGCTGGGCGTGCTTGCCGCCGGCGCGTGCTACGTCCCGGTGGGGATCGAACAGCCGCCGGCGCGGCGCGCGGCCATCCTGCGCCAGGCCGGCGTGCGCCTGGTGCTGACCGACGCCGAGCGGGCCGGGCAGGGCACCTGGCCGGCCGTCACGGTGGTGCGCGAGCTGGCCGACAGCCAGGCCTTCGAACCCCTGGCCAAGCCCCTGCCGGTGGAGCCGTCGGCCACCGCCTACGTGATCTTCACTTCCGGCAGCAGCGGCGAGCCCAAGGGCGTCGAGGTCGCCCACGGCGCCGCGCTGAACACCCTGGATGCCCTGCGCCGGCGCTACCGGCTGACGGCCGGCGACCGCCTGCTCGGCGTCTCGGCCCTGGACTTCGACCTCTCGGTGTTCGACCTCTTCGCCGTGCTCGGCGTCGGCGGCACCCTGGTGCTTCCGGACGAGGCCCTGCGCAAGGAGCCCACGCACTGGCTGCAGCTGCTGCGCCGGCACGGCGTCACCCTGTGGAACTCGGTGCCGGCATTGCTCGACATGCTGCTGCTGCGCAACCGTGGCGGCCTCGGGCTGGGCGGCCTGCGCCTGGCGCTGGTCTCCGGTGACTGGATCGGCCTGGACCTGCCGCCGCGCCTGCGCCAGGTCGCCCCCGGCTGCCGCTTCGTGGCCCTGGGTGGGGCTACCGAGGCGGCGGTCTGGTCGAATTTCCAGGAAGTCGGGGAGGTGCCGCCGCAGTGGCGTTCGATCCCTTACGGGCGGCCACTGGACAATCAGCGCTACCGGGTGGTCGACGGCCTCGGCCGGGATTGCCCGGACTGGGTCGCCGGCGAGCTGTGGATCGGCGGCGCCGGCGTCGCCCTGGGCTATCGCGGGCAACCGGCGCTGACCCTCCAGCGCTTCGTCGAGCACGACGGCGAACGCTGGTACCGCACCGGCGACCTGGGCCGCTACTGGCCCGACGGCACCCTGGAGTTCCTCGGCCGCGTCGACCAGCAGGTGAAGCTGCGCGGCCACCGCGTCGAACTCGCCGAGGTCGAGGCCGCCCTCGAACGCCATCCGGCACTGGCGCGTGCCGTGGCCCTGGTGCTGCCCGGCGCACGGGCCAGCCTGGTCGCCGCGGTGGTGCCCGCTGGCGGCCGCGAGACGCCGCAGGAAGCGCAGCTGCGTGACTGGGCCGGCGACTGGTTGCCTGCGCACATGCTGCCCGAGCGCATCCTCGCGCTGCCGCGGCTGCCCCTGAGCGGCAACGGCAAGGTGGACCGCAAGGCCCTGGCCTGGCTGCTGCAGGAGCAGTTGCAGGGCAGCGCCCCGGCGGCGGAAGAGGAGCCGCTCGGCGAACTGGAGGCCGAGGTCGCCCGCCACTGGCGCGCGCTCCTGGAGGTGCCGTGGGTCGGCCGCCACCAGGGCTTCTTCGCCCTCGGTGGCAACAGCCTGCTGGCCACCCGGCTGATCGAGCGCCTGGCCAGCGGATTCGGCGTGGAACTGACGCTCAAGGACTTCTTCGGCGCCGCCAGCGTCGCCACCCAGGCCGCCCTGGTGGCGGCCCGGCAGGCGCAGCGGCAGGCGTCCGTCAACCCGTTGCAGGAGGGGGCACTATGAACATCCATGAACTGCGCAATGAACTGGACGCGCTGGGCGTCGAGCTGTGGGAAGAGAACGGCCTGCTGCGCTACCGGGCGCCGGCCGGGGCCCTGGACGAGGCTCTGCTGCAACGCCTGCGCGAGGCCCGCGACGAACTGCTGGGCAAGTTGGCGACGGAGCGCGAGCAGGCCCTGCAGGGCGACCCGGCGGAGCAGGGGGAGCCCTTCCCACTGACCGACGTGCAGGCCGCCTATCTGCTCGGCCGCAGCACCGCCTTCGCCCATGGCGGGGTCGCCTGCCACGGCTACCTGGAGTTCTCCTTCCCCGGCCTGGAGGTGGCGCGCCTGGAGCGGGCCTGGAACCAGCTGATCGAGCGCCATCCCATGCTCCGCGCGGTGGTCAGCGCCGAGGGCCACCAGCGCATCCTGGCCGAGGTGCCGTACTACCGGCTGCAGGAGCACCTGCGAGATGCCGAGGGCCAGCGGTTGGCCGAGCTGCGCGAGCGCATGGAGCTGCGCCGCGCCGGCCCCGAGTGCTGGCCGCTGGTGGAACTGTGCGTCAGCCGCGGCGCCGACGGCGACCGCCTGCACCTGTCGGTGGACCTGCTGGTGTGCGACTACCAGAGCGTGCGCCTGCTGCTCGGCGAGCTGCACCAGCTGTACCACGGCGGTTCCCTGGCGGAGCCTGCGCGGATCAGCTTCCGCGACTACGTCCTGGCCGAGCGCCGCCTGCGCGAAGGGCCGCGCTACGGCCGCGACCGCGACTACTGGCTGGCCCGCATCGACGGCTTGCCTGGCGCGCCCGAGCTGCCCATGGCCGACGCGCAGCCGGGGGCCCGCTTCCGCCGCCTGGCTTTGCAGGTGGACGAGCGCGACTACCGGGCCCTCGGCCTCAACGCCGCCGGCGCCGGCATCGGGGTGTCCGCCGCGGTGCTCGCCGCCTATGCGGAAACCCTGGGGCGCTGGAGCCGGCGCGGCGACTTCTGCCTGAGCCTGACGCTGCTCAACCGCCTGGCGCTGCACCCGCAGGTGGAACGCCTGGTGGGGGACTTCAGCTCGGTGGAGGTGCTGCAGGTGGATACCCGCCAGGGCGGCAGCTTCGCCGAGCGCGCCGCGCAACTGCAGGCGCGCCTGTGGGAGGACATGGACCACCGGCTGTTCTCCGGCATCGAGGTACTGCGCGAACTGGCGCGTCGCCGGGGCCGCGATGCCGCGCTGCTGCCCTACGCCTTCACCAGCACCCTGGGCGCCGGCGGCGAGGCCGGCCGAGGCCCCTTCATGCCCGGAGCCGAGCTGGTCCATGGCATCAGCCAGACGCCCCAGGTGCTGATCGACTGCCAGGTCTCCGAGCGCGACGGCGGCCTCTGGGTGAACTGGGACTACCGCGAAGGCGCCTTTGCCGAACCCGTGCTGCGCGCCATGTTCGATGCCTTCTGCGCCCTGTTGCTGCGCCTGGCGCGCGAACCCTCGGCCTGGGCGCTGGACGACTGCCTGGAGCTGCCCGCCACCCAGCGCCTGGCCCGCGAGCTGGCCAACCAGACCGATGCGCCGCTGCCCGAGGGCCTGTTGCACGAGCCGGTGTTCGCCCGGGCGCGCCTGGCGCCCCGACACCCGGCGCTGGTGCAGGGCGATCGGCGGCTGGACTTCGCCGAGCTGGTCGCGCGCGCCGAGGCGGTGGCCGCCGCCTTGCTCGACGCCGGCTGCCAGCCCGGCGAGCGGGTCGCGGTGTGCATGGACAAGGGCATCGAGCAGGTGGTCGCCGTGCTCGGCATCCTGCGCGCCGGCGCCGCCTACCTGCCGCTGGACACCAGCCAGCCCGAAGCGCGCCGCGAGCTGATCCTGGAGAACGCCGGGGTGTGGCGGGTGGCCACCCACTCGGCGCTGGAAGGGCACCTGGCCTGGCCGGCGCGGATCGTCCAGACGCTCGCCGTGGACCGCCTGCAGCCGTATGCCGGTGCGCCATTGCCGGCCGCTGCGGCGGGGCCGGACGAACTGGCGTACGTGATCTACACCTCCGGCTCCACCGGCACGCCCAAGGGGGTGATGATCAGCCACCGGGCGGCGCTGAACACCCTGGCGGACATCAACGAGCGCTTCCAGGTCGATGCCGACGACCGCATCCTCGGCCTGGCCAGCCTGGGCTTCGACCTGTCGGTCTACGACATCTTCGGCGCGCTGGCCGCCGGCGCCACGCTGGTGCTGCCGGATGCCCGGCGGCGCAACGACCCCTCCCACTGGGCGGCCTGCGCCCGCGAGCAGGGCGTGACCCTGTGGAACTCGGTGCCGGCGCAACTGCAGATGCTCCTGCACTACCTGCGCTCGGAACCCGGGGCGGCCCCGCAGCGCTTGCGCCTGGCGCTGCTCTCCGGCGACTGGATTCCGCTCAACCTGGCGGCGGAGAGCGCCGCGTCGCTGCCGCGCCTGCGCCTGGTGGGCCTGGGCGGCGCCACCGAGGCGGCGATCTGGTCGATCATCCAGCCACTGGACGAGGTGCCGCCGCACTGGCGCAGCGTTCCCTACGGCCGGCCGCTGGCCAACCAGCGCTTCCATGTGCTCGACGAGCGTCTGCGCGACCGCCCGGACGGCGTGGCCGGCGAACTCTACATCGCCGGCGACGGCCTGGCCCTGGGCTACCTGGGCGATGCGCAGAAGACCGCGGAGCGCTTCATCCGCCACCCCGTCAGCGGCGAGCGGCTATACCGCACCGGCGACCTGGGGCGCTACCTGGCGGACGGCAGCATCGAGTTCCTCGGTCGCGAGGACTTCCAGGTGAAGGTGCGCGGCCACCGCATCGAACTGGCCGAGGTGGAGAGCGCACTGCTCGAGCACCCGGGCGTGCAATCCGCGGTGGTCGTGGCCCAGGGCGAGGATGCCCTGGAGCGGCGCCTGGTGGCCTTCCTCCGTGCGTCGGCCGCGGCGCCCGCGCCCTGGCCCGAGGGCCTGGCCGAGCAGGCGCGGGCGGCGGGGCAGGGCGTCAGCGGCGGCCTGGACCCGTGCGAGATCCGCGAGATGTCGGAGCAGGTCGAGCGCGCCGCGCTGCTGGCCATGGCCGCCGCGCTGAAACGGCCGGGGCTGTTCGACGAGAGCGCACGGGGGCATTCGCTGGACGACATCTACCGGGCCTGTGAAGTGGCGCCGCGCAACCAGCGGCTGATCCGGCGTTGGTTGCGAGCCCTGGTGGAGGAGGGGCTGCTGGCCTTTGACGAGGCGCGTGGCGGCTACCACGGGCTGCAGGCGCCGGACGCCGGGTTGCGCCAGGCCTGGGCGCGCATCGGCGAACTGGAGCCCCGGGTGGGCTGGGGCGCCGAGGTGCTGCGCTACCTGCGCGAGAGCCAGGAGCGCTTGCCCGAGCTGATGAGCGACCACCTCGACCCGCTGCACCTGCTGTTCCCCGAAGGGCGCACCGAGGTGGCCGACGGCGCCTACCGGCGCAACCTCATCAGCCAGTACCTGAACCGCGCGGTGTGCGCCGCGCTGCGCCGCATCGCCGCCGACTTCGACGCCGAACGGCCGCTACGCCTTCTGGAGATAGGCGCCGGCGTCGGCGGCACCAGCTGCGACCTGATCCCGGCGCTGGCGGGGCTGCCGGTGGACTACCAGTTCACCGACCTCTCGCAGTATTTCCTCAACGAGGCCCGCGAACGCTTCGCCGACTATCCCTGGGTGCGCTACGGCCTGTTCGACCTCAACCAGGAGCCCTGGCGCCAGGGCGTCGCCGACAACTCGCTGGACGTGATCCTCTGCGCCAACGTGCTGCACAACGCCCGCGATGCCGGCCGGGTGCTGGCGCGCCTGCGGCGGATGCTGGCGCCCGGTGGCTGGCTGGTGTTCATCGAGGCCACCCGCGACACCTACCAGATCATGGCGTCGATGGAGTTCAAGGAAGGCCTCACCGAATTCGAGGACCTGCGCCGCGAGCTGGACACCACCTTCCTGCGCCGCGAGCAATGGCAGGCCCTGCTGGCCGAGGCTGGGGCCGAAGTGCCGCTATGCCTGCCGGAGGCCGGGGAGGCCATGTCCTGCATCGGCCAGCACCTGTTCATCGCCCGCTTCAAGGCCGACTGCCAGCGCCTGGAGCCCGCCGCCCTGCGCGCCCACCTGGCGCGGCGCCTGCCGGAGTACATGCTGCCGGCGGAAATGCTGGTGCTCGACGAGCTGCCCCTGACCGCCAACGGCAAGGTCGACCGGCAGGCCCTGGCCACGCTGCGCGCCCAGGGCGCCGAGCGCTCGGCCGCCACCGGCGAGCCGCCGCGGGACGAACTGGAGCGGGCCATCGCCGAGGTCTGGCGGGAAACCCTGCGGGTGCCGGCGGTAGGCCGCGAGCAGGGTTTCTTCGAACTGGGCGGCGACTCGCTGCTGGTGGCCCAGGTGGTCGGCCGCCTGCGCGAGCGCCTGCCGCAGCTGCGCAGCGTGCAGTGGGACCAGTTGCTGCGCCAATTGATCAACCAGCCGACGGTGGCGGCGCTGGCCGACTTCGTCCGCGCCAGCGATGCGCTGCGGCCGGGTTCGCCCCTGGTGTCGATCCGCGAACAGGGGGAAGGCCACAAGCGCGTCTTCGTCCACGATGGCAGCGGCACCCTGGCGCCCTACCGTGCGCTGTTCTCTGCCCTGGAAGGCGGCGCCGACGGCCTGGTGCTGGCCGACGTGGCCGCCTACCTGGCGCTGGCGCCGGAGCAGGCCATCCGCCGCCTGGCCGAAAACTACGCCGCCACCCTGGAAGCCGCCGGATACCGTAGCCTGAGCATCGTCGGCTATTGCCTGGGCGGCCTGCTGGCCAGCGAGCTGGCGGCCTGCCTGAAGGCGCGGGGGGTGGCGGTCGAGGCGCTGACGGTGATCAGCAGTTACCGCGTGCCTTTCCTGATCGAAGACGACCTGTTGGCCGAATACGTGTTCGCCCGGGTCATGCAGGCCGACCCCCGCGAGCTGGGCTACCCGCTGGACGAGGCCGGCCTGGAGCAGGCCATCGCCGAGGCCCTGCAGCGCACCCCGGGGCGGGTGACGCGGGGCGTATGGCAGGAACTGGAGGAGCGCCCGCAGACCCGCGACGCCCTGGCGGCCATGTGCAGGCTGGCGGCATGTTCGCCCGAGCAGCGCCTGCAGGCCATCGCCCGCGCCATGCGCCACGCCGGCTCGCAGTTCAGCGACCTGGCCTGGCTCGGCGAGCAACTGCGCGTATTGCGCCACAGCCTGGCGGCGGTGGCGCTGCACCAGGCCACGCCCTACGACGGCGACATGCTGTTCGTCCGCCAGACCGGCGAAGTGCAGGTGCTGCCGGGCATGCACCGCGACATGAGCGCCTACTGGAGCGGGCTGTGCCTGGGCCGCCTGCAGGTGGTCGACGTGCCCGGCGACCACTTCAGCTGCATGCAGGCGCCCCACGTCCAGGCGGTGGCGCGGGCCTGCGGCCAACGGCAGGAGGCACTGGCATGAATGGCGCCCCCATAGGCCTGCTGGGCGCCAGCGGCAGCGTCGGCCGTGAAGTCGTCCGCCTGCTGCGGTCGCGGCACCCGTTGCGCATCGGCGGGCGCGACCTGCGGGTGTTGCAGCACCTGGCCGCCGAACAGGGCGATGTGCAGGCGCATGCCCTGGACCTGAACGACGAGGGCGCGCTGCGTGGCTTCGTCGACGGCTGCCGCCTGGTGCTCAACTGCGCGGGCCCGAGTTATCGGGTGCTCGACCGTGTGGCGCGGGTGGCCCTGGCGGCAGGCGCCGACTACCTGGACGTCGGGGGTGACGACCCGCTCTGGCAGCGCCTCGCTGGCCGGGTTCCCGAAGGCCGCCGGGCGCTGCTCTCGGCCGGCATGCTGCCGGGGCTGTCCGGGTTGCTGCCGCGCTACCTGGCCGCCGGCCTGCAGCGGATCGACGAGATGCGCTGCTATGCCGGTGGCCTGGGGGCGTTTTCCGCCAGCGCTGCCGAAGACTTCCTGCTCAGCCTCGACCCCGCCCATGGCTTCGGCCGGGCCCGGCAGGCCTGGCGCGATGGCCGCGCGATCGCCTGGAACGGCGCGCCCGCCGAGGCGCTGCGGCGACCCTGGCTCGGCAACCGGGAGTTGCTGGCCATGCCCTACCTGGGCTCGGAGGGCCGGCGGCTGTTCGCCGCGCTGGGCGTGGCCAGCGGCTGCGCCTTCAACCTGTTCGAGGACGGCCAGCTGCTGGCCTGCCTGCGGCGTATCCAGGGCCGCGGCGGGCCGGGGGAGGACAGGGCCGGAGCGATCGCCGGGCTGGTCGCCGCCAGCCGCCTGGATGCCGCAGGGCGCACGCCCTACCAGGTGCTGGCCGTGGAGCTGCGTGGGCGCAGCGGCGAGGGTGACGTGCAGCGTAGTGCCTGGTTGCTCGGTGGCGATGGCTCGCGCCTGACGGCCGCGACGGCAGCCTTTGCCGTGGAGTGCCTGGAGCGCTTGCCGGCGGGGCTGCACTTCGCCGCCGAGGTGCTGCCGCCGGGCGAGTGCCTGGAACGGCTGCGGGCCTGGCTGCCCGAACTGCGACTGGGCCAGGGCGAGGCCGCCGCGGATGCCTGCCCGGTGGAGGAGGGCGCGCTATGAGACAGGCAACGGAAAGTCCCTGGCTGCGCCGTTTCCCCGGGCTGCCGAACCCCGGCTTCCGCCTGCTGTGCCTGCCCCATGCCGGCGGCGGCGCGAGCTTCTTCCGCGATTGGCGCAGGCACCTGGAGCCGGACGTGGAGCTGCTGGCCGCCCGGTACCCGGGGCGCGAGGAGCGCCACGGCGAGGCGATGGCAACCAGCCTGGAGGCCATGGCCGCATGCATAGCCGATGCCTGCGCCGGCCTCGACGAGCGCCCGCTGGCCCTGTTCGGCCACAGCATGGGCGCGGCCCTGGCGTACGAGACCGCCCTGGCCCTGCAGGCGCGCGGTCGGGCGCCCCTGCACCTGTTCGTCTCCGCCCACCCGCCGCCCCATCGCCAGCGCGGCGGCAGCCTGCACCTGCAGACGGACGCGGCGTTGCTGGCGGACGTGTGCCGACAGTCCGATGGCGCGCCCTCGGCGCTGGACGATCCGGCCGTGCGCGAGCTGTTCCTGCCGGCGCTGCGGGCCGACTACCGGCTGATCGAGCGCTACCGGCGCGAGCGTGTCGAGCCACTGGACTGCCCGGTCTCGCTGTTGCTGGGCGAGGACGACGGGGAAGTGAACGACGACGAGGCCCTGGCCTGGGCCGCCGCCAGCCGTTGCGGGCTGGACGTGCGGCGTTTCGCCGGTGGCCATTTCTACCTGCGCGCGCAGCGCCGCGCCGTGCTCGAACACATAGGCGGCTGGCTTGCCAGCTACCGCGAGCCGGCCTGGCAACTGTGGCCCTGAACCCATCGCAAGGAGCGAACGCAATGAAGACCCCGGAACAATGCGCCAGCCTCGACGACGTGCGCCTGGGCATCGACAGCCTCGACCGCGAGATCATCGCCGCCCTCGGCCGGCGCCTGGCCTACGTCAAGGCGGCGGCCCGCTTCAAGCCGGACGAGGCGAGCATAGCCGCACCGCAGCGGGTCGCCTCGATGCTGCCCGAACGCCGCGCCTGGGCCCGCGCCGCCGGGCTGGACCCGGCGTTCGTCGGCCCGCTGTATGCCCAGATCATCCAGTGGAACATCGACCAGCAGGTACGCCACTGGCGCCGTCGGAACGGCCTGGAGGAGGACGGGCAGGCATGAACGCGGATACCTTCGACGAACTGCGGGCGGCCTTCGCGGCGGCCGCGCGCCAGGCCCGCGAGCAGGGGCGGCCGGTACTGGCGGTCGGCACCACGGCCTGTGCGGAACTCGACGCCCTGCGGCTGTTCGCCGCCAACCGCCAGGTATTCGGCCAGAGCCTGCTGTGGCGGGCGGAAGAGGGCACCGAAGCCATGGCCGGCTTCGGTTGTACCCAGGAAGTCAGCCCGCCGGCGGCCGGGCGCTTCGCCGCCAGCGCCGACATCTGGCGCGAGCTGTTGGCCCGCATGGCCTGGCGCGGGCCGTGCCCGCCACGCCTGTGCGGTGGCTTCGCCTTCGACGCCCAGGCGCCGACGGCGCCACACTGGCGCGCCTTCGCCGCCACCTCGCTGGTGTTGCCGCGCATCCTCTACCTGCGCCGGGCAGGGCGCGCCTTCCTGTCCTTCAGCCGCTGGCTGGAGCCGGATGCCGACGTCGATGCCGCGGTCCGCGAGCTACGCGCCGAATGGAGCACCTTGCTCGCCCGTTACCTCCACCGGCCGCGCTGTCCCGCCCTGGCGCAAGCCCCGGTGGCGCGCGAGACGCTGGACGCCCATGACTGGCAGGCGCGGGTGGCGGCGGCGGTGGCGCATATCGCCCGGGGTGGGCTGCGCAAGGTGGTGCTGGCTCGCGAAGTATGCCTGCAGGCGGTGGGCGGCTTCCCCTGTGGCCAGGTGCTGGAGCGCCTGGCCCAGGCCGGCCCCACGGCCTGCCTGTTCGCCTTCGACCGTGGCGGCGCCTGCTTCCTCGGGGCGACCCCGGAGCGCCTGCTGCGGGTCGCCGGGGGCGAACTGGACACCGTGGCGCTGGCCGGCACCCTGGCGCGCGGGGCGACGCCCCAGGAAGACGCGGGCCTGGGCACCGCGCTGCTGAACAGCGCCAAGGACCGCCACGAGCATGCACTGGTCGTCGAGTGCCTGCGCGAAGCCCTGGCGCCCTACTGCGAACGGCTGGACATCGAGGCGTTGCCGCGCCTGCATCGCCTGGCGCGGGTGCAGCACCTGCTGACCCCCGTGCGTGGGCGGCTGCGTGCGGGGGTGGAGATCCTCGACCTGGTGGCGGCGCTGCACCCCACCCCGGCGGTGGGCGGCCTGCCGCGCGAGGCGGCACTGGACTACATCCGCGGCCACGAGGGCATGGACCGTGGCTGGTACGCCGCGCCGGTGGGCTGGCTGGATGCCACGGGCGACGCCGAGTTCTGCGTGGCGCTGCGCTCGGCCCTGCTGCGGGGCGACAGGGCGCACCTGTTCGCGGGCTGCGGGATAGTCGCCGCCTCGGAGCCGCAGGCCGAGTACCGGGAAACCTGCCTGAAGCTGCGTACCATGCAGGACGCCCTGGCCCCGCCAGTGGAGGCCCCTCAGCGGCGGCTGCCCTGATCGCGGCTGCGCCGGTACGCCCCCGGCTGCTGCCCGGTGCTCTTGTGGAAGGCGCGGGTGAAGGCCGCCACCGACTGGTAGCCGACCGCCGCGGCCACCTCGGCCACGCTCTGGTCGGCCTTGAGCAGGCGGCAGGCCTGGCCCATGCGCAGGGCCAGCAGCACCTGGCCGGGGGACTGCCCGCAGGTTTCGTTGAAGCGCTTGAAGAAGGCCGAGCGCGACAGCCCGGCGCAGGCCGCCATGTCCTCCAGGGTCCAGGGCAGCTGCGGCTGCTCGATCATCCTTTCCAGCAGGCCGGCGAACTGCGGCTGCCGGGCCAGGGCCACCAGGCCGCCGAGGCCGGGGTTGTCCAGCACCTGCTGGCGCAGCACGTAGAGGAACAGCAGGTGGCTCAGGCGCTCCAGCAGTTGCTGCGAGGGCGCCGGCTGGCGCGCGCATTCCTCCAGGATGAGTTCGAACAGGCTACGCGCGGCGCGTTGCGAGGGCTCGTCGGCGCGCAGCACCAGGTAGGCGGGCAGGGCGTCGATGATCAGCGCGGAGAGCCCCGAGTGGAAATGGAAGAAGCCGCAGACCAGCCCGACGCCGTCCTCGGCCTGCAGCTCCAGGGCGGTCATGGCCTGGCGCGGCTGGCAGGCGGCGGCCTCGGCGCTGGCGGCGTCGGACAGCCGGTAGGCCAGGTCGCGCAGCAGGAAGACGGCATCTCCGCCGTCCAGGCGCACCGGCGCCTCGCCCTCCAGGTGCAGCCAGCAGTGGCCCTGCACCACCAGGTGGAAGCTGGCCCTGGCCAGGCCCTGGGTGGACGCGTGCCAGCCGCCGCAGTAGCGGCCCACGTGGAACAGGCTGGCGTCCAGTTCCAGGCTGTCTAATAACCAATCGACAAGGGGGCTCGACGAAATCATCTAACGAAAAGACTCTGGAGCAAGTGATAGCGACTTTAGAATATTGAACGGTTTTCTTATTACCAACAGACTTTTTCGACACCTACCGTACACGGAGTCGAACCATGTCCCGCCTGCCCATCCAGACCCTCGACAGCGCCCCGGAAGCGGCCCGGCCGTTCCTCGAGAACGCGCTGAAGAACTCCGGCTTCATTCCCAACCTGCTCGGCGTGCTGGCCAACGCCCCGGCGGCGCTGGAGACCTACGTGACCGTCTCCGGCCTCAACGCCAAGGCCGAGCTGGGCCTGGCCGAGCGCGAGGTGGTCCAGCTGATCGCCGCCACCACCCACGGCTGCGATTTCTGCGTGGCCGGGCATACCGCGGTGGCGGCCAACAAGGCCAGGCTCCCCGAGGAAGTGATAGCCGCCCTGCGCGAACAACGCGAGTTGCCGGACGCGCGCCTGGAGGCCCTGGCCGCCTTCGCCCGCGAGGCCATCGCCAGCCGCGGTGCGGTCGGCGACGCCGGCCTTGCGGCCTTCCGCGCCGCCGGCTTCAGCGACGGCAACGCCCTGGAGGTGCTGCTGGGCATCAGCCTGGCGACCCTGTGCAACTTCGCCAACGTGCTGGCGCAGACGCCGCTCAACCCCGAACTGGGCAAGTACCGCTGGGAAAAGGCCTGAGTTTCCCATGACCGGGCGGCTGCCGTGCCGCCGCCCGCCGACAGGAGAGCGACCATGCTCGATCCGACCCTGAGCCGCTGGCTCGATGCCCAGGCCGAGGCCCTCGACCTCGGCCAGGCCGACCCGCAGTCGGTGCTGCCGCAACTGGCCGGCGCCGGGCTGTTCGGCATAGGCGTGCCCGAGGCGCGCGGCGGCGCCGGCGGCAGCCTGCTCGACGCGGTGGAGGCCATCGCCGCGGTGGCCGGCCATTCGCTGACTGCCGCCTTCGTCTTCTGGGGCCAGCGCGCCTTTATCGAATACCTGCTGCAGAGCCCCAACCGCGAGCTGGGCGAGCGCCTGCTCGGCGAGTTGCTGGACGGCCGCCTGGCCGGGGCCACCGGGCTGTCCAACGCGATGAAGTTCCTTTCCGGCATCGAGAGCCTGCAGGTGAAGGCCAGCCCCGCCGCCGATGATGGCTGGAGCCTGGATGGCCGCCTGCCCTGGGTGACCAACCTGCGCAAGGGCCACTTCGTGGTGGCCGCGGCCATCGAGCGCGAGGGCGCGGCGCCGCTGGTGGCGGCCATTCCCTCGGGCAGCGCCGGCCTGAGCCGCTCCGACGACCTGCGGCTGCTCGGCCTGCAGTCGAGCAACACCGCCGCCCTGGACTTCAGCGCGGTGCAGCTGCCCCGCGAGTGGCTGCTGCACGACGACGCCCGGCGCTACCTGCCGCAGGTGCGCCCGGCCTTCCTCGGCCTGCAGTGCGCCATGACCATCGGCCTCACGCGCCGCGCGCTGGAGGCGGTGCGCGAGCACCTGGGCGGCAGCCGTTCGGTGCTGCGCGAGGAGGAGGAACGCCTGCGCGGCGAGCTGCAAGCCCTGGTCGAGCGCCTGCGCGCCGGCCTTGCCAGCGGCGAGTTCGGCAGCGAACCGGCGCGCCTGTTCCGCATCCGCATCGGCCTGGCCGAAGGCGCCGCGGCGGCGGTGCAGCTGGAGCTGCAGGCCAGCGGCGGCAAGGCCTACCTCAGCCAGCACGGCGCGGCCTTCGCCCGGCGCTGGCGTGAATCGGCCTTCGTGCCCATCGTCACGCCCAGCCTGGTGCAACTGCGCGCCGAGCTGCAGCGCCAGGAGGCGCGGGCATGAGCGAGGTGCTGTTGCAGGCCGCCGGCGTCGCCCTCGGCTACCCCGAGGGCAAGGCCTGGCGCAGCGTGCTGGAAGGCTTCGAGCTGAGCCTGGCGCCGGGGGAGGTGGTGTCCATCCTCGGCCCCAGCGGCGTCGGCAAGTCCAGCCTGCTGCGGGTGCTGGCCGGGCTGCAGAAGCCGGCGGCGGGCAGCGTGCATCTGCTCGGCGAGGCCATCGACGGCCCGCATCCGCGGGTCGCCGTGGCCTTCCAGGACCCGAGCCTGCTGCCCTGGCTGAGCCTGGAGAAGAACGTGGCCTTCGGCCTCGACTTCGCCCGCCAGCCGAAGCTGGACAAGGCCAGCCTGCACCAGCGCGTCGACCAGGCGATCGCCGACGTCGGCCTGCAGCACGCGCGGCACCTGGCGCCGGCGCAACTTTCCGGCGGCATGGCGCAGCGCACCGCGCTGGCCCGCTGCCTGGCGCGGCAGCCCCAGGTGCTGCTGCTGGACGAACCCTTCGGCGCGCTGGACGAAGTGACCCGCGCCGACATGCAGCAACTGCTGCTGCGGGTGATCGGCGAGCGGCGCACCGCCGCGGTGCTGATCACCCACGACATCGACGAGGCCCTGCTGCTCTCCGAACGCATCCTGCTACTGGGCGACACCCCGGCGCGGACGTTGGGCGAATGGCGCATCGAACTGCCGCACCCGCGTGCGGAGCTGGTCGAGGAACTGGGCGCGCTGCGGGTCGAGATCCTCAGAACCCTACGGCGGGCGAGCCGACCCCACGCGAACCCCACGACTGCGCCGGAGGCTGCCCATGTGCCTGGACGATCCCACTCATTCTCGACGTGACATTCTGAAACTCGGTGCGCTGCTCACCGCGGCCGGCGCGCTGCCGCTGCTGACCAGCCTGCGCGCCCGCGCCGCCAGCGAACCGGACGCCCCGGTGCGCATCGGCTACCTGCCGATCACCGACGCCACGCCGCTGCTGGTGGCCCACGCCAACGGCCTGTTCGAGGCCGAGGGCATCAAGGCCGAGCGCCCGGTGCTGCTGCGCAGCTGGGCACAGGTGATCGAGGCGTTCATCTCCGGGCAGGTCAACGTCATCCACCTGCTCTCGCCGATGACCGTCTGGGCCCGCTACGGCAGCAAGGTGCCGGCAAGGGTGGTGGCCTGGAACCACGTCGGCGGCTCCGGCCTGACCGTGGCGCCGGACATCGGCGAGGTGAAGCAGCTGGGCGGGCGCAGCCTGGCCATCCCGTTCTGGTACTCGATCCACAACGTGGTGCTGCAGCAACTGCTGCGCGACAACGGCCTGGTGGCGGTGAGCAAGCCGGCCAACGCCCCGCTCGCCGCCAACGAGGTCAACCTGGTGGTGCTGCCGCCCTCGGACATGCCGCCGGCCCTGGCCAGCAAGCGCATCGCCGGCTACATAGTCGCCGAGCCGTTCAACGCCCTGGCCGAGAACCTCAAGGTCGGGCGCATCCAGCGCTTCACCGGCGACGTCTGGCGCAGCCACGCCTGCTGCGTGGTGTTCATGCACGAGCACGACCTGAACGGCCGCCCGGAGTGGTCGCAGAAGGTGGTCAACGCCATCGTCAAGGCGCAGCTGTGGACCCGCGACAACCGCGCCGAGGCGGCCAAGCTGCTGTCCAGGGACGGCGCCAACCGCTACACCCCGCACGCGCCGGAAGTGCTCGGCCGGGTACTGGCCCCGGCGCCGGGCGAGCGTGACAAGTACCTGGCCGACGGCGCCATCCGCCATGCCGACTGGCACGAGGAGCGCATCGACTTCCAGCCGTACCCCTTCCCCAGCTACACCGAGGAACTGGTGAAGCGCCTGAAGGACACCCTGATCCAGGGCGACAAGGGCTTCCTCGCCGCGCTGGACCCGGCGCAGACCGCCAGGGACCTGGTGGACGACCGCTTCGTGCGCAACGCCCTGGCCCAGGTCGGTGGCCTGGCCGCCTTCGGCATCCCCGACAGCTTCGAGCGCAGCGAGGAGATCACCACGTGAGCCCTGCCGTACTGTCCGGCCGCCGCCACTGGCTGCTGGGCCTGGCCGGGCTGCTGGCGCTGCTCGGCCTGTGGTGGTCCGGCGTGCGCCTGTTCGGCGGCGACGGCCTGGGGCAGTTGTTCGCGCCCGGGGCCACCTTCGCCAGCCTGGGCGAGCTGCTCGGCCGCGCGGAACTGTACGAGCACGTGCTGGTGAGCCTCAGGCGCGTGCTGCTGGGGCTGCTCCTGGCGCTGGCGGTGGGCGTGCCCCTGGGCCTGCTGGTGGGCGCCTCGCGGCACCTGGAGGCGGCGACCACGCCGGCCTTCCAGTTCCTGCGGATGATCTCGCCGCTGTCGTGGATGCCCATCGCGGTGATGCTGATGGGCGTGGGCGACCAGCCGATCTACTTCCTGCTGGCCTTCGCCGCGGTCTGGCCGATCCTGCTCAACACCGCCGCCGGCGTGCGCCAGCTCGACCCGCGCTGGCTGCAGCTGTCGCGCAGCCTCAGCGCCACGCCCTGGGAGACCCTGCGCAAGGTGATCCTGCCCGGCGTGCTGGGCCACGTGCTGACCGGCGTGCGCCTGGCCATCGGCATCCTCTGGATCGTCCTGGTGCCCTGCGAGATGCTCGGCGTCAGCGCCGGGCTGGGCTACTACATCCTCGACACCCGCGACCGCCTGGCCTACTCGGAGCTGATGGCCATGGTCCTGCTGATCGGCGCCCTGGGCTTCGCCCTCGACGCCCTGGCGCGCAGCCTGTACCGCCGGCGCCTGGGCTAGCCAGTGCATTTTGCCGGCGCTGCGTCTATATACAGGCAATGGGCCGGCGCCAGTGCGCCGGGCAGCCGAGGAGGGCGGGCCATGCGTATTCTGGTAGTCGGGGCGGGTTCCACGGGCGGTTTCTTCGGGGCGTGCCTGGCCCGGGCCGGGCGCGACGTGACCTTCCTGGTGCGCGCCGGGCGGGCGCACCAGCTGCAGCAGGAAGGCCTGCAGGTGCTCAGCCCCCACGGCGACTTCGCGCTGACGCCGCAACTGGTCGGCGCCGAGCAGCTGGACGGGCCCTACGACCTCATCCTGCTGACGGTGAAGGCCTACGCCCTGGAAGCGGCGTTGCGCGACATCGCCCCGGCGGTGGGGCCGGGCAGCATGATCCTGCCGGTGCTCAACGGCATGCACCAGGTCGACGCCATCGTCGAGCACTTCGGCCGCGGGCCGCTGCTGGGCGGCGTCTGCAAGATCGCCAGCACCCTGGACGAGCGCGGCCGCATCGTCCAGTACGGCCCCCTCAACGAACTGTCCTACGGCGAGATGGACGGCACCCGCAGCGAGCGCATCCTGCGCCTGGACGCGCTGCTGCAGGACGCCGGCTTCGACGCCCGCCTGAGCGCCGACATCCACCGCGAGATGTGGGAGAAATGGGTGCTGCTGGCGTCCCTGGGCGGCATCACCTGCCTGATGCGCGGCAACATCGGCTCGGTGGTCGCCGCGCCCCAGGGCGAGGCCTTCGTCAACCGCCTGCTGGACGAGGTGGTGGCGGTGGTCCGCGCGGTGGGCCTGGAACCGCGCGAAGCCTTCCTTGCCGAGGCGCGCCGGCAACTCACCCTGCATGGCTCGCCACAGACTTCGTCCATGTACCGCGACCTGGTCGGCGGCCGCCCGGTGGAGGCCGAGCAGATCATCGGCGACCTGCTGGGCCGCGGCCAGGCGGCCGGGCTGGACCTGCCGCTGCTGCAAGCGGCCTTCGTGCACCTGGCGGTGTACGAGCAGGGGATGGGCTGAGTGCGCCCTGCGGATAGGTGTCGCCCGAACCCGCGGCACCCGGCACGGCTTGCCGGCGCCGTGGCGCATCCATAGAATGGGAATTATTAACATTTGGCAATGATTCCCCCACATGCCCGCCAGCCCCTCTGCCGACAGCTTCCACGGTCTGTACCTCGCCCATCACGGCTGGCTTAGCGGCTGGCTGCGCCGCCGCCTGGGCTGCTCGCAGCAGGCCGCGGACATGGCCCAGGACACTTTCTTGCGGTTGCTGTGCGCGGCGCGCCCGCAGCCCATGGAACAACTGCGTGAGCCGCGCCACTACCTGGTGACCGTGGCCAAGCGGGTGATGGTCGACCACTTCCGCCGGCAGAGCCTGGAGCGCGCCTTCCTCGAAGGCCTGGCGCAGCGCCCGGAGGCTGGGGAGCTGTCGCCCGAGGAACGGCAGATCATGCTGGAAACCCTGCTGGCGCTGGACGCCATGCTCGATGGCCTGGGCCAGCGGGCCAAGCAGGCGTTCCTGCTGTCGCAGCTGCAGGGCCTGAAGTACGTCGAGATCGCCGAGCGCCTGGGCGTCTCGGTCAGCTCGGTGACCAAGTACGTGGCCAGCGCCACCGAAGCCTGCCTGCTGTTCGCCCTGGACGCCGGCCTGTGATGCCCGCCGACCCGCGGCAACAGCGCGCGCTGCTCGGCGAGGCGGCGCGCTGGCATGCCCGGCTGTGCGCCGAGGATGCCGGCGACAGCCAGCACCAGGCCTGGCAGCGCTGGTGCGCGCAGAGCCCCGGGCACCGCTGGGCCTGGCAGCGCGTCGAGGCGCTGCAGGCGCAGTTGCGCGGGGTTTCCGGCAACCTTGCCTACGACACCCTCAGCCAGCCGCGCGGACTGCCGCGGCGCAGCCTGCTCAAGGGCGCGCTGCTGCTCGCCGGCAGCGCGGCGCTGGCCGGCGGAGGCTATCGCTACGGCAGGCAGGCCGCCTGGCTTGCCGACTACCGCACCGGCATCGGCGAGCGGCGCAAGGTCCGCCTGGCCGATGGCAGCCGCCTGACCCTCGACACCGCCAGCGCCGTCGACCTGCGCTTCGATGCCGGTCAACGGCTGGTGTTGCTGCGCAAGGGCGCGGTGCTGATCGAAACCGCCCACGACAGCCGGCCGTTCCTGCTGGACAGCGCCGAGGGCCGCCTGCATGCCCTGGGGACGCGCTTCTGCGTGCGCCAGGAGGCGGGCTGCACGCGCCTGACGGTGCTGCAGGATGCGGTGGCGGTGCAGCCGTTCGCCTTGCCGGGGCAGCAGCGCATCGTCCAGGCCGGCCAGCAACTGCGCTTCGGCGCCGCGCACCTGGGGCAGACGGAAAGGGCCGTGGCGGGCGCCGCCAGTTGGGCCGACGGCTGGCTGGTGGCGGACGCCTGGCGCCTGGATGCCTTGCTCGCCGAGCTCGGTCGCTACCGACCCGGGGTGCTCAGCTGCGACCCGGCGGTGGCCGGCCTGCGCCTGTCCGGGGCTTACCCGCTGGACGAGCCGGAGCAGGCATTGCAGGCGGTGGCGCGGGCGCTGCCGGTGCGCCTGCGGCGCTTCACCGACTACTGGGTGAGGGTGCTGCCGGCCTGAGGCGACGCCCGGTGAAAAAAATTTCGGCGAGCATTGTCGATTCTCATTCGCTCATCCGACTCCTACCCGAATTCGCGGCATTTGCCGCTCACCATCGGGGGAGTCCAGAGATGAACAAGCGGATCAACGAACAGGCCCGGGCAGGGCGGGGCAAGGCACTGGGCGGCGGCCTGAGCGCCCTGGCGCTGGCCCTGGGCATGAGCCTGGGCGCGCTGCCGGCGCTGGCCGCGCCGGCAGGGCAGGCGGCCCTGCACGAGTACGCCCTGGGCGGCGGGCCGCTGGGCGAGGTGCTGGCGCGCTTCGCCGCCGAGTCCGGCGTGGTGTTGTCGTTCGACGCCGCGCGCACGGCCGGCAAGCGCAGCGCCGGGTTGCGCGGCCGCTACTCGGTCGACCAGGGCTTCGCCGCACTGCTCGCCGGCAGCGGGCTCAAGGCCAGCGAGGTGTCGCCCGGGCACTACGCGCTGGTGAACGACGACGTCTATTCGCTGGACTCGACGACCGTCACCGGCAACAGCCTGAGCCCGGACACCGAGGACCGCGACTCCTACACCACGCCGCTGCTGACCATCGGCAAGGGCCAGCTGAGCCAGAAGGACATCCCGCAGTCGGTCAGCGTGGTCACCCGCAAGCGCATGGACGACCAGAACATGCTCACGGTGGCCGACGCCCTGCGCGACACCACCGGCATCACCTCCATCGACTACGGCGACGGCACCGCCTACTTCCAGTCGCGCGGCTTTCCGGCGGCGGTCATGTACGACGGCGTACCCTCGGACAGCAGCCTGCAGTACCAGCAGCAGTTCGACCTGGCGATGTACGACCGGGTGGAGGTGATGCGTGGCCCCAGCGGCCTGCTGCAGGGTTCCGGCGAGCCGGGCGGCAGCGTCGACCTGCTGCGCAAGCGCCCGCGCGACGCGTTCGCCCTGACCGGCCACCTGCGCGCCGGCACCTGGGACAACTACCACGGCGACATCGACGTCACCGGTCCGCTGGACGAGCAGAAGCACGTGCGCGGCCGCCTGGTGGTGGCCGCCCAGGACCGCGACTACTTCTACGACCAGGGCCACTCCGGGCTGGGCATGGTCTATGGCGCACTCGACCTCGACCTGGACCCGGACACCTTGCTGAGCCTGTCGGCCAGCTACCAGAAGACCGACATCGGGCCCTTCGACTACGGCCAGTCGGTGTACTACGACGGCAGCTTCCTCAAGGCGCCGCGCTCGCAGTTCTACGGCGCCAGGTGGAACCAGAGCTACCTGTACATGAAGGAGTTCCACGCCGAGCTGAGCCACGCCTTCGCCAACGCCTGGACCTCGAAGACCACCTTCAACTACCGCGGCCTGGACAGCAGCTCGCTGTACGCCTACCTCGGCGGCGGCGTCGACCCGGCGACCAACCAGGGCGACTTCACCAACCAGCGCCAGCACGACGACTACGACTGGTACAGCCTGGACAGCAACCTCAACGGCGATCTCGACGCCTTCGGCCGCACCCACCAGTTGCTGCTGGGCGCCAACTACGCGCTGTTCAAGGACCGCTCGCTGTCGGCCTGGGAAGACGTCGGCAACCAGGACGTGTTCGCCCCGGTGCTGCCCAGGCCGGACCTGGCCTTCGACTCGGGCCACGACACCCGCCAGACCCAGGGCGGCGTCTACGGCCAGACGCGGCTGAAGCTGCTCGATCCGCTGACCCTGGTGCTCGGCTCGCGGCTGAGCTGGTACGGCACCGAGCAGAGCGACGTGCTGCCGGAGTCCGGCCCCTGGGTGCGCTCGCCCAGCGTCAACCACAAGTACACGCCCTACGCCGGGTTGATCTACGAGCTGACCCCGGAGCTGTCCAGCTATGTCAGCTACAGCAGCGGCTTCACCCCGCAGACGCAGAACAGCGCCAGCGGCAAGCTGCTGGACCCACGCAAGAGCAAGCAGTACGAGGTTGGGCTGAAGGGCAGCTACCTGAACGGCGCGCTGAACGCCAACCTGGCGGCCTTCCTGCTGCGCGACGAGAACCGCGCGGTGGCCGACCCGGACAACGCCGGCTTCTACGTCAACGCCGGGAAGATCGAGAGCCGCGGCTGGGAAGCCGAGATCAGCGGCAGCCCGCTGCCGGGTTGGGACCTCTACGCCGGCTACACCTTCCTGCTCAACCGCTACCTGTCCGACCCGGACAACGAAGGCAAGGTCTACGACAGCGAGGAACCCAAGCACAGCCTCAAGCTGTGGAACACCTATCGCTTCCAGGGCGGCACCCTGGCCGACTGGCGCGTCGGCGGCGGCCTGCGGGCGTACAGCCCGACCGACCGCGGCGCCGAGGCGCAAGGCGGCTATGCGGTCTACGACGCGCTGCTGGGCTACCAGGTGAACAGCCACCTGGACACCAGCCTGGCGCTGAACAATGCCTTCGACCGTCACTACTTCGCCCGCGTGCCCTCGTCCTACTACGGTATCTACGGCGAACCGCGCAACCTGATGCTGACGCTGACCTACAGCTACTGAGCAAGGCCCGCCGCCGCGCATCCCCCGGCGGCGGGATAGTTCAGGAATTCCTGAACTGATTATTTGCCGCCGGCTATTTTTCCCCCGCCGCCTACCTGCGACAACTGCACCGGCGCCAGGCCACACCAGCCCTGGCGTCGGCGCAGCGGAGCCCTCACAACATCCGCGCGCCACGCTGTTCCTTACTGCCCAAGCACGCCCGGCGCCACGCCCGGCGCAAAACAACAATCGGCGGGTACCAGCCCGTCAATGCTGCCGGTCTGTCAGAGGAATACCACCGTGTCCATGCTTGCGCTCATCCCCCGTTTCCCCTCGTCCCCGCCCAGCCGCGGCCGGACGCCCGCCGCCATTCCGCCGATTCCCGCCATGCCGCGCTGAGCCGCGCCGTGACTTTCGCCGTGCCCGACGGCGCGGCTCATCCTGCCCGGAGTTCGTCCATGCGACTCGAGATCTTCCGCACCCTGTGGGGCTACGCCCATGGCTGGCCGCAGGCCATCGCCGAACTGCGCGAGGCCGGTTTCGACGGCCTGGAGGCACGGTTGCCCCTGGACCCCGCCACCCGCTCCGACTACGCGCGGCTGCTGGTGGAGGAGGGCGTGCCCTACATCTGCACCCTGTTCACCGCCCACGACGTGCTGCCCGACCAGGCCGCCAGCCCGCAGGTCCACCTCGACGACCTGCAGCGCAAGCTGGGCCTGGCCGCCGAGCTGGCGCCACGCTTCGTCAACGTGCTCGGCGGCAACGACCGCTGGCCGCTGGCGGCGCAGGTGGACTTCTTCGGCCGCGCCCTGGAACTGGCCGCTACCCAGGACCTGACCTGCTGCTTCGAAACCCACCGCGCCCGCTCGCTGTACAGCCCCTGGGTGACCCTGGAGCTGATCCGCCAACTGCCCGAGCTGCGTTTCACCAGCGACATCAGCCACTGGGTGGTGGTCTGCGAGCGCCTGCTGGACGACGCCGCCGACGACCTGGGCCCCTTCGTCGAGCGCGTGCACCACATCCAGGCACGCGTGGGCTACGACCAGGGCCCGCAGGTGCCGCACCCGGGCGCGCCGGAATACGCCGCCGCGCTGGCCTTCCACCAGCGCCACTGGGAAGCGGTGTGGCGCGCCCAGCAGGCGCGTGGCCAGGCCGTGACCACCCTGACCCCGGAGTTCGGCCCGGACGGGTATTTGCATCGGCTTCCCTTCACCGCTGCGCCAGTCGCCGACCTGTGGGACCTCAACCGCTGGATGGCCACGGAAGAACGCCGGCATTTCCAGACCTTCCTCGAAACCTGAGCCGGAGCACGACCCATGCAGGAGCATGCAAGCAAGGCCTTCACTTCCATCCCCGTGGTCGACATCGGCGGTCTGTTCAGCGCGCGCCTGGAAGACCGCCTGGCGGTCGCCGCCGAGCTGGGCAAGGCGGCCCGCGAGGTGGGCTTCCTGTACATCCGCAACCACGGCCTGGACCCGGCGCTGATCGAGGGCCTGCAGGCGGCGGCGCGGGACTACTTCGCCCAGCCGCTGGCGGCCAAGATGCGCCACTACATCGGCGCCTCGGAAAGCCACAAGGGCTTCGTCCCTGAAGGAGAGGAGGTGTATTCCAAGGGCAAGCCCGACCACAAGGAAGCCTTCGACGTCGGCTACGAGGTGGCCGCCGACGATCCCCTGGTGCTGGCCGGCACGCCGCTGCTGGGGCCCAACCGCTGGCCCGAGGTACCGGGTTTCGAGGCCCGGGTGCGCGCCTACTACCAGGCGGTGTTCGCCCTCGGCCGCAAGCTGTTCGACGGCTTCGCCCTGGCCCTGGGCCTGGAGGAAGGCTACTTCGACCCGCTGGTGAGCCGCCCGCCGTCCAAGCTGCGGCTGATCCACTACCCGTTCGACGGCGAGGCCCAGGATGCCCCGGGCATAGGCGCGCACACCGACTACGAGTGCTTCACCATCCTCCACGCCACCGAACCGGGCCTGGAAGTGCTGAACGAGGACGGCCAGTGGATCGACGCGCCGCCGGTGCCGGGCGCCTTCGTGGTGAACATCGGCGACATGCTGGAGGTGATGACCAACGGCGCCTTCGTCGCCACCGCCCACCGCGTGCGCACCGTGCGCGAGGAGCGCTACTCCTTCCCGCTGTTCTACGCCTGCGACTACCACACGCAGATCCGCCCGCTGCCGCAGTTCGACGACGGCGGCCAGGCCTACGAGACCATCGCCATCGGCGAGCACATGTGGAGCCAGGCGCTGCAGACCTACAGCTACCTGCGGCGCAAGGTCGCCGACGGCGAACTGAAACTGCCGGAGCGGGCGCGCAAGCCGTCCAGCTTCGGCCACCTGAAAAAACAGACGCAGCCTTCCTGAACTGCGCGTTCACTCTCGACCTGGAGCAATCACGATGCACAAGACCACCCGCACTCTCCTGGCCGCCGGCGTGCTCGGCGCGGCCCTGCTGGGCGGCGCGCAGAACGCCGCCGCCGTCACCGCCACCCCGGGCCAGTTGAAGATTGGCATGGAAATCACCTACCCGCCGTTCGAGTCCTACGACGGCGACAAGGTGGTGGGTTCCGACCCCGAGCTGGCCGCGGCCCTGGCGCGGCACATGGACCTGCAGCCCAGCTACCTGAACACCAAGTTCTCCGGGCTGATCCTCGGCCTCAACGCCGGGCACTTCGACGCGGTGATCTCGGGCATGTACATCACCCCCGAGCGCACCGCCCAGGCCTTGGCCATCCCTTACGCGCAGACCGGCGCGGCGATCATGGTGCCGGCCGGCAGCGAGCTGAAGCCAGAGAAACCCGAGGACCTCTGCGGGCTGAAGGTCGGCCTGGAGCAGGGCACCACCTGGGTGGCCAAGTTCGCCGAACTGTCGAAGAGCTACTGCGAGCCCAACGGCAAGGGCGCCATCAGCGTCAGCGAGTACCCGTCCGCGCCGGAAGTGACCCAGGCCCTGCTGTCCAGGCACGTGCAGGCCCAGGTGGAGATTTCCGGGGCCGCGCACATGATCGCCGAGCGCTCCAAGGGCCGCGTGGTGGTCACCTCCAAGGAGCTGATCTACAAGCAGACTCTGGGCATGTACGTGAAGAAGGGCAACCAGGAACTGTACGACGCGCTGAAGGTGGCCTTCCAGAAGACCAAGGACAGCGGCGAGTTCGCCGCCATCCTGAAGAAGTACGCCCTGGAAGAAGCCGCGGCCGAGTAACCGTTTCAACGCAACATGAGAGACGGGCCTGGCGCCAGGCCCGTCCGCCGAGGTGCCCATGCAGTTCGACTGGTCCTATTTCTTCTCGCTGTTCTCCCTGCCGGATTTCTGGAAGGCCTGCGTCACTGTGGTCGAGCTGAGCGCCCTGGCCTGGCTGATCGGCATGTTCCTGGGCTTCCTCCTGGCCAGCGCCAAGCTCTCCGAATCGCGCTGGCTGCGGGTGCCGGCGGGGCTGTACATCTGGTTCTTCCGCAGTGTGCCGCTGCTGGTGCTGGTGGTGTTCGTCTACAACCTGCCGCAACTGTTCCCGGCCAGCGGCGCGCTGCTGTCCAACCCGTTCATCTCCGGGTTGCTGGCCCTGGTGCTGACCGAGGCCGCGTACATGGCCGAGATCCACCGCGGCGGCCTGCTCTCGGTGAGCAAGGGGCAGAAGGAGGCCGGCCGCGCGCTGGCCGTCGGCGCCTTCGGCATCCAGCGGCTGATCGTCGTTCCCCAGGCCTTCCGCATCGCCCTGCCGACACTGATCAACGAGTACGTCACGGTGGTCAAGCTGACCTCGCTGGTCTCGGTGATCTCCCTCACCGAACTGCTGATGGTCGGCCAGAAGCTCTACGCGCAGAACTTCCTGGTGATGGAAACCCTCTCGGCGGTGGCCATCTACTACGTGCTGATCGTCACCCTGTTCGGCTGGCTGCTGCAGTACCTGGAGCACCGCCTGGACCTCAACGCGCGCAAGCCGGAAACCCTCGGCGAGGCCAGCCTCGACAGCCTGCGCCAGAGCCTGCCGGAACCCTCGGTGGCGCGCCGCGAACCTCCCGCGCCGGGCACGCCGCCGGCGCTGCACCTGCGCGACATCCGCAAGAGCTACGGCAGCCACCAGGTGCTCAAGGGCGTGTTCCTCCAGGTGGCCGGCGGCGAAGTGGTGTCGATCATCGGCCCCTCGGGTTCCGGCAAGACCTCGCTGATCCGCACCGTGAACGGCCTGGAGGGCATCGACGGCGGCGAGATCGTGCTGTTCGGCGAGTCCTACATCAAGGCCGGCCAGCCCGACCCGCTGCGCCTGCGCCGCGGCGTGCGGCACATCGGCATGGTGTTCCAGGGCTTCAACCTGTTCCCGCACCGGACCATCCTCGACAACGTCACCCTGGCGCCGCGCTTCCATGGCCTGGACGGCCGCGAGCTGTGCGAGCAGCGGGCCCTGGCGCTGCTCGACAAGGTCGGCCTGCTGGCCCACGCGCACAAGTACCCGCACCAGCTCTCCGGCGGCCAGCAGCAGCGCGTGGCCATCGCCCGCGCGCTGGCCATGGAGCCGGACATCATGCTGTTCGACGAACCGACCTCGGCGCTGGACCCGGAGCTGGTGGGCGACGTGCTCAACGTCATCCGCGACCTGGCGAAGGAGGGCATGACCATGGTTATCGTCACCCACGAGATGGATTTCGCCCTGTCGATCTCCGACCGGGTGATCTTCATGGAGAACGGCCAGGTGCAGGTGGACGCGGCGCCGGCGGCCATCCGCAACGGCGAATGCGGCGAGCGGGTGATGCGCTTCATCGGCCTGGAGCGCCCGGCAACCGCAGCCCAGGGCCAACCCCAGGCGACCGCCGCCGGCTGAGCCTGGCACTTCCCGCTCGGCAGGCGGGTGCGCATCGGGTAAGGTGCGCGCTTGCCTTGTCGTCCGGGAGGGACCATGTCATCAGACCTGGCGCAGCCACGCCTGCGCCGCGCCGATAACGCTTCCCGCCGCGCCGCGCAGGTCCTGGGCCTGTGCCTGCCCGGCGACGTGGTGCTCTACCTGCTGCTGCCGATGTACGCCGCCGACTTCGGCGTCAGCCTGGCCCAGGCGGGCATCCTGCTGGCGGCCAACCGCCTGGTGCGCATCGTCGGCTACGGCTGGGTGGTGCGTTTCTACGCCCGCCGCGGCGACCGCGCCACCTGCAGCCTGGCGGCGCTGGCCTCGGCGCTGTGCGCGCTGGGTTATGCAACGCTCTCCGGCGTCGCCGCGCTGCTGGTGCTGCGCCTGATGTGGGGCCTGAGCTACGCCAGCTTCAACCTCAGCACCCAGACCATGGCCACCGCCGAGGCCCAGGGCGCCGCGCGCCGTGCCGGGCGCTCGCGGGCGACCATCTCCATCGGGCCGATGCTGGCCTTGCCGCTGGCGGCGCTGATGGCCCAGGCCTGGGGGCCGCGCAGCGTGTTCTTCGTGCTCTTCGCCAGCGCGCTGCTGGGCCTGTGGCGCGCCCGCTCGCTGCCGAACCAGGGCCACGACCTGCCGACCCCGACCGGGCGCCGCCTGCGCCTGCCGGACAGCATCGCCACCTGGTCCTTCATCGAGGGCGTGACCCTCGACGGCCTGTTCATCTTCGGCCTGTCGCTCTACGCGGAAAGCCACCTGGGCGGCACCGGCGTGCTGGTGGCGGGCATCCTGATGGCGGTGCGCTACCTCAGCGAGATGCTCTTCAGCCCCTTCGGCGGGCGCCTGGCCGACCACTTCGGCGCGCTGCGCATGCTGGTGACGCTGTCCCTGGCGACCTCGGTGGCGCTGCTGATCTTCGGCAGCCACTGGCTGTTCGTCGGCGCCTTCCTGGTCCTGCTGCTGCGCGCCCTGCAGCTGCCACTGGTGATGACCCTGGTGGCCCAGCGCAACCCGCAGAACCGCATCCAGGCCCTGGCCGGCAACGCCGTCTGGCGCGACATAGGCGCGGGCCTGGGGCCCATGCTGGCCGGCGTGCTGCTGCCGGTGGTGCCGGCGTTCTGGGCCTACGCCGGGGCCGCGGCGGTGCTGGCGCTGAGCGCGCTGGGGTGTGCCTGGCGGCGCTGACCGGTCCCTACGGGGAGCCCGGGAGCTTGGCGGTTTCGCATCACGCCGAACGGTTCCCTCTCCCGCTTGCGGGGGAGGGTTAGGGAGGGGGAGCGGAGTCAGGGTTTGGCAGAGGTGTCAGAGCGACGTCCGCCCCCTCTCCCCAGCCCTCTCCCTGAAGGGAGAGGGAGTCGTTCGGCGTGCACGGATAACGCAGCGTCAGCCGGCAAACTCGTAGGGCGCATAACCGTTCGCGGTTATCCGCCGTTGACCGTGCCATCGGGGCGTCCGGCGTGGCCGGTGAACCCTACGGGGAGCCCGGGAGCTTCGCGGTTCCGCACCACACCAACTGGACAGAGGTCCGCGAGCAACCCCGCTCTTAAGCCAACGCATCGCCCTCCAGCATCCGCTCGCTGATCCTCGCCGCCGTGCGTCGCAATGCCGGCAGATACCGCTCGGCCGCCTGCTCGATGCTCATCGCCTTGGCCACGTAGACCAGGTTCAGGCAGCCGATCAGGCGTTCGCCGGCATGCAGCGGAATGGCGATGGAGGCGATCTTCTCCTCCTGGTTCCAGGCCATGAAGTTCTCGCCATAGCCGCGGTGGCGGACCTTGCGCAGCAGGTTGTCCAGCGCCAGCGGATCGCGCGCCAGGCGGTATTCAGGCTCTTCGCGGCGGGCCAGCAGGGCGAGGATCTGCTCGCGCTCGGCGTCTTCGCAGAAGGCCAGGTAGGCCAGGCCGGTGGCGGTCTGCAGCAGCGGCAGGCGGCGGCCGACCATGGAGCGGTGGAAGGACAGGCGGCTGAAGCGGTGGGTGGTCTCGCGCACCACCATGGCGTCCACGTCCAGGGTGCAGATGTCGGTCGGCCACACCACCTCCTGCAGCAGGTCCGCCAGCAGCGGTGCGGCGAGGGCGGAGATCCACTGCTCGTCGCGGAAGCCCTCGCTCAGCTCGCGCACCTTCATGCTCAGGCGGAAGCTGTCGTCGGACTCGCTGCGGCGCACGTAGCCCTCGTCCTGCAGGGTTTCCAGCAGGCGCCGCACGGTGGTGCGGTGCAGGCCGGTGAGTTCGGCCAGGCGCGTCGGGCTGGCGCCGCCGTCGAGGCGGTTCAGGGCATTGAGCAGGGCCAGGCCGCGGCTCAGGCCGCGCACCGTCTTGTAGTCCGAATCCCGGTCTTTATTCATTAAAATTCTTTTAAAACAATGATGTGCACCAGGTGCACAGGGAGGCTGTTTTTCATTGTAGGACAGAATTGGCCGTTCCTATACTCGCCGCAACAACGATAAACGCCCTTCCAGGGGATAGAGCCATGAGCCATGCGTACCTGCCTGCATCCGCTTCCGAGCGGCCGCGCCTGACGGCCGCCTTCCGGACCTCGCCGAGCCTCCCGCCGGTGGCGTCCTTCCCGTCCGCCCCCGCGTCTTCGTCCAGAAGCGTGGCGAGCATCCGCTAGAACCTAACCACCCGAACAGCCCCCAGCGACCACCTTGCGCCCCGTGCGCGGGGACGGCCCCGGCTTGCCCGAGATTCTTCCGGGGCCGGTCGCCGGGCAGTGCCGAGGACACGACAATGACCACCAATAGTCCCGTTCACAGCCCCGACTACACCGCCGACGTGGTGGTGCTCGGCGCCGGCCCCGTGGGCCTGGCCATCGCCAACTACCTCGGCCAGGTCGGGGTGCAGGTGCTGCAGCTCGAGAAGCTCGACCAGCTGATCGACTACCCGCGCGCCATCGGCATCGACGACGAGTCGCTGCGCACCGTGCAGGCCATCGGCCTGGTCGACGAGGTGCTGCCGCACACCACGCCCTGGCACGCGATGCGCTTCCTGACCCCCGGGGGCCGCTGCTTCGCCGACATCCAGCCGATGACCGACGAGTTCGGCTGGTCGCGGCGCAACGCCTTCATCCAGCCGCAGGTGGACGCCGTGCTCCACCGTGGCCTGGCGCGCTTCGCCAACGTGAAGACGCTGTTCTCCCACGACCTGGTGGAGTTCCAGCAGGACGAGGAGGGCGTCAGCCTGCGCCTGAACGCCCCGGAGGGCCGCATGGAAACCGTGCGTGCCCGCTACCTGGTGGCCTGCGACGGCGGCAACAGCCTGGTGCGGCGCACCCTGGGCGTATCCTTCGAAGGCAAGACCGCGCCCAACCAGTGGATCGTCATCGACGTCGCCAACGACCCACTGGGCACCCCCAACGTCTACCTCTGCTGCGACCCGGTACGGCCCTACGTTTCCGCCGCGCTGCCCCACGGCGTGCGCCGCTTCGAGTTCATGGTGATGCCCGGCGAGACTGAGGCGGAACTGGGCAAGCCGGAAAACCTGCGCCAGCTGCTGGCCAAGGTGCTGCCCGACCCGGACCGCGTCGAGCTGATCCGCAAGCGCGTCTACACCCACAATGCGCGCCTGGCCGGGCAGTTCCGCGTCAAGCGCGTGCTGCTCGCCGGCGACGCCGCGCACATCATGCCGGTGTGGCAGGGCCAGGGTTACAACAGCGGCATGCGCGACGCCAGCAACCTGGCCTGGAAGCTGGCCCTGGTGGTCAAGGGCCTGGCCGGCGAGGCGCTGCTGGACACCTACGAACAGGAGCGCCGCGACCACGCCAAGGCGATGATCGATCTCTCGGTGCTGGCCGGCCACGTGCTGGCGCCGCCCAGGCGCTGGCAGGGTGCGCTGCGTGACGGCATCTCCTGGCTGCTCAACTACCTGCCGCCGGTGAAGCGCTACTTCCTGGAGATGCGCTTCAAGCCGATGCCGCGGTACGCCAAGGGCGCGCTGGTGGCGGAGCAGGGCGGCAAGGCCTCGCCGGTGGGGCGCATGTTCATCCAGCCGAAGGTGCGTACCGAGGCCGGCGACACTGTGCTGCTGGACGATGTGATCGGCAGCAACTTCGCCATCATCGCCTGGGGCAGCGACCCGCTCTGGGGGCTCTCCAGCGCCCAGGTCGAGGCCTGGCGCGCGCTGGGCACGCGCTTCATCCAGGTACTGCCGGAGGTGCAGCTCAAGGCCGGGTGCAAGGTGCCCGAAGGCGTCATCCGCGTCGGCGACAGCAGTGGCCGCCTGAAGGAGTGGTTCGGCCGCTACCCGGCTTCCATCGTGCTGCTGCGCCCGGACCGCTTCGTCGCCGGGGTGGCCATCCCGCAGACCCTCGGCCAGGTCGGCGACCAGCTGCTGCGCGCGCTGGCCGCCATCCCCCAGGCCCGGCAGCAGGCGCCGCTGGCGTCCAGGGTGGCCTGAGATGAGCGCCTACCTGCACTGCCTGTCGCACACTCCGCTGGTGGGCTACGTCGACCCGGCCGCCGAGGTGCTGGCCGAGGTGGACGAGGTGGTCGCCGCCGCCCGCGCGCGCATCGCCGCCTTCGACCCGCAACTGGTGTTCCTGTTCGCCCCGGACCACTACAACGGCTTCTTCTACGACGTGATGCCGTCCTTCTGCATCGGCATGGCCGCCCACGCCATCGGCGACTTCCACAGCCTGGCCGGGCCGCTGGACGTGCCCAGCGCAACCGCCGAGGCCTGCGCCGCAGCGGTACTGGAGGCGGGGGTGGATGCCGCGGTGTCCTACCGCATGCAGGTCGACCACGGCTTC
>NZ_QGSL01000107.1:1646433-1655424 GCF_003176655.1 Pseudomonas sp. RW407 | reverse complement strand
TTCCACTTCACGCCGAACGGTCCCCTCTCCCGCTTGCGGGGGAGGGTTAGGGTGGGGGAGCGGAGTACAGGATTGGCAATGGAGTGTCGGCGAAGTCCATTGCCCTCACCCCAGCCCTCTCCCAGAGGGAGAGGGGGCCGTTCGGAGTGGGTGGATAACGCAGCGTTAGCCGGCAGGTTCGTAGGGCGTATAACCGTTCGCGGTTATACGCCGTTGGCCGGTGCGCCGATGCCCTTCATGGAACTGTAGGAGCGAGCTTGCTCGCGAACGGGGTTTGCCGGGGGTGTAGGTGGGGTTGAGAGCGCCCTCTCCCCAGCCCTCTCCCTGAAGGGAGAGGGGGCTGTTCGGAGTGGCCGGAGAATTCGAAGTCATCCTGAAGCGCCTAACCCCACCCCATACGAAAAATGCCGTTTCCCCTAACCAGAGAAACGGTACTCTTCCTTACAGCGAACAGCCCGCCGGAGCAGGCTGTTCTGTCGGGCGGACCTTACAGGCCGGCCGCGTCACGCAGGGCGGCGGCCTTGTCGGTGCGCTCCCAGGTGAAGGCGGTGAAGGTGTCGTCGCCGTAGGTCAGCTCGTACGGGTTGCGGCCGAAGTGACCGTAGGCCGCGGTGGGCTGGTACATCGGGTGTAGCAGGTCGAGCATCTTGGTGATGGCGTACGGGCGCAGGTCGAAGTGCTCGCGGACCAGCTGGACGATCTTGTCGTCGCTGATCTTGCCGGTGCCGAAGGTGTTCACCGAGATGGAGGTCGGCTGAGCCACGCCGATGGCGTAGGACACCTGGATTTCGCAGCGCTCGGCCAGGCCCGCGGCGACGATGTTCTTGGCCACGTAGCGGCCGGCGTAGGCGGCGCTGCGGTCGACCTTGGACGGGTCCTTGCCGGAGAAGGCGCCGCCGCCGTGGCGGGCCATGCCGCCGTAGGAGTCGACGATGATCTTGCGCCCGGTCAGGCCGCAGTCGCCCACCGGGCCGCCGATGACGAAGTTGCCGGTCGGGTTGATGTGGAACTGGGTGTCCTTGTGCAGCAGCTCGGCCGGCAGCACGTGCTTGATGATCAGCTCCATCACGCCTTCGCGCAGGTCGGCGTAGGAGACGTCCGGGTTGTGCTGGGTGGACAGCACGATGGCGTCGATGCCGACTACCTTGCCACCTTCGTAGCGGCAGGTGACCTGGCTCTTGGCGTCCGGGCGCAGCCACGGCAGCAGGCCGGACTTGCGCGCCTCGGCCTGGCGCTCGACCAGGCGGTGGGAGAAGCAGATCGGCGCCGGCATCAGCACGTCGGTCTCGTTGCTGGCGTAGCCGAACATCAGGCCCTGGTCACCCGCGCCCTGGTCTTCCGGCTTGGCGCGGTCGACGCCCTGGTTGATGTCCACGGACTGCTTGCCGATGATGTTCAGCACGCCGCAGGTGGCGCCGTCGAAGCCGACGTCGGAGCTGTTGTAGCCGATGTCGATGATGACCTTGCGCACCAGGTCTTCGAGGTCGACCCAGGCCGAGGTGGTGACTTCGCCGGCGATGATGGCGACGCCGGTCTTCACCAGGGTCTCGCAGGCCACGCGGGCGTACTTGTCCTTGGCGATGATGGCGTCGAGCACCGCGTCGGAGATCTGGTCGGCGATCTTGTCCGGATGGCCTTCGGATACGGATTCGGAGGTGAAAATCGAGTATTCGCTCATCTAACGGTTCCTGTCTTTACCGGTGGGTGAGGACGCTTCGCGAATCCGGCTTGGCGAAATGCCGCACCTGGATCTGAAAGCCATTACGTAAACCAATGTACAAGCTCTCGCCGGGGGCGAGCCCCGCGGCATCGGCCCAAAGGGCCAGGTCTTCCTGTTCGAACCCCAGCCAGAGGTCCCCGCAGGCTTCGCGGGCCCAGCTCTGGTCGTGGCTGCACAGTTCGGTCACCAGCAGGCTGCCGCCCGGCTTCACCAGGCGCGCCAGCTGGCGCAGGGCCTCGGCGGGCGCCGCGAAATGGTGCAGCACCATGTTCAGCACCACGCAGTCGGCCGGTTCGGCGGCGTCGCGCAGGGCGTCGGCCAGGTCCAGCCGCACGTTCGTCAGCCCTGCCTCCAGGCAGCGCCGGCGGGCCAGGTCGAGCATGGCCACGCTGTTGTCCAGCGCGGTCACCCGCGCGAAACGCCGGGCCAGCTCGGGGAGGAACCCGCCGTCGCCGGGGCCGACTTCCAGCGCCGTGGCGCCGGGGGCGAAGCTCAGTGCGTCGAGCAGCGCCAGAACGCTTTCGCGGTATTGCGGCAGCCCCGCGATCAGGTCCTGCGTGGCCTGGAACTTCTCCGCGCTGCGGGCGAAGTAGTCGCGGCTGACCGCCGCACGCTGGGCATGCACCGCGGCGACGCGGGCGTCCACCTCGGCCGGCAGCGCCAGCTCGTCCACTTCCGCCAGCAGCGCCCCGTGCAGCTTGCCGCCGAGGCTGTCGGCCTGGGGCAGGGCGCGGCGGTAGAAGATCGCGTTGCCTTCGCGGCGCGTCGCCACCAGGCCGGCCTGGGCCAGCACCTTGAGGTGGTGGCTCATGCCCGACTGGCGGATGGCGAAGATCTGCGCCAGCTCCAGCACGCCGAACGAATCGTTGGCCAGCACCCGCAGCACGTTCAGCCGCAGCGGGTCGCCGCCGGCCTTGCACAGCGCGGCCAGCTCGTCGCAGGCATCGTGGCGGATCAGGGGCATGCGCAGGCTCATAGGGGGCGGAGTCTAGAGGCCCGCGGCGATGGTGGCAACGGCTGTATCAAAAAGTTTTGATATTGGAGACGGAAGGTAGCGGCAAGCTGCAGGCCACAAGCTGCAGGCAGGAGCTGGACGGGCCCGCCGCCTGCCGCCTGTAGCCTGCGGCCCGATTGTCATTGCCCCGCGATGGCCGGCTGGGCGAAAATGGCCGCCTTTTTTCATCCCTTCGATCAATCGAAGCAGCCCCCGCAGGAGATTCAGCAATGCCCAGCCGTCGTGAGCGAGCCAATGCCATCCGCGCACTGAGCATGGATGCCGTGCAGAAAGCCAACAGCGGCCACCCCGGTGCCCCCATGGGCATGGCGGACATCGCCGAAGTGCTCTGGCGCGACTACCTCAAGCACAACCCGGTGAACCCGCAGTGGGCCGACCGCGACCGCTTCGTGCTGTCCAACGGCCACGGCTCGATGCTGATCTACTCGCTGCTGCACCTGACCGGCTACGACCTGGGCATCGAGGACCTGAAGAACTTCCGCCAGCTCAACTCGCGCACCCCGGGCCACCCGGAGTACGGCTACACCGCGGGCGTGGAGACCACCACCGGCCCGCTCGGCCAGGGCATCGCCAACGCCGTGGGCATGGCCCTGGCGGAGAAGGTGCTGGCCGCGCAGTTCAACCGCGAAGGCCACGCCATCGTCGACCACTACACCTACGCCTTCCTCGGCGACGGCTGCATGATGGAAGGCATTTCCCATGAAGTCGCCTCCCTGGCCGGCACCCTGCGCCTGAACAAGCTGGTCGCCTTCTACGACGACAACGGCATCTCCATCGACGGCGAGGTCCACGGCTGGTTCACCGACGACACCCCGAAGCGCTTCGAGGCCTACGGCTGGCAGGTGATCCGCAACGTCGACGGCCACGACGCCGACGAGATCAAGACCGCCATCGAGACCGCGCGCAAGAGCGACGCGCCGACGCTGATCTGCTGCAAGACCGTGATCGGCTTCGGCTCGCCGAACAAGCAGGGCAAGGAAGAGTGCCACGGCGCGCCGCTGGGCAACGACGAGATCGCCGCCACCCGCGCCGCCCTGGGCTGGAACCATGGCCCGTTCGAAGTCCCCGCCGAGATCTACGCCGAGTGGGACGCCAAGGAAGCCGGCGCCGCCCGCGAAGCCGAGTGGAACCAGCGCTTCGCCGCCTACCAGGCCGCCCACCCGGAACTGGCCGCCGAGTTCCAGCGCCGCATCAAGGGTGAACTGCCGGCCGACTTCGCCGAGCAGGCCGCCGCCTACGTCGCCGAGGTCGCCGCCAAGGGCGAGACCATCGCCAGCCGAAAGGCCAGCCAGAACGCGCTGAACGCCTTCGGCCCGCTGCTGCCGGAACTGCTGGGCGGCTCCGCTGACCTGGCCGGCTCCAACCTGACCCTGTGGAAGGGCTGCAAGGGCGTGACCCCGGCCGACGCTTCCGGCAACTACGTGTTCTACGGCGTGCGCGAGTTCGGCATGAGCGCCATCATGAACGGCGTGGCCCTGCACGGTGGCTTCATTCCCTACGGCGCGACCTTCCTGATCTTCATGGAATACGCCCGCAACGCGGTGCGCATGTCCGCGCTGATGAAGCAGCGCGTGCTCTACGTGTTCACCCACGATTCCATCGGCCTGGGCGAGGACGGCCCGACCCACCAGCCCATCGAGCAGCTGGCCAGCCTGCGCCTGACGCCGAACCTGGACACCTGGCGCCCGGCCGACGCGGTCGAGTCCGCGGTGGCCTGGAAGTACGCCATCGAGCGCAACGACGGTCCCTCGGCGCTGATCTTCAGCCGCCAGAACCTGCCGCACCAGGCGCGCGACGCCGAGCAACTGGCCAACGTCGCCCGCGGCGGCTACGTGCTCAAGGACTGCACCGGCGAGCCGGAGCTGATCCTGATCGCCACCGGTTCGGAAATCGGCCTGGCCGTGCAGGCCTACGACAAGCTCAGCGCCGAAGGCCGCAAGGTGCGCGTGGTCTCCATGCCCTCCACCAGCGTCTTCGAGCAGCAGGATGCCGGCTACAAGCAGGCCGTGCTGCCGGTGCAGGTCGGTGCGCGCATCGCCATCGAGGCCGCCCATGCCGACTACTGGTACAAGTACGTGGGCCTGGAAGGCCGGGTGATCGGCATGACCACCTTCGGCGAGTCGGCCCCGGCCCCGGCGCTGTTCGAGCACTTCGGCTTCACCGTCGACAACGTGCTGGAAGTGGCCGCCGAGCTGCTCGACGCCTGATGCCGTGAACGCCGGGGCGCCACGCGCGCCCCGGCGAACCAAGGGATAACAATGTCCAAGCGCCCTTACCGTGTCGCCCTCAATGGCTACGGCCGCATCGGCCGCTGCGTGTTCCGCGCCCTCCACGAGCGCGGCGCGAAGGCCGGCTTCTCCGTGGTCGCGCTGAACGACCTGGCCGACCTGGCGAGCCTGGAATACCTGACCCGCTTCGACTCCACCCACGGCCGCTTCCCCGGCGAGGTGAGCGTGGCCGACGGCTGCCTGCACGTCGGCGGCGACTGCGTGAAGGTGCTGCGCCAGGCCGAGCCCGAGGCCATCGACTGGGCCGCGCTGGACGTCGACCTGGTGCTGGAGTGCTCCGGCGTCTACCACAGCCGCGCCGATGGCGAGCGCTTCCTCGCCGCCGGCGCGCCGCGGGTGCTGTTCTCCCAGCCCATGGCCAGCGAGGCCGACGTCGACGCCACCGTGGTCTTCGGCATCAACCAGCAGCAGCTGTCCGGCGCCGAGAGGCTGGTGTCCAACGCCTCCTGCACCACCAACTGCAGCGTGCCGCTGCTCAAGCTGCTGAACGAGGCGGTGGGCATCGAGTACGTGTCGATCACCACCATCCACTCGGCGATGAACGACCAGCCGGTGATCGACGCCTACCACCACGAGGACCTGCGCCGCACGCGCTCGGCGTTCCAGTCGGTGATTCCCGTTTCGACGGGGCTCGCGCGGGGCATCGAGCGCCTGCTTCCGGAACTTGCCGGGCGTATCCAGGCCAAAGCCATCCGGGTGCCGACGGTGAACGTCTCGGCGCTGGACATCACCCTGCAGGTTTCCCGCGACACCAGTGCCGCGGAAATCAACCGGGTGCTGCGCGAGGCCGCCAGCAGCGGGCCGCTCAAGGGCCTGCTGGATTACACCGAACTGCCCCACGCCAGTTGCGACTTCAACCACGACCCGCACTCGGCGATCGTCGACGGCAGCCAGACCCGCGTCTCCGGGCCGCGCCTGGTGAACCTGCTGGCCTGGTTCGACAACGAGTGGGGCTTCGCCAACCGCATGCTCGACACCGCGGGGCACTTCCTGCGGGTCGCCGCCAGTGAACGTTAAACACACAGCCCATACAGGACTGACGTCATGACCGTTTTGAAGATGACCGACCTCGACCTCCAAGGTAAGCGCGTGCTGATCCGCGAGGACCTCAACGTGCCGGTGAAGGACGGCGTGGTGAAGAGCGACGCCCGCATCCTGGCCGCGCTGCCCACCCTCAAGCTGGCCCTGGAGAAGGGCGCGGCGGTGATGGTCTGCTCGCACCTGGGCCGCCCCACCGAAGGCGAGTTCTCCGAGGAGAACAGCCTCAAGCCGGTCGCTGATTACCTGAGCAAGGCCCTGGGCCGCGACGTGCCGCTGGTGCGTGACTACCTCGACGGCGTCGAGGTCAAGCCGGGCGAGCTGGTGCTGTTCGAGAACGTGCGCTTCAACAAGGGCGAGAAGAAGAACGCCGACGAGCTGGCGCAGAAGTACGCCGCGCTGTGCGACGTCTTCGTCATGGACGCCTTCGGCACCGCCCACCGCGCCGAGGGCTCGACCCACGGCGTGGCCAAGTTCGCCAAGGTCGCCGCGGCCGGCCCGCTGCTGGCTGCCGAGCTGGACGCCCTGGGCAAGGCCCTGGGCAACCCGGCCCGGCCGATGGCCGCCATCGTCGCCGGCTCCAAGGTGTCCACCAAGCTCGACGTGCTCAACAGCCTGGCGCAGATCTGCGACCAGCTGATCGTCGGCGGCGGCATCGCCAACACCTTCCTCGCCGCGGCCGGCTACAAGGTCGGCAAGTCGCTGTACGAAGCCGACCTGGTCGACACCGCCAAGGCCATCGCGGCCAAGGTCAGCGTGCCGCTGCCGGTGGACGTGGTGGTGGCCAAGGAATTCGCCGAAAGCGCCGTTGCGACCGTCAAGGCCATCGCCGACGTCGCCGACGACGACATGATCCTCGACATCGGCCCGCAGACCGCCGCGCAATTCGCCGAGCTGCTGAAGTCGTCGAAGACCATCCTGTGGAACGGCCCGGTGGGCGTCTTCGAGTTCGACCAGTTCGGCGAGGGCACCAGGACCCTGGCCCTGGCCATCGCCGAGAGCCCGGCCTTCTCCATCGCCGGTGGCGGCGACACCCTGGCGGCCATCGACAAGTATGGCGTGGCCGAGCGGATCTCCTACATTTCCACTGGCGGCGGCGCCTTCCTCGAGTTCGTCGAGGGCAAGGTCCTGCCGGCCGTGGAGGTGCTGGAGCAGCGCGCCAAGCCGTAAGCGCACGAGCGATTCGGGGCAACCTTGCGGCGTCCTCGGGGGTCACAACCTTCGAGGACGGGACAAAGGAGAGCAATCATGCCCCACGTCGCCCTTGGCTTCGCGTTTTGCCTGATACTGGCCGGCTGCAGCGGCTCTGGCGGTAAACCCGCCACCTGCGAGCTGGTCAGCCCGCCCGAGGTGATGGTCCCCAGCGACCAGAACCGCGAGCGGGTGGAGAGCCTGAGTACCGGCGATCCGACCCCGGCCGGGAAACCGGTGAACTGCCCCTGAACGGGGGCGCCGGTGCGGCGCGGGGCTGAATGGACATACGGCATCGCCGTGAGAGGGAGAATTGCCCGATGAAGCGTTACCTCGCCGCCCTGGCCCTGGGCGCCCTGCTGGCCGGTTGCTCCAGCCACCCCGCGGGGAGCGGCGCCGGCGCCGCCAAGGGGGGCGGGTGGAACCACTGGACCTGCGACAGCGGCGCCGTGGTGATCTGGCGCTACGTCGAGGGTACCCGCTCGTCGGTGGTGGACCTGCGCCTGGGTGAGGACGACGTCGTCCATCACCTGGAGGAGGAACCCGGCGGCTCCGGTGCTTTCTATAGCGACGGACTGGTCGGTTTCAGCGTTACCGGCGACCAGGGGCTGATCTACTGGGTGGAGAGCAACGACCTGATCGGCCGCGGCTGCCACGCACGCTAGCTCCGGTATGGCGCCGTGCGGCGCAACAGACTTGAATGCAGCCTGCCCCTGCGGCAGGCTGTCGAACCATAGAACGAGCCCAACTTCCTGGGAGAAGTGAAAACATGGCACTCATCAGCATGCGCCAAATGCTGGACCACGCCGCCGAGTTCGGCTACGGCGTCCCGGCTTTCAACGTCAACAACCTCGAGCAGATGCGCGCCATCATGGAAGCGGCCGACAAGACCGATTCCCCGGTGATCGTGCAGGCCTCGGCCGGCGCCCGCAAATACGCCGGCGCGCCCTTCCTGCGCCACCTGATCCTGGCGGCCATCGAGGAATTCCCGCATATCCCGGTGTGCATGCACCAGGACCACGGCACCAGCCCGGACGTCTGCCAGCGTTCGATCCAGCTGGGCTTTTCCTCGGTGATGATGGACGGCTCGCTGAAGGAGGATGGCAAGACCCCGGCCGACTACGACTACAACGTCCGCGTGACCCAGCAGACCGTGGCCTTCGCCCATGCCTGCGGCGTGTCCGTGGAAGGTGAGCTGGGCTGCCTGGGCTCCCTGGAAACCGGCATGGCCGGCGAGGAAGACGGCGTCGGCGCCGAAGGCGTGCTGGACCACAGCCAACTGCTGACCGACCCGGAAGAAGCCGCCGACTTCGTCAAGAAAACCAAGGTCGACGCCCTGGCCATCGCCATCGGCACCAGCCACGGCGCCTACAAGTTCACCAAGCCGCCGACCGGCGACATCCTCGCCATCGACCGCATCAAGGCGATCCACGCGCGCATCCCCGGCACCCACCTGGTGATGCACGGCTCCTCCTCGGTGCCGCAGGACTGGCTGGCGATCATCAACGAGTTCGGCGGCGAAATCCCGGAAACCTACGGCGTTCCGGTCGAGGAAATCGTCGAAGGCATCAAGTACGGCGTCCGCAAGGTGAACATCGACACCGACCTGCGCCTGGCTTCCACCGGCGCCATCCGTCGCTTCCTGGCGAAGAACCCGAGCGAATTCGACCCGCGCAAGTACTTCGCCAAGACCATCGAAGCCATGCGCGATGTCTGCATCGCCCGCTACGAAGCCTTCG
>NZ_QGSL01000107.1:1624385-1646423 GCF_003176655.1 Pseudomonas sp. RW407 | reverse complement strand
TGGCCGGACAGGGTGTAGGCGTCGGTGTGGCAGACCCCGGTGGCGACGATGCGTACCAGCACCTCGCCCTTCTTCGGCGGCGCCACGTCCACCTCGACGATTTCGAGCGGCTGGTTGGGGCCGAATGCCACGGCCGCGCGGGACTTGATCATCTTCGGTTTCCTCGGCCGGCCCCGCCCGTGGCGGGGGCCGGCGCTACGGGTTCAATGGCGGGAAAGGACGCGTTCGACGCAGGCCAGCAGCTCGCCCGAGCGCAGCTGCTCGGTGACCGCGACCATGTCGGGGTAGAAGGCGCGGTCCTGCTCGACGCTCGGCACCCGGCTGCGCACCAGGTCGTAGAGCGCGCGGGTGGCGCTGGAGGCCTTGCCCACGTCGTGGAACTCCAAGGCCTGGCAGCCGACCATGACCTCGATCGCCAGCACCGACTCCAGCTTGCGCGACACCTGGTAGGCCTTGACCGCGGCGTTGTAGGCGAAGCTCACCGGGTCCTCCTGGTTGCCGCAGGTGGAGACGCTGTCCACCGTGGCTGGCTGCGAGAGCACCTTCATCTCGCCGAGCAGCCCCGCGGCGGTGTACTGCACGATCATGTAGCCGCTGTTCAGCCCCGGGTTGCGCACCAGGAAGGCCGGCATCTCGCTGAAGTGCGAGTTGACCATGCGGTCGGTGCGCCGCTCGGAAATCTTCGCCAGGTTGGTCATGGCGTTGCACAGGGTGTCGGCGGCGATGCCGATGTAGCTGCCGTCGAAGTTGGCCCCGGAGATGGCCAGGCCGTCGTCGTCGCCGCTCGGGCAGATCACCGGGTTGTCGCCGGAGGAGCGGATTTCCGCGTCGAGGCAGGCCTGGGCGCTGGCGATGAAATGCCGCGAGGCGCCGTGCACCTGGGGTATCGCGCGCAGGCTGTAGACATCCTGGAGACGGTAGTCGATGTTCTCCTGCGCCAGTCGGCTGTCGCCCAGCAGGCGCAGCAGCCTGCGCGCGGTCGCGGCCTGCTCGGCATGCGCCTTGACCGCGTGGTAGCGCGCATCGAAGGCCCGCACGGTGCCCCTGAGCGCCTCCAGCGACAGCGCCGCGGCGACGTCCGCCACCTCGGCCGCCTGGTTGGCGTTGTACTGCGCCAGGGCGGCGATGGCGGTGACCGAGGTGGTGCCGTTGAGCATCGCCAGGCCCTCCTTGCATTGCAGCGCCAGCGGCTGCATGCCGACCTGGCGCAGCGCGCTGGCGCCGTCCACCCAGTCGCCGCCGGCGACGCTGGCGCGGCCTTCGCCGAGCAGCACCAGGGCCAGGTGGCCCTCCGGGCCGAGGTAGCCCACCGAGCCCTCGCCGGGCGCGAACGGCAGCACGTCGTGGTTGAGCAGGCCGGCGATCTGCTCCAGCAGCACCATGCGCACGCCGGAATAGCCCTTGCCGAGGCTGACCAGGATCATCAGCTGGATGGCCCGGACCTGCTCGCGGTTCAGCGGCTCGCCCACCGACACCGCGTGGGAGCGGACGATGTTCACCTGCAGCGTGGCGGCGTCCTCCGGCGAGATGACGTGGCGCACGTTGTCGCCGAAGCCGGTGGTCACGCCGTAGACCAGGCGGTTCTCGGCGAGGAAGCGCTCGATCAGCCGCCGCGAGCGCGACACGCGCTCGCGGTAGGCGTCGGAGAAGCTGACTTTGGCCGAGTAGCGGGCCACCGCGATGAACTCGTCGAGGGAGGGCGCGGCGTCGTCGAGGACCACCTGGGAAATCGTTCGGGGATGTACACGCATGGCTGGGTTCCTTCTGTTCGATGGCTTTTTCGGGGCGTGGCAAACCCGTCCCGTCACGGGACAGGCGAAGAAAACGAGGGGTGGCGGTGGCTCAGGCCTGGCTGAGGATGAACCGGCTGAAGCGCTCCGAACGCTGTTCGCCGAACATCTCCTGGGGCGTGCCCTGGGCCTCGATCAGGCCCTGGTTCATGAACACCACGCGGTTGGAGACATTGCGCGCGAAGCCCATCTCATGGGTCACCACCAGCATGGTGCGGCCCTCCTCGGCCAGGGCCCGCATGACCTTGAGCACCTCGCCGACCAGCTCCGGGTCGAGCGCCGAGGTCGGCTCGTCGAAGAGGATCACCCGCGGGTGCATGGCCAGGGTCCGGGCGATGGCCACCCGCTGCTGCTGGCCGCCGGAGAGGAAGGCCGGGTAGTGGTTGCGCTTGTCGGCCATGCCGACCTTTTCCAGCAACTGCTCGGCCTCGGCCACGCACTCGTTGCGCGGGCGCTTCTGCACGTGCAGCGGGCCTTCGATGACGTTCTGCAGCACTGTCAGGTGCGACCACAGGCCGAAGCTCTGGAACACCATGCCCAGCTCCGGGCGGATACGGTCGACCTGGCGGCGGTCGGCCGGCACCCGCAGCCCGCCGCGGCCGGGCTTGAACGCCAGTTGCTCGCCGGCCACGCCGATCTCGCCGGCATCCGGGGTTTCCAGCAGGTTGATGCAGCGCAGGAAGGTGCTCTTGCCCGAGCCGCTGGAGCCGAGGATGGAAATCACGTCGCCCTGGTAGGCGTCCAGGGAAATGCCCTTGAGCACCTCGAGGTCGCCGAACGACTTGCGGATGTGCCGTACCCGCAGCACCGGATGGTTGCCTGTATGCATGCCAATTACCCCCTGGGTGCGCTGAGCGCGAATGGTTTCGTGAGGCGCCGCGTGGCGGCCGGCGGACGCGGCGCCAGCCTGCGTTCGAGCAGCCCCAGCGCGCGCACGATGATGAAGTTCAACAGCAGGTAGATGAGCGCCGCGCAGAGGAACACCTCCAGGGTGCGGTAGGTCTCGGCGATGATCCGCTGGGCCACCCCGGACACCTCGTAGACGGTGACCAGGCTGGCCAGCGAGGTGGCCTTCATCATCAGGATGATTTCCGTGGAATAGGCCGGCAGGCAGCTGCGCAGCGCCTGCGGGACGATGATCCGGCGCGCCAGCAGCCAGCCGGACATGCCCGCCGCGCGCCCGGCCTCGATCTGCGCCGGCGGCACCGCCAGCAGGCCGCCGCGGAAGATCTCCGCCATGTAGCCGGCGGTGCACAGCGCCAGGGCCAGCACGGCGCAGCTCATCGGCTCGCGCAGCAGCGGCCAGAGCACGCTGTGGCGCAGCGCCGGGAACTGGCTGAGGCCGTAGTAGAGCAGGAACATCTGGATCAGCAGCGGCGAGCCGCGGAACAGGAAGATGTAGCCGCGCGCCAGGTGCCGCAACGGCGCGAACGGGCAGACGCGCGCCCAGACCACCAGCAGCGCCAGCAGCGTGCCCAGGCTCACCGCCGCGGCGAACAGCAGCAGCGTGGTGGGCAGCGCCCGCAGCAGTTGCAGCAGGGTGCTGCAGAGAAAGTCGATATCGATCGGCATGGGGTTTTCTCCTGGCGCTCAGCCGCGCCGGAAACTGCGGCCGACGTGCGACTCGGCGCGCGCGAAGACCAGGTTGGAACAGCCGGTGAGCACCAGGTAGAGCACGCAGCCGCTGACGAAGAACAGCACGAACTGGCCGCTGGAAGCCGCCGCCACGCGGCTGGCGCGCATCAGCTCGACCAGCCCGGTGACCGAGATCAGCGCCGAGTCCTTCAGGCTGATCTGCCATACCCCGCCAATGCCCGGCAGGGCGAAGCGCAGGATCTGCGGCATGATGATCCGCCGCAGGCGCAGCAGGGTCGGCATGCCGATGGCCTTGGCCGCCTCCAGCTCGCAACGCGAAACGGCCTGGAAGGCCCCGCGGTAGACCTCGGCCTGGTAGGCGCCGGAGACCACGCCGACCGCCAGCGCGCCGACCAGGAAAGCCGGCGGGGCGATGAAGCCGTCGGCGCCGAACAGCTTGCCGACGCTGCCCGCCAGGGCCGAGCCGCCATAGAAGAACAGGTAGATCACCAGCAGCTCGGGCACCCCGCGGAACACCGTGGTGTAGCTATCGCCGAGCAGGCGCAGGCAGCGGCTTTCGTGCAGCTTGGCCGCCGCCACCAGGGCGCCGAGCACGGCGCCGATGAGCAATGCCGCCAGTGTCACCAGGACCGTCATGAGTGCGGCGGTGAGCAGTACCCTGCCCCACCCGGCCGCGCCGAAACCCAGTAGATCGATCACGCGTTCACCCCTCGATGAGCCGGTTGGAAAACCGGCCGGAACAGCTCCGGCCGCCTGCGCCGCCCCGCACCCGTGCGGGGCGGGCGCTCACTGGGAAGGTGGCGTGAGGTCGTGGCGGAACCACTTGCGGCTCAGCCGGCCGATGGTGCCGTCGGCGATCATCGAGGCGATGGCCTTGTCCAGCCGCGCCTTGAGCTCGGGCTCGCCCTTGCGGATGCCCAGCGCCTCGCCCTCGCCCCAGATCGGCCCGTTGATCGCCGGCCCCACCAGCACCACGCCGGAGCCCTCGGCGCTGGCCATCTCGCCGGCGAGGAAGCCGAGGTCGTCGAAGATCACGTCGACCCGGCCGCCCTTCAGGTCCATCAGGGTTTCCGGCGGCGTCTTGTACTCGCGGACGCTGGCCACGTCATCGAACTGGTCATGGATGAACCGGGTGTACACGGTGCCGGCGACCATGCCGATCTGCTTGCCCTTGAGCTTCTCGCGCAGTTGCGCCACCGCCGGGGCGTCCTTCTCCCGGTCGCCGCTGAGGATCAGGCTGCCGTGGCCGAGGTCGAGGCCGCTGGAGTCCAGGGCGACGAAGGTCGCCGGCGCCTTGGTGTAGGGGCGCGAGAAATCGATGACCTGGCGCCGCGCCGGGCTGATCGCCAGGGCATCCATCACCACGTCGAACTTGCCGGCCTGCAGGCCGGGGATCAGGCCGTCCCAGTCCTGCGCGACCAGGGTGCAGCGCACCTGCATGCGCTCGCAGAGCACCTTGGCCATCTCCGGCTCGAAGCCGTCGAAGCTGCCGTCCGGCAAGGTCTTGTTCCAGGGTTCGTAGACCCCTTCGGTGGCGATCTGCAGGCTGTCCCGGTCCTTCGCCGGGGCGAAGGGGGGGTAGCTGCAGCACAGGGTCAACAACGAGCAAAGGGCGAACGAAAAGGTCTTCTTGTTATGCATTTTTCTTCTCCGATGCGAAACACGCGAGGCAAGGCTGATCAGGACAACGGCGTGGCGGCGATAGGCACTTCCTCCTTCAGGATCGATCGACGGTGGCCGGCATCAGGCGCCGCGCGCCGCCGTGGGTTGGGCGTCGTCCAGCGCCAGCACCAGCGCCGAGGTCGGCCGCGCGCAGCACAGCAGCACCTGGCCCGGCGGGGGCTCGCTCAAGGGCGCCTCGGGGTACTCGACCGTGCCGCTGAGCAGCGGCGTCTGGCAGGCGTTGCAGAGCCCGGCGCGGCAGCTGAAGGGCGGTGCCAGCCCGGCCTTTTCCGCCAGCTCCAGCAACGAGCGGCAGCCCTCGTCCCAGGCCAGCGCCGGGGCTTGCGGGTGGAAGCGCACGCTCGGCGCGGCGCTGTCCTGCCCGGCCGCTTGCGCCGGCGGCGGCGACACCTCCGCGGCGGGTGGGCTTTCGTCCTCGTCCAGGATGGTCGCCGGGCCGAAGAACTCGTAGCGGATGCGCGAGCGCTCGATCCCCAGGCCGCGCAACAGCCGCCAGTTGGCCTGCATGAAGGCGCGCGGGCCGCACAGGTAGACGTCGTAGTCGTCCAGCGGCAGCAAGGCCTGGAGCGTCTCGCGGCTGACCAGCCCGCTGCTGTGGCAGCGGCCCTGCGCCAGGTCCTCGGCGCTCGGCGTGCGGTAGCAGAAGTGCAGGCGGATGCCCGCCCGCCGCGCCGCCAGCGCCAGCACCTCGTCGCGCAAGGCATGCACGGCGCCGTTCTCGCAGGCATGAACGAAGTACACCGGGCGCGAGGAACGGCTGGCCAGGCGGTGCAGCATGCTGACCATCGGCGTCAGGCCGACGCCGCCGCTGAACAGCAGCACCGGCCGCGGGCTGTCCTCGTCGAGGACGAAGTCGCCGGACGGCCCGGCGACCTCCAGTTGCCCGCCGACCTCCACGCGCTCGTGGAGGAAACTCGAGCCCTGCCCCGCCGGCGCCTCGGGCAGGTGCGCCGGCGCCGTCTCGTGCTTCACCGAGATGCGCAGCCCGGCGCCGTCGTCCGGGTCGCCGGACAGGCTGTAGGCCCGCAGCAGCGGCGCGGCCCCGTCGCGGGGAATGCGCAGCACCACGAACTGCCCGGGGCGGTAGCGAAGCGGCGCCCCGGCCCCCAGCGGCTGCAACAGGAAGGAGGTGATGGAGGCGCTTTCGCGCACCTTCCCGGCCACCCGGAAGTGCGCGAAGCCCTTGGCGGCGGGAAGGGATTCAAGCATGGCTGGTGGCTCCAGCGGCCAGGCGCAGGCCGTTGCCGGCTTCCTGCTCGGCGCGGATCAGCTGCTCCATGCCGCGGCGGAAGCGCAGCGGCCCGGCATCGATGGCCAGGTCGATGTTCGGCGTCTGGCGTGCCTGCATGCCCGCATGCACCGCGGTGAGCACCACGCGGTCCTCCTCGAAGGCGCCACGCACGTCGGCGGCGAACTGCCGCGAAACGCTCTCGCTGTCGGCATCGAAGTTGCGCAGCTGGAACCAGTAGTAGCGGGTATGCGACTCGTCCACCGGAGTCATGAAGTTGTACGAGTCCATCAGGAACGCCTGCGGGTGCACCGGCGCGCCCTCGCCACCGGTGCCGGCCGGGGTCAGCACGCCCTTGATGATGGCGTGCGCCGGGTAGCGCACCTCGTAGTACTGCAGGCGGTCACAGCGGCCGGAGAACTTCAGGTACTTGGTGTAGAACGGCGCCACTTCGACATCGTGCAGCCAGCGCGAGACCACCACCCCGTCCGGGTTGACGCGGGTCTGCAGCGGCCGGGACTCGCAGGCAGCGTTGCCGAAGCTGCTCTGGTGCACCCAGGCCACGTGGGACGGGTCGAGCAGGTTGTCGGTCATGTACAGGTAGTTGCACTGGATGGTCATCGAGTCGCCACGGTTCAGGCCCCAGGCCGGGTCGTCCCACTCGGGGATCTCCAGCAGCTTCGCCGGGTCGGCCTGGTCGGCGTCGCCCATCCATACCCAGACCAGGCCGTAGCGCTCATGCACCGGGTAGCTGCGCACCCGGGCAGCCGAGGGGATGTGCGAGACGCAGGCGGCCTTCACGCAGGCGCCGGAGCAGTCGAAGGTAAGGCCGTGGTAGCCGCACTCCACCGTGTCGCCCTGCAGCCGGCCCATGGACAGCGGCAGCTTGCGGTGCGGGCAGGCATCTTCCAGGGCGACCACCGCGCCATCGGCCTTGCGGTAGAGAACCAGGGCTTCACCCAGCAGCGTGGTGGCGTGCAGGGCCTGCTGCACTTCGCTGTCCCAGGCGGCGACATACCAGGCGTTTCTCAAGAACATGGCGCGTAGCTCCTCTTGTTGTCATGGCGAAGCCGCGCTGAGCTGGCCGGGCTTCTTGAGACAGAGCGTAGGAGCGCAGGAAACAAAAGAATAGATAGGGTTTTCTGTTGTGTTCTATAGTTTTTCTAAACCATGAAAGCCTTCGTTCCCAGCCACGGATTCACCCCGCCATGAACCACCTTCCCCCCTTGCGCGCCCTGCAGGTCTTCGAGGCCGTCGGCCTGTGCGGCGGCATCTCCCAGGCGGCCAAGCGCCTGGGCATCTCGGCCGGCGCGGTCAGCCAGCAGATGAAGATCCTCGAAGAAGCCGTGGGCCAGAGCCTGACCCTCAAGGAAGGCCAGCGCCTGCGCCTGAACGCCGCCGGGCAGCGCTTCCACGAAGGCTGCAGCCAGGCCTTCGAACGCCTGCGCGCGGCCACCGCGGAACTGGAGCGGGCGAAGAACGCCAACAGCCTCTACGTCAGCGCCCTGCCCTCGCTGCTGTCCAAGTGGCTGGCGCCGCTGGTGGCCGGCTGGCAGGGCCAGTACCCGGAACTGAGCCTGTACCTGGACGGCACCCACACCGAACCGTCCCAGGCCGACGCCAACGGCATCGACTTCCGCATCAGCTACGGCGAAGGCATCCAGAACAACCCGCACACCGTCGAGCTGTTCCGCGACTGCGTGGTCCCGGCCTGCAGCCCCGCGCTGATCGCGGCGCCACTGGCCGGGAAAGCCGCCGCCGAGCTGCTGGAATACCCGCTGCTGACCATCGACTGGCGCCCCAAGTTCGACTCGCCGCCATCCTGGCAGGAGTGGTTCGCCAGCAACGCCGTGCCGGGCGCGCACATCGCCAACAGCCGCATCTTCTCGCTGTCGGCCATGGCCATCGACGCGGCCATCGAAGGCCAGGGCGTGGTCCTGGCGCAGTACTCGATGATCGCCAACGACCTCGCCGGCGGCCGCCTGGTCATCCCCTGCCGCAGCGCCCTGCCGCTACCCTCGGCGTACTACCTGAGCTGGAACCAGGACAGCTTCCAGCGCCCCCATTGCCGGGCCTTCCAGCGCTGGCTGATGGCCCGCGGGCGCGACCAGCAGCGGGCCTGCGACAGCCTGCTGGGGCTGTAGGTGCATGGGAACGCCGGGGTGTGAAGGGCGTAGGACCCTATCCGCCCTACGCCAAGCCCTCTCATACCGTAGGGCGAATAACCGTTCGCGGTTATCCGCCGTTGGCCGTGTCACCGGGATGTCCGGGGTGGCCGGTGAATCCAATCGCGGACGGAGTCCTACGCGGGCCGAGCCATGCCATTCCCCTGTAGGAGCGGGCCCTGCCCGCGAATCGCGCGCAGGGCCCGCTCCTACAGGAGGGACAGCGGTGGCGGGGTAGGACTCTGTCCGCGATCATGGCGGATAACGCCGTCGTAGGATGGGTTGAGCGAAGCGATACCCATCACCACCGCCGCCATGCCTCCCGGCGACCCGTGGGACCTATTCGCTACGCGCCGCGGTGCTGTGCAGCGTGCGGGAAACCTGGTTCTGGATGGCGTAGGCCGGGTCTTCCAGGGTGTTGAAGTTGCGCACGTACTGGCGGGCGAAGCCGTCCACGCCCAGTTCGCGGTACTGCTGCACGTGCTTGAGCTCGTGGGCCCAGAGAGCCAGGTCGTGCAGGGCGTCGTCCTCGTTGCGGAACACCACCACGTCGATCAGGGTCACGGCGACCACGTCCTGGTTCTGCAGCATGGCGCTGGCGGCGTCGACGTCCTGGCCCTGGCCGACGCGGTAGCGCACCGCCTGCAGCAGGTCGTCCGGGTACCAGGCCTGCAGTTGCACGCGCAGGTCCAGGGGCAGCGGCTGCACGCCGGCGGCCAGCATGCGGTCGCGGGACTGGGTGAGCCACTGCGCCAGGGCCGGCGCGGCGACGTTGCGCGCGTCCTCCTGGAGCACGCCGAACACCCCGTCGGGGTCGGCGACGCAGATGCAGCCGCCCAGGCAGACTTCCGACTGCCCGGCCGGGCAGGCATACAGGGCCGCGCTGGCACTGAGGCCGGCGGCAAGGACCAGTGAAAGCAGCGGGCGCGACGGGCGGGACTTCGACAAGCGGGGCTCCTGGGGTTCGGGCAGGCGGGCGAGTATACCCGCCTTGCTTCAGACAACGGCGGCGGGGGGTTAGCTCCCCGGGGATGCCTCGGTGGTCAGCGGCGTTTCACGTAGGGCGCATAACGCCTATGGCGTTATCCGCCGTTTGGCCTTGGCTTCCGGCGGCGCCAGGGTTGACCTTGGCGCTGGCTATGGCCCCGGTGTATCGGCGGATAACCGCGAACGGTTATCCGCCCTACGGCTCCAGGGAGGCACGGTCGTAGGAGCGGACTCCGTCCGCGATATGTCGATCCCGGGCAGCACAATCGCGGATAAATCCGCTCCTACGCTGCCCCGCTCGCGCCATTCCCCTGCAGGAGCGCGCCCTGCGCGCGAATCGCGGGCAGGGCCCGCTCCTACAGGTTGACGCCGAACGGCCCCCTCTGCCTCTGGGAGAGGGCTGGGGTGAGGGTGCTCTAGGCCTCTTCCGGCCGCAACCGCAGCGGGTCCACCAGCCCGGCGGCGATGGCCATGCCCACCAGGTCGGCGAGGGTCTGCGCCTGCATGCGCTTCATCACCCGGGCGCGGTACAGGTCCACGGTCTTCACGCTGATGTCCAACTGCTCGGCGACCTCGCGGTTGGTGTAGCCGCGCACCAGCGGCAGCAGCACGTCGCGCTCGCGCGGGGTGAGCGCGGCGAGGCGTTCGTCCAGCTCGCCCAGGCCGGCCCGCGAGGCGTGCTGGCGGGCGCGGGACTGCAGGGCCTGCTGCACGCTGTCGAGCAGCAGCTGCTCGTTGTAGGGCTTCTCGATGAAGTCCAGCGCGCCGGCCTTGAAGGCGCGGATGACGATGGGCACGTCGGCGTGGCCGCTGACGAAGATCACCGGCAGCTCCAGGCCGCGCCGGCGCATTTCCTCCTGCACGCTCAGCCCGCCCAGGCCGGGCATGCGCACGTCCAGCAGCACGCAGCCGTGGGCGTCCGCCGGGCAGGCGTCGAGGAAATCGCGGCCGCTGGTGAAGGGCAGCGCCTTCAGGCCCACCGACTCGAACAACCAGACGGTGGACTCGAGCATGCCCGGGTCGTCGTCCACCACGTACACCACCGCCTCTTGCGGCACTTCCATCCCCTGCTCCTTCCGTTCCCCGTTCATCCCCGCCCCCCTTCGCCGGCCGCCGGCAGCCGGCACTCCAGGCGCAGGCCGTCGACCACCGGACGCGCGTCCAGGGTGCCGCCGAAGCCCTCGACCATGCCGCGGCTCATCGACAGCCCCAGGCCCAGGCCGTCCGGCTTGCTGCTGTAGAAGGGCGTGAACATGCGCTCCAGGGTCTGCTCGTCGGCCCCCGGGCCGTTGTCCTCCACCCACACGCACAAGCGCCCGTCCGCCTCCAGCGCCGAACCGATGGCGATGGCCGAAGGCGCGCCGGCGTGGCGCTCGCGGTTGGCCTCGATGGCGTTGCGCAGCAGGTTCAGCAGCACCTGCTGCAACAGCACCCGGTCGGCGTAGACCGGCGGCAGATTCTCCGCCAGCGCCTGGGCGATGGCTACCCCGCCCTGCCCCGCTTCCCAGGCGCACAGGCCCAGGGACTCGCGCACCAGTTCGTTGACGTCCAGCGCCTGCAGGCGGCGCTGGCCCTTGCGCAGGAAGGCGCGCAGGCGGCGGATGACTTCCGAGGCGTGGTTGGCGTGCTCGGTGATGCGCGCCAGGCCCTGGGCCACGCGTTGCGCCGCCTCCGGGTTGCTGCCCAGGGCCGCCAGGTAGCGCTGGCTGGCGCCGGCGTAGTTGACCACCGCGGCCAGCGGCTGGTTGATCTCGTGGGCGATGCCCGAGGCCAGCTCGCCGAGGGTGACCAGGCGCGCGCTGTGGGCCAGTTCGTCCTGGTGGCGACGCTGCTGGTTTTCGCGCAGTTCGCGCTCGGTCATGTCGCGGGCCACCAGCGAGTAGTAGCGCTCGCCGCCGGCCGCGCGGTGGCCCAGCAGCACCAGCGACACCGGCACCGGCGCGCCGCCGCCCAGCGGCCGCAGCTGGCCTTCGGCGCGCCATACGCCCTGGCCGTCGGCAGTGTTCCAGCCCTCTGCCGCCAGGCGCCGCAGCAGGGCCTCGTCGAACAGCCCGTCGAGGCTCGCCGGCAGGCTTTCCTCACCCAGCGCCAGCGCCTTGCGCGCCGCCGGGTTGGCGTAGTTGGGGCGCCCGCCGGCGTCGACGAACAGCACCAGGTCGGCGTTGGCCTCCACCACCTCGGCCAGGCGCCGGCGGTTCTCCTCGGCGCGCACCCGCGCGGTGATGTCGCGGGATACGCTGACCACCTCCACCACCGCCCCGGTGTAGGTCTCGCGGATGGCGCGGCTGGCGGTCTCGAACCACAGGTAGTGGCCGTCACGGTGGCGCAGGCGGTAGGTCAGGGTGGCGTAGCCGTCCTGCTCCAGGGCGTCGCGGGTATGCCGGGCCACACGTTTGCGGTCGTCCGGGTGCAGCAGCGGCAGCACCGACTGGCCGCGCATCTCCTCCGGCCAGTAGCCCAGCAGCGGCCAGGACGAGGGCGAGGCGTCGAGGATGACGCCGTCGAGGGTGCGCCGCGAGATCAGGTCGCTGGTGTTCTCGATGATCTGCCGGTACAGCCGCCGCGCCCGCGCCGCCTCGCGTTCGCCGGCGATCTGCGCGCTGGCCTCGCGGCCGCGCACCAGCACCTCGGCCTGGCCGGCGTCGGGGATGAAGCTCCAGAGGAAGTGCCGGCCGCCCTGCTCGCTGGGCGCGTCCTGTACCGCGCGGGCCTGGGCCAGGCAGCTGCGCAGCAGCTCGCGATGGTTGCTCGGCAGCAGTTCGCGCACGTCCTCCAGGCCCAGCTCGGCGGCCAGGCGGCGCAGGGCCGGGTTGCCATCGAGCAGGTGCCCATCGCCATCCAGCAGCAACGCCGGCAGCGGTTCGGCGGCCAGCAGCGGCGCGCTGCGCCGAGCGCCCCCGGCCAGCGCGAGCACTTCGCCGAGCAGCTCGCCGATCCAGCCCAGCCAGGGCGCGGCCGCCTCCGGCGCCGCCAGCAGCAACAGGCCGGGTTCGCCGCCCAGCGCCAGGTTCAGCGCCAGGCCGTGGCTCCAGCCGGCGCGGCGCAGGCGCCCGCCCAGCCAGCCGGGCAGCACCAGCAGTTCGTCCAGGGGCATGTCGCGGCGCCCGGCGAAGGCGGCGTGCAGGGCCTCGTCGTTGGCCTGCAGCGGGTCGCCGGCGCCGGGTGGCAGGCGCTCGTCGCCCAGCGCCTCGTAGCTGCGCGAGCGCGGCCGCCAGGCCAGGTAAAGCGCACGCGCCAGGGGCGCGCGGGCACGGCACAGGGCGAGCAGCGCGTCGGCCTGGGCGGCCAGGGGCGCGGGCTCGCGGAGCAGGCGCACCAGGGTATTGAGTTCAGGCATGGAGGCGGTCCGGGTGCTTTTGTCTTTATCTAGTATTTATACCATAAGCATATGGTTGTACTTCCATAACAATCTCGGGATTGCTATAAATCGCCCCATCAGCCGCCCGACAAGCCTGCAGGCGGCCAAGAACAATGAGCTAACAATCAGCCACAGGGTATCTACATGTCGATCTTCGAACAGGGTCTCGCGCCTGCCCCGGTCAACCATACCGCGCTGACCCCGCTGAGTTTCATCGAACGCACCGCCAGCGTTTACCCCGACCGCACCGCCGTGATCCACGGCAGCCTGCGCCGCACCTGGCGCGAAACCTACCAGCGCTGCCGGCGCCTGGCCTCGGCCCTGGCCTGGCGCGGCATCGGCCGCGGCGACACGGTCGCGGTGATGCTGCCCAACACCCCGCAGATGCTCGAGGCGCACTTCGCCATCCCGATGATCGGCGCGGTGCTCAACACCCTCAACGTGCGCCTGGACGCCGAGGCCATCGCCTTCATGCTGCAGCATGGCGAGGCCAAGGTTCTGATCACAGACCGTGAGTTCCACGAGGTGATCCGCGCCGCCCTGGGCATGCTCGACCACCCGCCGCTGGTGATCGACGTCGACGACCCGGAATACGGCGAGGGCGAGCCAGTCAGCAGCCTGGACTACGAGGCCCTGCTGGCCGAGGGCGACCCCGAGTACGCCTGGGCCTGGCCGCGGGACGAGTGGGACGCCATCTCGCTGAACTACACCTCCGGCACCACCGGCAACCCCAAGGGCGTGGTCTACCACCACCGCGGCGCCTACCTGAACTCGCTGGGCAACCAGATGACCTGGTCCATGGGCCAGCACCCGGTGTACCTGTGGACCCTGCCGATGTTCCACTGCAACGGCTGGTGCTACCCCTGGACGGTCACCGCGCTGGCCGGCACCCACGTGTGCCTGCGCCGGGTGGACCCGCAGAAGATCCTCACCCTGATCCGCGAGCACCGCGTCAGCCACCTGTGCGGCGCGCCCATCGTGCTCAACGCGCTGATCAACATGCCCGACTCGGCCAAGGCCGCCATCGACCACCCGGTGCACGCCATGGTCGCCGGCGCCGCGCCGCCGGCCAAGGTGATCGGCGCAGTGGAGGAGATGGGCATCCACGTCACCCACGTCTACGGCCTCACCGAGGTCTACGGCCCGGTCACCGTGTGCGCCTGGCACGAGGAGTGGGACGCGCTGCCGCTGGACGAGCGGGCGAAGATCAAGTCGCGCCAGGGCGTGCGCTACCCGACCCTGGAAGGGGTGATGGTCGCCGATCCCAAGACCCTGGAGCCGGTGCCGCGCGACGGCCAGAGCGTCGGCGAGATCTTCATGCGCGGCAACACCGTGATGAAGGGCTACCTGAAGAACCCCAGCGCCACCGAGGAAGCCTTCGCCGGCGGCTGGTTCCACACCGGCGACCTGGCCGTGTGGCACCCCGACGGCTACGTGGAAATCCGCGACCGGCTGAAGGACATCATCATCTCCGGCGGCGAGAACATCTCCACCATCGAGGTCGAGGGCGTGCTGTTCCGCCACCCGGCGGTGCTGGAGGCGGCCGTGGTGGCGCGCCCGGACGAGCGCTGGGGCGAGACGCCCTGCGCCTTCGTCACCCTCAAGACCGGCCATGCCGACACCACCGCCGAGCAGGTCATCGCCTTCTGCCGCGAACACCTGGCCGGCTTCAAGGTGCCCAGGACGGTGGTCTTCACCGAACTGCCGAAGACCTCCACCGGCAAGGTGCAGAAATTCGTCCTGCGCGACTGGGCCCACAAGCTCTGACGCCCCCTTCCCACTTGCGATAGCGCCCCGGCCTGGCCGGGGCGCCGAGGTACCCTCATGCCCGACTACAAGGCTCCGCTGCGCGACATGCGCTTCCTGCTCACCGACGTGTTCAACGCCCCGGCCCTGTGGCAGCGCCTGCCGGCCCTGGCCGAGCGCGTCGACGCCGACACCGCCGAGGCCATCCTCGAAGAGGCGGCGAAGCTCACCGGCGGCCTGCTCGCCCCGCTCAACCGCAGCGGCGACGAACAGGGCGCGCAATGGCGGGACGGCGCGGTCAGCACCCCGGCCGGCTTCCGCGAGGCCTACGCCACCTACGCCGAGGGCGGCTGGGTGGGCCTGGCCGGCAACCCCGGGTACGGCGGCATGGGCATGCCGAAGATGCTCTCGGTGCAGTTCGAGGAAATGGTCTACGCGGCCAACGCCAGCTTCGCCCTCTACTCCACCCTCTCCGCCGGCGCCTGCCTGGCGCTGGACGCCCACGCCAGCGAAGAACTGAAGCAGAAGTACCTGCCGGCCATGTACGAAGGCCGCTGGGCCGGCTCCATGTGCCTGACCGAGCCCCACGCCGGCACCGACCTCGGGCTGATCCGCACCCGGGCCGAGCCGAAGGCCGACGGCAGCTACGCCATCAGCGGCACCAAGATCTTCATCACCGGCGGCGAACAGGACCTGACCGAAAACATCATCCACCTGGTGCTGGCCAAGCTGCCCGACGCGCCGGCCGGCTCGCGCGGCATCTCGCTGTTCCTGGTGCCCAAGGTGCTGGTGGGCGACGACGGCGCCCTCGGCGCGCGCAACGCCGTGAGCTGCGGCTCCATCGAGCACAAGATGGGCATCAAGGCCTCGGCCACCTGCGTGATGAACTTCGACGGCGCCACCGGCTGGCTGGTGGGCGAGCCGAACAAGGGCCTGGCGGCGATGTTCACCATGATGAACTACGAGCGCCTGTCCATCGGCATCCAGGGCATCGGCTGCGCCGAGATGTCCTACCAGGCCGCCGTCGGCTATGCCCGCGAACGCCTGCAGAGCCGCGCGCCGACCGGCCCGCAGCAGAAGGACAAGGCCGCCGACGCAATCATCGTCCACCCCGACGTGCGGCGCATGTTGCTGACCATGAAGGCCCTGACCGAGGGTGGCCGCGCCTTCGCCACCTACCTCGGGCAGCAGCTGGACATCGCCAAGTACACCACCGACGACGCCGAGCGTGCTCGCGCCGAAGGCCTGGTGGCGCTGCTCACCCCGGTGGCCAAGGCGTTCTTCACCGACACCGGGCTGGAAAGCTGCGTGCACGGCCAGCAGGTGTTCGGCGGCCACGGCTACATCCGCGAATGGGGCCAGGAGCAACTGGTGCGCGACGTGCGCATCGCGCAGATCTACGAAGGCACCAACGGCATCCAGGCCCTGGACCTGGTCGGGCGCAAGGTGCTGGCCAACGGCGGCGAGCTGCTGGCGCTGTTCGCCGGGGAAATCCGCGCCTTCGCCGAAGCTGCCCCGGACGATGAATTCAGCGCCCCGCTGGTGGACGCCCTGGGCCAGTTGGAAGCCCTGACCCGGCAACTGCAGGAGCGCGCAAGGCAAGACCCGCGCGAGCCGGGTGCTGCGGCGGTCGACTACCTGCACCTGTTCGGCTACACCGCCTACGCCTACATGTGGGCGCGCATGGCCCGCGCCGCCAGTGGCCAGGCCGATGACTTCCACCAGGGCAAACTGGCTACGGCGCGTTTCTATTTCGCCCGCCTGCTGCCGCGTACCCAGTCCCTGGCCAGCGCCGTGCGCGCCGGCAGCGAAAGCCTCTACGCGCTGGAGGCCGGGCAGTTCTGATTCCCTGTTGAGCGTGTTGCGCGGCCAGCCCTTCGGGGGTGTGCCGCGCTTTTTTATTTCGTAGGAGCGAGCTTGTTCGCGAAGGGTGTTCTGTCGGTTGGGGGTGGTGCCTGTGCTGCAGAGCGCCCTCTCCCTAACCCTCTCCCTGAAGGGAGAGGGGACCGTTGGGCAGACGCTGATGTTCTGGAGTCAGCCGGACGTTGCGGCATCCGGTTGAAACCATCCTTGCAGCCGGCACGGACAAGCCCCCTCTCCCTTCAGGGAGAGGGCTGGGGAGAGGGGACGGCGTTCATCCCAAACACCGCTGCTATCGGCTGGCACCGTTCGCGAGCAAGCTCGCTCCTACAAGTCCCCCCTGCCCCCATTACCCCAAAAACCCGGCGTAGAATGACCTCCCCAGCGACCCACCGACGCCCGCCATGCCCCTAGACGACCAGACCCTGCGCGACATCTCCCGCCTCACTCTGCAGCACTACCAGGACAGCGCCGAGGCCTTCCGCGAAGGCACCCGCGACCACGACGTCAGCCAGAACATCGCCGCCCTGCTGCGGCATATCCATGGCGAGGCGCCTTTCGCCCTGCTCGACTTCGGCTGCGGCCCCGGCCGCGACCTGAACACCTTCAAGGCCCTGGGCCACGCCCCGGTGGGCCTGGACGGCTGCCCGAACTTCGTCGAGATGGCCCGCCAGGCCAGCGGTTGCGAGGTGTGGCTGCAGGACTTCCTGGCGCTGGACCTGCCGGCGGCGCGCTTCGATGGCATCTATGCCAATGCCAGCCTGTTCCACGTGCCGCGCCAGGAACTGCCGCGGGTGCTGGGCGAGCTGCGTGCGGCGCTGAAGCCCGGCGGCGTGCTGTTCGCCTCGAACCCGCGCGGGGACAATGCCGAGGGCTGGAACGGCCCGCGCTACGGCGCCTACCACGATTGGGAACACTGGAAGCAGCTGCTCGAAGCGGCGGGCTTCGAGCAGTTGGAACACTACTATCGGCCCGCCGGGCTGCCGCGCGAGCAGCAGCCCTGGCTGGCCAGCGTGTGGCGGCGCGTCGGCTAGCCGCCCTTGGCCGCCCAGGCGTTGAAGCGCAGCTCCAGCTCCTCGCCGTGGTCCACCCAGAAGGCGAAGTCCACCGGCACCGCCTGCTCCAGGTTGGCCGGCGCGGTGTTCAGGCGCTCCACCAGGGCCGGGTCGAGCAGCGCGGTGGTCTGCTTGTTGACCGAGCCGTAGCCCAGCTTCACGGTGTGGATCTTCTGCTGCTCGGGGCGCAGCGAGAAGGCGATGAAGTCCTCCGCCTCCTGCTTCTTCGGGCTGCCCTTGGGGATGGCCCAGGAGTCGATGGCGTACAGGCTACCGTTCCACACCACCTTCATCGGCGCGCCCTCCTCCTGGGCGGCGAACACCCGGCCGTTGTATGCGGTGCTCATCACCACGTCGCCGCTGGCGAGGAACTGCATGGGCTGGGCGCCGGACTCCCACCACTGGATCGACGGCTTGATCTGGTCCAGCTTGCGGAAGGCGCGGTTCACGCCCTCGGGGGTGGAAAGCACCTTGTAGATGTCCTGCTTCGGCACGCCGTCGGCCAGCAGGGCGATCTCCAGGGTGTACTTGGCGCCCTTGCGCAGTGAGCGCTTGCCGGGGAATTTCTGCGTATCCCAGAAGTCCGCCCAGCCGGTGGGCGCGGTGCTCAGGCGCTTGGCGTCGTAGGCCATGGCCATGGACCACACCAGCAGGCCGGCGCCGCAATCGGACACCGTGCCCGGCACGTAGTCGGCAACGTTGCCCAGGCGCGCCGGGTCCAGTTGCTCGAACAGGCCTTCGTCGCAGCCGCGCAGCAGTTCCGGGCCCTCGACCTGGACCACGTCCCAGTTGACGCTGTGGGTGTCGACCATGGCCTTGATCTTGCCCATCTCGCCGTTGTACTCGCCGGCGATCACCTTGTTGCCGGTGGCCTTCTCGAAGGGCTTGTAGAAGGCTTCGGTCTGCACGTCCTTGCTGGTGCCGCCGAAGGAGATCACGCTCAGGTCGGCCGCCATGGCGCCGGACGCCAGGCCCATGAGCAGGGCCACCGCTATCGGGTTCTTCATTTCCACCTCTTGGCTTTGTTGTTGGCAGATTTCAAGCACGCTAGGCGCCCGGCCTCTGCGGGCCGGGACGCACGCAAAGGGATCAGCTGCGGTAGTCGGCCTCGCCGTCGGCGATCAGGCGCAGGGCCGACTCCCAGGCCAGCAGGTGCAGGCCGCCGGCCAGGGCTTCTTCCTCCTGCACGGCCACGCGCTCGCGCACGGCCTCCGGCGGGTAGCGCAACTGGCGGCCGCCGGCCAGGGCCTGGACCTGGGCCTGGCAGGCGCGCTCGAGGAAATAGATCTGGTTGAAGGCCTCGGCGATGCAGCGCCCAGCGGCCAGCAGGCCGTGGTTGCGCAGGATCATCGCCATGTTCGAACCCAGGTCGCGGACCAGCCGCGAGCGCTCGTCCGGGTCCAGGGCGATGCCTTCGTACTCGTGGTAGCCCAGGCGGTTGTGGAACTTCAGCGCGTGCTGGCTGATCGGCAGCAGGCCGTCCTCCTGGGCCGACACGGCGATGCCGGCGGCGGTATGGGTGTGGATCACGCAGGCCACATCCGGGCGCGCGGCGTGCACCGCAGAGTGGATGTTGAAGCCGGCGCGGTTGACGCTGTTCGGGCCGAAGCGCGGGTCGATGACGTCGCCGGCGTGGTCGACCTTGACCAGGTCCGAGGCGCGCATCTCGTGGAACATCACGCCGTAGCGGTTGATCAGGTAGTGGCCCGGCTCGCCCGGCACGCGGGCGGAGATGTGCGTGTCGATGTGGTCGGTCCAGCGGAAGTGCGCAACCAGCCGGTACAGCGCGGCGAGGTCGCAGCGGGCCTGCCACTCTTCGGCGGAAATACTCGCGGGGTCGATGTTGTAAGCTGTGTCGCGCATGGCAAATCCTTGTTATCAGGCTCGCGCGGCGTAGGCGCCGCGTTCTGCCCCGGAGTGTGCGGCGCCCGCCGTGGCGCCGCCATGCACAGGGGCGATGGAGTGCCTGCAGTGCTGTTATGGTCGCGTGGCCTGTACAGTTTCCGTTTCCCCCCTACCGGACGCTTCGATGCTGTTGCTCGACCCCACTTGCGAAACGCCCCTGGTCACCCAGATCGTCGAAGGCATCGCCCAGGCCATCGACGAGCAGCGCCTGCGCCCCGGCGCCAAGCTGCCCTCCATCCGCAGGTTCGCCCAGAGCCACGGGGTGAGCCATTTCACCGTGGTCGAGGCCTACGACCGCCTGGTGGCGCGCGGCTGCCTGAACGCCGTGCCCAACGCCGGCTTCTACGTGCGCGGCCCGGCCAGCGAGGACGCCGCCGAGGCGCCCGCGCCGGAGTTCGACTTCGACGCCCACCTGCTGCTGCACAAGGTGTTCCAGCCCCTGGGCATGGAGCTGCGCCCCGGCGTCGGCCTGCTGCCCGAGCACTGGCTGGACGCCGAGGGCCTGCTGCGCGGCCTGCGCACCCTGGCCCGGGAAGAGCCGCGGCAATTCGGCAACTACGGCCACAGCAAGGGCAACCCGCGCCTGCGCGGCAAGCTCGCCGACCGCCTGGCCGACGCCGGGGTGGCCGCCAGCCCCGAGCAGGTCCTGCTGACCAGCGGCGCCAGCCAGGCGCTGGACCTGGCGGTGCGCTACCTGGTGCAGCGCGGCGACCCGGTGCTGGTGGACGAGCCCGGCTACCACAACCTGTTCCTCAACCTGCGCCTGCAGGGCGCGCAACTGCTGGGCGTGCCACGCAGCGCCGACGGCCTGGACCTGGAGCGCCTGGAACAGCTGGTGCGCGAGTACCGGCCCAAGGTTTACTTCACCCAGGCGCGGCTGCAGAGCCCCACCGGCGCCAGCCTGTCGCTGGCCGCCAGCCACCGCCTGCTGCAACTGGCCGAGAAGTACGACTTCCTGATCGTCGAGAACGACATCTACGCCGACCTCGACCCCGCCGGCCAGCTGCTGCTGGCCAACCTCGACCAGCTGGCGCGGGTGATCTACATCGGCAGCCTGTCCAAGGTCATAGCCCCGGCGCTGCGGGTGGGCTTCATCGCCGCCCACCCGGAGCTGATCGAGGAGCTGGTGCCGCTGAAGATGGTCGCCGGCCTGACCAGCTCGGAACTCACCGAGACCCTGGCCCTGGACATCCTCCTCCAGGGCCGCCAGCGCAAGCACGTGCGCCAGCTCCGCGAACAGCTCGGCGAGGCCCACGACAGCGTGGCCCGGCGCCTGGAGGCGGCCGGCCTGGAGCTGTTCCACGAACCGCGCGCCGGGCTGTTCCTCTGGGCCCGCCACCGCGCGGTGGCCGACGCCACCCTGCTGGCCGAACGGGCCAAGGAGGCGAAGATCCTGCTGTTCCCCGGCCAGCTGTTCATGCCCGATGGCCGCACCGTGCCCTGGCTGCGCTTCAACGTCGCCCATTCGCTGGACGCGCGGCTGTACGACTTCCTCGCGCGGCAGGACGGCTCTTCGTAGGGCCTGCCCGCGAATCGCGCGCAGGGCGCGCACCTACAAGGTGACTCATTCGCGTCGATCCGGCGGATATCGCCAGGCGCCGCGCCAGCGCTTAGACTTGCCGCCCATCACGAACCAGCCAAGAGAACACCATGGGCGCCCAGTGGAAAGCCAAACATAAGGAAGCCGCCGCCAACGCCAAGGGCCGCGTCTTCGGCAAACTGTCGAAGGAAATCATGATCGCCGCGCGCAATGGCGCCGATCCGGACATGAACCCGAAACTGCGCCTGGTGGTCGAGCAGGCCAAGAAGGCCTCGATGCCGCGCGACACCCTGGAGCGCGCCATCAAGAAAGGCGCCGGCCTGCTCGACGGCGGCGCCAGCTTCGAGCGCGTGGTCTACGAAGGCTTCGCCCCGCACCGCGTGCCGGTCATCGTCGAATGCCTGACCGACAACGTGAACCGCACCGTGGCGGAAATCCGCGTGCTGTTCCGCAAGGGCCAGCTCGGCGCCTCCGGCTCGGTGGCCTGGGACTTCGACTACCTGGGCCTGGTCGAAGCGACCCCGGCCAGCAGTGACGCCGACCCGGAACTGGCCGCCATCGAGGCCGGCGCCCAGGACTTCGAGCCCGGCGAGGAAGACGGCGACACCCTGTTCCTCACCGACGCCACCGACCTGGACGCCGTCTGCCGCGCCCTGCCCGAGCACGGCTTCAGCGTCGCCTCGGCCAAGCTCGGCTACAAGGCGAAGAACCCGGTGAGCCTGTCCGGCGCGGAACTGGAGGAAGTCGAAGCCTTCCTCGACGCCCTGGACGGCAACGACGACGTGCAGAACCTGTACGTCGGCCTGGCCTGAAACCCGGCTGCAGACGCTGGGCCCCCGCGTTCGCGGGGGTGACGGGGAAAGGTTGGTGCCGCCCACACCGTAGGGCGCATACGCCTACGGCGCTATCCGCCGCTGTGCCCCCTCGGCAGCGCCCGTAGGAGCGGACTCCGTCCGCGATGGCACGCCCCGGCAACATCGCTGCCTTGGTATGGCGCCGCACCCTCTCCCCAGCCCTCTCCCGCAAGCGGGAGAGGGGGCCGTTCGGTGTGGGTGGTAACCTCGACGCCATCCTGATGTCCGTTCGCGAGCAAGCTCGCTCCTACAGGACAAGGCACAGCCCGCT
>NZ_QGSL01000107.1:1612219-1624375 GCF_003176655.1 Pseudomonas sp. RW407 | reverse complement strand
CCTACAAAGGCACGGTGTCGGGGCAACCCGTAGGAGCGGATCTCATCCGCGAATCGCGCCGGAACCTCCGGCTATCGCGGACAAGGTCCGCTCCTACGGTGGGCTCCCTCGACTGTAGGAGCGAGCTTGCTCGCGAACCGACTCCGCAGCGGGGCCAGGTTCGCGAGCAGGGGCTAGGCGCCCCCTCGATCCTACGAAAAGCGTAATCCGCAGGAGTACAGCATATGAGCACCGACATCCCCCGCATCGCCCAGGCCCTCGACCAGGCCGCACGGCATGCCGAACCCCTGGCGCAGTTCAGCGCCAGCGCGCCATTCAGCCTGGACGACGCCTACCGCATCCAGCGCGCCTCCATGCAGCGCCGCTATGACGACGGCGAGCGCAGCATCGGCGTCAAGCTGGGCTTCACCAGCCGCGCCAAGATGGTCCAGATGGGCGTCGACAGCCTGATCTGGGGCTGGCTCACCGACGCCATGCTGGAAGAGGATGGCGGCCTGGTGGACCTGGCCCGCTACATCCACCCGCGCGTCGAGCCGGAGGTCTGCTTCCTCACCCGCCGCGCCATCGACCGCCCGTTGACCCTGCTGGAAGCGGCCGACTACCTGGAGGCCGTGGCCCCGGCGCTGGAGATCATCGACTCGCGCTACCAGGCCTTCAAGTTCAGCCTGGAGGACGTGGTGGCGGACAACTGCTCCTCCGCCGGCCTCACCGTCGGCCCCTGGTCGCGGGACTTCGCCGCCCTGGCCAATGCCGGCGTGGTGCTGCGCCTGGACGGCCGCGTGGTCCAGGCCGGCTCCACGGCCGCCATCCTCGGCAATCCGCTGCGCAGCCTGGTGCAGGCTTCGCGCCTGCTGCACCAGGCGCAGATCGAACTGCCCGCCGGCAGCCTGGTGATGGCCGGCGCCGCCACCGCCGCCGAGGCCCTGCGGCCCGGCATGCACGTCAGCGTCGAGGTCCAGGGCCTGGGGCAGAGCAGTTTCAGCGTGCGCAACGATCAAGGAGCAGCAGCATGAGCGACAACAAAGCCACCGTGGTCGCCGGCAAGGCCACCCCGCGCGGGCGCTTCCCGCACATCAAGCGTGCCGGCGACTTCCTCTTCGTCTCCGGCACCAGCTCGCGGCGCCCGGACAACAGCTTCGTCGGCGTCGAGGTGGACGCCATGGGCACCACCAACCTGGACATCCGCGCGCAGACCCGCGCGGTGCTCGAGAACATCCGCGACATCCTCGCCAGCGAACACGCCAGCCTGGCGGACGTCGTCGAGATCAGCGCCTTCCTCGTCGATATGAACGACTTCGGCGGCTACAACCAGGTCTACGCCGAGTACTTCGACGAGGGCGGCCCCACCCGTACCACCGTGGCGGTGCACCAACTGCCGCACCCGCACCTGCGCATCGAGATCAAGGCCGTGGCCTACGCGCCGCGCCCCCGTTGAACCGCTGGGAGAGAACAACAATGGACAAGCACCACTTCAGCGCCCCCTTCAATTTCAACCGCTGGCTCGACGAGCACGCCCACCTGCTGCAGCCGCCGGTGAACAACCAGCAGATCTGGCAGGGCAGCGACTACATGGTCACCGTGGTCGGCGGGCCCAACCAGCGCACCGACTTCCACGACGACCCGGTGGAAGAGTTCTTCTACCAGTTCAAGGGCAACGCCTACCTGAACATCTGGGACCGCGGCCGCTACGAGCGGGTGGACCTCAAGGAAGGCGACATCTACCTGATGGCCCCGCACGTCATCCATTCGCCGCAGCGCCCCGAGCCCGGCAGCCTGTGCCTGGTCATCGAGCACCGCCGCCCGCAGGGCCGGCACGATGCCCTGCAATGGTCCTGCGCGCGCTGCGGTTGCCTGGTCAAGCGCTACGAGATGCAGCTGCAGAGCATCGTCGCCGACCTGCCGCCGGTGTACGAGCAGTTCTACGCCACCTCCGACGAGGAACGCCGCTGCCGCGAATGCGGCGAGATCCACCCGGGCCGCGACTGGCAGGCCTGGCACAAGACACTCAACGAGTTCCACAGCGTATGAAGATCGACATCCACTCGCACTTCTTCCCCACCATCACCCAGGCCGAGGCCGCGCGCCTGCACCCGCAGCGCGCGCCCTGGCTGCGCACCGACGGGCGCCTGGGCCAGATCATGCTCGGCGACAAGCCGTTCCGCCCGGTGCACGACGTGCTCTGGGACCCGCAGCGGCGCCTGGAGCACCTGGACGAACAGGGCCTGGACGTCCAGGTGATGTGCGCCACCCCGGTGATGTTCGGCTACGACCAGCCCATCGAACGTGCGCTGCCCTGGGCGCAGCTGATGAACGACCGTGCCCTGGAGATGGCCGCCATCGCTCCGGAGCGTCTCAAGGTGCTGGCCCAGGTGCCGTTGCAGGACATCGACGCCGCCTGCCGCGAGGCCAGCCGGGCCAAGGCCTGCGGCCACGTCGGCGTGCAGATCGGCAACCACGTCGGCGAGCGCGACCTGGACGACTCCGGGCTGGAGACCTTCCTGCGCCACTGCGCGCAGGAGGGCATCCCGCTGCTGGTGCACCCCTGGGACATGCTGGGCCGCGAGCGCATGAAGAAGTGGATGCTGCCCTGGCTGGTGGCGATGCCGGCGGAGACCCAGCTGGGCATCCTCTCGCTGATCCTCTCCGGCGCCTTCGAGCGCCTGCCCGAGTCGCTGCGCATCTGCTTCGCCCACGGCGGCGGCGCCTTCGCCTTCCTGCTCGGGCGGGTGGACAACGCCTGGCGCCACCGCGACATCGTCCGCGAGGACTGCCCGCAGCTGCCCTCCAGCTACGTGAAGCGCTTCTTCGTCGACTCGGCGGTGTTCGACCCCGGCGCGCTGCGCCTGCTGGTGGAGGTGATGGGCGCCGACCGGGTGATGCTCGGCTCCGACTCGCCCTTCCCGCTGGGCGAACAGAGCATCGGCGCCGGCGTGCTGGAGCACCCGCTGCTGGGCGAAACCGACAAGGCGCGCATCTGCGCCGGCAACGCGAGGGCCTTCTTCGGCCTCTGAGAGCTTCCATGGCAGGGTGTCGGCGCAACGGCCGGCCAGAACGAGGTGCCAGATGAAATCCAGCGTCGTATCCGTCGCGCGCAAACTGAAGTTCTACCAGCTGGTGGTGTTCGACCAGGTAGCGCAGAGCGGCTCGTTGCTGCGGGCCGCCCAGGTGCTGAACATGACCCAGCCGGCGGTGACCAAGGTCATCCACGAACTGGAGTCGTACTTCGACGCGCCGCTGCTGGAGCGCGGCAACCGTGGCGTCAGCGTCACCGAGCTCGGCGAATTGGTATTGCGCCGGGCGCGCTCGATGCTCGCCGAGCTGCGGGCGCTGAGCGACGAGGTCGAGGCTTTCCGGGACGGTACCTCCGGGCACGTGGTGGTGGGCACCCTGATCTCCGCTTCCACCTCGCTGCTGCCACGCGCCCTGCGCCTGCTGAAATCGCGCGCACCGCGTGTGCTGGTGTCGGTGCGCGTCGGTCAGTTCGACCAATTGTTCCCGGCGTTGATCGGTGGCGAGGTCGACCTGGTGGTGGGCCGGGTGCCGGACGATTGGCTGGCGCGTGGCGAGGCGCAGGCGCTGGGCGTGGACGTGCTCTACGAAGAGCGCCTGTGCATCGTCGGCGGCCAGGAGCACCCGCTGCATGGCAGGGCGGGGCTGGGCCTGGCCGACCTGCACGATTGCCCCTGGGTGCTGCCGCCGCCCGGCTCGCTGCTGCGGCAGACGGTGGACCGGCTGTTCACCCGGGCCGGCCTGGCGCTGCCGGGCAACGTCATCGAGTCGCTGTCGGTACTGACCAACGTCGCGCTGATGCAGGACCAGCGGACCGTCGGCCTGCTGCCCCTGGAGACCGCCCGGCAACTGGCGCAACCCGGTGGCGTGCGGGCCTTCGAGCTGGGCATGCCGCTGCGCTTCGGCGACATCGGCTGCTTCCACCCCGGCGAACGTGAGCTGGGGCCGGCGGCGCGGTTGTTCCGCGAGTGCCTGGGGATCGCCAGCGCGGAGCAGGGCGCCGAGCCCCCGGAGGCACGATCACCGGTGTGACGGTGCTGTTGCACATTCGCAATCAGCGGATGCAGGCCGTCGACTAAGCGGATAGCCCCGCTCACTCGACTGGTCGCTAATGGCGTGGACCGGCCGCCCGGTCCGCGGCGACGACGACCTTCCTTCGTAGGCCGCCTGCGGGCGGCCTGGGGGAAGTATTTGCCTACAACAACTACAAGAGCGCAAAGAACATGAGCAATCCACGCAACCTGTCCTGGGCCGCGTTGGCTTCGGGCACCCTGGCGGCGCTACCGCAGGTAGAGGCCGGCGAGGGCCTGGTCGAGGGCGCCAGCGCCACCTTGCAGGCGCGCAACTACTATTTCAGCCGCGACTACTCGGACATCGTCGGCGCCAACCCGCAATCGAAGACGGAGGAGTGGGCCCAGGGCTTCATCCTCGACTTCCGTTCCGGCTACACGCCGGGGCCCGTGGGCTTTGGCCTGGACGCCATCGGCCTGCTCGGCCTGAAGCTGGACAGCAGCCCGGAGCGGACCAACAGCGGGCTGCTGCCGGTGGACGGCGACGGTCGCGCGCCGGACGACTACAGCCGCCTGGGCGTGGCGCTGAAGGCGAAGGTCTCGCGCAGCGAACTCAAGCTCGGCGAGCTGCAGCCCAACCTGCCGGTGCTGCCGGCCAGCGACAACCGCCTGCTGCCGCCCACCTACCAGGGGGCCATGCTGGCTTCCGCCGAGATTCCCGGCCTGGCCCTGCAGGCGGGCCGGTTGAAGTCCTACAGCGTGCGCAACGAGGCCGGCACCAGCGACCTGCAGGCGATGGTCGGCGCGACGCCCTACCGCCAGGTGGAAAGCGACGCCTTCAACTTCGCCGGCGGCGACTACGACTTCAACGCCAAGCGCACCCGCGCCAGCCTCTGGTACGGCCAGCTGGAAGACATCTACCGCCAGGGTTTCCTCGGCCTCAGGCACAGCCAGCCCGCCGGCGACTGGGTGCTGGGCGGCAACCTCGGCTTCTACGACGCCAAGGAGGATGGCAAGCGCCTGCTCGGCAACCTGGACAACCGCGCCTTCTACGCGCTGCTCTCGGCCAGGCGCGGCGGGCACACCTTCTACGTCGGCTACCAGGGCATGTTCGGCGACGACGGCTTCCCGCGGGTGTTCCCCAACGTCGCGCCGCTGGGCAACGAAGTGCCCACCTTCCAGTTCGCCTCGGCCGACGAGCGTTCCTGGCAACTGCGCCACGACTACGACTTCGCCGCCCTCGGCATCCCCGGCCTGAGCACCACGCTGCGCTACCTGCGCGGCAGCAACGTCGATACCGGCAGGGGCTTCGAGGGCCGTGACCGCGAGCGCGACCTGGAACTGGCCTACACGCTGCAGGGCGGCCCGCTGGCCGGGCTGAACATCCGCCTGCGCAACGCCATGGCCCGTTCCAACTACCTCACCGACATCGACGAGAACCGCCTGATCCTCAGTTACACCTGGAAGCTCTTCTGAGCCGGCCCACCCCTAGCAACGAGAAGAACCCCATGAACAGACAAACCCTGCGCGTCAGCGACGTGATCGACAACAGTCCGCTGTCCGCCCTGCAGATCCGCGTGTTGCTGCTGTGCTTCCTGGTAGTGGTGCTCGATGGTTTCGACACCGCCGCCATCGGCTACATCGCCCCCGAACTGGTGCGTGACTGGGGCATCGAGCGCGCCCAGCTGGCCCCGGCCTTCGCCGCCGGGTTGTTCGGCATGCTGCTGGGCAGCGTCGGCTTCGGCCCGGTGGCCGACCGCCACGGGCGCAAGCTGGTGCTGATGCTGAGCCTGCTGATCGTGGCCCTGGGCACCCTGGCCTGCGCCCTGGCGCCGAACATCGAGGTGCTCACCGTGCTGCGCTTCTTCACCGGTATCGGCCTGGGCGGCGTGCTGCCCAACGCCATCACCCTCAGCTCGGAATACTCCCCGGCGCGGCGGCGCATGCTGCTGGTGACGCTCAGCTATTCCGGCTTCACCCTCGGCCTGGCCCTGGGCGGCTGGGTGGCGGCCATGCTGTTGCCGCTGGTGGGCTGGAAGGGGCTGTTGCTGTGCGGCGGGCTGGCGCCGCTGGTGTTGCTGCCGGCGCTCTGGCTGGCGCTGCCGGAGTCGATCTGCTTCATGGCCGGCAAGCCGGCGCTGGTCGAGCGCCTGCGGGCCATTCTCGAGCGTATCGGTGGCAGCCGAGACTGGGCGGCCGTCGAGCTGATCGGCGACGAGCCCCGCGGCCAGGCGCGTTCGCCGGTGTCCTCGCTGTTCACCGACGGTCGCGCCCTGCGCACCCTGATGCTGTGGCTGACGTTCTTCTGCTGCCTGTTCGTCTTCTACCTGCTGACCAGCTGGCTGCCGACCATCCTCCGCGACAGCGGCTACGCCCTCGGCCAGACCGCGCGCATCGCCTCCATGCTGCCGTTCGGCGGGGTGGTGGGCGGCATTGCCATGGCCATGCTGATGGACCGCGTCGGCGCGAACCGGGTGCTGCCGCCGCTGTGCCTGGCCGCGGCCGTCGCCCTGGCGCTGACCGGCACCCAGCTGGGCCATGCCACGGCGCTGCTGCTGATGGTCTTCGTGGTCGGCTTCACCCTGACCGGCGCGCTGAACAACCTGAGCATCCTCGCCGCCACCTTCTACCCGACCCACGCCCGTGCCACCGGCGTGGCCTGGGCCCTGAGCGCCGGGCGCGCCGGCTCCATCATCGGCTCCTCGCTGGGCGCCTGGCTGTTCGCCGCGGCGGGTGGCCTGCAGCTGTTCTTCCTGTGGATCGCGGTGCCGGTGCTGCTGGCCGGCCTGGCGCTGTTCGCCATGACGCTGACCCGCTCCCGCGCGGCGCAGATGGCCTGACGCCAGGTCCGATCGGATAACGCCGGGCTCGACCATGACGTAGGGCGTATAACCGTTCGCGGTTATACGCCGATACACCCATGCCACAGCCCACGCCAAGGCCAGCCCCGAAGCCGCCTGGGGCCCAGGCCAAGCGGCGGATAACGCCGTAGGCGTTATGCGCCCTACGCCGGGTTCGACCGTGATGTAGGGCGTATAACCGTTCGCGGTTATACGCCGATACACCCAGGCCACAATCCACGCCAAGATCAGCCCCGAAGCCGCCTGGGGCCCAGGCCAAACGGCGGATAACGCCGTAGGCGTTATGCGCCCTACGCCGAGGGCGTATACGCCGAACCTCGGAGCCGCCGTAGGAGCGGACTCCGTCCGCGATAAACCGCCCCGCGCGGTGCCCTGCATGAAAAAAGGCCCGCGAGCGGGCCTTTTCGTTGCTACCGGAACTCAGCTGTTGCTCTGGGTGAACTTCTCCAGGTACAGCCGGCCGTTCTCCAGCCCCTGCGCCTGCAGCCAGTCCTTCACCGACTCGACCATCGGCGGTGGGCCGCACAGGTACATGTCGAAGGGCGCATCGCGCAGGGCCGTGGCGTCGAAGTGCCCGGTGACGTAGCCGCGCTTGCCGTCCCAGCCGTCGTCGTCGCTGATCACCGGGGTGAAGGCGAAGCCGGGGATGCGCTCGGCGTAGGCGGCGATGCGCTCCAGCTCGCAGAGGTCCGCCGCCTGGCGCACGCCGTAGTACAGGTGCACCGGCTGGCCGCAGCCGCCGGCTTCGGCCAGTTCGTCGAGCATGCCGAGGAAGGCCGACAGGCCGGTGCCGCCGGCCACCAGCAGCAGCGGGCGTTCGACGTGGCGCAGGTAGAAGGTGCCCAGCGGCGCCTCGAAGGGGATGACGTCGCCCACCTGGCAGCGCTCGCGGATGTAGTTGCTCATGGCGCCGTCGGGCAGCAGGCGGATGAGGAACTGCAGCGGGTTGCCGGCGCCCGGCCGGTTGGCGAAGGAGTAGGAGCGCACCGCGTCGGTGCCCGGCACGTGCAGGCGGGCGTACTGGCCGGGCAGGTAGTCCGGCGCCGGGCCCTCCACCTGCAGGCGCAGGATGGCGGTGCTTGCCGAGACCTGCTCGACGCCGCTGACCACGCCGCGATGGCTGGCCGGGCCCGCGGCGCTGCACAGGCTGGAGTCGAAGTCGAAGTAGAACGCGGCGTCGGATTGCACGCGGGTCTGGCAACTGAGGATCTTGCGCTGGGCCAGGTCCTCGGGGGAGAGGGTTTCCTCGTCGGCGTAGTCCATTTCGTAACGGCCGGACTCGCAGCGGCCCATGCAGGTGCCGCAGACGCCCTCGCGGCAGTCCAGGGGGATCTTGATGCCGTTGCGCAGCGCGGCGTCGAGGAGGATCTCGTTGCCCTGCACGGGGAAGAACAGCGTCTTGCCGTCGGCGAAGCTGAAGGCGACCTTGTGGTTCATCAGGCCATCCTCACAGGTGGTAGAAGTCGAGCACCGAGTCGATGCGGTCGTTGAGCAGCAGCACGTGCTTGCGGGCGATCAGCCAGCTCTCGCCGGCCGGGCGCAGGCGGTAGGTGGCGTGGCCGAAGAACTGCCCGGGGCTTTCCAGGCGGTAGAACAGCGTGTGCCAGTTGGCGCGCACTTCCAGCTCGCCGCTGTCCAGCTCGCGGAGGCGCACGTTGTCGATGCCGTGCAGGGTGCGCGGCATGGGGATGGTGGAGGCGGCCTTGCCGGTGCGGATGCGGAACACCCGGTCCTCCAGGCCGGCGCGGCTGGCGTAGTAGATCAGCGACATGCCGCGCCTGGGGTCGGTGGTGTAGACGTGCTCGGAATCCCACTGCGGGACGTGGAACTCGCTGTCTTCGCTGAACATCGCCAGGTAGCCGTCCCAGTCCTGGGCGTCGCACAGCTCGGCGTTGCGGTAGAGGAACTGTTCCACCCGGTATTGCAGTTGCGCGTTCATGCCTGCACCTCCTTCGGTTGCAGGGCCTTGCGTTCCAGGCCGTCGAGCAGGAAGCGCTGCCAGTGCTGGTGCTGGTTGACGTAGAGGCCTTCGTGGGTGAGTTCGGTGCCGGTGAGCACGGGCGCGATGCCCAGGGTTTCGCTGTTCGGCGTGGCCCCCTCGAGCCATTTGCCCTGGCCGCGGGAGATGTCGCTCCAGCGTTCCAGGCGGCCCTGGAAGCCGCGCTGCTGCTCGCGGAATTCCACCAGGTCGTCCGGCGTGCCCATGCCGGAGACGTTGAAGAAGTCCTCGAACTGGCGGATGCGGTTCTCGCGGTCCTGGTCCGACTCGCCCTTGACGCCGATGCACTGGCTGATGACTTCGGTCCTGTTCCAGGCGATGGGGCGGACGATGCGCAGCTGCGAGCTGATCTGGTCCATGAAGAACAGACTGGGGTAGATGTTCAGGTTGCGCAGGCGGTGCATCATCCACTCGGCCCTGGCCTGGCCGTGTTCGGCGACCAGGCGCGGCATCACGCTGGCGTAGCCGGGGCGCACGGTGGGGTTGGGCATGTCGCTGAACAGCACGCTGTGGCCGTTGCGGAAGCTGAACCAGCCGTCGTCGGTCTGCGCGTCGCCGGCGCCGAGCTTGCTGTAGTCCAGGGTGCCGCTGGCCGTGCCGTTCTCGACGTTGACCTGCTGGCGGTGCTGCACGGTGGCCACGTAGTTGTAGTGCACGGTGCTGACGTGGTAGCCGTCCAGGCCGTTCTCGTTCTGCAGCTTCCAGTTGCCCTCGAAGGTGTAGGCGGAGCGGCCCGGCAGCACTTCCAGCTCGCCGCTGGGGGACTGCGCCACCATCATGTCGAAGAAGACCTTCGCGTCGCCGAGGAAATCTTCCAGGGTGTCGGTGGCATTGACGTCGAGGCTGATGAAGACGAAGCCCTTGTAGCTTTCGATGCGGGCCTTCTTCAGGCTGCGGCTGGCCTTGTCGAAGTCCGCCGGGTACTCGCCGGGGGCCTTGACCTTCACCAGGCGGCCGTCGCTCTTGTAGCACCAGGCGTGGAAGGGGCAGGTGAAGGTGGACTGGTTGCCCTTGCACACCCGGGTGAGGGTGGCGCCGCGGTGCTGGCAGGCGTTGATCAGCGCGTTCAGCTGGCCGCCGGCGTCGCGGGTGATGATCATCGGCTGGCGCCCGGCGCGCAGGGTGACGAAGTCGTTGGGGTTGGCGATCTCGCTTTCGTGGCAGGCGTAGATCCACTGCTTCTCGAAGATCAGCTCCATCTCCAGGTCGAACAGTTCCGGCTCGGTGAACATGTCCCGGGCGATGCGGTACACCCCTTCGGCGGGGCGGAAGTCCAGGCAGCCACGGATGTAGTCCTGCCACTGTGCAAGGCTCTTGCTTGGTGCGTTCATTGTTGTTGTCCCATCGGGCGGATCGGTGGTTCCATTTCACGGCCGGCGCGCCCTGGCGGTCTATCCGCCCAGTGAGGGAAGGCGATCCGCAAAATTGGCGGCCTGGTAACACCGCGGCGCACGGGCTGGGTAGATGCTGCCCAGCCGCGGTGCGCCGGCTGGCAGCGGAGGGCGCGGGCGGGGTGCCGGAAGGAGGGTGATGGTCCGGAAAGTGGGCGAACACTATCCGCATACTGAGGCTTTGCCGACGATCCGTGGCCCGCAGGTACGCGTCTTGCTGCACACTGGGCGCAAGCGCCGTCAGAGCCGCCCCGAACAAGCCGTGAGTGCCCAGCGATGAACCCGAAGAACCCCGCTCGCTTCCGTGACATCCACGCCGACCGTCTCGACCTCACCGCCGCCCGCAACTGGATGTCGAGCATCTGCGGGCCCCACCGCCTGCACGCCGGGCGGCCCGAGGCGGTGCGCTTCCAGCACAGCGGCAGCGTGCTCAAGGGCATGTCCACCACCCTGGGCTGCATCGAGTACGGCACCGAGGTGACCATCGGCATCGTCGAGACCGAGCGCTTCAACAGCTACAGCCTGAGCCTGCCGCTGGTCGGCGAGCAGGAGCTGAGCGTGGCCGGGCGCTACCTGCAGTCGAACCCGCAGCGCGGGGTGATCGTCTCGCCCAACCAGAGCCAGGAGCTGAACATCACCGGCGACTGCCGCAAGCTGCAGGTGGTGATCCCGCTGCTGGCCATGCGCCGCACCCTGGAGGAGATGCTCCAGCGCCCGGCCGAGCGGCCCCTGGTGTTCGAGCCGGAGATGGACGCCCGGGACGGCGCGGCGGCGGCCTGGTGGCGGATGGTCCGCCACCTGAACGATGAGATGGAGCTGAGCGAGCTGTTCGGCCAGGCCTTCTTCAGCCGCGACCTGGAGCGCGCGCTGCTCAAGGGGCTGATCCTCGCTCAGCCGAACAACTACAGCGAGGCGCTGCGCCAGTGCCTGGCCGAGAAGGTGCCGCACTACCTGCTGCGCGCCCGCGAGCACATCCACGCCCATGCCCGCGAGGCCCTGTGCCTGGACGACCTGGAAGCGGCCGCCGGGGTGTCGCGCTTCAAGCTGTTCGAGGGCTTCCGCAAGTACTTCGGCAGCGCCCCCATGACCTACCTGAAGCACTACCGCCTGCACGGGGTGCGCCAGGACATCCTCGCCAGCGGCGCTTCCCGCAGCATCTCCGAGATCGCCCTGGGCTGGGGCTTCGCCCACCTGGGCCGCTTCGCCGGCGACTACCGCAAGCTGTTCGGCGAGACGCCCAGCGCGACGCAGCAGCGGTTGCATGGCTTGAGTGGGAGAGGGGGGATGTAGGCGCGAGCTTGTTCGCGAGTGGCGCTTCCCGGTTACTCCTGCACTCGGGCGTACCCGCTCCCTCTCCCTAACCCTCGGCTGCGCGCCCCGCCCTGAAGGGAGAGGGGACCGTTGGGCAGACGCTGGTGCTCTGGAGTTAGCCGGCAGCCCCGAAAGTTGCCGGCTGAAACCTGGCCTTCTCTCGGCACGGACAAGCCCCCTCTCCCTTCAGGGAGAGGGCTGGGGAGAGGGGACGTGCCTAAGCTAAACACAGCAGCCACCGGTAGAACACCATTCGCGAGCAAGCTCGCTCCTACATTGCATTCCACCAATAAAAAACCGGCCCCAGGGGCCGGTTTCTTCAAAACATCACCCGAACTCAGCGATATTCGCACAGGTAAGCGGTATCCACCGCGACCTTCAGCTGGAACTTGCTGTTGCCCGGTACGGTGAACTGGCTGCCCGCGGCGAAGGTTTCCCACTCGTCGCTGCCCGGCAGCTTGACGGTCAGGGCGCCGGCGACCACGTGCATGATCTCCAGCTGGCTGGTGCCGAATTCGTACTCGCCGGGGGCCATGACGCCGATGGTGGCCGGGCCTTCGTTCATGCCGAAGGCG
>NZ_QGSL01000107.1:1598188-1612209 GCF_003176655.1 Pseudomonas sp. RW407 | reverse complement strand
GAGCTTGCTCGCGAACCGCATGGCACCGCGTTTGTTCGCGAGCAAGCTCGCTCCTACGAAGAGCATCTCGGCGCAGGCTGCAAGACAGTTGCTCCTACAATCCGCCATGACGCATGGCATCCCCCGTAGGAGCGGACCTTGTCCGCGATAGCCGGAGGTTCAGGCGCGATTCGCGGATAAGATCCGCTCCTACGCTGCCCCACCACACCGTGCCCATGTAGGAGCGCGCCCTGCGCGCGATTTCGCGGGCAGGGTCCGCCATGACGCACAGCATCCCCCGCAGGAGCGGACCTTGTCCGCGATAGCCGGAGGTTCAGGCGCGATTCGCGGATAAGATCCGCTCCTACGCTGCCCCACCACTCCGTGCCCATGTAGGAGCGCGCCCTGCGCGCGATTTCGCGGGCAGGGCCCGCTCCTACAGGTTTTCGTGAGGTACCTGGCCCTACGGCTCCTCAGAAGTTGTAGCTCAGCGAAGCCGTCACGTTGCGCGACGGGCCGTAGAAGCCGGAACCCCCGCTGTACAGGCTCATCAGGTACTTGCGGTCGGTGACGTTGTTCAGGTTCAGCGACGTGCTCCAGTGCTTGTCGATGTCGTAGCTGGCCATCAGGTCCACCAGGGCGTAGGCGTTCTGCCGCACGCGGCTGTCGTCGTCGAGCTGGATGGCGCTCTGCCAGGCCACGCGGGTGCCGACCTTGGCCCGGGGCAGGCCCGGCAGCTGGTAGGTCAGGCTGCTGCGCAGGCTGTGGCTGGGCACGTACTGGCGCGCCTTGTGGCCGTCCGGGTCCTCGATGTGCACGTAGGTGTAGCCGCCCTGCAGTTGCAGGCCGGGGGCCAGTTGGCCGCTGGCTTCCAGTTCCACGCCGTGGCTCTTGAAGTCCTCGCCGTTGTAGATGGTCTCGCCGCCGGGCAGGCTCTGGTCGGTGGCTTCGGCGACGTTGCGCTGGTCGGTCTTGAACAGCGCGGCCGACAGGCTCAGCTGGTCGTCCAGCAGGCTGCCCTTGATGCCGGCCTCGTAGCTCTTGCCTTCCAGCGGGTCGAGCACCTTGCCCTGGGCGTCCATCACGTACTGCGGGTTGAAGATCTTGGTGTAGCTGGCGTACAGCGAGTACTGCTCGTTCAGGTCGTAGACCACGCCGGTGTAGGGCGTCACCTCGCCATGGATGCGCACGTCGCGGGCGCTGCCGTAGTCGGTGCCATCGCTGTCGACGCTGAGCATGCGCGCGCCGAGGATCCAGTGCAGCCGGTCGGTGAGGTTCAGGCGGGTGCCGGCGTAGACGCTCTTCTGCCGGTCGGTGAAGCGCGCCATCTCGATGGTGTCGTTGGTGTAGGTCAGGCTCGGCCTGGGTACGGCGCCGCCCAGGGTCTGGCCCAGGTCGGCGTCCATGAACTCGTCTTCGTTGTTGTAATAGCCACGGTCGCTGTGCCGCGAGCGGCCGTAATCCACGCCCAGTGTCAGGTCGTGCTGGCGCCCGCCGAGGCTGAACGGGCCGCTCAGCTGGGCCTCGCCCAGCAGCTGCTTCTCGCCGGAGTGGCTGTGGCTGGGGTCGGCCAGCCAGGGCGTGTCGGCGTCGTTGGCCATCAGGTAGTACATGTTCGCCTGCTGGCTCTGGTCCACGCCGGTGACGTTGAGCTTGCCCTTCCAGCCGGCGCCGAAGTCGTGGGCCAGCTCGACGAAGGCGCGCTGGGTGTGCACGTCCCAGTAGGTCCAGTCCTGGCCGATGTTGGCGCCGCGGCGGCTGTAGTGGATCAGGTTGCCGGCGTAGTCGGTCAGCGGCAGCGCGCCCCAGCTGCTGCCGTTGGAATTACTCTTGTTGTCCGAGAAGCCGACGGTGAGGGTGTCCGCCGCCGAGAGGTCGAAGGCCAGCATGCCGCTGAGCACGTTCTTCTCGTGGGAGTAGCGGTCCAGGTAGGAATTGCCGGTTTCGTTGGCGTAGATGAAGCGGCCGCGCACGTTGCCCGAGTCGGTGAGAGGGCCGGCGGCGTCGAGGTCGACGCGGCGGGTGCCCCAGGAGCCCACCGAGAGCTTCACCTGGGCCTGCGGCGTGTAGGTCGGGCGCTTGCGGATGAAGTTGACGGTGGCCGAGGGGTTGCCGGTGCCGCTCATCAGGCCGTTGGCGCCGTGGAGGATGTCGACCTGCTCGTACTCGGCCAGGTCCAGGTCGCCGCTGAGCAGGCCGGCGCTGAACGGCGAGCCGATGCCGTCGTACTCGAAGTTGTTGATGTCGAAGCCGCGGGAGGTGAAGTTGGTGCGGTCGGTCTCGTACTGCTCGACCGTCACCGAGGGCGCGCTGCGCAGCGCATCCTTCACGCTGTTCATGTTGAAGTCGTCCAGTTGCTGGCGCGACAGCGTGGTGACGCCCTGGGGCGTTTCCCGCGGCGTCAGGCCCAGGCGCGTGGTGCTGCTGTCGCTCAGTTGCTGGTAGCCGCCCGGGGTGCCGGCAGCGCCGGCGCTCGCCTGGATCACCGTCTCGGGCATGGCCAGGGTGTCTCGGCCCTTGCCGAGCACGGTTTCGGCCGGCATCTGCAGCGCGGTGCCGGAATCCTCCAGCGCGTAGATGCCCGCGCCGCGCTGCACCGGTTGCAGGCCGCTGCCGCGCAGCAGGCGCTGGAAGCCTTCGTCGACCGTGTAGCGGCCCTGCAGGCCCGGGCTGCTGCGCCCGGCCAGCTTCGCCGGGTCGAACACCAGTTGCACCCCGGCGCGCGCGGCGAAACGGGCCAGCACGTCACTCAGCGCGCCGGCGCCGATGGCGTAGTCGCGCGCGTCCTCGGCGGCCATGGCCACGGACGGGGCCAGGGCCAGGCCGGCGCAACCCAGGGCCGCGCCATGGATCGCCGCCGCCAGGGCCAGGTGGGTGATTCGACCAGTGCCGGAATGCCGTCGGTGCTTCGAAGCCATGCTCATTGCCATCCTTCAAGCCGCGCGTCGCGCGGGCTGCCCACCCCTCCCCACGAGGCGTGTTCAGCCTCTTTCCCGGACGAGACGGAAAAAGTGCTCAGGGGGACGTGAAATTTTTTTCGCTAGCGGGCGGAAACCGTCACCCAGTAGCGGCTCAGGCGCGACACCCGCACCGGCAGCGTCAGCTCCAAGGCGTTCAGCGCCTGGTCGGTGTCCGCCACCGACAGCGCGCCGGAGACACGCAACCCGGCCACCTCCGGGTCGCAACGCAGCAGACCGTGGCGATAGCGCCCCAGCTCCGCCAGCACCTCCGCCAGCGGCTGGTCGCGGGCCACCAGCATGCCCTGCTCCCAGAGCGCGGCGCTGTCGTCCACCGCCGCGGTGCGCAGCACGCCGCGGGCGTCGAACCAGGCCTGCTGGCCGGCGGCCAGGCGCAGCACGGCGCCGGCATGCGGGCGAATCTCCACCTGGTGCTCGAACACCGCCACCTGGCACTGCTCGCCCAGCTGGCGCACGCTGAAACGCGTGCCCAGCGCCTCGACCACGCCCTGCCGGGCATCGACCAGGAACGGCCGGCGCGGCGCCACCGGGTCGGCGTGGGTGGTCACCAGCACCTCGCCATTGCGCAGGCGCAGGCGGCGCGCCGTGGCGTCAAAACGAACGTCCAGCCCCGATGCCGTGTTGAGCACCACCTGGCTGCCGTCGGCCAGCGTCAGTGCCCTGCGTTCACCGGTGCCGGTGCTGGCATCGGCCAGCCAGCCGTCCCAGGGGGCGCTGCGCGCCACCAGCCAGCCGGCCGGCGCGGCCATCAGCAGCGCGCCCAGCAGACGCAGCGCGCGGCGCCGGCTCAGGCCCTTGAGCCCCTCCAGGCCATGCAGCGCCTGGCGGCCCAGTTCCGTGGGCACCGCGTCGAAGGTGCCGAACACCCGCTCGGCACGCGCCCAGGCCTCGCGGTGCGCTTCGCTCTGCCCGCGCCAACGCTCGAAGGCCTGCCACTGCGCCTCGCCGGGGGCGTCGAAGCGCAGCGTCATGATCCACTCGGCCGCCTCTTCCAGCAGCCTGGCCGCGGGCGCGGCCCGGGCATCCCCGCGGCTCATGGGTCGCAGGCCGCCATGCAGGCCACCAGCGCCTTGTGGATGTGCCGGCGCACGGTGATCAGCGCCATGCCGGTGCGCTCGGCGATCTGCTGCAGGGTGAGTTCGTGGAACTGCGCCAGCAGGAACACCTCCCGCGTCTGGCGCGGCAGCCCGTCCAGCATCGCGTCGATGCGCAGCAGCGACTCGACGATCAGCCAGTGGGTTTCCGGCGCCGGCACCTGCGCCTCGGGCAGGTGCGCGATGGCCTCGCGGTAGGCGCGCTCCACGTCCTGGCGGCGCCACAGGTCGATGACCAGGCCCTTGGCCACCTGCACCAGGTAGCGCCGCGAATCGTCCGGCGGCGGCGTGCGCCCGGAGGTGAGGATGCGCAGGTAGGTGTCATGGGCGATGTCCGCCGCATCCGGGGCATTGCCCAGGCGCTGGCGCAACCAGCCGAACAGCCAGCCGTGATGGTCGCCGTAGAGGCGCTCCAGCGCGGCTGCCGGCGAAGCGTGGGACGAAGCGGGAAACATGCGCGGGCATCCTTGGCGGGACCGCCGAAAGGGTGAAAATGAGAAAGCGTCTCATTTTATTTCAATGCCGTGCATTTTCACAATGCGGACCTCGCCGGCCCCGTGGCTCACCCCAGGCTGGCGATGGCCCGGGCCAGTTGCATGTCGCTCAGGCCGGAGCGCGGATGCGCCTGCCGGTAGAAGCGCAGCGCCTGTTCCAGTTGCGCGCCATGGATGCGCCCGGCGGAGGCGACGTAGGCCAGCGCGTCGTCGCGGGCGGCCCGGTAGGTCCGCAGCGGCTGGCTGGTGGACTCGCTGGCCGCCGCGGTGCCCAGGCTGGTGGCGATGGTGAAGTGGTCGGACGAGTTGCCTTTTCCGTCCATGGCCCCCGCCTGGCCGGCAGCGGCCAGGAGCGTGGCGATCAGCAATGGGCTTGCGCGTTTCAAAGTGGGGGTTCCGGCAGCGGGCGACCGCTCCTTTTACCCTGCCCTGGCGTTGGCGGCCATAGGCGCCCCCAGATTCTCCTGGCCTCACGCTGATCGACAGCACCGGCGCGGGCCGGGCAGGCTTTGATGCTATGTTGCGAAAATGAATGGAGGGTTTATGAGCAAAGCCGCCACCAGTGTCGCCAGCCAGGTCCGCAAGCTTGCCAAGGCTCACGAGGTCACCGCAGAGCGCGACGAAATGAGCCGCATGGCGATGACCATCACCCGTCTGGCCGGCGACGTGGTCGAACTGGACAGCGTTGAGCAGTTGCTCGTCAACCTGAAGAAGAAAGGCATTCTGAGCAAGACGGAAACGCTTGCCCTCCAGGGGCGCTACCTCCAGGAAAAGAGGGGCTCGAAAAAGAAACTCAGTGCATGAGTTTCGACCCTTTCGGCGATTTCGAAACCGCCGGCTATCTGCGGAATCTTCAAGGCCTCAAGGACCCAGTCGAAGTCAAGGAGTCCGAGCACTTCATCTTCGAGCTGAGTATCGACGAGGCCTTTTCGTACCTGGCCCAGAAGAAGCCACTCGACTACCGGGCCGTCCTCGAGGTTCACAAGATCCTGTTTGGCGGTTTCTATCCGTGGGCTGGCCAGGATCGGAACGAACTCGTTCCGCACCTTCATGGAGCTCTGCTACCGCTCCGGGTTCGCGATCGACTGGTCCGCAACGGGCAAGGACGATTATCTCAGGGCGGTCGGCAGTCAATCCCGGTGCCAGTCGACGCTCAGGTAGTACTCGCTATCACTGTGGCGATAGCTGCTTTGCCCATCGTAGGCGGCTTCCAGGGCATGCCCGATGCGGTTGGCCAGGTGAGTGCCGGTGGTGGTGGCCAGCAGTTCCTCGCCGTCCCTGACGATGGTGATCAACCGCTCGAGGGCGTGGTCGTGCTTCGCCCGCTCCTCTTCGTTGCGCATAAGGCGGATGATCTCGTCTTCATGGGCCTTCAGGAAGTTGCCGGATACCCGCACCTGCCCCGCCGGGGCCTGGTCGTCCACGCGGCGGCATGCCGGGCAGACGAAAGCCTCGACCGACTGCGCAGGCAGGTCGAGGTGCCAGGTCCACTGCCCCGCATGGTACTTGGCGCCGCAGCGCGGGCATTGCGCGAGGCCGCGGGGGCGATGGGCCTCGGCATAGGCATCGGGCCGGTCCGGCTTGAACAGCTTGTCTTTGTGGCTTTGCTGGTACTTGTCCATCTTCGCTCACCTGCTGCGTGAAACTGTCGAAGGTACGCCGCGCCTTTCCATGCCGGCGCATTCAGGCCCCCTGGCGGATGACCGAGGCCGGCTAGGGCTTCTGCGCCGGCACGCCGCTGCGGAAATGCTGCTGCCACATCATCTGGTCCATCATCTGCTGCTGCATCTCCAGGTACTGGTCCATCCGGTACTGGTGGTGGCGCATCTGCTCGGGCGTGAGGTGCGCGTAGTACCCACGCATGTGCTTCCAGCCGCCGTTGCCGCCCATCATGCCCGGGCCCATGCCCATCGCCCCACCGCCCATGCCCCCATGGGGCATGCCACCCCACAGGTCGTGCATCGCCGCCATGGTGTCGCGCATGTTGCGCCAATGCTCGTCCAGCAACTGCTGCCTTTGCTGCGGGTCCTGGGTTCGCTGGATCTTCTGCATCTGTTCCTGCATGGCGTTCATCTGTTGCCGGATCTTGTCCAACTGCTCGTCGAACCCGCTGCTATCCGGCGACTTTTCCGTAGGTTGCGCGGCCGGGCCCTGGCTGTTGCCGACGGCGGCCTGGGCCCCCAAGACCGATGCCAAGGGCATGCTTGCCAGCAGGACCGTGGCCACTGTCAGTGCGATTCTGTTCATGCTGCCTCTCCAGTGAACGATGGGTTGGCCGACAGGTTCGGCGCGGGATCATTCGCCCGGGCGCACGGCCAGCACGCTGCCCTCGACGTGCTCGATCAGGTGTTCGGTGGTGCTGCCGATCAGCCGGTCCACGGCCCGGCGGTGGATGCGGCCCATCACGGTCACGTCGATGGCGTTTTGCTCGACGAAGTTCGCGATGCCGCGCACCGCCGTGCCCATCAGGAAGTGGCGGCGCTCCTCGGGGACGCCGTACTGGTCCGCCAGGGCGAGGAAGGGCTTGTGCAGCGCGCCGCGCATCTCTTCGACCAGGTCGACCCAGGCCACGCCGCCCTCGCCGCCATTGGCCATGTAGGCCGGCATGCAGTCGTAGATGAACAGCAGGTGCAGCTCCGCGTTGCATTGCAGGGCCAGGCCATTGGCGGCCGAGATGACCCTGTCGTTGATGTCGCTGAGCTGGGTCTGCGGGTCGGACGGGTCGACCGCCGCGACTATCCGGCGCGGCAGGGGCTGGCGGATGTCGTTGACCAGCAGCAGCGGCGCCGGGCACTCCCGCAGCAGGTGCCAGTCCAGGGGGGTGACGAAGGAACGCTTGAGCGCTGGCTCGTGCCGCACGTCCTTGATCACCATGTCCGGCTGCATCTCGCGGATGTCCTGGAGCATCTCCTCGCGCAGGTTGCCCGCTGCCACGACCGAGGCCGTGACCTCCAGCCCCCGCCCCCGCTGGGCCGCGCATTCGCTTTCCCAGGCTTGGCGCTGGGCCTGCAGCATGCTTTCGCGTGCCTGCTCCATGACCTTGCGGTCCAGCAGGAAGGTCGCGAAGGGCTCCACGTAGACGAGCACGTGAAGGGCCGCGTCGCAGGCCGATGCCAGGGCGAGCGCGCGCTGCAGGCCGGGAGAATGATGTTGCTCGGGATGGGTCACGAACAGGAGCTTGCGTAGCTGACTCATATCGCACCTCGTGATTGTCCGGCCGCGCGCCGGAAGGCAGGGGCAACCGCTTCCGGCTCGATGGAAGCGCCACCAACGAGTTTCCGGCGCCCGGCAGGCGCAGGATTTGCGTTGGATCAAATTCGTCCATCGTCCGACGCGGGATGGTAGATGCCATGGCAGCCCCAGCCCATGGGCCCTGCCCCACTATTGCCCGGAGGCCCCATGGCGAACCCGAACGATGCGCAACGCCTGACCCTGTACGACGCCCGGGAGCTGGATGCGGTGCTCCTGGAAATGGCGCGCAGGGCCGCCCCGCTGCTGCCCCCGGGCGACAGCGCCCTGGTCGGCATCCTGCGGCGTGGCGAACCCCTGGCGCGGCGGCTGCAGGAACACCTGGTGCAGCACTGCGGGCACACGCCGCTGCCCGTCCACGCCCTGAAGGTGAAACGCTACGCCGACGACCTGAGCCTGCTGCACCCGGAGACGGCGCTCACGGAAAACCCGCAACTGGCCGGCATGGACCTCGGCCGCACCACGCTGCTGGTCGTGGACGACGTGCTCTACGAGGGGCACTCGCTGCTGCGCGCCTGCGCGTACCTTGCGCAACTCGGCGCGCGCCACGTCCTGGCCGCCGTGCTGGTCGACCGCTGCGTGAGCCGCCAGCCGGTGCATGCCGACGTGGTGGGGGTGCATCTGCAGGTGGCGCCGGACGACATCGTCGAATGCAACGTGCCGCCCTACGAGGCGGAGCTGCGCATCGACGTGCTCCGCCATGGCCGGCGCCGCACCTGACGGACGCTAGGCTCCGCCCGCCTCCCGCTGCCAGGCCCGCTGCAGCAGGTCGACCACCTCGGCGTCGCTGGTCTGGGAGAAGTCCAGGTACCAGCGGCCGATGGCGCTGAACGGCTCCGGGGTGAACGGGCAGACCACCTCGTCGACCTCGTCGCGCAGCTCCGCCAGCACCTCCGCCGGCGCCACGGGAACGGCGACGACTATGCCCGCGGGCGCCTGGCGGCGTACCGCCCGCACGGCGGACAGCATGGTGGCGCCCGTGGCCAGGCCGTCGTCGACCAATATCACCTGCCGGCCACGCAGTTGCGGCACGGGCCGCTGCCCGCGGTAGGCGCGCTCGCGCCTGTGCAGCTCGGCGCTTTCCCGGTGCTCCACCGCCTCCAGGGCACGCGCGTCGACGCCATATGTCCGCAGCACGTCCTCATTCAGCACCCGCACGCCACCGCTGGCGATGGCGCCCATGGCCAGTTCCGGGTACGAAGGCACGCCGAGCTTGCGCACGATCAGCAGGTCCAGGGCCACATCCAGTTCATTGGCCACCTCATAGCCGACTGGCACCCCACCACGCGGCAGGGCCAGCACTATCACCCCGGGGTCGCCCCGGCGGGCCTGCAGCAGCCGCGCCAGGGCCCGGCCGGCATCGGCGCGGTCGACGAAGGGAAGTCTTGCGTCACTCATGGCAGCCACCTGACCCAGGGGGCCTAGTAATCCTCTTCGCGCTCGCCCTCTTCGCGCAGGTTCTGGAACCCCACCAGCCGCGAGAGGTCGCGCAGGTTGTCGGCCAGCACGCCGAGCAGGTCGTCCGCCGAGACGATCCCCACCAGCATCCCCTCGTCGTCGACCACCGGCATCCGCCGTACGCCGGCCTGGCGCATGCGGGTGATGACATCGAACAGGTCGTCGCTTTCCTTCACGGTGATCAGGTTGCGCAACTGGATGTCGCCGGCCTGGATGCTGCCCGGCTCCGGTTCGTTGTTGGCGACGACCTCCAGCACGATGTCGCGGTCGGTGATGATGCCCACGGGCCGGTAGCGCTCGCGCTCGACCTGCTCGGCGAGCACCAGGTCGCCGACGTGGTACTGGCTCATCAACTGGGCGGCGGTCAGGATGGATACGGTGGGCGCCGCGATGACGACGTCGCGGTTGCAGTATTCGCCGATGGCCATGGTGCGTCTCCTCTGCGGGCAAGCGGACATTCGCTTGCCTTGCACCATGGGCGCGGCGCAACGGGCCCACCTTGATCTCGATCAGATTGGCGCCGCCCCCGGCCCCCGCGCCCCGGCCAGCGGATGAACGGCCCGGTCAGCGCGATGCGCGTTCCTGCTGCGTTTCCAGGCCGCTCATCCGGCACAGGCCCTGGCGATCCAGCAGGCGCACCTCGCGGCCGTGGCATTCGATCAGGCCGGTCTGGACGAAACGGGTGAACAGCCGGCTGACCGTCTCCATGGTGAGGTCCAGGTAGTTGCCGATGTCGCCGCGGCTCATCGGCAGGGTGAAGCGCTCCTGCGACAGGCCGCGCTGGTGGTAGCGGGCCGACAGGCCGAGGAGGAAGCCGGCCAGGCGCTGTTCGGCGCGCTCGCGGCTGCAGCGGATGTGCGCGTGCTCGCCCTGGATGCTCTGGCTGAGGATATGCAGCAGTTGGTGGCGCAGGCCGGGGATGCGCCCGGAAAGGTCCTCCAGCTGTTCCAGGCCGATGCTGCACACCAGGGAAACCTCCAGCGCCACCGCATAGCCCGGAAAACGCGGCGAGCCGATGGCATCCAGCCCCAGCATCTCGCCGGGCAGCACGAAGCCGGTCACCTGTTCGCCGCCGTTGGCGTCGAGCAGGTAGCTCTTCAGCGCCCCGGAACGCACGGCGAACACGTGCTGCATCGGCTCGTCGGCGCGGAACAGGTACTCGCCCTTCTGCAGCGGGCGGCTGCGCCGGACGATGCGGTCCAGTTCTTCGACTTCGCCGTCGCTGAGGCTGGCCGGCAGGCACAGACGGCTCAACGAGCACGCCTGGCAATTGACCTGCAGGTGCGGCGTGGAGCGATGAGCGTCGGACATGGCGGGACCTCCGACAGGAAGGGGATTTTCCCACTATAGCCGTTTCGCCATGCCGCGCTTCGCCCCTCGACGAAGGGGCGCGCCTGCCGCCAGGCGCGCCCGGATGCGTCAATCGTTGGCCTTCACCGGGATGATTTTCTCCGGATGGACCGCCTCGGCGCGCTTGGGCAGGTGCACCTGCAGCACGCCCTTGGCGAACTGCGCGTGGACCTTCTCGGGGTCGACCTCCCTGGGCAGCCGGAACACCCGCTCGAAACTGCCGTAGTGGCGTTCCGACAAGTGGTATTCCTTGCGCTGCTCGTCCTTCTCTTCCTTCTTCTCGCCCTTGATGACCAGGTTGCCATTGGCCAGCTTGACCTCGATGTCCTTCTCATCCATGCCGGGCAGCTCGGCGCTGATGCGGTATTCCTCGGCCTGCTCGCTGACGTCCACCGCGGGCAGGCCGCGGGCGAAGGGCTCGCGCCGCCAGAACGGCTCCACGTCGAAGGCGCTGTGGCCGAAGGGCAGGCGCAGCGGCGTGCGGCCGAAGTCGTCGAACAGGCTGTCGATCTGCCGTCGCAGGGTGTCGAAGGGCCCGGCAGCGGGGGCTGGCGCCTTGGCGGGCTGGTTGGCGGACGGCGTGATGGGGACTTGCTTGGCGGGGTCGGACATGGGGAATTCCTCCGCAAGATGAAAACGCCTCGGAAATGGGGCGAATCGATTCTGCGACTGCCGCGGGCGCTGTCCTTGATCCCGGTCAAAACGCCGGCCGCGGCCCCCGCGGCGCAGAACTTGATGGCGGTCAAGGCGGCGCGGCCCGCGACGCCTAGCCTGGACCGGGAAGCCACGCGTCATCGACCTCGGCAAGGGGGCGCGCAATGGAACGGGTACGGCTACTGGAGGTGCTTTGCGTGCCGGGCACGGGGCAATGCCTGCGCCTGGCGCTTGAGGATGACGAAGGCAGCGCCGTCATTCCCGGCCAGTACTGCCTGCTCGGCCCCCATGGCGGGACGCTGCAGCCGTACAGCTACATCAGCCTGCCGGAGCACCACGGACCTTTCATCGTCAGCGCCAGCCATCCCGGCCGGTTCACCGCCACCGAGGGCTGGCTGGACTACCAGGGCCCGCTGGGCATCGGCTGGCCCCTCCCCCTGCGCGCTGGCAAGGTGCTGGTGCTGGCCAGCGGCAGCGGCCTGCTGTCGGTAGTCGCGGCGATCGACGAGCTGGCCTGCTGGATGCCCGGGCTGCACCTGGACCTGATCGCGGATGCGGCCAGCCTGGCAGGCCTGCCCCCGGAGTGCCGCCGCTCTTTGCACTCCCTGGGCCTGCTCGACGAAAAGGTGCACGGGGCCTGCCTGTTGGAGCGCCTGCACCGACAGTTGCTGGAGCGGCTGCCCGACGTGGTGTTCTGCGCCACCTCCGACTTTCTCGGCCGCAGCGCGGCACAGGCCTGCCTGCGCAGCGGGGTACCGGCAACGCGCGTCTGGCTGCGCAGCGAGCGCCTGCCGTCGCTCCCCCCGGGGCAGGCGCCCGCGGAAGGGCCGGTGGTCCGTTTCGACCGGCTGCCGGCCCCTCTCCACCACCGTTCTTGATGCGCATCAAAGTGCCCCTGCCGGCCCCGGCCCAGGCTCACACCCACCCAGCCCGCGCCCGGTAGGCGTGGGCGCCGCTGCGGAGACTGCCATGAACGCCTATTCGCGCCTGCTCCTGATCTGCGACACCCACCTGCACTATTCCGCCGCCATGGCCCGCGCCCAGGCCCTGGCCGGCTCCGCCGGCGCCAGCCTGCACATGCTGATGCCGGACAGCCTGGCGCCAGCCCTGAACACCCTCGACTACGAACTGCAGCAACGCGCCCGGCGGACGATCCAGGAGCACCACCAGGGCTGGCTCGACGACCAGGTGGCGTTGCTGCGCGGCCGCGGCATCGAGGCCAGCGCCGAGGCGATCTGGAGCGACGACCCGCTGCAGGAAATCCTGCGCCTGGTGCGCGAGCGCGGTTTCGACCTGCTGGTCAAGGACGTGCACTACGAAACGGCCGTCAGCCGGGCACTGATGACGCCGCTGGACTGGCAACTGTTGCGCCAGTGCCCGGTGCCGCTGCACCTGGTGAGCCACGCCGAGCATCCGCTGCCGCGCAAGGTGGCGGCGGCGCTGGACCTGTCCCAGGACGACACCCGGGTCGACGAGTTGAACGCGCGCATCGTCGAGTCGGCCCAGCAGCTGGCGCGGCAATGCGATGCCGAGCTGCACCTGCTGCAGGCCTACGACCTGAGCAGCAGCTTCCTCGCCTATGCCGTGGGGCCGGTGGCCTGGACCAGCGAGATCCAGGAACAGATGAGCGGCCGCGCCACCGAGCGCATGCAGCGCCTGGGCGAGCGCTTCGGCATCGAGCAGAAGTGCCTGCACCTGATCAAGGGCGCGGCCAACCGGGTCATCGCCGAGTTCGCCGACGACTACCGGATCGACGTCGTGGTCATGGGCACCCTCTACCACGCCGGGCTGGCGAAGATCGTCGGCAGCACCACCGAGCAGGCGCTGTACCGGGTGCACTCCAGCATCCTGGCGATACGCCCCTGAATGCCAGGCGCACGGCCGCCCCGCGTGGGCGGCCGGGAGGGCCCAGGGCACAGTGCCCGTGGGCCGCGGGCAGGCTCAGCCGGCCTGGCGCTTCTCGGCGTCGCGGCGTTGCGCCTCGGCCAGCACGTGGGGCGCGGCGATGCGCTGCTGCAGGCACGCCAGGTAATCCCGGGCCTGCTCCGCGCCCTGGAAAGGCACGCGGATCTGGTCGAGCTGGACATAGCAGCGCCCGTCGCTGGTGCACAGCAGTTGGATGTGCATGGCTGCCTCCCCGCCTCAGGTCGCCGGCTGCAGTTGCAGGGTGTGGATCGTCTGCGTCGGGTCGTCCGGGTCCTGATGGCTGCTGAAGCCGAGGAAGCGCACCAGCTCGTGCATCGGGGCGTTGGCCGCTGAATCGATCGAGTACATCTGCGTCATGCCGTTGCGCCGGGCGGTCTCGATCAGGTGGCGCATCAGGGCCGCCGCCAGGCCGCGGTGCCGCCAGTCGTCGGCCACCGTCACCGCGCACTCGCACTGGCCGGCGTCGGCGCCGCGGGCGTAGCGGCTGACGCCCACCTCCACCAGCTCGCCATCCTGGTGCACCAGGGCGACGTAGGCGACGCTGTCGTGGAAGTCCACCGCCATCAACTGGTCGAGCAGCGCCGGGCTGACCTCGCGCATGCTGCAGAGGAAGCGGAAGTGCCGCGCTTCCGGCGACAGCCGGGCGATGAAGTCCGCCTCGCGCTGGCGGTCCTCCGCGCGCAACGGCCGGATCAGCACGTGGCTGCCGTCGGGAAGGGCCTCGACCCAGTGCTCGTCGGTGGCTTGGGTGGGCTGTGAAGGCTGGGCGATGGGCATGGAAACCTCCTGGCGTGGCGCCGGCATGGGAAGGAACCGCCGGGTCACTTGTACGCCGCGGG
>NZ_QGSL01000107.1:1590619-1598178 GCF_003176655.1 Pseudomonas sp. RW407 | reverse complement strand
GCGCCGCCGGCCAGGTCCTTGAGCAGGAAGGGCACGCCGCGGAAGGGGCCGCCGGGCAACGGGCCGCGGGCCCGTGCGCGGGCCTGTTCGAACTGGCGCCAGATCACCGCGTTGAGCGCTGGGTCGTGCCGTTCGATGCGGGCGATGGCGGCGTCCACCAGCTCCAGCGGGGTGACTTCGCCACGGGTGACCAGTTGCGCCTGGGCGGTGGCGTCGAGCAGGTGCAGCGAATCGTTCATGGGCGGGCTCCCGGTTGGCCGGCCAGGCCGTCCAGGGCCTGGAAGGCGGCGTCCAGCGCCTGTTCGACGACGCGCCGCTTCCAGTGGTCGGTGTCGACGTAGAAGGCGTCGCGCAGGCGCTGCTTGATGGCCGCGGCGGTGGCGGCGTCGGTTTCGGGGTGGTTGCTCAGCCACTGGTCGGCGCGCAGGGCCATCAGCACGTCCTCCGACGGCAGGGTGCCGTACTCCAGGCCGATGCCGGTGTATTCGGCCTGGGGGCATGCCTGGTAGGCCAGGTGCCACATGTTGCCGGCCAGTTCGGCGGACACGCAGCCGTCCTCGTACAGCGAGGTCACGTCCGCGCCCCACCAGGCGCGGGCCCGGGCCAGGCCGGCGGCGTCGCCGGGGCGGGCGTGGGCGATGCGCTCGCCGTGGCCGCAGGGGCCCAGGGCGGTGTGCAGGTCGATCCAGCCCAGGCGCGCGCAGCGGCTGGCGTGTTCACCCAGTATCGCGCGCAGGGCGAGGTTGCTCCAGGTTGGCGCGTTGCCGCCGTAGAACAGGCCGTCGGGGTGCTTGTACTGGCCGCCGCTGACGGCCTGCTGTATGGCCCGCGGGCCGTGTTCGGCGAGGTAGGCGTAGAGCGCTTCGTCGGCCTCGGGGGCCGGCCAGGTGTCCGGCACCAGGGCCCGGGCGAGTGCGTCGTAGCCCGGGTTGGCGGGCAGGGGCCCGGCGAAGTCCTGGAAGTTGCGGTTCAGGTCGACGTTCTCGTGGGTCCAGCGGCGCCACCAGGAGAAGCCCCAGGGGTTGATGCCGTGGATGTACAGCACCGCCACGCCGGCGGCCTTCGCCCGCTGGTGGAAGCCCGGGTCGTCGAGCAGGGCGTTCTGCACGCCGGAGCCGCAGAAGCCCTCGACGCCATGGCAGGCGCTGCTGACGATGAGCAGGGCCTGGGCGTCGGCGGCGCCGAAGCGGGCCACGTCCATGGCCAGTTGCTCGCCGTCGCGGCCGGGCAGGGGGTGGACGTGACTGCTGGCCTCGAGGCCCGCGGCGTGGGCGCGGGCGAGGAACTGCCGGCGGGCCTGGCGATAGTCCTGGGCGAAGTATTCGGAAGGGTTGCTCACGGGTGTCTCCTCGGGGTTCAGGCCGGCTGTTCGGTGTTCGCCAGGGCCTTGCGCATGCCCAGCGCCATGGCCAGGGCGGCGATCACGAACAGCGCGCAGAGCAGGTAGATGGCGTCGTCCAGGCTGCCGGTGCGGGCCTTGATGGCGCCGACCACGGCCGGGCTGATGCCGGCGACGCTGGCCAGGGTGTTGACCAGGGCGATGCCGACGGCGGCGCGCTCGCGCTCCAGGTAGCGGGTGACCATGGCCCAGAACACCGGGGTGGCCGCCACCAGGGCCGAGCCGCCGGCGGTGATGGCGACCAGCGTCCAGGCCAGGCTGCCGTTGCCGATGGCCCAGGCCAGCAGCAGGAAGCCGGCGCTGGCGGCCATGAAGGCTGCGGTCCAGTGCAGGCGCTGTTCGTTGCGGCGGTCGGAGCGGCGGCCGTACCAGAACATGGCGAACAGCGCGAAGACGTTGGGGATGACCGCGTACAGGCCGACCATCTGCAGGTCGGCCACGCCCAGCTCGCGGATGATGGTCGGTGTCCAGAAGGCCAGGAAGTAGCCGGCGCAGCCGGAGACGAAGGCGCCGAAGGCCAGCAGGTAGATGCGTGGGTCGCGCAGCACCGCGGCCAGCGCGCCCTTGCCGTGGCCGTCGCTGGCCTCGCTGTCGCTGGCCGTGCCCTGCAGGCCCTGGCGCAGCAGCTCGCGCTCGTCCGCGCTCAGCCACCTGGCGTCCTGCGGGCCATTGGGCAGCAGCCACAGCACCAGCAGGCCGAGCAGCACCGTGGGCATGCCTTCGATGAAGAACATCCACTGCCAGCCTTCCCAGCCGTGCAGCCCGTGCATGTTCTTCAGGATCCAGCCCGACACCGGGCTGGTGATGAAGGCCGCGGCCACCTGGGCCATGCAGAACAGCGCCAGCACCCGGGCGCGGCGCTGCGGCGGGTACCAGAAGGTGAGGTAGAGGACGATGCCGGGGAAGAAGCCGGCCTCGAACACCCCGAGCAGGAAGCGCACCAGGTAGAACTGGGTGGGCGTGGTGACCAGCAGCGTGGCGCTGGAGGCCAGGCCCCAGAGCAGCATGATGCGCATGATGGTCAGGCGCGCGCCGATACGCTGCAGGAGCATGTTGCTGGGCACTTCGAAGAGCACGTAGCCGACGAAGAACATGGCTGCGCCCAGGCCGTAGACGGCATCGCTGAAGCCCAGCGAGGTCTTCATCTGCAACTGGGCGAAGCCGATGTTCGCACGGTCGATGAAGTTCAGCAGGTAGCAGATGAACAGGAAGGGGATGAGGCGGCGGGTGATCCTGGCGTAGACGGCTTCGACGTTGCCGTGGGGCGCCAGGCCGCTTTGCGCCGCCGCGGGCGCGCTGATGAGTGTGGACATGCGAGGCTCCGGGGGAGGTCGACCACGGGGTGCCGGCCGCCGCGTCTGGCCCTTGTGGGGCCGCCGCGCGGCGGACCGGCGCCGGGACTACTGGACCTGGGTGGTTTCGACCGCTGCCGGCTGCGGCGCGGGGCTGGGCTGTTGCGCCGCGGCGCCGTTCACCTTGCGCCGCGGCGGGGTGGCCGGCCTGGCCTTGGGCAGCGCCTTGACGGGGTGGCCGGCCTTGGCGGCCGGTTTGCCCCGGGCGTCGCCCTGCTTGGCGGTGGCGGCCCTGGGGGCGCTGCGGGGGCGTTTCGGCCCGGCGGGAGTGTCGCTTGCCTTGCCTTGCGTCGTCGCCACGGCGGCCTTGTCGCGCGCCAGTTCGAGCAGGCGGCGGTGCTCGGCCAGCAGGTGGTCGCCCAGGTCGTTGAGGTCGGGCAGGGCGCGGCGGCAGGCGATCAGGCCGTAGTCCAGGCGGTCGTGGTAGCTGGTCACGGTGACGTTCAGGGCCATGCCATGGCTGGGGATGGACACCGGGTAGTAGCACAGCACCTTGGCGCCGGCGAAGTACAGCTGCATGGGAATGCCGGTGACGTTGGAGATCACCAGGTTGGCCGGCGGCGGCATCCAGTTGGCCAGGCGCGAGCGGCCGTACATGGCGGCCAGGCCGGAGAGCAGCCAGGGCGCGGCGAAGATCGGGAAGTCCATGGGGATGGCCGAGCGGAAGCGGTTCATCGCCTCCTTGCGCTGCGTCGAGGAGGCGTTGATGCGGCGCAGGCGCTCCAGCGGGTCGGCCTCGTTGGTGGCCAGGTCGATGGCCAGCATGCTCACCTGGTTGTTGGCGGTGTCGTCGCCGGGGGCGCGCAGGCTCACCGGCGCCGCGGCGGTCAGGGGCTTCTCCGGCAGCTCGCCGCTGGCCTTGAGGTAGCGGCGCAGGGCGCCGGAGACGGTGGCCATGACCACGTCGTTGAAGCTCACTTCCAGCTGGCGCGCCATTTCCTTGATCTCCGCCAGCGGCACGGTGCGCCCGGCGAAGCTGCGCTGGTTGGTGATGGCCACGTTCAGCGGGGTGCGCGGGGCCAGCAGCTTGCGCGGGTCGAGGTTGCGCCAGTTGCGCAGGCTGCTGTCGCCCACCACCGGCAGCAGGCTGCGGCCGGCGCGCAGTATGTCCGGCAGCATCCGGGCCAGCTTGACGTACTGCCGGCCGGCGTTGCCGATGGCCGCCCCGGCCAGTTCGGCGACGCCGAGCTGGTACGGGTTGCGCCGCAGCCGCGGCGGCGCCGGCGGGATGACGCGGCCGCTGGGCAGGTCGTCGAACAGCGCGCGGACCAGCTCGATGCCGGCCTGGCCGTCGACGTTGGCATGGTGGACCTTGGCGTACAGCGCCACTTCGCCGCTGCGCAGGCCGTCGATGATGGTGATTTCCCACAGCGGCCGGCTGCGGTCCATCAGGCTCGAGTGGGCGCGGGCGACCACCTGCTGCAACTGGCGGTTGCTGCCCGGCTTGGGCAGGGTGATGTGGCGGATGTGGTGCTCCAGGTCCAGGTGTTCGTCCTCGACCCAGACCGGGTCCGACAAGTCGAAGGGCATGAACGCCAGCTTGCGGGTGAAGACCGTCGCCAGGTGCAGGCGCCCGGCCAGGTACCGCTTGACCTCTTCGTAGAAGTCGCCTTCGTAGCCTTCAGGCAGTTGCAGCACATGGAGCGAACCAATGTGCGTGGGCATCTCGGCCGATTCCATATGCAGGAATATGGCGTCCATCCCGCTCAGATGTTTCATCGCGTCACCAACCTTGTTCTTGTCGTTGCTGGGAAATTGCTCGCAAGGCCCGTTGCGGCGGGCGGTTCAGTTCCTCATCGTTTCGGCGCGCGGAAGGGGAACAGGGCGCGCTTGAGGCCGCGCGGGCGGAACTGCCGCCACTGCTCCTCCGGTTGCGCCAGGCGGTCGCCGATGGCGTACCAGACCAGCGGGTGCACGCCCAGGCCGATGTGGCTGGCGCAGTTGACCTCGATGTTGTCGGTCAGGCGGCCGCGCCGTTCCACGCTGCCGCCCCAGCCGACGATGCCGTCGCCGCGGCTGTAGATGGAGGTGGTGGGCACCGGCGGCGCCTCTTCGCCACGCTCCTCGCTGTCGCGCTTGAAGCTGCGCACCAGGCGGTACAGCTCCCAGGCGTTGGTGCTGCTCTGCGGCGGGCCGTACAGCGGGCTGCCGAGGGTGATCACCTGGCGCACGCTGCCCGGCAGGGCGCGGGCGAGTTCGCGGGCGAAGATGCCGCCCAGGCTCCAGCCGACGAGGCTGACCTTGCGTCCCGAATCCTCGTGCAACTGCTGCAGCTGGGCCAGCAGCCTGTCCACCACGCCTTCGCCGGGCCCGCGGTTGAGGCCCTGGCCCCAGCCATGGACGTCGTAGCCGCGGCTGGCGAGGAAGCGCCGCAGCGGCAGCGTGGAGTAGTCGTTGGCCATCAGCCCGGGCAGCACCAGCACGCTGTGGCCATCGCCGCGCGGCACGTTGAGCAGCAGCCAGGGCATGGCGGCCGGGATCGAGGCCCATTCCAGCAGGGCGCGCGATTCCAGCGCCCAGAGCAGGGGGGACGGGCGGCGCTCCACGGGGTGCCGGCGGAAGGGCGCGGTGATGGAGGCGGGGAAGATCGAGGGCATGACGGTGTCCTTGTACGGGGGTACGGGTCAGGTGTTGCTGGGTGATTGGGCAGCTGCGATCTCGTCCTTCAGCAGCTTCTTGGAGAGCTTGCCCACGGCGGTCTTGGGCAGTTCGGCGCGGATTTCCAGGGCCTGCACCATCTCGTGCTTGCCCAGGCGGTCCTTGAGGAAGGCCTTGAGCCCGTCGAGGTCGAAGGGGGCATGGCCGGCGCGCAGCTTGACGTAGGCCTTGGGCGACTGGCCGCGGTAGGCGTCGGGAATGCCCAGGACCATGACTTCCTCCACCGCCGGGTGGGCGTAGATGGCTTCCTCGATCACCCGCGGGTAGACGTTGTAGCCGCCGCACAGGAGCATGTCCTTGGTACGGTCGACGATGTGGATGTAGCCGTCCTCGTCCATGTAGCCGACGTCGCCGGTGCGGAAGTAGCCGTCGGCGGTGAAGGCTTCGGCGCTGGCCTGGGGGGCGTTCCAGTAGCCGCGCATGATGTTCGGCCCGCGGATGGCCAGCTCGCCGTTCTGCCCCAGCGGCACCTTGCGTTCGGGGGCGTCGAGGTCGAGGAAGCAGATGTCCACGCCGATGTGCGGGATGCCGCAGGAGCCGGCCCTGGGCCGCTCGGCCGGGGTGAAGGTGCCGCCGGTGCAGGTCTCGGTCATGCCCCAGCCCTCGGTGATCTGGCAACCGGTCAGGGCCTTGAACTGCTGCATCAGCTCCACCGGCAGCGGCGCGCCGCCCGAGGCGCAGATCTTCAGGCAGCGCAGGTCGTACTCGCCCACCTGCGGGTGGCTGAGCAGGGCGGTGAACATGGTCGGCACGCCGGGGAAGCAGCTCACCCGGTTGTCGTGGATGTCGCGCAGCACCGCGCCGGCGTCGAAGCGCACGTGCAGGCGCATCTCGGCGCCGACCGCCACCGGGAACAGCAGGCAGCCGACCAGGGCATAGATGTGGAACAGCGGCAGCACCACCAGGATGCTTTCGCGGCCCTCGTGCAGGCGCCGGTCGTTGTCGACGTTGATCATCGCCACCTGGGCCGCGGCGGCGCCGAGGTTGGCGTGGGTCAGCATGGCGCCCTTGGGCAGGCCGGTGGTGCCGCCGGTGTACTGCAGCACGGCCAGGGCCTGGTCCAGCGGCGGCAGCGGGTGGGGCTGCCAGTTGCCGTCGTTGTCCAGCAGTTGCTCGAAGGGCAGGCACTGTTCGCTGTAGAGCACCTGGGCGAGCTGGCCTTCCTGCTGCAGGCGGGCGCGGGTCTCCCGCGGCTGCGCGCCGAAGTCGCCCAGCGAGCCCACCACCAGGGTGTGCAGGCGGGTGCTCTGGAGCAGGCGTTCCATCAGCGGGTAGAGGCTGTTCAGGTCGAGGGTGACGAGGATGTCGGTGCGGCTGTCCTCGATCTTGTGCGCCAGCACGTCGCCGGCATCCAGCGGCGAGTAGTTCACCACGGTGCCGCCGGCGCGCAGGATGGCGAAGAAGGCGATGGCGTACTGCGGCACGTTGGGCAGGTAGAGGCCGACGTGGACGCCGGGGCCGACCCCCAGGTCCTGCAGGCCCTTGGCGGCGTGGTCGATCAGCGCGGCGAACTCGCGGTAGGCGACCTTGCGCCCCATGAAGTCGATGGCCGGGCGGTCCGGCCAGCGGCGCACGGAATCGTCGAGCATGTCCAGCACGCTGAGGCCGGAGAGGTCGTTGTCCCAGCGTACGCCGGCAGGGTATGAGCGGGTCCAGGGGGTTTGCACTGCAAGTGTCTCCTTATTGTTTTGCAGGCATGGTGAGGCTGGTACCGGGGTATGAACTGTCCGGAATTTGCGGCGTGGAGAAACTGCCGGCGAGGGCGCTGGAGATTCGTACCAAAGGCTGATGGATGGGCGCCGGAGAGGCTCTGGGACGGGCCTTGTGGCGCAATCAGCGGAATGGAGGGCGGGGGATTCATGGGGCTGATGGCGCTTGGCGCCGGCCTGGCCGGCGGTATCGCGGACGGAGTTCGGGGAGGCACCGTAGGGCGGATAACGTCTACGTCATTGCAGGCGGCAGGCTGCAAGCTGCAGGCAAGAGCGGGTGCCACCCGTAGGAGCGAGCTTGCTCGCGAATTGGATTCACCCGTGACTTCGGCGTATCGGCTTGGCTCCGCTCCCTCTCCCCAACCCTCTCCCGCAAGCGGGAGAGGGGCTGCCCGGCATGAATGAGACGTTCAGCGTCAACCTGCAGGAGGTGGGCGTGGG
>NZ_QGSL01000107.1:1580425-1590609 GCF_003176655.1 Pseudomonas sp. RW407 | reverse complement strand
CCGCTCCTACGCCCGAGGCTCCCTGGAACCGCCGAGGTGCTCTTCGTAGGAGCGAGCTTGCTCGCGAACGGTGTTTCCCGGTGCCGTAGGTGCCGGGTTTAAGAGCCCCTCTCCCCAGCCCTCTCCCTGAAGGGAGAGGGGGCTAGTCCGTGCCGAGATAAGGAATGGTTTCAGCCGGAAACCACCTTGCTTGCCGGCTAACTCGGGAAAACCAGACCGCTCCGAACAGTCCCCTCTCCCTTCGGGGCGGGGCGCGCAGCCGAGGGTTAGGGAGAGGGAAAGGCGTCCAGCCAAAACACCGCAGTCACAGGTGAGCACCGTTCGCGAGCAAGCTCGCTCCTACGAAAAGCCGTGCGTCCTGGAACCGTAGGAGCGGACTCCGTCCGCGATTATCCGTCGTTGAAAACGGCCTCACCCCTCAGCCGTCACCCCGGTCAGATGGTAGGTCTCGTTGAGCCGGTGCAGCGTGAAGACGTCATCCTCCACGACCAGTTCGTTGACGCAGCAAGGCTCCTGCTTCAGCCGCCAGTAGCGCGCCAACGGCAACCCCAGCGCCTGCAGCAGCAGGACGCGGTTGATGCTGTCGTGCCCCACCAGCACCAGGGTCTGCCCGGCATGTTGCCGCAACACCTCGCGCAACACACGGGTACCCCTGGCCAGCACGTCGGCCAGGCTCTCGCCATCGGGGATGGCCGCCAGGTCCGGCGCCTCCAGCCAGATGCGGTGCTCCTCCGGCCAGCGGGCGCGCACTTCGTCATGGGTCAGGCCCTGCCACTGGCCGTAGTCGGTGTCGGCCAGGCCTTCCAGGGCCTGCGCCGGGGCACCGGTGGCGCGGGCGATGGCGGCGCCGGTGTCGATGCAGCGCGACAGCGGGCTGGTGTAGATCGCCACCGGCTGCCAGCTTTCCGCGATGCGCCGGGCCACCGCCTCGGCCTGGCGCCGGCCCAGCGCCGACAGCGGCAGTTCGGCGCGGCCGCGGAAGCGCTCCGGGGCGATCCAGTCCACGTGGCCGTGGCGGGTCAGAATGATCCTTGTCATCGTCCTACTCCTGTCAGGTTCAGCAGCGCAGGCTGGCAATGATGCGCTGCGGGTGGCTCAGCATATCCAGGGCGCTGAGGATGTCCAGGGCGACCAGGTCCGCCGAGCCGATGGCCACCGAGGAGGCGCCCTCCGGGCCGATCACCGCGATGCCCAGGGCCGACTGCTGCAGCATGTAGCGGTCGTTGCTGCCGTTGCCGATGGCCACCACGCCGTGCAGGCCCAGGGTGCGCAGGTAGTCCTCCTTGGAAATGGCCTGGTCCTTCTCGGACAGCACCAGCAGGTTCACCTCCAGCGCCGCCAGTTCCGCCTCGGCGCTGCCGAAGGTGTCGCCGGTGACCACGTGCAGGGCCAGTTTCCGGCCGAGCACCTCCAGGCGCTCGGCCACCCCGTCGATCAGCCGGCCATCCACGGCCAGGGTGCCGTTGTAGTCGCAGATCATGTGTTTCAACTGCAAGCTGCCCACGCCGGGAATGTCGATCTGCAGCATGTCGTTTCCTCCTCCGGCCGCTCAGCCGCGGATGACCGTGACCGCGCAGGGCGCGTGGTCGATCACCTGGCGCGCCACCGAGCCCAGCAGCCAGCGCTCGAACCCCGAGTGGCCGCGGTGGCCGATGACGATGTGGTCGATGTGGTGCTCCTCGGCGTAGCGCACGATCTGCTCGGCCGGGCGCCCCACCGAGACGTGGGTGGTCGGCCGCTCCTCCACCGGCATGCGGCTGTAGCCCAGCAGCTTGAAGGCGTGGTGGAAGTGCGTGCGGGAGCGCTCGATCACCGCCTCGGTCTCCACCTCGTCGCCGAACTCCGGCGGTTGCGCCACCGAGAGGATGTGCAGGCTGGCGCCGAAGCGCTCGGCCAGGTCGTTGGCGAAGTTCAGGGCCAGCTCCGCCGCCGTGGAAGCGTCGTAGGCCACCAGGATGCGCTTGATCATGCTTCACCTCCTCTGCGCCGCGTCTGCGGGCGCAAGTCGTCTTGGTGCGCAGGTTGCGGGGCTTGCGCCGGCGGGCCGGCGGCCTCCTCCGGGTCGTCCCTGGGCAGCAGGTGCCGGGGCAGGAAGAAGGCGTTGGCGATCAACGTCGGCACCACCGCGCTGCCGATCACCGCGGCCACCAGCGCCGAGTACTGGCCCTGGTCGATCAGCCCGTGGGCCAGGCCGAACAGCGCCGAGATGGTGCCGAAGGTCAGCCCGGTGGACATCAGCAGGGTGGTGTAGGCCCCTTCCCGGCGCGGCGAGCCGTAGAACAGGCAGGTGGGGTACACGCCCACCAGCTTGGTGAGCATCTTCACCAGCAGCAGCAACACGAAGGCCGCGGGCGCCGCGGCCAGCGCCGGCAGCGACACCAGCGAGCCGGCGCGGATGAAGTAGAACGGCGTCAGCAGGCCGAAGGTCAGGGTGCGCAGGCGGCGGATCAGCGCGTGGTCCTTGCCCACGGTGCCGGCCAGCACCATGCCGATCAGGTAGGCCGGCAGCACCGCCTCGCTGTCGGCCCAGGTCGCCGCCGCGCCCAGGGCGAACAGGCAGAACATGAGGAACTTGGCCTCCAGTTCCGAGGGGCGGCCGCCGAAGCGCCGGAAGAAGCGCGGGGTGATCCACGGCAGCAGCAGCGCGGCCAGGACCAGGATGCCGGCGAAACCGGCGGTCCTCAGGGTGAAGGGGGCGAAGATCAGCCCCAGGGCGATCACCGTGGCCAGGTCGTTGACGAAGCAGGCCGCCAGCACGATCTTGCCGTACTCGCTGGTGTTCAGCCCCAGCTCCAGCATCACCGCGTAGACCACCGCCACCGAGGTGGTGGACATGGCGATGCCGGCCAGCCAGCTGGCCTGCGCATCCCAGCCCAGGCCCCAGCGCGCCAGCGCCGCGCAGCCGATGAAGGGCACCACGAAGCCGACCAGGCCGATCACCGTGGCCTGCTTCCAGTGGCTGCGGAACACCTTCGGGTCCAGCTCGGCGCCGGCCAGGAAGGTCAGCAGGATGGCCCCGGCGCCGGAGAGGAACTTGATCCAGCTGGCGTCGCCCTGCAGCACCGCCATGCCCAGCAGCGCCCCGATGATCAGCTGGGCGATGGTCCCGACGACGATCTCCGACAGCGCCGTGGCGATGCGCAGGAAGATCGACACCAGCGTCGCCAGCAACGCCAGCCCCAGCCACAGGGCGGCCTGGGCCCATATCTCAGTCATGGCGGCCTCCGTTGGCGGGCTCGTCGTCCTCGCCCAGTACGCCGAACTCGACGGGGGTCTTCACGTACACCAGCTTCAGGTGTTCCTCGGCCAGGCGCGTGAAGATCCGCTGCATTTCCGCCTCGGTGACCATCATCACCACCTCCAGGGGCTGGTCGGCCAGCTCGAAGAAGCGCGCGGCATGCATCCGGTGGTGGTGGCCGAACCCCTCCTTGGCGGCCAACAGGGTGGCGCCATGCACGCCCAGGCGCAGCGCCTCGGCCATCAGCCATTCGGCGACGGGCTGGTGGTGGACCTTGCGGTCCTGCTGGGTGAAGAAGGTCAGCTGGTAGCCCTTCATGGCGCACCCTCCCCCGCCGGCGGGCGGCGGCGCAGCACGGCGTACCGGCTTGCGGGAAGCAGGGTGCGGAAGGCGGCGGAACGGGATGGGTCGGGCATGTGCGCTGTCCATGGGCAGACCATGGACAGCAGAACAATGCCTACGCCGCCCATGGAGGGTTATGCGTAGGCATCATCAGCCGGGGGGCGGTTAGAGGAGGAATGCCATCTCCTGGTTAACGACATTAGCAAAGCCTTGGAAAAATGCACGCGGTCGGCGACGGCCGCGCAGGTCTGGCCTAGTGGCTGCCGCCCAGCAGGTCGAAGGAATCCAGCAGGCGCCAGGCGATTTCCGGGGTGCGCTCCAGGCCCCGGCGGATGGCCGCGGGGATGGCCTGGCGGGTCTTGCGGCACAGGCCGGGCTGCTCGGCGATGCGGATGTCCAGGCCGCGCATGCTGCGCACCTCGTTGAAACCGGGAGCGATGCTCAGGCGCAGGCCGAGCTGCTCGTACATGCGCTGCTGCATGTGCTGCAGGTCGGCCAGGTCCTTGAGCTGCTCCAGGCGCTGCAGCAGGCGCTGTTCTTCCTGGCGGGTGAGCAGGAGGATGCGGATGTCGCCGTGGGGCTCGGCCAGCAGCGCCTCGCGCCCGCAATCGCAGGCGCCCGGCGGGCAGGGTTGGCGGAGTGGAGGCTGGCCGTTCATGGCCCCGAGCATAGCGATTCGCCGCGGGCGGCGCCCCTACCCCACGTAAAAATTCCCACGCTGAATTCGCCTTGAGGTCCTACGAGGGCGCTGGATAGATTCCGCCCTGCCGCAGCCTTGCTGTGGCCGGGGGTAGGATCCCGTTGCGGAGGGTGGTGCGTCATAGCCGTGAGCGCAGTCGGTCCATCGTTGTGTGCACTCACGTTCCGTGGCGGGCCGTCCGGGGAGGCCTTCGGGCCTGCCGTCTTCTTTCGCAACGGTATCCTACCCCCGTACGGTCCGCCTCCCTTTTCCGGGAGGCGGCTCTTGATCCCGCTCAGGAGCAATGGAACATGCACTATCCGTACTTCGCCCTCCCAGCCCCGGAGGTGCGCCATGTCTGATCTGCAACCCCTCACCAACCTGGCCCAGCCCCACGACGACGTACTGTTCGTCGACGCCGGCGCCCCCGCCCAGCACCTGTTCGAAGCCGCCGAGCGCCGCCTGGTGGCCCTGGAAGACCTGCTGTGCCTGCTGGCGGACTGCCCCGACGAAATGCCGCTGGTGCAGGGCTAGGCCCGCCTGGTCTCGGCCCTGCTGCCCATGGCGGCGGAAGCGCGGCAGCTCTACCAACTGGCCCAGGACCGGCGCTGAGCGCCCCGGGCGTTCCGTACGGGGCGGCGCAGCGGTGCCGCTCCGTACCGGGCTAGCCGGCGCCCTCGGACAGCAGGCGGCAGCCCTGGCGGCGGATCTCGATGTTCGGGTAGACCGGCGGGCGCGCCTCGCCGCTGGCGCGCAGGGCCTCCACACGCTCCAACGCTTCTTCGATGCGCGACAACGGCAAGGCGGCGATCTGCGCCGGCGCCAGGTCCCACCAGCGGCTGGCCAGCAGGCGCTCGCAGATTTCCGGCGGGAAGCGGTAGCGCACCACCTTCGCCGGCGAGCCGGCGACTATGGCGTAAGGCGGCACGTCGCGGGTCACCACGGACATGGCCGCCACCACGGCGCCATCGTGGACCTTCACCCCGCTCATCACCACCGCCCCCTCGCCGATGAAGGCGTCGTTGCCGATCCAGGTATCGGCGTCGGTGTCTTCGTAGCGCTGGCGCGGCGTGTCGTAGCGGTCGAACACACCCGGCTCGTACTGCACCGAGCTGGTGCTCAGCCAGTCCATCGGGTGCGCACGGGCGGCCAGGCCGACACGGCAGTGCTGGCCGGTGGAGCTGAAGCGGCCGATGTGCGAGATGCGGTGGAAGCTGGTGGCGCGGATGGTGGAGAAGGCGCCGATGCGCATCTCGTCGCGGTAGATCTTGAACTCCGCCTCGCCGATGCTGCCGGGCGCCTCGACCAGCAGGCGCTTCCCGCGCCCCAGGCGGCTGACGCCGCTGCGGAATTCGATGTCGTGCTCTTCCAGCCAGTGCTTCCAGCGGCTATTGCGCCAGCTCTTCAACATGGGTCCGTGGTCCTTTTGTATTTTTTCCGATACGGACCTCTGACAGGCGGGATACGTGCAAGGTTCGGTTGAAGTGAATTGCGGGGGTGTGAGTTGCTTTTCGTAGGAGCGAGCTTGCTCGCGAACGGCGTGAACCGGCCACTTCGCTGCATGGGCTTGACCACGGTCCCCTCTCCCCAGCCCTCTCCCTGAAGGGAGAGGGGGCTAGACCGTGCCGAGATGAGGAATGGTTTCAGCCGGAAACCACCTTGCCTGCCGGCTGACTCGGGAAAAGCAGACCGCACCGAATGGTCCCCTCTCCCTTCAGGGAGAGGGTTAGGGAGAGGGAAAGGCGCCAGACCGAAACACCGAAGTCACCGGTGAGCACCGTTCGCGAGCAAGCTCGCTCCTACGAAAAGCGGTGCACCGCCCCCATCGAGACTGTCACCCCAGATGCGCAGCAAAGCCTGTCAGCTGAGGTGCAATATCCTCACGCAAGGTCAGCGCGGGTATCTCGTAGTCCCCAGCATTCTGCCGGCGGAACGGGAGGGGCGCGGTGCTGAACAGCCTGTCCAGGCGCTCGCCATAGGCCTGCTCGATGGCGGCGTAGCGGGACTCGTCCATGCGCCCGGCGCGGTACACCAGGAACGCCGGCAACACCTCGAAGCCCGGGTAGTAGAGGATGCCGTGGTGGATGGGGAACAGCAGGTCGTCGATCGGCCCGTTGATGCCGCGGGCGCTGTAGTGCGATTCCCAGCCGCCGGTGGTGACCACCAGCATGGCGCGCTTGCCGGCCAGGCTGCCCTCGCCGTAGCGGTCGCCCCAGCGCGCATCGGAGTGCTCGCCCACGCCGTAGGCGAAGCCATAGGCGTACACGCGCTCGACCCAGCCCTTGAGGATGGCCGGCATGGAGAACCACCACAGCGGGAACTGCAGGACCAGCGCGTCGGCCCAGCGCAGCTTGGCCTGCTCGGCGGCGATGTCGGCGCTCTGCCGGCCGCTGGCATAGGCGCGGCGGGAATCCTCGGAGGGGTCGAAGCGCCCGGCGGCCGCGCCGTCCAGGCTGTCGGCGGCATCCAGCGGGGCCTTCCAGCCCATGGCGTATAGGTCTGAGACCTGCACCTGGTGGCCGGCGGCCTGCAGGCGGCGCACGGCGAAGTCCTTGAGCGAGCCGTTGAGCGAGCGGGGTTCGGGGTGGGCATAAACGATGAGGATATTCATGGCGGTCTCCAAAAGGTGGATGGCCGCAGCATGGCGTTGCCCACGGTATAGTGGAAATGAATATCCATTACACCAGGTATAGTCATGACCAATCTGCGCACCCTGGACCTGAACCTGCTGGTGACCCTCGACGTGCTGCTGGCCGAGCACAACGTCACCCGCGCCGCGCAGCGCCTGCACTTCTCCCAGCCCTCGGTGAGCGTGCAACTGGCCAGGCTGCGCGAGCTGTTCGACGACCCGCTGCTGCTGCCCGGCCCCCGCGGCATGCGCCCCACAGCCCGCGCCGAGGCGCTGCGCGAGCCCCTGCGCCAGGCCCTGGCGGCACTGGAGCGGGCGGTGGCGCCGAGCGAGCCGTTCGACCCCGGCACCGCGAACAACACCTGGCGCCTGGTGGCCTCCGACTACAGCGAGGCCACCGTGGTGCTGCCGGCCCTGCGCGGCCTGCGCGAGGCGGCGCCGGGCACGCGCCTGGCGCTGTTGCCGCTGCTGCCGGCGCTAATCGTCAGGCAACTGGAACAGGGCGACGCCGACCTGGTGTTCCACACCACCGAGGACTCTCCCGAAGGGCTGCGCCGGCGCCCGCTGTTCCAGGAACGCTACGTGCTGGTCGGCCGCGCCGGGCACCCGCGGCTGAAGCGGCGGCCGAGCCTGGATCGGTTCTGCCAGCTGGAGCAGGTGATCGTCTCGCCGGACGGCGGCGGCTTCCACGGCCCCACCGACAAGGCCCTGGCCGGGCTGGGCCGCGAGCGCCGGGTGGTGCTGTCGGTGCCACACTTCCAGTTCGTCGCCCCGGTGCTGGCCAGCACCGACCTGGTGGCCATGCTGCCGCAACGCCTGGTGCGCCCGGACAGCGGCCTGCGCATGGTGGAGGCGCCGCTGGAGGTGCCGGGGTACGAGATGTCTATGCTCTGGCACGAACGCGCGCACCGCGACCCGGCGCACCAGTGGCTGCGGGGGTTCATCGCTTCGGCGGTGTGACGGCCTACCGCTCGGCCGGCCACCGCCGCCGACGCCCTCAGCGGCGTAGGCTGGTGCGAGAACAAGAGGAGGACACGAGCATGCGGCACCACAGCCACCCGGATTTCCACCTGCACGAGGCGCGCCGCGCCATGCTGCTGCGCTGGGCGCAGATGGCGCAATGGTTCGGCCTGGTGATGATCCTGCTGACCATTGGCCTGGCGGCCCTGGGCGACAGCCTGGACGACCCCACCGGCACGAGCATCATCACCCTTTGCGGGGTATTGGGCCTGGCGGCGCTGATCCCGGCGCGGATGGTCCTGGCGCACTACCAGAAGCAGGATGAACGCGACGGCCGGCCCTAGCCGAAGCGCACGCAAGGGATCGACGGCAGGTGCCGGCCGTCGCGGACCCGCTCGGGCGCGCATTCGGTTTCGATTCCGCTCAACCAAAGGTCATTAAATTCACATTTAAAGCACCCATCGCCTGTGCCAGTCTCCGGGCATCGTCCTCCACGCAGCCACCCATGCACCTTCTGCAACAGCACTTCGCCGCCGCCAGCGCCTCCGCCCCCCGGGCAGAGCCCCTGCGCCTGCCGCGCGAACGCTGCCGCTGGCTACGCCTGCAACCCCTCTCGCTGCCGCTGGAGCTGGCCTTCTGGGCGCTCTGGCACTGCCGCCACGCGCGTCCACCGGATAGCGCCGCACGCTGACGGGCGCCCCGCGCCCGGCCCTTCGCCGGCACTACGCTGAACACAAGCGACACACGCTCCGCGTCCAGCCGTAGCCATAGCATCGCCTGCCCCGCCGCAGCCCGGCCGTGCAGGTCATCAGCGCGCCCATCGGCGCTATGCGAGAACAACAATGAAATTCGCTCCCGTGCAAGAGGCCCAGGCCTTCCTGGCCGCCAACCCCGACATCGAGATGGTCGAGCTGTTCATCCTCGACGCCAACGGCGTGCCCCGCGGCAAGCTGCTGCACCGCGAGGAACTGCTGGCGGTGTACGAGTCCGGCCGGCCCTTGCCGAGCACCATCCTCGGCCTCACCCTGCATGGCGAGGACGTGGAGGATTCCGGGCTGGTGTGGGACGTCGGCGACATCGACTGCCGCGCCTACCCGCTGGAAGGCAGCCTGGTGCGCCTGCCCTGGCGGCAGATCCCCACCGCCGCGGTGCAGGTCAGCATGCACCCGGTCGAAGGCAAGCCGGCCGACATCGCCGACCCGCGCCACGTGCTGGTCAAGGTGATCGACGAGCTGAAGGCCGCCGGCTACCACCCGGTGATGGCCTGCGAGCTGGAGTTCTACCTGCTGGACGCCAGGCGCGACGCCAACGGCCGCCCGCAACCGGCGCTGGACGCCGACGGCGGCCGGCCGCGCTCCACCCAGGTCTACGGCCTGCGCGAACTGGAGCAGATCGAACCCTTCCTCGCCGACCTCTATGCCGCCTGCAAGGCCCAGGGCATCCCGGCGCGCACCGCCATCTCCGAGTACGCCCCCGGCCAGGTGGAGATCACCCTGGAGCATGGCGACGCCCTCACCGCCATGGACCAGGCCGTGCGCTACAAGCGCCTGGTGAAAGGCGTGGCGCACAAGCACGGGATGCAGGCCTGCTTCATGGCCAAGCCCTTCGACGACCTGGCCGGCACCGGCATGCACATGCACGTGTCCCTGGCCGATGCCGAGGGCGAAAACCTCTTCGCCAGCGAAGACCCGGCCGGCACGCCGCTCCTGCGCCAGGCGGTGGGCGGCATGCTCGCCAGCCTGCTCGACTCGCTGCTGCTGTTCTGCCCCAACGCCAACTCCTACCGGCGCTTCCAGGCCAACAGCTATGCGCCGCTGGCGCCGACCTGGGGCTGCGACAACCGCACCGTCAGCCTGCGCGTACCGGGCGGGCCGGCCCACACCCGGCACATCGAGCACCGCATCTGCGGTGCCGACGCCAACCCCTACCTGGCGGCGGCGGCCATCCTCGCCGGCATCCACCGCGGCATCCGCGAAGACATCGACCCGGGCGAGCCGGTGGAAGGCAACGGCTACGCCCAGGCCAAGGAACTGCTGCCCACCGACTGGCTCACCTCGCTGCGCGCGCTGGAGCGCTCCAGCTGGGCGCGGGACGCGCTGGGGCGTGAGTTCCTGGGCGTGTACCTGAAGGTGAAGCAGGCGGAGTACCGGCAGTTCATGGGCGAGGTCGGGGAGCAGGATTGGCGCTGGTACCTGCACCAGGCTTGAGCATGAAGCTGAGAGCCAAGAGCCCCTCTCCCCAGCCCTCTCCCTGAAGGGAGAGGGAGCATCCGTGCCGAGATGGGAATCGTGCCCTCCGGAAACACCAGCGCAACCGGCTGAAACCGAATCAAAAGC
>NZ_QGSL01000107.1:1569976-1580415 GCF_003176655.1 Pseudomonas sp. RW407 | reverse complement strand
CCGGCGCTTTCGGCTAAAGCCATTGTCGACGTTGGCACGGACAAGCCCCCTCTCCCTTCAGGGAGAGGGCTGGGGAGAGGGCTCTCTTTGCAGAGCCCCAACCTCCGCCTCAACCCCATCGGAAATCCGTTGGGCATACTCCGTCCGCGATTGGATTCACCGGCTAACTCTGAACGACCCCCTCTCCCTCCGGGAGAGGGGCTAGGGTGAGGGCGCGGAGCCAAGCTTGCCACCCACAAGCTGAACCAAACATCCCCCAGCTCTTCCATCTTCACGGCTGGCTGGCGATGGCCTTCTCGATGGCCGCCTGCAAGGCCGGATCATCCGGCTTGGTCAGGCTGGGGAACTGCGCCACCACCTTGCCCTGGCGGTCCACCACGTATTTGTAGAAGTTCCAGCGCGGCGCCTGGTCGGCCTGGCGCGCCAGCTCGCGGAACAGCGGGATGGCGTCGTCGCCGCGCACCGGCTGCACCTGGGTCATGTTGAAGGTCACGCCGTAGTTGCCGTAGCAGACCTGAGCCGTCTCGGCGGCGTCGTCGGCCTCCTGCTTGAAGTCGTCCGAGGGCACGCCCAGCACTTCCAGGCCCTGGCCCTTGTAGCGCTGGTAGATCGCCTCCAGGCCCTTGAACTGCGGGGTGAAGCCGCAGTGGCTGGCGGTGTTGACCACCAGCAACGGCTTGCCGGCGTAGAGCCCGCACAGGTCGAGGTCGACCTTCGAGCGCAGCTTCTGCAGGTGCCCCTGCTGCGCCAGCAGCGGCGGGCAGTCGGCGGCCTGGGCGGCCAGCGGCAGGCAGCACAGCAGGCCGAGGAACAGATGGCGGGACATGGCGATTCTCCTTCTTCGATCGCAGGACGCTACTCCCCTGCCCCGCGCTCGGCAATCCTCAGAAGCAGTGGCCCAGGCCCGCCTGCAGCAGCGCCAGGCCGCCATGGCGCCAGCCCCACCAGGCCAGGCCCAGCAGCGCCACGGCCAGCACGGCCGCACCCAGGCGCAGGGCCGGGCTCATGCCGCCTCCGCGGCGCCCAGGCGCGCCACCGGGCGTTCGCGCACCGGCCAGTTGAGCAGGCCGGCGAGCAGCGAGAGGAGGATCGCGATCCGCCAGACCAGGTCGTAGTTGCCGGTGTGGTCGTAGACGTAGCCGCCCAGCCAGCCGCCGAGGAAGGCGCCGATCTGGTGGAAGAGGAAGGTGATGCCGCCGAGCATGGACAGGTTGCGCACGCCGAACAGCGTGGCCACGGTGCCGTTGGTCAGCGGCACCGTGGACAGCCACAGCAGGCCCATGGCGATGCCGAAGGCGTAGGCCGTCCACACCGTCAGCGGCGCCCAGAGGAAGGCCAGGATCACCAGGCCGCGCACCAGGTACAGGCCGGTCAGCAGCTTCGGCTTGCTGAAGCGCCCGCCGAGCCAGCCGGCGATGTAGGTGCCGAACACGTTGAACAGCCCTACCAGCGCCAGCACCGTGGTGCCGACGGTGGCCGGCAGGTGGCGGTCCACCAGGTAGGCCGGCAGGTGCACGCCGATGAACACCACCTGGAAACCGCAGACGAAGAAGCCCAGCGACAGCAGCCAGAAGCCGGAATGCCCGCAAGCCTCGCGCAGCGCATCGCCCAGGGACTGCTCGTGGGACTGCACCGGCAGCGGCTTGTCGCGCATCAGCCCGGCCAGCGGCACGATCAGCGCCACCAGCAGACCCAGGGCGAGCAGCGCCGCCGACCAGCCGAGCCAGCCGATCAGGCCGAGGGTGCCGGGCAGCATGGCGAACTGGCCGAAGGAGCCGGCGGCGGCGGAGATGCCCATGGCCATGCTGCGCCGCTCCAGCGGCACGGCGCGGCCGACGGCGCCGAGGATCACCGAGAAGGAGGTGCCGGACAGGCCGATGCCGATCAGCAACCCGGCGGACAGCGACAGGCTGGCAGCGGAGTCCGCATAGCCCATCAGCACCAGGCCCAGGGCGTACAGCAGGCCGCCCACCAGCACCGCGCGGGCCGCGCCGAAGCGGTCGGCCAGGGCCCCGGTGAAGGGCTGGGCGATGCCCCAGATGAGGTTCTGCAGGGCGATGGCGAAGGCGAACACCTCGCGGCCCCAGCCGAACTGCGCGCTCATGGGCGCGAGGAACAGGCCGAAGCCGTGGCGGACGCCCAGGGACAGGGCCAGGATCAGGGCGCCGGACAGCAGTATCCAGAAACCCGCACGCGACAGCTTGGACATTGTTCTTCTCGCTCCAACAGGGGTATATACCCGCATTCATCCAGACAAGGGCCCTTGGCAAAGGGGCTCAATCGAGGGCTTCCAGCTCCCCCAGCAAGGCCATCAGCTGCTCGCGGCGCTCCGCGCCCAGGCGTTCGTACATCCGCCGCTGCGCCGCCTCCCACGGCTGCGCGCCCTGCTCCAGGCGCTCGCGTCCGGCGGCGGTGAGCAGCACCAGGCGGTTGCGCTGGTCACCGGCATCGCCCTGCAGCACAACCAGGCCCTCGGCCTGCAGCGGCCGCAGGTTGCGGCCCAGGGTGCTGCGGTCCAGGCCCATGGCCTCGGCCAGCTCGGAAATGCTCGGTTGCTCCAGGCGCGCCAGGTGGCGCAGCAGGGAAAACTGCGCGACCGTCAGCCCGATGCCCTGCAGGGCATCGTCATAGACGCGGGTGACACCACGGGCGGCACGGCGCAACTGGGTGCAGAGGCATTGGGTGGTCAGCATGATACGTGTATATACCCGCGATACCCGCGGCGGTCAATCGCGATGACGGTCGATTGTCCGATCTGCCAGGCGCCGGCTGTTGCCGCTGCCAAGGCCAGGCGGGGTGCGCGGCCGTATAACTGCGCCCACAGTCCCCCCCGAGATCACCCCGATGCCCGTCTACAAAGCCCCGCTGCGCGACACCCGCTTCCTGCTCAACGAGGTCTTCGACTTCCCCGAGCACTACCGCAACCTGATCAACGGCGCCGAGGCCACCCCGGACATGGTCGACGCCATCCTCGGCGAATGCGCGAAGCTCTGCGAGGAGGTGATCGCCCCGCTCTACCACTCCGGCGACGAGGAAGGCTGCCACCTGGAGAACGGCGAGGTGCGCACGCCCAAGGGCTTCAAGGAGGCCTACGACGCCTACGTGGCCGGCGGCTGGCAGGGCCTGTCGCACCCGGTGGAATACGGCGGCCAGGGCCTGCCGATGAGCCTGGGCGCGCTCAAGCAGGAGATGCTCGGCACCGCCAACTGGCCCTTCTCGATGTACCCGGGGCTGTCCCTGGGCGCCATGAACACCCTCATGCAGCACGGCACCGAGGAGCAGAAGTGCACCTACCTCACGCCCCTCACCGAAGGCCGCTGGGGCGGCACCATGTGCCTCACCGAACCGCAGTGCGGCACCGACCTGGGCCAGGTGAAGACCCGCGCCGAACCCCGGGCCGACGGCAGCTACGCCATCACCGGCACCAAGATCTTCATCTCCTCCGGCGAGCACGACCTCACCGAGAACATCGTGCACATCGTCCTGGCCCGCCTGCCCGACGCGCCCAAGGGCACCCGCGGCATCTCGCTGTTCATCGTGCCCAAGTACCTGCCCGGCGGGGACGGCGGCCTCGGCCCGCGCAACGGCGTGAGCTGCGGCGCGCTGGAGAAGAAGATGGGCATCAAGGCCTCGGCCACCTGCGTGATGAACTTCGACGAGGCCCGCGGCTTCCTCATCGGCCCGGCGAACAAGGGCCTGGAATGCATGTTCACCTTCATGAACAGCGCGCGCATCGGCACTGCCATCCAGGGCGTGGCCACCGCCGAGCTGGCCTACCAGGGCGCCCTGGCCTATGCCCGCGAGCGCCGCTCGATGCGCGCGCTGTCCGGCACCAAGGAACCGGAACAGGTGGCCGACAGCCTGATGCACCACGGCGACGTGCGGCGCATGCTGCTGACGCAGAAGGCCGTGGCCGAGGGCGGCCGCGCGCTGGTCTACCTGGCCACGCAGTATGCCGACAAGATGATCCAGGGCCTGCTGAGCAACGACGACGCCGAGTACGAGCGCTGGGACGACAAGCTCGGCTTCCTCACCCCGATCCTCAAGGGCTGCCTCACCGAGCTGGGCCTGGAAAGCGCCAACCTGGGCATGCAGGTGTTCGGCGGCCACGGCTACATCCGCGAGCACGGCATGGAGCAGATCGTCCGCGACGCGCGCATCGCCACCCTCTACGAGGGCACCACCGGCATCCAGGCCCTGGACCTGCTGGGGCGCAAGGTGCTGCTGATGACCCAGGGCAAGGCGGTACGCGACTTCACCAGGGTGGTGGCGAAGTTCGCCACCGGGCTGCTCCGGGAGGAACCGGCCATGCGCGGCCGCGCGCTGACGCTGCTCAAGCTGTGCGCGCAGTGGAACCTGCTGACCCTGCGCATCGCCCTGAGCGCCCGCAAGGAGCGCGACCTGGTGGGCACGGCCAGCCACGACTACCTGATGTTCTCCGGCTACGTGGCCCTGGCCTACGCCTGGGCGCTGCAGGAAGCCACGGCGCGCAGGCGCCTGCGCCAGGGCGGCAGCGAGTCCGGCGACTTCTACAAGGCCAAGATCGCCACCAGCGACTTCTACTTCACCCGCCTGCTGCCCCGCGCCAAGGGCCACGCGGCGGCCATGGGCAAGCCGGTGCGGTCGGTGATGGGGCTGAAGGCGGAGCATTTCGCCTTCGAGTGAGTCGGGACGCCCGCCTATCGCGGACAAGGTCCGCTCCTACGACCGTGCTTCCCGGTGACGTAGGCATTCGGGTCAAGAGCGCCCTCTCCCCAGCCCTCTCCCGCAAGCGGGAGAGGGGGCTGTCCTCTGCAGGGGGAAAGACCGGAGTCAACCTCACACCTTCGCAATAGACAGTACGTAGGGCGCATAACCGTTCGCGGTTATCCGCCGTTGGCTTGAGAGCGCCCTCTCCCCCAACCCTCTCCCTTAAGGGAGAGGGGGCCGTTCGGCGTGGGCGAGAAATTCGGCGTCAACCTGTAGGAGCGGGCCCTGCCCGCGATTTCGCGCGCAGGGCGCGCTCCTACGAAGAGCCGCGGTGCCGAGAACTTACTCGGCAGCCGGCTTCTTGCGCTTGAGCGGCGCCATGCCGTCGTTGCTGACCACCGCGGACGGCGCCGCCTTCGGCTTGTTCGCCGGCTTGCGCCTGGCGGCGGGCTTGGCCCCGGCCTTCTTGCCGGCGTCGGTCTTTTTCTTCTTGGTGCCGGCGGCCTTGCCCGAGGCCTTGAGCTTCTTCGGCCCCTTGTAGCCGGCCTTCAGGCCCGGAATGCTGCGGGCCTCGAAGCGCAGCTTGAGGTAGCGCTCGATGCTCGACATCAGGTTCCAGTCGGTGTGCGCCACCAGCGAGATCGCGGTGCCGGCGGCGCCCGCGCGGCCGGTGCGGCCGATGCGGTGCACGTACTCGTCGCCCTTGCGCGGCACGTCGTAGTTCACCACCAGGTCCAGGTTGTCCACGTCCAGGCCGCGGGCGGCCACGTCGGTGGCGATGAGGATCTTCACCGCGCCCTGCTTCAGGCGCTCGATGGCCAGCTTGCGGTCCTTCTGGTCCTTCTCGCCGTGCAGCACGAAGACCTTGTGCCCGGCGGCGATCAGCCGGCCGGTCAGGCGGTCGGCCTGCACGCGGGTGTTGGTGAAGACGATGGCCTTCTCATAGGGCTCGTTCTGCAGCAGCCAGAACAGCACGGCTTCCTTGTGCTCGCCCTCGTCCACCAGGATGACCTGCTGGCTGACTTCCTCGTTGATCTCGCCGACACGGTTGAGCAGCAGGTGCTCCGGCTCGCGCAGCACCTGCTCGATCATCTCGCGCAGGCCGCTGCCGGCGGTGGCGGAGAACAGCAGGGTCTGGCGCTGCGCCGGGCACTGGCCGGCGAGCTTGAGCACGTCCTCGGCGAAGCCCATGTCGAGCATGCGGTCGGCCTCGTCCAGCACCAGCACCTCGACGTCGCCCAGCGGCAGGTTGCCGGCGTTGAACTGCTCGTTCAGGCGGCCGGGGGTGCCGATGATGATCTCCGGGTTCTTGCGCAGGCGCGCGCCCTGCACCTTGAAGTCCTCGCCGCCGGTGATCAGGCAGGCCTTGATGAAGGTGAACTGGGCGAAGCGCTCGACTTCCTTGAGGGTCTGCTGGGCCAGCTCGCGGGTCGGCAGCAGGATCAGCGCGCGGGCGCCGCTCCTGGGTTTCTCCTCGCTGAGCAGGCGGTGCAGCAGCGGCAGCACGAAGGCGGCGGTCTTGCCGCTGCCGGTCTGTGCGGTCACGCGCAGGTCGCGGCCCTCCAGCGCCTTCGGGATGGCCGCGGCCTGGACGGCGGTCGGCTCGGTGAAGGACAGGGTTTCCAGCGCCTTGAGCAGGCGTTCGTGGAGGGCGAATTGGGCGAACAAGGCAGACCTCGGGAAGACGAAAGGAACAAATAGCTGCATAGCGTAACGGTTGCCGCGCGCGCGCGCAGGTTTTATTCGCCGGTCGCGATCCGCACGCCCCGTGTCGCCCTCGGGCAAGTCCGCCGCCGGGGCCCATCCCAGACTGGCCGCAGGACAGCCCGAGGAGTGTCGAGATGCCGCATCGCCCCACCGCCGCCGAGCGCCTCGAGCGCCTGCCGCTGAGCCCCTACCACCGCCTGATCTTCGTGATCATCGCCCTGGCGTTCTTCTTCGACTCCATGGACCTGGCGATGATGACCTTCCTGCTCGGCTCGATCAAAGCCGAGTTCGGCCTGTCCAGCGCCCAGGCCGGGCTGCTGGCCAGCTCCAGCTTCTTCGGCATGGTGCTGGGCGCGGCGCTGTCGGGCATGCTCGCCGATCGCTTCGGGCGCAAGCCGGTGTTCCAGTGGAGCATCGTGCTCTGGGGCCTGGCCAGCTACCTGTGCTCCACCGCCGGCGACGTGCAGAGCCTGACGCTGTACCGCGTGCTGCTGGGCATCGGCATGGGCATGGAGTTCCCCATCGCCCAGTCGCTGCTCTCGGAGATGATCCCGGCCAGGGCCCGCGGCCGTTACATCGCGCTGATGGACGGCTTCTGGCCGCTGGGCTTCATCGCCGCCGGCTGCCTGTCCTACTTCGTGCTGCCGGTCGCCGGCTGGCGCAGCCTGTTCCTGCTGCTGGCCTTCCCCGCCCTGTTCGTGCTGGCCATCCGCTTCATGGTGCCGGAGTCGCCGCGCTGGCTGGAACAGGCCGGGCTGGCGGACAAGGCCGAACGCTCGCTGCAACGCATCGAGGCGCGGGTGATGGCCTCGCTGAAGCTATCCAGCCTGCCCGAACCGCAGCCGCTGGCGCGTCCCGAACCGAGCCGCCCGGGCTTCTTCAGCGCCTTCGCCGAACTCTGGTCGCCGGCCTACCGCAGCCGCACCCTGACGGTCTGGAGCCTGTGGTTCTTCGCCCTGCTCGGCTTCTACGGCCTGACCTCCTGGCTCAGCGCCCTGCTGCAGCAATCCGGCTTCGCCGTGACCCAGTCGGTGTACTACACGGTGCTGATCTCCCTGGCCGGCATCCCCGGCTTCCTCTGCGCCGCCTGGCTGGTGGAGCGCTGGGGGCGCAAGCCGAGCTGCGTGCTGATGCTCCTGGGCGGCGGCGCCATGGCCTACGCCTACGGCCAGACCGCGGTGTTCGGCGGCAGCCTGGCGCTGCTGATCGGCTTCGGCCTGGCCATGCAGTTCTTCCTCTTCGGCATGTGGGCGGTGCTCTACACCTACACCCCGGAGCTGTACCCCACCTCGGCGCGCGCCACCGGCTCGGGCTTCGCCTCGGCGGTGGGCCGGGTCGGCTCGCTGCTGGGGCCCACCATCAGCGGCCTGGTGCTGCCGGTGGCCGGCCAGGGCGGCGTGTTCACCCTCGGCGCGCTGTGTTTCCTGGTGGCCGCCGCGGTGGTCTGGGGCTTCGGCATCGAGACCCGCGGGCGCACCCTGGAGGAGCTGGCAGGCTGAAGTTACATTTCGGAAATTTCCTCCCCGCCCCAGCCGCTACAATGCCGCACTCACCCCGGCCAACGCGGCCGGGCCTTCGCGGCTACCCCGTAGCCTCCGCAATACGCGCCACCCCGCACTGGCGCCCCGATCCAAAGGATGTTTCCGGCCTATGGACCTTTCCTCCCCCCTCGCTACCCTCCAGGGCTACTGGGCCCTGCTCGACCAACAACCGCTGGCCAGCGCCGGCCTCGGCCTGGCCCTGCTGCTGGGCGTGGCCTGGCTGCTCGGCCGCCTGGCGCGCTACCTGGTGCGCCGCATCGCCGACCTGCTGGCCCGCCAGCCGGCGCTGGGCTGGCTCAGCGACCTGCGCGACAACCGCGTGTTCATGCGCCTGGCCCAGACGGTACCGTCGCTGGTGGTGCAGTTCGGCCTGGCGCTGATCCCCAACCTGACCGGCCGGCCCGAGGCCTTCCTGCGCAACCTGGCCATGGCGGTCACCGCGCTGTTCCTGCTGCTGGCCCTGAGCGCCCTGCTCGACGCCCTGCTGGACATCTACGCGCGCACCGAACACGCCCGCACCCGCTCGATCAAGGGCTACGTGCAACTGGCCAAGCTGTTCCTGTTCGTGTTCGGCGGCATCGTCATCGTCTCCATCCTCATCGACCGCTCGCCGATGCTGCTGCTCTCGGGCCTGGGCGCCATGTCCGCGGTCCTGCTGCTGGTCTACAAGGACACCCTGCTGAGCTTCGTCGCCAGCGTGCAACTGACCAGCAACGACATGCTGCGCGTGGGCGACTGGATCGAGATGCCCCAGGTCGGCGCCGACGGCGACGTGGTGGACATCACCCTGCACACGGTGAAGGTGCAGAACTGGGACAAGACCATCGTCTCCGTGCCCACCTGGCGCCTGATGTCCGAGTCGTTCAAGAACTGGCGCGGCATGCAGCAGTCCGGCGGGCGGCGCATCAAGCGCAGCCTGTACCTCGACGCCAGCCAGGTGCGCTTCCTCGACGAAGCCGAGGCGCAGCGGCTGTCCGGCGTGCGCCTGCTGACCGACTACCTGCAGCGCAAGCAGGACGAGCTGAGCGAGTGGAACCAGGCCAATGCCGGCAACGTGCCGCTGTCGGCCAACCGCCGGCGGCTGACCAACATCGGCACCTTCCGCGCCTACGCCGAGGCCTACCTCAAGGCCCACCCGGAGATCCACCCGCACATGACCTGCATGGTCCGCCAACTGCAGCCCACCGCCGAGGGCGTGCCCCTGGAGATCTACTGCTTCACCCGCACCACCGCCTGGCTGGAGTACGAGCGCATCCAGGGCGACCTCTTCGACTACCTGCTGGCGGTGCTGCCGGAATTCGGCCTGGGCGTCTACCAGCAGCCCAGCGGCCAGGACCTGCGCGGCGGCCTGCAGGGCTTCCAACCGACAGCAACGCGCGGCGAACGCCACCCGGCGCTGGAAGTGGAACAGGCCTGATCGGACGGGCGACAGCAGCCGCCCTGGCCGCCTGGCCGGGGCGATGCCATGCTCAATGCAGGCGCGCGCTTCCGCGCGCCTTTCCCGGAGAAACGCCGTGCCCGCCACCCTCATCTATTACGTGGCCAGCAGCCTGGACGGCTACATCGCCCGCCCCGACGGCAGCGTCGACTGGCTGAAGTATTTCCAGAGCCAGGACGACGACCATGGCTACGCCGCCTTCTACGCCGGCATCGATGGCCTGCTGATGGGCCGCGGCACCTACCTGCAATGCCTCGACTTCGGCGAATGGCCCTACCCGGACAAGCCGGCCATCGTCCTCACCCGCGCCAACCATCTGCCGCTGGCAGCCCCCCAGGTGGAACTGCTGCACTGCTCGCCCAGCGAGGCCCTGGCCAACCTGGAGGCCCGCGGCTGCCAGCGCATCTGGCTGGTGGGCGGCGGCAGCCTGGCCGGCAACTGCCTGGCGGCGGACTTGCTCGACGAGGTGATCGTCAGCATCATTCCGCACCTGCTCGGCGCCGGCATCCCGCTGTTCGGCATCGGGCTCGAACGGCGCCTGCAACTGCTGGAACAGCGCAGCTTCCCCAGCGGCATCGTGCAGGTGCGCTACCAGGTCCTCAAGTGAGCCCGCGCATGTCCCAGACCACCCTCGACATCGCCGCCGCCTGCCTGCTCGACGCCAGCGGCCGCCTGCTGCTGGTGCGCAAGCGCGGCACCCGCGCCTTCATGCTCCCCGGCGGCAAGCGCGAACCCGGCGAAAGCCCGCAGCAGGCGCTGCTGCGCGAACTGCAGGAAGAACTCGGCCTCGTCCTGCCGGCCAGCGCCCTGCAGCCACTGGGCAACTTCCAGGCCGCCGCGGCCAACGAAGCCGACACCCGCGTCGACGCCCACGTCTTCGTCGCCAGCCTGCCGCACCCGGTGAGCGCCGCCGCCGAACTGGAGGAACTGGCCTGGCTGGAAGATGGCCGCCACCCCGAGCCGCTGGCGCCGCTGCTGCGCGAAAAAGTCCTGCCGGCGCTGCGCGAACACCTCGTCGACTGACGAAAATCGTCAGATGACCTGCATTTCGTCGGGTTTTTCCC
>NZ_QGSL01000107.1:1560623-1569966 GCF_003176655.1 Pseudomonas sp. RW407 | reverse complement strand
CGCTCCTACGAAGAGCAGCTCGGCGCGGGCGGCTCTACACCCCCAACGCCTGCAACACCGCCGCCCCGGTGAACAACAGAAGCACCTGCCGCTCCGCCAGCGCGCAGACCACGCCCCGCCGCCCCGCCGGCAGTTCCAGGTAGTCCAGCGACAGCTGGAACAGCTGCCGGCTGATCAGCCTCGACAGCTGCGCCACCTCCTGCGCCGGCACCTCCGGCAGCAGGTGGAACAGGGCGATGTCCTCGGCCATGTCGGCGCCGAAGTCGTCCATCACCTGGCCCAGGGCCTCGCGCAGGACCGCCGAGGGGCCGTGCAGTTCGCGCACGCCGATGATGAAGGCCTCGGGGTGGCGTTCGACGAAGTCGAAGAACAGCCTCACCGTCTCCTCGCACACCCGCTGGCCGCGGGCGAAGTCCAGGCCCAGCGGGGTGGCCGCCGCGCCGCCCGCCGCCGGGGCGCGCTCGGCGGCTTCGCGGCGCAGTTCGCGCAGCGGCTGGCGCAGCTCGGTGGCGATGTCGCGGATGATCGCAAGGCCGAGGTCGTCGACGTCGGCGAAGTGGCGGTAGAAGGTGTTGGGGTTCAGCCCGGCCTCGCGGGCCAGTTCGCGCAGGCCGATGCTGCTCAGGCTGCGCCGGCTGGAGGCCAAGCGCAGCGCCGCCTCCATCAGCAGGCGCTTGCCCGGCGCATCCTGGCGTTGTGTTACCGCATCCGTTTCCAGACTCATCCTTGCCCCACCTCGCCCACCCTAAAGATTGGTTGCCCGCGAAGTATACAGATGTCTACATTGGCAGCACGTAGACAGTTGTATACGCCTGCACACAAGCATAACAGGAGCCAGGTAAATGGGAACTCAACCTAAGACTGCCGCGGTCAGACACTGCAAGGTAGCCATCATCGGCACCGGCTTTTCCGGCCTGGGCATGGCCATCCGCCTGAGCCAGGAGGGCGAGGACGACTTCCTGCTGTTCGAGAAGGACGCCGGCGTCGGCGGCACCTGGCGGGTCAACAACTACCCCGGCTGCGCCTGCGACGTGCAGTCCCACGTCTACTCCTTCTCCTTCGAGCCGAACCCGGAATGGACGCGCATGTTCGCCCGCCAGCCGGAAATCCGCGCCTACCTGGAGAACTGCTGGAAGAAGTACCGCCTGGAAGGCCGCACCCTGCTCGACACCGAGATCCAGCGCCTGGAATGGGACGAGGCGCGCGACCTCTGGCACCTGCACGACGCCGCCGGCAACCACTACACCGCCCAGGCGGTGGTCTCCGGCATGGGCGCCCTGTCGATCCCCTCGACCCCCGACCTCAAGGGCCTGGACAGCTTCAAGGGCCACGCCTTCCACTCGCAGCACTGGGACCACGACTACGACCTGACGGGCAAGCGCGTGGCGGTGATCGGCACCGGCGCCTCGGCCATCCAGTTCGTTCCGGAAATCCAGCCGCTGGTGGCCAAGCTGGACCTCTACCAGCGCACCGCGCCCTGGATCCTGCCCAAGCCCGACCGCGCCATCAGCGACAAGGAGCGCGCGCGCTTCAAGCACTTCCCGCTGGTGCAGAAGCTCTGGCGCGGCGCCCTGTACAGCATGCTCGAAGGCCGCGTGCTGGGCTTCACCTTCGCGCCCTGGGCGATGAAGATGATCGGCAAGCTGGCGGTGCGCTACATCCACCAGCAGGTCAAGGACCCGGAGCTGCGCCGCAAGCTCACCCCCGACTACACCATCGGCTGCAAGCGCATCCTGATGTCGCCGAACTACTACCCGGCGCTGGCCGCGCCCAACGCCTCGGTGATCACCGACGGCATCCGCGAGGTCCGCGAGCACAGCATCGTCACCGCCGACGGCCAGGAGCGCGAGGTGGACGCGATCATCTTCGGCACCGGCTTCACCGCCAACGACCCCATCCCCCGCGGCACCGTGTTCGGCCGTGGCGGCGTGGACCTGCTGGACACCTGGCCGCAAGGCCCGGAGGCCTACAAGGGCACCGTCACCCGCGGCTTCCCCAACCTGTTCTTCCTGATGGGCCCGAACACCGGCCTGGGCCACAACTCCATGGTCTACATGATCGAATCGCAGATCGCCTACGTGCTCGGCGCGCTGAAGCTGATGAAGCGCCGCGAGCTGCTCAGCCTGGAGGTCAAGGAAGACGAGCAGAAGCGCTGGAACCTCAAGCTGCAGCGCGGGCTCAACCATAGCGTGTGGAACACCGGCGGCTGCAAGAGCTGGTACCTGCACCCGGTGAGCGGGCGCAACTGCACCCTGTGGCCGGGCTTCACCTGGCGCTTCCGCCTGCTCACCCGCAGTTTCGACGCCGCCGCCTATCATCTGAAGGCCAGGCCGTTCGAGGAAACCGCAGTCATCCAGCAACCCCGCGCCGAGGAGGTCCCGGCATGAAGTCCTTCGAGAACAAAGTCGCCGCCATCACCGGCGCCGGTTCCGGCATCGGCCGCGCCCTGGCCGGCGAGCTGGCCTCGCGCGGCTGCCACCTGGCGCTGGCCGACGTCAACGCCAGTGGCCTTGAGGAAACCCGCCAGGGCCTGGCCTCCTACGGCGTGCGCATCTCCACCGAGGTGGTCAACGTCGCCGAGCGCGAGCAGGTACACGCCTGGGCCGACAAGGTGGTGGCCGAGCACGGCAAGGTCAACCTGGTGTTCAACAACGCCGGGGTGGCCCACGCCGGCACGGTGGAGGGCAGCGAGTACGAAGAGTACGAGTGGATCACCAACATCAACTTCTGGGGCGTGGTGTACGGCACCAAGGCCTTCCTGCCGCACATCAAGGCGTCCGGCGAGGGCCACGTCGTCAACGTCTCCAGCGTCTTCGGGCTGTTCTCGCAGCCGGGCATGAGCGCCTACAACGCCACCAAGTTCGCCGTGCGCGGCTTCACCGAGTCGCTGCGCCAGGAACTGGACATGGAAGGCGGCGCGGTCTCGGCCAGTTGCGTGCACCCCGGCGGCATCCGCACCAACATCGCCAAGACTGCGCGGATGAACGACAGCCTGGCCAAGGTCACCGGGCAGAACGCCAACGCCGCGCGCCAGCAGTTCAACGACCAGTTGCTGCGCACCACCCCGGAAAAGGCCGCCCAGGTGATCATCCGCGGCGTGGAGCGCGACGCCCGGCGCATCCTCATCGGCACGGATGCACATGCCATTGATGTGATGCTGCGGTTGTTGCCGGTGTGGTACCAGAAGGTGGTTACCGTCAGCATGCGCCTGGCCGCGCGCTTCGCGCCCAAGCCCAAGGCCCGGCCGGAGGGTTACGAGGCCAAGTAGGGCCCGGGGTCGATGAAAGAAGAAGCCCGCTCCCTGGAGCGGGTTTTCTGTTTGATGGGTATCGCTTCGCTCAACGCCATCCTACGGGGCCTTGCTCTTCGTAGGAGCGAGCTTGCTCGCGAACAATGGCGTTTCCCGGCGGCTACGGTGTTTGGGGTTGACTCCGCGCCCTCTCCCCAGCCCTCTCCCTGAAGGGAGAGGGGGCTTGTCCGTGCCGAGAGAAGGAATGGTTTCAGCTGGAAACCTGCGGTGTTGCCGGCTAACGCCAGAACATCCGTTTCTGCCCAACGGTCCCCTCTCCCTTCAGGGAGAGGGTTAGGGAGAGGGAACGAGGTCCGGCTATGCACCAGCGCAGCCAGGTAACTCCACTGGTTCGCGAGCAAGCTCGCTCCTACAGACAGCCCTCTCCCTCACAACCCCATCTGCTTGGCGATGATCTCGTTCATGATCTCCCGCGTGCCGCCGCCGATGGAGAGGATGCGGTTGTCGCGGTACAGCCGCTCCACCAGGCTCTCGCGCATGTAGCCCATGCCGCCGAGCAACTGCACGGCGTCGTAGACCACGCGGTCGGCGACGTCGGTGGCGAAGTTCTTGGCCATGGAGATTTCCTTCACCACGCTCTGCCCGGCGGCCATCTTCGCCGCCTGGCGGTAGGTGAACTCGCGGGACACCTCGACCTGGGTGGCCATCTCCGCCAGGCGGTGCTTGAGCACCTGGAACTTGCCGATGGGCTTGCCGAAGGCTTCGCGCTCGGCGCTCCATTTCAGGGCTTCCTCCAGCGCCAGCTGGGCGGTCATGTTGGCCATGGTGGCCAGGGCCAGGCGCTCGCTCTGGAAGTTGGCCATGATGCAGGCGAAGCCCATGTTCTCCATGCCGATCAGGTTCTGCACCGGCACCCTGCAGTCGTCGAAGAACAGCTCGGCGGTGTCCGAGGCCCACCAACCCATCTTCTTCAGCTTGCGGCCCACCGTGAAGCCGGGGGTGCCCTTCTCCACCAGCAGCAGGCTGATGCCGCCGTAGCCCTCGCCGCCGGTGCGCACCGCCACCGTGTAGTAGTCGGCGCGCACGCCGCTGGTGATGAAGGTCTTGCTGCCGGTCACGCGGTAGTGGTCGCCGTCTCGCACGGCGCGAGTCTTCAGGCTGGCCACGTCGGAGCCGCCGGAGGGCTCGGTGACCGCCAGGGCCATGATCTTTTCGCCGGCCAGCACCTGCGGTACGATGCGCTCGCGCAGCTCCGGGCGGCCCCACTTGAGCAGCGGCGGCAGGCCGATGTCCAGCGAGCCCAGGCCGGCCACCAGGCCGCCGGAGCCGCTGCGCATCAGTTCCTCGCTGGCCGCCAGCTTGGCGAACAGGTCGCCCTCGTGGCTGCCGCCGTAGGCTTCCGGGTAGCCGATGCCGAGGATGCCGGCCTCGCCGGCCTTGCGGTAGAGCTCGCGGGGGAACTCCTCGGCTTCTTCCCAATCGGCGATGTGCGGGAGGATTTCCCGCTCGACGAAGCGCCGCACCGAGTCGCGGACCAGGCGGTGGCTATCGTCGAAGTAATCGGTGAATGCGGACATGGCGAGCCTCCAGGCGGGTTGCCTGAAAACTTACCTAGCGCTTGCTTGGTTTACAAGGCGAGGCTTTTGCCATCGCCTGGGCCGTTTCGGCCCGATGCGCCGCGACTAGACGATCGGCCGGCGCCCGGCCAGGGCGTGGGCCAGGGTGCCGCCGTCCACCAGTTCCAGCTCGCCGCCCAGGGGTACGCCATGGGCGATGCGGCTCAGGACCAGGCCGCTGCCGGCCAGCAGCTGGGCGATGTAGTGGGCGGTGGCCTCGCCTTCCACCGTGGGGTTGGTGGCGAGGATGACTTCGCTGAAGCTGCCGGCCTTGATCCGCGCTTCCAGCTCGGGAATGCCGATGGCCTCCGGGCCCAGGCCGTCCAGTGGCGACAGGTGGCCCTTGAGCACGAAGAAGCGCCCGCGGTAGCCGGTCTGCTCCACCGCGAACACGTCCAGCGGGCCTTCCACCACGCACAGCAGCGAGTCGTCGCGGCGCGGGTCGGCGCACTGCGGGCACAGCTCTTCCTCGCTCAGCGTGCGGCACTGCTTGCAATGCCCCACCCCTTCCATGGCCTGGGTCAGCGCCTGGGCCAGGCGCAGGCCGCCCGCGCGGTCACGCTCCAGCAGCTGCAGCGCCATGCGCTGGGCGCTCTTCTGCCCCACCCCAGGGAGAATGCGCAGGGCGTCGATGAGTTGGCGGATCAGCGGGCTGAAGCTCATGGGGGAACCGGTCTCGGGATTCGGGAAGGTATGGACGTGGTAGAGGAATTATCTTGCCGGCTGCGCCGAAGTGCCTTTCGCAGGATGGGTCGAGTCTACGAAACCCATGCGGTCATGGTGATGGGTATCGCTTCGCTCCACCCATCCTACGGGGCGCTCCGTCTACCGGAAAGTGTAGGAGCGAGCTTGCTCGCGAACCTTCAACGCGCCGAAACAGCGGGAAGAGCGTTCGCGAGCAAGCTCGCTTCTACGGGTGCAGCGTAAGACAAATCAGAAGGGCATCTTGAAGCCGGGGGGCAGCTGCATGCCGGCGGTCATGCCCGCCATCTTCTCCTGGTTGTTCTGCTCGATCTTGCGCACGGCGTCGTTCACCGCGGCGGCGATCAGGTCCTCGAGGATTTCCTTGTCTTCCTGCATCAGACTGTCGTCCAGGCTGACGCGCTTGACGTCGTGGCGGCCAGTCATCACCACGCTCACCAGGCCGGCGCCGGACTGGCCGGTGACTTCGGCGTTGGCCAGCTCTTCCTGCATCTTCTGCATCTTTTCCTGCATCTGCTGGGCCTGCTTCATCAGGCCGGCCATGCCACCTTTCATCATCTCGATCACCTCGGTCGTTCAGGGTTGGTTGGGCGCAGGCAGTCAGGCCTTCGCCGCCAGGGGTTCGATGGTACCGGCGCGGACCACCGCGCCGAACTGCTGCCGCATCTGCAGCACGTACGGGTCTGCCCCGATGGAGGCCTCGGCCTCGCGCTGGCGCTCGGCGCGCTTGCGCGCCGCGGCCTGGGCCGGGGTTTCCTGCTCGGGCTTCTGGATGGTCACTTCCAGCTTCAGGGGACGCCCGTGGTACTGGTTCAGCGCCTCGTTCAGGCGGCGCTGCTGGGTGGCGTTGTACAACGCGCTCTGCCCCGGGTCCAGGTGCAGGTGCCAGACGTCGTCTTCCACCGCGACCAGGGTGCAGTTGGCGCCGATGCTCGCGGTCAGGCCGCCCAGGCCCAGGCGCGGGAACAGGTCCAGCCACTCGGCGGCCAGGCCCGTGGCCGGCAGGGCTGCCGGCTCCGGTTCCGGCTCGGGCTGGGCCTCGGCCTGCCGCTCGTCGCCAGCGTCCAGGTAGCTGAACGCATCCATGTCGACTTCATAGTAGTCGTCGGCCGGCGGCGGCTCTTCGTCGCGGTCGTCGTCCTCGCTGTCGGCCATGGCGATGGGCGCCGGCTCCGGAAGCGCAGCGGGCGCGGGCGCCGGCTGGGGTTCGGGCTCGACCTGCGGCTGTGCGACGGCGGCCGGCGCGGCGGGTTCTTCCCAGGGCAGGTCGACGGCGGGGGCCGGTGCCTCCACGGCGGCCTGCGGTTCGACCGCGGGTACCTCGGGCGCGGTCTCGACCGGGGCCTGCGGAGCGGGCTCGACGGGTGCGGCCTCGACAACGGGGACGACGGGCGCCGGCGCGGGTTCGGGCACAGGCTCGGCCTCCACCACCGGAGCCGGAGCCGGAGCCGGAGCCGGAGCCGGAGCCGCCACAGGCTGCGGCGCGGGCGCGGCCGGCGCAACGGCGGCGGGCACGGTGGAAACCACCGGCACGCTCGCCACGCTGGCAACGGCTGCCGGCGCCGCGACGGCGGCGCCGGCCACTGGGTTGCGGTTGGAATCAGCCGTGGCCTTGCCGATCCCCAGGTCCTTTAGCGGTGACCTCGGTGGGGCGCCGCCGTCCGCCGGACGGAAGGCCAGCATGCGCAGCAGCACCATCTCGAAGCCGCTGCGCGGGTCCGGCGCCAGGGGCAGGTCGCGACGGCCGATCAGGCCCATCTGGTAGTAGAACTGCACGTCCTCGCCGGGCAGCGCCTGGGCCAGGGCCAGCACCTTGTCGCGGTCGCCCTGGCCGTTGTCGACGGCGTCCGGCAGCACCTGGGCGATGGCCACGCGGTGCAGCACGTTGAGGATCTCGGCCAGCACCCCGCCCCAGTCCGGGCCCTGTTCGGCCAGGTGGCGCACGGCGTCCAGCAGGGCCCGCGCGTCGCCTTCGAGCAGCGCATGGAGCACACCGTAGACCTGGCCGTGGTCGAGGGTGCCGAGCATGGCGCGCACGTCGGCGGCCAGCACCTTGCCCTCGCCGAAGGCGATGGCCTGGTCGGTCAGGCTCATGGCGTCGCGCATGGAGCCGTCGGCGGCGCGGCCCAGCAACCACAGGGCGTCTTCCTCGAAGGGCACGTTCTCGGCGCCGAGCACGTGGGTCAGGTGCTCCACCACGCGCTCGGGCGGCATGTTCTTCAGGCTGAACTGCAGGCAGCGCGAGAGGATGGTCACCGGCAGCTTCTGCGGGTCGGTGGTGGCCAGCAGGAACTTGACGTGGGGCGGCGGCTCTTCCAGCGTCTTCAACAGGGCGTTGAAGCTGTGGCTGGAAAGCATGTGCACTTCGTCGATCAGGTAGACCTTGTAGCGCCCGCGGCTCGGCGCGTACTGCACGTTGTCCAGCAGTTCGCGAGTGTCCTCGACCTTGGTGCGACTGGCGGCGTCCACTTCGATGAGGTCGACGAAGCGGCCTTCGTCGATCTCCCGGCACACCGAGCACTGGCCGCAGGGGGTGGAGCTGATGCCGGTCTCGCAGTTCAGGCACTTGGCGAGGATGCGCGCGATGGTGGTCTTGCCCACGCCGCGGGTACCGGTGAACAGGTACGCGTGGTGCAGGCGCTGGTTGTCCAGCGCGTTGATCAGGGCCTTGAGGACGTGGGCCTGGCCGACCATTTCGCGGAACGAACGCGGACGCCATTTGCGGGCAAGAACCTGATAACTCATTGAAATCCATCGCGGCTGGTAGGCGGAAGTGGGCTAATCCTAGCGAAGAGGACCGGAAATTGCACCCGATGCAAGGGCCTGCAACCTGACAGGCTTGGCAAGCCCCCCCCGAAACAGGCATTGTGTCCTGCTTCCGCACGTCCGGAGCCCGAATGCGCGCACTCGTCCCCGCCCTCCTACTCATCGCCGGCTTGGCCCAGGCCGATCCCCGGCAGCTGAGTTTCTCGGTGGTCGAGGGCTGGGCCATGCCGCTGGCGCGGGTCGAGGACGGCCAGCTGACCGGCGGTATCCTCTTCGAGCTGTTCACCAGTACCGCGCGCAAGGTCGGCATGGCCCCGTCCTTCCACGTGCTGCCGCGGGCCCGGGTGGAACAGGCCCTGCACAACCACAGCATCGACGTGCGCTGCTACATCTCCCCCGCCTGGCTCAGCGAGGAGTTCCGCGACTACCGCTGGAGCGTGCCGCTGATGATCCAGCGCGACCTGCTGGTGGCCCGGGAGCGGGCCCCGGTGGACGTCGCCAGCCTGGCCGGGCAGAGCATCGGCACCGTCCTCGGCTACGCCTACCCCTACCTGCAGCTGTCGTTCGCCAGCGGGCGCCTGCACCGCGACGATGCACGCAACCAGGAGCTGGTGCTGAAGAAGCTGGAGGCCGGGCGCTACGACTATGCGGTGTCCAGCGAGGTCGCGCTGAACTGGTTCAACCTCGCGCGGCCGGCCGAGCACCGCCTCTACCCGGCCGCCCAGCTCGACCAGGCGGAACTGGGCTGCATGGTCCTCGACGACCCGCACCTGCCGACCCAGGCGGTGCTCGACGCCCTGGCCGAGCTCAAGGCCTCCGGGGAAATCGCGCGCATCCTCGATCACTATCGCTGACGGCCGCGCCAAGGCCAGCCATGGCGTTGGCGATGAGAAAGGTGAAACGGCGTACAACCGCGAACGGTTATTCGCCCTACGTCATGGTCGAGCCTGGCGTAGGGCGAATAACGCTCCGCGTTATCCGCCGTTTGGCCTGGGTCGAATCCCGCGCC
>NZ_QGSL01000107.1:1556351-1560613 GCF_003176655.1 Pseudomonas sp. RW407 | reverse complement strand
GCGCGCGCGCTCCAGCGTGGTGCTTTCCGGCGCGGATACCGTGCTGCTGGACGCTGCCCGCCTGACCGTGCGCCCCGACGAACTGGGCCTGGACGCCGAGCAGACCGCCCTGGCCGCCGCGCGCCAGCCGCTGCGCGTGCTGGTGGACGGCCGCCTGCGGGTGCCGCTTGGCGCCGCCTTCTACCAGGCCGGCCCGGCGCTGGTGGCCAGTTGCGCCGAACGCGACGGCTTCGCCGGCGAGGGCCGCGAACTGCTGGTGCTGCCCGGTGCCGACGGCCACGTCGACCTGGCGAAGCTGCTCGCCGAGCTGGGCGCGCGCGGCGCCAACGAGGTGCTGGTGGAAGCCGGCCCGCGCCTGGCCGGGGCTTTCGCCCGCCTTGGGCTGGTGGATGAATACCTGATCTTCATCGCACCCAAGCTGCTGGGTTCCAGTGCTCGCCCGCTGCTGGAGCTGCCGCTGGAGAAGATGGCCGAGGCCCGCGCGCTGAAGATCGACGACATCCGCGCCGTGGGCGACGACTGGCTGGTCACGGCACGGCCGGTCTGACGGAATTGCCTGCGCCACCCCCTGCGAATGCGGTGGGGTGGCAAACTGAACCTTCCGACTTGCGCCGGCCTGTGGTAAAACGCCACACGCGGCCGCTGCTGTATCGGCCGCGATTGACGTTCTCAGGGCGGGGTGCAAGTCCCCACCGGCGGTGATGGCGCGCAATGCGTCTAGCCCGCGAGCGCTTGCCACGACCGGCCACCGCCGCAGTGACAAGGTCAGCAGACCCGGTGCGATTCCGGGGCCGACGGTAACAGTCCGGATGAAGAGAGAACGGGATGAACCTGCGCAAGGTGCGTCTGCACGCCTGCGCGTCGTGTCCCTTCGATCGGTATGCCCTGTTTTTCCCAAAACAGGAGTTTCAGCACCATGCACCACCCCTTCGTTTCCACTGCGCTGGCTCACGCCGGCCGGCACGCCTGCGCGCAACCGCATTGCGCCGTCCGGGAGGCCCCATGTTCACCGGCATAATCGAAGCCATCGGCAGCATCCGCTCGATCACCCCCAAGGGCGGTGACGTGCGCCTCTACGTCCAGACCGGCAAGCTCGACCTTTCCGACGTCAAGCTCGGCGACAGCATCGCCGTCAACGGCATCTGCCTGACCGCCGTGGAGCTGCCCGGCGACGGCTTCTGGGCCGACGTCAGCCGCGAGACCCTGGCGCGCACCGCCTTCGCCCAGCTCAAGGTCGGCAGCCGCGTCAACCTGGAGAAGGCCCTGACCCCCACCACCCGCCTGGGCGGCCACCTGGTCAGCGGCCACGTCGACGGCGTCGGCGAGATCGTCAAGCGCGAGGATAACGCCCGCGCCATCCAGTTCACCGTGCGCGCGCCGCGCGAGCTGGCCAAGTACATCGCCCTCAAGGGGTCGATCACCGTCGACGGCACCAGCCTCACGGTGAACGCGGTGAACGGCGCCGAGTTCGAGCTGACCATCGTCCCGCACACCCTGGTCGAGACCATCATGGCCGACTACCGCCCGGGGGCGCAGGTCAACCTCGAGGTCGACCTGCTGGCGCGCTACCTGGAGCGCCTGCTGCTCGGCGACAAGGCCGCCGAGCCCGCCGCCGCCGGCATCACCGAAGCATTCCTGGCCGAAAACGGCTTCATGAAGCATTGACAGGAGCTGCCCAGATGGCACTCAACAGCATCGAAGAACTGGTAGAAGACATCCGCCAAGGCAAGATGGTCATCCTCATGGATGACGAGGACCGCGAGAACGAAGGCGACCTGATCATGGCCGCCGAGTGCGTGCGCACCGAAGACATCAACTTCATGGTCAAGTACGCCCGCGGCCTGGTCTGCATGCCCATGACCCGCGAGCGCTGCGAGCGCCTCGGCCTGCCGCTGATGGTGCAGCGCAACGGTTCGGGTTTCGGCACCAAGTTCACCGTCTCCATCGAGGCCGCCGAAGGCGTCACCACCGGCATCTCCGCCGCCGACCGGGCGCGCACCGTGCAGGCCGCCGCGGCCAAGGACGCCGTGGCCGCCGACATCGTCAGCCCCGGCCACATCTTCCCGCTGATGTCGCAGCCCGGCGGCGTGCTGGCCCGCGCCGGCCACACCGAGGCGGCCTGCGACCTGGCGCGCATGGGCGGCTTCGAGGCCTCCGGGGTGATCTGCGAGATCATGAACGACGACGGCACCATGGCCCGTCGCCCGGAACTGGAAGCCTTCGCCGAGCAGCACGGGATCAAGATCGGCACCATCGCCGACCTGATCCACTACCGGCTGATCCACGAACGCACCGTCGAGCGCCTCGCCGAGCAGCCGCTGGACACCGAGCTGGGCCAGTTCCACCTGATCACCTACCGCGACTCCGTGGAAGGCGAAGTGCACCTGGCGCTGACCCTCGGCAGCATCTGCGCGGAGGAGCCGACCCTGGTGCGGGTGCACAACATGGACCCGCTGCGCGACCTGCTGATGGTCAACCAGGCCGGGCGCTGGAGCCTGCGCGCGGCCATGGCCAAGGTGGCCGAGGCCGGCAGCGGCGTGGTGCTGCTGCTGGGCCACCAGGTCGGCGGCGAGGACCTGCTGGCCCACGTGCGCGAGATCGCCGCCGCCGCGCCGGCGCCCAAGCCCACCACCACCTACAGCACCGTTGGCGCCGGTTCGCAGATCCTCCGCGACCTGGGCGTGCGCAAGATGCGCCTGATGTCGGCGCCGATGCGCTTCAACGCGATATCCGGTTTCGACCTGGAAGTTGTAGAATACCTGCCCGCCGAATGAACCCGCGCCGCCGTGCCCTGGCACGGCGGCAGTGTTCTTCTACCCTGATTTCGCGGAGCGTCGCCGACGCTTTGGCTCTTTAACAGACGAGACCTGCTCATGACCCTGAAGACCATCGAAGGTACCTTCATCGCCCCCAAAGGCCGCTTCGCCCTGGTGGTTGGCCGCTTCAACAGCTTCGTGGTGGAAAGCCTGGTGCAAGGCGCCATCGACGCGCTGGTGCGCCACGGCGTCGCCGAAGGCGACATCACCATCATCCGCGCCCCGGGCGCCTTCGAGATCCCTCTGGTGACCCAGAAGGTCGCCCAGCGCGGCGAGTTCGACGCCATCATCGCCCTCGGCGCGGTGATCCGCGGCGGCACCCCGCACTTCGAATACGTTGCCGGCGAGTGCACCAAGGGCCTGGCGCAGGTTTCCCTGCAGTTCAACGTGCCGGTGGCCTTCGGCGTGCTGACCGTGGACTCCATCGAGCAGGCCATCGAGCGCTCCGGCACCAAGGCCGGCAACAAGGGCGCCGAGGCCGCGCTGTCCGCCCTGGAAATGGTGAGCCTGCTGTCGCAGCTGGAGGCCAAGTGAGCAGCACCGACAACGGCGCCCCGTCCAAGCCGGCCAAGCCCAACAAGATCGCCATGCGCCGCAAGGCCCGCAGCCTCGCGGTGCAGGCCCTGTACTCCTGGCAGATGGCCGGCCAGCCGCTGAACGAGATCGAGGCGACCTTCCGCACCGACAACGACTTCAGCGACGTCGACGGCGCCTACTTCCACGAGATCCTCCACGGCGTGCCGCGCCTGAAGACCGAGCTGGACGAGGCATTCACCCCCTGCCTGGACCGCCCGCTGGAAGAGATCGACCCGGTCGAGCTGGCCATCCTGCGCCTGGCCACCTACGAGCTGCGCAACCGCCTGGACGTGCCCTACAAGGTGGTGATCAACGAAGGCATCGAGCTGGCCAAGACCTTCGGCGCCACCGACGGCCACAAGTTCGTCAACGGTGTGCTGGACAAGCTGGCGCCGCGCCTGCGCGCCGCCGAGCTGCGCGGCGCCAAGCGCTGAGCCCGCCGCAAGGCATGGGTGAGTTCGAACTGATCCGCCGCTACTTCGCCGCGGCCGCCTGTGCGGCCGCGGCTGATGGCGTGGCCCTGGGCATCGGTGACGACTGCGCCCTGCTGGCGCCGGCCGCCGGCCAGCAACTGGCGGTGTCCACCGACACCCTGGTGGCCGGCGTGCACTTCCCCGCGCTGTGCCAGCCCTTCCTGCTCGGCCAGCGCGCCCTGGCGGTTTCCGCCAGCGACCTGGCGGCCATGGGCGCCACGCCCCTGGCCTTCACCCTCGCCCTGACCCTGCCCGAGGCCGACCCGGCCTGGCTGGAAGCCTTCGCCCAGGGCCTCAACCGCATGGCCAAGGCCTGCGGCCTGGCGCTGGTCGGCGGCGACACCACCCGCGGCCCGCTGAGCATGACCCTCACCGTGTTCGGCCAGGTCCCCGCGGG
>NZ_QGSL01000107.1:1554159-1556341 GCF_003176655.1 Pseudomonas sp. RW407 | reverse complement strand
ACACCCCACCCCCGCCCCCCAGGCGCTGGCGCAGGCCAGCGGCCATGGACTGCAGGGCCTCCGGCGGGTTGTGGCCGATCAGCAGGTAGGCGTGGCCGGAGTCCTGCCAGTACACCAGGTTCATGCCTTCGCGGCGCTCCTGCTGCGGCGCGGCGGCGCGGCCGTCGCTGCGGGTGATGCACAGCGCCATGGGGCCGTAGCGCTCGTCCAGGTAGGTGAGCTGGGCGATGGGGATGCCGTCGTACTCCAGTATCTGCGCGCGGCGCAGCTGGGCGCCCTCCAGGGCCAGGTCCGGCGCCGGCAGCGCCAGGCCCAGGCGCTCGCCCACCGTGGCCAGTTGGGCCTGGTGGATGGCCTGGTCGCCGGGCAGGTGGTCGAGGGTCTGCACGGTGTACAGCGACATGTAGTCGGCCACCCGCTGGCGCCAATTGAAGTCTTCCTCGTGGTGCAGCGGCAGGCCGCCGAGCAGCAGGCGGTCCAGGGCCATGCCCAGCACCAGGCAGGCCGCCGCGGCCAGCGCCAGGCCACGGCGGCGCGGCGCCCGTGGCTGCGCCAGCGGCAGGCTGGCCAGGCCGGCGCCCAGGCGCTCCAGCGGGGCGCGCTCCAGCAGCGCGTCGAAGGCCTCGGCCAGGCCCTGGCCACCGCAGCAGAGGCTGTCGAAACGCTGGGCCAGCTCGGCGTCGGCGGCTATCCGCGCCTCGACTTCGCGGGCCTGTTCGGCGTCCAGCTCGCCGTCGATGAAGGCGACCAGAGTCTCGTCGGAAACCCGCGGGCCTGTGCCATGTTCGTTCATCGCCGTCCTCCCCTGGCCGGTTCCGCGTCCGGCACCGCGGCTTCCGCCAGTTTCAAGCGCGCCGCCGCCAGGCGGCTCATCACCGTGCCCACCGGCACCCCGAGGATGTCCGCCACCTCGCGGTAGCTGAGCCCCTCGACATAGGCCAGGAACAGCGTCTCGCGCTGCGCTTCCGGCAGCGCCGCCACGTACCGCAGCACCTGGCTGGCGAGCACCTCGGCCTGGGCCTGGCGCTCGCCGTCGAACACCAGTTCGCTCTCCGCGTCCACCACCCCGTGGCCACTGCGCACCCGCCGCGCGCGCACCTCGTTGAGCCAGATCGAACGCAGGATGGTGAACAGCCAGCGATCCAGGCGGCTGCCGGCGCTGAACTGGGCGGCGCGCTCCAGCGCCCTCACGCAGGTGGCCTGCACCAGGTCGTCGGCGACGTGGGGCTGGTGCGCCAGGACCATGGCGTAGCGCCACAGGCGCGCCAGGTACTGGCCGATCTCGGCGCGAATATCCGCAGGTTGTGCGATGGTCGCCTCCGCTGGGCTGCGCGGCCGCCGCGACGGCGGGCCGGGTGGATGACGCTCGGGCACGACGACCGGGGTCCGCGGGTGCTCCCATGCCAGCGGCCGCAGCGTCTGGCTGCGCTCGTTCATAGTCGCGCGGACCCGGCTATCGCCCGGGCCAGGTCGCGGTATTCCTCGCACCCCGTGCCGCAGAGCCCCTGGATGCTGCGCAACTGCTCGCGGGCCAGGTCCAGGCGCCCCTGGGTCACGTAGGCCTCGCCCAGGTACTCGCGTACCTTGGCGTACTTCGGATCGAGGCGTACTGATTGCAGATAGTAGCCGATGCCTTCGTCCACGCGACCCAGCTTGCGCGTGGCATAGCCGCGGTAGTTGAGGGCCTCGGCGGTGTCGGGCCGGCGCAGGGTGTCCAGCAGCGCCAGGGCCTCCTGGTAGCGCCCGGCCTTGGCCAGGCGGTAGGCGTAGGCGGTGCGGTCGGCGTCGCCCAGGCTGGCGCTGGTCTGCTCGACGCAGCGTTCCTCGGCGTGGTCGCGGACCTGGCCGGCCGGGCAGTCGGGCGCGGCCTGGGACCTGTCGTCATCGTCGCCGCCACCACCACCATCGGCACGCAGCGGGCCGCCGGAAAGCGCGGCACCCAGGCAGGCCAGCAACAGCAGCAGTGGTAGGCGGAAGGCGGGGCGCGGGATCATTTCGGCAATCTCCTGGCAATCACGAAGGTGGCCAGGAGTGAACACCCCAGCGCGGGGCGTTATTCGACGCGCACGGCGATTTTCCGGCCGTTCATCGGTGGTGGCGCGGGTCAACGTCGGGGAAGAGCGTTCGCGAGCAAGCTCGCTCCTACGAAAAGCAAAAGCGCTTTTGCTCTGGCGTTTGGGAC
>NZ_QGSL01000107.1:1516041-1554149 GCF_003176655.1 Pseudomonas sp. RW407 | reverse complement strand
AGCCCGGCTTCATCGGGCCCGTATGCGGGGCAAGCCTTTTTGGTTCCTTTTGTGGCGTTTGACAAAAGGGACTCGCCCGAGGGGGCGAAACAAGAGACATCCGAGCACTCGGAGCGGCGCGCCACACCAAGCCCCCAACCCAATAGACGGTGTTTGCCGGTGGCAGCTGTGTTCCGGGGTTTACGCCGTTCCCTCTCCCCAACCCTCTCCCTGAAGGGAGAGGGGCTGTCCGGTGTGAGTGGGAGGTTCGGCGTCAACCTGTAGGAGCGGACTCCGTCCGCGATTTTCCTTTCAGGCACCGCCCGCCTGGTCCACCGCGGCCAGCACCCGCGTGGAGTACACCAGGGCGGCGCCGGTGTTCATCGCCACCGCCACGCCCAGGGCCTCGGCGATTTCCGCCTTGCTGGCGCCTTCCTTCACCGCTTCGGCGGCGTGTACCGAGATGCAGCCGTCGCAGCGGGTGGTCACCGCCACGGCCAGGGAGATCAGCTGGCGCGTCTTGGCGTCCAGGTGGCCGGTTTCCTGGCCGGCGCCGCTGGCGGTGAGGTAGCCGTCGACGGTGTCCGGGGAGAGCTTCCCGAGCTCGCCCACGCCGGCCATCAGCTGATTGCGGTGTGCGTTCCAGTCCATCATGTGTCCATCCTCCGGGTGATGCTGCCTCGGCAGCCGACAGGTGCCGATGACGCTACCCACTGGCGCGGCGCGGGGCACTACGCCTTTGGCGGTGGATGGGCGGGACTTTGGGAGGAGGGCGCGGCATCACGCGCTTGTAACCTGCGGCCGTTACCCTGCGCCCCCGCATGCTGCCCGCCGTGCCGGGCAGTTCCTTGGCGTTGCCGGCAGAGGGGGCATGAAGGTGGACACAGGTACTGCGCGCAAGCCGTTTCTCATCCGTTCCGAGGACATGCACGCCGACGAGTTCGGCGCGCTTTTCACGCGGATGTTCGGCGACCTCTATGCCGGGCTGCCGCCGCCGCAGCGCAAGGTCGCCATCGCCGGCGTCTACGGGCGCTACGAGGGCGTCAGCTTCCGGCGCCTGAGCTTTCGCGGCGATTTCCTCACCGCGCTGCCCGACCTGGACGACGAGATCACCTTCGTCTTTCCCACCGCCGGACGCATCGTCTTCAACCAGGCGGACCAGACCGTGGGCGTGCCCCAGGTGGGCCTTGCCATCGAGAAGGCCGCGGTGCGCTCGGCGGGCTTCGTCGATGGCCACTCGCAGCATGGGCTGTCGGTGCGCCGCGGGTTGTTCGCCCGGCGGCTGTCGCTGCTGCTCGGCCGGCCGGTCGTGCAGCCGGTGCGTTTCCAGCCGGTGGTGGACCTGAAGGTGGAGGCCTTCCAGGGGATCAAGGCCATCGTCGGCCTGGCCACCGGCGCGGAGTTCGACGCCCTGGTCGCCTCCAGCGCGCTGATGCCCGCCCGCCTGCAGGAGATGCTGGTGGATTCGGTGCTGGAAGCCTGGCCGCACAACTACAGCGAGGCGCTGCGCCGGCCGGGGCCGCTGATCGCGCCGCGCCACGTGAAGCTGGCCGTGGAGTACATCCGCGCGCATCCCGACGCCCTGGTCAGCGGCGGTGAGCTGGCCGCGCTGACGAACGTCAGCCTGCGCGCCCTGCAGGAGGGCTTCCGGCGCTTCGTCGGCAGCTCCATCGTCGCCTACCAGCGCCAGGTCCGCCTGGAGCGGGCGTACGACGTGCTGCGGCAGGACGCTTCGCCCTCGGTCAGCGAGATCGCCCTGGGCCTGGGCTTCAGCAACGTCGGCCGCTTCTGCCAGTACTTCCAGGGCGCCTTCGGGCTGAGCCCGGCGGAGGTGCGCAAGGGCATCCGCCACTAGCGATGCCCGGCCAGCCGGCCGGGCAGGGCGGGCGGTCAGAACTGGTAGCTGGCCTTGAGGCTGCCGCTGTAGCCATGGCTGCCGCTGCCGGCGAGGGCGCCGACCTCGGCGCCGACGCTCAAGTCGCCGAGGCTGGCCATGACGTTCACCGCGCCGCTGAACTGGTCGCGGTTGTCGAAGGCGGCGCGCTGGGCGACGTCCAGGCCCTGCAGGTGGCCTTCGCTGTCGACCTGGTAGTCGCCCAGCGCGTGGTCGTAGCCCAGGTCCAGGCCCGGCGCCAGTTGCCAGCCGCCGCGCAGCGCGATGGGCGTGAAGCTCACCTTCAGGCCGGCGACGGCGCTGCGGCGGGTCTGCTCGATGCCGTCGACGTCCAGGGCCAGTTCGCTGCCTTTCTCCTGGAAGCCGGACAGGTCCAGGTGGCTGATGCGCAGGCCCAGGCTCGGTTCGAGGATCGCGTCGCGCACCGGGACGCGGTAGCCCAGCGCCAGGGCGCCGCCGCTGAGGGTGCCATGGGTGTCGCCCTTGGCGCTGCCCAGGCCGCCGCCCAGCTCGCGCTTGCTGTCGTAGTCGAGCCAGCCGGCGCTCAGGTTCGCGTCGACGAACAGGCCCCGTTCCAGGCTGCCCGGGGCGAAGCGCGCGCCGGCGCGGAGGAAGGTCAGGTCGGTGTCCACGTCGCCGCCCGCGCCGCCGACGCTGCCGCGGCTGTAGCCGAAGCCGGCGTTGGCGCTGAGCTGCTCGCTGAAGCGCTGGGTCAGGCCGATCATCAGGCCCTGGCTGTGCTCGTTGCTGCTGGCCGCCCGGGCCGAGCCGTCGTTGCCCTGGTAGCCGGCCAGGGCGGTGCTCCACAGGCGGCGCTGGCCGGCCTTGAGGTCGGTGCCGCTGGCGAAGGGCGCGGCGGCCCTGTCGATCAGCGCGTCCTGGCGCAGCAGGTAGCTGGCCGCATCGGCGTGCACCTGGCCGCCGACGGTGGCTTCGACGCCGCCGAGGCTGCCGGCGTCGATGGCCGATTGCAGGTAGTAGTTGTAGGCGCTGTAGGCGCCGGAGAGGCTGCTGTTCTGCAACTGCTGCAACAACTGCGCGCCGGCGGCGGCGTTGCCGGAAAGGCCCAGGGTGCCGGGCAGGCTGTTGTAATAGACCATCTTGCCGCGCAGCACATAAATGGTTTCCTGGGACAGGCCCAGGCCTTCCTTCAGGTAGTTGTCCATGCTGCCGTACTGCGCCACCACCTCGTCCAGGCCGGCCTGCAGGTAGCTGGCCTGTACGCCGAGCAGGGGCGCATAGATGGCGGCCATGCTCGGTGGCAGCGCCGCCAGGGTGGCGGAGACGCGGGCGGCGGTGTAGTCGTTGGTGGCCAGGTAGTTCTGCATGATGGTGGCGCTGTCCACCCCGGCGATGCTCAGCAGCACGGCGGCGGTCCAGCCGGTGCGGTCCTTGCCGGCGGTGCAGTGGAAGAGGGCGGCGCCGTCGGCCGCGGCCAGCTCGTTGAACAGCGTGGCGAACTGGCTGCGCATGCCGGCGTCGCTGACGAAGGCGCGGTTGGTTTCTTCCATCATGGCCACCGCCTGGGCGGCGCTGCTGAAGGAAATGTTGGTGACGTTGGCGCCGGAGGTGGTACTGCCGATGATGTCGATGTTCCGGTAGGCCGCGCCGGCCGGCAGGGTGTCGGGCGTGGCGGCGATTTCGCTGGGGGTGCGCAGGTCGAAGACGTTGCTGATCCCCAGGCCATCGAGTGTAGCCAGGTCCGAGGCCGTGGGCGTCAGCGCGTTGGAGCGGTAGAACACCCCGGCGCGCATGGTGCCGTCGTTGGCGGTGGTGTAGGCGGTGGTGGTTCCGGCGATGTCGCGGAAGTTGTCGATGCCGGTCAGCCGCGGGGTGTCGAGGGTATAGGTCTCGGCGGCGTGGGCGGCGATGGACAGGCTGAGGGCGGACAGGGAGAACAGAACACGATGCAGCACGATGTAGCCTCTTCGAGCGGGTTGGCGGGGGCTACTATCGGCATGCTTGCGAACCGGGATATTACAGTTCGCGGCGCCGGGAAAATCACGGCGCGATCTGTCCGTGGGCTGCGTTTTCCGTCCGTTGTGCCGCTTACTCCTCGAAGCGGCCGGTACCCTCGCGATCGCGCTCGTAGTGCCTGGCCAGCGGAAACGCCGGCAGCCAGGATTCGCGTCGGACGGTCCAGAGTTCGTAGGTCGGCACGAACTGGTCCGGGGCGTCCAGGGCGCCCAGGTTCACTTCCACTTCGTCCGCGCTGCGCAGGAACACCGAAGAGCCGCACCGCGGGCAGAAATGGCGCCCCGCGTAGTCGTGGGTCTCGCCTTCGATGGCCACCGCGGCCTCGGGGAATATCGCCGAGGCGTGGAACAGGGCGCCATGGTGCTTGCGGCAGTCTAGGCAGTGGCAGAGGCCGACCCGGTAGGGGCGCCCCGATGCCACGAGACGGACGTTGCCGCACAGGCAACCGCCGGTGAACCGGTCCATGCTGCATCTCCTCTGCAATCGAACCCTTGGAATCTCTCCCGCCGGCCGGCGGTCGCCGTGAAAAAATAGCAGGCGGAGCGTTGGCGGGCCCGGGCTTCCGACGTTCGCGCGCCGCGGCGGGGCGGGCGCGCTAGGCTTCCAGGCCGGTCGCCTGGCGGTACTGCCGCGGGGTGAAGCCGGTCAACTGCTTGAACTGCCGGCTGAACGCGCTGTGGTCGGTGTAGCCGCATTGCAGGGCGACCTCGGTGATCGGCAGGTCGGTATGCAGCAGCCGGTGGGCGTGTTCCAGGCGCACCTTGTGGATCAGCTGCCGTGGCGTGAGGTGGAACACGCGCTTGCAGTAGCGCTCGAGCTGGGCCACCGAGAGGTCGCTGATCCGCGTCAGCTCGTCCAGGCTGATGGGCTGGTGGAAGTGCGCGCGGATGTACTCGTCCACCGCGGCGAGGCGCCGGTAGGCCGGATGGGTATCGCTGGCCGATTGCAGGTCCACCGAGATGCCCACCAGGCCGATGATCCCGCCGTTGCGGTTGTACAGGGGGCGCTTGTGCGTCAGGCACCAGCCCGGCTCGCGGCTGCCGTACAGGTGCAGCTCCAGCTTGTCCTCCAGTACCTGGCCCTGCTCCAGCACGCGGCGATCCTGCTCGGTATAGCCCGGGCCGAGCTGCGCCGGGAACACCTCGGCGCTGGTTTTGCCCAGCAGCGGCTGCAGGTGCTTCAGGCCGCAGCGCTGGACCAGCGTGCGGTTGGCCATGACGTAGCGCGCCTGGGTGTCCTTGATGAAGATTGCGGCATTGGGGATCACGTCCAGCATCGGCAGCAGCAGCGACACGCCCGCCAGCAGCGCTTCCATGGTCTCGGGCCGCTGCAGTCCGTGCCCCTGGCACAGCAGCGCGAGCAGGTTCTGCGTCATGGTTCCGTGCCTCCCGAAAGCCGCCTGGCAACAAGGTGGCGGGCAGCTTGCCGCAAGGCCCCTCGGCCTGTCGAGCGCATGCCGGGGCAGTGCGGGCGACCCGCTGACGAGCGGCGCAATTGTGCCGATTTCGTCATCCGTGCTGAAGAAAACCATCAAGCGCGCGGGAGCCGCCCGGGTCCACTCTATGGCCGACGCGGGTAGCCGAGCTTCACAGAACAAGCGGTTGCCGCCGGCCGACTCGTCCCTGCGGGCAGCACCTGGGCCGCAGCCTCGAGTGGCAACGCATCTGCCTATCCAACAACGCACAAGAAGGCGACGCCATGTCAGGCAAGTTCAAGAAACAACTCTCGTTGATGGACCTCACGTTTATCGGGTTGGGAGCCATCTTCGGTTCCGGATGGCTGTTCGCGGCCAGTCACGTTTCCGCCATCGCCGGCCCGGCGGGCATCTTCTCCTGGCTGCTGGGCGGCTTCGCCGTGCTGCTGCTGGGCATCGTCTACTGCGAGCTGGGGGCGGCCCTGCCGCGCGCCGGCGGCGTGGTGCGCTACCCGGTGTACTCGCACGGCCCGCTGCTGGGCTACCTGATGGGCTTCATCACCCTGATCGCCTTTTCCAGCCTGGTGGCGATCGAGGTCGTCGCCTCCCGCCAGTACGCCGCTGCCTGGTTCCCCGGGTTGACCCAGGCCGGCTCCAGCGACCCCACGGCCGTTGGCTGGCTGGTGCAGTTCGGCCTGCTTTGCCTGTTCTTCCTGCTCAACTACCGCAGCGTGAAGACCTTCGCCAAGGCCAACAACCTGATCAGCCTGTTCAAGTTCGTCGTGCCGCTGCTGGTCATCGGCGTGCTGTTCAGCTTCTTCAAGCCGGAGAACTTCTCGGCCCAGGGCTTCGCGCCCTTCGGCCTGTCGGGCGTGGAGATGGCGGTTTCCGCCGGTGGCGTCATCTTCGCCTACCTGGGGCTGACGCCGATCATCTCGGTGGCCAGCGAGGTGAAGAACCCGCAGCGCACCATCCCCTTCGCGCTGATCCTTTCCGTGCTGCTCTCCACGGCCATCTACGTGCTGCTGCAAACGGCCTTCCTCGGCGGCGTGCCCACGGAAATGCTGGCCAACGGCTGGGCCGGCGTCTCCCGGGAACTGGCCCTGCCTTATCGTGACATCGCCCTGGCCCTGGGCGTGGGCTGGCTGGCCTACCTGGTGGTGGCCGACGCGGTCATTTCCCCCAGCGGCTGCGGCAACATCTACATGAACGCCACCCCGCGGGTGGTCTATGGCTGGGCGCAGACCGGGACCTTCTTCAAGGTGTTCACCCGCGTCGACGAGAAGTCCGGCATCCCGCGCCCGGCGCTGTGGCTGACCTTCGGCCTGTCGGTGTTCTGGACCCTGCCGTTCCCGTCCTGGGAAGCGCTGATCAACGTGGTCTCGGCGGCCCTGGTGCTCAGCTACGCCGTGGCGCCGGTATCCGTGGCGGCCCTGCGCCGCAGCGCGCCCGGCATGCCGCGCCCGTTCCAGGTCAAGGGCATGGGCGTGCTCGGCCCGCTGTCCTTCGTCATCGCCGCGCTGATCGTCTACTGGTCGGGCTGGGGCACCGTGTCCTGGCTGCTCGGCCTGCAGATCCTGATGTTCGTGGTGTACCTGCTGTGCGGCCGCTTCGTGCCGACCCGCCACCTGGACCTGCGCCAGCAGGTGCGTTCCTCGGCCTGGCTGATCGGCTTCTATGCCGTGACCATCGCGCTGTCCTGGCTCGGCAGCTTCGGCGGCATCGGCGTGCTCGCCCATCCGTTCGACACCCTGGCCGTGGCCGTCTGCGCCATGGGCATCTACTACTGGGGCGCGGCGACCGGCGTGCCCGCCCACCTGGTCCGCCTGACCGGCGACGACGAAAGCGACGCCGAGGCCGACGAGGCCGACGGCCGGCGCCCCCTGGGCGGCTACGCCCAGGCCTCGTCCTGACGCAGGGCGAGCGGAGCAGGGGACACGAGCGACCTCATCGCCTTCGGGCACTTTCAACGGACAGCTACATGAAACGCATACACATCATCGATTCCCACACCGGTGGCGAACCCACCCGCCTGGTGATGAAAGGCTTCCCCGAGCTGGCCGGCGCCAGCATGGCCGAGAAGCGCGATGCCCTGCGCGAGCGGCACGACCACTGGCGCCGCGCCTGCCTGCTGGAGCCGCGCGGCAACGACGTGCTGGTGGGCGCGCTCTATTGCGAGCCGGTGTCGGCCGACGCCACCTGCGGGGTGATCTTCTTCAACAACGCCGGCTACCTGAACATGTGCGGCCACGGCACCATCGGCCTGGTCGCCTCGCTGCACCACCTCGGGCTGATCGGCCCGGGCCTGCACAAGATCGACACCCCGGTGGGCCCGGTCAGCGCCACCCTGCGCGAGGACGGCGCCGTCACCATCGGCAACGTGCCGGCCTACCGCTACCGCCGGCAGGTGCCGGTGGAGGTGCCCGGCCACGGCCGCGTGCACGGCGACATCGCCTGGGGCGGCAACTGGTTCTTCCTGGTGGCCGAGCATGGCCTGCGGCTGCAACTGGACAACGTCGAGGCCCTCACCGACTTCACCTGGGCGCTGCTCAAGGCGCTGGAGGCCCAGGGCATCCACGGCGAAGACGGCGCGCCGATCGACCACGTCGAGCTGTTCGCTGACGACGAGGAGGCCGACAGCCGCAACTTCGTCATGTGCCCGGGCAAGGCCTACGACCGTTCGCCCTGCGGCACCGGCACCAGCGCCAAGCTGGCCTGCCTGGCCGCCGATGGCAAGCTGGCCCCCGGGCAGGCCTGGGTGCAGGCCGGCATCACCGGCAGCCGTTTCGAGGGCCGCTACGAATGGGAAGGCGAGCGCATCCGCCCGTTCATCACCGGCCGCGCCTACATGACCGCCGACAGCACGCTGCTGATCGACGAGCAGGACCCCTTCGCGTGGGGCATCTGAGCCGCCACGCCCCTTCTCCCTACCCGAACGAGTGCTTCAAGGAGCCAGAACCATGAGCGACAACATCTTCACCGGCTGCATTCCCGCGCTGATGACCCCCTGCACCGCCGAGCGCAAGCCGGACTTCGATGCCCTGGTCGCCAAGGGCCGCGAGCTGATCGACATCGGCATGAGCGCGGTGGTGTACTGCGGCTCCATGGGTGACTGGCCGCTGCTCACCGAGGCCGAGCGCCAGGAGGGCGTGGCGCGCCTGGTGGCCGCCGGCGTGCCGACCATCGTCGGCACCGGCGCGGTCAACACCCGCGAGGCGGTGTCCCACGCGGCCCATGCCGCCAGGGTCGGCGCCCACGGCCTGATGGTGATCCCCCGCGTGCTCTCCCGCGGCGCCTCGCCGGCCGCGCAGAAGGCCCACTTCGCCGCCATCCTGAAGGCCGCGCCGGGCCTGCCGGCGGTGATCTACAACAGCCCCTACTACGGCTTCGCCACCCGCGCCGACCTGTTCTTCGAGCTGCGCCGCGAGTTCCCCAACCTGATCGGCTTCAAGGAGTTCGGCGGCGCGGCCGACCTGCGCTACGCCGCCGAGAACATCACCTCCCAGGACGACGAGGTGACCCTCATGGTCGGTGTCGACACCCAGGTGGTCCACGGCTTCGTCAACTGCAACGCCACCGGCGCCATCACCGGCATCGGCAACGCCCTGCCGCGCGAGGTGCTGCACCTGGTGGCCCTGAGCAAGCAGGCCGCCAGGGGCGATACCAGGGCGCGCCGCCTGGCCCGCGAGCTGGAGTCGGCGCTGGCGGTGCTTTCGTCCTTCGACGAGGGCTGTGACCTGGTGCTGTTCTACAAGCACCTGATGGTGCTCAACGGCGACAGGCAATACAGCCTGCACTTCAACGAGACCGACGTGCTCAGCGACGCCCAGCGCCGCTACGCCGAGAACCAGTACGCGCTGTTCCGCCAGTGGTACGCCAACTGGTCGGCCGAGCAGAACCTCGCCTGAGCCGGCCGGCAGGGCACAGCCATGACCGACGCCCCTGCGGGGCGCGCCCGTTCCGCAGCCGGGCCCACTGCATTCATCCAGGAAACACCATGAACCTGACAGGCAAGATGCTGATCGGCCAGCAGGCCGTGGCCGGCAGCCGCGAGGCGAGCCGGGCCATCGACCCGGCCACCGACGAACCCCTCCAGCCGCCATACGCCGGCGGCACCATCGAACAGGTGGAGCAGGCCTGCGCCCTGGCCTGGGCCGCCTTCGACAGCTACCGCGAAACCTCCCTGGAAGTGCGCGCCGGCTTCCTCGAGACCATCGCCGAGGAGATCGAGGCCCTGGGCGAGCGACTGATCGAACGCGCCATGGCCGAGACCGGCCTGCCACGCCAGCGTATCCACGGCGAACGTGGCCGCACCTGCCAGCAGCTGCGCACCTTCGCCCGCACCGTACGCGCCGGCGAGTGGCTGGACGTGCGGGTGGACAGGGCGCAGCCGGCGCGCCAGCCGCTGCCGCGCCCGGACCTGCGCCAGCGCCAGGTGCCGCTGGGGCCGGTGGCGGTGTTCGGCGCCAGCAATTTCCCGCTGGCCTTCTCCGTCGCCGGCGGCGACACCGCCTCGGCCCTGGCGGCCGGTTGCCCGGTGGTGGTCAAGGCCCACGGCGCACACCCCGGCACCAGCGAGCTGGTGGGGCGCGCGGTGGCCCGCGCCGTGGCCAGGTGCGCCTTGCCGGAAGGCGTCTTCTCGCTGTTGTATGGCTCCGGCCGCGAAGTGGGCACCGCCCTGGTGGCCGACCCGCGCATCAGGGCGGTGGGCTTCACCGGCTCGCGCAGCGGCGGCCTGGCCCTGTGCCGGGTGGCCCAGGCGCGCCCGGAACCCATCCCGGTGTACGCCGAGATGAGTTCGATCAACCCGGTGTTCCTCTTCCCCGCGGCCTTGCAGGCACGCGGCGAGGCGCTGGCGCAGGGCTTCGTCGCCTCGCTGACCCAGGGCGCCGGCCAGTTCTGCACCAACCCGGGCCTGGTGATCGCCCGCCAGGGCCCGGCGCTGGAGCGCTTCGTCGCCGCGGCCGCCGAGCAGGTGCAACGCAGCCCGGCGCAGACCATGCTGACGCCGGGCATCTTCCAGGCCTTCGAGGCCGGCGTCGGCGCGCTGGCCGAACAGCCCCTGGCGCGGACGCTGGCCACGGGCCTGCCGGGCGAGGGGCCCAACCAGGGCCAGGCCCACCTGTTCGCGACCCAGGCGCAGGCGTTCCTCGCCGAGCCGGCGCTGCAGGCCGAGGTGTTCGGCGCCGCGTCGCTGATCGTGGCGTGCGCCGACGCCGAGCAGGTGCGCCAGGTCGCCGAGCACCTGGAAGGCCAGCTCACCGCCACCCTGCACCTCGACGAGGCCGACCTGGACGAGGCCCGGGCGCTCCTGCCGACCCTGGAGCGCAAGGCCGGGCGCCTGCTGGTCAACGGCTGGCCGACGGGCGTCGAGGTGTGCGACGCGATGGTCCACGGCGGCCCGTTCCCGGCCACCTCGGACCCGCGCACCACCTCGGTCGGCACCGCGGCCATCCTGCGTTTCCTGCGCCCGGTCTGCTACCAGGACTTCCCCGACGCCCTGCTGCCCGCCGCGCTCCGGCACGGCAACCCGCTGCAGTTGCGCCGCCTGCTCGATGGCCAGAGGGAAGCCCGGCAAGATGCTTGACGCCCAGGTTTCGAACGCACCGCAACCCCCGGTGGACATCGCCGTGGTCGGCGCCGGCATCGTCGGCGTCGCCTGCGCCCTGCAACTGGCGCGCCAGGGGCTGCGGGTGCTGGTCGTCGACCAGCAGGCGCCGGGGCAGGGCGCCTCGTTCGGCAATGCCGGGCACCTGGCCACCGAGCAGGTGTTCCCCATCGCCGACCTGTCGATCCTCAAGCGCCTGCCGGCCATGCTCATGGACCCCATGGGCCCGCTGCGCCTGGACTGGAAGTACCTGCCGCGCGCCCTGCCATGGTTCGTGCGGCTGCTGCTGAACCTGCGCCCGGCGCCGTTCCGGCGCACCGTCGCCGGCATCCGTGCGCTCAACGAGGGCAGCCTGGAGGCCTGGCGGCGGCTGTTGGCGAGCCTCGACCGCCCGGGCCTGCTGAAGGAGGACGGCTCGCTGCTGGTGTACGAGCGCGCCAGGTCGCGCCAGGCGCTCGACGCGCTGCAGGCGCGCCTGCGCGAACAGGCGGTGGCAGTCGACTTCTGGCCTGCGCAGGCGGTACGCGACGTCGCTCCGCAGCTCAGCGAACACCTGCTGGGCGGGCTGTTCTTCCCGCGCACGGGGCATTTCGTCGACCCCTACCGGGTGGTCCGCGAGCTGGTGGACGCCGCCCGCGCCCTGGGCGTGCAGTTCCTCCGGCGCAAGGTCCTCGGCGGCCAGCTGCTCCAGGACGGCGTGGCCCTGGCCACGGAAGAGGGCGGCCTGCGGGCCCGCCAGGTGCTGGTCGCCTGTGGCGCCCACTCGGCCGGGCTCACCGCGGCGCTGACCGGCAGGAAGGTGCCCCTGGACACCGAGCGCGGCTACCACCTGATGCTGCCCCATGAGCACGATCGCCTGCCGTTCGCCGTCACCTCGCTGGAGCGCAGGTTCATCATGACGCCCATGGCCGACGGCCTCAGGCTGGCCGGCACCGTGGAGTTCGCCGGCCTGGAGAGCCCGCCGAACATGGAGCGCGCCTGGCAGCTGCACCGGCTCAGCCAGGGCCTGTTCGGCCGCGGCCTGGATGCCGAGGCGGCCACGCCCTGGATGGGCATGCGCCCGTCGCTGCCGGACTCGCTGCCGATCATCGACCGGGTGTGCGGGGGCAGGGTGCTGCTCGCCTTCGGCCACCAGCACCTCGGCCTGACCCAGGCGGCGATTACCGCCGAGCACATCGCCCGGCTGGCGGCCGCGCCGGCAACGGGCGGCGCGCCGCAGGGCCTGCCGGGGCTCGAGGCCTACAGGCTGGATCGCTTCTGAACCCTGGCCGGGGCGCGCAAGGGCGGTGGCTTCGCCAGCATGGCCTGGCGAAGGGGCTATGCTCCTGGGAGCATGTCGCGGCCCATCGCGGGCATCCGGGCGCTTCCCGTCGGCAGGGCGGGGAGGGCCCTGCGAAAAAGCGCCGCGAACGCTTAGAATCCGCCACCCTCCACCGTACAGACAGTCCCGTTCAGACGTATGGCGCTCGATCCTCCCACGATGTTGACCCTCTCGATCGCCCTGGCAGCGGCCGCCGCCCTGTACCTGGCGATCGAGTGGCGCAACGTACGCGAACCCTCGCTGCTGTTCTGGAGCGCGGGCTTCGCCACCATCACCGTCGGCTCGACCCTCGCCCTGCTGCGCATGCGCGGCTTCCCGCTCATCGGCATCTGGTTCGCCAACGGCCTGCTGGTCACCGCCCACTGGCTGTTCCTGCTGGGCGTCGCGCGCTTCACCGAGGCGCGCCTGTCCCGCGCCTGGTACCTGATCTTCGTCGCCTGGGCGGGCATGTTGCTGCTGCCGGATGGGCAGGCCTGGTCGAAGGTGATGCTGCTGGCCAACTCGCTGCTGGTGGCGTTGCCGACGCTGCGCGCCAGCGCGCTGCTGCGGCCCCACGGCAAGTCGTTGAGCGTGGGCGCGGTGCAGCTGCGCTACGTGCTGCTGGTGCACGGGCTGTTCTACCTGGCCAAGGCGCTGACGGCGGTGCTGCCGGGCACGCTGATCGACCTCACGGCCTTGCGCGGCGAGATCATCCAGGTCTCGCTGGTGGAGGGGACGATGGCGATCATGCTGATCGCGCTGTCGATGACCGGCACCGAGCGCTACCGCCGCGAGAAGCGCATGGCCCGGCTGGCCGCCCGCGACCCGCTGACCGCCCTGTACAACCGCCGCGCCCTGGAAGTGCGCGCCCCGCGGCTGCTGGAGGAAGTCTCCAGCGTGCGGCCGGGCGCCCTGCTGCTGATCGACATCGACAACTTCAAGCTGGTCAACGACCTGCACGGCCACATCGCCGGCGACCGGCTGCTGGTGACGCTGAGCGAGATGATCCGCTCGCTGCTGCCCGAGGGCGCGCTCGCGGCCCGGCTGGGCGGCGACGAGTTCGTCATCCTGCTGAGCGACGTGACCCCCGAGCGGGTCGTGGCGCTGGGCGGCGCGCTGCGCGAGCAGTTCCACAAGGCCGCCACGCAGGCCTTCGCCACCCCCGCGGCGGTGACCCTGAGCATCGGCGCCAGCCTGTTCGACCAGCCGCCGGCGAGCCTGGCGGCGCTGATCGAGCAGGGCGACGCCGCGCTCTATGAGTCCAAGCGCGGCGGGCGCGACAGCATCCGCCTGGTGGACCGCAGCTTTTCGTAGGAGCGAGGGGGGCGCCTAGCTCTTGCTCGCGAACCCTGGGTTTCCGCGTTCGCGATAGTTCGTAGGGCGCATAACGCCTACGGCGTTATCCGCCAAATCGCGGACAGAGTCCGCTCCTACGCGGGCCGAGCCATGCCATTCCCCTGTAGGAGCGCGCCCTGCGCGCGAATCGCGGGCAGGGCCCGCTCCTACAGCTCCAGGAAGCACCGTCGTAGGAGCGGACTCCGTCCGCGATTGGATTCACCGGCCACGCCGAACGCCCCGGTAGCACGGCCAACGGCGGATAACCGCGAACGGTTATTCGCCCTACGGTCGGGCACGGTCGTAAGGACTCTGTCCGCGATTGGAGATGCCCCTACCGGATGTCCGGCCCGCCACCGGAGCCGTGCGTTTGGCGGGACAATCCACCGATGGCCCGTCCGGGCCATGAGCCACCCATCTCGACCGGCAGGGCTTCGCGGCACGGCATGTCGCGGTGCCGGCCCGCCGGCGCGAACGCCAGGAGGTCAACCCCATGAGCGCGATTCACATTCACCCCTCGCTGGACAACGGCATCCGCCCGGAACAGCCCGGTTTCGCCGGCGGCACCCTGCAATGCCTGTGCGCGACCGACAAGGTGGAAGTCGCGGTCGGCGCCCAGACGCTGCACAACCACGCCTGCGGCTGCACCAAGTGCTGGAAGCCCGCGGGGGCGACCTTCTCGGTGGTCGCGGTGGTGCCGCGGGACAAGGTCAGCGTGCGCGCCCACCCCGAGAAGCTGCACATCGTCGACGAGAGCGCGGTCATCCAGCGCCATGCCTGCCGCGAGTGCGGCGCACACCTGTTCGGCCGCATCGAGAACCAGGGGCATGCCTTCTACGGCCTGGACTTCGTGCACACCGAGCTTTCCCCGCAAGAAGGCTGGTCGGCGCCGGGCTTCGCCGCCTTCGTCTCCTCGGTGATCGAGAGCGGCACCCCGCCGGCGCAGATGGCGGCGATCCGCCAGCGCCTGCGCGAACTGAACCTGGAGCCCTATGACTGCCTGTCGCCGCCGCTGATGGACGCACTGGCCACCCACGCCGCCAAGCAGAAGGGTACCTACCGCGAGGCTTGACGGCGGCGGGGCGGAGCCCACCCACCCGATCGAGGCTCTCGGATAGCGCGGGCCTCGTCAGGCATACTGCCGGGCAACAGAGCACCGAGTCCGTCCCCATGCCCCACAGCAAGCCCCCCGCTTGCGCCCTCGGCGCCAGCGGTTTCGTCGAAGTGCGCGGCGCGCGCGAGCACAACCTCAAGGACGTGGATGTCGCCATCCCGCGCGATGCGCTGGTGGTGTTCTCCGGCGTGTCGGGCTCCGGCAAGTCCTCGCTGGCGTTCGGCACCCTCTATGCCGAGGCGCAGCGGCGCTACTTCGAGTCGGTGGCGCCCTATGCCCGACGGCTGATCGACCAGGTGGGCGTGCCGGACGTCGACGCCATCGACGGCCTGCCGCCGGCGGTGGCGCTGCAGCAGCAGCGCGGCGCCAGCAACGCGCGCTCCTCGGTGGGCAGCGTGACCACCCTGTCCAGCCTGGTGCGGATGATGTACTCGCGCGCCGGCACCTACCCGGCGGGCCAGCCGCTGCTGTACGCCGAGGACTTCTCGCCGAACACGCCGCAGGGCGCCTGCCCGGCCTGCCATGGCCTGGGCCACGTGTACGAGGTGACCGAGGCGCTGATGGTGCCGGACCCGTCGCTGAGCATCCGCGACCGGGCCATCGCCGCCTGGCCGCCGGCCTGGCACGGGCAGAACCTGCGCGACATCCTGGTCACCCTGGGCTACGACGTCGACCGCCCCTGGCGCGACCTGCCGCGCAAGGACCGCGACTGGATCCTGTTCACCGAGGAGACGCCGACGGTGCCGGTGTACGCCGGCTTCACCCCCGCCGAGACCCGCGCGGCGCTCAAGCGCAAGCTGGAGCCCAGCTACATGGGCACCTTCACCGGTGCGCGGCGCTACGTGCTGCACACCTTCGCCAGCACCCAGAGCGCCCTGATGAGAAGGCGCGTGTCGCGCTTCATGGAGGGCCGGCCGTGCCCGGCCTGCGGCGGCAAGCGGCTCAAGGCCGAGGCGCTGGCGGTGACCTTCGGCGGGGTGGACATAGGCGCGCTGGCGCAGATGCCGCTGGACCAGGTGGCGGCGCTGCTGGAGCCCATCGCCCGGGGCGATTTCCGTGCCCGGCCCGGCGGCGCGCTCTCGGAGGAGAAGCAACTGGCGGCGCGGCGCCTGGCCGAGGGCGTGGTGGCGCGGCTGCGCACCCTGCAGCAGCTGGGCCTGGGCTACCTGACCCTGGACCGTGCCACGCCGACGCTGTCCACCGGGGAACTGCAGCGCCTGCGCCTGGCCACGCAGCTGAGCTCCATGCTGTTCGGCGTGGTTTACGTGCTCGACGAGCCCTCGGCCGGGTTGCACCCCTCCGACAGCCAGGCCCTGTACGACGCCCTGGACAAGCTGCGCGACGCGGGCAACTCGGTGTTCGTGGTGGAGCACGACCTGGAGCTGATGCGCCGCGCGCAATGGCTGGTGGACGTCGGGCCCGACGCCGGGGAGCGCGGCGGCCGGGTGCTCTACAGCGGCGCGCCGGCCGGCCTGCGCGAGGTGGCGCAGTCGCACACCGCCCGCTACCTGTTCGACGAGCTGCCCGCGCCGCCCAGCCGCGGGCGCGAGGCCGCCGGCTGGCTGGAGCTGCGCGGCATCCACCGGCACAACCTGCGTGGGGTGGACGCGCGCATCCCGCTGGGCGTGCTCACCGCGGTCACCGGCATCTCCGGTTCGGGCAAGTCAAGCCTCATCGCCCAGGCGCTGCCCGAGCTGATGCTGGCGCACCTGGGGCACGAGCCCGAGGACGATGCCGCCCAGGGCGGCGACGAGGGCCCGGCGATCCTCGAAAGCACCGGCGGCCACCTGGCCGGCGATGTCGACGCCGTGCAGCGCGTGGTGCAGGTGGACCAGAAGCCCATCGGCCGCACGCCACGCTCCAACCTGGCTACCTACACCGGCCTGTTCGACCACGTGCGCAAGCTGTTCGCCGCCACCCCCGACGCGCGCCGCCGCCGCTACGACGCCGGGCGCTTCTCGTTCAACGTGGCCAAGGGGCGCTGCGACACCTGCGAGGGCGAGGGCTTCGTCAGCGTGGAGCTGTTGTTCATGCCCAGCGTCTACGCGCCATGCCCCACCTGCCACGGCGCCCGCTACAACGAGGCCACGCTGCAGGTGCGCTGGAACGGGCGCAACATCGCCGAGGTGCTGCGCATGACGGTGGAGGAGGCCTGCGACTTCTTCGCCGCCGAGGAAGCGGTGGCACGCCCGCTGCGCCTGCTGCGCGAGATCGGCCTGGGCTACCTGCGCCTGGGCCAGCCGGCCACCGAGCTGTCCGGCGGCGAGGCGCAGCGCATCAAGCTGGCCACCGAGCTGCAGCGCAGCCAGCGCGGCCGCACCCTGTACGTGCTGGACGAGCCCACCACCGGCCTGCACGTGGCGGATGCCGACCGCCTGATGGTGCAGCTGCAGCGGCTGGCCGACGCCGGCAACAGCGTGGTGATGATCGAGCACGACATGCGCGTGGTGGCCCAGGCCGACTGGGTGATGGACGTGGGCCCGGGCGCCGGCCAGGCCGGCGGCCGCCTGGTGGCCTGCGGCACTCCGCAGCAACTGGCGAAGGCGAAGGGCAGCCGGACCGCGCCCTACCTCGCCGCGGAACTGGCCCGCCACGCGCCGCGCCCGCGCCGCGGCAAGCGCTGAGGGCGGATGGCGACAGGCGCTCGTGCGAGCGCCCGGGGCCGGTCAGGCCCGTTTGGTAGACGGCAGCAGGATGGTCAGGCAGCCCAGCAGCGGCAGGTAGGAGCACAGCTTGTACACGTACTCGATGCCGTGGATGTCGGCCAGGTGGCCGAGCAGGGCGGCGCCGATGCCGCCGAAGCCGAACATCAGGCCGAAGAACACCCCGGCGATCATGCCGACGTTGCCGGGCACCAGTTCCTGGGCGAAGACCACGATGGCGGAGAACGCCGAGGCGAGGACGAAGCCGATGACCATGCTCAGCACGCCGGTCCAGAACAGGTCGACGTAGGGCAGGGCCAGGGTGAAGGGGGCCACGCCGAGGATGGAGAACCAGATCACCGCCTTGCGCCCGATCCTGTCGCCCACCGGGCCGCCGAAGAAGGTGCCGGCGGCCACGGCGCCGAGGAACAGGAACAGGTACAGCTGCGAGCTGGCCACCGAGAGGTGGAACTTCTCGATCAGGTAGAAGGTGAAGTAGCTGGTGAAGCTGGCCATGTAGAAGTACTTGGAGAACACCAGCAGCGCCAGCACCGCCAGCGCGGCGGTCACCCGACCCTTGGACAGGCCGTGGGTGGCCTTGCTGCCCTGCTTGAGCCTGAACAGGTTCAGGTGGTTGCGGTACCAGCGGCTGAGGCCGTAGAGCACGCCGATGGCGAAGACCGCGAACAGGCCGAACCAGGCCACGTTGCCCTGGCCGTAGGGCACGATGATGGCCGCGGCCAGCAGCGGGCCGAAGGCACTGCCGGCGTTGCCGCCGACCTGGAAGCTGGATTGCGCCAGTCCATAGCGCCCGCCCGAGGCCAGGCGGGCGATGCGCGAGGTTTCCGGGTGGAAGGTCGAGGAGCCTATGCCCACCAGCGCCGAGGCCAGGAGGATCGCCGGGAAGCTGCCGACGAAGGCCAGCAGGAGGATGCCGACCAGGGTGCAGACGCTGCCCGCCGGCGCCAGCCAGGGCTTGGGATGGCGGTCGGTGTGGTAGCCCACCCAGGGCTGCAGCAGCGAGGCGGTCAGCTGGAAGGTCAGGGTGATCAGGCCGACCTGGGTGAAGCTCAGCCCGTAGTTGGCCTTGAGCACCGGGTAGATCGACGGCAGAACGGCCTGGATCAGGTCGTTGATCAGGTGGGCCAGGGCGCAGGCGCCGATCACGCGCATGACCAGGGGGCTTGCTTGGCTGGCGACGGAAGCGGCAGCCGTGGGGGCGGCGATAGTGGACATGGTACTCCGGGCAGCAAGGTGCGGCCGGCGCGCGGGCGCGGCCATCGTTATTGATTGGCGGAGTCCTATCCTAGGCAGTGCCGGGCCGCCCGTCTTGCGAGTTTCGGACGTCGGGTATCGAGAAACGGGCAATTCGCACCGGGAAGGCCCTGGGCGGGAGCGCTTGGCCGTGGCCAGGCCCCCGCACCGGGCATCGAGGCCCGCCTTGCGCGGGCCACAAGGCGAAACGGGACGCCAGGCGTCCCGTTCCATCATCGCCGGCCGCTCAGGCCAGGGCGGCGAGGTCGTTGCGCAGCTCGCGGGCCGCCGCCACCATGTTCACCAGCGCGGCCTCGGTCTCCGGCCAGGCGCGGGTCTTCAGGCCGCAGTCCGGGTTCACCCACAGGCGCTCGGCGGGAATGCGCTGGGCCGCCTTGCGCAGCAGCTTGACCATCTCTTCCCGGCTCGGCACCCGCGGCGAGTGGATGTCGTAGACGCCAGGGCCGATCTCGTTCGGGTAGTCGAACTTCTCGAAGGCCTCCAGCAGCTCCATGTCCGAACGCGAGGTCTCGATGGTGATGACGTCGGCGTCCATGGCGGCGATGGATTCGATCACGTCGTTGAACTCGCTGTAGCACATGTGGGTGTGGATCTGGGTTTCGTCGCGCACGCCCGAGGCGCACAGGCGGAAGGCCTCGGTGGCCCACTCCAGGTAGGGCGCCCAGGCGCTCCTGCGCAGCGGCAGGCCTTCGCGGAAGGCCGCTTCGTCGATCTGCACGATCCTGATGCCGGCCGCTTCCAGGTCGACCACTTCGTCGCGGATGGCCAGCGCCAGCTGGCGCGCCTGCACCTCGCGGGGCACGTCCTCGCGCGGGAAGGACCACATCAGCATGGTCACCGGGCCGGTCAGCATGCCCTTCATCACCTTGCCGGTGAGGCTCTGGGCATAGGTGATCCACTCCACGGTCATGGCCTTCGGGCGGCTCAGGTCGCCATAGATCACCGCCGGCTTCACGCAGCGCGAACCGTAGCTCTGCACCCAGCCGAAGCGGGTGAAGACGTAGCCGTCGAGCTGCTCGGCGAAGTACTCGACCATGTCGTTGCGCTCGGCCTCGCCGTGCACCAGCACGTCCAGGCCCAGGTTCTCCTGGATCTGCACGGCATGGCGGATCTCGCTGTGCATGGCCTCGGTGTACTCGGCCTGGCTCAGCTTGCCCTGCCGGAACGACTGGCGCGCCAGGCGGATGGCCGAGGTCTGCGGGAAGGAACCGATGGTGGTGGTGGGAAATGCCGGCAGGTCGAGGCCGGCGCGCTGCTTGGCGATGCGCTCGGCGAACGGGGAGTGGCGCTGGGCATCGCTCGGCTCGATGGCGGCCAGGCGGGCCTGCACGGCCGGCTTGTGGATGCGCGGCGAGGCGGCGCGGCTGGCCTGCACGGCGCGGCTTTGTTCCAGGGCGACAACGACGTCGGCGGCCTGCGGCTCGGTGGCGGCGCGGGCCAGCACGGCCACTTCGGCGCACTTCTGCACGGCGAAGGCCAGCCAGCTCTTCAGCTCGGCGTCGAGCTGGTCTTCGCGTTCCAGGTCGACCGGGCTGTGCAGCAGCGAGCAGGACGGTGCGAGCCACAGGCGCTCGCCGAGGCGTTCCTGGGCGTGGCGCACGATGTCCAGGGCCTTCTCCAGGTCGCAGCGCCAGACGTTGCGGCCGTTGACCAGGCCCAGGGACACGACCTTGTAGGCCGGCAGGCGGTCGAGGATGCTCGGGTACTGTTCCGGGGCGCGCACCAGGTCGATGTGCAGGCCGTCCACCGGCAGGCCGGCGGCCAGACCGAGGTTGTCTTCCAGGCCGCCGAAGTAGGTGGCGACCAGTTTCTTCAGCGGCTCGCTCTGCAGCAGGTTGTAGGCGCGCTCGAAGGCGTTCTTCCAGTCCTGCGGCAGGTCGAGCACCAGGATCGGCTCGTCGATCTGCACCCATTCCACGCCCTGGGCGGCCAGGCGCCGGAAGATCTGGCCGTAGAGCGGCAGCAGGCGCTCCAGCAGGTCGAGCTTGTCGAAATCGGAGCCTTTGGCCTTGCCCAGCCAGAGGTAGGTCAGCGGGCCGATCACCACGGGTTTCACGTTGTGGCCCAGGGCCTTGGCCTCATCGACCTCTTCGAACAGCTGTTCCCAGCTCAGCTCGAACTGCTGGTCGGCAGTGAATTCGGGGACCAGGTAGTGGTAGTTGGTGTCGAACCACTTGGTCAGCTCTTGTGCGAGAAGGGGCTGGGCATGGGCACCGCCGCAGCAGCTGTCGCTGCTCTTCGTTCCAACGGCGCCACGGGCCATGCCGAAGAGCGTCTGCAGGGTCGGCTTGGCATCGCCATGGCCACGGAAGCGCTCGGGGATGACGCCGAAGGTCAGCGAGTGGGTCAGCACCTGGTCGTACCAGGCGAAGTCGCCCACTGGTAGCAGTTCGATGCCGGCGTCCTTCTGTACCTGCCAGTGGGCGGCGCGCAGCTGCTTGCCGACGGCACGCAGGCCGGCCTCGTCCAGTTCACCCTTCCAGAAGGCTTCCAGGGCTTTCTTCAGTTCGCGGTCCCGGCCGATACGCGGGAAGCCGAGGTTGTGGGCCAATGCCATGGGTAAATCTCTCCATTGAAAAACCAGTGGAGGGATTTTCGGGATTGGTGGTTCATGAGGCAAACTCAATTTATTTGCGATGAAATCAAGTTTTACTCATGATATGGCTTCGTCATCTACCTCGGCGCTCGGGCTTTTCCCCGGATCGCGGATGAATCCGCTCCTACCGTTTGGCCTCTTGCGCCGAGTCTCCCTGTAGGAGCGGGCCCTGCCCGCGATTCGCGCGCAGGGCGCGCTCCTACAGGGGAATGGCGTGGATGGGGATAGCCGTAGGAGCGGACTCCGTCCGCGATTTTCGGCAACCGGCGAACACCCTTAGCGAGCAGGAACTCGCTAGGCATCCCGCAATTCGAATCTCGGGAACAGCGCTTCCAGCTCGCCCCACAATGCCGCTGCGCCCTGAGGGGCAGGCGTTGCGATGAGTCGCGGATCGAGCTGGCGCCCGCTGCGGGCCAGTTGCACCACGAAGCTTTCCACGCCCATCCCGCGAAGGCGCCGAGCCAGACGCCGGAGGCGCGCCAGGTCGAACAGTTGCCAATGCACCGTGGTCCGGCATTCGTGGTCCACGCCGCTTTCCAGCAGCAGTTCCAGGCTGCGCCAGTTGGCGCGGCCGCTGCGGGGCACGCCGGTGATGGCGTCCATGTCCTCGGCCAGCGCCTTCACGTCGAACCCCACCCAGTCCGTGTGAGGCAGCGCCCGGGCGAAGGCGCGCGGCTGGATGCCGGCGCTGTGCAGGCCAACGCGAAAGCCCAGTTCGCGGACGGCGGCCATGGCCCCGGGCAGCGCGGCCTGCAGCGTCGCTTCGCCGCCGCTGAACACCGCGGCCTGCAGCAGGCCCTGGCGCCGGCGGAGGAAGGCGAGGATGTCTTCCCAGGGGAGCCGCGCCTCGCCGCGAGCCGGGATCAGCTGCGGGTTGTGGCAGTAGCGGCAACGCCAGGCGCAGCCCTGGCAGAACAGCACGCAGGCCAGCAGGCCGGGGTAGTCGAGGGTGGTCAGGGGCACCAGGCCCCCGACCCTGAGCGTAGCGCTCATCGCGTCTCGCGGAAGTGGCAGCGCTCGCGGTGCTCGGACTGCTTGCCGGCGTTGAACGCCGACACCGGGCGGTGGTAGCCCATCACGCGGGTCCAGACTTCGCAGCGCTGGCGCTGGTTTTCGGGCAGTTGGCTCGCTTTCATCGGTAGTGCTCCTTTCTTGCGGTTGGTGAAGCGGAGTGTTGCCGGCTCAGCCGCCGCAGCTGCCGCAGCAACTGGCGGCGCGTTGCAGCAGGGCGTCGTCGCACCTGGGGCAGAACTCGTGTTCGCCGGCGAGGTAGCCGTGCACCGGGCAGATGGAGAAGGTCGGCGTGACGGTGAGGTAGGGCAGGCGGAAGCGCCCGAGGGCGCTGCGCACCAGGGTCTTGCAGGCCTCGGCGCTGGAGATGCGCTCGGCCATGTACAGGTGCAGCACGGTGCCGCCGGTGTATTTGCATTGCAGGGCGTCCTGCAGTTCCAGCGCCTCGAAGGGGTCGTCGGTGAGGCCCACCGGCAGCTGCGAGGAGTTGGTGTAGTAGGGCGCTTCCGGCGTGCCGGCCTGGAGGATGTCCGGATGGCGCTTGCGGTCCTCGCGGGCGAAGCGGTAGGTGGTGCCCTCGGCGGGCGTCGCCTCCAGGTTGTAGAGGTGGCCGCTGTCTTCCTGGAAGCCCACCAGCCGCGCCCGCACGTGGTCCAGCAACGCCAGCGCCATCTGCCGGCCGGCCTCGGTGTGCAGGCCCTCGCGGTCGTCGGTGAAGTTGCGCACCATCTCGTGCAGGCCGTTCACGCCGATGGTGGAGAAGTGGTTGCGCAGGGTGCCCAGGTAGCGCTTGGTGTAGGGGTAGAGGCCGGCGTCCATGTGCTGCTGGATGACCTTGCGCTTCACCTCCAGGCTGTCGAAGGCCAGGGCCAGCAGGTAGTCCAGCTGGAGGTAGAGCCCTGCCAGGTCGCCGCGGTGACGATGGCCCAGGCGCGCGCAGTTGAGCGTCACCACGCCCAGCGAGCCGGTCTGTTCCGCCGAGCCGAACAGGCCGTTGCCTCGCTTGAGCAGCTCGCGCACGTCCAGCTGCAGGCGGCAGCACATGGAGCGCACCTGGTTGGGCTGCATGTCCGAGTTGAGGAAGTTCTGGAAGTACGGCAGGCCGTAGCGCGCGGTCATCTCGAACAGGCGCGTGGCGTTGTCGCTGTCCCAGGGGAAGTCGTGGGTGATGTTGTAGGTGGGGATGGGGAAGGTGAACACCCGGCCATGGGCGTCGCCGGCCTGCATCACCTCGATGTAGGCGCGGTTGATCAGGTCCATCTCCGCCTGCAGCTCGCCATAGGCGAAGGGCATTTCCTCGCCGCCGACGTAGGGGACCTGCTCGCGCAGGTCTTCCGGGCAGACCCAGTCGAAGGTCAGGTTGGTGAAGGGCGTCTGGGTGCCCCAGCGCGACGGCACGTTGAGGTTGTAGATGAACTCCTGGATGGCCTGGCGCACCGCGTCGTAGCCCAGCCGGTCCTTGCGCACGTAGGGGGCGAGGTAGGTGTCGAAGGAGCTGAACGCCTGGGCGCCGGCCCACTCGTTCTGCAGGGTGCCGAGGAAATTCACCATCTGCCCGAGGGCGCTGGACAGGTGCTTCGGCGGCCCGGCCTCGACCCGCCCCGGCACGCCGTTGAGGCCCTCGTTGAGCAGCGTGCGCAGCGACCAGCCGGCGCAGTAGCCGGCCAGCATGTCGAGGTCGTGGATGTGCAGGTCGGCCTCGCGGTGGGCGGCGGCGATGGCTTCGTCGTACACCTCGTCCAGCCAGTAGTTGGCGGTGACCTTGCCGGATACGTTGAGGATCAGCCCGCCCAGGGAGTAGCCCTGGTTGGCGTTGGCGCGCACCCGCCAGTCTTCCCGCGAGAGGTATTCGTTCATCGAGGCGGCGACGTCCACCAGCGTCTTGCGCTCGCGGCGCAGGCGGCCGTGGCGTTCGCGGTAGACGATGTAGGCCCGCGCGGTGGGGTAGTGCCCGGCCTCCATCAGGCTGCGCTCGACCAGGTCCTGCACCTGCTCCACGTCCAGGTCGCCCTGCATCGGCAGGCGCGCCAGCACGCGGCGCGTCAGTTCCTGCGCATGGGGCGCGGCGAACTCGCCGCTGGCCTCGCCGGCGGCGGCGATGGCGCGTTCGATCTTGCTCGGGTCGAAGGGGACGGCGGCGCCGTTGCGCTTGCGCAGGCGGCCGGGAAACGGGGCATTCCGTGGCTGGGTCATTTGGCTGGATTCCACAACATGATGTGTTTTGAATTTTCAAGACAACAAGATGTTGTGGAATCTAACGGCGTCGGCCGAGGAAGGATTGACCTCGGTCAATGTTCGGTGCCAGGCGATTCTGGCCATCGGAGGTATTGACCGCCCCGGCCCTGCGCCCTACGTAGGGCGGCTTCGGCGGGGAAATCCATCCGCCGTTTCCGGCGACGGATCATCGCGGACGGAGTCCGCTCCTACGACGGTGCTTCCTGGAACTGTAGGAGCGGACCTTGTCCGCGATAACCGGATGGCCCGGCGCGATTCGCGGATGAGATCCGCTCCTACGCTGCCCCACCACACCGTGCCCATGTAGGAGCGCGCCCTGCGCGCGAATCGCGGGCAGGGCCCGCTCCTACAGGTTGTCGGTAGTCATGGCATATCCCCCGTTGGGCTCCGTCCGCGATTGAACCCGCGGGCCAACCCACGCCCGGCCGAATCAACCCGCCGGCCGGCCCCGCGCCGCATTTGGCTTGCGGATCGCCAGGCGCCGCGGCTTGAGGCCGCTGCCGGGGCCGTTCGCGCCAGCATCCGCCACGGGCTGCAGCCTGGCCCGCGCCGCGTGAAGCTTCCGGTAGCTGTCGATCAGCCGCAGGTGCCTGTCGAGGCCCTCCAGCTTCATGCTGGTCGGCGTCAGGCCGTGGAAGCGCACGCTGCCGTCCACCGAGCCCAGCGCCGCGTCCATCCTCTCGTCGCCGAACATGCGGCGGAAGTTGGCCTCGTAGTCGGCGATTTCCAGTTCGTCGTCCAGCACCACCTCCAGCACCACGTTCAGGGCCTGGTAGAACAGGCCGCGCTCGACCGTGTTGTCGTTGTACTGGAGGAAGGCCTCCACCAGCTCCTTGGCGTCTTCGAAGCGCTGCAGGGCGAGGTGGATCAGCAGCTTCAGCTCGAGGAGGGTCAACTGGCCCCAGACCGTGTTGTCGTCGAACTCGATGCCGATCAGGGTGGTGATGTCGGTGTAGTCGTCCACCTCGCAGTCTTCCAGGCGCTCGAGCAGCGCCTCGAGGCGGGCGTCGTCCAGGCGGTGCAGGTCGAGGATGTCCTCGCGGAACGCCAGCGCCTTGTTGGTGTTGTCCCAGACCAGGTCCTCCACCGGGTAGATCTCCGAGTAGCCCGGCACCAGGATACGGCAGGCCGTCGCCCCCAGGTGCTCGTACACTGCCATGTACACTTCCTTGCCCAGGTCTTCGAGGATGCCGAACAGGGTGGCGGCTTCCTCGGCGTTGGACTCCTTGCCCTGGCCGGAGAAGTCCCATTCGACGAACGCGAAGTCGGCCCGGGCGCTGAAGAAGCGCCACGACACCACGCCGCTGGAGTCGATGAAGTGCTCGACGAAGTTGTTCGGCTCGGTCAGCGCCTGGCTTTCGAAGGTGGGCTGCGGCAGGTCGTTCAGGCCTTCGAAGCTGCGGCCCTGGAGCAGCTCGGTCAGGCTGCGCTCCAGCGCCACCTCCAGGCTGGGGTGGGCGCCGAACGAGGCGAACACGCCGCCGGTGCGCGGGTTCATCAAGGTCACGCACATCACCGGGAACCGGCCGCCCAGGGACGCATCCTTGACCAGCACCGGGAAGCCCTGTTCCTCCAGGCCGCGGATGCCGGCCAGGATGCCCGGGTACTTCGCCAGCACCTCCTGTGGCACGTCCGGCAGCGCCAGTTCGTTCTCGAGGATTTCGCGCTTCACCGCGCGCTCGAAGATTTCCGACAGGCACTGCACCTGCGCTTCGGCCAGGGTGTTGCCGGCGCTCATGCCGTTGCTGAGGTAGAGGTTCTCGATCAGGTTGGACGGGAAGTACACCACCTTGCCGTCGGACTGGCGCACGAACGGCAGCGAGCAGATGCCGCGCCGCACGTTGCCGGAGTTGGTGTCGTACAGGTGCGAGCCGCGCAGCTCGCCCTCGGGGTCGTAGATGGCCAGGCAGTGCGCATCGAGGATTTCCGCCGGCAGCGCGTCCTTGTGGCCGGGCTTGAACCAGCGTTCGTCGGGGTAGTGCACGAAGGGCGCGTTGGCGATCTCCTCGCCCCAGAACTGGTCGTTGTAGAAGAAGTTGCAGTTCAGGCGCTCGATGAACTCGCCCAGGGCCGATGCCAGCGCGCTTTCCTTGGTCGCGCCCTTGCCGTTGGTGAAGCACATCGGCGACTGCGCGTCGCGGATGTGCAGCGACCAGACGTTGGGCACGATGTTGCGCCACGAGGCGATCTCGATCTTCATGCCCAGGCCGGCGAGGATGCCTGACATGTTGGCGATGGTCTGCTCCAGCGGCAGGTCCTTGCCCGGGATGCAGGTGCGCGCGCCCGCGTCGGCGCTGGGCATCAGCAGCGCCTGGGCATCGGCGTCGAGGTTCTCCACTTCCTCGATGACGAACTCGGGCCCGGTCTGCACCACCTTCTTCACCGTGCAGCGGTCGATGGAGCGCAGGATGCCCTGGCGGTCCTTTTCCGAGATGTCCGCCGGCAGCTCCACCTGGATCTTGAAGATCTGCTTGTAGCGGTTCTCCGGGTCGACGATGTTGTTCTGCGACAGGCGGATGTTGTCGGTGGGGATGTTGCGCGTCTGGCAGTAGAGTTTCACGAAGTAAGCCGCGCACAGCGCCGACGAAGCCAGGAAGTAGTCGAACGGACCCGGCGCGGAGCCGTCGCCCTTGTAGCGGATCGGCTGGTCGGCTATCACCGTGAAGTCGTCGAACCTGGCTTCGAGCCGAAGGTTATCGAGAAAATTGACCTTGATTTCCATGCGGGTTTACCACGGCAAAAAATAAAATGAATAACCCGCCATTATAAGCATTCCGCAAATCTATCCGCCCATTTAACCGCCCGGCGCGCCAGGGCTTCGGCCGGAACGCTAGTTCCCGCTCGCCGCCTGGTAGCGCCCGGCCGCCCGCTGCACCCAGCCTTCGTCGAGCAGCTGCCGCAGGGCGCCTTCGATCAGTTGGCGCTCGGCCGTCAGCGGGCGCTGGTGGGAGAAGCCGAGGTAGAGGTCGGTGCGGCTGTCCGGCTGGAAGCGGGTGCGCACGATCTGCCGGGCCAGCTGCGGGTCGCGCAGTTCGTAGTCCACCTGGCAGTCGGTGCCTATCACCAGTTGCAGGCGACCGAGGGCGAGCATCTGCAGCAGCTGCGTCTCGTTGTTCACGCCGAACTTCTTCAGGCGCTTGTCGGAGTCGAAGGGTTCGAAGTAGGCGGATTCCAGCACGTAGCCGATGGTGGGGCCGAGCAGGTCGTCGTAGCGGGCGATGGCCGGCGCCAGCTGTGGCGAGGCATACAGGCGCGGCGCGCAGGAGTAGTAGGGCAGGGGCAGGTAGTCGATGTAGTGCTCGCGCTCCGGGGTGCGCGCAAGGCCGGTCATCAGGTCCGCCGCGCCGCTCTGCAGGGCGGCCAGGCCGCGGGCCCAGGGCGCGCGGTGCACCTCGAAGCGCAGGCCGGTGCGCCTTTCCAGCTCGGCCAGCAGGTCCATGTCCAGGCCGCTGATGCGGCCGTCGGCGCCCTCGATGCGGAAGGGCGGCCAGTAGTCGGTCATCACCCGCAGCGGCGCGTGTTCGTCAGCACCGGCGGCGGTTGCCAGCGCGAGCAGGCCGATGCCCAGCCAGCGGCGAGCGGACGCGACGAACCTGGTGAAGGGCTGGCAAGGCATACCGGCTCCCGGTGATGAAAGGGGTGAGATCGGCGGCTCCCTTGCCGAGGGGCGCTGCAGGCCCCGGAGCATTCGGTCGGCGGACGTTCCATGGGGTGGAGACGTCGCAGAATCCTTACGAATTATCTGAAGGATAGCTTTCTGCCGCCATCTTGCGGAATGCCGATGGGATGGGGCGAAAAGGTTTGGGCGCCCGGGCCGGCACGCAGTCCGAAGTACCTCGTGTGCAGTCGAAAGCACTCGCTTTGCGGCGAGTCATGATGACTCCTGTTTATTTCAAGGTATTGATAATAAAACGATTTATTCATGGCATGGAAGTTGTTGACGGCTCCTGGCGCCGGTGTGTGGAACGCCACGCGCCAGGCGCATCCCACTGAAGACCATCAGGAGTATGTACATGCCAAGCAATGATTCCAGGTCCCCCCTGGCGGTGATCACCGGTGCCGGTTCGGGCATCGGCCTGGCCGTGGCCCGGCGGCTGTTGCGCGAAGGCACCAGGGTAGTGGCCATGGCCCGGCGCGAGGTGCCACCGGCCGAACTCGACGAGGCCGGCGGCCATCTGTGCTGGCTGAGCGGCGACGTCACCCGCGCCGATGATCTCCAATGCCTGGCGGACCTGGCCCGGGAACTGGGGCCGGTGGACTACCTGCTGCCCAACGCCGGCATCGCGCAACTGGCCGACGGCCTGGACGAGGCGGCGTTCCAGCGGCAGTGGGCGGTGAACGGCGCCGGCGCGCTGAACACCCTGGCCGCCCTGCGCGGGCAGATGGCGCGGCCATCTTCGGTGGTGTTCATCGGCACCTTCCTGTCCCAGGTCACCTTCCCGGGGCTGGCGGCCTACATCGCCTCGAAGTCCGCGCTCAAGGCCCGGGCCCGCACCCTGGCGGTGGAGCTGGCGGCCGAGGGCATCCGTGTCAACATCGTGTCCCCCGGGCCCACGGCGACGCCGATCTGGGGCACCCTGGGGCTGGACGACGAGGCCCTGGGCAAGGTTGCCGCCACCGTCAACGGGCGCCTGCTGGATGGCCGTTTCCTGGAGGCGGAGGCGGTCGCCGATGCGGTCCTCTTCATGCTCTCGGAGCGGGCCCGCGGCATCCACGGCCAGGACCTGGTCGTCGACAACGGCTACACCCTGCGCTGAAGCCTGCCTGCGCCGCCTTCGCGGCGCAGGCCGATGCCCGGCCCACGGTGAGCGGGCACGGCGAATCTGGCGAGCGGCTGGCAGGGCATACCGGCTACCGGGGGACAGTTACCGGGGCTCGGACGAATGCGCCGCCGTTGGCTCGTTGCCAGGGTTCAATTCAGGCAGCTCCATAGCCGGAGCAACAGTGAATCATTATGCCGGGCTTCTACCACCGTCACGTGCGCCCAGATCCAGACACGTTTTTCGCTGTCGGTGATGCTTATCTGTGAAACCTTGTCGACCTTCACTTTCGAATTCTCCTGCAATACACCCAGGCTGGCAGGCATGTCGGGACGGGTACCGGCAGCCTGTTGCATCGGCAAGGCATCCCGGAGGTTCAATGCATAGGAGGTGTCATAGGTGCTGCCCGAGACGGGGAGTGCGGTCAGCTTCAGTGTCAGTTCCGGCTCGGGACCGTCGGCGGCGCTCTTGTTCCAGTGGTCGTCGATGCGTGTCCCCACGTATATCCAGCCAACGGTCCCGGGGCGAACGCTCTCGCAGTGCGCATTCAGCCACTGGGACAGCCCGGCGTATTCCTGGCATGCCCGGTATATCCCGTAGACCAGCAGCACCAGCAAGGCCGAAACAATCAGTATGGGGCGCTGCCGGAGCCCACGGACCAGGGCGTCCATTTCTCTGATGATCCGGTCTACCCAGGTTTCCGTCGGTTCAGCCATGTGGTTCGGTTCCGGACTTGGTGGGCTGCTGCGCATTGGAGATTAGGCCAGCCTTGGCGCCCACGTTGGATTCTGTGATCGTTGTCTGCCTGCCAGAAGGAGCCCGCAATGGCGCAGAACATCTACGACAACCCCGATTTCTTCGCCGGCTACACCCAGCTGCCGCGCCAGGTGCATGGCCTGGACGGCGCGCCGGAGTGGCCGCAACTGCGCGCCATGCTGCCGGCGCTGGCCGGGGCGCGGGTGCTGGACCTGGGCTGCGGCTTCGGCTGGGCCGCGCGCTGGATGCGCGAGCAGGGCGCGGCCTCGGTGCTGGGCATCGACCTGTCGGCGAGGATGATCGAGCGCGCCCGCGCCGACACGCCGGACGCGGCCATCGAGTATCGCCGGGCCGACCTTGAGACCCTGGAGCTGCCGACGGCCGCCTTCGAGCTGGCCTACAGCTCGCTGACCTTCCACTACCTGCGCGACTTCCCGCGCCTGGTGCGCATGCTCCAGCGGGCCCTGGTGCCGGGCGGCGGGCTGGTGTTCAGCATCGAGCACCCGATCTACATGGCCGCCGCGCACCCCGGCTGGCTGGCGGACCAGGGCGGCCGCAAGACCTGGCCGGTGAACCAGTACGCGCTGGAGGGCGAGCGCCGCACCGACTGGTTCGCCAAGGGCGTGCTGAAGTACCACCGCACCCTGGCCACCACCCTCAACACGCTGATCGGCAACGGCTTCGCCATTGGCGAGGTGCACGAGTTCGCGCCCAGCGCGGAGCAGCTGGCGGCGCAGCCCGCGCTGGCCGAGGAGCTGGAGCGGCCGATGCTGCTGCTGGTGGGCGCCCGGCGCCTGGGTGATTAACGCGTCGCTCAGGGCTCCTGCGGCCAGCGGTCGTCGATGTCGTACCAGGGCGCCTTGGAGGCGGTGTAGATGTGCTTCTGGCTGGACGGCCGGAAGTCGCTGTCCAGGGTGCCCAGGGCCACCGCGATCCAGTCCGGGTAGTCGCCCTGGCTGTCCGACCAGAACAGCGTGGCGCCGCACTGGCCGCAGAACTGGCGGCTGACCGTGGGCGAGGAATGGAAGGTCTTCAGCTGCTCGGCGCCCTGCAGGCTCAGGGCGCTGCGCGGCACGCTGCCGTAGGTGGCGAAGGCGGCGCCATGGCCCTTGCGGCACTGCCTGCAATGGCAGTGCGAGACCGCCTTGGGCGGCGTCGACAGCTGGTAGCGGATGTGGCCGCAGAGGCAGCTGCCGTGGAGAGGGTCGCTCATGTTCGCAAATCCCGCAGTCGGTGAGTGGCCTGGCGTTGGACCGCCGGCCGGACCGGGGCGTTTCGCGCGACCGCCGGCCCGGCGCGCCGGCGGTCGGGGCCGGCATCATAGCCTGGCCGGCCCCGGCGTGCCGCTAGGCGCTCTCCACCGGCTCCGCCAGCGCCTGCTGCACCAGCGGGTGCAGGTCGGCGTCGGGGTGCTGCGCCAGCCAGGCCGCCAGCTCGCGGCGCATGGCCGGCGTCCAGAAGCTGCGCAGGTGCTGGCGCACGCCGCTCACGGCCAATTCGCGGTCCGGCTCGCTGGCGAAGTACTGGCCGATCTGGTTGGCCATCTTGACCAGGTTGTCGATGCTCATCGGCGCACCTCGGCTTTCTCGGCGTGGCGGCGTTCGCGCAGCAGGCGGCGTTGTTCGTCGCTGAAGGCCTGGTAGCGCTTCTGCCATTCGGAGGGCTGGTAGACGTGCACCACTTCCACCGCGGTGACCTTGTATTCCGGGCAGTTGGTGGCCCAGTCGGAGTTGTCGGTGGTGATCACGTTGGCGCCGGATTCCGGGAAGTGGAAGGTGGTGTACACCACTCCCGGCGCCACCCGCTCGCTGACCTTGGCGTGCAGCACCGTCTGCCCGGAGCGGCTGCCCACCCCGACCCAGTCGCCGTCGGCGATGCCGCGGGCCTCGGCGTCGCTGGGGTGGATCTCCAGGCGGTCCTCGGGGTGCCAGGCGACGTTGCCGGTACGCCGCGTCTGGGCGCCGACGTTGTACTGGCTGAGGATGCGCCCGGTGGTCAGCAGCAGCGGGTAGCGGCTGTTGACCTTCTCGTCGGTGGGCACGTAGCCGGTGAGCATGAAGCGCCCCTTGCCGCGCACGAACTGCTCGATGTGCATGGTCGGGGTGCCGTCGGGCGCGGCGTCGTTGCACGGCCACTGCAGGCTGCCGTGGCGATCCAGCTCGGCGTAGCTGACGCGGGCGAAGGTGGGCGTCAGGCGGGCGATCTCGTCCATGATCTCGGACGGGTGCCTGTAGTGCATCGGGTAGCCCAGGGCGTTGGACAGCGCCATGGTGGCTTCCCAGTCGGCCTTGCCGCCCAGCGGTTCCATCACCTTGCGCACCCGCGAGATGCGCCGCTCGGCGTTGGTGAAGGTGCCGTCCTTCTCGAGGAAGGAGCTGCCCGGCAGGAACACGTGGGCGAACTTGGCCGTCTCGTTGAGGAAGATGTCCTGCACCACCACGCATTCCATGGCCGACAGGGCGGCGGTGACGTGCTGGGTGTTGGGGTCGCTCTGGGCGATGTCCTCGCCCTGGCAGTACAGCGCCTTGAAGCTGCCGTCCAGGGCCGCCTCGAACATGTTGGGGATGCGCAGGCCCGGCTCGGGCTGCAGGGTCACGTTCCAGGCCTGCTCGAACTGGCTGCGCACCTGGGCGTTGGAGATGTGCCGGTAGCCGGGCAGCTCGTGGGGGAAGGAGCCCATGTCGCAGGAGCCCTGGACGTTGTTCTGGCCGCGCAGCGGGTTCACCCCCACGCCCTCGCGGCCGATGTTGCCGGTGGCCATGGCGAGGTTGGCGATGCCCATCACCGCGGTGCTGCCCTGGCTGTGCTCGGTGACGCCCAGGCCGTAGTAGATGGCCGCGTTGCCGCCGGTGGCGTAGAGCCGGGCGGCGGCGCGGATCTGCCCGGCGGGCACGCCGCACACCGGGCCGAGCACCTCGGGGGCGTTCTGCGGCTGGCTGACGAAGTCGCGCCAGTGGGCGAAGTCCGCCGCCTCGCAGCGCGCCTCGACGAAGGCCTGGTCGACCAGGCCCTCGGTGACGATGACGTGGGCCAGGGCGTTGAGCATGGCCACGTTGGTGCCCGGGCGCAGCTGCAGGTGCAGCTCGGCGCGGGCGTGGGGCGAGTCCACCAGGTCGATGCGCCGCGGGTCGATGACGATCAGCCGCGCGCCCTGGCGCAGGCGGCGCTTGAGCTGGGAGCCGAACACCGGGTGGGCGTCGGTGGGGTTGGCGCCCATCACCAGGATGACGTCGGCCTGCATCACCGAGTCGAAGCTCTGGGTGCCGGCGGACTCGCCCAGGGTCTGCTTCAGGCCGTAGCCGGTGGGCGAGTGGCAGACGCGCGCGCAGGTGTCGACGTTGTTGTTGCCGAAGGCGGCGCGCACCAGCTTCTGCACCAGGTAGGTCTCTTCGTTGGTGCAGCGGCTGGAAGTGATGCCGCCGATGGAGTCGCGTCCGTACTTGAGCTGGATGCGGCGGAATTCGCCGGCCGCGTGATTGAGCGCTTCTTCCCAGCTGACTTCCTGCCAGGGGTCGCTGATGCGCTGGCGGATCATCGGCTTGGTGATGCGCTCGGGGTGGGTGGCGTAGCCCCAGGCGAAGCGGCCCTTGACGCAGGCGTGGCCGTGGTTGGCCTGGCCGTTCCTGTCCGGGACCATGCGCACCAGTTGCTCGCCCTTGAGTTCGGCGCGGAAGGAGCAGCCCACGCCGCAGTAGGCGCAGGTGGTGATGACGCTGCGCTCCGGCTGGCCCAGCTGCACCACGCTCTTCTCCATCAGCGTGGCGGTGGGGCAGGCCTGCACGCAGGCGCCGCAGGACACGCACTCGGAGTCGAGGAAGTCGTCGCCGCCGGCCGCCGCTACCCGCGAGTCGAAGCCGCGGCCGGCGATGGTCAGGGCGAAGGTGCCCTGGATTTCCTCGCAGGCGCGTACGCAGCGGTTGCAGACGATGCACTTGCTCGGGTCGTAGTCGAAGTAGGGGTTGGAGACGTCCTTGGCCTCGTCCAGGTGGTTGGCCCCGGCGTAGCCGTAGCGCACCTCGCGCAGGCCCACCTGGCCGGCCACCGTCTGCAGCTCGCAGTTGCCGTTGGCCGGGCAGGTCAGGCAGTCCAGCGGGTGGTCGGAGATGTACAGCTCCATGACGTTGCGCCGCAGCGTCGCCAGCTTCGGCGTCTGCGTGCGCACCACCATGCCCTCGGCCACCGGCGTGGTGCAGGAGGCGGGGTAGCCGCGCATGCCGTCGATTTCCACCAGGCACATGCGGCAGGAGCCGAAGGCTTCCAGGCTGTCGGTGGCGCAGAGCTTGGGAATGCTGGTGCCCAGCAGCGCCGCGGCGCGCATCACCGAGGTGCCGGCGGGCACGCTGATCTCGCGGCCGTCGATGCTCAGGCTGACCTGCACCTCGCTGTCGCGGGGCGGGGTGCCGAGGTCGACGATGTCGCTGGAGGGGTCGAAGAGGTTGATCACTGGTCGGCCTCCGTGGTCGCCAGACCGAAGTCGGCGGGGAAGTGCTTGAGGGCGCTGGTCACCGGGTAGGAAGTCATTCCGCCCAGGGCGCAGAGCGAGCCGTATTGCATGGTGTCGCAGAGGTCGGTCAGCAGCCGCGCCTGCTCTTCGCGGGCGCTGGCGTCGGTGGCGGCGATCAGCCGGTCCACCACCTCCACGCCGCGGGTGGAGCCGAGCCGGCAGGGCGTGCACTTGCCGCAGGATTCCTCGGCGCAGAACTGCAGGGCGAAGCGGGCCATGCGCGCCATGTCCAGGCTGTCGTCGGCCACCACCACGCCGCCGTGGCCGAGCATGGCGCCCATGGCGGCGAAGGCCTCGTAGTCCAGCGGCGTGTCGAACTGCGCCGGCGGCACCCAGGCGCCCAGCGGGCCGCCCACCTGCGCCGCCTTCAGCGGCCGGCCGCTGGCGGTGCCGCCGCCGTAGCCTTCCACCAGCTCGCGCAGGGTCAGGCCGAAGGCGCGTTCCACCAGGCCGCCGTGGCGCACGTTGCCGGCCAGCTGGAAGGGCATGGTGCCCAGCGAACGGCCCATGCCGAAGTCGCGGTAGAACTGCGCGCCGCGGGCCAGGATCACCGGCACCGAGGCCAGGGTGAGCACGTTGTGCACCAGCGTCGGCTGGCCGAACAGGCCCTGCAGGGCCGGCAGCGGCGGCTTGGCGCGGACCACGCCGCGCTTGCCTTCCAGGGAGTCGAGCAGGGCGGTTTCCTCGCCGCAGATGTAGGCGCCGGCGCCCACCCGTACCTGCAGGTCGAAGGCGCGGCCGCTGCCGAGCACGTCGGCGCCCAGGTAGCCGGCCGCGCGGGCGATGGCCAGGGCCTGGTCGAGGGTGGCGATGGCGTCCGGGTATTCCGAGCGCACGTAGATGTAGCCCAGGCTGGCGCCCACGGCGAGGCCGGCGATGGCCATGCCCTCGACCAGCAGGAAGGGGTCGCCCTCCATCAGCATGCGGTCGGCGAAGGTGCCGGAGTCGCCCTCGTCGGCGTTGCACACCACGTATTTCGGCGTGGCCGGCGCCTCGCGCACGGTGCGCCACTTGATGCCGGCGGGGAAGGCCGCGCCGCCGCGGCCGCGCAGGCCGGAGTCGAGCACGGCGGCGACCACGTCCGCGGTGTCCATCGCCATGGCCCGTTCCAGGCCGGCGAAGCCGCCCTGGGCGCGGTAGTCCTCCAGGGACAGCGGCCGGGTGATGCCGGCGCGGGCGAACAGCAGGCGCTGCTGGCTCTTCAGGTAGGGGATGTCCTCCACCGGCCCCAGGGCCAGCGGGTGGCCGGCGGGGTCGGCGGCCAGGGCGTCGAGCAGGCCGGGCACGTCCTGCTCGGCGAGCGGGCCGAAGCCCAGGCGGCGGCCGTCGGCGTCTTCCAGCTCGACCAGCGGCTCCAGCCAGTACAGGCCGCGGGAGCTGGTGCGGCGCAGCTCCAGCGGCAGTTGCCGGCGTTCGGCCTCGCGGGCCAGCGCGGCGGCCACCTGTTCCGCGCCCACGGCGCGGGCCACGGAGTCGCGGGGGACGCAGAGCCTCAGCATGGGTCGTCCTCCAGGCAGCCGCTCACCAGCTCGCGCAGGTGCTCGGCGGTGAGCCGGGCGTGCAGCCGGCCGTCCAGCTCCAGGGCCGGCGAGCAGGCGCAGGCGCCCAGGCAGTACACCGGCCGCAGGCTGATACGCCCGTCGGCGCTGGTGCCGTGGTCGTCCAGTGCCAGCTGTTCGCGCAACTGCGCGGCCAGGCGCTCGGCGCCCATGCTCTGGCAGGATTCGGCGCGGCACAGGCGCAGGGTATGGCGCGCCGGCGGCGTGGTGCGGAAGTCGTGGTAGAAGCTGATCACCCCGCGCACCTCGGCCTGGCTGAGGTTGAGGGCATGGGCGATTTCCGCGACGGCGAGGTCGGGGATGTACCCGCAACCTTCCTGGATGGCGTGGAGGATCGGCAGCAGGGCGCCGGGGGCGTCCTTCTCGCGCGCCAGCACGTCGTGGATCAGCGGCAGGTGAAGCGTCTCATCAGGCATACAGCGTACCTCGGCATCGCGGCCCGGCCCGCCCTGGCGGCGACCGTCCGGTGTCTTCGGCTGCGGCGTACCGTCCACGTCACGGCTGCGTGGCCCATCCGGTCGCCATCCCTGCCGCCGGCCGGCGTCTTCACGCACCGGTCCGGGGGCATCGTGCAAGCTTGCCATCCCCGTCGCCCGGGGTTTGCACCCAAGCGACCCGGCGCATCCTGAAACCGACCTGCGCGCGTCGGCGCGGCTGCGTCGCGCGCCGTCCCTATAAGCGGGTGTAGCCGGTAGCGATGCGCTGCGCCAGGGGTTGCCGATCGGCGGAGGGGCCAGCGCAACAGTGAATCAACAGTTGTTGCTCAGATAACAACAAGCGGCCCGCGCCAGGCCGGGGAAACCGCCCGGTGGACGCTGGAATGGTTATTGCTCGGCTCCACTGTGCAGTTCAATTTCGCCGGTCGGGCCCATGGCGGCCGCGGCCGAAGGTTCATTGCCGGGGCGCTGACCGCGTGAGGGCCGCCCCGACCGACGAGGGATACCGTGTGAGCGTCAACCAGCCCAGCCGCATTCTCAATCCTCTGCAGATCGCCCGCCAGCTGGCCGCCGGCTTCGCCGAGAACGCCGCCGAACGCGACGAGCGCGGCGGCACGCCCAAGGCCGAGCGCGACGCCATCCGCCGCAGCGGCCTGCTGGCCCTGAGCATTCCCGGCGCCTTCGGCGGCCATGGCGCGGACTGGTCGCTGACCCTGGCGGTGGTCCGCGAGTTCGCCCGGGCCGACAGTTCCGTGGCCCACGTGTTCGGTTTCCACCACCTGATGCTGGCCACCGTGCGCCTGTTCTCCCGCCCCGAGCAGTGGCAGCCGTGGTTCGAGTTGACCGCACGCAAGAACTGGTTCTGGGGCAATGCCCTGAACCCGCTGGACACCCGTACCCAGGTGAAGTGGTTCGACGGCTGGTGCGAGTTCTCCGGCAAGAAGAGCTTCTGTTCCGGCGCCAGCGACTCGGAGATGCTGATCGCCTCGGCGGTGGACGAGGGCGCCGGCGGCAAGCTGCTGATCGCCGCGCTGCCCAGCGGGCGCAGCGGCATCGGCGTGCACGACGACTGGGACAACATGGGCCAGCGCCAGACCGACAGTGGCAGCGTGACCTTCGAGCGGGTGCGGGTGGAGCAGTCCGAGCTGCTGCTGGACCCGGGCCCGCTGAGCACGCCCTTCGCCTGCCTGCGCCCGCTGCTGGCGCAGCTGATCTTCGCCCACGTGTTCCTCGGCATCGCCGAGGGCGCCTTCGAGGAGTTCCGCGGCTACACCCTCAAGGAAGCGCGGCCCTGGTTCCGTTCCAGCGCCGAAAGCATCACCGAGGACCCGTACGTGCTGCGCCACTACGGCGACTTCTGGGTCGGCCTGGAAGGCGTGCGCCTGCTGGTGGAGCGCGCCGCCGCGCAGTTCGACGCGGCCTGGCGCAAGGAGCAGCGCCTGGGCGCCGAGGAGCGCGCCGAGCTGGCCATCGCCATCGGCACCGCCAAGGTGGCTGCCACCCGCGTCGGCCTGGAGCTCTGTAGCCGCCTCTTCGAAGTCACCGGCGCCCGCGCCACCCACGCCGCGCTGCGGCTCGACCGGCACTGGCGCAACCTGCGCACCCAGTCCCTGCACGACCCCCTCGACTACCGTGTCCAGGAGCTCGGCGCCTGGGCGCTCAACCGGCAGCGACCTTCGCCCACGTTCTACTCGTAAGGAAGCCCATGCAAC
>NZ_QGSL01000107.1:1513956-1516031 GCF_003176655.1 Pseudomonas sp. RW407 | reverse complement strand
GGCGGGGCTCTTCGTAGGAGCGAGCTTGCTCGCGAATGGGCCTCGCTGCGGGGTTTGTTCGCGAGCAAGCTCGCTCCTACGAGAGGCCGTGCTTAGTTGTGCCGTAGGGCAACTGTCTATTGGGTTCCCGCGAATGCGGGAACCCAGAGAGCAACGGAGCGGACTTTGTCCGCGATGGAGTTTGTTGGTGGCTGTGGTGGGTTTAAAAGCGCCCTCTCCCTGAAGGGAGAGGGGATCGTTCGGTGTGCATTGGTGTTTCGGCGTTAGCCGGCTAGCACAGAGATTACCGGCTGAAACCATTCCTTCTCTCGGCACGGACAAGCCCCCTCTCCCTTCAGGGAGAGGGCTGGGGAGAGGGGGCGGACTCGCCCCAGTACACCGATACCACAGGAAAAACACCCACCAAGCCCCCCATCAAGCCAACAACCCACTCGCCTTGGCCCGGGCCACCGCCTGGGTGCGTCTTTCCACTTCGAGCTTGATGTTGATGCGCCGGGCGTGGGTCTTCACGGTGTGCAGCGAGATTTCCAGTTGCTCGGCGATTTCCTGGTTGGAGCAGCCCTGGGCGATCAGTTCCAGCACTTCCAGTTCGCGCTGGCTGAGCATTTCCGTCGGCGCCGGCGGGGCCTCGGCGGTGTCTGGCGCGCGGTTGGCCGGGGCGAGGGCGGGGAGTTGCGCCAGCAGTTGCCGTGACCAGCTGGCATCGTTGCGTTGCAGCCGGGCCAGGGGCCGCAGCAGGGACAGCCTGCGGCAGTCCTGCAGGGCTTCGCGCAGGTGTTCCTCGGCGGCCGCCTGGTCCAGGGCGTGGAGGGTCTCGGCCAGGCGCAGCTGGGTCTCGCAGGCCAGGCTGCGCAGGCCCAGGCGCTGGCAGTCGCGCTGCAGGGCCTGCAGTTCGTGGCTGGCGCGGGTGGTTTCGCCCAGCTCGTCGTGGGCCTGGGCCAGCAGCAGGCGTACGCGGTACTGCAGGTCGTAGAAGCCGGTGGGGGCCAGCAGTGGGTTGAGCCCCAGTTCGGCGAGCACGCCGAGCAGTTCGTCGCGGGCCCTGGCCGGTTCGCCGCTGGCCAGGCACAGCCGGGCGCGGGCCAGGCGCAGCACTTCGCGGTAGCGGATCTCGGGGATGCACAGGCGCTGCATGCGTCGCTCGGCGGCCAGCAGCAGCTGGTGGGCGCGCTCCACCTCGCCGCGCTCGCAGGCCAGGCTGATCAGCGCGTGGTAGGCGTACAGCAGGTAGGCGTCCTGGCTTTCCTCGGCTTCGCGCAGGCCGCGCTGGAGCCCGGCCTCGGCGCCGGTGTCGTCGCCGCGCAAGGCCAGCAGTTCGCCGCGCAGCACGTGCAGGCGGGCGCTCATGGGGCCGCCGTGGGCGTGCTTGCGCAGCTCGGCGAGCATCTGCTCGGCATAGTCCAGGGCGTGGCGGTGTTCGCCGGAAAGGGCCAGCAGGTGGATGTGCTCGACGCTGAGCAGGGCCTCGAAGCACAGGTTGGCGTGGCGCCGCGACAGGCGCAGGCCGGCCTGGCAGTGCTGGCGGGCGACGGTCAGGTCGCCTTCGACCATGGCCTGCTGGGCCAGGGCCTGGTGGCAGAGGATGTGCTGGCCCCAGAAGCGTTCCTCCAGGTGCTGCAGGGCGTCGCTGCAGTTGCGCCGCGCATCGGGCAGGGCGAACTGGCGCTGCAGCACGCCGAGGGTGGCCTGGTAGTGCGCCAGGCAGAGCCGCTGGCGGTGGGCGTCCGGCCGTGGCAGGAAGCGCGAGAGCCCCTGCAGGCAGGCCATGGCCTCGTCCAGGCGGGCACAGAGGATCAGCGCCCAGGTTTCCAGGAGGATCAGCTTGGGGCTGGACTGCAGCAGGCCCTCGGGCAGCTCGTCGCGCCAGCGCAGCAGTTGCACGGCGCTGTGCTCGACCATCATCTGGTCGCTGTTGGCGTCCTGCAGCAGCGCCACGGCCCGCTCGATGGAGCCGGCGGCCAGGGCCAGCTGGGTGGCCTGGCGCAGGTCGCCGTGCTCGGCGAACCACTGGCTGGCGGCCAGCAGGGCGTCGGCGGGCGGCGCTTCGTCGTGGGCCTGGCGCAGCAGCTCGGCGA
>NZ_QGSL01000107.1:1507880-1513946 GCF_003176655.1 Pseudomonas sp. RW407 | reverse complement strand
CGGCCTGCGCCTGGCCGGGGCGATCCACGCCCTGGCCCTGGGCGTCGGCCTGGCGAGCCTGCCGGGCCAGGCCCTGGCCGAGGGCGACGAGCGCCCGGAACAGGACGTGCTCTCGCTGGACAGCAGCACCGTCCTCGGCAGCGGCGAGAACCCCGTGGGCCCGGTGCCCGGCGTGGTGGCCCGGCGCAGCCTCAGCGGCACCAAGACCGATACGCCGATCCGCGAGGTGCCGCAGGCGCTGTCGGTGGTCACGCGCAAGGAGATGGACGAACAGAAGGCGCAGTCGGTGGCCGAGGCGCTGCGCTACACCGCCGGCGTGCAGGACACCACCGGCGCCGCCTCGCAGCGCTTCGACTCGATCAAGATCCGCGGCTTCGACGTTTCCAGCACCGGCATGCTGCGCGACGGCTTGCGCGGCACCACCACCCAGGCCAGGCCGAAGGTCGAGCCCTACGGCCTGGAGCGGGTCGAGGTGCTCAAGGGCCCGGCCTCGGTGCTCTACGGGCAGAACGCCCCGGGCGGGGTGGTCAACCAGGTGAGCAAGCGCCCGCTGGACCAGCCTTTCCATGAGGTGGAGGTGATCGGCGGCAACCACGACCGGCGCCAGGGCCAGTTCGATTTCAGCGGCCCGCTGGACGACGAGGGCAAGTTCCTCTACCGCCTCACCGGGCTGGGCCGCGACAGCGACACCCAGACCGACCACATCGTCGACCGCAAGACCTTCGTCGCCCCGGCCTTCACCTGGCGCCCCGACGAGGACACCGACCTGACCGTGCTGGCCGAGTACGCCGAGGACGAGTTCGGCGCCCCGCGGGTGTTCGTGCCGCTGCGCGGCAGCCTGCTGCCCAACCCCAACGGCAAGATCAAGCACAACCAGTTCCTCGACGAGCCGGGGCTGGACAACCACCGCACCCAGTACGCCCTCGGCTACCTGCTGGACCACCGCCTGAACGACGTCTGGAGCCTGCACTCCAGCGCCCGCTACAGCCACGTCAACCTGCTCACCAACACCGCCAGCGGCATGGGCCTGGCCGCCGACCAGCGCACCCTGATGCGCAGCGCCTACCGCTTCCGCATCATCGGCGACGTCTACGCCCTGGACAACAACGCCCAGGCACGCTGGAACATCGGCGACACCCAGATGACCTCGCTGCTGGGCCTGGACTACCGGCGCACCCGCGAGGACTACTACCTGCGCGCCGGCAAGGCTGCGTCCATCGACATCTTCAACCCGGTGTACGGCCAGGGTTTCGGCCCCGCCGACCAGCCCATGGCGCAGACCCAGCAACGCGCCGACCAGGTCGGCGTCTACGCCCAGCAGCAGTTCACCTTCGACGACCGCTGGGTGCTCAGCCTCGGCGGCCGCCAGGACAGCTCCAGCGCGCGCACCGACAACCGCCTGGCGGACAGCGGCAGCAAGCAGCGCGACGAGAAGTTCACCTACCGCGCCGGCCTGGTCTACCTGGCCGATAACGGCCTGGCGCCCTACGTCAGCTACTCCACCTCGTTCAACCCCTACCTGGGGACCGACTTCTACGGCAACGCCTACAAGCCGCTGACCGCCAAGCAGTCGGAAGTGGGCGTGAAGTACCAGCCCAAGGGCTACGACAGCTTCATCACCCTGGCGGCCTACGAACTGACCCAGGAGAACGTGCTGACCACCGACCCCGACAACAACCTCAACCAGGTGCAGACCGGCGAGGTGCGGGTGCGTGGCCTGGAACTGGAAGGCAAGGCCAGCCTGGCCCGCGGCCTGGACCTGGTCGGCAGCGCCACCTACAACGACGCCGAGGTGACCAGAAGCAACAACCCCGTGGAAAAGGGCCACCGGCCGACCAACACGCCACGCAAGATGGCCTCGCTGTGGCTGGACTACACCCAACCCGACGGCCCCCTGGCGGGCCTGGGCTTCGGCGCCGGGGTGCGCTACCTCGGGCGCACCGAGGCGGACGCGGCCAATACCATCACGGTGCCCTCCTACACGTTGCTCGACGCCGCGGTGCACTACGAACTGGGTCGGCTGTTCCGCGAGGCCGATGGGTTGCGCCTGTCGCTCAATGCCAGCAACCTCACCGACAAGCACTACTACAACGGCTGCAGCACGAGCAGTTGCACCGTCGGCGAGGACCGCAGCCTGATCGCCAGCCTGAGCTACCGCTGGTAGGCCGCCGATGGCAGATCCGCGGGTATCGACCAGGGCCGGCCGGCATCGTGCCTGGCTGGCCCTGCACCGCTGGCTGGCGCTGCTGTTCGGCCTGCCGCTGGCGCTGCTGGGCGCCAGCGGTGCGCTGCTGGAGCTGCGCGGGCCCATCCTGCGCTGGGAGCTGGGCGCGGCCGCGCTCAGCGCCAAGCCCCATGCCGCCAGCGCCATAGCCCTTGGTGACGCTGCACTGCGCGAGCGCGCCCGGCAAGCCTACCCGCGCTTCGCCCGTATCCTCGGCAGCGCCGCGCCGCGCCAGGGCTTCCTGACCAGCGACAACGCCCTGGTCTTCGGCACCCTGGTCGACCGCCCGGGCACCGCTGTGGCCATGCTCGACCCTTACGACGGCGAGCCGCGGGCCTTCTTCGTCTTCGACGACCTGTGGCTGGCCAAGGGGGTCGCGCTGCACCGCAGCCTGCTGCTGCCGCCAGCGGTCGGCTCGCCGCTGCTGGCGCTGTGTGGCGGCGTGCTCTGCCTGTCGCTGCTCAGCGGCCTGTACCTGTGGTGGCCGGGGCGGCGCAACTGGTGGGCGGCTGCCAACCTGCGGCGTGGCAGCCGGGGTACGCGGCGGCTGCGGGAATGGCACAACCTCTGCGCCGCCTGGCTGTACCTGCCGCTGCTGCTGATCGCCCTTACCGGTGCCTGGCTGGCCCTGCCGCCGGGCTTCACCACCACGACACCGAAGCCCCTGCTCTCGGCCCTGCACGGGCGACTGGGCCTCGGCACCGCGGGCATGGCCATCGCCTTCCTCGCCGGGCTCGCCCTGCCCGTGCTGTACCTCACCGGCCTGCTGCTGTGGTGGCGCCGCCGCCCGGCGCGCCAGGCCCTTCCCTCCACGCAAGGAAACCCATCCCATGATTAGCCTCCTGAAACAGGCCTGCCGTGGCCTGCTGCTGTTGCTCCTGTGCACGCCGGCCCTGGCGGCCACCCTCACCGACCTCGCCGGACGCAAGGTCGAGGTGCCGGCCCAGGTCAAGCGCGTGCTGCTTGGCGAAGGCCGCATGATCTACTCGCTGTCGCTACTCGAGGGTGCGGACCCCTTCGCCCGCATAGCCGGCTGGCAGGGCGACTTCCGCGGCCTCGACGTGCAGGGCTACGCGGCCTACCGCGCGCGCTTCCCGCAGGCGGACCAGGTGCCGCTGGTGGGCGGCACCTCGGCCGATACCTTCAGCGTCGAGAAGGCCCTGGCCGTGCACCCGGACCTGGTGCTGCTGGCGCTCAGCGGCGGCCACGGCCCGGGCCCCGGCAGCGAGGCCGTGGGCCAGCTGGAGGCGGCCGGGGTGGCGGTGCTGTTCGTCGACTTCAGCGAGCATCCGCTGCTCAACACCGTGCCGAGCATCCGCCTGCTCGGCGAAGCCCTGGGCCGGCAGCAGCGCGCCGAGGCGTTCATCGCCTTCTACCAGCAGGCCATCGACGCCGTGCGCCAGCCCCTGGCCGCGGCCGAGGCGCGCGGCGAGCTCGAGCGCCCGAAGCTGTTCATCGACATGCTCGCCGGCCTGCAGGACTGCTGCGGCTCGCCCGGACGCGGCAACTTCGGCGAACTGATCGAGCTGGCCGGCGGGCAGAACATCGGCGCCGGGCGTATCCCCGGCGCCATCGGCACCCTCAACCCGGAATACATCCTCGCCAGCGACCCCGAGCAGTACGTGGCCACCGGGGTATTCGGCGCCGGCCGCGGCGGCGTCACCCTCGGCTATACCGCCACCCCCGAGCAGGCCCGCGACAGCCTGGCGCAGATCGCCAGGCGCCCGCCGCTGAACGAGTTGCGCGCGGTGCGCGAGGGCCACGTGCACGCCATGTGGCACATCTTCTACGACTCGCCGGAACACCTGGTCGCCGCCCAGGCCCTGGCCAAGTGGCTGCACCCGGCGCTGTTCGCCGACCTCGACCCCGAGCGCACCCGCGAGGAGCTGTACCGGCGCTTCATGCCGATCCCGCCCGGCGGCGTGTTCACCGTCAGCCTGCAGCCATGAGCCTGTCGCTTTCCCACGAAGGCGCCGCGGCCGGCTACCGGCGGCGCTTCGCCCGCCGCCGCCTGGCGCTGCTGGGCCTGGGCCTGGCGCTGCTCGCCAGCCTGGCCCTGGACGTCGCCAGCGGCCCCTCGGCGCTGGAGTTGTCGCGCCTGCTGCTGATTCTCTGGGACCCCGACGCGGTGCCCAGGGTGGAAGCGGTGATCGTCTGGTCGGTGCGCCTGCCCTATGCGCTCATGGCGGTACTGGTCGGCGCCGGCCTGGCGCTGGCCGGCGCGGAGATGCAGACGGTGCTCGACAACCCGCTGGCCAGTCCCTTCACCCTCGGCGTGTCGGCGGCGGCCTCGTTCGGCGCGGCCCTGGCCATCGTGCTGCAACTGGGCATTCCGGGCGTACCGGCGCAGTACCTGATCTCGGCCAACGCCTTCGTCTTCGCCCTCGCCTCGGTGGCGCTGCTCTATGCCCTGGCGCGCTGGCGCGGGTTCGGCGTGGAGAGCCTGGTGCTGTTCGGCATCGCCCTGGTGTTCGCCTTCAATGCCCTGGTGGCGCTGCTGCAGTTCGTCGCCAGCCAGGACAGCCTGCAGCAACTGGTGTTCTGGAGCCTCGGTAGCCTGGCCCGGGCCAGTTGGGCGAAGCTCGCGGCCATGGCCCTGGCGCTGCTGCTGTGCCTGCCCTTCGCCCTGCGCCAGAGCTGGGCGCTAACGGCCCTGAGCCTGGGCGAGGAACGCGCCCGCAGCTTCGGCGTGGACGTCGGCCGCCTGCGCCTGTTCAGCCTGCTGCGCATCAGCCTGCTGGCGGCGCTGGCGGTGTCCTTCGTCGGCACCATCGGTTTCATCGGCCTGGTGGCGCCGCACATCGCGCGGCTGCTGGTGGGCGAGGACCACCGCCTGTTCATCCCCGCCAGCGCCCTGGCCGGCGCGCTGATCCTGTCGCTGTCGTCGCTGGCCAGCAAGACCCTGGTGCCGGGCGTGCTGGTGCCGGTGGGCATAGTCACGGCCCTGGTGGGCATTCCCTTCTTCATGGCCATCGTCCTGCGCCAGCGTGGAGGTATCCGGTGAACGGCCTGCACATCGAACGGCTGAGCATGGGCTACGGCGCCCGGCGCATCCTTCGCGACCTGGACCTGCCGGCGTTGCAGCCGGGCAGCCTGACCGCCCTCATCGGCCCCAACGGCGCCGGCAAGTCCACGCTGCTGCGCGGCATCGCCGGCCTGCAGCCAATCGCCGGGCGGGTACTGCTGGACAATGTCGACCTCGGCCGCCTGCCCCTGGCCGAGCGCGCGCGGCAGGTGGTCTACCTGCCGCAGAGCCTGCCGGAGCGCACCCGCCTGTGCGCCTTCGAAGCGGTGCTGGCGGCGGCCATGGCCGGGCGCAGCCTGTCGCTGCTGGGCGGCGGGCACCCCGACGCGGAAACCCTGCGCGGCATCGAGCAGGCGCTGGCGGCGCTGGACCTGACGACGCTCGCCGACCGCCCCATCGACGCCCTGTCCGGCGGCCAGCGCCAACTGGTCGGCCTGGCCCAGGCCCTGGTGCGGCGCCCGCGGGTGCTGTTGCTGGACGAGCCCACCAGCGCCCTGGACCTGTACCATCAATGCCAGGTGGCCGAAGCGATAGTCGAGGCCACCCGGGCGCGCGGGCTGATCAGCCTGATGGTGGTGCACGACATCAACCTGGCCCTGGCCTGCGCCGACCGGGTGCTGGTCCTGCACCAGGGCGGGCTGGCCGCCGCCGGAGCGCCCGCCGAGGTGATAGACGCACGCCTGCTGCGCGAGGTGTACGGCGTACGCGGCAGCGTCGAGCGGGTGCGCGACCGCGGCCTGCTGCTGGTCGAGGGGCGCCTGCGCCCTTGAACCCTCTTCCCACTACCCAGGAGCCCCCATGTCCGAAACCCCCGACG
>NZ_QGSL01000107.1:1472213-1507870 GCF_003176655.1 Pseudomonas sp. RW407 | reverse complement strand
GCCACCTTGTTGCCCAGGTCCAGGGACGCCGTGGAGCTGGCCTTGTCACCGTCGTAGTCGGTGATGGTCGCGGTGGCGTCCAGGCTGACCAGGCCGGTACCGAGGAAAGCCTGCTGCGCAGCATAGTTGCCGGTGGCGCCGGGCAGTGCGTGATCGATCTCGGCATATTGCGTGAGGGTGACGTTGCCGCTGCCGTCCACTTTGAGACTGAAAATGGTGTTGCTGGCGTTCACACCACCTTCACTGCTGGCAGTGCTGCCGATGATCTGGCCGTTCTGCTCGTACAGATAAATCTTCTGTCCGGTGCTGTTCAGGCCTGACTGAGTGCCCTCGGCCACGTCCAGTTTCAGCGCGTAACTCCAGCTCACAGAGGCCGGGGCATCGGCGCCGGCGCTTTGCGAGGTGATGGCGAAAGCTGCGGCGAAGCTGGTGGTCGCAGTGTCGAAGTTGCTGCCGATAGTGTCCGCATCCTGGGTATGCAGCAGCACCGGGGCATTGCCACTGAGGCCTACGCTGATGCTCGGGCCGTCGTCATCGAAGGCCACCTTGCCGCCCAGGTCGATGCTGGCGCTGGACGAGGCCTTGTCACCGTCGTAATCGGTGATGGTGGCGGTGGCCTGCAGGCTCACCAGACCGGTCCCCAGGGGCGCCTGTTGCGCCGCGTAGTCGCTGGTCGAGCCCGGCAGCGCATGGTCGATCTCGGCGTACTGCGTGAGGGTGACGTTGCCGCTGCCGTCGACCTTCAGGCTGAAGATGGTATTACTGGAATCCACCCCGTCTTCGCTGCTGGCGGTGCTGCCGATGATCTGGCCGTTCTGCTCGTACAGGTAGATTTTCTGCCCGGCGCTGTTCAGGCCTGACTGAGTGCCCTCGGCCACGTCCAGTTTCAGCGCATAGCTCCAGCTCACCGTGGCCGGGCCGTCGGCGCCGGCGTTCTGCGAGGTGATGGCGAAGGCCGCGGCGAAGCTGGTGGTGGCGGTGTCGAAGTTGCTGCCGAGGGTGTCGGCGTCCTGGGTCACCAGGCTGCCGAGCTGCGCGGTGCTGGCGCCGATGCCGATGCTCGGCCCGTCGTCGGCGAAGCCGATCCGGCCGCCCAGGTCCAGGTTCTGGCTGGCGCTGGCCGGGTCGCCGTCGCGGTCGGTGATGGTGACGCTGCCCTGCAGCTGCACCAGGTCGTTGCCGAGGGAGACGTGCTGGCTGTCGAAGCCGCTGGTGTCGCCCGGCAGGGCGTGGTCGATGGCGGCGTACTGGGTCAGGGTGACCTTGCCGCTGGCGGCGTCCACCGCCAGGGTGAAGACGGTGTTGGCGCTGCTCACCGCACCGGCGCTGGCGGCCGTGGAGCCCACCACCACGCCGCCGATCAGGTAGAGGTGGATGCCCTGGCCGCCGCTGCTGAGCCCCGAGGCCTCGCCCTGGCTGGTGACGTTCAGGCTGTAGTGCCAGGCCACGCTGCCGGCGCCGTCGGCGCCATAGGCCAGGGTGGCCTTGAAGGCGCTGGCGAAGTCCGCCGAGACGCTCTCGGAGGCGCCGCCGCGGGTGCCCTCGTCATGGCTGAGCAGGCTCGGCGCCTCGCCGCCCAGGGCCAGGCCGGCGGTGGGGCTGTCGTCGTTGACGAGGATGGCCAGGCTGCCGCTGGCGGGCGTGCCGTTGCCGTCGGTCAGGGTGTAGGGGACGCTGAGGGCGATGTCGTCCTCGACGCCGTGCTGCGGGTGGTCCAGCGGCTGCTGCAGGACCAGTTCGTAGGTGCCGTTGGCGAGGCTGGTGAGGGTCAGGGTGAAGACCGTCTGGCCATTGGCCGAGGCGGTCAGCACGTGGCCGTCGGGGCTCACGCTGTAGCTCAGGGCCACGCCGCCGGAGGTCAGCGCCGGCAGGCCGGTGGTGCCCCAGGCGAAAGTCCCGGGGCCGTCGGGGCCGAAGCTGTAGCCCAGGCTGCCGGAAGCGCTGGCACCCACGCCGGGCAGGTCGTCGTTGCCCTGGATGCCGCCGGGCAGGCCATCCTCATCCACCACGGTGGCGGCATTGCCCGCGCTCGGCACGCCATCGACGGGTGGCGCCGGCGGTTCCGGTGGTGTCGGCGGTTCCGGCGGGGGCGCCGCTTGGGCCTGCTCGGGGCTGGGCACGCCGTCGAACAGCCGCGGGAACAGCGGGCCGCTGGCCTGGGGCCCGGTGGGGAAGCCGATGTCCGGATCGACGCGGCCGCCGGTCTCGGTCAGCAGCACGAAGGAGTGCCCGCCGCCGGCCTTGGCGTTGCCGCCGGCGGAGAACGACGGACCGGCCGCGGTGGCCTCGGCGACCTGGCTCGGGTCCTGCCCGGCGGCGATGGCCGCCTGCAGAGCCTTGACGTCGGTGAGGTCCTGCTGGCTGGGCGTGGCCGGGGCCTGCGCCGGCGCGCTGTCCGCGTACTGGTGGTGGGCGGCGGCGACCAGCTGGCTGCTCATCGGCATCGAACTGTCGCGCCCCAGGGTGAGCTCGCCGCCACCGGCGATCGCCACGGCCACGGCACCTTCGTGCCCGGTCACCAGTTGTTCGCCGACGAACAGCTTGTCGCCCTGGTGCAGGATGCGACGCGAACCATCCGCGGCCACGGCGAAGACCTCGCCCACCGCCTTGCTGACGATACCTACCAAGCTGGCCATGACTGCATCCTCCGCTCACCGCCCGGCGCCGCCTCCGGCGGCACCCAAGACCTCCGAGTTGGCCATGCCGTCGATGGCGCGCAGTGATGCGTAGAGGGAAGCTGAAGCCTGGAGGCGCTTTGGCATCAAAAAGCCAGCGGATGAATCCGCCATTTTTTTGACCACGCTTGCTTCGACACTTCGCGGAACGCCCCGCCCTAGCCGCCTGAAACGTACATGGCTGTATCTGCAAGCCCTATTCGTCCCCATAGCCAAGAAAAATCAGGGTTTGCGGGTTTTACAATGTGCCGGTTTTCATAGGTGGCATAAGACTTTTTCTGAATATGGGATGTGAAAAATTCTTCTGAGCTTCTCGAAAAGTTGTTCTTAGCTCTGATGTTACAGGCGTGAAACGCTTGATATCAAAAATAAGCCAAGTTTTTGGCGAATTGAAAGAGCATCGAAGTCGAGAACACCAGGAGAACGCCATGCGCAGTCGTAACGCGACGCTATGGAGCGGTGTATTTCTGGCGGCCACCTGCGCTCAAGCCCACGCGATGAGCCTGACCCAAGCCATACAGAGCACCCTGCAATATCACCCGGAGATCAGCCAGAGCATGAACAGCCGGCTGACCGCAGACCAGGAACTGAAGATCGCCCGCGGCGGCTACCTGCCCACCGTCGATCTGCTGCTGGGTTACGGCCGCGAAGGCGTCGATAGCCCCTCTACCCGTCAGGAAGGCAACCACAACAAGGAAACGCTCAACCGCGGCGACGCCGAGATCCGCCTGCAGCAGATGCTGTTCGACGGCTTCGGCACGCCCAACGAGGTGGCGCGCAACGAGGCCAACGTCAATTCCAAGGCGTTCCGCGTCCTGGGCACTTCGGAGAACGCCGCGCTGCGCACCGTCGAGGTCTACCTCAGCGTGCTGCAGCACCGCGAGATGGTGACCCTGGCGCGCAACAACCTGCAGGCCCACCAACGCATCGGCGACCAGATCCGCATGCGCAGCCAGCAGGGCGTCGGCAGCACCGCCGACAACGACCAGGCCACCGCGCGCCTGGCCCTGGCGCAGAACAACCTCTACACCGAGGAAGTCGACCTGCGCGACGCCGAGGCCAACTTCTACAGCGCCGTGGGCAAGCAGCCGGACGAGCTGGAGACGCCCTCCACCGTCAAGGCCCTGGTGCCCGCCAGCATCAACCAGGCGCGCCAGGAAGTGCTGAGCAACAACCCGCTGCTCAAGTCGGCCCAGTCCGACGTCAACGCCGCCGAGAAGCAGTACGAGGCAGCCAAGGCGCCCTTCTACCCGCGCTTCGACCTGGAACTGTCGAAGGCGGCGAACAACAACGTCGACGGCGAAGTGGGCCACTACAACGACTGGGAAGCCCAGGTGGTGATGCGCTACAACCTGTTCAACGGCATGCGCGACAAGAACCGCCTCGGCGCCACCTCGCACCAGATCGACGAGGCCAAGGACGTCCGCGACAACGCCCTGCGCCTGCTCAACGAGAACCTCTCGCTGGCCTGGGACGCGATGGAGAACGCCACCAAGCAGACCGGACCGGCGCGCGAGTACGCCGACTACACCCGCAAGGTCCGCGAGGCCTACCAGCAGCAGTTCACCCTGGGCCAGCGCACGCTGCTCGACCTGCTGGACAGCGAGAACGAACTCTTCACCGCCAACCGCCGCTACACCCAGGTGCGCTACACCGAGGAGTACTCGCGCTACCGGGTGCTGGCCGCCATGGGCGCGCTGCTGCGCTCGCAGAACGTGGTACCGCCCCACGAGGGCGTGGCGCTGTCCGACGTGAAGACCGAAACACGCCTGCCCGACATGAAATGAGGCCCTGCCCGCCCCCGCTCGACGCCGGCCCCGCCGGCCGGCGGCGTTTGCGGGGCGCGGCGGCCCGCACGGGGCTCGAAGAAGCCCGGGAGAAGTAGCGTGACCATGATCATCCAGGAGCGCGGCAGCCCCGCCGCGGACGATCCCCGGCTGAGCCACGACGACCCCCTGCTCGACGGCCTGCTGATCCTCTGCCGCCTGCACGGCTGCCCGGTCAGCCGCACCAGCCTGAGCGCCGGCCTGCCGTTGCCGCAGCAGCGCCTGAACGCCGAGCTGCTGCCCCGCGCCGCGGCCCGCGCCGGCCTGCAGGGGCGCCTGCTGCGCCGCGAGCTGAAGGCCATACCGGCGCTGAACCTGCCGGTCCTGCTGCTGCTCGACGGCGGGCGCAGCGCGGTGCTGCGCCAGTGGGGCGCGGACGGCCAGGCGCTGATCCTGCCCTGCGAGACCGAGGGCGGCGAGCAGTGGGTCAGCACCGAGGAACTGGCCGCGCAATACAGCGGCCTGGCCCTGTTCGCCCGCCCGCGCCATGAACTGGAGGCGGCGCGCCAGCCGCTGGTGCCGCGGGTGGAGGCCTGGTTCCGCGACACCCTCAGGCTGTCGCGCTGGCTGTACACCGACGCCCTGGTGGCCAGCCTGCTGATCAACCTGCTGAGCATGCTGGTGCCGCTGTTCGTCATGCAGACCTACGACCGCGTGGTGCCCAACCAGGCCGTCTCCACCCTCTGGGTGCTGGCCAGCGGGCTGCTGCTGGGCACCCTCTTCGAACTGCTGCTGCGGGTGCTGCGCGCGCACCTGCTGGACATGGCCGGGAAGAAGACCGACGTGGTGCTCTCGGCCACCCTCTTCGAGCGCATCACCGGCATGGCCATGAAGTACCGCCCGGCCACGGTCGGCGGCTTCGCCCAGAGCATCCACGACTTCCAGGGCCTGCGCGAATTCCTCACCGCGCTGACCCTCACCAGCCTGATCGACCTGCCCTTCTCGCTGCTGATGATCCTGGTCATCGGCCTGCTCGGCGGCAGCCTGGTGGCGGTGCCGCTGCTGGCCTTCCCGCTGACCATCGGCTTCGCCTACCTGATCCAGGTGCGCCTGCGCGACACCGTGCAGAAGAGCCTGACCCTCGGCGCCGAGCGCCAAGCCCTGCTGATCGAGACCCTCGGCGGCCTGGAGACGCTCAAGGCGTGCGGCGCCGAGAGCGAGCGGCAGTACCGCTGGGAAGCCACCCACGGCGCCCTCACCCGCCTTGACAACCACGCCCGCTTCCTCGCCACCCTGGCCACCAACGGCACCCTGTTCGTCCAGCAGTTCGCCGGCATGGCCCTGATCGTCTGCGGCGTCTACGCCATCCTCGACGGCCAGCTCAGCGTCGGCGCCCTGGTCGCCTGCTACATGCTCAACAGCCGGGTGCTGGCGCCGCTGGGGCAGATCGCCGGGCTGATCACCCGCCACCAGCAGGCGCGCCTGACCATGAAGAGCACCGACGCGCTCATGGCCCTGCCCCAGGAACGCCAGGCGAGCCAGCGCCCGCTGGAGCGCACCCAGCTGCACGGCGCGCTGGAGATGCGCCAGGTGGAATTCCGCTACCCCGAGCAGAACGCCCCGGCGCTGAGCCAGATCGGCCTGCGCCTGGCCGCCGGCGAGAAGGTCGGGCTGATCGGCCGCAGCGGCTCGGGCAAGAGCACCCTGGCGCGCCTGCTGCTGGGCTTCTACCAGCCGGACCAGGGGCAGATCCTGCTCGACGGCCTGGACCTGCGGCAGATCGACGTGGCCGACCTGCGCCAGCAGGTGGGCTACGTGGCCCACGACCTGCCGCTGCTGGCCGGCAGCCTGCGCGACAACCTGACCCTCGGCGCCCGCTACGTCAGCGACGCGCGCATGCTGGAGGTGGCCGAGCTGACCGGCGTCAGCGAACTGGCCCGGCAGCACCCGGCCGGCTTCGACCGCCCGGTGGGCGAGCGCGGCCAGCTGCTGTCCGGCGGCCAGCGCCAGGCCGTGCTGATGGCCCGCGCGCTGCTGCTGGACCCGCCGATCCTGGTGCTGGACGAACCCACCAGCGCCATGGACAACAGCAGCGAGGAAGCCCTGCGCCGGCGCCTGCAGGCGTGCTGCGCGGACAAGACGCTGCTGCTGGTCACCCACCGCACCTCGATGCTCGCGCTGGTGGACCGGCTGATCGTCCTCGACGCCGGGCGCATCGTCGCCGACGGGCCGAAGGACGCGGTGATCGAAGCATTGCGCAAGGGCCATGTCGGCCCGGCAGCGGGGTGAAGCCATGAGCAGCATGCAACCGGCGCCGGGCTACCTGGGCGCACGCAGCGACACCGAGTTCATGCCCGAGGTCCAGGGCACGGTGCTGGAGGACTCGCCGCTGGCCGCGCGCATCACCCTCTGGGCGGTGCTCGCGCTGCTGGTCTGCGCGCTGGCCTGGGCGCACTACGCGCACCTGGAGGAAGTCACCAAGGGCGAAGGCAAGGCGATCCCCTCCAGCAAGGTGCAGACCATCCAGAACCTGGAGGGCGGCATCGTCTCGGAAATCTTCGTCCACGAAGGCCAGGTGGTGGACAAGGGCCAGACCCTGCTGCGCCTGGACGACACCCGCTTCGCCTCCAACAAGGGCGAGACCGAGGCCGACCGCAACGCCCTGGAAGCCCGGGTGGAACGCCTGAGCGCCGAGGCCGAGGGCCGCGAGCCGGCCTTCTCCGACACCCTGAAGCAGACCGCGCCGCAGGTGGTCGACGACCAGTTGCAGCTCTACCACAGCCGCCAGGCGCGCCAGGCCAGCGAGGTGAGCATCCTCCAGGAACAGCTGCGGCAGAAGACCCAGGAGCTGCAGGAGTTCCGCGCCAAGACCCAGCAGTACCGCGCAAGCCTCGGCCTGGTGCAGCAGGAGCTGAACATGTCGACGCCGCTGGTCAAGAGCGGCGCCATCTCCCCGGTGGAACTGCTGCGCCTGCGCCGCAGCGTGGTGGAGATCAACGGCGAGCTGAACGCCACCACCCTGGCCATCCCCCGCGCCGAGGCGGCCATGCAGGAAATCTCGCGGAAGATCGACGAGTCGCGCCAGGGCTTCCGCACCGACGCCCTGAAGGACCTCAACGAGGCCCGCACCGAGCTGAACAAGCTCACCGCCACCAGCCGCGCCATCGACGACAAGGTCAGCCGCACCACCGTGGTGTCGCCGGTGCGCGGCATCGTCAAGCAGCTGAAGATCAACACCATCGGCGGCGTGGTGCAGCCGGGCAGCGACATGGTGGAAATCGTCCCGCTGGAGGACAACCTGCTGGTGGAAGCGAAGATCCGCCCGCAGGACGTCGCCTTCCTCCACCCCGGCCAGCCGGCCACGGTGAAGTTCAGCGCCTACGACTACACCATCTACGGCGGCCTGAAGGCCAAGCTGGAGATGATCAGCGCCGACACCATCACCGACGACAAGGGCAACGCCTTCTACCTGATCCAGGTGCGCACCGACAAGAACCACCTGGGCCCGGACAACAAGCCGCTGCTGATCATCCCCGGGATGGTGGCGACGGTGGACATCATCACCGGCGAGAAGAGCGTGCTGGACTACCTGCTCAAGCCGGTGCTCAAGGCGCGCTGGGAGGCATTGCGGGAGCGGTGAGGGGGTGCTTTTGCTCTTCGTAGGAGCGAGCTTGCTCGCGAACCCTGACTCCCCGTGTTCGAGATAGTTCGTAGGGCGCATAACGCCTACGGCGTTATCCGCCGAATCGCGGACAAAGTCCGCTCCTACATCACCGGTTGGCAGTGCTTTTCGTAGGAGCGAGCTTGCTCGCGAACCGCATGGCACCGCGTTTGTTCGCGAGCAAGCTCGCTCCTACGAAGAGCATCTCGGCGCAGGCTGCAAGACAGTTGCTCCTACGAGCGTGCTTCTGGAACTGTAGGAGCGGACTCCGTCCGCGATCCGGCGGATAACGCCGTGGGCGTTATCCGCCCTACGCCGTTCCCACCTCTTCCACCGCCCCTTCGCAAGCCGCCAGCGCCAAGGCAAAACTGGCGTGGTAGTTCTTCCTGCCCACCGTCTCGACGATCCCCGCGCGCACCAGCTTGTGCCGGACCCGCGGGTTGGCCTCGCAGAGCTTCACCGTCACCCCGCGCTTGCGCAGTTGCTGGATCACCTCCTCCAGCGTCTGCATGCCGGTGATGTCCATGAAGGGCACCCGGCCCAGGCGGATCACCAGCAGCCGCGGGTCGCTGTGGGTCTTCGCCAGGGCGCGTTCGAAGGTCTCGGCGGCGCCGAAGAACAGCGGGCCCTCGATGGTGTACACCAGCACACCCGGCGGCAGCGTCGGCACGCCCTGGCCGCGCAGTTCGCCTTCCAGCTCGGCGCCGCCCAGTTGTTGCACTTCCACCGAGGAGGCCATCCGCCGCATGAACAGCAGCATGGCCAGGATCACCCCGATGTTCACCGCGATCACCAGGTCGCTGAACACCGTCAGGCCGAAGGTGATCAGCAGGATGGCCACGTCGGCCCGGGGCGCGCGGCGCACCATGCGCACGAAGTGGCGGGCCTCGCTCATGTTCCAGGCCACCACGAAGAGGATCGCCGCCAGCGCGCACAGCGGGATGCTGGAGGCCAGCGGGGCGAGGAACAGGATGATCAGCACCAGGGTCGCCGCATGGGCCACCCCGGCGATGGGGCTGTTGCCGCCGTTGCGGATGTTGGTGGCGGTGCGGGCGATGGCGCCGGTGGCGGCGAAGCCGCCGAACAGCGGCGCCAGCAGGTTGGCGATGCCCTGGCCGACCAGTTCCTGGTTGGAGTCGTGGCGGGTGCCGGCCATGCCGTCGGCGACCACCGCCGACAGCAGCGACTCGATGGCGCCGAGCATGGCGATGGCGAAGGCCGGGCCGATCAGCTCGAGGATCCGCGGCAGCGTGACCTCCGGCAGGCTCGGCGTCGGCAAACCACGGGGGATGCCGCCGAAGGCGCTGCCGATGGTGGCCACGCCGTCGAACTGGAACAGCGCCTGCAGCAGGCTGACCAGCACCATCGCCAGCAGCGGCCCCGGCACCCGCGCCAGGTACGGCAGGCGCGAGCCGTAGAGCACCGCGGCCAGGCCCAGCAGGGCCAGCAGGGTGGTCGCCGGGTGCAGCTGCGGCAGGGCCTCCAGCAGGTGCCAGAGCTTCTGGTGGAAGTGCTCGCCGGTCACCGCCGGCAGGCCGAAGAAGTCCTTCCACTGGCCGACCCAGATGATCACCCCGATGCCGGCGGTGAAGCCGACGATGACCGGGTCGGGGATGTACTTGATGACGCTGCCCAGGCGGGTGATGCCCAGCAGCAGGAGGATGGCCCCGGCCATCAGCGTGGCCAGCTGCAGGCCGTCGACGCCGTAGCGCGCGGTGATGCCGGCGAGGATGACGATGAAGGCGCCGGTGGGCCCGGCGATCTGCACCCGGCTGCCGCCGCACAGCGAGACCACCACGCCGGCCACGATGGCGGTGTACAGGCCCTGCTCGGGCTTCACCCCGGAGGCGATGGCGAAGGCCATGGCCAGTGGCAGCGCCACCACCCCGACGATCACCCCGGCGAGCAGGTTGCGCGGCCAGTTCTGAAGGTTCAACAGCCCGGCTTTCCAGGCCTCGCGTACGGCGATCATCAAGCACACCTCCTAAGAAGGATGCACATCAGATTAACATGACATGTTAATCGAAGTGTACTGGCCACCACCCTCCGTCGCCCGCCACCTGACGGGGACGTGGCCAGTCGCTACCCTCGGCAGCAGCGCTGCAAAAATGCCAACACCGCTGCATTCCTGCATGCACTTGCGCCAGGGGTGCGGGCCGGGGCCCGCCGCCATGGGCCCTCGCCCCTGGCATGCAACCTGCCTGGGTAGCGGATGGCCCGCGCGACGGCGCCGGCCCCTCACCCCCATGGAGAACCATAGATGGATTCGCTACGCCTGCTGCTCGACCGCGGCCTGCTGCTGGCCGACAGCATCGCCGCGGACGGCCGCTTCCTCGACGTCTCCGCCGAGCAGAGCGACCAGCTCGGCTACCCGCCCGGCGCGCTCCACGGCCAGGGCATGGAGCAGGTCTACACCGCCGACTCGGTGCGCGCCCTGCAGCAGCTCTTCGCCAACCCGCCGGCCGACGAACGCGTGCAGGACTTGGAGCTGACGCTGATCCGCCACAACGGCGGCCTGCTGCCGGTGCTGGCCAGCGGCGTGCTGCAGTGGCGCGACGGCGAGCCGCCGCGCCTGCACCTGGTGAAGATGCCCCTGGGCGGCATCAGCCGGCGCCTGGCCGAGCTGCAGAACGCCAACGAAGTCATGAGCCAGATGCTCTACAGCGCCAAGGTCGCCTACTGGTGCATCGAGTTCGCCGAGCCGGTGGACGTGCGCCAGACGCCGGACGAGATCGTCCGCCAGGTGTTCGAGAACCGCTCCTACTGGCGCATGTGCAACCGCGCCATGGCGGCCATCTACGAGATGCCCGCCGACGTCGACTTCGGCCAGCAGCCGGTGCGCCTGTACTGGCCGCGCAGCCCGGCCAACGAGGAGTTCGTGCGGCGGCTGATCGAGGCCGACTTCCATGTCGACGGCGCGCTCTCGGTGGACCGCCGCCACGACGGCTCGCCGGCCTACGTGGAGAACGACGTGCGCGCCAGCATCCACAACGGCCGCTTGCTGCGCATGTGGGGCAGCCTGCGCGACGTCAGCCAGGAGCTGCGCATGCAGCACGACGCCGAGCAGCGCATCGAGGCCCTGCGCCGGGTGTTCGACGCGGTGCCCGACGCGGTGCTGGTGATCGACGAGGCGGCCCAGCCGCAATGGCGCAACGCCGCCTTCGAGCAGGTGTTCGGCATCACCCGCGCCGCCGGCGTGGCCGCCACCCTCGACCGCCTGCCGCTGCCCGAGCGCACCTGGCAACGCCTGGAGCTGCCCGACCAGTACGGCAGCTTCCGCGCCTTCGACAGCCACTGCTCGCGCATCCTGATCCGCGAGAACCAGGCCTGGCGCGTGGTCGTGCTGCGCCCGGACGGCATCGAGCGGCGCGCGGCGGAGCTGCACCCGTGAGCGGCGAGGGCTTCTTCGCGCCGATGCGCATGGGCATGCGCTCGGCGGTCAACGTCAGCGCCGAGATGCTCGCCGCGCTGCTGGAGACCCCGGCGCTGCACGCCCTGCTCGACGGCTTCGGCGAGGCGCTGATCGTCTGCGACGGCGACTCCCGGGTGCGCTTCCTCAACCTGGCCGCCGAGCGCATCAACCGCGTGTCGCGCCAGGACGTGCTGGGCCTGACCGACAGCGACTTCTACCAGCGCTCGGCGCTGCAGTTCGACGACTTCCTGCAGAGCGTGCGGCGCGGCGGCAAGAGCGCGCTGACGCGCTCGCGCGACGGCCGGCTGTTCCTCACCCGCCTGCAGAGCGTGCCCGCCGGCGCCTACGAGAAGCCCTACACACTGCTGATCCAGCGCGAATACGAACCCCGCGAAAGCGCCGGCCGCAGCGCCCCGGCACCGTCGCTGGCGGACAGCCCGGCGAGCCTGGGCGACCCGCAGGACAACGCGCTGCACATGTCGCCGCTGCTCTCGGACATCGCCGACATGGGCGTGCGCGCCTTCCGCCGCCGCGCCCGCCTGCTGCTGCTCGGCGAGCCCGGCGTGGGCAAGACCGCCATCGCCCGGCACATCCACCGCGCCGCCGGCTGGGGCGACCGGCCATTCGTCGACGTGAACTGCGCGAGCATCCCCGAGACGCTGTTCGAGTCGGAGATGTTCGGCTACGAGCGCGGCGCCTTCACCGGCGCGCTGCAGCAGGGCAAGCGCGGCTACATCGAGAGCGCCGCCGGCGGCACGCTGTTCCTCGACGAGATCGGCGAAATCCCTCTGCAGGTGCAGGCCAAGCTGCTCAAGTTCCTCGACGACGGCACCATCCAGCCGGTGGGCTCGCCGCTGTCGAAGAAGGTCCAGGTGCAGGTCATCGCCGCCACCAACAAGGACCTCAAGGCGCTGGTCGCGGCCGGCCTGTTCCGCGCCGACCTCTACTACCGCCTGGCCGTGCTGCCGGTGGACATCCCGCCGCTGCGCGCCCACCGCGACGACCTGCCGGTGCTGATGGACATCCTCCTGGCCCGCATCAACCGCGACCGCCAGCCACCGCTGCGCCTCGCCACCGCCTGCCGCCAGCACCTGCTGGGCTACGACTTCCCGGGCAACATCCGCGAGCTGGTGAACATCTTCGAGCGCCTGGCGGTGCTGGCCGACGACGTGGCCGAGGAACAGCACCTGCCGCCGGAACTGCTGGGCACGGCCGCCCCCGCCGGGGAAGCCGAGCCGCTGCCCTTCGCCAGCGCCGACGAGCCGCTCAAGGCGCAGGTGCAGCGCTTCGAGCGCCAGGTGATCCTCCAGGCGGTGCGCCTGTGTGGCAGCAAACGCAAGGCGGCGCAGCATCTGGGGATCGATGTGGGCACCCTGATCCGCAAGCAGCAGCGGGACTGAAGCTGTTTTCGTAGGAGCGAGCTTGCTCGCGAACGGCACTTCCCGGATGCACCGGCATTGAACCGACCTCCGTCCCCTCTCCCCAGCCCTCTCCCTGAAGGGAGAGGGGGCTTGTCCGTGCCGAGAGAAGGAATGGTTTCAGTCAGAAACCGCCGGAGCTGCCGGCTGACTCTGAAATATCCGAGCACGCCGAACGGTCCCCTCTCCCTTCAGGGAGAGGGTTAGGGAGAGGGGCGGCGCCCAACCAACACACCGCTGTCCCAGGATAACCACCCCCACCAACGCTGCATTTCTGCCTATCCCCCCTTGTCATTTCTGCTTACATTCCCTCCCCCACAAAACAACAATCTCTTTATTTTCAACAAGTTAATTTCTTGGCACACCCTGTGCTCCACCTCCTGCGACCCGTGACCGTGCACGGGTCCTCGAATCGCGCCAGGCATCCCCAACCGAGGTTGCCGGCAGTTCTGGAGGCACAACAACAATGCTCATCACAGGTATCAAGAGCAGGCCGGTCTACGACGACCTGCGCCCGCTCGCCGGCAGCAACCACATAGTCGCAGGCCAGGGCAGCGGCGGCAGCGCCATGCTCCGGCTGCTCGGCGAGATGCCGCGCACCGCGCCCATCCGCGTGCTCTATTCCACCGAATCCTTCTCCGGGCAGGACCACCTGGCCGCGCTGCGCGACATCGCCGACGTGGAGCTGACCCTCTACCCGAGCAACCGCGCGCTGGTCGACGACCTGCACGCCCTGCTCGGCCAATCGCGCATGGGCACCCGCCTTTACCTGGCCGGCTCGGAAAGCTTCATCGGCACCGCCATGCAGGCCGCCGACGCGATCAACCTGAACCGCGACGAAGTGCTGCGCGAGCACTGCGGCTCCTTCGTGCGCCGCGTCTGGTGCGTGCACTGCGACGGCTACACCGAGAACGTCACCCAGCGCGTCTTCGAATGCCCGCACTGCGCCCGCACCCTGGTGGTCCGCGACCACTATTCCCGCCGCCTCGCCGCCTTCCAGGCGGTCAAGGCCGACGCCGAAGTCCCCGGCGAGCTGCCGGCAGCCGAGGAGCTCGACACATGAGCCAGTCCACCGGAACCCTCAACGTCCGCGTCGCCCGCATCGAGCAGGTCACCCCGGAAATCAAGCGCTTCACCCTGGTCCCGCGGGACGGCGGCCAGCTGACGCCGTTCTCCGGCGGCAGCAACGTGGTGGTGTTGATCCCCCACGAGGGCGGCACCTACCGCAACGCCTACTCGCTGATGAGTTCGCCCTACGACGCCAGCGCCTACCAGATCGCCGTGCGCCGCGTGGAAGACGGCCGCGGCGGCTCCAGGCGCATGCACGACGCGGTGAAGGAAGGCGACGAGCTGGAAATCCTCCGCCCGGTGAACCTGTTCCCGCTGAGCAAGCACGCGCGCCTGCACCTGTTCATCGCCGGCGGCGTGGGCATCACCCCGGTGTGCTCGCAGCTGGCCGAGCTGCGCCTGCGCGGCACCCCGTTCGAAGTGCACCTGGCGGTGCGCGGCGCGGAACACGCGCGCCTGGGCGAGGAACTGCTGCGTGAATACGGCGATGCCGTGCGCCTGTACCGCGACGACCGCGGCGAGCGCCTGGACATTTCCGCCGTGCTGGCCGACCGCCCGCTGGGCAGCGACGTCTACGTCTGCGGCCCCGAGGGCATGATCCAGGCCACCATAGACGCGGCCCGCGCCCACGGCTGGACCGACAGCCACATCCACTACGAGCGCTTCCTCGAACAGGGCAGCAGCGGCGAACCGTTCAAGGTCACCCTGGCGCGCAGCGGCGCAACCATCGAGGTCTCGCCCGACCAGAGCCTGCTGGAAGCCGCCGAGGCCGCCGGCCACGAGATTCCCTACCTGTGCCGCGGCGGCGCCTGCGGCATGTGCGAGACCAACGTCCTGGAGCTGGACGGCGAGATCCTCCACACCGACGACTGGCTGTCCGACGAGGACAAGGCCGCCAACAAGAAAATCATGCCCTGCGTGTCGCGCGCCAAGTGCTCGCGGCTGGTCATCGACTGCTGAGCCGGAGAACGACCATGACCATTCAATTCCGCCCCGACGAAACCTACCGCGACGACTACACCTACGCGAACAGCCCCGAGTGCATCGCCCGCGCGCCCTTCCCCTTCCCGGACGACGAGTACATGTACTCGATGAACCTGGAGCCCCACGTCAGCGTGGGCGACGGCGCCTTCCGCGCGGTGTTCGACATCGACGAGCACTACATCAGCGAGTGCCGCGACCGCGCCATCACCCTGGAGAAGGACCCGGGCATGCACTACGTCTCGGCGCCGCACATGATGGAGGCGCAGTGGGACCTGCTCGAACTCATCATGGAGTCCTACGCCAAGGACTACCCCGAGTACTTCGCCCTGGAGCGCGACGGCACCCGCTGGCACTGGACCAACAAGCTGCTGAACATCGACGACACCTTCACCTTCGGCGACCCGGCCACCCTGCCCTATGAGCCGATGGAATACATCACCCGCCAGGCCCAGGGCGACTGGGTGCTGCAGGAAGAGCGCGACGGCACCCTGTACTGGGGCGCCGGCATCGCCACCCAGCGCGCCGACTACTCGCTGCGCTTCAACCTGGGCATGGCCTGGCACGAGTTCCACGGCCCGGTGCCGCTGGTCAAGGAAACCGGCATGCTCGACCGCGCGCTGAAGTTCCTCCTGCGCCTGCGCAACGGCCACCCGGTGCGCCGCCTGAACTGGTCGCTGACGGTCAACCCGCGCCTGGACGTGTCCGCCGAGAGCCTGCCGGAGTGGGCCCCGGACCGCACCACGGTGACCGCCGAGAACGCCGGCAAGCTGGTCTACCTGCGCATCGAGCTGCAGCCGCTGCACCGCCTGCCGCGCAGCAACGCCATCGTGTTCCCGATCCGGACCTACCTGCTGAACCTGGAAGACATCGCCAGCAACCCGGCCTGGGCCAAGCGCATGCACCGCGTGCTCAAGTCCCTGAACCAGGAACTGGTGGACTACAAGGGCTTCACCCGCTACCGCGACGCGGCGGTGGAATGGCTCTCGAAGTACGACGACGGCCAGTAGGCGCCGCACCCGCCATAACGACAATGAGCCCGTAGAGGGCGGCGGCGGACACCCGAGGTCCGCCGCAGACAATGTGCCACTGCCCATTACCCCCTGAGAGGAAACAACGATGAGTGGGTCCCCTGCCATGCGTGCCGCTGGCGTAACCGATCACGATGCCGAGCAGCTTCGCGCCCTCGGCTACAGCTCGAACTTCGAGCGCAGCATGAGCCTGTGGGAGAACTTCTCCCTGGGCTTCACCTACCTGTCGCCAGTCGTCGGCGTCTACACCCTGTTCGGCCTGTGCCTGGCCGCCGGCGGCCCGCCGATGTTCTGGTCGTACCTGCTGATCGGCCTGGGCCAGTTGCTGGTGTGCCTGGTGTTCGGCGAGGTCGTCTCGCAGTTCCCGATCTCCGGCGGCGTCTACCCCTGGGCGCGGCGCCTGGTGGGCAAGCGCTGGGCGTGGATGGTCGGCTGGGTGTACGCCTGGGCGCTGTGCGCCACCATCGCCGGCGTCTCCGTCGGCGCCGGCCCGTACCTGGCGGCGCTGCTGGGCTTCGCGCCGGACGCGAACGTCAGCATCTACATCGCCCTGGTGCTGATCCTGGTCTCCACCGGCCTCAACCTGGTGGGCACCAAGCTGCTGGCGCGGGTGGCCATGTTCGGCTTCCTCTGCGAGCTGGTCGGCGCCATCCTGGTGGGCGGCTACCTGCTGGTCTTCGAGCGCCACCAGCCGTTCAGCGTGCTGTTCGACACCTTCGGCCTCGGCGCCGCGGACGGCTCCTACCTGCCGGCCTTCCTCGCCGCTTCCCTGGCCGGCCTGTTCCAGTACTACGGCTTCGAGGCCTGCGGCGACGTCGCCGAGGAAACCCCCAACCCCGGCAAGCGCATCCCCAAGGCCATGCGCATGACCATCTACATCGGCGGCGCCGCCGCGATGTTCGCCTGCCTGGCGCTGATCCTCTCGGTGCCGGACATGCACAAGGTGCTCGCCGGCGAAGACACCGACCCGGTCGCCACCATCCTCGCCAACGCCTTCGGCCCTGTGGGTTCGCGCCTGGTGATGGCGGTGGTGCTGGTGTCCTTCGTGTCCTGCGTGCTCAGCCTGCAGGCCGCCGCCAGCCGCCTGCTGTTCGCCTATGCCCGTGACGAGATGATCGTCGGCAGCCGCGTGCTGCAGCGCCTGTCGGCCAACCACGTGCCGTCCGCCGCGCTGGTCGTCAGCGGCGTGGTGCCGGCGGCCATCGTCTGCCTGGGCCTGTTCATGGCCGACGCCACCGCCACCATCGTCGGCTTCGCCGCCATCGGCATCTACATCGCCTTCCAGCTGATCGTGGTCGCCGCGCTGATCGCCCGCACCAAGGGCTGGGTGCCCGGCGGCCAGTTCAGCCTGGGCCCCTGGGGCACGCTGGTTAACGTCGCCGCGCTGGTCTACGGCCTGGGCGCCATCGCCAACATGGTCTGGCCGCGCAGCCCCGACGCGCCCTGGTACATCAACTACTCGATGATCCTCACCACCGCCGTGGTGCTGGGCGCCGGCCTGCTCTACATGCTGCTGGCCAGGCCCTACGACAAGGGCACCGCGCCAGCCGGCGACGCCCACAGGATCTCCGGCCGCCAACGATCCGTGCGCGCGACTGGCGCGCTTACCGAACCGGCTTGATCGCAACCCTGACGCAATTCGGGCCATACGCCTGAGGGGCGCGTCCGGCGCCACGCGGGGCCCCTTCCCCACGCGGCGCCAAGCGGTTTGCGAACGGGCCTGCCAGCCCCGCGCTTGGCAGGCCCGGTTTTTTTCCCGCCCTACGCCAGGCCTGACCACGACGTAGGGCGGATAACCGTTCGCGGTTATCCGCCGTTTCACCTTTCTCATCGCCAACGCCGTGGCTGAGCCTGGCGCGCCCTACAAGGATGCCCAGGCTCACCCCCGAGCGGGGTTCGGCCAAGGCCAAACGGCGGATAACGCGGAGCGTTATTCGCCCTACGCCGGACTTGGCCACGACGTAGGGCGCATAACGCCTATGGCGTTATCCGCCGCAACCCTCGCTCAGCGGGCAATCCACAACAGGCACGCCGACAAGGTCACCAACGACCCCAGCGTCGACAGCAGAATGCTCCGCGAAACCACCGGTGCCTCGCGCTTGTAGTACTCGGCGAGCATGTACGGCCCGGTGCCGGTGGGCAGCGCGCTGAGCAGCAGCGCCGAATCCGCCCACAGCGGCGGCAGGGCGAACACCTTGTAGGCGAGGACGCCGGTCAGCAGCGGCTGGCCCACCAGCTTGACCAGCACCAGCGGCCAGGCACCCACCTGCGGCCCCTCCTGCTTCTGCGCCAGGAACAGGCCGAGGGAGATCAACGCGCAGGGCGTGGTGGCCGCCGCCAGCAGGTCGAGGAAATGCACCACCGGCTCGGCCAGGCCCAGGCCGCCGGCGGCCCACAGGCCACCGACGATGGGCGAGACCACCAGCGGGTTCTTCAGTAGCGCGCGGCTCACCACCAGCACCGCGCGGCCGATGTGCTTCTCGCTCTGCAGGCCGACCTCGATGCACACCACCGCCACCGCGAAGAGCACGCAGACCACCAGCAGCGAGGCGATCAGCGCCGGCTCCAGGCCGTCCTGGCCGAACACCAGCAGGCACAGCGGGATGCCCATGTAGCCGGTGTTGGCGTAGGAGGCGCTGAGCCCGTCGATGCTCGCCGCCGGCAGTCCGCGGCCCCGCCACAGGCGCCAGGCCAGGGTGGCGCCGAACACCAGCAGGCAGCCGGCGGTGAAGGCGGCGAGAAAGCCCGGCTGCCAGATTTCCGCCCAGGTGGCCGTGGCGGTGACCTTGAACAGCAGCGCCGGCAGGCACAGCCAGACCACCAGCCGGTTGATCTCCGAGGCCGCTCCCTCGCCCAGGCGGTTGCTCCGGCGCGCCAGCCAGCCGGCCAGGATCAGCGCGAAGATGGGCAGGACGACGACGATCACGGTGTGCATGGGCGGCTCGGCAAGGCATTGTCATGGGCAGGCTGGCGAGCATAGGATCGCGCCATCGATACCGTCCAATGCTTGTTGAAGGCCAAATTGATACCGGAAATGCATCGATGATCGAACTGCGCCAGCTGCGCTACTTCCTCGCCCTCGCCGAGCACCTGCACTTCGGCCGCGCCGCCGAGGCCCTGCACCTGACCCAGCCGCCGCTGAGCCGGCAGATAGCCGCGCTGGAGGCCGAGCTGGGCACCCCGCTGTTCGCCCGCCATTCGCGCGCGGTGGAGCTGACCGCCGCCGGCCGCGAGTTCCAGCAGCACTGCAAGAGCCTGCTGGCCGGCCTCGACCTGGCGGTGCGCTCGGCCCGGGCCAGCGCCCGCGGCGAACGCGGCGAGCTGCGCCTGAGCTTCACCATGGTCGCCGCCTGGACGCTGCTGCCGACCCTGCTCAAGCGCTACAGCGACGCTTATCCACAGGTGAAGGTGGTGCTCAACGAAGTGCTGCCGCGCGACCTCGGCCCGGCGCTGGAAGCCGGCGAGGCCGACGTCGCCCTGACCTTCCCCGCTCGCGAACCCGGCCAGCTGCGCTACCGCACCCTGCTGCGCGAGCCGCTGTGCGCGGTGCTGCCGGCAAGGCACCCCCTCGCGACGCGGGAGCGCCTGGCGCCCGCCGAACTGGCAGCGGAGGCGTTCATCAGCTTCCCCCACAGCACCGCGCCGGCCCTGCACGAGGCAGTGATGCAGTGCTGCCGGGACAGCGGCTTCGAACCGCGCATCCAGCTGGAGCCGCACCTGCAGCAGACCATCGTCAACCTGGTGGCCGAGGGCCTGGGCGTGGCCCTGGTGCCGGACTCGATGCGCAAGATGCAGCTGCCCGGCGCGGCGTTCGTGGCGTTGGAGGCGTCGCCACTGGTGGACTATGGGGTGGCTTGGAGCCCGCATAACGACAACCCTTGCCTGGGGGCTTTCCTGCGGTGTGCGGGGGTGGATACGGGCTCTTCGTAGGAGCGAGCTTGCTCGCGAACGGTGTTCCCCGGATACGCTTGCGTTACACCGACCTCCGTCCCCTCTCCCCAACCCTCTCCCTGAAGGGAGAGGGGGCTTGTCCGTGCCGAGAAAGGTGATGGTTTCCGCCGGAAACCTCTGCGCTAGCCGGCTAACGCCATAACATCAAACCCTGCCCAACGGTCCCCTCTCCCTTCAGGGAGAGGGTTAGGGAGAGGGCGCTCTACCGCCCAACACCCAAAGTCCCAAGCAAGCTCATTTCACCAACCGCGCATCCAGACTATTCTGCGCCAACCGCTGCGCCTGCTCCTTCGTCATCCCCAGGTGCTCGTACAGGGCCTGGAAGTTCTCGGTGACGTAGCCGCCGAAGTAAGCCGGATCATCCGAGTTCACCGTCACCTTCACCCCGCGCTCCAGCATCTGCAGGATGTTGTGCTCGCGCATGTGGTCGAACACGCACAGCTTGGTGTTGGACAGCGGGCAGACGGTCAGCGGGATCTGCTCGTCGATGATGCGCTGCATCAGCCGCTCGTCCTCGATGGCGCGCACGCCGTGGTCGATGCGTTCGACCTTGAGCAGGTCCAGCGCCTCCCAGATGTATTCCGGCGGGCCTTCCTCGCCGGCGTGGGCGACGGTCAGCAGGCCCTCGGCGCGGGCGCGGTCGAACACGCGCTGGAACTTGCTCGGCGGGTGGCCGACCTCGGAGCTGTCCAGGCCGACGGCGACGAAGGCGTCGCGGAACGGCATGGCCTGGTCCAGGGTCCTGAACGCCTCTTCCTCGGACAGGTGGCGGAGGAAGCTGAGGATCAGGCCGTGGCGGATGCCCAGCTGCTTCTCGCCATCCTTCAGCGCGCCCTGGATGCCGCGCAGCACGACCTCGAAGTGAATGCCGCGGTCGGTGTGGGTCTGCGGGTCGAAGAAGGGTTCGACGTGGATGACGTTCTGCGCCTTGCATTTGAGCAGGTAGGCCCAGGTCAGGTCGTAGAAGTCCTGCTCGGTGCGCAGCACGTCGGCGCCGGCGTAGTAGAGGTCGAGGAATTCCTGCAGGTTGTTGAAGGCGTAGGCCTGGCGCAGGGTCTCGACGTCGGCCCAGGGCAGCTTCACCTGGTTGCGTTCGGCCAGGGCGAACAGCAGTTCGGGCTCCAGGGTCCCTTCCAGGTGCAGGTGCAGTTCGGCCTTGGGCAGGGCGTTGAGCCATTCGTACATGGGTGGTTTCTCGTCATCGGGCTGGATCGATGCAAGTTTAACCCGGCCTGGCCCTGCGCGTGGGCCGCCCCGCCGCGTGCGGGACGGCCCTGTCGCGATCAGAACGCGAAGTGCGCCTCGTCCAGCGCCATCAGGCAGCCGGCGCCGCCCAGCAGGGCCTCGCGGTGCATGCTGGCGCGCGGCAGGATGCGCCGCAGGTAGAAGTCGGCGCTGGCCAGCTTGGCGCGGTAGAAGTCGACCTCGCCGGTGCCGGCGTCCAGCGCCGCCTGGGCGGCCCCGGCGGCGCGCAGCCACAACCCGGCGAGCAGCGCGTAGGCGCTGTACTGCAGGTAGTCCACCGACATGGCGCCGATTTCCTGCACGTCGCGGCGGGTGGCGGCCAGCACGTCGGCGGTCAGCCCGCGCCATTCCTGGATGCGCTCGCGCACCACGGCAGCCATGGGCGCCAGCTCGGGGTGGGCGGCCAGGGCGGCACAGGTTTCCGCCAAGTCCGCCTGCAGCGCGGCCATCTCGGCGCCGCCGTCGCCCAGCAGCTTGCGGCGGATCAGGTCGAGCGCCTGGATGCCGTTGGTGCCTTCGTAGATCTGGGTGATGCGGCTGTCGCGCATCAGCTGTTCCATGCCCCATTCGCGGATATAGCCGTGGCCGCCGTAGACCTGCACGCCGAGGCTGGCGACTTCCTGGCCCATGTCGGTGAGGAAGGATTTGACGATGGGGATCAGCAGCGCCGCGCGCTTGCCCGCGGCCTTGCGGCCCTCGGCCTCGGGGTGGCCATGCTCCAGGTCCAGCTCGCGGGCACAGAGCGCGGCGAGCATGCGGCTGCCCTCGGTGAGGGTCTTCTGCGTCAGCAGCATGCGCCGCACGTCGGGATGGACGATGATCGGGTCGGCAGCCTTCTGCGGTTGCGCGGGGCCGGTCAGGGCGCGCGACTGCAGACGCTCGCGGGCGTAGGCCAGGGCGCCCTGGAAGCTGCGCTCGGCGATGCCCAGGCCCTGCAGGCCGACCTGGAAGCGCGCGTCGTTCATCATGGTGAACATGCAGGCCAGGCCCTGGTTGACCTCGCCGAGCAGCCAGCCGGTGGCGCCGTCGAAGTTCATCACGCAGGTGGAGGCGCCCTTGATGCCCATCTTGTGCTCGATGGCGCCGCAGCTCAGCGCGTTGCGTTCGCCGGGCGTGCCGTCAGGGTTGGCGATGAATTTCGGCACGAGGAACAGGCTGATGCCCTTCACTCCGCCCGGGGCGTCCGGCAGGCGCGCCAGCACCAGGTGGACGATGTTCTCCGAGAGGTCCTGCTCGCCGCCGCTGATGAAGATCTTGCTGCCGCTGACCTTGTAGCTGCCGTCGGCCCGGGGCTCGGCGCGGGTGCGCAGCAGCGCCAGGTCGGTACCGGCCTGGGGCTCGGTGAGGCACATGGTGCCGGTCCACACGCCGCTGACCATCTTCGCCAGGTAGGCCTGCTGCAGCTCGGCGCTGCCATGCTTGTACAGCGCCAGCACGGCGCCCTCGGTGAGCCCGGAATAGACGCGGAAGGACAGCGAGGCAGCCATCAGCATCTCGTGGAAGTTCGCCGCCACCAGTTGCGGGAAGCCCTGGCCGCCGAACCCGACCGGGCCGGTCATGCTCGCCCAGCCGTTGTCGCAGTACTGCCGGTAGGCCTCGCGGAAGCCGTCGGGGGTGGTCACCGCGCCGTCATGGAGGGTTGCGCCCTGCTCGTCGCTGTTGCGGTTCAGCGGAGCGACCACTTCGCCGGTGTAGCGCGCGCCCTCTTCCAGCACGCCATCGATCAGCTCGCGGTCCAGGCCGTTGCCCAGCAGCGCGCAGTGGCCGGCGGCGTCGAAGAGTTCGTGGAGGACGAAGCGCATGTCGCGCAGGGGAGCCTGGTAGCTCATGCGCCCTGCTCCCCGTGGACGTCGGCGAAGCGCCCGCCGCTGGCGGCCAGGCGCTCGATCAGCGCGGCCGGCTGCCAGTGCGCGCCGTGCTGCCCGGCGAGGTCGCGCAGGCGCGCGAGGATGCCGGCAAGACCCTGGACGTCGGCCCAGGCCATGGGCCCGCCCTGGGCCGCGGGGAAGCCGTAGCCGTTGAGGTAGACGGTGTCGATGTCGGCGCTGCGGCTGGCGATGCCTTCGTCGAGGATTTTCGCGCCTTCGTTGACCAGCGCCAGCAGGCAGCGCTCGAGGATTTCCTCCGGGCCGATGTCGCGGCGCACGTAGCCCAGGCGCTCGGACTCGCGCAGCACCAGGGTGTCGACCTCGGGATCGTGCTCGGCCTGGCGGCTGCCCGGCGCGTAGTGGTAGAAGCCGTTGCCGCTCTTCTGGCCGAACCGGCCCATCTCGCACAGGCGGTTGTCCACCTGCACGGTGGGCGCGTCCTGGCCCTTGCCGGCCAGCTCGCGGGCGCGCCATTCGAGGTCGATGCCGACCACGTCGAACATGCGGAACGGGCCCATGGCGAAGCCGAAGCCCTGCAGCGCGGCGTCCACCTGGTAGGGCAACGAGCCTTCGAGGATCAGCCGCCGCGACTCCTGCACGTACTTCTCCAGCATGCGGTTGCCGATGAAGCCATGGCAGTTGCCGGCCACCACGCTGACCTTGCCCATGCGCTGGCCCAGCTCCAGGGCGGCGTCGAGCACGGCAGGCGCGGTCCTGGCGCCACGCACGATTTCCAGCAGCTTCATGATGTGCGCCGGGCTGAAGAAGTGCAGGCCCAGCACCTGGGACGGCCGGCCGGTCACCGCGGCGATGGCGTCGACGTCCAGGTAGGAGGTGTTGCTGGCGAGGATCGCCGAGGGCTTCAGCGCCGCGTCCAGCTCGCGGAAGATCGACTGCTTGAGTTCCAGGTTCTCGTACACCGCCTCGATCACCAGGTCCGCCTCGCGGATCGCCGCGTAGTTGTCCGCCGGGGAAATCCGCGCGCGGCGGGCCGCCGCCTCCGCCTCGTCGATCCGCCCCTGGCGCACGTTGTGGGCATAGGTGTCGGCCACCGCGCCCTGGGCCTGCAGCAGCATCTGCGGGTTGTTGTCCAGCCACTGCACCTGCACGCCAGCGTTGGCCAGGCACATGACGATGCCGCGGCCCATGGTGCCGGCGCCTATCACCGCGGCGCTGCGAATCGGGGGGATCGGGCTCATGGTCTTCCTCTTGTTATCGAAACGGGCGTTCGAGCAAAAAAGCGACAGTCACCATAGGCAAGTTCGGATTATTTTTGAAATTTAGTCTTGTGATGCGCAGTATTTATCCAATGAATATAAATACCTTCGACCTCAACCTGCTGCGTGTCTTCGACGCCCTCCTGCGCGAACGCAGCGTTTCCCGCGCCGCCGAGCGCCTGGCCCTGAGCCAGCCGGCGGTGAGCAACGCCCTGGGCCGCCTGCGCGAGCTGCTCGACGACCCGCTGCTGGTGCGCATCGGCCGCAGCATGCAGCCCACGCCACGGGCGCTGGAGCTGGAGGCGCCGATCCGCGAATCGCTGCAGCGCATCCTGCAGAGCCTCAGCGGCGCCGAGCGCTTCGAGCCGGGGCGCAGCCGCCAGCGTTTCATCCTGGCGCTGACCGACTACGCCGAGCTGCTGTGCATGCCGGCGCTGCTGCGGCAACTGGGCACGGAAGCGCCGGGCGTGGCTCTGGACGTGCGCCACCTGGCCCCGAGCCTGCCGGTGGAGGCGTTGGACAAGGGCAACCTGGACCTGGTGCTGGGCCGCTTCGAGGAAGTCCCGGCGCGCTTCGAGCGCCGCCCCTGGGCCAGCGAGACCCTGCGCCTGCTGGCCCGCCGCGGCCACCCGCGGGTGGACGGCCCGCTGGACCTCGGCGGCTTCCTGCGCGAACGCCACCTGTGGGTATCCGGCGGGCAGACCCGCGGCATGGTCGACCAGTGGCTGGCCAGCCAGGGCCTGAAGCGGCAGGTCGCCTACGTCACGCCCAACTACCTGCAGGCCGCGCAGCTGGTGGCCGAGACCGAGCTGCTGACGGTGCTGCCGACGCGCCTGGCCGAACATTTCGCCAAGCGGCTGCCGTTGCAGGTACTGGAGTTGCCCTTCGACGTCGGCCAGTTCCACCTGGAGCTGGTGTACCTGGCCCAGCGCGAGCGCGACGTGGCGTTGCAGTGGCTGGTGCAGCGCATGCTGGAGGCCGCGCCGCGACAGTAGGGTGGAACGCCGACGGCGGATAACGCCGTAGGCGTTATGCGCCCTACGCAGAAATCGTAGGGCGAATAACCGTTCGCGGTTATCCGCCACCGGCCGGGCCACCGGGGCGTCCGGCGTGGTCCGCGATCATCCGCGTCAACGCGGCTCAGAACCGATCGCGGATCACCACCTCGTCCAGCGCCAGCTTGCCCACCCGCGGCTTGGGCGCCAGGGTCTGCTTGCCGACGGCGACCATCAGGCCGATCACGTGGTTCTCCGGCAGGTTGATCAGCTTGCCCACGGCGTCGAAGTCGAAGCCGTCCATGGGGCAGGAATCCAGGCCCTTGCCGCGGGCGGCGAGCATCAGCGTCTGGGCCATCAGGCCGCAGCTGCGCATGGTCTCGTCGCGCTGCACCTGGGGCTTACCGCGGTAGTAGGCGTCGATGGCGCCGGCCATGTAGTCCTGCACTTCCTGGGGCGCGCCTTCCCACACGCGGCGGGCGTTCTTCTCCCAGCTATCGAGCTGGGCGCAGACCACCACCAGCATGGACGCGTCGGTCACCTGCGCCTGGCCCCAGGCCACTTCGCGGATGTGCGCGCGCAGCTGCGCGTCGCTGACCTCGACCAGGCGCACGTGCTGCAGGTTGAAGGCCGAGGGGGCGAGCATGGCCAGCTGCAGCAGCTCGTCCTTCTCCTCGCGGCTCAGGCTGAAGGCCGGGTCGTAGCCCTTGACCGCGCGGCGGCTGCGGATGGCTTCGTCGATATGCATGGGGGGACTCCTTTCGTTGACGGCGAAAAATGCCCGTCATGGTAAACCGCCCGGGCGCGCGCTTCAGGCGGTTTTCCCGATAGGAATCATCGAATCGCTACACCGCCTGCAACGACGCCTCGTCGTCCTGCTGGGCGCGCGGCGAGGTGAAGGTCAGGTAGCCGTCCTCCACCTTGCCGTGGCGCAGCAGCGCCAGGTCCAGGGCGTAGTTCTGGTAGAGCTTCCAGGGCGTGCGGTCGCCCTGCTTGGGCATCTTGTCGGCGGCGCGCTGGATGTAGCCGGAGTTGAGGTTGAGGAAGGGCTCCTCCTTCACCTGGCCGGCCCCGGCGCGCGGGGTGCACTGGCGCATGCCGATGGCGTCCAGGTGGTTGATCAGGCGGCAGAAGTACTCGCTGGAGAGGTCCGCCTTGAGCGTCCAGCTGGCGTTGGTGTAGCCGACCACCGCGGCCAGGTTGGGCAGATCGCGCAGCATGATGCCGCGGTAGCCCATGCTCTGGTTGACCTGGAACGGCTTGCCGTCCACCGCCAGTTCCGCGCCGCCGAACATCACCAGGTCCAGGCCGGTGGCGGTGACGATGACGTCGGCCTCCAGCACCTGCCCGGATTTCAGGCGGATGCCCTTCTCGCAGAAGCTGTCGATGTGCTCGGTGACCACCGAGGCCTTGCCCTTGCGCAGCGCCTTGAACAGGTCGCCGTCCGGCACGCAGCACACGCGCTCGTCCCAGGGCTTGTAGCGCGGGCTGAAGTGGCGCATGTCGAAGTCCTTGCCCAACTGGTGCCTGGCCAGCCCCAGCAGGGCCTTGCGCACCACGCCGGGGAAGGCCTTGGAGAGCATGAAGAAGATCATCTGCATGGTCACGTTGCGCGCCCGCGCCTGGCGGTACACCCAGGTCTCGGGGAGGAAGCGGCGCAGGAAGTTCGAGATGGGGTCCTTCTGCGGCAGGCTGATCACGTAGGACGGCGAGCGCTGCAGCATGGTGACGTGGCGCGCCTTGTCGGTCAGCGAGGGCACCAGGGTCACGGCGGTGGCGCCGCTGCCGATGACCACGATGCGCTTGTCGGCGTAGTCGAAGCCTTCCGGCCACAGCTGCGGGTGGATGACCTGCCCGCCGAACTGCTCGCGGCCCTTGAATTCCGGGGTGTAGCCGGCCTCGTAGCGGTAGTAGCCGGTGCACATCAGCAGGAACTGCGCGCTCATGCGCACAGGTTCCGGCTCGTCGCCGCGCTGCACGGTCAGCAGCCAGCGCGCGCTGTCGCTGTTCCAGTCGGCCTTGAGCACGCGGTGGCGGTAGCGGATCTTGCCGTCGATGCCGTTCTCGTGCGCGGTCTCCTCGATGTAGTGGCGGATCGAGGGGCCGTCGGCGATGGCCTTGGGGTCGGTCCAGGGCTTGAAGTTGTAGCCCAGGGTGTACATGTCCGAATCGGAACGGATGCCCGGGTAGCGGAACAGGTCCCAGGTGCCGCCCATGGCCTCGCGGCCTTCCAGCAGGGCGAAGGTCTTGCCCGGGCAGTGCTTCATCAGGTGGTAGGCGGCGCCGATACCGGACAGGCCGGCGCCGACGATCAGGACATCCAGGTGCTCGACAGACATGGTGGCTCCTCGGCCGGTGGCGGACAACGCCTTGCTGAGTCTAGGAGGGAATTCCTCCCCACACCCTACAAGGGACGCCACCGGCCGGCGCCCCACCCTAGGATGGGTGGAGCCACCGCGGCGTTACCCCTGGGCGAGCTGCGCCGCCACCCAGGCGCGCACCTGGGCGTAGGGGTAGTCCTCCAGCGCTGCGTAGCCGGGCAGCGTGCGCGCCCGCAGGCGGGTGAAGGCCGGCACGCCGATGCCACAGAGGAAGCGCGTCACGCAGTCGGCGCTGGGCGGCAGGCCGCGGGCGCCGCGGTATTTCTCCAGGAAGGCGGCGCAGCGGCTCTGCAGCGTCTGCCCTTCCAGCGGCGCCAGGGCCGGCGGCTCCGGCAGGCGCGCGACGCGGCCGGCGCAGACCGAGCAGTGCCCGCAATGCTCCGGCGCCCGCTGGTCGCCGAAGTAGCGCGCCAGGCGCCGGCTCAGGCACTGGTCGCTGGCGAAGAGTTCGAGCATGGCGCCGATGCGCGCGATCTCGCTGGCCTCGTGGCGCTTGAAGTAGGCGTACAGCTCGTCGCTGAGCGCCTCGGGGTCGAACCCCGCCTCGCGCACCGCATAGACCTCGGTCATCTGCTTGCTTTCCAGCTCGATCCAGCCGCGTTCCTGGAAGTAGTCCAGGGCCTTCACCACCCGCGCGCGCTCGGCGCCGTGGCGCTGGTAGAGGGTGTCGAAGTCGAGGGTCGACCAGGTGCGCGCCCGCGCCGAGGTGCTGAGGATGGCCTCGACGAACTGCCGCCGCTCGCCTTCGAAGTGGCCCAGCAGGGCCGCGGGCTCGATGAGGTTCTTGAAGCGATATTCGGCGAAATAGGCGAAACGCGGGGCGATGATGCCGCGTAGCTCCAGCTGCACCAGCAGCGTCTTGAGCGGCAGCTGGCGGATGTTCGACTGGTCCGACAGCGCGGTCAGCATCAGCTCCCACTGGCCGTTGGGCGCGGCGGCGATTTCCTCCAGCACGCTGCGGATGCCCTCGCGCTCGGGCGTGTCGCCGTAGACGAAGTTCTCCAGCACGCTGAGGCTGTCGCGGTTGGCCAGCACCAGGCAGTCCGAGTTCTGGCCGTCGCGGCCGGCGCGGCCGATCTCCTGGCTGTAGTTCTCCACCGACTTGGGCAGGTCGAAGTGCACCACGTTGCGGATGTCGCTCTTGTCGATGCCCATGCCGAAGGCGATGGTCGCGACTATGCAGTTCAGCCCGCCGGCCATGAAGCGCTGCTGGATGACCTCGCGCTCGGCGTGGTCCATGCCGGCGTGGTAGGCGCGGGCCGGGATGCCGCGCTCGCAGAGGTGCGCGGCGATGTCCTCGGCGGTCTTCTGCTGGGTCACGTAGACGATGCCCGGCTGGCCTTCGCGCGCGCCCAGCCATTCCACCAGGCGGGCGCGCTTGGCGGCGCTGGCCACCGGCTCCACCTGCAGGTGGAGGTTGGCGCGGTAGAAGCCGGTGGTGACCACGTCCGCCTCGGCGATGGCGAACTTGGCGCGCATGTCGTCGATCACCGCCGGCGTCGCGGTGGCGGTCAGCAGCAGCACCTGGGGGATGCGGAACTGCTTCTGGTAGGCCGGCAGCTTCAGGTAGTCGGGGCGGAAGTTGTGGCCCCATTCGGAGATGCAATGGGCCTCGTCGACCACCAGCAGCGAGATCGGCACCTCGCCGATGAAGTTGCGGAAACGCTCGTTCTTCAGGCGCTCCACGGAAATCATCAGCACCTTCAGCTCGCCGCTGCGGGCGCGGGCCATGGTCTGCGCCACCTGCTCGCGGCTCTGCGCCGAGTCGATGCTGGCGGCGGCGATGCCATGGCGGGCGAGGAAGGCCAGCTGGTCCTGCATCAGCGCCAGCAGCGGCGACACCACCAGGGTCAGGTGCGGCAGCAAGATGGCCGGCAGTTGGTAGCACAGCGACTTGCCCGAGCCGGTGGGGAAGATCGCCGCCGCCGAGCGCCCGCCCAGCACGGCGCTGACCGCCGCCTCCTGGCCGGGGCGGAACTGGCGGAAGCCGAAGACGCGTTCGAGGGTGTCGTGCATGCGGGTCTCTCCATTACCTGTCATGGGCGGAAGCTCCATGCTAGGGACCGCCGTTGTAGGAGCGAGCCTGCTCGCGAACGGCCCGATTCCGGTTCATCGGAAAGCGCGCTCCTAGGGTAGCCCCGTAGGAGCGGACCTTGTCCGCGATCGCGGATGAAATCCGCTCCTATCGCAGGGCCCACCTCCGCTTTCCACCTGTAGGAGCGCGCCCTGCGCGCGATTCGCGGGCAGGGCCCGCTCCTACAGGGAACGGCCAATGAAAAAGCCGCCCGGAGGCGGCTCTTTCGGCGAACGGGCGCGCTTACAGCTGCGGGCCGGCGTCCTTGATGGCGTCGCTCACGTCGAACTTCTTGAAGTTCTCGATGAACTTGTTGGCCAGGCCCTTGGCGGCTTCGTCGTAGGCAGCCTTGTCTTCCCAGGTGTTGCGCGGGTTGAGCAGGTTGGTCTCGACGCCCGGGACGAGCTTGGGCACGTCCAGGTTGATGATGTCCAGGTGCTCGGTCTCGGCGCCGACCAGAGCGCCGCTCTGGATGGCGGCGATCACGCCACGGGTGGTCGGAATGTTGAAGCGCTTGCCGACGCCGTAGCCACCGCCGGTCCAGCCGGTGTTGACCAGGTACACCTTGGAGCCGAAGGCCTTGATGCGCTTGATCAGCAGCTCGGCATAGACGCCGGCCGGGCGCGGGAAGAAGGGCGCGCCGAAGCAGGTGGAGAAGGTCGACTTGATGCCGCCGCCCGAACCCATCTCGGTGGAACCGACCAGCGCGGTGTAGCCGGACAGGAAGTGGTAGGCGGCCTGCTCGTTGTTCAGGATCGACACCGGCGGCAGAACGCCGGTCAGGTCGCAGGTCAGGAAGATGACCGCGTTGGGCTCGCCGCCCAGGTTGGCTTCCGAACGCTTCTCGACGTGCTCCAGCGGGTAGGCCGCGCGGGAGTTCTGGGTCAGGCGGTCGTCGGCGTAGTCCGGGGTGCGTTCCTCGTCGAGGACCACGTTCTCCAGCACGGCGCCGAACTTGATGGCCTTCCAGATGACCGGCTCGTTCTTCTCGGACAGGTCGATGCACTTGGCGTAGCAGCCGCCTTCGATGTTGAAGACGACGCCTTCGCCCCAGCCGTGCTCGTCGTCACCGATCAGGTAACGGCTCTCGTCGGCCGACAGGGTGGTCTTGCCGGTGCCGGACAGGCCGAAGAACAGGGTCACGTCGCCCGCTTCGCCGATGTTGGCGGCGCAGTGCATCGGCAGCACGTCCTTCTCCGGCAGCAGGTAGTTCTGCACCGAGAACATGGCCTTCTTCATTTCACCGGCGTAGCGCATGCCGGCGATCAGCACTTTCTTCTGGGCGAAGTTGAGGATGACGCAGCCGTCGGAGTTGGTGCCGTCACGCTCGGGCACGCACTCGAAGTTGGCGACGTTCAGCACCTGCCACTCGTCGCGGCCGGCCGGGTTGTAGGTTTCCGGGTTGATGAACAGCTGGCGGCCGAACAGGTTCTGCCAGGCGGTGCCGGTGGTCATCCTGACCGGCAGGTAGTGATCGGCGGCCGAACCTACATGCACGTGGGAAACGAAGTGGTCCTGGGCGTTGTTGAAGGCCTGGACGCGCTCCCAGAGGGCGTCGAACTTGTCGGCCGGGAACGGGCGGTTGATCGCGCCCCAGGCGATGGAGTCCTTGCTGCCGGGCTCTTCGACGATGAAGCGGTCGGCAGGCGAGCGGCCGGTGCGGTGGCCGGTTTCCACCACCAGCGAGCCGTTGTCGGCCAGGCGACCTTCGCCGCGGCGAATGGCTTCCTCGACCAGTTGGGCAACGCTGATATCGGTGTACACGGCTTTGTTGGCTTGCGTCATGTGGGTCCCCATCGGCCGGAGCCGAGTCCTCCAAACATTGCGTAGTGACTTCTAATTTCCACTACAGCGGAAAAAAGTCGCGGGATTATGCCAGAAAAGAACGGTTCTCGTGCAGCCTCTGATCCGGCGAGGGCGCCAATGGTTCGGCTATCGCCCCGATAGCGCCGATCAATGGCGGGTCTGTGACGGTGCCGCGCTGCCGCCGCCGGCGAACAGCTGGGCGATGTCGCTGCCGTCGAAGGCATAGCGCTGGTTGCAGAACTGGCAGTCGACGGTGATCTCGCCGCCCAGCTCGCCCAGCAGGCGCTCGGCGTCTTCCTTGCCGAGGCTGACCAGGGCGTTGGCCGAGCGCTCCCGCGAGCAGCTGCAGCGGAACACCAGCGGCTGCGGCTCGAACAGGCGCACCGCTTCCTCGTGGTACAGGCGGTGCAGCAGCGTCTCGTTGTCCAGGCCCAGCAGCTCCTCGGCGTTGAGGGTGTCGGCCAGGGTGGTCAGGTGCTGCCAGCTGGCCTCGCGATCCTCGGCGTCCTTCAGGCGGTCGGCGGGCAGCTGCTGCAGCAGCAGGCCGCGGGCGTGGCGGCCGTCGGCGCCCAGCCAGAAGCGCGTGGGCAACTGCTCGGAGGTGGCGAAGTAGGACGACAGGCAGTCCGCCAGGCAGGCGCCCTCCAGCGGCACTATGCCCTGGTAGCGCTGGCCGTTCTTCGGGTCTACGGTCATGGTGAGCACGCCGTCGGGCATCAGGTCGAGCAGGCCGGCGCTGTCGCGGATGGCCTCGGCGTCGTAGCGGGCCAGGCCACGCACCTCGCGCTCGCTGGAGCACTCCACCATGAGCAGCGGCACGGCGCCGCTGGAGCGCGCCTGCAGCACCAGCAGGCCGTCGAACTTCAGGGTGCCGCACAGCAGCGCCGCGGCGGCGAGCATCTCGCCCAGCAACTGGGCCACCGGCTGCGGGTAGGGGTGCTTGGCCAGCACTTCGGCGAAACTGCGTTCGAGCGCCACCATTTCACCGCGAACGTCGGTGTTGTCGAAGAGGAAACGCTGACTTTGATCGATCTGGGACATGCTGGGCACAACGCTGGCTAAGGCACAAATACATGACAAGCTGATGGCAAAGGCCTATAAAGCGCGCTTCGCGACAGCCGCCCGGTTCAGTAAGGGGGAATCGATTCTATGGAGAAAGCTTCGCCGTTCCAAGCCACCTGGTCGTGGCGCCCGTTCATCGCCTGCCACCTGCTGGCCCTGGCCCTGCTGCTGCTCTGGCTATGGACGCCGACCCGCGCCGCCATCGACTTCTTCGATTTCAGCCTGTTCCACGCCCTCAACGCGCCCCTGGCGACCAACGAGACCTGGCGCAATGTCTGGGCGGTGGCCAGCACGCGACCGTTCGACGCACTGGTGGCGCTCATCCTGCTCCTGCTGCTGATCCGCGGCGACTGGATCTTCAAGGCCACCCAGGTGCGTGCCGCGACCTTCGGCCTGGTGGTGACCATGGTGGTGCTGATGATCGTCCGCACCCTCTATGCCAAGATCGCCCACCACCTGGGCTGGCAGCACGCCAGCATTTCCGCCATCGCCCCCGACGCCGTGCGCCTGGAAGACTTCTTCCGCAGCTGGCAGGACACCCTCTTCGAGGTGAAGGACGAGTCGGCGCGCAGCTTCCCCGGCGACCACGCCTCGGTGCTGCTGGTGTGGGCGCTGTTCCTCAGCCTGTTCGCCCGCAACGCCGTGCAGTGGCTGGTGGTCTGGGCCCTGGCCCTGCTGTTCATGCTGCCGCGCCTGGTGGCCGGCGCCCACTGGGGCCAGGACGACTATATAGGCGGCGTGCAGATGGCCCTGCTGGCCCTGGCCTGGAGCTGCTTCACCCCGTTCGCCGCCTGGGCCAGCGCCGGCCTGGTGCGCCTGACCGAGCCGCTGTTCGCGCAACTGGCGAAGGTGCCGCTGCTCAACCGCCTGAGCGTGATCGCCGCCTGAGGCGCCCTCCGGAACCCCCGCCACGGCGGGGGTTTCCGTTATTTCTGGTCGTCGAGGAAGTGCAGCAGCTGGCGGCGCTGCTTCTTGCTCGGCCGGCCGTCGGTCTGCACGCCCAGGGCGCCGGCCTTGCGCAGGGCCGCCGCTTCCTCGCGGCGCTTCAGGCTCTCGGCGGTTTCCTCGTAGAGCAGCTGGGCGTCCGGCGCACCACGGCGCACGCCCGACAGCGCCTTGACCACCACCGTGCGCTCGTCGAACCCCGTGCGCAACACGTACTCCTCGCCGACCTTCGGCTCCTTGCTCGGCTTGCAGCGCTCGCCCCGGCAATGCACCTTGCCGCCCTCGATGGCCGCCTTGGCCAGGCCGCGGGTCTTGTAGAAGCGCGCTGCCCACAGCCACTTGTCCAGGCGTACCCTGTCGTCGTCTTTCTCGCTCACGGCCTCATCCACACGTCTGCAACCTGGCCAGTCTACCCTCGGCCCGGCGTTCCCGGCAGGCCCCTGGCGGGCGCCGATGGCCCTGCTAGAATGCCGCAAAACCCTGGGACGGCTCCTTTTGAAGACCTTCGACCACCTGTCAGTGATCGGCCTGCGCGAATGGATCGGCCTTCCCGACCTGGGCATCGTCGGCCTGCGCGCGAAGATCGACACCGGCGCCAGCACCTCCAGCCTGCACGCCAGCGACATCGTCACCTTCCACCGTGACGGCCGCGACTGGGTGCGCTTCACCGCCCACCTGGGCACCCAGGTGCAGCGCCGCCACCGTTGCGAGGCGCCGCTGGTGACGATGAAGACCATCCGCAGCTCCAACGGCCAGGCCCAGACCCGCTATGTGATCCGCACCACCCTGGCCCTGGGCGACCGCGCCTGGCCGGTGGAATTCACCCTGGCCTGCCGCAAGACCATGCGCTACCGCGTGCTGCTGGGCTCCAAGGCGCTGGTCCAGGGCCAGCTGGTGGTCAACCCGGCGCTGACCTACGTCCAGGACAAACCCCTCATCATGGTTACCCCCGCCCTTTCAGGTGCCCAATGAAAATCGCCGTGCTGTCGCGCAATCCGCGCCTGTATTCCACCCGTCGGCTGGTGGAGGCCGGGCAACAACGCGGGCATGAGATGGTGGTGATAGACACCCTGCGTGCCTACATGAACATCGCCAGCCACAAGCCGCAGATCCACTACCGCGGCCAGCCGCTGGAAGGCTTCGACGCGGTGATCCCGCGCATCGGCGCCTCGGTCACCTTCTACGGCTGCGCGGTGCTGCGCCAGTTCGAGATGATGGGCGTGTTCCCGCTCAACGAGTCGGTGGCCATCGCCCGCTCCCGCGACAAGCTGCGCTCGCTGCAACTGCTCTCGCGCAAGGGCATCGGCCTGCCGATAACCGGCTTCGCCCATTCCCCGGACGACGTGCCGGACCTGATCCAGATGGTCGGCGGCGCGCCCCTGGTGATCAAGCTGCTGGAGGGCACCCAGGGCGTCGGCGTGGTGCTGGCCGAGACGCAGAAGGCGGCCGAGTCGGTGCTGGAAGCCTTCATGGGGCTCAAGCACAACATCATGGTGCAGGAATACATAAAGGAAGCCGGCGGCGCCGACATCCGCTGCTTCGTGGTGGGCGACAAGGTGATCGCCTCGATGAAGCGCCAGGCCGCCCCCGGCGAGTTCCGCTCCAACCTGCACCGCGGCGGCAGCGCCAGCCTGATCAAGATCACCCCCGAGGAACGCATGACGGCGATCCGCGCGGCGCGGATCATGGGCCTGAAGGTGGCCGGTGTCGACATCCTGCGCTCGCACCACGGCGCGCTGGTGATGGAGGTGAACTCCTCGCCGGGCCTGGAAGGCATCGAGACCACCACCGGCAAGGACATCGCCGGGGTGATCATCGAGTACCTGGAGAAGAACGCCGGGCCGCATATGGTCAGAACCAAGGGCAAGGGGTGAGCCGGGCGGCCACCTCACCACCTACGCCGTTTTCTGGGTTATTCCCCTTCGGGCCAGCACAAGCGTTGTTCGCGATGGAGCCGCGTCCCGCGTTCGCGGGAATGACGGGGTTTGAGGATGGTGCCAGCCTTCCAGGCCACTCCGAACGGCCCCCTCTCCCTTCAGGGAGAGGGCTGGGGAGAGGGTACGGAGGTGACCTCATTCACCGCTGTGACCGGGAAACTCCA
>NZ_QGSL01000107.1:1472131-1472203 GCF_003176655.1 Pseudomonas sp. RW407 | reverse complement strand
AGCGAAACCGGCGCTCAGGAGGTCATGCGACATGGATGTCGCTAGAGCCCCGATCAGCACAGGGACGTGCTG
>NZ_QGSL01000107.1:1456729-1472121 GCF_003176655.1 Pseudomonas sp. RW407 | reverse complement strand
GGTGATGCCGTCGATCTTCAGCGTCGGCTGGCCGACGCCCACCGGTACCGACTGGCCATCCTTGCCGCAGGTGCCCACGCCGCTGTCCAGGGCCATGTCGTTGCCGACCATGGACACCCGGCTCATCACTTCCGGGCCGTTGCCGATCAGGGTCGCGCCCTTCACCGGGCGGGTGATCCTGCCGTTCTCGATCAGGTAGGCCTCGCTGCTGGCGAAGACGAACTTGCCGCTGGTGATGTCCACCTGGCCGCCGCCGAGGTTGGCGCAGTAGATGCCCTTCTCCACCGAGGCGATGATCTCCTCCGGCTCGCTCTGCCCGGCCAGCATGTAGGTGTTGGTCATGCGCGGCATCGGCAGGTGCGCGTAGGACTCGCGGCGGCCGTTGCCGGTGCGTGCCACGCCCATCAGGCGGGCGTTGAGCTTGTCCTGCATGTAGCCCTTGAGGATGCCGTTCTCGATCAGCACGTTGTACTGCGTCGGGGTGCCCTCGTCGTCCACCGACAGCGAGCCGCGGCGCCCGGCCAGGGTGCCGTCGTCGACGATGGTGCACAGGCTGGAGGCCACCTTCTCGCCGATGCGCCCGCTGTAGGCGGAGCTGCCCTTGCGGTTGAAGTCGCCTTCCAGGCCGTGACCCACCGCCTCGTGCAGCAGCACGCCGGACCAGCCGGCGCCCATCACCACCGGCAGGGTGCCGGCCGGCGCGGGAACCGCTTCGAGGTTGACCAGGGCCTGGCGCAGCGCCTCGCGGGCGTAGGACATGGCGCGGGATTCATTGAGGCCATTCTTTTCCAGAAAGAACCGGTAGTCGGTACGCCCGCCGCCGCCGTGGCCGCCGCGCTCGCGGCGGCCGTTCTGCTCGACGATGACGCTGACGTTGAAGCGCACCAGCGGGCGGATGTCCGCGGCCAGCGAGCCATCGGTGGCGGCGATCAGCACCTGTTCCCAGACGCCGGCCAGGCTCACGGTGACCTGCTGGATGCGTGGGTCGAGGGCGCGGGTGGCGGCGTCGATCTTCTGCAGCAGCTCGACCTTCTCGGCGCGGCTGAGCACGTCCAGCGGGTTCTCGCCGGCGTACAGGCGCGTCGGCGCGACCGCCTTGAACGCCTGCACCCTGCCGTTCTGCCCGGCCCGGGAGATCGAGCGCGCGGCGCGCGCCGCCTGGGACAGGGCGTCGGGGGTGATGGCGTTGCTGTAGGCGAAGCCGGTCTTCTCGCCGGACTGGGCGCGCACGCCCACGCCCTGGTCCATGTGGAAGCTGCCTTCCTTGACGATGCCGTCCTCGAGCATCCAGGACTCGGAGACCTGGCTCTGGAAGTACAGGTCGGCGGCGTCGATGCCCGGGCCGCTCAGCTCGTGCAGGATCGGCTGCAGGCCGTCGACGTCCAGGCCGCCGGGGGCCAGCAGGTGCTGGCTGACGGATGACAACAACTCGCTCATGGCTACTCCGTAGGCGCCGGTCCGGGTACGGCCGGCGGGTAGAATCTTCGATGGCGGACCACCGGCATGCGCTGCCGGACCGCCGCCTGTTCCGCGCTGTCGCGCTCGGCCAGCAATACCGCCTCGCCCTTGTCGCGCTCGGCGAGGATGCGCCCCCAGGGGTCGACGATGGCCGACTGGCCCCAGGTCTCGCGGCCGCGCGGGTGCGTCCCGCCCTGCCCCGCCGCCAGCAGGTAGCACTGGGTCTCGATGGCGCGGGCGCGGATCAGCACTTCCCAGTGCGCCTGGCCGGTCACCGCGGTGAAGGCCGAGGGCGCGCTGATCAGCTCGGCGCCGGCCTCGCGCAGCCGGGTGTACAACTCGGGGAAGCGCAAGTCGTAGCACACCGTCAGACCCAGGCGGCCGACCGGGGTATCGGCGACCACCACCTGGCCGCCGAACGCGTAGTCGTCGGACTCGCGGTAGCGGCCGCGGGCATCGGCGACGTCCACGTCGAACAGGTGCAGCTTGTCGTAGCGCGCCGCCCGTTCGCCGCGCTCGTCGACCAGCAGCGAGCAGGCGTTGGCCTTGGCCTCGGGCTGGCCGTCCGGCGGCAACGGCAGGGTACCGGCGACTATCCACAACCTGAGGTCGCGCGCGGCGCTTTTCAACCACGGCAGGATCGGCCCCTCGCCCCGGGCCTCGGCGCGGCCCAGCTCGGCCAGGTCACGGCGGCCCATGGCGGCGAAGTTCTCCGGCAGCACGGCCAGGCGGGCGCCGCCCTCGGCGGCCTGTTCGAGCAGGCGACGAGCGGCGGCCAGGTTGGCCGGGACATCGTCCTGGCTGACCATCTGGATCACGGCGATGGACATGCGTCTCTCCAACAGCGACTGCGTTTCATCCTAACCGATGCCCGCCGGCTCTGCTCACCGGGGTTTCTCGAAAGGCTTGTCGAAGGCGATCTCGGGGTTCTGCCAGGGGCCCTTGACGCTGTACTGCACGCTGGCGAAACGAGACACCTTGTCGCCCAGCAGCTTGTCCACCACGAAGAGCGCGCCGCCCACCGCCGGGGCGCCGACGATGAGCGCGGCCAGCGGTAGATTGTTGGTCAGCGGCAGGGTCACCAGCAGCCTGGCGTCGATCTGGTCGTGGGCGAGGTCGAGGGTGCCGTTCATCTCGATGTTGCTGGAGGGTCCGGTCAGCTTGATCGGCTCGCGGGTCAGGTAGACGCCGTTGGTGGCGCCGAGCACGCCCTGCACGCGGTCGTAGCTCAGGCCCTTGCCGAACAGGTCGGAGAAGTCCAGGCGCAGGCGGCGGTTGATGGCGTTGAAGTTGAGCAGGCCGAACACCCGCAGGGCCTGGGCACTGCCCTCGACGTCGACGAACTGGCCCTTGCGCATGTCGGCTGCCAGGCGCCCGCCGAAACGCCGCAGGCTGATGTAGGCAGGCGAGCCGGGCCAGTTGCCGTCGATGTCCAGGCCGAAGCGTTCGCTGGTGGCGGTGGGGGCGAAGTCCCAGGCCTTGAGCACGTCTGCCAGGTTCTTGCCCTCCAGGCGCCCCTGGAAGGTACTGCGCGTCGAGCCCACCGGCCCTTCCCAGCGCAACGTACCGCCGACCTTGAGGCCGCGCAGGTCGAGGTTGACGTTGTTGAAGGCCACGCCGCTGGTGGTCGGGCGCAGGTTGAAGCTCCAGGCGCCGATGGGCTTGCCGCCCTGGGAGATCTGGCGGATGGCCACGTCCATCGCCGGCAGGCTGCGCGGGTCGAACTTCTCCAGCGGGTCGGGGGCGATGGTCGGCGCGGCGGCCAGGTCGTTGGTGGGGTTCTTCGGCAGGTCCAGGCGCGCCAGGTCGATCTGGATGGCCCGCTGGGCGCTGTCCGGGAATACCGCCTGGCCGGCCATCGGGGCGCTGTCGACGCCCAGCTGCCAGCCGCCGGCAACCCGCGCGAGGTCGACCTTGAGGTTATCCAGGCTGGTGCCGAAGCCACGGAAGTGGCCGATCCGCAGGTCGGCGCCGCGCAGCAGGCCCTGGGTATCGCCGGGCACGCCGCCGATGCCGTACTTCTTCAGCGCCGCCTGCCACTGGTCCACGTCCAGGGTGTCCAGGTTGCCGCGCACCTGCACCCCGTTCCAGTTCGGCAGCAGCGCCGGGTCGCCGCCCAGGCGCAGGGTGCCGCGGCCGCCCAGGGGTTTGTCGGCGGGGGCGGCGTAGGCCAGGCTGGCCACCTTGTCGTAGTTGGCCCAGTAGCGCCGCTCCGGGCCCTCGAGAGTCATGCGCCAGTCGCTGGCGCGGCTCTCCTCGGCGGCCTTGCCGAGGGGCGCCGGCAGGTCGATGGCCAGGCCCTTGAGGTCGGAGCTGACCTGCAGCTGGCTGTCCTTGCCGTCGAGCAGCAGGTCGAGCTGGTACGGCAGACGCCCGGAGGCCGGCAGCGCCTGGTGCACGCTGCCCCAGTCGAGCAGGCTTTTCAGCGCCACCTGGCCGCCCACCAGCACGCGGGTACGCGGCTTGCCCGGGCTGCCCTCGGCGCGGATGCTGCCGCTGACGCGGCTGCCCAGGGCCTGGGCGCTGAGGCCCTTGGCGCTCAGGCCGCTGTTGGTGTCGTAGCGGAAGTCGCCCTTGAGCTGGGCCAGTTCCAGGGTGGGCTTGGCGATCTTCAGGCGCGCGCCCTCGGTGGCGAAGTCCACCACCACCCGCGCCTGCTTCGCCTGTTCCCTGGCCAGGGGGATGTCCAGGTTCAGGTGGCCCTTGAGCGGGCCCTCGCCTTCCCAGCCGGCGAAGACCTGCTGCACGCCCAGGGGCGAGTCCTGGAGGATCTTCAGGCCGTCGCCCAGGCTGCTGTCGACGTCGCCATCGACGTGCAGGTGGGAGACCTCGCCCTTGGGCACGTGGGGAATGTCCACCTGCACGTCGCTCACCCGGCTCTGCAGGATGCGCCCGGACTGCGCGCGGATGCGCACGCCGCTGTCCTCCACCAGCACCTCGCCCTCGGCCTGGCTCAGCGCCGGCCAGCCCGGCTGGTAGTCCAGCTCGCCGTCGTGGACCTTGAAGTACAGGCTCATGGCGTGGTCTTCCGGCGCCGAGCCCTTGTTCAGCGAGCCCTGCCACTGGAAGTAGCCCTGCTCGACGCGTCCGCCCCTGATGGCGGTGGCCAGCCAGTGGGCCAGGTCCTTGCTCATCTCCGGCAGCACGGTGGGCAGGAACTGCGGGGTGTAGCTGCCGTCGCCGTCCACCAGGCCCACGCGCAGGTCCATGTAGCTCTCTTTGTCGTGGTCGTGCATCAGGCGGATCAGCATGTCGCCGCCCAGCCGGCCGACGTCGCCCTCGACCTTCATCAGGTGGCTGCCGAGGGTGAAGGCCTCGTCGTCCCACTTCCAGAACAGCCGTGCGTTGGCGGTGCGGAAGCGCCAGGGCTCGGGGAACAGGGTGGCCAGGTGGAGCATGAGGTCCTTGGCCGAGGCGTCCAGCTGGCCGCCGCCGAGGTTGCCGCTGAAGGTGCCGTCGACGTTGGCCACCGCCGGCACCTCGTGGAAGGCGCTGACGCCGACCTTCTCCAGGTTCACGCCGTAGGCCAGGCGCTCGGCGCCCTGGCGCTGCGGCCACCAGTCGAGGTTGAGGTGGTGCAGCACGCCCTGGGGCGCCAGGCCCTGCAGCCACTCCACCGCCTTGTCCGGCAACGGCGCCAGGCTTTCCACCACTGGCAGCAGCGGGCCCAGGTCCAGGCGGTCGGCGCGCAGGCGCCAGTGTTCTTCGCCGCGGGTCTGCCGGTTCAGCTCCAGTTCCGCCTCGCCCCAGCGCTTTTCGCCGAGGTTGGCCGCCAGATCATTGACGCGCAGGCTCATCTCGTCGCCCTGGCGCTGGAAGTACAGCCCCACGCCGAGGTCGCCGATCTCCACCGCCTCGCGGCCGTCGAAGGAGGCCCGCACCTGCGGCGCATTGAGCCTGGCCACGGCCGCGCTCGGCTGGCCCTTGTCGATGCGCGCCCAGAGTTCGCCGCCGGCCTCCAGCCGCTGGATGCGCCATTGCCGCGTCAGGCTCGCCGGCAGCCACTTCGCCCAGTCGCTCTGCGGCAGGCTGAGGTAGGCGTCGGCCGAGCTGCGCTTCCAGTCCTCGCGGTCGATGCGCGTATCCACCCGCAGCGCCACCGGCTGGCCGTCCGGCAGGTTGAAGCGGCCGTCCAGGCGCTGGCCGAACACGCCGCTGTGCAGGGTCAGGCCCAGGTAGGTCAGGTTCAGCGTCTGCCCCTCACGCGGCAGCAGGCTCAGCTGGCTGTCCAGCAGCGACAGGCGGCGCGGCGTCAGCAGCAGGTCGACGAGCTGGCGCGGGTCGCTGCCCTGGGGGCTGGCCGGCAGGCCCTCGACCTGCCAGTGGCCGTCCTCGCCCTCGCGCAGGCTCAGCTGCAGGCCCTGCAGCTCCAGGCTGTCGATGCGCGGCTGGCGCGCCAGCAGGCTGGCGGGGATGTCGGGGGTCAGGCGCACCTGCTCCAGGCGCAGGACGTCGCTGCCCTCGCCGAGCTGGATGTCGCGCACCGTGATGATCGGGCCGAAGCCGTGCCAGCTGCCTTCCAGGGCGCCGATGCGCACCGGCATGCGCAGCCGTGCGCTGGCCTGCTCGGCCAACTCGTCGCGGTACTCCGCCACCAGCGGCGCCAGTTGGCGCCCCAGGCTGACGTACAGCGCCAGCAGCACCAGGCCCAGGGCGCACAGCCCCAGCGCCAGGCGCAGCAGGCGCGCGAACAGGTGGCCGAAGGATTCCATGTCAGTAAAACGCCTCAGAGCAGGACGACGTCATACTGTTCCTGGGAGTAGATCGGCTCAACCTGAAACTTGATGGTGCGCCCGATGAACATCTCCAGATCGGCGACGTTGCCCGACTCCTCGTCGAGCAGGCGGTCGACCACCTTCTGGTTGGCCAGCACCACGTAGGAATCGGCCTGGTAGGCGCGGGCCTCACGGAGGATCTCGCGGAAGATCTCGTAGCAGATGGTCTCGGGGGTCTTCAGCATGCCGCGCCCCTGGCAACACGGGCAGGGCTCGCAGAGCACCTGCACCAGGCTCTCGCGGGTGCGCTTGCGGGTCATCTGCACCAGGCCCAGCTCGGTGATGCCGATGATGTTGGTCTTGGCGTGGTCGCGCTCGAGCTGCTTCTCCAGGGTGCGCAGGACCTGGCGGCGGTGCTCCTCGTCCTCCATGTCGATGAAGTCGATGATGATGATCCCGCCGAGGTTGCGCAGGCGCAGCTGGCGGGCGATGGCGGTGGCCGCCTCGAGGTTGGTCTTGAAGATGGTCTCTTCGAGGTTGCGGTGGCCGACGAAGGCGCCGGTGTTGACGTCGATGGTGGTCATCGCCTCGGTCGGGTCGATGATCAGGTAGCCGCCGGACTTGAGCAGCACCTTGCGCTCCAGGGCCTTCTGGATCTCGTCCTCGACGCCGTAGAGGTCGAAGATCGGCCGCTCGCCGGGGTAGTGCTCCAGGCGGTCGGCGATTTCCGGCATCAGCTCGTCGACGAACTGCGTGATCTTCTGGAAGTTCTCCCGGGAATCCACGCGGATCTTCTCGATGCGCGGGTTGACCAGGTCGCGCAGGGTGCGCTGGGCCAGGGACAGGTCCTCGTAGATCACCGTCGGCGCGCCGACCGTCTGGATCTGCGCGTCTATCTGGTCCCACAGCCGGCGCAGGTAGCGGATGTCGGCGAGGATCTCGTCCTCCCCGGCGCCCTCGGCGGCGGTGCGCAGGATGAAGCCGCCCTTCTCGACGATGCCCTCGGCCTCGACGCACTTGGCCACCACCTGCTTGAGGCGCTCGCGCTCCTGCTCGTCCTCGATTTTCAGGGAAATCCCGACGTGGCTGGTGCGCGGCATGTACACCAGGTAGCGCGAGGGGATCGACAGGTGCGTGGTCAGGCGCGCGCCCTTGGTGCCGATGGGGTCCTTGGTGACCTGCACCACCAGGCTCTGGCCCTCGTGGACCAGGGCGCCGATGCTTTCCACCGCGCTGCCCTCGCGGGTGGAGATTTCCGCCGCGTGGATGAAGGCCGCGCGCTCCAGGCCGATGTCGACGAAAGCCGCCTGCATCCCCGGCAACACGCGGACCACCTTGCCCTTGTAGATGTTGCCGACTATCCCGCGGCGCAACGTGCGCTCGACGTGGACTTCCTGAAGGACACCGTTTTCCACCACCGCCACGCGCGATTCCATCGGCGTGATATTGATCAGGATCTCTTCGCTCATGCGCCCTTCCTTATCGCGCCCGTGTGCAGCGCTACTTCTTCAAGACTGCCAGCAAGGGATCGCGAAGTCAGCCAACAGTTCCGCGGTCTCGCACAAGGGCAGGCCGACCACCCCGCTGTAGCTGCCCTCGACGCGGTTGACGAAGATCGCCGCCAACCCCTGGATAGCGTAGCCGCCCGCCTTGTCCTGGGGCTCGCCGGTGGCCCAGTAGGCCTGCGCCTCGGCCTCGCCGATGCGGCGGAACGACACGGTGCTCGCCACCACCCGCACTTCGCAGCGGTCGCGGTCGGCCACCGCCACCGCGGTCAGCACCTGGTGCTGGCGGCCGGACAACGCGCTCAGCATGGCCAGGCTGTCCTCGTGGTCCTTCGGCTTGCCAAGGATGCGGCCGTCGAGCACCACCGCGGTATCGGCGCCAAGCACGCAGACGTCGGGCCTCTGGGCAAGCATAGTCAGTCCGGCCAGGGCCTTGCCGCGCGCCAGGCGCTCGACGTAGGCCGCCGGCGTCTCGCCGTCCTCGGGCGTTTCGTCGATATTGCCGGAAACCAGGTGGAAGGACAGGCCGATCTGCGTCAGCAGCTCGCGCCGGCGCGGCGAGCTGGAGGCCAGGTAAAGCTGGGGCATCTGCGACTCCCGGAAGAGTCCCGGCCGCCCTCTCCCGGCGCCGTGCCAGGTGGGAAGCGGCGGGACGGGTATTAGTAGACCTTAAGGCGCTGGGACAGGCCCTTGAGCAGCACCAGCACCCAGGGCCAGAGCAGGCCGCTGACCAGCGCCGGCAAGAGGAAGGCCAGGGTCGGCGGGCGGTTGCCGGTCAGGGCGTTGAGCCACAGCTGCACCAGTTGCGCCAGGCCATAGACCACCATCAGCACCAGGCACTGCTGCCAGACGGGGTACAGGCGCAGGCGCTGCTGCAGGGCCATGACCAGGAACACGATGAAGCTGAGGATCAGGGCGTTCTGCCCGAGCAGGCTGCCGTACAGCACGTCCTCGGCCAGGCCGCAAACCCAGGCGGTGACCATGCCCACCTTCTGCGGCACCATCAGCACCCAGAAGGTGAGGAACAGCGCCAGCCACAGCGGCCGGCCGATTTCCGTGAAGCTGGGCATCGGCGCCACCGACAGCAGCAGCGCCAGCAGCAGGCTGACCCAGATCAGCCAGCCATTGCGCGGTCCTTGGGCGGGCATCAGTGACGGTTCCTTTGTGGCGCGGCCTGAGCCGGCGCCGGCGGATGCGCGGGTGTGGCGGCTGGCGTGGCGGGTGCCGGGGCGGCGCCCTGGGCCGGAGCGGCCGGGGCAGCAGGCGCGGCTGGAGCGGCTGGAGCGGCGGGCGCCGGCACCTGGCCAGCGGCCTCGGCTGCCTGGCGGTCGGCCTCGGCCTGGGCCTCGGCGGCCTCGGTGGCGCGCTGCTCGGGGGTGCGGCTGTCGCTGAACACCAGCAGCACGTAGCGGCTGCGGTTCATCTTCGCGGTGGGCACGGCGCGGATCACCGCGAACGGCTGGCCGGAGTCGTGGATGACCTCCTTGACCACCGCCACCGGGTAGCCGGCCGGGAAGCGCTGGCCGAGGCCGGAGCTGACCAGCAGGTCGCCTTCCTTGATGTCCGCGGTGTCGGCGACGAAACGCAGTTCCAGGCGCTCCGGGTTGCCGGTGCCGACGGCGATGGCGCGCAGGCCGTTGCGGTTGACCTGCACCGGGATGCTGTGGGTGGTGTCGGTGAGCAGCAGCACGCGGGCGGTGTAGGGCATGACCTCGACCACCTGGCCCATCAGGCCGCTGGCGTCGAGCACCGGCTGGCCCTGGAACACGCCGTCCTTCGCGCCCTTGTCGATGAGGATGCGCTGGGTAAAGGGGTTGGGGTCGACGCCGATCAGTTCGCTGACCAGCACCTTGTCGTCCACCAGGGCGGCGGAATTGAGCAGCTCGCGCAGGCGCACGTTCTGTTCGGTCAGGGCGGCCAGCTTCTGCAGGCGGCGCTGCATCAGCAGCGACTCGGCCTTGAGCCGCTCGTTCTCGGCGAGCAGCTCGCTGCGGCTGGTGAACTGGTCGCGCACGCCTTCCCAGGCACGCACCGGCAGGTCGGCCACGCCATAGAAGGGGGTCAGCACCAGGCCCATCTGGCTGCGCACGGGCTTGAGGTAGTCGAAACGCGCGTCGACCACCATCAGGCCCACCGAAAGCACGGCGAGCACCAGCAGGCGCACGCCCAGCGAGGGCCCTTTGGAGAATAGCGGTTTGATGACCAGCTCCTAGCTGATTGAAGGCGGTTGATGTTTCGCCGTGCGCGGCAAAACGTCAACCACCCTCAAGGGCTCCCACCTCACTCGGTGGAGAGCAGGTCCATGGAGTGGCGGTCCATCATGTCCAGCGCCTTGCCGCCGCCACGGGCCACGCAGGTCAGCGGGTCTTCGGCGACGATCACCGGCAGGCCGGTTTCCTGGGCCAGCAGCTTGTCCAGGTCGCGCAGCAGGGCGCCACCGCCGGTCAGCACCAGGCCACGCTCGGCGATGTCCGAGGCCAGCTCCGGCGGGGACTGCTCCAGGGCGCTCTTGACCGCCTGGACGATGGTCGCCAGGGACTCCTGCAGGGCTTCGAGCACCTCGTTGGAGTTCAGGGTGAAGCTGCGCGGCACGCCTTCGGCCAGGTTGCGGCCGCGGACGTCCACCTCGCGCACTTCGCCACCGGAGAAGGCGGCGCCGATCTCCTGCTTGATGCGCTCGGCGGTGGATTCGCCGATCAGGCTGCCGTAGTTGCGGCGCACGTAGGTGACGATGGCTTCGTCGAAGCGGTCGCCGCCGACGCGGACGGATTCGGCGTAGACCACGCCGTTGAGCGAGATCAGGGCGATCTCGGTGGTGCCGCCGCCGATGTCGACGACCATCGAGCCACGGGCTTCCTCGACCGGCAGGCCGGCGCCGATGGCCGCGGCCATGGGCTCCTCGATCAGGTACACCTCGCGGGCGCCGGCGCCCAGGGCCGATTCACGGATGGCGCGGCGTTCCACCTGGGTGGACTTGCACGGCACGCAGATCAGCACGCGAGGGCTGGGCTGCAGGAAGCTGTTCTCGTGCACCTTGTTGATGAAGTACTGCAGCATCTTCTCGCAGACGCTGAAGTCGGCGATGACGCCGTCCTTCATCGGGCGGATGGCCGAGATGTTGCCGGGGGTGCGGCCGAGCATGCGCTTGGCCTCGGTACCGACGGCGACCACGCTCTTCTGGTTGCCATGGTTGCGGATGGCCACTACCGAAGGCTCGTTGAGGACGATGCCGCGTTCGCGCACATAAATGAGGGTATTGGCAGTGCCCAGGTCGATCGACAGATCGCTGGAGAACATGCCACGCAATTTTTTGAACATGGAAAGGGAACCCTGGACGATGCGTGGGTGAAAAATGCGCGGGTAAAAAAGTGCGGCAAACTCTAACAATGACGGGGATTTTGGGCAAGGCGGCATTGTGTTAAATTGCTTGACTTTCAGCGCCTTTAAGGCCTGCCCCAGCGGTCCCTGGGACCGCCCGCCGCGGGTTCCGTTCCCCCGCCTACGTTTCGTCCGACCATGCGTCCTATCGACGCTGGCAGCTCTAGCCTGGAGACCCCCGATGGCGCTTGACCGCTCCGACGTGGAAAAAATCGCCCACCTGGCCCGCCTGGGCCTGGCGGAAACCGACGTCCAACCGACCACCGCGACCCTGAACAACATCCTCGGCCTGGTCGACCAGATGCAGGCGGTGGACACCGACGGCGTCGAACCCCTCGCCCACCCCCTGGAAGCCACCCAGCGCCTGCGCGCCGACGTGGTGACCGAAAGCAACCAGCGCGAGGCCTACCAGGCCATCGCACCGGCCGTGGAAGACGGCCTGTACCTGGTTCCGAAAGTGATCGAGTAATAAGGAAGGACACGGACCCATGCTGCACCAACTGACCCTCGCCGAAGTCGCCCGCGGCCTCGCCGACAAACAGTTCTCCGCCGAAGAGCTGACCCGTGCCCTGCTGAGCCGCATCGAGCAGCTCGATCCGCAGCTCAACAGCTTCATCAGCGTCACCGCCGACGAAGCCCTCGCCCAGGCCCGGGCCGCCGACCAGCGGCGCGCCAACGGCGAGGCCGGCGCCCTGCTCGGCGCGCCCATCGCCCACAAGGACCTGTTCTGCACCCGGGGCGTGCGCACCAGCTGCGGCTCGAAGATCCTCGACAACTTCGTCGCGCCCTACGACGCCACCGTGGTCGAGCGCCTGGCCGCCGCCGGCGCCGTGAGCCTGGGCAAGCTGAACATGGACGAGTTCGCCATGGGCTCGGCCAACGAATCCAGCCACTACGGCCCGGTGAAGAACCCCTGGGACGCCACCCGCGTGCCCGGCGGCTCCTCCGGCGGCTCGGCCGCGGCCGTGGCCGCGCGGCTGATCCCCGCCGCCACCGGCACCGACACCGGCGGCTCGATCCGCCAGCCGGCGGCGCTGACCAACCTCACCGGGATCAAGCCGACCTACGGCCGCGTCTCGCGCTGGGGCATGATCGCCTACGCCTCCAGCCTCGACCAGGCCGGCCCCCTGGCCCGCACCGCCGAGGACTGCGCGCTGATGCTCGGCGCCATGGCCGGCTTCGACGCCAAGGACTCCACCTGCGTCGACCAGCCGCTGGACGACTACCTGGCCGCCCTGGGCAAGCCGCTGGCCGGCCTGCGCATCGGCCTGCCGAAGGAATACTTCGGCGAGGGCCTGGACAGCCGCATCGCCGATGCCGTGCTGGCCGTGGTCGAGCAGCTCAAGCAGCTGGGCGCGGTGGTCAGGGACATCTCCCTGCCGAACATGCGCCACGCCATCCCGGCCTACTACGTGATCGCCCCGGCGGAAGCCAGCTCCAACCTGTCGCGCTTCGATGGCGTACGCTACGGCTACCGCTGCGCGGAGCCGAAGGACCTGCAGGACCTGTACAAGCGCTCCCGCGCCGAAGGCTTCGGCGCCGAGGTGAAGCGCCGCATCATGGTCGGCACCTATGCGCTGTCCGCCGGCTACTACGACGCCTACTACCTGAAGGCGCAGAAGATCCGCCGGCTGATCAAGAACGACTTCGTCAGCGCCTTCGGCGAAGTGGACGTCATCCTCGGCCCGACCACGCCCAACCCGGCCTGGAAGCTCGGCACCAAGAACGACGACCCGGTCGCCCAGTACCTGGAAGACATCTACACCATCACCGCCAACCTCGCCGGCATCCCCGGGCTGTCCATGCCCGCCGGGTTCGTCGATGGCCTGCCGGTGGGCGTGCAGCTGCTCGCCCCGTACTTCCAGGAAGGCCGCCTGCTCAACGTCGCGCACCAGTACCAACAGGTGACCGACTGGCACAAACAAGCACCGGCTGGATTCTGAGGACGACACACATGCAATGGGAAACCGTGATCGGGCTGGAAATCCACGCGCAGCTCGCCACCCAATCGAAGATCTTCTCCGGCAGCGCCACCACCTTCGGCGCCGAGCCCAACACCCAGGCCAGCCTGGTCGACCTGGCGATGCCCGGCACCCTGCCGGTGCTCAACGCCGAGGCCGTGCGCATGGCCTGCCGGTTCGGCCTGGCGATCAACGCCGAGATCGCCGAGCGCAACGTCTTCGCCCGCAAGAACTACTTCTACCCGGACCTGCCCAAGGGCTACCAGACCAGCCAGATGGACCACCCCATCGTCGGCAAGGGCTTCCTCGACATCACCCTCGAGGACGGCACCGTCAAGCGCGTGGGCATCACCCGCGCGCACCTGGAAGAGGACGCCGGCAAGAGCCTGCACGAAGACTTCCACGGCATGAGCGGCATCGACCTGAACCGCGCCGGCACGCCGCTGCTGGAGATCGTCTCCGAACCGGACATCCGCAGCGCCAAGGAAGCCGTGGCCTATGTCAAGGCCATCCACGCGCTGGTGCGCTACCTGGGCATCTGCGACGGCAACATGGCCGAGGGCTCGCTGCGCTGCGACTGCAACGTCTCGGTGCGCCCGAAAGGCCAGGCCGAGTTCGGCACCCGCGCCGAGATCAAGAACGTCAACTCCTTCCGCTTCATCGAGAAGGCGATCAACCACGAGGTGCAGCGCCAGATCGACCTGATCGAGGACGGCGGCAAGGTGGTGCAGGAAACCCGCCTGTACGACCCGAACAAGGACGAGACGCGCTCCATGCGCAGCAAGGAAGAAGCCAACGACTACCGCTACTTCCCCTGCCCGGACCTGCTGCCGGTGGTGATCGAGCGCAGCTTCCTGGAAGAGTTGCGCGCCAGCCTGCCGGAACTGCCGGACCAGAAGCGCGAGCGCTTCGAGAGCCAGTACGGGCTGTCGGCCTACGACGCCAGCGTGCTGTCCGCCAGCCGCGAGATGGCCGACTACTTCGAGCAGGTGCAAGGCATCTGCGGCGACGCCAAGCTTGCGGCCAACTGGGTGATGGGCGAGCTTTCCAGCCTGCTCAACAAGGACGGCCTGGAGATCGACCGGTCGCCGGTTTCCGCCGAGCAGCTGGGCGGCATGATCCTGCGCATCAAGGACAACACCATCAGCGGCAAGATCGCCAAGATGGTCTTCGAGGCCATGGCCGCCGGCGAAGGCTCGGCCGATGCGATCATCGAGGCCAAGGGCCTGAAGCAGGTCACCGACACCGGCGCCATCGACAAGATGCTCGACGAGGTGCTGGCGGCCAACGCCGAGCAGGTCGAACAGTACCGCGCCAGCGACGAAGCCAAGCGCGGCAAGATGTTCGGCTTCTTCGTCGGCCAGGCCATGAAGGCCTCGAAGGGGAAAGCCAACCCCGGGCAGGTGAACGAACTGCTGAAGAAGAAGCTCGAAAGCTGAGCCCACTCTTCCTGACGCCGGGCTTGCCCGGCGTTTTTTCGTCCGGAGGCTCGATGCTGCGTTCTCTCGCCCTGCTCTGCGGCCTGGCCCTGCTGGCCGGCTGCGCCACTTCGTCGTACGACGGCGGCTCGGCGCGCGGCTACCGCGCCGAGGGCACCGCGTCCTACTACGGCCGCGCGCACCACGGCAGGAAGACCGCCAGCGGCGAGCGCTTCGACCAGCACGCCCTCACCGCCGCGCACCGCAGCCTGCCCTTCGGCACCCGGCTGAAGGTCACCAACCTCGACAACGGCCGCAGCGTGGTGGTGCGCGTCAACGACCGCGGGCCCTTCGGCCGCGGCAGGATCATCGACCTGTCCCGCGGTGCGGCGCAACGCCTCGACATGTTGCGCACCGGCACGGCGCCGGTGCGCCTGGAAGCCATCGACTAGGAGCAGTCCGAATGACCGACAAGCGCAAGGCCGGCGAACAGGTACGCCGGGAAGTGATGGGCGACGCCTTCGTCGACCGCGCCCTGAACAACGCCACCGACTTCACCCGACCGCTGCAGGACTTCGTCAACGAAAACGCCTGGGGCAGCGTCTGGTCCCGCGACGGCCTGCCGCGCAAGACCCGCAGCCTGATCACCCTGGCCGCCCTGACCGCGCTGAAATGCCCGCAGGAACTGAAAGGCCACGTGCGCGGCGCGCTGAACAACGGCTGCACGGTGGAAGAAATCCGCGAAGCGCTGCTGCACTGCGCGGTCTACGCCGGCGTACCGGCAGCGATCGACGCCTTCCGCGCGGCGCAGGAAGTGATAGAGGCGTGGCAGGCGGACCAGAAGGCCTGAGCGTAGGGCGAATAACCGTTCGCGGTTATCCGCCGCCGGCCGGAACGCCGGAGCCCACGACGACGGCGGATAACGCTTGAGGCGTTATCCGCCCTACGGTCCCGGGA
>NZ_QGSL01000107.1:1445260-1456719 GCF_003176655.1 Pseudomonas sp. RW407 | reverse complement strand
TTGGTCGGCGTGCGGCTGCACGAAGGACACTAGGGCCGTGGGCGGGGTGGGAAAATCCTACGTTGGAGGCGGACGGCTCGTACCAACGTACTGGATGGCGGCCACTGGGCGTCGGCTGCGCTGCGTCGCAGGGTGACGCGTGGCGGCGGATTCAGGTAAACTCCCCGGCTATTTTTCGGCGGATCGCCGCCTTCAGCCTTCCGAGTGTGTCAAGCCGTGAGTGACCTGAGTCATATCCGCAATTTCTCCATCATCGCCCACATCGACCATGGCAAGTCGACCCTGGCCGACCGCTTCATCCAGATGTGCGGTGGTCTTTCCGACCGCGAGATGGAGGCTCAGGTCCTGGATTCCATGGACCTGGAGCGCGAGCGCGGCATCACCATCAAGGCCCACAGCGTCACCCTGCACTACAAGGCGCAGGACGGTAAGACCTACCAGCTGAACTTCATCGACACCCCCGGCCACGTCGACTTCACCTACGAGGTCAGCCGTTCCCTGGCCGCCTGCGAGGGCGCGCTGCTGGTGGTGGACGCCGGCCAGGGCGTCGAGGCGCAGTCGGTGGCCAACTGCTACACCGCCATCGAGCAGGGCCTGGAAGTCATGCCCGTGCTGAACAAGATGGACCTGCCGCAGGCCGACCCGGACCGCGTGAAGGACGAGATCGAGAGCATCATCGGCATCGATGCCACCGACGCCGTGGCCTGCTCGGCCAAGAGCGGCATGGGCGTGGACGAGGTGCTCGAGCGCCTGGTGACGACCATCCCGGCCCCCGAGGGCGAGATCGACGCGCCGCTGCAGGCGCTGATCATCGACTCCTGGTTCGACAACTACCTGGGCGTGGTCTCGCTGGTGCGGGTCAAGCACGGCCGGGTGAAGAAGGGCGACAAGATCCTGGTGAAGTCCACCGGCAAGCTGCACCAGGTGGACAGCGTCGGTGTATTCACCCCGAAACACACCGAGATGCCCGACCTCAAGGCCGGCGAGGTGGGCTTCATCATCGCCGGCATCAAGGACATCCACGGCGCCCCCGTGGGTGACACCCTGACCCTCAGCAACACCCCCGACGTGGACGTGCTGCCGGGCTTCAAGCGCATCAAGCCGCAGGTCTACGCCGGCCTGTTCCCGGTCAGCTCCGACGACTTCGAGGACTTCCGCGAAGCGCTGCAGAAGCTGACCCTGAACGACGCCGCCCTGCAGTACGAGCCGGAAAGCTCCGAGGCCCTGGGCTTCGGCTTCCGCATCGGCTTCCTCGGCATGCTGCACATGGAGATCATCCAGGAGCGCCTGGAGCGCGAATACGACCTGGACCTGATCACCACGGCGCCGACGGTGATCTTCGAGATCGTGCAGAAGAACGGCGAGATCCTCTACGTCGACAACCCGTCCAAGCTTCCCGACCTTTCGTCCATCGACGAGATGCGCGAGCCGATCTGCCGGGCGACCATCCTTGTGCCCCAGGAGCACCTGGGCAACGTCATTACCCTGTGCATCGAGAAACGCGGTGTGCAGCGTGACATGCACTTCCTCAGCGGCCAGGTCCAGGTGATCTACGACATGCCGATGAACGAAGTGGTGCTGGACTTCTTCGACCGTCTGAAGTCCACCAGCCGCGGCTACGCCTCGCTGGACTATAGCTTCGACCGCTTCGAGCCGGCCAACCTGGTCCGTCTCGACGTGCTGATCAACGGCGAGAAGGTGGACGCCCTCGCCCTGATCGTCCACCGCGACAACGCCCCCTACAAGGGGCGCCAGCTGGTGGAGAAGATGAAGGAACTGATCCCGCGTCAGATGTTCGACGTCGCGATTCAGGCGGCCATCGGCGGGCAGATCATCGCTCGCTCGACGGTCAAGGCGCTCAGGAAGAACGTGCTGGCCAAGTGCTACGGTGGTGACGTGAGCCGTAAGCGCAAGCTGCTGGAGAAGCAGAAGGCCGGTAAGAAAAGGATGAAGCAGGTCGGTAGCGTGGAGATTCCCCAGGAAGCCTTCCTCGCCGTGCTCAAAGTGGACAGTTAGATTCTATGACGCTGAATTTCCCGCTGTTGCTGGTGATAGCCGTCGCCCTGTGCGGCGCCCTGGCCCTGGTCGACCTGGTGCTCTTCGCGCCGCGCCGCCGGGCCGCCATCTCCGCCTACCAGGGCTCGGTCGCCGAGCCCGATCCGGAGGTGCTGGACAAGCTGAACAAGGAACCCGTGCTGATCGAGTACGGCAAGTCCTTCTTCCCGGTACTGTTCATCGTGCTGGTGCTGCGTTCCTTCCTGGTCGAGCCGTTCCAGATCCCCTCCGGCTCGATGAAGCCCACCCTCGAGGTCGGCGACTTCATCCTGGTCAACAAGTTCGCCTACGGCATCCGCCTGCCGGTGCTGGACGCCAAGGTGATCCCGGTCGGCGACCCGCAGCGCGGCGACGTGATGGTGTTCCGCTACCCCAGCGACCCGAACATCAACTACATCAAGCGCGTGGTCGGCGTGCCGGGTGACCGCGTGCGCTACACCAGCGACAAGCGCCTGTACGTCAACGACCAGCTGGTGGCCGAGCAACTGGTCGGCGAGGAGCCGGGCAGCCTGGGCAGCGTGACCCTGTACAAGGAGAAGCTGGGCGAGGCCGAGCACCTGATCCGCAAGGAAATGACGCGCTACCGCGTCGAGCCCGGCAAGGAGTGGACGGTCCCGGCCGAGCACTACTTCATGATGGGCGACAACCGCGACAACTCCAACGACAGCCGCTACTGGAACGATCCGAAGATCCCGAAGGAGCTGCTGGGCATGGTTCCGGACCGCAACATCGTCGGCAAGGCCTTCGCCGTGTGGATGAGCTGGCCGGACCCGAAACTGCGCAACCTGCCGAACTTCTCGCGGGTCGGCGTGATTCACTGAATGTGAGCTGCGTCGAGCGCCGGCCGCCGGTCGGTGCTAGAACGAAGGGCGGGGCGGCGCGCGGGGAGCGGGTCCGCCCCGCTTGCACTTGGAACCGCCGGTGGCGGGGGATGAGAACCATACCGACATGAGGTCAGCATGAAGTACGCAGGTTCGCAGAAGGGGATGTCGTTGCTGGGTTGGCTGGTAGTGCTGGCCATTGTGGCCTTCCTGGCCAGTACCGCGTTCAAGATCATTCCGCACTACCTCGACTACTACGCCATCGAGAAGGCCATCAAGGCGGTGGAAACCGACAAGGCGGCGGATGTGCGCAGCGTCCCGGAGTTCTACTCTTACGTGGACAAGGCGCTGACCATCAACAACATCCGCGACCTGAAGCTGCAGGATGCGCTGACCGTGGAACAGGACAACAACGAGTTCCGCGCGCACCTGAAGTATGAAAAACGCGAGCCGCTGATCGAGAACCTCGATCTGGTGGTCCACTTCGACAAAGAATTCCGTGTAAGAACGCCGTGAGCAATACCCTGGATCGACTCGAGCGCAAGCTCGGCTACACCTTCAAGGACCAGGACCTGATGGTCCTGGCCCTGACCCATCGCAGCTTCGCCGGGCGCAACAACGAGCGCCTGGAGTTCCTCGGTGACGCCATCCTCAACTTCGTCATCGGCGAAGCCCTGTTCAGCCACTTCCCGCAGGCCCGCGAGGGCCAGCTGTCGCGCCTGCGCGCACGGCTGGTCAAGGGCGAGACCCTGGCCCTGCTGGCCCGTGGCTTCGAACTGGGCGACTACCTGCGCCTGGGCTCGGGTGAGCTCAAGAGCGGCGGTTTCCGCCGCGAGTCGATCCTCGCCGACGCCATGGAAGCGCTGATCGGCGCCATCTACCTGGACACCGGCATGGACTCCGCGCGCGAGCGCATCCTCGCCTGGCTCGGCCCGCAACTGCGCGAGCTGACCCCGGTGGACACCAACAAGGACCCCAAGACGCGCCTGCAGGAATTCCTGCAGTCGCGCGCCTGCGAGCTGCCGCGCTACGACGTGGTGGACATCCAGGGCGAACCGCATTGCCGGACCTTCTTCGTCGAGTGCGAAGTGGCCCTGCTGAACGACAAGACCCATGGGCACGGCGGCAGCCGCCGCATCGCCGAGCAGGTGGCCGCCGCCGCCGCGCTGGTGGCCCTGGGCGTGGAGAATGGCCATGACTGAACAACTCGACGACACCAGCCGCTGCGGCTACGTCGCCATCGTCGGCCGCCCCAACGTGGGCAAGTCGACGCTGCTCAACCACATCCTCGGGCAGAAGCTGGCCATCACCTCGCGCAAGCCGCAGACCACCCGCCACACCCTGCTCGGCATCAAGACCGAAGGCGCGGTGCAGGCGGTGTACGTCGACACCCCCGGCCTGCACAAGGACAACGACAAGGCGCTGAACCGCTACATGAACCGCTCCGCCAGCGCCGCGCTGAAGGACGTGGACGTGGTGATCTTCGTGGTCGACCGCCTGCGCTGGACCGACGAGGACCAGATGGTCCTGGACCGCGTGCAGCACGTCAGCTGCCCGGTGCTGATCGCGGTGAACAAGGTCGACCGCCTGGAAGACAAGGCCGAGCTGCTGCCGCACCTGCAATGGCTCACCGGATTGCTGCCCAAGGCCGAAGTGGTGCCGATCTCCGCCCAGCATGGGCAGAACCTCGACGTGCTGGAGCAACTGGTGGCCGAGCGCCTGCCGGAAAGCGAGCACTTCTTCCCGGAAGACCAGATCACCGACCGCAGCAGCCGCTTCCTCGCCGCCGAACTGGTGCGCGAGAAGATCATGCGCCAGCTCGGCGCCGAGCTGCCCTACCAGATCACTGTGGAGATCGAGGAGTTCAAGCAGGAAGGCCGCGTGCTGCACATCCACGCGCTGATCCTGGTGGAACGCGAAGGGCAGAAGAAGATCATCATCGGCGACAAGGGCGAGCGCATCAAAAGCATCGGCCAGAGCGCGCGCAAGGACATGGAGGTGCTGTTCGACTCCAAGGTCATGCTCAACCTCTGGGTCAAGGTGAAGGGCGGCTGGTCCGACGACGAACGCGCCCTGCGCTCGCTCGGCTACGGCGACCTCTGACACCCACCCACGCGGCCCGCTGAGGCGGGCCGCCTGAAGGCCGCACCCGCGCATGAGCCTCGTCAGCGTCCCCCTGCCGACCTTCATCCTGCACAGCCGCCCGTACAAGGAAACCAGCGCGCTGGTGGACTTCTTCACCCCCGAAGGCCGCCTGCGCGCGGTGCTGCGCGGCGCGCGCGGCAAGTCCGGCGCCCTGGCGCGGCCCTTCGTGCCGCTGGAGGCGGAGTTCCGCGGCCGTGGCGAGCTGAAGAACGTCTCGCGCCTGGAAGCCGCCGGCATCCCCAACCTGCTGGCCAGCGACGCGCTGTTCAGCGGCCTCTACCTCAACGAATTGCTGATCCGCCTGCTGCCAGCGGAGGTGCCGCATCCGCCGCTGTTCGAGCACTACCGCGCGACCCTGCCGCTGCTTGCCGCCGGGCGCCCGCTGGAGCCCTTGCTACGCGCCTTCGAATGGCGGCTGCTGGACGAGCTGGGCTATGGTTTCGCCCTCGATCGCGATATTGTCGGACAAGATATCGTCCCCGGCGGCCTGTACCGCCTGCTGCCCGATGCCGGCCTGGAACCGGTGGGCGGCTTCCAGCCGGGCCTGTTCCATGGCGCCGACCTGCTGGCCATGGCCGAGGCCGACTGGAGCGCCCCCGGCGCCCTGGCCGCGGCCAAGCGCCTGATGCGCCAGGCCCTGGCGCCGCATCTCGGTGGCCGACCGCTGGTCAGCCGCGAACTCTTCATGAATCGCAAGGAACCTCCCCGTGACTGAAGCCAACCGCATCCTCCTCGGCGTCAACATCGACCACGTCGCCACCCTGCGCCAGGCCCGCGGCACCCGCTACCCGGACCCGGTCAAGGCTGCGCTGGACGCCGAGGAAGCCGGCGCCGACGGCATCACCGTGCACCTGCGCGAGGACCGCCGGCACATCCAGGACCGCGACGTGCGCGTGCTCGCCGAGGTGCTGCAGACGCGCATGAACTTCGAGATGGGCGTGACCGAGGAAATGCTGGCCTTCGCCGAGGCGATCCGCCCGGCCCACGTCTGCCTGGTCCCGGAAACCCGCCAGGAACTGACCACCGAGGGTGGCCTGGACGTGGCCGGCCAGGAAGCGCGCATCCACGCCGCGGTGCAGCGCCTGGCCGCCGCCGGCTGCGAGGTGTCGCTGTTCATCGACGCCGATCCGCGGCAGATCGAGGCCTCCGCCCGCGTCGGCGCGCCGGCCATCGAACTGCACACCGGGCGCTACGCCGACGCCCACGGCGTGGCGGAAACCGCGCTGGAGCTGGCGCGCATCCGCGACGGCGTGGAGGCCGGCCTGTCCCACGGCCTGATCGTCAACGCCGGCCACGGCCTGCACTACCACAACGTCGAGCCCGTGGCGGCGATCCGCGGGATCAACGAACTGAACATCGGCCACGCCCTGGTGGCCCACGCGCTGTTCGTCGGCTTCAAGCAGGCGGTGGCGGAGATGAAGGCGCTGATCGTGGCGGCTGCCAAGCGCTGAGCATAAGGTGGTTCCGGGCGTGGCCTCGGCGTTGGTGGAGGCCGCGGTGTATCGGCGTATAACCGCGAACGGTTATACGCCCTACGTTTCCTGGGACGACCCAGTCGTGGGAGCAATTGTCTTGCCGGCTGCGCCGGGGCGCTCTTCGTAGGAGCGAGCTTGCTCGCGAACAGACTCCGCTGCGGGGCTTATTCGCGAGCAAGCTCGCTCCTACGAGAAGCCGGGCCTGCCCGTACCGTAGGAGCGGACCTTGTCCGCGATAGCCGGACGTCCCGGCGCGATTCGCGGATGAGATCCGCTCCTACGCAACCCCACCCACGGCATTCCCCCTGGCCGCGAATCGCGCGCAGGGCGCGTGCGCAGGTCTAGGGCTTGCGCGCCACCAGGGTGGCGCGCAGCGGCGCCGGCAGGCCTTCGATGGTGCGGGTGGGGTCGTGCGGGTCGAGGAATTCCGGCAGCGACTGGTAGCGCATCCACTGGGTGGAGCGCTGTTCCTCCACCGTGGTGCGGCTCTGGTCGACGCAGCGCACGTCGGTGAAGCCGGCGCGGCGCAACCACAGCTCCAGGGCCGCCACCGAGGGCAGGAACCAGACGTTGCGCATCTGCGCGTAGCGGTCCTCCGGCACCAGCACGGTGGTGACGTCGCCTTCCACCACCAGGGTTTCCAGCACCAGCTCGCCGCCGCGGCGCAGGCAGTCCTTGAGCGCGAAGAGGTGGTCGATGGGCGAGCGGCGGTGGTAGAGCACGCCCATGGAGAACACCGTGTCGAAGCCTTCCAGCTTCTCCGGCAGCTCCTCCAGGGTGAGCGGCAGGTGCCAGGCCGGCAGGTCCGCCAGGTAGCGGCGCATGGCCAGGAACTGGCAGAAGAACAGCCAGTTCGGGTCCACCCCCACCACGCTGCGGGCGCCGGCGCCGAGCATGCGCCACTGGTAGTAGCCGTTGCCGCAGCCGACGTCGAGGATGCGCTTGCCGGCCAGGTCCAGGTGCGGCGAGACGCGCTCCCATTTCCAGTCCGAACGCCACTCGGTATCGATGTGCACGCCGAACACGTCGAAGGGGCCCTTGCGCCAGGGGATCAGCCCTTGCAGGGCGGTCTTCAGCGCGGCGCGGGTGGCGTCGTCGCAGGGGCCTTCCAGGGCGAAGCAGCTGGCCAGCTCGATGCTTTCGGCGCGCAGTCCGGGCAACTGGTCGACGGCGGCCAGCCAGCGCTCCAGGTCGCCGTGGCCGTCCTCCACCTTGGCCGCGAGCTGCGCGGCGAGGGATTCGCTCCAGGCTTGCAGGGGCGTGCCGGCCAGTTCCCGGCACAGGCCGTCGAGGGCGAAGCGTTCGATCATGGCAGGGCGACCAGCGAGGCGAAGTTCAGGCATTGGAACCACGGCACCACCTTGGAGAAGCCGGCCCGGGCCAGGCGTTCGCGGTGCTCTTCCAGGGTGTCCGGGCGCATCACGTTCTCGATGGCGGTGCGTTTCTGGGCGATTTCCAGTTCGCTGTAGCCGTTGGCGCGCTTGAAGTCCAGGTGCAGTTCGTTCAGCAGTTCCTGCTCGGCGGCATCGCTGAAGCGCAGCTTCTCCGAGAGGATCAGCGCGCCGCCGGGCAGCAGGGCCTGGCGGATGCGCTGCAGCAGCTCCAGGCGCCTGCCGGGCTCGATGAACTGCAGGGTGAAGTTCATGGCCACCAGCGAGCAGGGCTGCAAGTCCAGGCGCAGGATGTCCGCTTCCAGCAGGTCCGCCGGCAGCAGTTCCTGGTACATGGCGTCCTGGGCGCTGAGGTATTCGCGGCAGCGCGCCAGCATGGCGGCGGAGTTGTCCACCCCCAGCACCCGGCAGCCGTCGGCCCTGACGTGGCGGCGCAACGCCTGGGTCACCGCGCCCAGCGAGCAGCCCAGGTCGTAGATCAGGCTGTGCGGCTGGGCGAAGCGGGCGCCGAGCACGCCGATGTTCTCGACGATGGTCGGGTAGCCCGGCACCGAGCGCTTGATCATGTCCGGGAAGACGCGCGCCACGTCCTCGTTGAAGGTGAAATCGGCGACGTGTTCCAGGGGTTGGGCGAAGATGCGGTCAGACTCGCTCACGCGGTGGGGCCTCGGTACGGGTGGTGCGGACGGCCGGCGCCTGCCTGAGGCGACGGGGTGCGCATTGTAGCCGAGCGGGGCGCGGCGCCCCAACCTCCGGGTGACGAGCCCGGCGCTTCACTTGAGCTTGTCGGAAAAGTATTCGCCGGCGCCCTGCAGCGGGCCCAGGGGGTTCTTCTTGTCTTCCACGCGGCGGATGTTCGGCTCGCCGTTGCTGACCTTGTGCACCACCACGTCGTCGATCAGCACGAACACCGGGCGGAACGACCAGCCCTGGACCTGGCGGCGCTTGCGGAAGTTGAACATGTCGGCCCAGAAGCTGCCGATGCGCTGGCTGTCGGTCTTGTTGAAGTCGAAGGAGTAGCCGATGCAGCGGTCCTTGGCCTGCAGGCAGGTCACCAGGCCGTCGGGCAGGTAGTCGATGGGGATGTTCGGCTGCACGAAGAGCAGCCGCACGTCGATGAACGAGAGCATCTTGGCGTTGCCCTGGGTCAGCGGGTCGAAGCCCAGGCTGAGCAGTTGCGAGCGCGTGGTCCTGCCCGGCACCACCTGTTCGTAGCGGTGCTCGGCGTCCTGGTAGTCGATGAAGGGAGACTGCACCTCGGCGCGTTCGCTGGGCAGCAGGCTGCCGCAGGCGGAAAGCATCGCACAGGTTCCAAGCATCCCCAGCAAACGGACTTCAGCACGCATGAAACCTCTCCATTCGATACTCCCTGGTACTTGATCTATAGACGATGGCGGCTGTGCCTGCCGGACTTTTCTACAGGGCGAATATGTCAGTCGACAGTGACCAGGTATTCGCGCATCAGCGGTGCCCAGGCGTCGTCTTCGCGAAGCTGGCGCAGGCCCTCGTCGAGCTGCGCCAGGCGTGCGTCGGCGTCCTTCAGGTGCGGGCTCAGGGCGACGTACATCGGCCGCGGGCTGGGCAGTTCCCCTGCGCTGCGGACCTGCCCGTCGAGGCCCTGGCGCCTGAGGTAGCGGTCGACGATGCGGCGGTCCTCGACCACCACGTCGACGCGGCCCAGCAGCAGCTTCTGCAGGTTGCGTTCGAGCACGCGCTCGCCGCTGAGGACCTGCACCCGCTCATGGTCGTGCAGGTTGCGGTCGCGCCAGGCGTCCAGTTGCTCGCCATAGGAATAGCCCTGTACCAGGCCGACGGCGAGCCCGTCCAGGGAGGCCGGGCCGCGGTAGCGCCAGTCGCTGTCGGCGCGGGTGTAGAGGTGCATGTCCGCCCAGGCGATGGGCTCGCGGCCGATCAGCAGGCCCTGGCTTTCCTCGGCGTAGGCGCCGATCACCCCGTCGATCAGGCCTTCGCGGGCCATCTGCAGGGCCCGCGACCAGGGCAGGTTCTCGAATTGCGGCGGCTCGGGCAGGGCCTGGCCCAGGCCTTCGAGCAGGTAGCCGGGTTGCTCCGGCGTCTGCGGGCACAGGTAGGGGCACCAGTCGTCGCCGCCCAGGCGCAGCGGCTCGGCGGTGGCGCCCAGGGCGGCCGCGCAGCACAGGGCGGTGAGGGTGGAGCGCAGCATGTCGTCCTCAGGCGGCGGGGTTCGCCTGGGAGTATGGCAGAGGCGTACGGCGCGCACTAACCGAGGCGGCGATGCCCCACTGGCCGAGCCAGTAGCAGAGCATGATGGCGTAGCCGGCGCCGGCGAAGGGCGAGACGAAGCGGTTGATGCCGATCATGCCGTCGGAGACCACGAACAGCAGGGCGCCGACGGCGGCCAGGCGTGCGCTGGGTGAGGCCTGCGGCAGGCGGGCCAGGGCACGCCAGAGCATGCTGGCGATCACCAGGCTGTACAGCGCGATGGGCAGGCGCAGCGGTCCCAGGCCCTGCCGGTCGAGCAGCAGGAACAGCCCGCCGCCGAGCACCGCGGCGCAGGCCAGGGCCAGCGGTGCCGGGCGCCGCGTCTCGCCCAGGTAGGCGGCGAGGTAGGCCAGGTGGCCGAGGAGGAAGGCGCACAGGCCGGGAAGGAAGGCATCGAGCGGCCATTCCAGCAGCACGTCGCCGAGCAGCGACAGCGCCAGGCCAAGGGCGATCCAGCGGCGGTAGGGCGTTGCCGGCGAGGCGCCGACCCAGCCCAGCAGGGCGATGATCGGCAGCGGCTTGCACAGCATGCGCAGCCAGGGCAGGTCGAGGGCAATGCCCAGCAGGCAGGCGAGGCCGCCGAGGACGGCCAGGGGCAAGAGCCAGCGCATCTGTCGATTCTCCGCGGGAAGATGCGCCGACTGTGCCGCAGCCGTCGCCGCGGCCCCAGGCCACGGACGTCAGTTCGGGTGGTATTTGGCGCCGCGCTCAGAGGACCTTGAGCGCGCAGTCGAAGGTGCGCTCGGGGGCGACGTCGGCCTCCCAGGGGCGGCGGTAGGCCAGTTGCAGGTGGTCCTCGCCGCTGGCGCTGACGCGGAAGCGCCAGGTGGATTCGCCGGCGCTGCCGACCAGGCCGCTGTCCTCGGGATTGTTGTAGACCTCCGGGCCCAGGCTGGCCAGCACCCGGCCGGCGGGGTTGCGCACTTCCCAGCGGAAGCCGGTGGTGGGGTTGCTCGGCAGCATCAGCACCAGTTCCTGGCCCTGGTGCAGTTCCAGGGGCTTGCAGGCCTTGTCGTTTTCCAGGCTGACCACCGGGTTCGGTTGGCTGGCGCAGGCGGCGAGCAACAGCAGGGGCAGGGCGAGCAGGGGGCGGGGCGACGGCATGACGACTCCTCGGACGGTCCGGACAGCCGGGAGGATATCGCAAAGGTCCGGCGCGGTGGGACCATACGTCCCCAAGGAACGGCGTGGGTGGGGGCTCTTCGTAGGAGCGAGCCGTGCCGGCCTGCGGCGTAGGAGCGGATCTCATCCGCGAATCGCGCCGGGACGTCCGGCCATCGCGGACAAGGTCCTACGGGTAGGAATGCCATGTCTCCGGGCAACCTGTAGGA
>NZ_QGSL01000107.1:1433839-1445250 GCF_003176655.1 Pseudomonas sp. RW407 | reverse complement strand
ACCACGTCCAGCGGCTTCTTCTTCGCTTTCATGATGTTCGGCAGCGACGCGTAGCGCGGCTCGTTCAGGCGCAGGTCGGTGGTGACGATCGCCGGCAGGTTCAGCGCGACGGTCTGCAGGCCGCCGTCGATCTCACGGGTGACCTTGACCTGATCGCCTGCGACTTCGACCTTGGAGGCGAAGGTGCCCTGGGCGTAGCCGGTCAGCGCGGCCAGCATCTGGCCGGTCTGGTTGTTGTCGCTGTCGATGGCCTGCTTGCCGAGGATGACCAGCTGCGGCTGCTCTTTGTCGACCACGGCCTTCAGGGCCTTGGCGATGGCCAGCGAGCCCAGCTCGGCGTCGGTCTCGACCAGGGTGGCGCGGTCGGCCCCCAGGGCCAGGGCGGTGCGCAGTTGCTCCTGGGCGGCGCCGGGGCCGACCGAGACCACGACCACTTCACTGGCGACGCCCTTCTCCTTCAGACGCACGGCCTCTTCCACGGCGATCTCGCAGAAGGGGTTCATGGACATCTTCACGTTGGCGAGGTCGACGCCGGAGCTGTCCGCCTTGACGCGGACCTTCACGTTGTAATCGACCACGCGCTTTACCGCGACCAATACCTTCATTCGATTCTCCTCTTGGTTGCAGGTGCGTAGGGCGAATAACCGTTCGCGGTTATCCGCCGTCTGACCTTGGTCACGCGATGCTCCGAGGTCGGGCCCGGAGCGCCCCGGACAGGCGCTCCGGAATGGCCTCGGCAGCGGGATGGGTTCGCGAGCAAGCTCGCTCCTACGAAGAGCAGGTATCTCCCTGCAGGAGCGAGCTTGCTCGCGAACACGTCACAGGCCGCCCTCAGCCCTCGCCGAGCTGCTCGATCACGCCCTTGGCCTTGAGCTCGGCCAGGCGCGCCTCATCCAGCCCCAGCCGGCGCCTGAGCACTTCGTCGGTGTGCTCGCCGAGCATGGGCGCCGGGCGCTGGTACTGCACCGGCGTCTCGGACAGCTTGAGCGGGCTGCCGACCATCCTGAAGCCGGGGTTGAGGGCGTGGGGAATCTCCACCAGCATGTCCCGCGCCAGCACCTGCGGCTCGTCCAGGGCGCGGCCGATGTCGTTGATCACGCCGACCGGCACCTTGACCGCGTGGATGCGGGCGACCCAGTTGTCGGCGCTGTCCTTGCGGAAGTGCTCGGCCAGCTGGCCGACGATGAGCTCGCGGTTGCGCACGCGGTCGGCGTTGCGGGCGAAGCGCGGGTCCCTGGGCAGCTCGGGCAGGCCGATGGCCTCGCACAGGGCGACGAACTGGCTGTCGTTGCCGCAGGCGATGATGAAATCCCGGTCGCTGCCGGAGAACACCTGGTACGGCACGATGTTGACGTGGGCGTTGCCCTGGCGCCCCGGCGAGCGGCCGGTGGCAAGGTAGTTCTGGCTCTGGTTGCCGAGCATGGCCACCTGCACGTCCAGCAGGGCCATGTCGCAGTGCTGGCCGCGGCCGGTCTTCTCCCGCGCCAGCAGCGCGGCCTGGATGGCGACCACCGAGTACAGCCCGGTCATCACGTCGGACACCGCCACGCCGACCTTCTGCGGGCCGGCGCCGGGCACCCCGTCCTTCTCGCCGGTGATGCTCATCAGCCCGCCCATGCCCTGGATGATGAAGTCGTAGCCGGGCTCCTCGGCGCGCGGCCCGGTCTGGCCGAAGCCGGTGATGGAGCAGTACACCAGGCGCGGGTTGAGCTGCGACAGGCTCGCGTAGTCCAGCCCGTACTTGGCCAGCGAGCCGGCCTTGTAGTTCTCGATCAGCACGTCGCACTCGCCGGCCAGCGCGCGCACCAGCGCCTGGCCCTCGGGGGTGGCCAGGTTCAGCGCCACCGACAGCTTGTTGCGGTTGGTCGACTGGTAGTACGACGCCTCGGGGCTGTCCGCGCCGTCCGCCGCCTTCATGTAGGGCGGGCCCCAGCCGCGGGTGTCGTCGCCCACGCCGGGCCGTTCGATCTTGATCACCTCCGCGCCCAGGTCGGCCAGTATCTGGCCGCACCAGGGGCCGGCCAGGACACGGCTGAGGTCGAGTACGCGGTATCCGCTCAAAGCACCCATCTTCATATCCTCACTGGCGCGTTCACACGCGCTCGATAACCATGGCGAGCCCCTGGCCCACGCCGATGCACAGGCTGACCACCGCATAGCGTCGACCACTGCGCTGCAGTTGTCGCGCCGCGCTCAGCGCCAGCCGCGCGCCGGAAGCCCCCAGCGGGTGGCCGACGGCGATGGCGCCGCCGTTGGGGTTGACCCGCGGGTCGTCGAAGGCCACCCCCAGGCCGCTCAGGCAGCCCAGCACCTGGGAGGCGAAGGCCTCGTTGATCTCGATGATGTCCATGTCGGCGAGGCCCAGGCCGGCGCGCGCCAGCGCCTTGTTGATCGCCTCGACCGGGCCGACGCCCATGATGCGCGGCGCCACCCCCGCCGCCGCTGCGGAAAGGATCCGCGCCAGCGGCTGGAGCCCATGGCGCTCGCCGGCCGCCGCCGAGCCGATCAGCAGCGCCGCCGCGCCATCGTTCACCCCCGAGGCATTGCCGGCGGTGACCACGCCGCCCTCGAACAGCGGCTTCAGGCGCGCCAGCGCGGCTTCGTCGGAGTCCGGGCGCGGGTGCTCGTCCTGCTCGATCACCTTCGGCGGCGTCTTGCGCCCGGTGGGCACGCTCACCGGGACGATCTCGCCGGCGAAGAAGCCCGCCTGGCGGGCCGCCTCGTAGCGCGCCTGGGAGGCCGCGGCGAAGCGGTCGGCCTGCTCGCGGCCGATGGCGTATTCGCGGGCCACGTTGTCGCCGGTCTGCGGCATGCTGTCGTTGCCGAATTCGGCGACGATCCGCGGGTTCGGGAAGCGCGCGCCTATGGTGCTGTCGAACACCGCCAGGTCGCGGCTGTAGGCCGCCTCGGCCTTGGCCATGACGAAGGGCGCGCGGGACATGCTTTCGACGCCGCCGGCGACGAACAGCTCGCCCTCGCCGCAGGTCACCGCCCGCGCGGCGTCGATGACGGCGGCCAGGCCGCTGGCGCACAGGCGGTTGACCGTCTGGCCCGGCACCGTCACCGGCAGCCCGGCCAGCAGCGCGGCATGGCGCGCGACGTTGCGGCTGTCCTCGCCGGCCTGGTTGGTGTTGCCGAGGATCACGTCCTCGATGGCGTCGCCCGGCACGCCGTGGCGGGCGAGCAGTTCACGGATGACGTAGGCCGCCAGGTCGTCCGGGCGCACCGGCGCCAGGGCCCCGGCATGGCGGCCGAAGGGGGTGCGCAGGCCGGCGTAGATAAAGGCGTTGAGCATGGAAGTCTCCTTGGATCGGGTAAGCGCCGGGCCTCAGCCCAGCGCGGGCTCGGCATGGCGCAGCGACAGCCCCAGCGCGGCGCGGCGGCGCAGCCAGGGGCCGGGGCGGTAGCGGGCATCGCCGGTCAGGTCGGTCATGCGTTCCAGTATCGTCAGCAGCCGCGCGGCGCCGACGCCGTCGCCCCAGGCCAGCGGCCCCTGCGGGTAGCCCAGGCCGCGGCGCACGCCCTCGTCCAGGTCGTCGACGCTGGCGATGCGCTGCTGGACGATGTCGCCGGCCAGGTTGACGATCAGCGCCAGCACGCGCTGGGCGACGAAGCCGACGCTGTCGTTGATCAGCGTGACGCCCACGCCATCGGCGGCCAGCAGCGCATGGGCGGCATCGCGCATGGCCGGGGCGGTCGCCGGGTTCTGCATCAGGCAGCGGTGGCGCTGCAGGTCGAGCAGCGGGTCGATGCACAGGGTGCGCGCCGGGTCGGTGCCGAAACGCAGGCTCGCAGTGGTCGCGTCGATGCCGTAGGGGGCCAGTAGGCAGAGGGCTTCGCTGCTCGGCGCGTTGCCCTGCTCCAGGCGCGTGCCCAATTTTTCCAGCAGCGCGGCCAGCCGCTGGCGATCCTCGTCGTTCTCGGCGCCGAGCCACACCGGCGGCAGCGCCGCCACCCGCGGCACCGGCTGCGGCGCCGGCGGGTCGATCATCCGCCCGTCCTCGTAGCGGTAGAAGCCGCGGCCCACCTTGCGCCCCACGAAGCCGGCCTCGAGCATCCGCCGGGTGAGCGCCGCGGGCCGGTAGCGCGGCTCCTGGTAGAACTGGTTGTAGATCGACTCGATCACCGGGTGCGAGACGTCCAGCGCGGTCAGGTCGAACAGCTCCAGCGGCCCCATGCGGAAGCCCAGGCCCTCGCGCAGGATGCGGTCGATGTCGGCCGGCTCGGCGATGCCTTCCTTGAGCATCTGCAGCGCCTCGGTGCTGTAGGCGCGCCCGGCGTGGTTGATGATGAAGCCGGGGGTGTCCTTGGCGCGGATGCCGCGGTGGCCCATGCGCGCGGCGAGCGCCTGCAGGCGGTCGCCCACCTGCGGGTCGCTGGCCAGGCCGTCGATCACCTCGACCACCTTCATCAGCGGCACCGGGTTGAAGAAGTGGAAGCCCGCCACCCGCTCGGGGTGCTTGCAGCCACGGGCGATGCTGGTGACCGACAGCGACGAGGTGTTGGTCGCCAGGATGCAGTCGGCGGCGACCACCGCCTCCAGCTCGGCCAGCAGCGCCTGCTTGGCGTCCAGGCGTTCGACGATGGCCTCGACCACCAGCTCGGCGTCGGCCAGCTCGGCCAGGGAGCCGGCGACCAGCAGGCGGGCCATCGTGGCATCGGCTTCCTCGGCGCTGATCTTGCCCTTCTCCGCCAGCTTGGCAAGGGTGCGCCCTAGGTTGTCGCGCGCCGATTGCGCGGCACCCTCGCGGGCGTCGAAGAGTTTCACCTGGATGCCGGCCTGGGCAGCGATCTGGGCGATGCCGCTACCCATCACACCGGTGCCGACGATGGCCATGCATTGGATTTCACGCGTCATGGCTCATTCCCCCTGGAAGCTGGCTTGGCGTTTTTCGAGGAAGGCGGCGGCGCCCTCCTTCTGGTCCCTGGAATCGAACAGCAGCTGGAAGGCCTTGCGCTCCAGGGTCAGCGCGCTGCCCAGCGGCAGGTCGGCGCCGGCGAGCATCACTTCCTTGATCTGCGCCACGGCCAGCGGCGGCAGCGCGGCGATCTCGGCGGCCAGCGCCAGGGCGCGCGGCAGGGTCTGCGCGTCGCCCACCACCTCGCTGACCATGCCCATCGCCAGGGCCTCCGGCGCCTTGACCAGGCAACCGGTCAGGGCCAGGCGCATGGCCTGGAACTTACCCACCGCGCGGATCAGCCGCTGGGTGCCGCCGGCGCCGGGCATCAGGCCGAGCTTCACCTCCGGCTGGCCGAAGCGCGCCGACTCGCCGGCGACGATGATGTCGCAGTGCATCGCCAGCTCGCAGCCGCCGCCCAGGGCGAAGCCGTTCACCGCCGCGATCACCGGTTTGGGGCAGCGGCCGATGGCCTCCCACAGCAGCTCGGTGTGCCGGCGGTACATCTCGATGGGGCTGGCCTGGGCGAACTCGCGAATGTCCGCGCCCGCCACGAAGCATTCCTCGCCCCCGGTCAGGACGATGGCCCGCACCTGGCCGTCGTCGGCCAGCGCGCGGAAGTGCTCGGCCAGTTGCTGGCGCACGGCGGCGTTGAGGGCGTTGCGGGCTTCGGGGCGGTCGATGCGGACCACCGCCACGCCATCGGCCTGGAGGGTTCGGTGGACCACGCTGGGGTGCTGGGTGCTCATGCTCGTTCGGGCCTCAGTTTTGTTTCGTCTGACGAAACTACATTCCGTATTTCAAATTCATCATAGTGATCCTCGCTCGACGCTGTAAACGGCATCCGTTCGGATAAGTTATTTTTTCCTTTAAAAACAATAAGTTGATAAATATCTCAGCGACAATTTTACGCAGACCGGAAAACCCTTTATAATTTCGTCTGACGAAACTGAATTTTATTTTATTGATTTTCTCGGAAAAGGGGTTCTACCATGCGCCGCAACAAGACGGAGCTGGATTCGGCTGCGCCGACGAAAAACGAAGGTGAGATCGGCCTGTTGGAACGGGGGATGTTCGACCCCGCCACGGCACTGAGCGAGGAGGAGAACAGCGGCCAGTTCGTCACGGCCCTGGCTCGCGGCCTGGAAATCCTGCGTTGCTTCACGCCACGGGAAAACGTGCTGAGCAACCAGGACCTGGCGCGCAAGACCAGCCTGCCCAAGCCGACCGTGACGCGCCTGACCAACACCCTGATGCGCCTGGGCTGCCTCAAGCGCGAGGTGCACTCGGGCAAGTACCAGCTGGACGTCGGCGTGCTGGGCTTCGGCTACGCGATGCTGTCGAACCTGTCGATCCGCGCGGTGGCCCACCCGCTGATGGAGGAACTGGCCAACCACGCCCAGGCGGCGGTGGCCATGGCCGCCCGCGACCGCCTGCAGATGGTGTACCTGGACGTGGTCCAGGGCCAGGGGAACATGACGATGCGCCGGCAGATCGGCAGCTACCTGCCGCTGGCGGTGAGCTCGGTGGGCCGCGCGTGCCTGGCGGCGATGCCGGAGAACGAACGGGAGTTCCTGCTCGACCACATCCGCGAGCGCGAACCGGAACACTGGCCGGCCATCCGCAAGGGCCTGGACCGCGCCTTCAGGGACTTCACCGACTACGGCTACTGCCTGTCGATCGGTGAATGGCACCGCGACGTCAACTCCGTCGCCGTGCCCTTGGTACATCCGCAGTACGGGCTGCTGGCCTTCAACTGCGGCGGCCCGAGCTTCCAGCTGCCACGCGAGAAGCTCGAGGACGACATCGGGCCCCGCCTGATCAACATGGTCAACAACATAGGCGCCGCCGCTCGCTGATGCTCGGGTGACGGTGCCCTGCCAGACAGGCCCGCGTGGCGGGCCCTTGAGGAGAGCACATGATCCGAGACGCAGAGACGCTGCAGATACTTCTGGATTCCATCCACCAGTTCGTCGACGAGGTGCTGATACCGCGCGAGAACGAAGTCGCGGAAACCGACGCCATTCCCCAGGACATCATCGAGCAGATGCGCGAGATGGGCCTGTTCGGCCTGACCATCCCCGAGGAATTCGGCGGCCTGGGCGTCACCATGGAAGAAGAGGTGAACATCACCTTCGAACTGGGGCGCACCTCCCCTGCCTTCCGCTCCTACATCGGCACCAACAACGGCATCGGCTCCATCGGCATCCTGATCGACGGCACGCCGGAGCAGAAGAGCCACTACCTGCCCAGGCTCGCCAGCGGCGAGCTGCTCAGCTCGTTCTGCCTGACCGAGCCGGACGCCGGCTCCGACGCGGCCTCGCTGAAGACCAGCGCCGTGCGCGACGGCGACCACTACGTGCTCAACGGCACCAAGCGCTTCATCACCAACGCCCCGCACGCCGGCATCTACACCGTGATGGCGCGCACCAACCCCGAGATCAAGGGCGCCGGCGGCATCAGCGCGTTCATCGTCGAGCGCGGCACCCCGGGCATCTCCCTGGGCAAGCCGGACCACAAGATGGGCCAGAAGGGCGCACACACCAGCGACGTCATCTTCGACAACGTGCACGTGCCGGCCAGCCAGCTGATCGGCGGCGTCGAGGGCGTGGGCTTCAAGACCGCCATGAAGGTGCTCGACAAGGGCCGCCTGCACATCGCCGCGCTCAGCGTCGGCGCCGCCGAGCGCATGCTCGACGACGCCCTGCGCTACGCCCTGGAGCGCAAGCAGTTCGGCAAGCCGATCGCCGAGTTCCAGCTGATCCAGGCGATGCTCGCCGACAGCAAGGCGGAAATCTACGCCGCCCGCTGCATGGTGCTGGACGCCGCGCGCAAGCGCGACGAAGGCCGCAACGTCAGCACCGAGGCCTCCTGCGCGAAGATGTTCGCCACCGAGATGTGCGGCCGCGTCGCCGACCGCTGCGTGCAGATCCACGGCGGCGCCGGCTACGTCAGCGAGTACGCCATCGAGCGCTTCTACCGCGACGTGCGACTGTTCCGCATCTACGAAGGCACCACGCAGATCCAGCAGGTGGTCATCGCCCGCAACATGATCCGCGAGGCCACGCACTGAACGACCCCTCGCCGCCCTGCCCCGCCGGGCGGCGAGCCGCAGGCTTACCGATGGGCCGGCAACCCCGGCCCACGAATAAATACAACAGGTAGTTCGCCCATGGAAACCACTGCTTCGACCTCCCAAGCGACCACCCAGAGCAAGACCTGGGTGATCGTGTTCCTGTTCTGCTTCATCGGCCTGCTGATCGACGGCGCCGACCTCATGCTGCTGTCCTACAGCCTCACCAGCCTGAAGGCCGAGTTCGGCCTGAGCAACGTCCAGGCCGGCAGCCTGGGCAGCTTCACCCTGGCCGGCATGGCCATCGGCGGCATCTACGGCGGCTGGGCGTGCGACCGCTTCGGCCGGGTGCGCACCGTGGTCTGGACCATCGTCCTGTTCTCCGTCGGCACCGCCATGCTGGGCCTGACCCACAGCTACTGGCAGTTCGCCGCGGCGCGCTTCGTCGCCTCCCTGGGCCTGGGCGCGCTCTACGTCGCCTGCAACACCCTGATGGCCGAATACGTGCCCACCAAGTACCGCACCACGGTGCTGGGCACCCTGCAGGCGGGCTGGTCGGTGGGCTACATCGTCGCCACGCTGCTGGCCGGCTGGATCCTGCCGAGCTACGGCTGGCGCTACCTGTTCTACGTCGCGATCATCCCGGTCGTGCTGGCGGTGGCCATGCGCCGCCTGGTGCCGGAGCCGGCCGCCTGGGCAGAAGCCCAGGCCGAGCGCAAGCGGCGCAAGGCCATGGGCCTGCAGGAAGTCGCCGAGAAGAAGCCCGAAGGCGCGTTCCGCATGATCTTCGGCGACCGCCGCGCCCGCAGCATGTTCATCTTCTGGTCGCTGACGGCGGGCTTCCTGCAGTTCGGCTACTACGGCGTGAACAACTGGCTGCCGTCCTACCTGGAAACCGAGATGGGCATGAACTTCAAGTCCATGACCGCCTACCTGGTGGGCACCTACGCGGCGATGATCCTCGGCAAGGTCCTGGCCGGCGTCGCCTCGGACTGGCTGGGCCGGCGCAAGGTGTTCGCCTTCGGCGCCCTGGGCACCGCGGTGTTCCTGCCGGTGATCGTGCTCTACCACAGCCCCGAGGCGATTCTCTGGATGCTGGTGGTGTTCGGCTTCCTCTACGGCATCCCCTACGGCGTCAACGCCACCTACATGACCGAGAGCTTCGCCGCCCGCTACCGCGGTACCGCCGTGGGCGGCGCCTACAACATCGGCCGCGTCGGCGCGGCCATCGCCCCGGCGGCCATCGGCTTCCTGGCCACCCAGGTGTCCATCGGCGCGGGCTTCCTGGTCATGGGCGCGGCCTACTTCGTCTGCGGCATCATTCCCGCCCTGCTGATCCGCGACAAGCAGTTCGACCCGCAGAGCGAGTGACCTGTGAAAGGCCCGGCGCCGCAACGGCGCCGGGCCCCATGCCGCCAGGCACGGGCATGCCGCCGGCGACTGCCGGCCCCGGCGGCAGCGGCGCTAGGCCCTGGCCCTGCGCAAACGCAACCCGCGCCGGCGTTCCAGCCAGCGGAACATCGCCCAGGCATACACCGACACCGCCAGGAACAGCGCCAGGCGCACGGCGAAGGCGCGGTAGACGTCCTGCCCCGCCGCGCTGTCCTGCACCGACTGGCCGAGCAGGATCAGCTGGGTGGTCAGGCAGCTCATCCAGAACCCCGGCCCCTGCCGCGTCGCCACCACCGCATAGAGCCGGCGCGCCTGCAGCAGGGCGAACAGCAGCACCCAGAGGAAGAACATCCACAGGTGGGCGAACAGGCTCAGGGCGCTCCAGGCGGCTATGGCCAGGGCGCCGGCCAGCAGGGTCGAGCCGATCAGCTCGCGGCCGGCCTGGCGCGCGCTGGTCTCGCAGCTCTGCTGGCCGAGGCTGACGGCCTTCATCACCAGCGGCATGAAGCGGTCCGGCGCGATCAGCGCCAGGAGGAAGGCCGGCAGCACGATCAGGGTGGCGCGCAGGGCGATCCAGGCGCTGTCCTCGGCGGCCGGCAGGGGTGGCGCCGGTAGCGACGGCGCGTCCGCAGGCTCGGGGAACAGGACGTGCGCCAGGGTCACGCTCAGCGCCGCCAGCAGCATGCCCTTGGCCATGGCCTCGACCACCGCCAGGGCCAGGCCGAAGTCGCTGGCACCGGCGGCCGAGACCATGCTCAGGCCGATCACCAGGAAGTTGGCCAGCAGCGCGTTGCCGCCGCGCAGGGCATAGCGGAAGCAGAGGAACAGCCCCAGGCCGACCAGCAGCACCCCGCTGGCCGGGGTGTGCACCAGCAGCGGGATCAGCAGCAGGCCGCTGCCGGCGCTGCACAGCACCAGCAGCGCCAGGGCCGGCGCCAGGCGCAGGGGCAGCGGCTGGCTGCGCAGGGCCAGCAGCAACAGGGCGAAGATCGGCGCCAGGATGGGCACCGGCAGCCCCAGGCCGAAACTGGCCGCCAGGCACGAGGCGGTGCCCCAGGCCAGGCGCAGCGCGCGCCGGCGGCGCAATTCAATAGGCATAGGACACCCAGCTCATGAACCACATGAACAGGCGGCCGAGCAGGTTCAGCGGGTTGCCCTCCCCGGTCAGCGCCATCACCTCGGCCTGGCCCCCCACCCGCAGGTTGGCGCTGTCGGCCAGTTCGTCGCGGTCGAGCTCGACGATCACCGGGAAGCGCTGCGCCGGGCGCAGCCACTCGCGGCTGTTCTGCACCGTCGGCAGGCTGCCCGGCGGCGTGCTCTGGCCGACGCTGACGCCGTAGCCGATGCTGCGCACCCGGCCGTGGAAGAGCTCGCCGGGGCGCGCGTCGAGCACCACCAGCACGGGGGCGCCAGGGCGCAGGCGGCCGAGGTTGTTCTCGGTCATGTCGGCGCTGATCCACAGGTCGTGGATGGCGATCAGCGTCATCACCGGGCTGCCGGCGCCGACGTAGTGGCCGACGTCGGTGCGCAGGTCGGTGATCAGCCCGTCCGACTCGGCCCGGACCAGGGTGCGCTGCAGGTCCAGGCGGGCCTTCTCGACGGTGGCGGCGGCGCTGCGCAGCTGGGCGTTGTCGCTGTCCTGGCCGCCCTGCTGCTCGCGGGCCCGCTCCACCTCGGCGCGGGCCGCGGCGACCTGGCTGGCCGCCTGCTCGCGGAGCGCCTGGGCGCTCTCCAGGCGGCGCACCGACACCGTGCCCGGGTCCTCGCGGTACAGCCGCTGCAGGCGCTCGCTGTCCTGCCGGGCCTTGCGCTCGTTGGCCTGGGCCGCAGCCAGCGAGGCCCGTGCGGCGTCGATGCCGGCGGTGTTGGCGCCGATCTGCCGGCGCACCGTGTCCAGGTCCGCCTCGGCGCGGGCCAGGGCGATGCGGTACTGCTCCTGGTCCAGCTCGAAGAGCACCTCGCCCTTGCGCACTTCCTGGTTGTTGCCCACCGCCACCCGCTTCACCTGGCCGGCCACCTCGGCCGTCACCGGCACCACGTAGGCCTGC
>NZ_QGSL01000107.1:1411018-1433829 GCF_003176655.1 Pseudomonas sp. RW407 | reverse complement strand
GGCGCACCGGTACCCGGCGGCGGCGGATAACGCCGTAGGCGTTATGCGCCCTACGGGTTGGAAAGAGGCGGCGCAGCCTGCAAGACAGTTGCTCCTACGACCGTGCTTCCCTGGAGCTGTAGGGGCAATTGTCTTGCAGGCCATGTTGAAATGCTCTTCGTAGGAGCGAGCTTGCTCGCGAATGGCGTTTCCCGGCGGCCACGGCGCCTGGGGTTGGCTCCGCCCCTCTCCCCAACCCTCTCCCTGAAGGGAGAGGGGGCTGTCCTGAGCTGGCTGGAGAATCAGGAGTCATCCTGACCCGTAGGACGGACAGAGTCCTACTACGGTTCCAGGACGCATCGCCGTAGGAGCGGACTCCGTCCGCGATGCTCCGATTGCTAGGCGCCGGCCCGCCCCGTATAACGGCTTCTTTGCCCGCAACAAGGAAGCCGCCAGCATGGTCACCCTCAGCGCCCTCTACCGTTACCCGCTCAAGTCCGGGCAGTTCGAGCCTCTGGACAGCATCGGGCTGGACGCCCTCGGTCTGCAGGGCGACCGCCGCTGGATGGTGGTGGAGGCTGCCAACGGGCGCTTCCTCACCCAGCGCCTGCTGCCGCAACTGGGCCGCATCGAGGCGCGCTGGCAGGACGGTGGCCAGGCTCTGCGCCTGCGCGCGCCGGGGATGGAGGACCTGCGGGTGGCGGTGCCGGGCGTGGACGATGCGCTGCGCGGCGTGACCATCTGGCGCGACAGCCTGCAGGTGCCGGACGCCGGCGATGCCGCGGCGGACTGGCTGAGCCGCTTCCTCGGCCGCCCCTGCCGGCTGGTGGAGATTCCCGAGCAGCGCGCCCGGCAGGTGGACACCGCCTATGCCGAGCCGGGCGAGAAGGTGCACTTCGCCGATGGTTTCCCGCTGCTGCTGATGAGCCAGGCCTCGGTGGACGACCTGGCCGCCCGCGTCGGCCAGCCCCTGGAGATGCTGCGCTTCCGCCCCAACCTGGTGGTGGCGGGCAGCGAGCCCTACGCCGAGGATGGCTGGAAGCGCATCCGCATCGGCGCTATCGAGTTCCGCGTGGCCAAGCCCTGCGGCCGCTGCATCCTCACCACCATCGACCCGCACACCGGCGAGCGCGACCCGAACCGCGAACCCCTGGCGACCCTGCTCAAGTACCGCCAGGTGGATGGCGAGGCGCTGTTCGGGCAGAACCTGATCCCCGTCGGCCGCGGCGAGCTGCGCGTGGGCATGCCGGTGGAAGTGCTCGAGTAAACCCGGGCCCGGCCCGGCGCGGGCCTCAGGGGTTGGCGGCGTCCTTCACCTCGGTCCAGCTGCTGTCCGGGTCGAAGCGTTTCATCGCCAGGGCGAGCCTGGCGCTGTCCGGCCCCATGTCTTTCTCGAAGACCTCGCCGTCGTGGCTGATCATGAACGACATCACCCCGCTGTCGCCGTAGCGCGCCGGCCAGGCGACGAGGGCGAAGCCGCGGGTCATGTGGCCGCCGATCCGGTAGTCGTAGGCGCCGCCGGGCGCCGAGGGCCCCTGGGCGGTGAGGATGCGGTAGTGGTAGCCGTGCCATTCGCCCCCGGGCTTGGCGTCGCCGAACAGCGGGCCGAGCGGGCTTTGCTCGACGCCGGGCTGTTCGGCCCAGTACAGGCCGTCGAACTTGCCGTCGCTGCTCTGGAACTTCTGCGCGTATTCGAGCAGGCCGTCGCCGTTGCGGTCGACCGACGCATAGTCCAGTTGCGCGTCGTGGTAGGCCTGCACCGCCTGGATGGTCGCCAGCTCGTTGCGGCCGATACGGCGGTCGCGAATCTCCTCGACGCTGCCCTTGGCGTCGAAGGCCCAGCCCCGCTTGCCGTGCTGCAGCGACAGCGGCAGGGTCCAGCCGTCGTCGCCGACCACCAGGTGGGCGCGGTCGTCGCCATCGTCGTGGATGACGTGCTTCTGCTTGTACAGGGCGAGGAAGGCGTCGACGTCCTTGCGCTCGATGTTCCTGGCCGGGATGTAGGTGCGCCAGTCGTCGCCGAGCAGCGCGGCGAGGCGCCCGGCGTCGGCGTGCTGGGTGCCGAGCGCGGCGACGAAGGCCGCGGCGGCTTCGTCCGGGGTCTTGAACACTTGCTGCGCTTGGGCCAGCGGGGCGAGCAGCGGTAGCAGCGAGAGCAGGGCTATGCGCGGGATACGGGACATGGCGGTGCTCCTCTCAGCGTCTGGAACGGCCGCCGCGCGACAGCGCGGGGGCAGAGCGTTGCACCGGGCGCCCGACATGCTGGGCCTGCGCCCGGCCGGCGCCGATGCTGTTGCGCGAGCTGGCCCGGCTGAGCTGGCCGCGTTCGCTGCTGGCGCGTGCCTGGCGCGGGTTGCGGGCGTCGGCGAAGGCGTTGTTGCGTGGCCCCTGGCTGCCGGCGAAGCGCTCGCGCGCCTGGCGCTGGGACATCAGGTTGTCCGGCGCGCGCTCGCGGGGGCGCGAACTGGCCTGTTCGCGTTGCCGCAGCTTGTTGTCCTGGCGCAGCCCCGGCTCCTGGCGCATCTCGCGGCTGGCGCTCTGGGCGCGCTCGCGGGCCTGGCGGTTGCTGGTGGCCGGGGCTTCCACGCCGTGCTTGGCCAGGCTCTGCCGCGCACGGTCACGCTCGGCGGCGCGCGGGTCCTGGCCGCGCAGGGCGGCGCGCTGGTCGGCGCCGGCCAGGCGGCGGTCGTAGCGCTGCTGGGCGGCCTGGCCGCGGTAGGGCACGCCCTGGCGATAGCTCGGGTTGTGCTGCCAGGTACGCTGGCTGGCGTCGATGCGGCGGTTGACGTTGATGTTGTTGTAGCGGTTCACGTCGATGTCGACGTCGCCGTGGTCCCAGTCGCAATCGCCCCACAGCGAGGCGATGGCCGCCACGCCCACGCCGAACGCCAGCCCGGTCGCAAGGCCGGTGGCGATGGGGTACTGCGGCGGCGGCGGGTAGTAGGTCGGCGGATAGGCCGGCGCCGGCCACTGGCCGTAGACCACGTTGGGGTCGTAGCTGGGCACGTAGACCACCTGCGGGTCGGCGGGCTCGATGATGATGGTCTGCGCCGGCGCCGCCGCTTGCGTCGTGGCACTTGGCGCGGCCTCCTTCACCGAGACCTTCTGCTGCTGGTTGGACGCCAGGGTGCCGGCCGCCTGGGCGCGCTGGCGCAGCTTCTGCACGCTCTGCATCACGTCGTCGGGCTGGGCCAGGAAGGCGTCGCCGACGCGCTGCACCCAGGCCGGGTCCTGGCCCATCAGGTGCAGCACGGCGGGGAAGGCCACCAGCGATTGCACGCTGGGGTCCCAGGGCTGGTCGCCGACCTGGCGCACCGCGTCGTCGCCCTCGACGCCGGGGTGGGCCTTGGACCAGGCCACGGCGTCGGCGACGTTGCCGGGGTAGGTCGCAGCCATCAGCACCTGGGCCAGCAGCGAGTCGGGATAGAGCGCGATGGGCGCGAGCATCTGTTCCAGCTGTTCCGCGTTGAAGACGGCTTCGACCGGCGCTGGCGCTGCGGCTGGCAGGGGCGCAGGCGGCGGTGCTATCTGCTCCGGCGCTGGCGGGTTGTCCGCCGGGGCACCAGGGTCGGCCGCGCAGGCCGGTTGCAGGGACAGACTGGCGAGAGCCAGCACCGCGAAGGTCAGGGTTGTACGGACTGGACGCATGGCGCATCTCCCGCAAGGCGGCGGAAATCACTGGCCGGAGCGGGATGCTCGGGCGCCCCTGCAAGCATAGGCGCCCGGTGGAAATCCGTGAGGGAGGATGCGGCTTGCCGTGGTGGCGGGGCGGCTCAGAGCTCGTCGAAGAAGCGCTCGTGCCAGTCCACCAGCGGCTGCGGCACGCCTATCTTCTGCCCATAGATGACCGAGTAGGACAGCACGTTCTGCACGTACTGGCGGGTCTCGTCGAAGGGAATGCTCTCCACCCAGACGTCGAAGGACAGGTGGCGGGCGTCCTTCAGCCACTGGCGCACGCGCCCCGGGCCTGCGTTGTAGGCGGCGGTGGCGAGCACGCGGTTGCCGTTGAACTGGCCCTGCACCTGGCTGAGGTAGGCGGCGCCGAGGCGGATGTTGAGGTCCGGCACTATCAGCTGCTGCGGCCCGGCCAGGGGAATGCCGAATTTCTTCGAGGTCTCCTTGGCGGTGGCCGGCATCAGCTGCATCAGGCCGGTGGCGCCGACGCCGGAGCGCGCATCGGACATGAAGGCGCTTTCCTGGCGGGTGATGGCGAACACCCAGCTGGGGTGCAGGTCGCGGTTGCGCGCCTCGCGCAGCAGGCTGTCGCGGTGCGCCACCGGGAAGCGGATGTCGAGGTCGTCCCAGTACTGCGCCTGGCTGATGGCACGGATGGCCGGGAAGTACCACTGCATGTCGTAGGCCATGCGGGCCTGGGCCAGCAGTTCGTCGCGGTTGAACACCCGTGCGGCGTAGTACCACTCGCGGCGGGCGCTGATCACGTCGCCGCGGGCGTAGAACTCCAGGGCGCGGCGGGTGCTGGCGGCGTTGCGCACGCGCTGCATCACCTGCGGGCTGATGCTCACCGGGCGGTTGTTCAACTGGTAGGGCGCGTTGATCCGGTCGGCGGCGAGGAAGCCGTAGAAGTCGCGCTCGCGCGCCAGCGGCTGGTACAGCGCCATAGCCTGCGGGTTCTGCGGCTGGGCCAGCTGCAGGGTGCGCGCCTGCCAGTAGCGCCAGCGGTTGGTCTCGGCGAGGTCCTTGGGCAACTGGCGGGTCAACTGGTAGGCGTCTTCCCAGCGGCCCAGGCGCATCAGCAGGCGCAGGCGCCATTCGCTGACGGTGTTGTCGCGCAGCTCGGGGTCGTAGCGGGTCATCAGCGGCAGGGCGCGCGGGTCGTAGCGGCGCGCCAGGCCCAGGCCGATCTGCCGGGCGATGTTGACCTTCTCTTCGCCGGTGAACGGCAGGCTGCTCTCGTAGCCGTCGAGCAGGCCCAGGGCGCGCTCCGGGTCCTGCTTGGCCAGGCGCCGCAGGCCCAGGCCGACGACGTCGGCCATGGCGTGGGTACGCAGGCTGAAGCGTTCGGTCTGGCTCAGCTGGGAAGGGTTCTGCGCGACCTTGACCATCAGCTCGCCGAGGCTGCCGAGGGTCGGCAGGCGCTTGGCGAGGGTGGTGGCCAGGCCGTAGTTGCCTTTCTCGGCCGCCAGCTTCAGGCGCTTCCAGACCATGTCCTCGGTGAGCTGGCCGTCGGCCTGCCAGAGGTCGAACAGGGTGTCGCAGGCGTCGGGTTGCGACTTGCCCACCAGCCACAGCTTCTGCGCGGTCTCGTAGCCGGCGGCCTTCTGCCCGTGGGTGAGCTGGTACTGGCCGTACAGGCAGTCCAGCTCGGTGAAGTTCATCTTCGGGTCGTAATAGTCGAGGAAGGTCTTCCAGTCCTGGCGGTCGGCCAACTGGCGCAGCCAGCGCAGTTTCAGCCAGTTGATCTGCGGCAGGTCGCCGTGCTCGGTGAGGAAGCCCTCGATCTCGGCGTCGCTGGCGCTTTTCAGGCGGTTGGTCAGGTCGTCGTAGCCCAGGTAGGGTTCCAGCGGATAATCCGCCAGGGCCTGGCGGTAGCGCAGGTAGGGGCCGTTGTCGTTGCGCGCCAGGGCGGCCTTGGCCTCGTCGTACATCTGCCGCTGCTGTTGCAGCGGGGCGGCGTGCGCCGGCGCAGCGCTGGTCAGGGTGAGGATCAGGCAGGAGAACAAAAGTGAAAGGCGACCGCGCATGACTGTTCCGCAATGGTGATTCGTGGCGCAGTCTCACCGGCGCCGATAGGCACAAGCTTAGCCTGTTGCGCGGCGGCGGCGGAAGCGTCGCGGGGCTACCGTCGGGCACAAAAGATGTCAGCCGCGGCGCCCGCGCAAGGCTCTGACTTTTTTCGAGTTTCCCTTACACTGCGGCCCCAGTTTCCGGAGATGCCCCATGACCCTGCTGAAGTTCACCGATGTATCCCTCGCCTTTGGCACCACGCCGCTCCTGGACAAGGTGTCCTGGCAGATCGAGAAGGGCGAGCGGGTCTGCATCATCGGTCGCAACGGCACCGGCAAGTCGAGCATGCTCAAGCTGGTCAAGGGCGAGCAGATGCCCGACGACGGCGCCATCTGGCGCGCCCCGGCGCTGAAGATCGGCGAGCTGCCCCAGGAACTGCCGGTGGCCGACGAGCGCACGGTCTACGACGTGGTCGCCGAGGGCCTGGCCGAGGTCGGCGAGCTGCTCAGCCGCTACCACCACCTGAGCCTGCACATCCAGAGCGAGGACGACCTGACCCAGCTGGCGCGCGTCCAACAGGCGCTGGAGGCCCGCGACGGCTGGCGTCTGCAGCAGTTGGTGGAAACCACCCTCACGCGCCTGCAACTGCCGGCCGACAAGACCCTCGCCGAGCTCTCCGGCGGCTGGCGCCGCCGCGTGCTGCTGGCCCAGGCGCTGGTGGCCGAGCCGGACCTGCTGCTGCTGGACGAGCCGACCAACCACCTGGACATCGGCGCCATCGCCTGGCTGGAAGAGGCGCTGTCCGGCTTCCAGGGCGCGGTGCTGTTCATCACCCACGACCGCGCCTTCCTGCAGGCCGTGGCCAACCGCATCCTCGAACTGGACCGCGGCCACCTGATCGACTGGAAGGGCGACTACGCCAGCTTCCTGGTGCACAAGGAGCAGCAACTGGCGGCCGAAGAGGCGGCCAACGCGCTGTTCGACAAGCGCCTGGCCCAGGAGGAAGTGTGGATCCGCCAGGGCATCAAGGCCCGGCGTACCCGCAACGAGGGCCGCGTGCGCGCGCTCAAGGCCATGCGCAACGAGCGCGCCGAGCGCCGCGAGCGCACCGGCAAGGCCAGCTTCCAGCTGGAGACGGCGGAGAAGTCCGGCAAGCAGGTGATAGTCGCCGAGAAGGTCGGCTTCGCCCACCCCGGCGGCGAGCCGCTGATCCGCGATTTCTCCCTGGTGCTGCAGCGCGGCGACCGCATCGGCCTGCTGGGCGCCAACGGCACCGGCAAGACCTCGCTGCTCAAGCTGCTGCTGGGCGACCTGCAGCCCACCAGCGGCAGCATCAAGGAAGGCACGCGCCTGGAAGTGGCCTATTTCGACCAGTTGCGTCACCAGCTGGAGCCGGAAAAGACCGTCATCGACAACATCGCCGAAGGCCGCGAGTTCATCACCATCAACGGCCAGAACCGCCACGTACTCAGCTACCTGGGCGACTTCCTGTTCACCCCGCAGCGCGCCCGCACCCCGGTCAAGGCGCTGTCCGGCGGCGAACGGGCACGTCTGTTGCTGGCCAAGCTGTTCAGCAAGCCGGCCAACCTGCTGGTGCTGGACGAACCGACCAACGACCTGGACGTGGAAACCCTGGAGCTGCTGGAAGAGGTGCTGCTGAGCTTCGATGGCACCGTGCTGATGGTCAGCCACGACCGGGAGTTCCTCGACAACGTGGTGACCAGCACCCTGGTCTTCGAAGGCGAGGGCCGTGTGCGCGAGTTCGTCGGCGGCTACAACGACTGGCTGCGCCAGGGCGGTTCGCCGCGCCTGCTGGGCGTGGGCGAGGAGAAGGCGGCGAAGCCCGCCGCCGAGCCCGCCCCGCAGGCAGCGGCGGCGCCGGAGGCGGCGAAGAAGAAGCTCAGCTACAAGCTGCAGCGCGAGCTGGAGGCCATCCCCGGGCAGATCGATGCCCTGGAGGCCGAGCTGGCTGGCGTGCAGGGGGAAATCTCGGCGCCCAGCTTCTACCAGCGCCCGGCGGAGGAGACCCGCGTGGTGCTGGAGCGCCTGGACAGACTGCAGGCCGAACTGGACCGGCTGATCGAGCGCTGGGCCGAACTGGAAGAGTGACCCGCCCTGTCGGGAAGGTGCCCGGGGGCTGCCGCCGTGGCGGCGATCGGCGAGTTGGGGAAGGGCATGACAATCGAGTACCGCATCAATCTGGATGACGAGCAGGGCTTCAGCTACCGCATCGAGCTGGAGCGCGGCTCCGACGGCGAGCGGGCCGCCGGGGCGCCGGCGTGGACGCGCCTGGGGCACAACCAGTGCAGCAACTGCCCGCTGTCCCGCGAGCAGCACCGCTACTGCCCGGCGGCGGTGGACTTGCACCGGGTGATCGAGGACTTCCGCGGCCTGCCTGCGCTGAAGAAGGTGGACGTGCTGGTGCGCACCCCCGAGCGCGAGTACCACAAGCAGGTCGGCCTGGAGGAGGGCCTGCGGGCGCTGCTGGGGGTGATCATGGCCACCAGCGCCTGCCCGCTGCTCGGGCGCCTCAAGCCGATGGCCCAGCAGCACCTGCCGTTCGCCAGCAACCAGGAGTTCATCACCCGCGCGGTGTCGCTGTACCTGATGCGCCAGTACTTCAACTACCGCGAGGGGCGGCACGCCGACTGGGAACTGAAGGGGCTGGTGCGCCTGTACCAGCAGCTGCAGCTGGTCAACCAGGCGTTCTGGCAGCGCATCCACGACACCTGCGTGGGCGACTCCAACCTCAAGGCCTTCCTCAGCTTCTTCTCCATGTCCTCGAGCATGAGCTACTCGCTGGAGGCGCAGCTGCAGAAGGTTCGCCCGGCGTTGATGAGCGGGGGGGAAGTGTTCTGAACCCGGGCGCCCGCCGCGGCGGGCGCCCGGTCTGTCTCACTCGGTCTTCTGCAGGCGCACCGCCAGCACGTCGCAGGGCGCGCCGTGCAGCACGTCGTTGGCGGTGGAGCCCAGCAGCAGGGCCAGGCCGTGGCGGCCATGGCTGCCGACGATGATCAGGTCGCAGCCCTGTTCCTTGGCCAGGCGGTGGATTTCCTGGCGCGGCTGGCCGTAGACCAGGTGGCTCTGGGCGATGGACACCTGCGGGTAGCAGAGGGTGAACTGGTGCATGCGCTCCTTGGCCTGGTCGAACTGCTGTTGCTGCAGCATCGACAGGTCCATCGGCACGTCGCCACCGAAGGCCATGGCCATGGGCTCGACCACATGCACGGTGGAGAGCTGCGCCTGGGTGCTGGAGGCCAGCGCCACGGCGCGCTTCATCACCGGGTCGCATTCGTCGGTGAGGTCCACGGCGACCAGGATGTGTTGGTAGGGCATGAGCGTCTCCTCCGGGGGACAGTTATGAATGCAAGTATGGCCCTTCGGGCCGGGGTATACCTGATATGACAGTCTGGTGGTCGATCCTGCTCCTGGCGCTGGTGCTCAGCCCGCTGGCCTGGCTGATGCCCTCGCGCGGGCAGCGCGGGCAGATGGACCTGCGCCTGCAGGCGCGGCGCCTGGGGTTGGCCATGCAGATGGCGCGCCAGGAGTGGCCGCACTGGCTGGAGCGGCAGCCGCCGCAGAGCTGCGCGCAGTACCACCGAGGGCGCAGCCGCGGGCGCACGGACGAGTGGCGCTACTGGCAGAGCGCGCCGGGCGTCTGGCTGGACCGCTGGCGCGAGCCCTGCGGCGATGCGCAGCTGCTCGCCGACCTGGCGACGCTGCCGGGCGACGTGTACATGGTCGAGGCTTCGGCGCAGTTCATCGCCCTGTACTGGGGCGAGCGCGGCGACGCCAGCCACCTGCAGCGCATCGCCGAGTTCCTTTCCCGGCGCGCCTGAGCGCCGTAGCGCTGCCCTCATTCAGAGCTGCGCCGCGGCATACAGGCCCGAGACCTGCTCCAGGTCGGCGATGATGCCGTCGGAGTACTTGTCGATGAGGAAGGGCACGTTGCTCTGCGCCGCGCTCTGCAGCGATTTCTCGATGAACCGCCACTTGGTGGAGATGGCCCGCAGCTCGCGGCCGATCTCCGGGCTGGTCTGCGGCGCCTGCTGCAGCTGCAGCAGGTTGATGGCGAAGCGGTTGGTCAGGTCGTCCAGGGCCTGCTGGTCCTCGCTGCGCACCGGGTTGGCGCCCACCGAGGCGTTGCGCGACACGTAGTTCCAGGTGATCGACTGCATCAGCAGGCTCTGCTCGCGGCTCTGCTGGGTGAGCGGCGGCACCTGCTGGCCGCTGTCCTTCTGGATGCCGTCGTAGAGCTGTTCGGCGGTATCCAGCAACTGGCTGTTGCGGCTGGCCAGGTCGCCCAGGGGCTGGAAGTCGTTGTAGCCGTTCTGCTTCTGCGCCTGCAGTTGCTGCTGCAGGGCCTGGCGGTAGCCGTCCCATTGTTCCTGCAGCTTGCTCCTGAGCTGCGCCGAGGCGCTGCCGGGCATCTGCCCCAGGCGTTCCAGGGCGGCGCCGGCGTCGGCCGTCGAGCTGGCCACCAGGCCCGCGTAGCGCGGGTCGCCGGCCATGGCGTTGAGCAGGAACAGGTCGCTCAGGCTGCGCTGGGCGGCCAGGCGCATCTGGTGCAGCGCCAGCAGGTCGCCGGCGGGCTCGGCGTGGGCCAGCAGGGGCAGGACGGACAGTACGAACAGGGACAACAGGCGGGCCAGCGGTCGGCATGGCATGGGCGCGTCTCCTTGGGGCCGTGGGGCTTCTTCTTGTTCTTCGCGATGCTCGGCGACAAGCGATTCGCCGGACTCTAACCCGCGTCCGGGCGTTTTGCCAACGGCGGGGCTGGCCCCAGGCCAGCCAGCGGCGCGGCACGCCATGGTTTTAGTGAATGTTGCGCGAGAACGCCGCTGAATGCGGCGAACCAGAGGCCTTTCGGACGGTTCTCCGCGATTGACAAGCGCAGGCTTTTCGAAGAAGGTGTGCACACCCGAATCAAACGGGCGTATGAATCGAGCGTTTGCTGCGTACGAACGGTCGAACAAAGGCCCCGACTATCGCATCGGCGGGTGTGCCGCAGGCTTTGGGACTATGCTCCGCGACTGCGGAAGGGTCCCGATACACGGCGTCCGATGCGTGAGTTCAAGCTTCCCTAGCGTGGAGATCAGTTGATGATTTACCAAGGTAAAGCCATCACGGTTAAGGCTCTTGAGAGCGGCATCGTCGAGCTGAATTTCGACCTCAAGGGCGAGTCCGTCAATAAATTCAACCGGCTCACCCTGAACGAACTGCGTGAAGCAGTCGATGCGATCAAGGCCGATGCGTCCGTCAAGGGCGTGATCGTGACCAGCGGCAAAGGCGTGTTCATCGTCGGCGCCGATATCACCGAATTCGTCGACAACTTCAAGCTGCCCGACGAAGAGCTGCTGGCCGGCAACCTCGACGCCAACAAGATCTTCAGCGCCTTCGAGGACCTCGAGGTCCCGACCGTCGCCGCGATCAACGGCATCGCCCTGGGCGGCGGCCTGGAAATGTGCCTGGCCGCGGACTTCCGCGTGATGAGCGCGACCGCCAAGATCGGCCTGCCGGAAGTCAAGCTGGGCATCTACCCGGGCTTCGGCGGCACCGTGCGCCTGCCGCGCGTGATCGGCGTGGACAACGCCGTGGAGTGGATCGCCTCGGGCAAGGAAAACCGTGCCGAGGACGCCCTGAAAGTCGGCGCCGTAGACGCCGTGGTCGCCCCCGAGCAGCTGCAGGCCGCGGCCCTCGACCTGGTCAAGCGCGCCATCGCCGGCGAGCTGGACCACAAGGCCCGCCGCCAGCCCAAGCTGGAAAAGATCAAGCTCAACGCCATCGAGCAGATGATGGCCTTCGAGACCGCCAAGGGCTTCGTCGCCGGCCAGGCCGGCCCGAACTACCCGGCCCCGGTGGAAGCCATCAAGTCGATCCAGAAAGCCGCCAACTTCGGCCGTGACAAGGCGCTGGAAGTCGAGGCCCAGGGCTTCGTCAAGCTGGCCAAGACCTCGGTTGCCGAAAGCCTGATCGGCCTGTTCCTGAACGACCAGGAACTGAAGAAGAAAGCCAAGCAGTACGATGAAGTCGCCAGGGACGTGAAACTGGCCGCCGTGCTCGGCGCCGGCATCATGGGCGGCGGCATCGCCTACCAGTCGGCGGTCAAGGGCACCCCGATCCTGATGAAGGATATCCGCGAAGAGGGTATCCAGATGGGCCTGGCCGAGGCCTCCAAGCTGCTCGGCAAGCGCGTCGAGAAGGGCCGCCTGACCCCGGCCAAGATGGCTGAGGCGCTGAACGCCATTCGCCCGACCATGTCCTACGGCGACTTCGGCAACGTCGACATCGTCGTCGAAGCCGTGGTCGAGAACCCGAAGGTCAAGCAGATCGTGCTGGCCGAGGTGGAAGGTGTGGTCAAGGAGGACGCGATCCTCGCCTCCAACACCTCGACCATCTCCATCAGCCTGCTGGCCAAGGCCCTGAAGCGCCCGGAAAACTTCGTCGGCATGCACTTCTTCAACCCGGTGCACATGATGCCGCTGGTTGAGGTCATCCGTGGCGAGAAGTCCGGTGACGTCGCCGTCGCCACCACCGTGGCCTACGCCAAGAAGATGGGCAAGAACCCCATCGTGGTGAATGACTGCCCCGGCTTCCTGGTCAACCGCGTGCTGTTCCCGTACTTCGGCGGCTTCTCCAAGCTGCTGGGCTTCGGCGTCGACTTCGCGCGCATCGACAAGGTCATGGAGAAGTTCGGCTGGCCCATGGGCCCGGCCTACCTGTCCGACGTGGTCGGCATCGACACCGGCCACCATGGCCGCGACGTGATGGCCGAAGGCTTCCCGGACCGCATGGCGGTCGAGGGCCGCACCGCGGTCGACGTCATGTACGAGGCCAACCGCCTGGGCCAGAAGAACGGCAAGGGCTTCTACGCCTACGAGACCGACAAGCGCGGCAAGCCGAAGAAAGTCAGCGACCCGCAGGCCTACGAACTGCTCAAGTCGATCGTCAGCGAGCAGCGTGAGCTGTCCGACGAGGACATCATCAACTACATGATGATCCCGCTGTGCCTGGAAACCGTACGCTGCCTGGAAGACGGCATCGTCGAGAGCGCTGCCGAGGCCGACATGGGCCTGATCTACGGCATCGGCTTCCCGCCCTTCCGTGGCGGTGCGCTGCGCTACATCGACTCCATCGGCGTGGCCGAATTCGTCGCCCTGGCCGACAAGTACGCCGACCTTGGCCCGCTGTACCACCCGACCGCGAAGCTGCGTGAAATGGCCAAGAACGGCCAGCAGTTCTTCGGTTGAGTGCGCAACGAATAGAGCGAGAGTGAATTTATGAGCCTGAATCCGAGAGACGCTGTCATTGTCGACTTCGGCCGCACCCCGATGGGGCGTTCCAAGGGCGGCATGCACCGCAACACCCGCGCGGAGACCCTGTCCGCGAACCTGATCAGCAAGGTGCTGGAGCGCAACCCGCTGGTCGACCCGGCGGAAGTCGAGGACGTGATCTGGGGCTGCGTCAACCAGACCCTGGAGCAGGGCTGGAACATCGCCCGCATGGCCTCGCTGATGACCCAGATCCCCCACACCAGCGCCGGCCAGACCGTCAGCCGCCTGTGCGGCTCGTCGATGAGCGCCCTGCACACCGCCGTGCAGGCGATCCAGACCGGCAACGGCGACGTCTTCGTCATCGGCGGCGTGGAGCACATGGGCCACGTCGGCATGATGCACGGCGTCGACCCGAACCCGCACCTGTCGCTGTACGCCGCCAAGGCCTCCGGCATGATGGGCCTGACCGCGGAGATGCTGGGCAAGATGCACGGCATCACCCGCGAAGCCCAGGACAAGTTCGGCGTGCGTTCGCACCAGCTGGCGTGGAAGGCCACCCAGGAAGGCAAGTTCAAGGACGAGATCATCCCGATGGAAGGGTATGACGAGAACGGCTTCCTGAAGGTCTTCGACTTCGACGAGACCATTCGTCCGGAAACCACCCTGGAAGGCCTGGCCTCGCTGAAGCCGGCGTTCAACCCGAAAGGCGGCACCGTGACCGCGGGGACTTCCTCGCAGATCACCGACGGCGCTTCCTGCATGATCGTCATGAGCGCCCAGCGCGCCAAGGACCTGGGCATCCAGCCGATGGCCGTGGTCCGCGCCATGGCCGTGGCCGGTGTCGATCCGGCGATCATGGGCTACGGCCCGGTTCCGTCGACCAACAAGGCGCTCAAGCGCGCCGGCCTGACCATCGCCGACATCGACTTCGTCGAGCTCAACGAAGCCTTCGCCGCCCAGGCCCTGCCGGTGCTGAAGGACCTCAAGCTGCTCGACAAGATGGACGAGAAGGTCAACCTGCATGGCGGCGCCATCGCCCTGGGCCACCCGTTCGGCTGCTCCGGTGCGCGTATTTCCGGCACCCTGCTGAACGTGATGAAGCAGAACGGCGGCACCCTGGGCGTGTCCACCATGTGCGTGGGCCTCGGTCAGGGAATCACCACCATCTTCGAACGCGTCTAAGAACCTGCCCACGATCTGCTGCGCGTCGGCATAACTGCGTTAAAAACAGGCGAGCAATGCTCATTTAGTGGACTAAACTGCGCTTCCTCGCCTATTTGACTCGCTGCGCTCGCCCTTCGGGCCAGCCTTCGGCTGTTACTCCCGTTGGTCGTTGCGCCTTGTTCTGCGCTGCTCGCGAGATCGTGAACAGATTCTAAGCTTTTGCGGGTGGACGAGCCGGGGCCCTGTGCCCCGGCTTTCGTTTTTCCGGAACGGGGGATTGCCTGGCGCGCCCCGGCACCGGAGAATCGCGGCTTTTTTCGTCGAGGAGGGCAGCGTATGGAACTGCAGACCGGCCTGTACCGTCACTACAAGGGCCAGCACTACCGCGTGCTGGGCGTGGCGCGGCATTCGGAGAGCGAGGAGACCCTGGTGGTCTACCAGGCGCTGTACGGCGAATTCGGCCTGTGGGTACGCCCGCTGGGCATGTTCACCGAAGCGGTGGAGGTGGACGGCGAGCTGGTTCCGCGCTTTGCTCTGGTAACGCCCGAATCCGACCCGCTGGGATTGACCCAGGTCGGTTCCAGGGAATCCTGAGCTTGACCTTGGACGGACCGCCACTATATATAGCGGTGCCGTTCCGGGCGCCTCCCTCCTTATATTCACCTTCTCGAAGCAGGAATCTTCCGATCCATGGGTAAATCGCTGGTCATCGTGGAATCACCGGCCAAGGCCAAGACCATCAACAAGTACCTGGGCAACCAGTACGTGGTGAAGTCGAGCATCGGCCACATTCGCGACCTGCCCACCAGCGGATCGTCCAGCGCCAAGGAGCCGGCCGCGGCCAAGGCTCGCAAGAGCGCCGCCGAAGCCCCTGCGCTGTCGCCGAAGGAAAAGGCCAAGCGCCAGCTGTTCACCCGCATGGGGGTGGACCCGGAGCATGGCTGGAAGGCCAAGTACGAGATCCTGCCCGGTAAGGAGAAGGTGATCGACGAACTGCGCCGCCTGGCCAAGGATGCCGACACCATCTACCTCGCAACCGACTTGGACCGCGAAGGGGAGGCCATCGCCTGGCACCTGCGCGAGGCCATCGGCGGCGACGACAGCCGCTACAAGCGCGTGGTCTTCAACGAGATCACCAAGAAGGCCATCCAGGAGGCCTTCTCGCAGCCCGGCGAGCTGGACATCAACCGCGTCAACGCCCAGCAGGCGCGGCGCTTCCTCGACCGCGTGGTGGGCTACATGGTCTCGCCGCTGCTGTGGTCCAAGATCGCCCGCGGCCTGTCCGCCGGCCGCGTGCAGTCGGTGGCGGTGAAGCTGGTGGTGGAGCGTGAGCGCGAGATCCGCGCCTTCGTCCCCGAGGAATACTGGGAAATCCACGCTGACCTGAACACCCCGCGCGGCGAGAAGGCCCGCTTCGAAGTGGTGCGCGAAAAGGGCGAAGCCTTCAAGCCGCTGAACGAAGCCCAGGCCATGGCCGCCCTGGAGAAGCTCAAGGCCTCCAGCTACAGCGTGGCCAAGCGCGAGGACAAGCCGACCTCCAGCCGGCCCTCGGCGCCCTTCATCACCTCGACCCTGCAGCAGGCTGCGAGCAACCGCCTGGGCTTCGGTGTGAAGAAGACCATGATGATGGCCCAGCGCCTCTACGAGGCCGGCTACATCACCTACATGCGTACCGACTCGACCAACCTGTCGGCCGACGCCATCGATATGGTGCGCGGCTTCATCGATGGCGAGTTCGGCAAGAAATACCTGCCGGCCAAGCCGAACTTCTATTCCAGCAAGGAAGGCGCCCAGGAGGCGCACGAAGCGATTCGTCCGTCCGACGTCAACCTGCGCCCGACCCAGCTGTCGGGCATGGAGCGCGACGCCGAGCGCCTCTACGACCTGATCTGGCGCCAGTTCGTGGCCTGCCAGATGCCGCCGGCCGAATACCTGTCCACCACCGTCAGCGTCGCCGCCGGTGACTTCGAGCTGCGCGCCAAGGGCCGCATCCTCAAGTTCGACGGCTACACCAGGGTGCTGCCGCAGCAGAACAAGCCGGGCGAGGACGACGTGCTGCCGGACATGGCCCAGGGCGAGGCGATGAAGCTGCTCAAGCTCGACCCCAGCCAGCACTTCACCAAGCCGCCGGCGCGTTATTCCGAAGCCAGCCTGGTCAAGGAGCTGGAGAAGCGCGGCATCGGCCGCCCATCGACCTACGCGGCGATCATTTCGACCATCCAGGAACGCGGCTACGTCACCACCCACAACCGCCGCTTCTACGCCGAGAAGATGGGCGACATCGTCACCGACCGCCTCAACGAGAGCTTCTCCAACCTGATGGACTACGGCTTCACCGCCGGCATGGAAGAGCATCTGGACGACGTGGCCCAGGGCGAGCGCGACTGGAAGCACCTGCTCGACGAGTTCTACGGCGACTTCAAGAAGAAGCTCGAGGTGGCCGAGGTCAGCGACAAGGGCATGCGCGCCAACCAGCCGACCCTGACCAGCATCCCCTGCCGCGAGTGCGGCCGGCCGATGATGATCCGCACCGCCTCCACCGGCGTGTTCCTCGGCTGCTCCGGCTACAGCCTGCCGCCGAAGGAGCGCTGCAAGGCGACCATCAACCTCATCCCCGGCGACGAGATCGCCGCGGACGACGAGGGCGAGTCCGAGTCCCGCGTGCTGCGCGGCAAGCACCGCTGCCCGATCTGCAGCACGGCGATGGACGCCTACCTGCTGGACGAGAAGCACAAGCTGCACATCTGCGGCAACAACCCGGACTGCCCGGGCTACGAGATCGAGGAAGGCCAGTACCGCATCAAGGGCTACGAGGGCCCGAGCCTGGAATGCGACAAGTGCGGCAGCCAGATGCAGCTCAAGACCGGCCGCTTCGGCAAGTTCTTCGGTTGCACCAACCCGACCTGCAAGAACACCCGCAAGCTGCTGAAGAATGGCGAGCCGGCACCGCCGAAGATGGACGCCATCCGCATGCCCGAGCTCAAGTGCGAGAAGGTCGACGACGTCTACGTGCTGCGCGACGGCGCTTCCGGCCTGTTCCTGGCCGCCAGCCAGTTCCCCAAGAACCGCGAGACCCGCGCGCCCCTGGTGAGCGAACTGGTGCCGCACAAGGACGAGCTGGATCCGAAGTACCACTTCCTGCTCGCTGCGCCGCAGAAGGACCCGGACGGCCGCCCGGCGGTGATCCGCTTCAGCCGCAAGACCAAGGAGCAGTACGTGCAGTCCGAGGTGGACGGCAAGCCCACCGGCTGGCGCGCCTTCTTCGACGGCGGCAAGTGGAAGGTCGAGGACAAGCGCTGATGGGCGGCGCGCCCCGCGCAGGCGGGGCGCGCATATACTGCCGAGTGACCGCATGAGGGCGCGCTGATGGCTCAGGAACTCTACACCCGCACCAACCAGAAGCTGTATTTCGCCGGCCTGGCCCTGGAAGCCTGGCGCAAGGCGGAAGAGACGCGGCCGATGAACGCCCAGGCGCAGGTCCAGGCCGAGCGCGAGGCGGCGTTGTTCCACCTGTACGGCGCGGTGCTGGGCGTGGCCCACGAGATCGCCGGCTACTACCGCCTGCCCGAGGCCAATGCGCCGCGCGTCGAACTGCTGCTCAACGCCGAGGTGCTGGCGGCCTCGCCGAGCCCGGAACTGGCCGAGCTGGTGGAACTGGCGCAGCAGCCGGAAACCTGGCTGGCGCAATTGCTGGCCGCCTACGCCGAACTGTTCCAGCCGCCGCGCGAGCCGCGCAAGGCCAAGGTCGACCCGACCCAGCCGCTGATCCAGGCCGTCAGTCTGGACGACGAGGCGCCGCAGGCCCTGGGCAATGCCGAGCTGGAAGCCTGGCGCAAGTCGCTGAAGGAAATGGTGCTGCGTTTCCGCGGGGCACTGACCGAGCTCTGATGCAAGCCGTAGGTCGGCGGGCTAGGGTAGGGCGGTCATCGCTGTTACAATGGCCGTTCTGCTGTGAGAGAACCTAGCCATGCCGACCTCATTCCTGGAAATCGTTGAACTGCCCGATGGCCGCATCGTACTGCGCCGCGCGGAGGACGAGGAGGCGCTGGTGACCCTGGAGTTCTCCAACGACGCCAAGGGCTTCCTGCAGGGCCAGCACATCGAGATCGCCAAGGCGATGTTCAACGTCGGCGTGCAACTGGCCGGCCGCCTCGCCGAAGGTGGCGAGGTCGAGCAGGACGGCCCGCGCGTCCTGCACTGATTCCCTTCCTTTCTACCCCAGACGGATATTCAGGCTCTGCGCCTGCCCGGCGAGTGCCGCGCGGGACAGTTGCGCGCGCGTCCGGCCGTTGAGCGCCGGCAGCCAACTGACCACCGTGTGGCTGTGGCCCAGGCGCAGCGCCTCGCAGGCCAGGCTCAGGGCGGACGCCTGGTCGCGGGCCGGCAGCAGCAGGATGCGCTCGCGGTTCAGCCCGGCCTTGCGCAGCCAGTCGTGGGTGAGGCTGGCCGGCGGGGCGATCAGCGTCAGCCAGCGGGCATCCTGTTCTTCGCTGAGTTCGCGCAGGATGGGCGCCAGCAGGCTTTGGCAGTGGCCCGGCAGGCCGCGCAGCGACAGTTCGCTGAAGGCTTCGTCCTCGGCGGTGTCCGGTTCCGCCAACTGAGCCAGCAGGGGCTCTTCGGCGTTGGCCCAGAGCGCTTCCTGGAACAGCGGCAGTTGGGGCAGGTCCAGCGGCTGGGGATACTGCATGGTGCCTCCTGTCAGCGGCGGATGACGCCGACGCTCAAGCCTTCGATGATCAGTTCCTGTTCCTCGAGGTCGACCTCGATGGGGGCGAACTCGGGGTTCTCGGCGAGCAGCCAGACCTTGCTGCCCTCGCGCTTGAAGCGCTTCACCGTGACTTCCTCGCCGAGGCGGGCGACGACGATCTGGCCGTTGCGCGCCTCGCGGGTGACGTGCACGGCGAGCAGGTCGCCGTCGAGGATGCCGACGTCCTTCATGCTCTGCCCGCGTACGCGCAGCAGGTAGTCGGCGCGCGGGTTGAAGAAGGTCGGGTTGATGCGGCAGGCGTCCTCGACGTTCTGCTCGGCGAGGATCGGCGCGCCGGCGGCGACGCGGCCGATGATCGGCAGCTCGTCCTCGTTGGCCGCGGCCTTGGGTTCGAAGCCGGGAATGCGGATGCCGCGCGAGGCGCCCGGGGTCATCTCGATGGCGCCCTTGCGGGCCAGGGCCTTGAGGTGCTCCTCGGCGGCGTTGGGCGACTTGAAGCCGAGCTCCTGGGCGATCTCGGCGCGCGTGGGCGGGTAGCCGTTGTCTTCCAGGCAACGCTTGATGAAGGCGAGGATCTCGGCTTGGCGCGGCGTCAGCTTCTGCATGTCCCTACTCTGTCTTTTTGTACAGTTGCTGGAATTATATACAGTGGTCGGCCGCTGGCAACGAATTATTTCGTCGGGCGGGGTGGTAATTCGGCGGATTCGGCCAACGTCCCGCTGGTATCGTTCGTCGTATTGCCTGAAAATCCGCAACAATCCCCCGTGCCAGGCTTGACAATGGATTGCTGTGAAACGTAAGTTTCAAACAAGTGTTTGTCAGGTGGATTCATCCATGGCCCAGTCGGAAACCGTCGAACGTATCCTCGATGCTGCGGAGCAGCTGTTCGCGGAAAAAGGCTTCGCCGAGACCTCGTTGCGTCTGATCACCAGCAAGGCCGGGGTCAACCTGGCGGCGGTGAACTACCACTTCGGCTCGAAGAAGGCGCTGATCCAGGCGGTCTTCTCGCGCTTCCTCGGGCCCTTCTGCGCCAGCCTGGAAAAGGAACTGGACCGTCGCCAGGCCAAGCCCGACGGGCCACGCGCCAGCCTCGAGGAACTGCTCGAACTGCTGGTGGTGCAGGCCATGGCGGTGAAGCCGCGCAGCGGCAACGACCTGTCTATCTTCATGCGCCTGCTGGGCCTGGCCTTCAGCCAGAGCCAGGGGCACCTGCGCAAGTACCTCGAGGAAGTCTACGGCAAGGTGTTCCGCCGCTACATGCAGCTGGTGAACGAGGCCGCGCCGCGGCTGCCGCCCATCGAGCTGTTCTGGCGCGTGCACTTCATGCTCGGCGCCGCCGCCTTCAGCATGTCGGGGATCAAGGCGCTGCGCGCCATGGCCGAGACCGACTTCGGGGTGAACACCTCCATCGAGCAGGTGATGCGCCTGATGGTGCCCTTCCTCGCTGCCGGCATGCGCGCCGACAGCGGGGTGAGCGACCCGTCCCTGGCCGGCGCCCAGCTCAAGCCGCGCAGCAAGGCCCCGGCACCGGCCAAGGTCTGACCGCGCTGGGCCTGCCCCGGCCGATCGGCTAAAGTAGCGGGCCATTCCTGCTGTCGCTGGCGGACGATGCCCGATCTCGACCTGCTGCACATTTCCCTTGCCGACCAGACGCTCTACGGCTTCGCCGAGCAGCGCCTGGTGCTGCGCCTGCCGGTCTCCACCGCGCGCAACGGCGCCGGCGAGCGCCAGGGCTCCGGCTGCACGCCCCGCGGCCTGCACCAGGTGCGGGCGAAGATCGGCGAGGGCCTGCCGTGCGGCGCGGTGCTGCGCGGCCGGCGCTGGACCGGCGAGGTCTGGAGCCAGGCGCTGCACGAGCAGTTTCCCGGGCGCGACTGGATCCTCACCCGCATCCTCTGGCTGAGCGGCTGCGAGCCCGGCGTCAACCGCCTGGGCGAAGTGGATACCTTCCGTCGCTACATCTACCTGCACGGCACGCCGGACTGCGAACCCATGGGCGTGCCGCTGTCCCATGGCTGCGTGCGGCTGCGCAACGCCGACCTGCTGCAACTTTTCCCGCGCGTGCCGCTGCACTGCCGCGTGCTTCTCGACGAAGCGCCGCAGCCGCAGTGGCGCACGGCCGAACCCTGTTAAGGATTTCCCCATGCAAGGCTCCCTGATGCTCGACATCGGCGGCACCTGGCTCACCGCCGAGGACCGCCGGATCCTGCGCCACCCCGAAGTGGGCGGGCTGATCATCTTCGCCCGCAACATCGAATGCCCGCGCCAGGTGCGCGAACTCTGCGCGGCCATCCGCGCCCTGCGCCCGGACCTGCTGCTGGCGGTGGACCAGGAGGGCGGCCGCGTGCAGCGCCTGCGCCAGGGCTTCCTGCGCCTGCCGGCGATGCGCGCCATCGCCGACAACGCCAATGCCGAGCGCCTGGCCGAGCAGTGCGGCTGGCTGATGGCCACCGAGGTGCTGGCGGTGGGCCTGGACCTGAGCTTCGCCCCGGTGCTGGACCTGGACCACCAGCGCAGCGCCGTGGTCGGCAGCCGCGCCTTCGAGGGCGACCCCGAGCGGGCCACGCGCCTGGCCGGCGCCTTCATCCGCGGCATGCACGCCGCCGGCATGGCCGCCACCGGCAAGCACTTCCCCGGCCACGGCTGGGCCGAGGTGGATTCCCACGTGGGCATTCCCGAAGACGAGCGCAGCCTCGACGAGATCCGCCGCAGCGACCTGGTGCCCTTCCAGCGCCTGGCCGGCGAGCTGGACGCGGTGATGCCCGCCCACGTCATCTACCCGCAGGTGGATGCCGGCCCCGCCGGTTTCTCGCGGCGCTGGCTGCAGGACATCCTGCGCGGCGAGCTGGGCTTCGACGGGGTGATCTTCAGCGACGACCTGTCCATGGCCGGCGCCCACGTGGTGGGCGACGCCGCCAGCCGCATCCAGGCCGCGCTCAAGGCCGGCTGCGACATGGGCCTGGTGTGCAACGACCGTGGCGCCGCCGAGCTGGCCCTGGGCGCGTTGCAGCGCCTGAAGGCGAAAGCGCCCGAGCGCCTGGCGCGGATGCGCGCCAAGGCCTGGCCGGGCATCGAGTACAAGCAGCTGCCGCGCTGGCAGCAGGCCGTGGGCGAACTGCGCGCGGCACAACTGATCGACTGAGGATTCGCCATGACCGTCTACGCCATCATCGGCGGCACCGGCCTGACCCAGCTGGAAGGCCTGACCCTGAAGGACTCGCTGAACCTGGACACGCCCTACGGCGCGCCCTCGGCGCCCATCCAGCGCGGCGAGTACGCTGGCCGCGAGGTGCTGTTCCTGGCCCGCCACGGCCACCCGCACCGCGTCCCGCCGCACCAGGTGAACTACCGCGCCAACCTCTGGGCGCTGCAGCAGGCCGGCGCCCAGGCGGTGCTGGCGGTCAACGCCGTGGGCGGCATCCACGCCGCCATGGGCAGCGGCCACCTCTGCGTGCCGCACCAGATCATCGACTACACCTACGGTCGCGAGCACACCTACTTCGCCGGCGACATCGATCACGTCACCCACATCGACTTCAGCCATCCCTACGACGAGGGCCTGCGGCAGAAGCTGGTGGCGGCGCTGCAGGCGCTGGGCCACCCGCACAGCAGCCACGGCGTCTACGCCGCGACTCAGGGCCCGCGCCTGGAAACCGTGGCGGAAATCGCCAGGCTGGAGCGCGACGGCTGCGACATCGTCGGCATGACCGGCATGCCGGAAGCCGCCCTGGCCCGTGAGCTGGACCTGCCCTATGCCTGCCTGTCGCTGGTGGTCAACCCGGCGGCCGGCAAGTCCAGCGGCATCATCACCATGGCCGAGATCGAGCAGGCCCTGCATGAGGGCATCGGCAAGGTGCGCGAGGTGCTGGCGCGGGTGCTGGCGGGCTGACGGGCCTGCCGCCGCGAATCGCGCCGGGGCGTTCGGTTATCGCAGACAGAGTCCGCTCCTACGTCCGTGCTCGACCGTAGGGCGAATAACCGTTCGCGGTTATCCGCCGTTA
>NZ_QGSL01000107.1:1376332-1411008 GCF_003176655.1 Pseudomonas sp. RW407 | reverse complement strand
GTATGCTTTTTCATGGCCTCACCCTCACTGTCGCTGGCTTCTTAGAATGCCACCGTGGCGCTTCGACGCCTCGGTGAGGGTGAGTCCATCCAATTACGGGAAGCCGTGCTCGCCTGCAACGTAGGAGCAACTGTCTATTGGCTTTCCGCGTTTGCGGGAATGATGGGGTATGAGGATGGCGCCTGGCCTCGACGCCGCTCAGGACAGCCCCCTCTCCCGCTTGCGGGAGAGGGTTGGGGAGAGGGTGCTCTTAAGCCCAGGTTCGTAGGGCATCGGAGTCCCGGTCAACGGCGTATAACCGCGAACGGTTATACGCCCTACGTGCAGGAGGACTCCGTCCGCGATTCGCTCCGAGGTCGCCAGCCGTCACGAAGGCATCCCGCGCCTGCTGAAACCACCGGGGCATTTGTATACACTTGCCCGGCCCGCCACCCCGGCGGGCGCCGACACGATTTCCGCAGGCCCATTCCATGCAGCACCCCGCCGAACATTCCCCGCTGGGCAAGTCCAGCGAATACGTCTCCACCTACGCGCCGGAGCTGCTGTTCCCCATCAGCCGCGCCACCAAGTGGGCCGAGCTGGGCCTGGACGGCGCCAACCTGCCGTACCGTGGCGTGGACATCTGGAACTGCTACGAGCTGTCCTGGCTCACCCCTGGCGGCAAGCCGATGGTGGCCATCGGCGAGTTCGCCATCCCGGCGCAGTCGCCGAACATCATCGAGTCCAAGTCCTTCAAGCTCTACCTCAATTCGCTGAACCAGAGCGCCTTCGATAGCCGCGAGGCGCTGCGGGCGGTGCTGGAGCGCGACCTGTCCGCCGCCGCCGGCGCGCCGGTGAGTGTGCGCCTGCGCAGCCTGGACGAAGTGGCGGAGGAGGGCGTGGCCATTCTGCCCGGCCAGTGCATCGACGACCTCGACATCGCCGTGGACGGCTACGACCACCCGCGCCCGGAGCTGCTGCGCTGCGACGACGCGCGGCGGGTGGACGAGGTGCTCTACAGCCACCTGCTGAAGTCCAACTGCCCAGTCACCGGCCAGCCGGACTGGGGCACCCTGGTGGTGGACTACGCCGGCCCGGCCCTGGACCCCGCCAGCCTGCTGGCCTACGTGGTTTCCTTCCGCCAGCACCAGGACTTCCACGAGCAGTGCGTGGAACGCATCTATCTGGACCTGCAGCGCCTGCTGCAGCCCAGCCGCCTGACGGTCTATGCGCGCTACGTGCGCCGCGGGGGGCTGGATATCAACCCCTACCGCAGCAGCGGGGAGATCACGCCGGACAACCGGCGGCTGGTGCGGCAGTAACGTTAGCCCCGAACGCGGGGCGCGGCTTCATCGCGGACGGAGTCCGCTCCTACGGTTCCAGGGACGCACGGTCGTAGGGCGGATAACCGTTCGCGGTTATCCGCCGTTGTCCGGAGCGCCGGTGCCGACGGTAACGGCGGATAACGCCATAGGCGTTATGCGCCCTACGAAAACCGGGAATACCTTTCCAAATACTGAATGGCATTCTGATTCTACGCCTTTCGACCCCCGCCCTGGGGGAACAGGGCGCGGCCGACGAAGCGGGCGGTGTCGTGCAGGTTGATGCCGATGCCTTCCAGTTCCTCCTGGCGGTGCTGGGCGCTGATGCCGATGGCGGAAATGACGAAGCGCGGCTGGTGGTCGTGGTCGGTGACGGCGCTGGCGACCATGCTCACGCCGCGGTACAGGTGGTCGCGGTCCATGCTCCAGCCGCGCGCCAGGGCCTCGGCGGCGTCGGCCTGGAACTGCTCGAAGCTCGGCGGGTTCTCCCAGCGCACCCGCGACAGGCGCCGGCGCAGCTCGTCCGCCGGTAGCTGGCGGAGGCCGGCGATGCAGCGCCCGGCGGCGCCCACCAGCTCCGGCAGGCGCGTGCCGAGCGCGACGTTGACGTGGGCGATGGGCGGCGCGGCGCGGGCGACCACGCGGATGTGCGCGTCGTCGGTGACCTGCCACAGCGCCACCAGGATGTTGTGGTTGAGGCTCAGGCGCTCCAGTTCCGGCTGGATCAGGTCGGCGTAGCTGCGGCCGATGAAGCTCACCGCCAGTTCCGACAGGCCCAGGCCCAGCTGGTAGGTCTTGGTCTCGTTGTCGAACGAGGCCAGCTGCTCGTTGTGCAGCGTGCGCAGGATGTTGAAGGCGCTGCTGGGGCTGATGCCGGTGGCGCGGGCGATGGCGGCCACGCCCTCGGGGGCTTCGGCGTGGGCCAGGTGGCGGAGGATCTGAATAGCGTTCACCACGGCCCCTACGTCCTTGGTGCTGGAGCTCTTCGTATTGGCTTCCGGTACGGTTTCTTTGTTTTTCATATTCACTATTGGGATTGACATTCACTAGGGTGAATATATGCTGGCTTCACGGAGCGCACAACGGCTGCCTTGAAACCGCCGGCTGTGCGTCCACGTCGCTGCACTTTGCAGCAAAGGTCGAACAAGAACAAAGGAGGACCTACGTGGCAGATCTCCCCGAGTGCGTCGTTCCGGGCCCCGAGGCCCAGTATCTCGCCTTCCTCGCCGAGGGCCGCTTCATGCTGCAGCGCAGCCGTTCCAGCGGGCGGCACGTGTTCTACCCGCGCAACCTGGTGCCCGGCAGCGGCGAGACGGACCTGGAATGGGTCCCGGCCTGCGGCCTGGGCACTCTTTATGCGATCACCGTCAACCGCGCCCGCGGCGGCGACTACAATGTCGCCCTGGTCGACCTGGACGAGGGCGTGCGCATGATGTCGCGCATCGAGGGCCACCTCGAACTGCCCATCGGCACCCGCCTGAAGGCGCGCATCGTCGAACAGGAAGGCGCACCCGTGGTGGTGTTCCAACCCCTGGCGGAGGTGCAGCCATGAGCCAGGTCCTGCGCGGCAAGACCGCCATCGTCGGCATCGGCAGCGCCGGCATCGGCGAGGCCCCCGGCCACAGCGCCATCGAACTGCTCGGCCAGGCCTCGGTGAAGGCCATCGCCGACGCCGGGCTGAAGCTGGCGGACATAGACGCGGTGTTCGCCGCCACCAGTTCCCATGCCTTCCCGACACTGTCGGTGTGCGAATACCTGGGCATCCGTCCGAAATTCGTCGACGGCACCAACATCGGCGGCTCCAGCTTCGAACTGCACCTGCTGCAGGCCACCCTGGCCCTGGAGGCCGGGCTGTGCGACGCGGCGCTGATCTGCTACGGCTCCAACCAGCGCACCGCCGGCGGCAAGCTGGTGTCGATGAGCGAGCCGCAGTGGCACGAGACGCCCTACAGGCCGCGCCACCCCATCACCGCCTATGCCCTGGCCGCCAGCCGGCACATGCACCAGTACGGCACCACCCGCGCGCAGCTGGCGGAAGTGGCGGTGGCCGCGCGGGGCTGGGCCAACCTCAACCCCGAGGCCTTCGCCCGCGGCCCGCTGGGCATCGAGGACGTGCTCGCCGCGCGCATGGTCAGCGACCCGCTGAGCAAGGCCGACTGCTGCCTGGTCACCGACGGCGGCGGCGCCTGCGTGCTGGTCCGCGCCGACCGCGCCCGCGACCTGCCCAACGCACCGGTGTACTTCCTCGGCGCCGCTGGCGCGCAGTGGCACCGCTCCATCGTCGCCATGCCCGACCTGACCGTCACCGCCGCCTCGGAAAGCGGCCCGCGGGCCATGGCGATGGCCGGGGTGAACCACGCCGACATCGACCTGGTGATGCTCTACGACGCCTTCACCATCAACACCCTGCTGTTCCTCGAAGACCTCGGCTTCTGCCCGAAGGGCGAGGGCGGGCGTTTCGTCGAGGGCGGGCGCATCGCCCCCGGCGGCGAGCTGGCGGTGAACACCAATGGCGGCGGGCTGTCCTGCGTGCATCCGGGCATGTACGGCATGTTCCTGATCATCGAGGCGGTGACGCAGTTGCGCCGCCAGGCCGGCGAACGCCAGTTGCGCAAGGCCGACGTCGCCCTGCTGCACGGCAACGGCGGCACCCTGTCCAGCCAGGTCACGGCCCTGCTCGGCACCCAGTCGGTGCTCTGAAACCCGGGTTCGACGCTTCCGCTGGCCGCCTCGGCGGCCCGCCGTGGACGCGCTCGCCCTCGCGCCGGGACGGTCGGTCCGGCAACCGTCAACAGTTCAGGTGGACACGTCATGTCAGTGAGTCACGCGCAACACCCCGGCGGCGCCTCGCGCTTCGCCAGCCTCACGCCCCTGCTGCAACCCCGTTCCGTGGCCGTGGTCGGCGCCTCCAGCGACCCGCACCGCATCGGCGGCCGGCCCATCGCCTACATGCTGCGCAACGGCTTCGGCGGGCGCATCCTCCCGGTCAACCCCAACCGCAGCGAGATCCAGGGCCTGCCGGCCTTCGCCAGCGTCGAGGCGCTGCCCGAGGCGCCCGACGTGGCCATAGTCGCGCTGCCGGCGCCGCAGGTGCTGGAGACCATCCGGGCCCTGGGCCGCAAGGGCGCGCGCAGCGCCATCGTGTTCTCCTCCGGCTTCAGCGAGGTGGGCGGCGAGGGCGAGCAGATGCAGGAGGCCCTGGTCGAGGCCGCCCGCGCGGCGAACATGCGCCTGCTGGGGCCCAACGCCCTGGGCGTGTTCAACGCCAACCTGGGCTACTACGCCTTCTTCTCCACCAGCCTGGAACGCGGCACGCCGCTGGCCGGGCGCGTCGGCATCGCCACCCAGTCCGGCGCCTATGGCGCGCACCTGCTGGGGCTGGCGCGGCAGCGCGGGCTGGGCACGCCGATCTGCGTGGCCACCGGCAACGAGGCCGACGTCACCCTGGGCGACGCCATCGGCTGGCTGGTGGAGTCGCCGGAGGTCGACGTGGTCATGGCCTACGCCGAGTCCATCCGCAACGTCGACAGCTTCCTCGCCGCCCTGGCGGCCGCCCACCGCGCCGGCAAGCCGGTGATCCTGCACAAGGTCGGGCGCAGCGAGCTGGGTGGCCGCGCGGCCATGTCCCACACCGCCTCGCTGGCCGGCGACGACAAGGTGCTGGACGCGGTGCTGGCCGACTACGCCGTGGTCCGCGCGCGCAACACCGAGGAGCTGATGGACATCGCCTACCTCGCCACCCAGCGCATCTACCCGGTGGGCAACAGCCTGGGGATGATCACCGTCAGCGGCGGCGCCGGCATCATCGTCAGCGACGCCGCCGAAGAGGTCGGCCTGCCCATGCCGTCCATGCCCGAGGCGGCCCAGGCGCGGCTGAAGCAGCGGCTGTCGTTCGCCTCGCCGATCAACCCGGTGGACTGCACCGCCCAGGCGCTGAACGACCTGAGCCTGGTGCACGACTTCACCGAATCCATGGTGGTGGACGGCGGCTACCGCTCGCTGATCGCCTTCTTCACCCAGGCCGGCACCGCCGCGTCCATTGGCCCGCGCCTGGCCGAGCAGTTCGCCCGCATCAAGGCGGACCACCCGGAGCGCCTGTTCGTGGTCTCGGTGATGGGCGAGGGCGAGGAACTGGCGCCCTACGAGAAGGCCGGCTTCGCCCTGTTCGAGGACCCCACCCGCGCGGTGTACGCCATCCAGGCCATGGGCCGGCTCGGCGAGGCCTTCGCCCGGCCGTTGCGCCAGGTGCCGGCGCCCGGCGGCGTGGAGCTGCCGGCGCAGACCCCCGGCGAGGCGGAGGCCAAGCAACTGCTGGCCGGCGCCGGCATCGAGTCGGCGCCGGAGCGGGTGTTGGGCAACGCCGCGGACGCGGTGGCCTTCGCCGAATCGATCGGCTACCCGGTGGTGCTGAAGATCGCCTCGGCGGACATCCTGCACAAATCCGAGATCGGCGGCGTGCTGCTGGGCGTGGACGGTGCCGCGGCCGTGCGCGAGGGCTTCGACCTGCTGCTGCGCCGCGCCGCCGAACATGCACCCGCGGCGCGTATCGATGGCGTGCTGGTGGCGCGCCAGCTGCAGGGCGGCGTGGAGTGCTTCATGGGCATCCAGCGCGACCCGCAGTTCGGCCCGGTGGCAGTGTTCGGCCTCGGCGGCATCTTCGTCGAGGTGCTCAAGGACGTGGTGTTCCGCCGCTGCCCGTTCGACGCCGCGGAAGCCGAGGCGATGATCCGCAGCATCAAGGGCGCGCCCCTGCTGCTCGGCGCCCGCGGCCGCCCGGTGACCGACGTGAAGGCGCTGGCGCAGGTGCTCTCGCGGCTCTCGCGGTTCGCCGCCCAGGCCGGCCCGCGGCTGCGCTCGGTGGACCTCAACCCGGTGTTCGCCATGCCCGAGGGGCAGGGCGCCTGGGCCGCCGACGCGGTGCTGGAAGTGCAGGAGGTGGCCCATGGCGCTGAATCCTGAGCACCTGCTGAACTACCGCATCCCCGAGGTGCGCCAGCGCTACAGCCGCGAAGACAGCGCCTTCTACGCGCTGTCGGTGGGCCTGGGCGCCGACCCCCTGGACGAGCACCAACTGGCCTTCGTCGACGCCAACCGCGATATCCAGGCGCTGCCGTGCATGGCGGTGGTGCTGGGCCACCCCGGTTTCTGGCTGGGCAACCCGGACACCGGCGTCGACGCCCTGCGCCTGGTGCATGGCGAGCAGAGCGTGGAGTGGCTCAGGCCGCTGCCGCCGGAAGGCGAGGTGATCGGCCGCACCCGCGTCACCGGCCTGGTGGACAAGGGCGCCGGCAAGGGCGCGCTGCTGTACAGCGAGAAAGTGCTGAGCGATGCCGCCAGCGGCGCGGTGCTGGCCATCGCCCGCGGCACCACCTTCCTGCGCGGCGACGGCGGCTTCGGCGGCGACGGCCGGTCGTCGAGCCAGCCGCACCGCCTGCCCGAGCGCGCGCCGGACCTCGCCATCGACCTGCCGACGCGCCCGGAGCAGGCCCTGTACTACCGCCTCAACGGCGACGACAACCCGATCCACGCCAGCCCGGCGGCCGCGGCGCGCGGCGGTTTCCCCAGGCCGATCCTGCATGGCCTGTGCACCCTGGGCGTGGCCTTCCACGCCCTGCTGCGCGGCTTCGCCGACTACCGCGCCGAGCGCTTCGGGCAACTGCAGGTGCGCTTCTCCGCGCCGGTGTTCCCGGGCGAGACCCTGCGCACGGAAATCTGGAACGACGGCTCCTTCCGCACCCGCGTGGTCGAGCGCGATGTGGTGGTGCTGGACAACGGCCGCGTGCGCCTGACCCCGGAGGCCGGCAACTGACCCGGGCGGCACGGCGCGACCCCACCTCAACTCACCTGCGAGAACAAGAACAATGAACGCATCCCTGAGCCCTCCCCAGGGCCCCGTGTTTTCCCGGCGTACGCTGGTCATCGCTTTCTTCTTCTGCTTCCTCGGGCTGCTCGCCGACGGCGTCGACCTGATGTTCCTCGCCTACAGCCTCAACAGCCTCAAGGCCGAGTTCGGCCTGAGCAACTTCGAGGCCGGCTCGCTGGGCAGCATCACCCTGGCCGGCATGGCCATCGGCGGCATCTACGGCGGCTGGTGCTGCGACCGCTTCGGCCGGGTGCGGGTGGTGACCTGGACCATCGTGATCTTCTCGGTCGGCACCGCGCTGCTGGGCATGACCCACAACTACTGGCAGTTCGCGCTGATCCGCTTCCTGTCCTCCCTGGGCCTGGGCTCGCTGTTCGTCGCCTGCAACATCCTGATGTCCGAGTTCGTCACCTCGAAGTACCGCACCACCATCCTGGCGACCATGCAGGCCGGCTGGACCGTGGGCTACCTGGTGGCGACCATCCTCGCTGGGCAGATCATCCCCGACTTCGGCTGGCGCGCGCTGTTCTTCACCGCCCTGGCCCCGGCGCTGGTCTGCCTGGCGCTGCGCCCCTGGGTGCCGGAGTCGCCGTCCTGGCTGGCGGCCCAGGCCCAGCGCCGCCAGCAGCCGGCCGGCGTGCGCGCCGCACCCGCCGCCGGTGGCGGCCTGCGCGGCCTGTTGGGCGAGCCGGCCACGCGCCGCATGTTCCTGCTCTGGGCGCTGACCTCGTGCTTCCTGCTGTTCGGCTACTACGGCACCAACAACTGGATGCCCTCGTACCTGGAAAGCGAGCTGGGCATGAACTTCAAGTCCATGACCGGCTACATGGTCGGCACCTACACCGCGATGATCCTCGGCAAGGTGGTTGCCGGGATGGCCTCGGACTACTTCGGCCGCCGCGCCACCTTCGCCGCCGGCGCCATCGGCAGCGCCATCTTCATGCCGCTGATCGTGTTCTGGCACACGCCGGACAACATCGTCTGGATCCTCGCGCTGTTCGGCTTCATCTACGGCGTGCCGGTGGGCGTGCTGGCCACCTACATGACCGAGAGCTTCTCCACCCGGGTGCGCGGCGCCGCCGTGGGCACCGCCTACAACCTCGGCCGCGTCGGCGCGGCGGTGGCGCCGGCGGCCATCGGCCTGCTGGCCTCGCACGTCTCCATCGGCGCCGGCTTCCTGGTGATGGGCATCACCTACGTGATCACCGGCCTGATCCCGGCGCTGTTCATCCCCGACCGCCTGTACGACCCGAACCGCGCGGCGAGCGATGCCGACGCCACGCCCGGGCCCGCCCCGGCGAGCGCCGACGCCGCCGACGCCGCCGAGCCGCGGCCGCTCAAGGCCTGAACCCATGACGGAGCCCCTGCGATGAACGATTCGACCCTGGCGGCCGCCCCGGCCGAGCCCGCGAGCGTGTTTCCCACCGGCCGCTTCACCTTCCAGGAGTTCCTCGGCCTGGAGCGCTGGGCCGAGGGCGAGGTGGCGCGCATCCGCCTGAGGCACCGCCCGGAGCTGATGAACTACCTCGAGCACTTCCACGGCGGCGTGCTGATGAGCGTGCTCGACGCCGCCATGGCCGGGGCCATCCGCATCTGCTCGCCGGGCTGCTCGATGGTCACCATCGACATGGCCACGCACTTCATGGGCAGCACCCGCGGCGAGCTGAACGCCGTCGGCCGGGTGCTGCGACGTACCCGCACCCTGTGCTTCTGCGCCGCGGAGATCCGCGACGAGGCGGGCGAGCTGGTCGCCACCGCCACCGGCAGCTTCAAGTACCGGCCCGCCCAGGCCGGAGCCGTTCAACCGACACGAGAATGACGAGATGACCGAGAACACCGAGATGGCCGGCGAGCGCGAGGAGCGCCTGCGGCTGATTCGCGACAGCGCCGCCTCCCTGGTGCCGCGCGATGGCGACCTGAGCCGCGTGCGCCGCCAGCGCTTCCAGGCGCCGGGGGTGGACCGCGCGGCCTGGGCCGAGGTCTGCGCCATGGGCTGGCCGGGCCTGCGCCTGGCCGAGGCGCAGGGCGGCAGCGGCCTGGGCATGGCCGAGTACGCCGCGCTGCTGGAGGAACTGGGCCGCGGCCTGCTGCCCGAGCCGCTGATCGAGGCCAGCCTGGTGGCGCCGCTGCTGCCGCAGGCCGAGCGCGACGCGCTGCTGGCCGGGGAGCGGCTGATCCTGCCGGCCGGCATCGGCTACGAGGGCGCCGCCGCGCGGCCGCTGTGGCGCGATGGCGCGCTGCGCGGCGAGGTCGCCCAGGTCCACCTGGGCGCCGCCGCCGACGCCTGGCTGGTGGCCTGCGACCAGGGCCTGGCGCTGGTGGAAAGCTACGCCGAGGGCCTGGAGCTGCGCAGCGAGCCGACCCAGGACGGCGGCCACCTGGCGCGCCTGCGTTTCGACGGCACCCCGGCGCGCCTGCTGCAGACGCCGCCGCCGGCCCTGGACGAAGCCGCGCTGGCCTGCGCCGCCTACCTGGTGGGGGCGATGGACGCCGCCTTCGAGCGCACCCGCGAGTACCTCGGCGTGCGCAGCCAGTTCGGCCGCGCCATCGGCAGCTTCCAGGCCCTGCAGCACCGCATGGTCGACCTGAAGATCCAGATCGAACTGGCCCGCGCCATGGTCGCCGAGGCCGCCGCGGCCATCGACGCCGGCGCGCCAACCGACCAGGTGCGGCGCCTGGTGTCCACCGCCAAGGTGCGCGCCGCCGAGGCGGCGCTGCTGGTCACCCGCCAGGCGATCCAGCTGCACGGCGGCATCGGCTACACCGACGAGGCCGACATCGGCCTGTTCCTGCGCCGCGCCATGGTGCTGCTCAACGCCCAGGGTTCGCTGGCCTTCCACCGCGCGCGCTACATCGCCCTGCTGCACGGGGAGGTGGCCTGATGAGCGAGCTCCTGCTGCAAGAGACCCACGGCAGCGTGCGCCTGCTGCGCTTCAACAACCCGGCGCGGCGCAACGCCCTGTCGCCGGCGCTGCGCATGGAACTGCTGGGCGCCCTGGAAGAGGCCGAGCGCGACGCCGCCGTGCGTAGCGTGGTGCTCACCGGCAGCGCGGAAGTGTTCTGCGCCGGCGGCGACCTGGGCGACATGCGCGTGGAAACCCTCGGCGCCGGCCGCGCGCGGATGCAGGCCAACGCCCGCCTGGTGCGGCAGATGGTGTGCATGGGCAAGCCGCTGGTGGCCGCCATCGAGGGCTGGGCGGTGGGCGCCGGGCTGTCCATCGCCCTGGCCTGCGACAGCCTGGTGTGCGGCGCCACGGCGCGCTTCGCCGCCGGCTTCGGCAAGGTCGGCCTGCTCGCCGACCTGGGCCTGCTGCACAGCCTGCCGGCACGCATCGGCCACGGCCACGCGCGGCAACTGCTGATGTTCGGCGAGGTGCTGGAGGCGCAGGAAGCGCTGCGCATCGGCCTGGTGGACCAGCTCTGCGCCCCCGGCGCGGCCCTGGAGACGGCGCTGCGGCGCGCGGCCCTGGTCGAGCAGCAGGCGCCGTTGCCGCTGGCCATGACCAAGGCCCTGCTGGCCGAGGGCCTGGACCTGCTGCTGGAGCGCGAGGGCGAGCTGCAGAGCCAGCTGTTCCTCAGCGCCGACCATGCCGAAGGCAAGGCGGCCTTCCTGGCCAAGCGCACCCCCCACTTCGAAGGACACTGAGATGACCGACTACAACGCCCTGGGCGATGGCGAATTCCGCCTGGTGGTGCGCGACTGGATCGCCGCCAGCTACCCGCAACGCATCCGCAACCCGGCCCACCGCCTGGGCCGCGACGACACCTGGGAGTGGTACCAGGCGCTGTCGCGCCAGGGCTGGCTGTGCCCCGGCTGGCCGGTGGAGTACGGCGGCATGGGCCTGAGCGCCGGCAAGCAGCTGATCATGATCGAGGAGATGGAAGGCTACGGCTGCGCGCGCCTGCCCGACAGCGGCATCACCATGCTCGGCCCGCTGCTCATCCGCTACGGCAGCGACGCCCAGCGCCGTCGCTTCCTGCCGCGCATCCTCAGCGGCGAGGACATCTGGTGCCAGGGCTACAGCGAGCCCAACGCCGGTTCCGACCTGGCCAGCCTGCGCACCGAGGCGGTGCTGCAGGGCGGCCACTGGGTGATCAATGGCCAGAAGACCTGGACCACCATGGGCAGCGAGGCCAACTGGATCTTCGTGCTGGCGCGCACCGAGCGCGGCGGCAAGCCGCAGCAGGGCATCAGCTTCCTGCTGGTGCCCATGGACAGCCCCGGCGTGGAGGTGCGGCCGATCCTCAACCTGGAGCTGCAGGGCGAGTTCTGCGAGGTGTTCTTCAACGAGGTGCGGGTGCCGGCCGACCACCTGGTGGGCGAGGTCAACCAGGGCTGGAGCATGGCCAAGGCGCTGCTGGGCTTCGAGCGCATCTTCCTCGGCTCGCCCAAGCAGGCCACCTTCGCCCTCGAACGCCTGGTGCGCCTGGCCCGCCACCAGGGCCTGTGGGACGACCCGGCGTTCGCCCAGCGCTTCGCCGCGCTGAGCATGGACCTGGACTGCCACAAGGCGCTGTACGAGCGCTTCGCCGAGCGCCTGCGGCGCGGCGAGAGCCTGGGGCCGGATGTGTCGATGCTGAAGATCCACCAGTCCGAGCTGTACCAGCGCATCAGCGAGCTGGGCCTGGAGATCGCCGGCCCCGACTCGGCGCTGCTGCAGCCCTTCGCCGACGACCCCGAGCTGCACCCGGCGGGCATCTTCATCCAGTCGCGGCCCACCACCATCTACGGCGGCACCAACGAGATCCAGCGCAACATCCTGGCCAAGAGCCTGCTCGGCCTGCCGGGCTGAACCCCGCGCGGCCCGGCCGTTGCCGGGCCGCCCAGCGAATCCATACGAGAGGAAAGTGCGATGACCGAGCGACTCAACGAAGGCAAGGTAGCGATCGTCACCGGCGCCGGTGGCGGCATCGGCCGCGAGATCGCCCTGGCCCTGGCCGACAGCGGGGCGAAGGTGCTGATCAACGACATCGGCGTGTCTCTGGGTGGCGAGGGCGGCTCCGCCTCGCCGGCCGAGGAGACCCTCGGGCTGATCCGCCAACGCGGCGGCGAGGGGGCGATCAACACCGACAGCGTGGCGGACTGGGACAGCGCCCGGCGCATCGTCGCCAGCGCCCTGGACGCCTTCGGCCGGCTCGACATCGTGGTCAACAACGCCGGCATCCTGCGCGACGCCATCTTCCACAAGATGAGCGCCGAGGACTGGCTGTCGGTGATCAACGTCCACCTCAACGGCAGCTTCTTCGTCAGCCGCGCCGCCGCCGAGCGCTTCCGCGAGCAGGGCAGCGGCGCCTTCGTGCACATGACCAGCACCTCGGGGCTGATCGGCAACTTCGGCCAGGCCAACTACTCGGCGGCCAAGCTGGGCATCGTCGCCCTGTCCAAGTCCATCGCCCTCGACATGCAGCGCTACAACGTGCGCTCCAACTGCATCGCGCCCTTCGCCTGGAGCCGCATGACCGACTCCATCCCGGCCCAGACCCCGGAGCAGAAGGCGCGGGTGGAAAAGCTGCAGCGCATGACCCCGGAGAAGAACGCGCCCCTGGCCGTGTACCTGGCCTCCGACGCCGCCCGCGAGGTCAATGGCCAGGTGTTCGCCGCGCGCAACCACGAGCTGTTCCTGATGAGCCAGAGCCGCCCGCTGCGCAGCGTGCACAGCGAGCACGGCTGGACCCCGCAGAGCATCGCCGAGCACGGCATGCCGGCCTTGCGCGGCAGCTTCATGGACCTGGCGCGCAGCCCGGACGTGTTCTCCTGGGACCCGATCTGAGCCGCGGGGGCCAGCCATGAGCGTGTTCAAGACCCGTTTCACCGAGACCTTCGGCGTCGAGCACCCGATCATGCAGGGCGGCATGCAGTGGGTGGGGCGCGCCGAGCTGGCCGCGGCGGTGGCCAACGCCGGCGGCCTGGCCACGCTGTCGGCGCTGACGCAGCCGACGCCGGAAGCGCTGGCCGGCGAGATCGCCCGCTGCCGCGAGCTGACCGACAGGCCCTTCGGCGTCAACCTGACGCTGCTGCCGACGCAGAAGCCGGTGCCCTATGCCGAGTACCGCGCGGTGATCGTCGAGGCCGGCATCGGCGTCGTCGAGACCGCCGGCAACAACCCCGGCGAGCACATCGCCGAGCTGCGCCGCCACGGCGTCAAGGTGATCCACAAGTGCACCTCGCTGCGCCACGCGCTCAAGGCCGAGCAACTGGGCGTGGATGCGGTGTCCATCGACGGCTTCGAGTGCGCCGGCCATCCGGGGGAGGACGACATCCCCGGGTTGGTGCTGATCCCCGTGGCGGCCAACCGCCTGCGGGTGCCGATCATCGCCTCCGGCGGCTTCGCCGACGGCCGCGGGCTGGTAGCGGCGCTGGCGCTGGGGGCGGACGCCATCAACATGGGCACGCGCTTCCTCAGCACTCGCGAATGTCCGATCCACCCGCAGGTGAAGGCGGCCATTCGCGCCGCCGACGAGCGCTCCACCGACCTCATCATGCGCAGCCTGCGCAACACCGCGCGGGTGGCGCGCAACGCGGTGAGCCAGGAGGTGCGGGCGATCGAGGCGCGCGGCGGGGCGACCTACGCCGATATCGCCGCGCTGGTCAGCGGCCAGCGCGGGCGCACCGTGTACGAGCAGGGCGACACCGACCTGGGCATCTGGTCGGCGGGCATGGTCCAGGGCCTGATCTTTGATGAGCCGGGCTGCGCCGAACTGCTGCGCGGCATCGTCGAGCAGGCCCGGGCCCTGGTGCGCCAACGTCTGGAGGGCATGCTCGGCGACTGACCGCGACTCCCCACGCGGCGCCGCAGGAGGGCGCCGCTTCACCTCATCCGAACGAAGAGACAACAACAATGAAAAATCTTCCCGCACGGGCGCTGGCCTCGGCCGCCGCCTGCCTGCCATTGTTCGCCCAGGCCGACTTCATCGGCGACAGCAAGGCCAGCCTGGAGCTGCGCAACTTCTACTTCAACCGCGACTACCGCCAGTCCGGCGCCAGCCAGTCGTATTCGGAGGAATGGGCGCAGGGCTTCCTGCTGCGCTACGAATCCGGCTATACCGACGGCACCGTCGGCGTGGGCGTCGATGCCCTGGGCCTGCTCGGGCTGAAACTGGACTCCAGCCCCGACCGCTCCGGCTCCGGCCTGCTGCCGTACTCGGCCAGCGACCGCCGCGCCGCCGACGACTATTCCGACCTGGGCCTGACCGCCAAGCTGCGCGCCTCGAAGAGCACCCTGAAGGTCGGCACCCTGACACCCAAGCTGCCGGTGGTGCAGTACAACGACACCCGCCTGCACCCGCAGACCTTCCAGGGCGGCCTGGCGGAAATCGGCGAGATCGACGGCCTGGCCGTGCAGCTCGGCCAATTGCGCCAGGTGAAGCAGCGCGATTCGAGCAACGCCGAGGACATGAGCATCACCCGTGGCAACAAGCGCAACATCCTGCCCGGGCGGCACACCACCAGCGACCGCTTCAACCTGGCCGGCGGCACCTACCGCTGGAACGACAACCTGAGCACCAGCTACCACTACGGCAACCTGGAGGACTTCTACCGCCAGCACTACCTGGGCCTGGTGCACGTCCTGCCGATCGCCAGGGACCAGTCGCTGAAGTCCGACATCCGCTGGGCGCGCTCCACCGACGAGGGTGGCAGCAACGTCGACAACCGCGCGCTAAACGCGTTGTTCACCTACCGCCTGGGCGGCCACGGCTTCGGCCTGGGCTACCAGCGCATGTCCGGCGACACCGGCTACGCCTATCTGGCCGGCACCGACCCCTACCTGACCAACTTCGTGCAGATCGGCGATTTTGCCAACAAGGACGAGCGTTCCTGGCAGCTGCGCTACGACTACGACTTCGCCGCTATCGGCCTGCCGGGGCTGACCTTCATGACGCGCTACCTGCGCGGCGACAACATCGACCTGTTGAACGGCCAGGGCAACGGCAAGGAATGGGAGCGCGATACCGACATCGGCTACGTGGTGCAGGGCGGGCCGCTGAAGAACCTCGGCTTCAAGGTACGCAACGGCAGTTTCCGCAGCGACTTCGGTAACGACGTGGACGAAACCCGCGTCATCATTAGTTACACATTGCCGCTCTGGTAAAGGCGATGCGGCCCGCGCCGGGAGGGGCGGGCCGCCGGGAGAGGGGTTCAGATGCCCATGTTGGCCAGGCTCTGCATGATCGAGCGCAGGGTGCCGGCGAGGGTCGGGTGGCTGACCTCGAAGCGCTCCACCGCGAGGTTGACGCCGTCCAGCAGGCTTTCGTCGGCCAGCGCTTCCTCGTTGGCCAGTTGCAGTTCGATGTCCTGGATCAGTGTCTGCAGCTCCGAGCGCTGTTCTTCGCTCAGCGGCGGCTGCTGTTCCAGTTGGTCGCGCAGTCGCTGCAGTTCTTCATGCAGTTGACGTGTGGGCATGGTGGTTTCCTTCTGCGGTGGCTACCCAGGATGGACTGCCGCACGGCGGCGAAAAATCCATCTCCATGCCACACAGCTTAACTCGCCGGACGCAACCGTGTCTGATGCCCGTCAATGCGCAGCAGGCGTTCCAGCAGCGGGAAGAAGTGCGCCAGCTCCGGGGTGCGCATGGCCGGGTCCTTGCCGAGGTCGTCCAGGCGCCGCAGGGTGACGGCGTCCTGGGCGTAGGGGGTGCTGAGGAAGGCGCTGGCGCCGCGCTCGTCGAAGGGCCCGCCCTGCAGCGCCAGGCTGTGCCGCGAGGCCGGCGACAGGCCGGCGTGGTAGGCCGCGTCCACCGCGCACAGGTAGCGCTTGGCGGCCACGTGCAGGCGGATCGGTTGCCACACCGCCTCGGGCAGCAGGGCGCGCAGCAGGTTGGCGCCGACTTCCTCGTGGCGCAGGTCGCAGGCCTCGATCTCGTCGGGGTTCTCGTAGAGGTGGCCGATGTCGTGCAGCAGGGCGGCGATCACCAGGCTGTCGGAACAGCCGGCGCGTTCGGCCAGGGTGGCGCACTGCAGGGCGTGCTCGGCCTGGCTCACGGATTCGCCGTAGGGCTCGGCGCCGTGGCTGGCGAAGCGTTCGGCCAGCTCGTCGAGGAAGGCGTGGCGGGCGCGGTTCATGGTTTTTCTCCTTTGGCGCGGCGGCTGGCGATGTCCAGCAGGCAGGAATCCAGCTCGCCCAGGTGGTCGATGACCGAGTGCACGCCCAGGCGGTACAGGCCGAAGGTCGCCTGGGCGCGGCGCAGGTCGCGCCGGGGGCTGTCCAGCGCCTCCCAGTCGCGCACCGAGAGGCCGCACAACGGGCCGCTGGCGGCCAGGCCGATGGTCCACAGCCCGGCGTTGAGGCCGGCCTGGAGCAGGCGCGGCTGGCTGCTGACCAGCACGCAGCCGTCCAGCTGCGGCGTGCCCAGTTCCATCAGCGCGCGCCAGCAGGCGTCCGGCGCCGGCCAGGGGCGGCCGGCGTGGGCGATGCCGTTGTCCAGGGCGCCGTCGAGGGCGGCGGCCAGGCGTTCGCTGGCCGGCTCCGGCAGCTCCTCCAGCCAGGCGCAGGGTACGCCCTGGCGGTTCAGTTGCTGGAGGGCTGGCAGGGCTTCGGCGATGGGTTCGGCATGGGCGTCGGCGGCTTCCGCCAGGCGCTTGCGGAAGCGCGCTATCTCCTCGGCGCTGGGCAGGCGGCCGAGCACGTGGCCCAGGGCCTGGTGCGGGGCCAGGGTGGCGGCTTCGGCGAGGCGCTCCTGCGGGCACTCCGGGCAGCTCTGCTGCAGGGCGAGGGGCAGGGTGCGGGCGCCGAAGTCCACCAGGTCGCCGGCGAGTCCGAAGAGCAGGGAGGTGAAGCGGGGTAGGTCGGCGGATGTCGAGGCGGGCATGGCGCGGTGGTCTGGACGATGGTCTAGGCCAGACTAGACGCCCATTGTGACGATCCGGTGAAGCCGGCCTGCGCGCGTACCCGCTGCCTTTATAATGGCGCGCCTTTCGCTGGAGAGCCCACCATGGCGGCCGAACGACCCCTGCACTACCTGCGCATCCGCGACCAGCTGGCCGCGGACATCCGCCAGGGCGGCCTGGCCGCGAAGCTGCCGGGCGAGCGCGAGCTGGCCGAGCGCTTCGGCTGCACCCGGGTGACCCTGCGCGAGGCCCTGCAGCAGCTGGAGACCGAGGGCCTGCTGTACCGCGAGAACCGCCGCGGCTGGTTCGTCGCGCCGCCGCGGGTGCGCTACAACCCCACCCGCACCCAGGGCTTCATGGAATACGTCGCCGCCCAGGGCCGCCAGCCGCGCACCGAGACACTGAGCCGCCGCGAGTGCGCCGCCGACGCGCCGACCGCCCGGCGCATGGGCCTGGAGGAGGGCGCCTTGCTGTTCGCCATCGAGCGGCGGCGCTGGATCGACCGGCGCCCGGTGCTGCTGGAGCGCATCCTGCTGGACGCCGCCTGGTGCCCGGGGTTGCTGGAGGAGGACCTGGATGGCTCCCTCACGCAAGTGCTGCGCGAGCGCTTCGGCAAGCGCCCGCAGCGCTGCGAGCTGGCCATGCACCCCTGCGCCCTGGGCGCGGACCAGGCCGCGCCGCTGCAACTGGCGCCGGGTGCGCCGGGGCTGTACCTGGAGCGCCTGAGCTACGCCGAGGGCGGGCGGGTGGTGGAGCTGGACCGGGAGTTCTGGCGCCCGGATGCCCTGGAGATCGTCATCCAGGCGCAGTACCCGGACTGACTCGCAGGTGAGGGGAGGCGAGCACGGCTTCTCGTAGGAGCGAGGGGGACGTCTAGTTCTTGCTCGCGAACAGTGGTTGATTCTACGACCCTGCCCAGCCGTAGGGCGAATAACCGTTCGCGGTTATCCGCCGCTGGCCGTGCTACCAGGGCGTCCGGCGTGGCCGGTGAATCCAATCGCGGACGGAGTCCGCTCCTACGCCCGTGCTACCTGGAACCGTAGGAGCGGACTCTGTCCGCGATTCGGCGGATAACGCCGTAGGCGTTATGCGCCCTACGGGGAGGCCGGGTGAACCGGTCAAGAAATTTTGGACACCGCTTTAGGTTCATGCTGCTGCCTTGAGCTTTTCCTCCATGGCTACCGGGGTTTCATATCCGTTGTAGCTGTGGAGGCGCTTAAGGTTGTACCGCGTTATATAGGCCTGGATATCGACCTTGGCCTGCTCATCACTCTTGTATCCATCCCTTGGTACCCACTCTGACTTCAGCGCACCGAAGAAGCGCTCCATGGCTGCGTTATCCCAGCATTGGCCGCGATGACTCATGCTTTGAGTCACGCCATACTTTTCAAGCGTCTCCCTGAATTTATGACTGGCGTACTGGCAGCCCTGGTCTGAGTGGAACATCACGCCTTTTGGTTTACCGCGCGCCTCAACTGCTATCTGAAGTGCTTCACAGGCCAATCGAGCATCGGCAATCAGTGAAAACGCCCAGCCCACGATTCGTCGGGCGTAAAGATCCATCACCACCGCCAGATACAACCAGCGCTTACCAATCTGGATGTAAGTCACATCACCGCACCACACCTCGTTAACAGTCGAGACGCGGAAGTTACGCTTGAGCCGATTACTCACGATCAAGGCCTCTGCGCCTGACGAGCGATATCGATGCGGACGCCGCTGCCGGCACTCCAGCCCCATTTCTTTCATCAGGCTTCGCGCCTTGTAGCGGCCCACATCGTGCCCTGCGCGTCGCAACTCCTGGGACAGCGTACGCGCCCCGGCAGAGCTGCGTGACGCTTTGAAAAGCTCGACCACAGTGGCCTGGAGCACCTGCCTGGCTGGACTCATTGGCCCCTGACGTTTGCGCCAGGCGTAAAAGCTACTGCGAGGGACTTCCAATACCCGGCAGCAGTCGGAAATACCGTATTGCTCACTCAACTCGTCGATTAGCGCGAATAATCTTTGGAGTCCAAAAGCAGGAGAGCACTGGCCTTTTTTAGGATTTCGATATCCCGATCCTTTTGCCGCAACTGCGCTTCGAGTTCTTGAATTCGCTGTTGGTCCGGCGTAATCGCCTTGGCACCGACCGGAGTCTGACCTTCGCGCTCTTTTCGGACTTGATCAATCCACCGACGCAGCGCAGTAGGGCCTACGTCTTGTTGCTTACAGACGTCCGGAACGGACATCCCGCCATCAAGCACCATCTCGGCAGTCTTGATTTTGAATTCATTTGAATAGGACTTTCGCACTATTTTTGCCTCCAGTTGGGCGCCATGATAGCGCCCGATGAAGGTGTCCAAGATCATTAGGCCAGCTCAGCCCTGCGCGCGATTTCGCGGGCAGGGCCCGCTCCTACAGTCTGCCGGGAGGTACGGCATTTCCCTGTAGGAGCAACTTTGTCCGCGATAGGCCGAGCCCGGGTACGGATCGAGATAGGCTCGCTGCGAAACCCACCCCATCACGAAGAAGCCGCCCCAAGGGCGGCTTCTTTCATTCGTAGCGCAGCGCTTCGGCCGGCTGGGTCTTGGCGGCGCGCCAGGCCGGGTACAGCGTGGCGAGGAAGCTCATCAGCAGGGCCGCGCAGCACACCAGCAGCACGTCCGTCACCTGCACGTCGGAGGGCAGGTAGTTGATGAAGTAGACGTCGGAGCTGAACACGTGGGTGCCCAGGGCCTTCTCCATCGCCGAGACGATGGTGGTGACGTTGAATGCCGCCAGCACGCCCAGGGTGCCGCCGACCAGGGTGCCGATCACCCCGATCACCGTGCCCTGGACCATGAAGACGGTCATGATCTGCCCCGGCGTCGCGCCCAGGGTGCGGAGGATGGCGATGTCGGTGCGCTTGTCGGCCACCACCATGATCAGCGTGGCGATGATGTTGAAGGCCGCCACCGCCACGATCAGCAGCAACAGCAGGCCGATCATGGTCTTCTCCATCTTCATGGCGCCGAACAGGCTGCCCTGGGTGTGCGTCCAGTCCACCGAACGGATGCCCTGGCCCAGCTCCGCGGCGATGCCCTGCCCCACTTCCGGCGCCTGGAACAGGTCCTTCAGGGCGATGCGCACGCTCTGCACCTGCCCCGGCTCCCAGCGCAGCAGGTGCGCGGCGTCGTCGACGTGGACCAGCGCCAGGGTACCGTCCAGCTCGGCGCCGACCTTGAACACCCCGGCCACGTTCAGCCGCTGCATGCGCGGCGTCACGCCGCCGGCCGCGGAGGTGGACTCGGGGACGATCAGCAGCAGGCTGTCGCCGACGTTGACGCGGAAGCGCCGCGCGGTGATCTCGCCGATCACCACCCCGGACTCGCCGGACTTCAGCGCTGCCAGGCTGCCCTGAACCATGTGCGAGCCGATGATCGAGACCTTCGGTTCCAGGACCGGGTCGATACCATCCACCTCGATCGGCTGCATCATGCCCTTGAACGAGAGCATGCCGTCCAGCTCGGTGTAGGGCACCGCGCCGACCACCTCGCGGTGCTTCGAGGCCGCGGCGGCCACCGCCTGCCAATCGGCCAGCGGCTTGCCGTCGGTGTTCTGCAGCACGGCGTGGGGCACCATGCCGAGGATGCGCGAGCGCATCTCCTTCTGGAACCCGTTCATCACCGAGAGCACCACGATCATCGCCAGCACCCCGAGGGTCAGGCCGATCATCGAGGTCAGGGAGATGAAGGAGATGTAGTGGTTGCGCTTCTTGGCCCGGGTGTAGCGGGTGCCGACGAAGATCGATAGGGGTCTGAACATGGCGTCTGCGGCTCGATCAGGCGGCGATCAGGCGGCCGTCCTCCAGGCGCAGCACGCGGTCCATCTGCTGCGCCAGGTGCGGGTCGTGGGTCACCACCAGGAAGGCCGTCTGCAGCGACTGCGACAGTTCGAGCATCAGCTCCTGGATGGAATGCGCGGTGTGCTGGTCGAGGTTGCCGGTGGGCTCGTCGAGCAGCACCAGCTGCGGGCGGTTGACCAGGGCGCGGGCGATGGCCACGCGCTGGCGCTCGCCGCCGGACAGCTCCGAGGGCTTGTGCTGCAGGCGCGGCTTCAGGCCCACCCGCTCCAGCAGCGCGCTGGCGCGCTCGCGGGCCTCGGGGATCGGCGTGCGGCCGATCAGCAGCGGCATGCAGACGTTCTCCAGGGCGGTGAACTCCGGCAGCAGGTGGTGGAACTGGTAGACGAAGCCCAGCGCGCGGTTGCGCAGCAGGCCGCGCTGCTTCTCGTTGAGCGCCGACAGCTCCTCGCCGGCCAGCCAGACGCTGCCGCTGCTGGGGATGTCGAGGCCGCCGAGCATGTTCAGCAGGGTGCTCTTGCCGGAGCCGGAGCTGCCGACGATGGCCACGCGCTCGCCGGGGAACAGCTCCAGCTGCACGTCGACCAGCACCTCGACCGACTGCGGGCCCTCCTCGTAGCTCTTGCGCAGGTTGCGGCAGCTCAGGACGGTCTTGTCACTCATAACGCAGGGCCTCCGCGGGCTGGGTGCGGGCGGCACGCCAGGCCGGATACAGGGTGGCGAAGAAACTCAGGATCAGCGCGGCGGCGCACACCAGGATCACGTCCTCGCGCATCAGTTGCGAGGGCAGGTAATCGATGAAGTAGACGTCCGAGCTGAGGAACTTGTGGCCGATCAGCCTTTCCAGCAGGGCGATGGCGTCGCTCACCCTGAGCGCCGCGAGCACGCCGAGCAGGCCGCCGATGAAGGTGCCGATCACGCCGATCACGCTGCCCTGGACCATGAAGATGGCCATGATCTGCCCCGGCGTGGCGCCCAGGGTGCGGAGGATGGCGATGTCCGACTTCTTGTCGGTGACCACCATGACCAGGGTGGAGATGATGTTGAAGGCGGCCACCGCGACTATCAGCAGCAGCAGCAGGCCGATCATGGATTTCTCCATCTGGATGGCCTGGTAGAGGTTGCCGTGGGTGCGCGTCCAGTCGCGGGCGTAGAAGTCGTTGCCCTTGAGGTCATGGGCGATTTCCCAGGCGGTGCGCGGCGCCTGGAACAGGTCGTCGAGCTTCAGGCGCAGGCCCTGCACCTCGCCGTCCTTGTAGCGCTGCATGCGCGCGGCGTCCTCGACGTGGGCCATGGCCACGTAGCCGTCCAGCTCGCCGGCGCCGACGTGGAAGATGCCGGCCACGGTGAAGCGCTTCATGCGCGGGAAGATGCCGGCGGGGGTCACCGAGACCTCGGGGGCGACGAAGGTGACCTTGTCGCCGACCTTCACCCCCAGGTTGGCCGCGGCCTTGTCGCCGATGATGATGCCGAACTCGCCGGGCCTGAGGCTGGCCAGGCTGCCCTGCTTGAAGAAGTCGCCGATGATCGAGACCTTGCCTTCCTCGGCCGGGTCCACGGCGTTGATCAGCACCTTCTGCACCACGCCGTTGTTGCTCAGCAGGCCCTGCATCTGGATGAAGGGCGCCACTTCCAGCACGTTGCGGTGCTGCGCCTTGATCTGCCCGGCCAGGCCGCGCCAGTCGTCGATCGGCTGGTAGGCCTCGACGGTGGCGTGGGGCACCATGCCCAGCACCCGGGTGCGCATCTCGTGGTCGAAGCCGTTCATCACCGAGAGCACCACGATCATCACCATGACGCCGAGGGCCAGGCCGATCATGGAGGTCAGGGAGATGAAGGAAACGAAGTGGCTGCGGCGCTTGGCGCGGGTGTAGCGCGTCCCGATATAGACGGAAAGAGGTCTGAACATGTGGGGCCGTTGTCAGGGGATTGGGGCGTCGGTCCGGCCGGCATCCGCTGCCGCGGAGGGATTGCGGAGGCCATTGTGGCGAGCTGCGGCGGGCGGCTTTACACTCAGACCATTACTGCCGCCGTGGGTTCGCCATGTCCACTCCAGACGCGGATGACCGCCGCGAATACTACCGTATCGAGGACCGCCTCGCACTGGAATTTCGCCCGATTCCGGAGGACGCGGAGCAGGCGGCGCAAGCGTTGCAGGATGATTCGCCGCTGTTCAACCTGCTCGGCGACCTGCACCTGCTGGAGGTGGAGGCGCAGCACCTGCTGCGGCAGATCGCCGAGCGCGACCGCCCCCTGGCCAGCTACCTGAAGCTGCTCGACAAGCGCCTGGACCTGGTCGCCGGCGCCCTCGCCCGCGGGCTGCTGGAGCAGGTCGGCCCGGCGCAGCCGGTGGTCCTTTCCGAGGGCGGCATCGCCTTCCTCGCCCCCGAGCCCCTGCTCGCCGGCCAGCTGCTGGCACTGAAGCTGGTGCTGCTGCCCCAGGCCCTGGGCCTGAGCCTGCGCGCGCGGGTCACCCACTGCGAGTCGCGCGGGCTGGGCGAGTACGAGATCGGCACGCTGTTCGAGAACCTCGAGGAGCCGCAGCGCCAGCTGCTGGCCCGGCACATCCTGCAGAAACAGGCGGCCGAACGGCGCCAGGCGAAGGACCGCGACGACTCATGAAGGCACGCCACATCCCCCTGCTGCTGTGCCTGGGCATGGCCCTGCCGGCCGCGGCCGACACCCTGGAAATCCCCATCGGCGCCCAGGGCGACGCCCGTATCGCCCTGCCCGCCCGCGGAGAGAGCCGGCGCGCCGTGCTGGAGCGCTTCGGCCTGCCCGACGAGGAGCACCCCGCCGTGGGCAGCCCGCCGATCACCCGCTGGGACTACCGCGAATTCAGTGTCTATTTCGAATACGATCACGTGGTCGACGCGGTTCGCGCGCATCGTCCGCAGAACCCGATCCTTCCCTCTCCCAAGGAGCCCCAGTGACTCTCATCTATGGCCATCGCGGCGCCAAAGGCGAAGCGCCGGAAAACACCCTGACCAGCTTCCAGCGCTGCCTGGAGCATGGCGTGACGCGTTGCGAGCTGGACCTGCACCTGTCCCGCGACGGCGAGCTGATGGTGATCCACGACCCCACCCTCAAGCGCACCACCGGGCGCCGCGGCAAGGTGTCCGAGCAACTGGCCGAGGACCTGGTCACCTACGACGCGCGCCAGGGCGGGCCGGGCTGGGTGCGCCCCTGCCCCATCCCGCGGCTGGCCGAGCTGTTCGAGCGCTGCGAGTTCGAGCACTGGCAGCTGGAGGTCAAGAGCGCCTCGCGCGAGCGCGCGGCGCGCACCGTGCAGGCCATCCACCAGTTGGTGGGGCGCTTCGGCCTGCGCGAGCGCATCACCGTGACCTCCAGCTCGCGCACCGTGCTGCGCGCGCTGCAGCAGTTGACGCCGGACCTGGCGCGCGGGCTGGTGGCCGAATACGCCTGGCTCGACCCGCTGAAGGTGGCGGCGAACTATGGTTGCGAGCTGCTGGCGCTGAACTGGACGCTGTGCACCCCCGAGCGGCTGCTCAAGGCGCAGAAGCAGGGGCTGCACGTGTCGGTGTGGACGGTCAACGAACCGGCGCTGATGCGCCGGCTCGCCGACTTCGGCGTGGACAGCCTGATTACAGACTTTCCCGGTTTGGCCACTGCCACGCTCGGGAATCGCTGAGCGGGTCGCCCCCGGCCGGCTCAGGCCGCCGGTCGGGGTATTTCAGAAAAGCCGGTTGAGGCCGTCGAACGCCGCTACGCGGTAGGCTTCGGCCATGGTCGGGTAGTTGAAGGTGGTGTTGACGAAGTACTTCAGGGTGTTCAGCTCGCCCGGCTGGTTCATGATCGCCTGGCCGATGTGAACGATCTCCGAGGCCTGGTCGCCGAAGCAATGCACGCCGAGGATCTCCAGTGTCTCGCGGTGGAACAGGATCTTCAGCATGCCCACCGGCTCGTTGGAGATCTGCGCGCGGGCCATGCCCTTGAAGAATGCCTTGCCCACTTCGTAGGGAATCTTCGCCGCGGTCAGCTCGTGCTCGTTCTTGCCGATGGAGCTGATCTCCGGGATGGTGTAGATACCGGTGGGCACGTCGTTGACGAAGCGCCAGCTGTCCTGCTCGACGATGTTGCCGGCGGCCGAGCGGCCCTGGTCGTAGGCGGCGCTGGCCAGGCTCGGCCAGCCGATCACGTCGCCCGCGGCGTAGATGTTCGACACCGAGGTGCGGTAGTTCTCGTCCACCTCGATCTGGCCGCGGCTGTTGACCTTGATGCCGATGTTCTCCAGGCCCAGGCGGTCGGTGTTGCCGGTACGGCCGTTGCACCACAGCAGGGCGTCGGCCTTGATCTTCTTGCCCGACTTCAGGTGCAGGATCACGCCGTTGTCCAGGCCCTCGACGCGCTCGTACTCCTCGTTGTGGCGCACCAGCACGTTGTTGTTGCGCAGGTGGTAGCTCAGGGCGTCGGAGATTTCGTCGTCAAGGAAGCTCAGCAACTGGTCGCGGGTGTCGATCAGGTCGACCAGCACGCCCAGACCGCTGAAGATCGAGGCGTATTCGCAGCCGATCACCCCGGCTCCGTAGATGATCAGCCGGCGCGGGGTGTGGCTCAGCGAGAGGATGGTGTCGCTGTCGTAGACCCGCGGGTGGTTGAAGTTGATGTCCGCCGGGCGGTACGGGCGCGAGCCGGTGGCGATGACGAACTGGTCGGCGACCAGGCGCTCCACCGCGCCGCTGGGGGTCACCACCTCGACGGTGCGCTCGTCGACGAAGCTGGCGGTGCCGTTGAACATGTCGATGCGGTTGCGCGCGTAGTAGCCGGTGCGCGAGGCCACCTGCTTGTTGATCACCTTTTCGGCGCTCTTGAGCACGTCGGGGAAGGAGAACCAGCGCGGCTCGCCGATCTGGCGGAACATCGGGTTGGTGTTGAACTCGATGATCTGCTTCACCGAGTGACGCAGCGCCTTGGACGGGATGGTGCCCAGGTGCGTGCAGTTGCCGCCGACCACACGACGGCTGTCCACCACCGCCAGCTTGCGCCCGTACTTGGAGGCGTTCATCGCCGCCCCCTCGCCCGCCGGGCCCGTGCCGAGAATCACCACGTCGTAGTTGTAGACAGCCATGCGTACTCCTTCAGAACAGGCCGGGGCGCCCCTGCGGCGCGTCCGGCGAAGTCCCGGCGCGCTCGCCGGGGACGATCGATCGTTGCTGGCAGCTTAGCCTCGCCGCAAAGCGCTGCACATTAGCGCTTGGTCGGTCGGTAGGCGAGTTTTGCCATCACTACATTTCCTGCGGCCTTCACCGCCACACCGGCTCCGGGAAGAGTTCGGCGAAGCGCGTGCTGGCGCGCGTGGCGAAACCCTGCCCCTGGTGCACGACGAACCAGGCGGCCAGCCCGTGCTGCTCGGCGTAGCGGTAGCCCTCGTCCGGGCCCAGCACCATCAGCAGCGTCGACAGGCCGTCGGCGTGCAGCGTGGAGCGGTCGACCACGGTCACCGCCGCCAGTGTGTGCCGCACCGGCGTGCCGGTGCGCGCGTCGAAGGTGTGCGAGTAACGCTGCCCACCTTCCTCGAAATAGTTGCGGTAGTCGCCCGAGGTCGAGACCCCGTAGCCGTCCACCGCCAGCGAGCGCGCCACGGTGCGCTCGCGTTCGCCGCTGGGCACCTCCAGCGCCACCCGCCAGGGCGAGCCGTCGGGCTTGTGGCCCATGGCCTTGAGCTCGCCGGTGATCTCCACCAGGTAGTCCTTCACGCCCAGCTCGGCCAGGCGCTGGCCGACGCGGTCCACCGCGTAGCCGGCGACGATGCTGTCGAAATCCAGCTGCGCCGCCACGTCCTTGCACACCAGGCTGCCGTCCACCCGCACGTGGCGGTAGCCGACGCGCGCCCGCTCACGCTCCAGCGCCGCGGCCGCCGGCACCTGCTCGCCGCGGGACTGCGGGCCGAAGCCCCAGAGGTTCATCAGCGGCTCGACGGTGAGGTCGAAGGCGCCGGCGCTGGTCTCGGACAGCTCGTTGCCGTAGCGCAGCAGCTCCACCAGCTCGGTCGGCATGGCCTGGCAGGCGCCGGCCGGCAAGGCATTGAAGCGGGAGACCTCGGAGTCGTCGCGGTAGGTGGAGAACTGCCGGTCGAGTTCGCCGAGAATGCCCTCGACCTCCGCCTGCAGGCGCTGCGGCGCGGGGCTCTGCGCCGTGGGCAGGTACTGCACGGAATAGCTGCTGCCCATGGTCGGGCCGCCGAAGCGCTCGACGCGCTCGCCGCAACCGGCCAACGCCAATAGCCCCAAGCACAACCAGATGCCACGCAACACGCCACCTCCATTCCCCTGCCCCGGCACGGGCGGCGCACATTCTACCGGAAACGGCAGGCGTTACTGTTGCCCAGGCGGTAAAGGTTCGTTGTCCGAACCGCCATCCCCCAGCGGCGCGCCGCCGCCCAGGGCCTTGTACAGCGCCACCAGGTCCAGGCGCAGCTGGCCGTCGCTGTCGACCAGGTCGCGGCGCGCCTGCAGGTAGTTGCGCTGGGCGTCCAGTTCCACCAGGAAGTCGGTGAGGCCGCCGGCATAGCGCGCCCTGGCCATGTCGTAGGCCTGCCCGGCGCTGCCCAGCCGCGCCTGCAGCTGGGCGTTGCGCCGGCGCTCGGCGCCGTAGCCGCTCAAGGCGTCGTCCACTTCCTGCCAGGCCTTGAGCACGGTCTGCTGGTAGTTCACCGCCGCTTCCTGCTGCTCCAGCTTGCGCAGGGTCACCTGGGAGCGGCGCCGGCCGTTGTCGAAGATCGGCACGCTCAGGCTCGGCCCCACCGCCCACTGGCGGCTGCCCCAGTCGGAGACGTCGCCGCTTTCGAAGGAGGAATAGCCGAAGCTGGCGCCCAGGCGGATGCTCGGGTACAGCTCGGCCACCGCCACCCCGATGTTGGCCGTGGCCGCGTGCAGCTGGGCCTCGGCGGCGCGGATGTCCGGGCGCCGGCGCGCCACTTCCGAGGGCAGGCCGGGGCTGAGGTCGGGCAGGGCCGCGGGCCGCGCCGGCGGCGCCTTCAGCTGGGCCTGCAGCTCGCCCGGCTGCGCGCCGACCAGCACGCCGAGCTGGTTGATCGCCTGGCCCTCCGCCGCCTGCAATTGCGGCAGGCGCGAACGCAGTTCTTCCAGTTGGCTGCGCTGGCGCACCAGGTCGAAGTCGTCCACCAGGCCGCCGTCGGCGCGGGCCTGCACCAGCGCCAGGGACTCCTCGGTGGCGCGCAGGTCCTCCTGGGTCACGGCGATCTGCTGCTGCACCCGGCGCAGCTCGAAGTAGCCGCGCGCCACTTCGCTGGCGACCACCAGGCGCGCCTGCTCCAGCAGTGCGCGCTGCTGCTCGACGCGGGCGTCGGCGGCCTCGATGGAGCGGCGCACGCGGCCCCAGAAGTCGATTTCCCAGGAGGCGTCGAAGCCGGCTTCGTAGAGGGTGAAGGGCTCGGCCAGGGTCTTCACCAGCTCGTCGCTGTTGCCCGGCGCCAGGCTGGAGATCATCCGTGCGCTGGCGCCGCGCTCGCTCTGGCGCTGGCGCTGCACGTCGGCGTTGCCGTCGACGTTCACCCCGCGCTGGGCAGCGACCATCTGCCGCTGCATGCGCGCCTGGGCGAAGCGCAGCGCGGCGCTGCGCAGGTCCGGGCTGGCCGCGGTGGCGCGGCGTTGCAGGTAGTCCAGCGCCGGGTCGGCGAACTGCGTCCACCACTGCGCCAGGATGGCCTGGCCACCCTGCCCCGCGGGCAGCAGCGCGGCCTCGCCGGCATGGGCGGCGCGCCAGTCGGCCGGGGCCTTCGGCTGCGGCGCCTGGTAGTCCGGCCCCACCGCGCAGGCGCCCAGCGCCAGCAGCAGCGGCAAGAGGAGGTAGGGAACGGGCGACGACGGCATGGCGGCCTCCGGTCAGGCGAGTCGATGGCGGAACAGCCAGGCGGACAGCGGCAGGGTCACGCTCGCCACCGCCAGCATCGGCAACAGGTCATGGGCCACTGCGAACAGGCTGGCGCCTTCCAGGTAGATGCGCTGGATCAGGTCGATGGCGAAGCGCAGCGGGTTGATGTACGTGGCCATCTGCAGCGCCTCGGGCATGTTGCGCACCGGCGTGGCCAGGCCCGAGAGCAGCATGATCGGCATGATCAGCACGAAGGTGTAGAGCATCGCCTGCTGCATGTTCAGCGACACCGCCGAGATCGACAGGCCCAGGCCGACGCAGGAGACCATGAACACCAGCAGCCCGCCGTAGAAGTCCAGCAGCGAGCCGGCCATGGGGATGCGGAACCAGTACAGCGCCATCAGCAGCACCAGCGACGCCTGCACCAGGCCGATGAGGATCGGCGGCAGGGCCTTGCCGAGCATGATCTCCAGGGGCGAATAGGGCGTGACCAGCAACTGGTCGAAGGTGCCCTGCTCACGCTCGCGGGCCACCGAGAGCGCGCTGAGCATCAGCGTCTGCAGCATGCTCAGCGAGGCGATCAGCGCCGGGATCAGCGGCCAGCGCGTCTCCAGGTTGGGGTTGTACCAGGCGCGGGTGACCACGCTGACCGGCGCCTGGGCCAGGCCGCGCTCGCGGTTGAAGTCGTTGACCACGCTGGCCAGCCCGGCCGCCGCGGCGCCGGCGGTGGTGGAGTTGCGCCCGTCGAGGATCACCTGCAGCGGCGCCGGTTCGCCGCGGGTCAGGCGCGTCTCGAAGTCGGCGGGGACCTGGATCACCAGCAGGGCCTTCTCGGCGTCGATCACGCTGGCGATGTCGCGCGGCGCGCGCAGGGTCGCCACGCGGTGGAAGATGCCGCTGCCGTCCAGGCGGTTGGCCAGGCGCTGGGACGACTCGCTGTGGCTCTGGTCCAGCAGCGCGTAGGGCGCGTCGTTGAGGTCGAAGGTCACCGCGTAGCCGAACAGCAGGCTCTGCATCAGCACCGGCGCCAGCAGCACGATGCGGTTGGCCGGGTCCTTGAGGATCACCAGCAGTTCCTTGCGCCAGAGGTTGGCCAGGCGGCGCAGCAGTTCGACGAAGGCGCCCATCTCAGTCCAGCCTCTTGCGCGTGGCCAGCCGCGCCAGGCCCAGCAGGACCACGGCGTAGCCGGCGAGGATCAGGCAGTTGCGCAGGATCAGCGGCCAGAAGTCGCCGGCCAGGAACAGCGACTTCACCAGTTCCATGAAGTAGGTGGCCGGCAGCAGGTTGCCGATCACCCGCACGGCGGTGGGCACGTTGCGCAGGTCGAAGATGAAGCCCGAGAGCATCATCGCCGGGAGGAAGCTGGCGAGCAGGGAAATCTGGCTGGCGAGGAACTGGTTCTTGGTCACCGCCGAGATCAGCAGGCCGATGCCCAGGGCGACGAACAGGTAGAGCATGGAGCTGACCAGCAGCGCCAGCAGCGAGCCGTACATGGGCACGTGGAACAGGAAGCGCGCCGCCAGCAGGCACAGCGCCAGGCCCAGCAGGCCGACCAGGAAGCAGGGGATGATCTTCGCCAGGAGGATCTCCACCGAGCGCACCGGGGTGACGAACAGCGCCTCCAGGGTGCCGCGCTCCCACTCGCGGGCCATCACCAGGGCGGTGAGGAAAGCGCCCACCAGCGTCATGATCAGCACGATCAGCCCCGGCACCAGGTACCAGGTGCTGGTGTTGGCGGCGTTGAACCACATGCGCTGCTCGATGCGCACGCCGCCGGCCTGCAGCCCGGCGTTGCGCGCCGCCTGCTTCTCGCCCCACAGCGCCAGGGCCTGGTTCAGGTAGTTGCTCACCCCCGAGGCGCGGGTGGCGTCGGAGCCCTGCACCAGCACCAGCACCTGGGCGTTGCCGTCCTGCAGGCGGCGGCTGAAGTCGCCAGGCAGGTAGACCAGGGCGTCGGCCTGGCGCGATTCCAGCATCCGCCGGCCTTCCTCGAAGGACTTCAGCGGCAGCGGCTGCAGGTACTCCGAGCGGCTGATGCTGGCCAGCAGGTCGCGAGCCTGGGGCGCCGGGTCGTCCTGCACCACCGCCACCAGGCTGTGGCGCACGTCCAGCGACAGGCCGTAGCCGAAGATCAGGATCAGCGCGATGGGCAGGCCGATGCCGATCATCAGGTTGCTGCGGTCGCGCAGCAGCTGGCGCACCTCCTTGCGCGTCAGCGAGAGGAGCCGGCGCCAGAACGAACCATTCGCCGCGTCGCTCATGCGCGGGCCTCCCGGGCGTGCTGGCGGGCCTGCTCGACGATCTCGATGAAGGCCTGCTCCATGTTCGCCTGGCCGCCGGCCTGCTCGCGCACCTGCTGTGGGGTGCCCATGGCGAGGATGCGCCCGGCGTCCTGGATGACGATGCGGTCGCAGTACTCGGCCTCTTCCATGAAGTGGGTGGTGATGATGATGGTGGTGCCGCCGGCCGCCAGCGCCGTGATGCGCTGCCAGAAGCCGCGCCGGGCCAGGGGGTCGGCGCCGCTGGTGGGTTCGTCGAGGAAGAGGATTTCCGGCTCGTGGAGCAGGCCCACGGCCATGGCCAGGCGCTGCTTGTAGCCGCCGGGCAGCTGGCCGCTGGGCTCGCCCTCGTGGCCGGAGAGGTCGAACTGCCGCGACACCTCGTCCATGCGCCGGCCCAGCTGCTTGCCGGACAGGCCGTAGGCGCCGCCGAAGAACTGCAGGTTCTCGCGCACCGAGAGGTTGCCGTACAGCGAGAACTTCTGCGACACGTAGCCGATGCGCCGGCGCGCCTGGGCGCGGGCGTGGCGCAGGTTGACGCCGGCCACCTGCAGGCTGCCGGAGGACGCCGGCAGCAGCCCGCAGAGCATGCGGAAGGTGGTGGTCTTGCCGGCGCCGTTGGGCCCCAGCAGGCCGAATATCTCGCCGCGGGCCACGCTGAAGCTGGTGCGGTCCACGGCGGTGAAGTCGCCGAACCTGCGCACCAGGTCCTTCACCTCGATCACCGCCTCGCCGTTGTCGGACGTGCTGCCCGGCGCGGCGGCCTTGAGCGCTTCGGTATCCACCTGCTCGGCGCCGCTCTTGGCCCGCAGCAGGACCATGAAGCCGTCCTCCAGGCGTGCTTCCACCTCGCGCACCGGAGCACCGTCGAGCAGTTGGTCCAGGCGCTTTTCATCGGCATCGCGCTGGCGGATGAAACGCACCTCGCCGCCCTGGGGCACCGCGTCGATGATCACCTGCGGGTCATCCAGCAACCGCGCCTGCAGCTTGCGCGCCGGCTGGCCGGCCGGCGGCACGACGATGCGGCAGAGGCCGTCGGCATGCCGGCGGATGTCCTCGGGCAGGCCCTGGGCCAGCAATTGGCCCTGGTGCAGCAGGTACACCTCGGAACAGCGCTCGGCTTCGTCCATGTAGGAGGTGGTCAGCAGCACGCTCAGGCTCTCCTCCTCCACCAGTTGCCGGACGATCTCCCACAGCTCGCGGCGCGACAGCGGGTCGACGCCCACGGTCGGCTCGTCCAGCAGCAACAGTTGCGGCGAGCGCACCAGGGTGCAGGCCAGCCCGAGCTTCTGCTTCATGCCGCCGGACAGCTTGCCTGCCGGGCGGTCGGTGAAGTGCGCCAGGTCGGTCATCGCCAGCAGGCGCTCGAAGCGCTGGCGGCGCTGCTGCGCGCCGACGCCGTGGAGGTCGGCGTAGAGGTCGAGGTTCTCCTGCACGCTCAGGTCCTCGTAGAGGCCGAAGCGCTGCGGCATGTAGCTGATCAGGTCCTGCACCCGCTGCGGATGCGCCCTGACATCGACGCCGAGCACCTCAAGCTCGCCGCCGTCGGCCCGCAGCAGCCCGGCCACCAGGCGCAGGAAGGTGGTCTTGCCGGCGCCGTCCGGGCCCACCAGGGCGGTCAGCGCGCCCTTGCGCACCTGCAGGTCGAGACCGTGCAGGGCCTGCACGGTCTGCCCCGACTCCTTGACCAGGAAGCGCTTGGCGACGCCGCGGGCGTCTATCACCCGCTCCATCAATCGGCCTTCCCGTCGCGCACCTGGTCACCCTCGGCGATACGCACCGTGGCCGGCATGCCCAGGCGCAGGCGGTTGTCCCTGTCCTCGACCACCACCCGCACTTCGTAGACCAGCGCGGTGCGCAATTCCTCGGTCTGCACGGCCTTGGGGGTGAACTCGGCGACGTCGGAGATGAAGCCGACGTGCCCCTGCACCGGCTGGTCCGGATGGCTGTCGGTGGTCACGCTGGCGCGCATGCCGGGCTTGATGTGGCCGAGCTGGGTCTCGTTGACGTACACCCGCACCCATTTCGGGTCGGTGATGGCCAGGGCATAGACCGCGCGCTGCGGCGAGGCCATGTCGCCCGGCTCCAGCAGGCGCGAGCGCACCGTGGCGTCCTGCGGGGCGCGCAGCTGGGTCTCGTCGAGGTTGTGCTGCAGCAGCGCGAGCTGGGCGCGGGCGCCCTGCAGTTGGGCCTCGGCCTGGGCGATGTCCTCGGCGCGCGGGCCGATCCTCGCCAGGCGCAGGGCCTTCTGCGCATCCTCCAGCTGGGCCTGGTTGACCTTCAGTTGGGCGGCGGCGTTGTCCAGGTCCTGCTGGCTGACCGCCCGCCCGCCGGGGCTGTTGGCGCGGATGCCCTGCAGGCGGCGCAGCTGGATGCCGGCCAGCTCGACCTGGGCCTTGGCCGCGTCGACCTGGGCCTTGGCGCGGTCGATGTCCTCGGGGCGCGAGCCGTTGTGCAGGCGCAGCACGTTGGCTTCCTGGGCGGCGATCTGCGCCCTGGCCTGGTCGATCTGCAGCTTCAGGGTGCGGCTGTCGAGGCTGGCCAGGACCTGCCCGGCCCTGACCGCGTCGCCCTCCTCCACGCGCATCTCGGCGATGCGCTCGCTGCCGGTGAAGGCCAGGGACACCTGGCGGATGTCGACATTGCCGTAGAGCACCAGGTCGCCGCCCTGCTCGGCCTTCGAGTGGAAGTAGTACCAGGCCCCCAGGCCTGCTACGGCGAGCAATGCCAGGACAACGATGAGCTTCTTGCGCATGATGACGACTCGCTAGCCAGTGGCGACGAGAAACAAGCATACAAGCATAGACCAGTAATTCAAATTTGAATTTGATCTATGCAGGCTTTAGTCTGCTACACCTGATCCAGCAGGGTGCAGTCATGCCTAGCTCTCCCTCCAAGCCCCGCCAAGCGCCGCAACGCGCCCCCCGCCAGGACGGCGAAGCCACCCGCCGGCGCATTCTCCTGGCGGCCGGCGAACTGTTCGCCGAGCGTGGCTACGCCGACACCACCAGCAAGGCCATCTGCCAGCGCGCGCAGTGCAACATGGCCGCGGTGAACTACCACTTCGGCAGCCGCGACGGGCTCTACCGCGCGGTGCTGCAGGACATGCACAAGCACCTGATCGGCTACGACCAGCTCGAACAGCTGACCCGCAACGAGCGCCCGCCCCGCGACAAGCTCGCCGGCCTGATCGGGGCGCTGACCCTCAACGTCGCCAACGGCCAGCGCTGGCAGGCGCGCCTGTGGGCCCGCGAGCTGCTGACGCCGTCGCCCTTCCTCTCCGAACTCATCGACCAGGAGGCCATGCCCAAGGTGCGCCTGGTGATGGCCCTGCTGGGCGAACTCACCGGCATCCCCGCCCAGGAACCGGCGCTGCTGCGCTGCCTGTTCAGCGTGATAGCGCCCTACCTGACGCTGCAGGTCATCAGCCGGGAAATCCCCACGCCGCTGACCGGACTGTTCGAGCAACCGGCGGAAGACCTCGCCCGCCACCTGCAACTGTTCGCCCTGGCCGGGCTGGAGGCGGTGGCGCGGGATTACCACGACGGGCGGCTGTAGTGCGGCACAGGCAGTGCTACAGCACAGCCGGTGGCGCCGATCGCGGACGGAGTCCTACGACCCGTAGGGCGAATAACCGTTCGCGGTTATCCGCCGTTGGCCATGCTACCGGAGCGTCCGGCGTGGCCGGTGAATCCAATCGCGGACGGAGTCCTACGTCCGTGCTGCCTGGAAC
>NZ_QGSL01000107.1:1348680-1376322 GCF_003176655.1 Pseudomonas sp. RW407 | reverse complement strand
GTAGCCCGGCTCCATCGGGCCCGTATGTCGGGGCAAGCCTTTTTGGTTCCTTTTGTGGCGACTGACAAAAGGGACTCGCCCGAGGGGGCGAAACAAGAAACATCCGAACACTCGGAGCGGCGCGCTGCACCCAAACCCGACGTCATTGGGTTCCCCGCGTTCGCGGGAATGGCGGGGGTGAGGATCGGAGCGAGGGATCAGGATTTGCAAGCGAATCCACAGCCCCTCCCATATGAAAAATGCCGTTTCCCCCAGCCAGAGAAACGGCATTCTCTCTCTTAAGTGAACAGCATTACCGCACCGCGGGGCTTTTTCGTAACGCCGGCGAACCTAGCCACACCCCAGCGGGTTCTTCTCCTCGCGCTTGGCCTCGCCCCAGAGTGCATCCAGCTCTTCCAGGCTGCATTCCTCGGCCTTGCGGCCCTGGTCGCGCAGGGCGCTCTCGATGTAGCGGAAGCGCCTTTCGAACTTGCCGTTGGCCGCGCGCAGGGCGGTTTCCGGGTCGACCTTCAGGTGCCTGGCCAGGTTGACCACCACGAACAGCAGGTCGCCGACCTCCTCCGCCTGGGCCTCGGCGTCGCCATCGGCCATGGCTTCCAGCACCTCGTCCAGTTCCTCGCGCAGCTTGTCCACCACCGGCAGCGCCTCCGGCCAGTCGAAGCCGACCTGGGCCGCGCGCTTCTGCAGCTTGGCCGCGCGGCTGAGGGCCGGCAGCGCTGCGGGCACGTCGTCCAGCAGCGACAGTTGCACCGGCTCGGCGGCCTTGGCGGCGCGTTCCTCGGCCTTGAGCTCTTCCCAGCGCTGCTTCACCGCCGCCTCTTCCAGCTTCGCCGGGTCAGGCTCGCCGTACAGGTCGCCGTCGGGGAACACGTGGGGATGGCGACGCACCAGCTTGGCGGTGATGCCGTGGACCACCTCGTCGAAGTCGAAGCGGTTTTCCTCGCGGGCCAGCTGGGCGTAGTAGACCACCTGGAACAGCAGGTCGCCGACCTCCTCGCGCAGGTGGCCGAAGTCGCCGCGCTCGATGGCGTCGGCGACCTCGTAGGCCTCCTCGATGGTGTAGGGGACGATGCTCGCGTAGTCCTGCTTGAGGTCCCAGGGGCAGCCGTGCTGCGGGTCGCGCAGGCGGGCCATGAGGTGCAGCAGGTCGTCGAGCTTATACATCCTTGCCACCCGCGCGGTCTCGCCGCGCCTCGATGATGTTGGGCAGTTGCGAGATGCGCGCCAGCAGGCGGCCGAGGGACTCCAGGCCGGGAATCTCGATGGTCAGGCGCATGATCGCGGTGTTGTCGTCCTTGTCCGAGCGGGTGTTGACCGCCAGCACGTTGATGCGCTCGTTGAGCAGCACCTGGGACACGTCGCGCAGCAGGCCGGAACGGTCGTAGGCGCGGATGACGATGTCCACCGGGTAGGTCTGCACCGGCACCGGGCCCCAGCTCACCTGGATCATCCGCTCCGGCTCGCGGCCGGCCAGCTGCAGCACGGTGGCGCAGTCCTGGCGGTGGATGGTGACGCCGCGGCCGAGGGTGATGTAGCCGACGATGGGGTCGCCCGGCAGCGGCTGGCAGCAGCCGGCCATCTGCGTCAGCAGGTTGCCCACGCCCTGGATCTGGATGTCTCCGCGCTTGCCGTGACCGATGCGGCTGGGCTTGCGCGGGATGAGTTCGAGCTGCTCGTTGCCGCGCTCCGGCTCCACCAGTTGCTGCGCGTAGCTGACCACGTGGGCCAGGCGCAGGTCGCCGGCGCCGAGGGCGGCGAAGAGGTCCTCGCCGGTCTTGTAGTTGGCCTTCTCGGCCAGCTTCTCGAAGTCCACCGGCGGCAGCGCCAGGCGCCCCAGCTCGCGTTCGAGCATGGCCTTGCCGGCGGCGACGTTCTGATCGCGGGCCTGCAGCTTGAACCAGTGGACGATCTTCGCCCGCGCCCGCGAGGTGGTGACGTAGCCGAGGTTCTGGTTCAGCCAGTCGCGGCTCGGGCCGCTGTGCTTGCCGGTGATGATCTCCACCTGCTCGCCGGTCTGCAGGCTGTAGTTCAGCGGCACGATGCGGCCGTTGATCTTGGCGCCGCGGCAGTTGTGGCCCACCTCGGTGTGCACGCGGTAGGCGAAGTCCAGCGGCGTGGAGCCCTTGGGCAGGTCGATGGCGTGGCCGTCGGGAGTGAACACGTACACCCGGTCCGGCTCGATGTCGACCCGCAGCTGCTCGGCCAGGCCGCCGATGTCGCCCAGTTCCTCGTGCCACTCCAGGACCTGGCGCAGCCAGGAGATCTTCTCCTCGTAGTGGTTGGAGCCGGACTTGACGTCGGTGCCCTTGTAGCGCCAGTGCGCGCACACGCCCAGCTCGGCTTCCTCGTGCATGGCGTGGGTGCGGATCTGCACTTCCAGCACCTTGCCCTCGGGGCCGATCACCGCGGTGTGCAGCGAGCGGTAGCCGTTTTCCTTGGGGTTGGCGATGTAGTCGTCGAATTCCTTGGGAATGTGCCGCCACAGGGTGTGCACGATGCCCAGCGCGGTATAGCAGTCGCGCATCTCCGGGACCAGCACGCGCACCGCGCGCACGTCGTAGATCTGGCTGAAGTCCAGGCCCTTGCGCTGCATCTTCCGCCAGATGGAGTAGATGTGCTTGGCGCGGCCGGACAGGTCGGCCTTGATGCCGGTGGCGGCCAGGGCGTCCTTGAGCTGCTGCATCACGGTGGCGATGTACTGCTCGCGGTCCAGGCGGCGCTCGTGCAGCAGCTTGGCGATCTGCTTGTACTGGTCGGGCTCCAGGTAGCGGAAGGACAGGTCCTCCAGCTCCCACTTGATGTGGCCGATGCCCAGACGGTGCGCCAGCGGCGCGTAGATGTCGAACACCTCGCGGGCGACGCGCATGCGCTTCTCCTCGTCGGCGTTCTTCACCGCGCGGATGGCGCAGGTGCGCTCGGCCAGCTTGATCAGCGCGACGCGCACGTCGTCGACCATGGCCACCAGCATCTTGCGCAGGTTCTCGATCTGCGCCTGGGTGCCGAGCACCATGGACTGCCGCGGGTTGAGGCTGGCGCTGATCGCCGCCATGCGCAGCACGCCCTCGATCAGCTTGGCCACCACCGGGCCGAAGCGCTGCTGCACTTCCTCCAGCTTGACCTTGCCCTCGCGCACGCCGCGGTAGATCACCGCGGCCACCAGGGATTCCTGGTCGAGCTTGAGGTCGGCGAGGATCTCGGCGATCTCGAGGCCGGTCTGGAAGCTCGAGGTGCCATCGGCCCAGGCGGCGTCCACCTGGCTGACGGCCTTGTTCTCGGCCTCGCGGGCGAACTCGCAGGCCTGAAGCAGGACCTTGCGATCCAGCACCGGGACCAGGGTCTGGACGTGGTCCAGCCAGGCCTCGAGGTTGATGCTGCCGTCGGTGTTGACCGGCTGGTGCGCTCTCACCTGTACCATCTTGTCTACCCTTCCCCACGGTGTGCCACGGCACACCGCTCGACTGCGCCGGCCTTTCTGGCGTGGGCCGGTCGGATTGCGCAGGTCGTCCTAACCTGCCTCGAACAGAGCCATCGCCTCCACATGCGCCGTCTGCGGGAACATGTCGAGGATTCCGGCACGCTTCAGGCGATAGCCCTGACGGGCCAGCTCGCCGGCGTCGCGCGCCAGGGTCGCCGGGTTGCAGGACACATAGAGTACCCGCTCGGCGCCCAGGGCGCGCATGCCCCGTGCCATCTCGAGCGCGCCGTCACGCGGCGGGTCGAGCAGCACGGCGGAAAATCCCTTGGCCGCGTCCCCGGTGAACCAGCGCGTCGCGGAAAGCGGCTGCGCCAGGTCGGCCTGGTGGAACACGGCGTTGTCCAGGCCATTGGCCCGGGCGTTGGCCGCGGCGCGCGCGACCATGCTGTCCACGCCCTCCACGCCCACCACACAGGCGGCACTTCGGGCCAGCGGCAGGGCGAAATTGCCCAGCCCACAGAACAGGTCTAGCACCCGTTCCGTCGCCGCGGGAGCCAACCAGTCGAGGGCCTGCGCGACCATGGCCGCGTTGACCGGTTCGTTGACCTGGACGAAGTCCCCCGGCCGGTAGGCCAGGGTCAGGTCCCAGGCGTCCAGGCGGTAGCCCAGTCGCCCCTCGCCGTCGGCCGGCGTCGGTTCGCCGTCGCCCTGCAGCCACAGTTGCACATCCCGTGCCGAACAGAAGGCCTGGAGGCGTTCGAGGTCGGCGCCGCGCAAAGGTTCGGTGTGGCGCAGCAGCAAGGCGCAGGCGGTGCCGTGGAACAGCTCGACGTGGCCGATGGCTCGCGGCCGCTGGAACCCCTGCAGCAGCGCCGGCAGCTCGCGGGCCAGCGCCTGCAGCTCGGGCACCAGCACCAGGCAGTCGTCGAAGGCGACGATGGCCTGGCTGGCGGCGGCGCGGAAGCCGACCTCCAGGCGCTGGGCCTTGGCATCCCAGCGCACGGCGATGCGGGCCCGGCGGCGATAGCCGAATTCGGGGCCGGCCAGGGGCTCTGCCCAGTGTTCGGGGACGATCTCGCCGAAGCGCTGCAACTGCTCGGCTAGAGTGCGCTGCTTGAGCGCCAATTGTCCGGCGTGGGGCAGGTGCTGCAGGGTGCAGCCGCCGCACTTGCCGGCCACCGGGCAGGGTTCGGCGCGGCGCTCCGGCGCGGCGGCCAGGATGCGTTCGCCGCGGGCGTCCACCACCTGGCTGCGCGCGGCCAGCACGCGGGCCTCGACCTCCTCGCCGGGCAAAACGCCGGCGACGAACCAGGTGCGCCCTTCCAGGTGCGCGATGCCGCGGCCGTCATGGGCCAGGCGCTCGATGCGCAGGCGCTGCTTCTTGCCCACCGGCACGCCTGTGTTGCGGGCGCCGCCGCTGGGCTGGAAGCGCAGCCCGCTTCTCTGCTTGGCCATGTCAGTTGGAGTCGTAGATTCCGGAGGACAGGTAGCGGTCGCCGCGGTCGCAGATGATCGCCACCATCACGGCGTTCTCCAGCTCGCGGGACAGGCGCAGCATGGCCGCCACCGCGCCGCCCGAGGACACGCCGCAGAAGATGCCTTCCTCGCGGGCCAGGCGGCGCATGACGTCCTCGGCCTCGCTCTGGTGCATGTCCACCACGCGGTCGACGCGGCTGGCGTCGAAGATCTTCGGCAGGTATTCCTGCGGCCAGCGGCGGATGCCGGGGATCGACGAGCCTTCCATCGGCTGCAGGCCGACGATCTGCACCGCCGGGTTCTGCTCCTTGAGGTAGCGCGACACGCCCATGATGGTGCCGGTGGTGCCCATGGAGCTGACGAAGTGGGTGATCTCGCCGCCGGTCTGGCGCCAGATCTCCGGGCCGGTGCCCTGGTAGTGGGCCACCGGGTTGTCGCCGTTGGCGAACTGGTCCAGCACCTTGCCCTTGCCTTCGCGCTGCATCTGGTCGGCCAGGTCGCGGGCGCCTTCCATGCCCTGCTCCTTGCTCACCAGGATCAGCTCGGCGCCGTAGGCGGTCATGGCCGCCTTGCGCTCGGCGGTGGAGTTGTCCGGCATGATCAGGATCATGCGGTAGCCCTTGATCGCCGCGGCCATGGCCAGGGCGATGCCGGTGTTGCCGGAGGTGGCCTCGATCAGGGTGTCGCCGGGACGGATGTCGCCGCGCAACTCCGCACGGGTGATCATCGACAGCGCCGGGCGGTCCTTCACCGAGCCGGCCGGGTTGTTGCCTTCGAGTTTCACCAGCAGGGTGTTGGAGGTTTCCCCGGGCAGGCGCTGCAGGCGCACCAGCGGAGTATTGCCGATGCACTCGGCGATGGTGGGGTACTGCACGGTCATGGAGTCGCTCGTCGTCAGCAAGGCGGATCTGGATAACGGCCTATGATACCGGTAAACCGCCGCCGGCCATATCGGCAAGCGCAGCGAGTGGCATCGGCGGCCCTGCCGGCCCCGGCGTCGAGGCTGCGGAATCCTTATATGAACACCTGAACATTCGCGTAGGAAAGCTCCGCAATTCACATGTTGCCACAAAGTGCTTAAGTGCCCATGGGCCGTGGGCTGCAGCACAACCGGAGGCTTCCGTCGACATATGCGGTAACTTTCGTGAAGATGAAAATGATTTGCGTTACCCACAGGCTCCGCCGCCATCACGAGCAGTCAGGAGCCAACAGATGTCCCTCCCCCTTTCCCGCAATGCACTGGCTGGCGCCGTCGCCCTGGCCATCGCCAGCCAGGCCCAGGGCAACGACACCCTGAGCCTGGGCGACACCGTCGTCACCGCCGCCGGCTACGAGCAGAAGGTCACCGAGGCGCCGGCCAGCATCAGCGTGCTGAGCCGCGAGGAACTGGAGCAGAAGCGCTACAGCAACCTGGCCGAGGCCCTGGAAGACGTCGAGGGCGTCGACATCGGCCAGGGCACCGGCAAGACCGGCGGGCTGAACATCAGCATCCGCGGCATGCCCAGCGACTACACCCTGGTCCTCATCGACGGCCGCCGGCAGAACAGCGCCGGCAACATCACCCCCAACGGCTTCAACGAGACATCCACCAGCTTCATGCCGCCGCTCTCGGCCATCGAGCGCATCGAGGTGATCCGCGGCCCGATGTCCACGCTCTACGGCTCCGACGCCATGGGCGGGGTGGTCAACATCATCACCCGCAAGGTGGCCCCCGAGTGGGGCGCCACCCTCAGCCTCGACCACACCGTCCAGGAACACCGCGACTACGGCGACAGCAGCGGCACCAGCCTGTACGCCAGCGGCCCGCTGGTGGCGGACAGGCTCGGCCTGAACCTGCGCGGCAGCTTCCTCGACCGCAGCGCCTCGGACCTGAGCTTCGACGACGGCGCCACCGTCAGCCGCCGCGGCGCCGCCCCGGTGGAGGGGCAGAACTACAACATCGGCAGCCGCCTGACCTTCACCCCCAACGCCGAGCACGACATCTCCCTGGACTTCGAGCGCGGCCGCCAGGCGTACAACAACGACGACTGCCAACTGGGCAACCTCGATGGCAAGGCCGGCGGCAGCGCCACCGACGGCTGCAGCCGCGACGCGCCGACGCGGGCCAACGGCTACGCCGACGAGCTGCGCTTCGAGCGCGACCAGTTCGCCCTCTCCCACACCGGCCGACTGGGCTTCGGCACCCTCGACAGCAGCCTGACGCACATCGCCACCGAGACCATTGGGCGCACCATCCCAGGCACCATGGGCGTGCCCTACAGCGGCTACCCGTCGATCGTCGGCGGCGACGCGCGCAAGCTGAAATCCACCGACCTGGTGCTGGACAGCAAGCTGGTGATGCCCCTGGGCCAGGCGCACGTCTTCACTCTCGGCGGCCAGTACTGGGACGCCAAGGTCGAGGACGGCATCGTCAACGAAGACTTCCGGCAGAGTTCCTGGGCGCTGTTCGCCGAGGACGAGTGGCACCTGCGCGAGGACCTGGCGCTGACCCTCGGCGGCCGCTACGAGGACCACGAGGCCTTCGGCGGGCACTTCAGCCCGCGCGCCTACCTGGTGTGGAATACCACGCCCAGCTGGACGCTCAAGGGCGGCGTCAGCCAGGGCTACAAGACGCCCACGCTGAACCAGCTGCACGACGGCATCAACGGCGTCAGCGGCCAGGGCCAGATCATCACCATCGGCAGCCCCGACCTGGACCCGGAAACCTCCACCAGCACCGAGTTCGGCATCTACTACGACAACCTCGCCGACTTCAACGCCAACCTCACGCTGTTCCACACCCGCTTCGAGGACAAGATCGACACCGGCACCCCAGTGGCCAACTGCAACTGGCCGGACGCGCCGAACCAGCCCGGCTGCGTCGACCTGGGCAGCGGCTTCCTGCAGGAGAACTTCGCCCAGCAGGTGAACATCGGCAAGGCCCGCACCCAGGGCGTGGAGCTGGCCGGGCGCTGGGCCTTCGCCCCGGCCTGGGCGCTGGCGCTGAACTACACCTACACCGACAGCGAGCAGCTCAGCGGCGACGACAAGGGCGCCCCGCTGACCAACACCCCCAGGCACCTGGCCAATGCCCGACTCGACTGGCAGGCGCACGAACGCCTGAAGCTCTGGCTCAAGGGCGAGCATCACGGCGAGAGGGCGCGCTTCACCTCGCGCTACGCCAACCTCAGCGCGGCCAACCAGGCCATCGCCCGCCAGGTCGGCGACCTGGACGCCTACCAGGTGTTCCACCTCGGCGGCTCGTTCAAGGCCAGCCAGAACCTGACCCTCAATGCCGCCGTGTACAACCTGCTGGACAAGGACTTCCTGGACGGCGAGTACTACACGACCGCCACCGGCGGGACCGCCTGGGCCTCCCACTACATCCAGACGGCCCAGGCCACCACCGGCACCCTGGAACAGGGCCGGCGGCTGTGGTTGTCGGCGGTGCTCGAGTTCTGAGGCCGGCCCGCGCCTGCCCGCCTCAGGCGGCAGGCAGGCGCAGGTGCATGCGCAGGCCGGGGTCGCCGCGCTCGGCCCAGAGCTCGCCGCCCTGCAGGCGGATGGCGCTGCGGGCGATGCTCAGCCCCAGGCCGAAGCCCTCGCCGGACCGCGCCGCGGAAAGGCGGGTGAAGGGCAGGAAGATGCGCTCCAGGTCGGCGGCCGCCACCCCCGGCCCCTGGTCGGCCAGGCAAAGGTGCCAGAAGTCCCCCTCGCGCTGGCCGAGCAGGTGGATGCAACCGCCTTCCGGGGAATGCCGGATGGCGTTGCGCAGCAGGTTCTCCAGGGCCTGCGCCAGGCCGTTGAGATGGCCGCGGACGACGCAGTCCGCCGGCACCTCGCAGTGGAAGCGCGAAGGCGCCCAGCCGGACTCGAAGCCGGCGTCCTCCACCAGCAGCTCCCACAACGGCAGGATGGCGACGTCCTCCAGGGGCAGGCGCGGCCGCTCGGTGTCCATCCAGGCCAGGTCCAGGGTGTTGGCCACCAGGCGCTGCATGACCTCCACCTCGCGCTCCAGGCGCAGGCGCAACGGGTCCTCGGCCGGCGCACTCTCGGCGGCGACGCGCAGGCGGCTGAGCGGGGTGCGCAGCTCGTGGGACAGGTCGCGCAGCAACTGGCGCTGGAACTCCACGTGGCCGCTCAGGCGCTGGGCCATGTGGTCGAAGGCGCGGCCCAGCTCGCCCAGCTCGTCGCGGCGGACGCTGACCTCGCGGGCGGCGCCCGAACCCAGGTCGTCGGCGCGCAACGCATTGGCGTGCTCGCGCAGGCGCGCCAGCGGATGGATCAGTTGGCGGTAGAGCAGCATGCACAGCAGTAGCGCCAGCCCGGCGGGCACCAGCCCATGGGTGAAGAAGCGCAGCAGCACGGAATAGCCGCCGGGCTTGAAGCGCTGCGGCAACTGCAGCACCAGGCGGCCGTCGGCGGGGTGCCCGGGGAAGGGAATGCCGATGTAGGGCAGGCTCCGGCTGCGGTTGCTCACCGGCCAGTCCAGGCCGCGCTGGAAGGTCAGGCGGGTGGCCTCCTCGATGCTCAGCGGCTGGCTGCCCAGGGGCTGCAGGCGACCGTCCAGCGCCACCATCCAGGTCTGCTCGCTGGCCCGCATGCGGGCCAGCCAGTCATCCACCGCGGCCTCGCCGCCAGTGTTCCAGGCCCGCTCCAGGTCGGCCGCGTAGCCCCGCAGCACGACCTGGGCCTGGGTATCGAGGAAGTAGCCGCGACGCTCGACCTGGCGGCCCCAGGTCCAGGACAGCCAGATCAGCAGCAGGCAGAGCAGCACCACCGGCACCGCCAGGCGCCAGAACAGCGAATGGCGGCCGGGCAGCAACTGGCGCGGGCGCCGCTCACTCGGCGCTAGCGAAAACATAACCCTTGCCCCAGACCGCGCGCAGTTGATGGCGCAGGTAACCGATGGACTGCAGCTTGCGGCGCAGGTGGCTGACGTGCATGTCCAGGCCACGGTCGTGGGCGGTGAAGCCACGGTGCAGCACGTGCTGGTAGAGGAACGGCTTGCTCAGGGTCTCGTCGACGTTGCCGAGGAAGGTCTCCAGCAGGCGGTGCTCGGTGGCGGTGAGGCCGGCGCTCTGCCCTTCCCAGGCCACCTCGCAGGGCTCCTCGCTCAGGCGCAGCCCGGCGTCCTCCGGGCCCGCCGGCAGCAGGCTGCCGCGTTCCAGGGCGACGCGGCGCAGGATGGCGTCGATGCGCACGTTCAGCTCGGCCAGGCTGAAGGGCTTGGGCAGGTAGTCGTCGGCGCCCTGGGAGAAACCGGCGATGCGGTCCTGCTCGGCGCCTAGGGCGGACATCAGGATCACCGGCACGCGCTGCTCGCGGCGCAGCTGGCGCAGGGCTTCCAGGCCGCTGCAGCCGGGCAGCATGACGTCCAGCAGGACCAGGTCGAAGGCCTCGCTCAAGGCCTGGTCCAGCCCCTCGCGGCCATCGCGGCACCAGGTCACGGCGAAGCCGCGCTGGCTCAGGTGGCTGTGCAGGTGCGCGCCCAGGGTGGGGTCGTCCTCGATGGTCAGCAGGCGGGGTTGGCTGGTGGCGGTCTGGATCATGGCAAACAAGACTTATTCGCGAACGACAAGTATTCATGACAGCACCTACCCAGGGCAAGCGCAGCCGTCCGGCGGTCAATGTGCGGGATTCCCGCCCGGCGACCCGCTAAACTGCCCCGAAACCGCTTAGGAGGACGCGCGTGTTCAAGGATCTCGGCATCAAGGGGCGGGTGCTGCTGCTCACCCTGCTGCCCACCAGCCTGCTGACGCTGGTGCTGGGCGGCTACTTCACCTGGGTGCAGCTGTCGGACATGCGCGTGCAACTGATCGAGCGCGGCCAGTTGATCGCCGAACAGCTCGCCCCGCTGTCGGCCTCCGCCCTGGACCACGGCGACCTGCCGCTGCTGGAACGCATCGCCAACGAGGCCCTGGACCAGCCCGACGTGCGCGCGGTGACCTTCCTGGGTCCCGAGCGCACGCGCCTGGTCCATGCCGGACCGAGCATCCTCACCCCCATGCCCGGCGGCGACGCCACCCACCTGAGCCTGGTCAGCAGCCTGGACACCACGCATTTCCTGCTGCCGGTGCTGGGCCGCCACCGCAGCCTGTCCAGCACCTCGGAGGAGGACGCCAACCGCCTGCTCGGCTGGGTCGAGCTGGAGCTCTCGCACCACGGCACCCTGCTGCGCGGCTACCGCAGCCTGTTCACCAGCCTGCTGCTGATCGTCAGCGGCCTGGTGGTCACCGCCCTGCTCTCCCTGCGCATGAGCCGCGCCATCAGCGCGCCCCTGGGGCAGATCGCCCAGGGCGTCGCGCAGCTCAAGGAGGGCCGCCTGGAGACCCGCCTGCCGGCCCTGGGCAGCCACGAGCTGGACGAGCTGGCGGGCGGCATCAACCGCATGGCCGAGGCGTTGCAGAGCGCCCAGGAAGAGATGCAGCACAACATCGACCAGGCCACCGAGGACGTGCGGCAGAACCTGGAGACCATCGAGATCCAGAACATCGAGCTGGACCTGGCGCGCAAGGAGGCCCTGGAGGCCAGCCGCATCAAGTCCGAGTTCCTGGCCAACATGAGCCACGAGATCCGCACCCCGCTCAACGGCATCATCGGCTTCACCAACCTGCTGCAGAAGAGCGACCTGACCGTGCGCCAGCAGGACTACCTGGGCACAATCCAGAAGTCCGCCGAGAGCCTGCTGGGGATCATCAGCGAGATCCTCGACTTCTCCAAGATCGAGGCCGGCAAGCTGATCCTCGAGAACATCCCGTTCAACCTGCGCGAGCTGGTCCAGGACACCCTCACCATCCTCGCCCCGGCCGCACACGAGAAGCGCCTGGAGCTGGTCAGCCTGATCTACCGCGACACCCCGCTGAACCTGGTGGGCGACCCGCTGCGCCTGAAGCAGGTGCTGACCAACCTGGTGAGCAACGCCATCAAGTTCACCCACGAAGGCACCATCGCCGTACGCGCCATGCTCGAGGACGAGAACGACGAGCGCGCGCAGCTGCGCATCAGCGTGCGCGACACCGGCATCGGCCTGACCAACGCCGACCTGCGCGCGCTGTTCCAGGCCTTCAGCCAGGCCGACAACTCGCTGTCGCGGCAGGCCGGTGGCACCGGCCTGGGGCTGGTGATCTCCAAGCGCCTGATCGAGCAGATGGGCGGCGAGATCGGCGTCGACAGCAGCTCCGGCGAAGGCTCGGAATTCTGGATCAGCCTGAGCCTGCCCAAGGCCCGCGAGGACAGCGACGACGGCCTGCCGGCACCGCCCAGCGGCCACCACGTGGCGCTCTGCGAACCCCATGAGCTGACGCGCGCCGCGCTGCACCACCAACTGGAGGACTGCGGCCTGGAGGTGCACGAGTTCGACGGCCTCGACGCCCTGCGCGAAGCCCTGGACAAGCCCGCCGCGGGCAGCGCGCCGATCGAGCTGGCGGTGCTCGGCGTCAACCTCGCCGACAGCCAGCCGGACGTGCTGCGCCAGACCATCCGCGACTTCGAGCTCAAGGGCTGCAAGACCCTGGTGCTGTGCCCCACCGTCGACCAGTCGCAGTACAACGCCGTGCTGCCCGAGGGCCAGGTGCAGAGCAAGCCGGCCTGCACGCGCAAGCTGCAGCACGCCCTCGACCAGCTCCTGCACCTGCGCCCGGCGCGCAAGGACAAGCCCTCGCCGCGGGCCGAGCGCCAGGTGCCGCACCTGCTGTGCGTCGACGACAACCCGGCCAACCTGCTGCTGGTGCAGACCCTGCTCGGCGACCTGGGCGCGGAAGTCACCGCGGTGGACAACGGCCTGGCCGCGGTGGAAGCGGTGCAGCGCGAGCGCTTCGACCTGGTCTTCATGGACGTGCAGATGCCCGGCATGGACGGCCGCCAGGCCACCGAGGCGATCCGCCACTGGGAGGCCCAGCGCGAGGTCAGCCCGGTGCCCATCGTCGCCCTCACCGCCCACGCCCTGGCCAACGAGAAGCGCGCCCTGCTGCAGGGCGGCATGGACGACTACCTGACCAAGCCGATCGACGAGCGCCAGCTGGCCCAGGTGGTGCTCAAGTGGACCGGCCTGGCCCTGGCCGGCCGCGGCATGGCGGCCCAGGGCGGGCGCTGCGCCGCCGACGGCCTGGCCGTGCTCGACGCCGAGGAAGGCCTGCGCCTGGCCGCCGGCAAGGCCGACCTGGCCGCCGACATGCTGGCCATGCTGCTCGCCTCCCTGGCCGCCGACCGCCAGGCCATCCACCTGGCCCGCGAGCGCAACGACCGCGCCACCCTGATCGAGCGCGTGCACCGCCTGCACGGTGCCACCCGCTACTGCGGCGTACCGCAGTTGCGCGCCGCCTGCCAGCGCGCGGAAACCCTGCTCAAGCAGAACGACCCGCAGGCCGGTGGCGCCCTGGAGGACCTGGACCACGCCATCGGCGAGCTGACCCGCGCCACCGAAAGCCACACCGGGCAGCGCGCGCCCCACGACACCCACTGAGGCCGGCCATGCGCATCATCCTGTTCAGCAGCCAGAACTACGACCGCGACAGCTTCCTCGCCGCCAACCCCGGGCACGGCTTCGAGCTGCATTTCCAGCAGAGCCCGCTGCGCCCGGACACCGTCGCCCTGGCCATGGGCTTCGAGGTGGTCTGCCCGTTCGTCAACGACGACCTCTCGCGGCCGGTGCTGGAACACCTGGCCGCCGGCGGCACGCGGCTGATCGCCCTGCGCTCGGCCGGCTACAACCACGTCGACCTGGCCGCCGCCCACGCCCTGGGGCTGACCGTGGTGCGGGTGCCGGCCTACTCGCCCCACGCGGTGGCCGAGCATGCCGTGGGGCTGGTCCTGGCGCTGTGCCGGCACCTGCACCGCGCCTACAACCGCACCCGCGAAGGCGACTTCTCGCTGCACGGGCTGACCGGCTTCGACCTCCACGGCAAGACGGTCGGGGTGGTCGGCAGCGGCCAGATCGGCCAGGTGTTCGCGCAGATCATGCACGGCTTCGGCTGCCGGATACTGGCCTACGATCCCTACCCCAACCCGGCCATCGAGACCCTCGGCGGGCGCTTCGTCGGCCTCGACCAACTGCTCGCCGAGTCCGACGTGATCAGCCTGCACTGCCCGCTCAACGACGCCACCCGCCACCTGGTCAACGCCGACAGCCTGCAGCGCATGAAGCGCGGCGCCATGCTGATCAACACCGGCCGCGGCGCGCTGGTGGACACCCCGGCGCTGATCGAGGCGCTCAAGAGCGGCCAGCTGGGCTACCTGGGGCTGGACGTCTACGAGGAGGAAGCGGAGATCTTCTTCGCCGACCGCTCCGACCTGCCGCTGCAGGACGACGTGCTGGCGCGCCTGCTGACCTTCCCCAACGTGATCATCACCGCGCACCAGGCCTTCCTCACCCGCGAGGCGCTGGCGGCCATCGCCGGGACCACGCTGGACAACATCGCAGCCTGGCGCCAAGGTGCTCCTGTCAACCTCGTCGAACCCTGAGGGCCGTGGCCACGCCGCCACGGTCGCGAGTCCGGGCCACTTCCCCTACTATGGGCGGACTTTCGGAGGACCCATGGCTCAACACGATTTCCGCTACAACCTGCTCAACCCGCAACACACGCTGAACGAGTGCCGCGCGCTCGGCCCGGGCCTCTACCAGGTCACCGGCAACGGTGGCTCGATCCAGAACGGCGACACCCTGCTGGTCAGCCTCAAGGGCAGCCGCGACCTGAGCATGACGCTGACGGTGGACAAGGTGCGCCACCTGATCAACCCGCCGGGGCAATGGACCGCGGTGGCCAGGGGGCCGGTGTTCAAGGAGCTGTCGATCCTCAACTGGCAGGTCAAGTGCGACGGCTGCGGGACCATGCTGGACTTCGAGTTCGCCGTCGACGCCAGCCTCGGCAAGGCCGCCCACGCCCCCGCCGCCACCGCGCGCATCGCCGAGCTGGGCTGGAGCGTGGACGGCGACCGCCACCTCTGCCCCGCCTGCCAGGCCCGGGAGCAAGCATGAAGAAGACGCTGACAGCCCTGCTCGGCGCCCTGCTGCTGGCCGGCTGCGCCCAGCACCCGACGGAGCCGGAAAGCGACCAGGCCTACCGCGTGGAATGGATCGGCAAGCGCCCGCTGGTGGGCCGCAGCCACGTCAGCCTGACCTTCGACGGCCAGGGCCGGGCGTTCGGCAACGCCGGCTGCAACCACTGGTTCGCCAGCTACCAGATCGATGGCGAGCAGCTCAGCTTCGGCCAGCCCGGCAGCACCCGGCGGATGTGCGCGCCGGCGCTGATGGAGCAGGAGCAGCGCTTCTTCCAGGCCCTGGGCGAAGTGCAGCGCTGGGAAATAACAGACAAGGGCGAACTGCGCCTGCTCTCGGCCGACAGCCGCGCGCTGCGGATGTGGCCGGAGGATTGAGCGCTTTTCGTAGGAGCGAGCTTGCTCGCGAACGAGGCTTCCGGGGACTCCATCGCCAGGCCTGAGAGCGCCCTCTCCCCAGCCCTCTCCCTGAAGGGAGAGGGCTGGGGAGAGGGCGCGGAGTCAAGCCAAGGCACAGAGGCCACGAGCGAGCACCGCCCTTGCCGGCGCAATCGCGGATGAATCCACTCCTACAGGGAAATGCCATGCCTCATGGCAAACGCGTAGGGCGAATAACGCAAAGCGTTATCCGCCGTTCGGACGCCTCATTTCGCACCCGAATGACCATGGCGCTCGGAACCACGGCGTATAACCGCGAACGGTTATACGCCCTACCCCGGTTTTCGTAGGAGCGGACTCCGTCCGCGATGCGCTTCAGCCGCGGTAATACCGCTGCGGCACGAAGGGCGTGCGCGCCACCTTCATCGGCACGCGCTTGCCGCGGACCATGGCGAAGACTTCGCTGTCCAGCGCGGCATGGGCACCGGCCACGTAGCCCATGGCCACCGGCGCGCCCAGGCTCGGGCCGAAGCCGCCGCTGCTGACCTTGCCGATCACCGCGCCATCGGCGTCGACGATCTCCGCCCCTTCGCGCACCGGCACGCGCTCCTGCGGCAGCAGGCCGACGCGCTTGCTGGCCACGCCTTCGCGCTGCTGGGCGAAGATCCGCCCGGCGCCGGGGAAGCCGCCGGCGCGCGCGCCATCGGCGCGGCGCACCTTGGAGATGGCCCAGCCCAGGCTCGCTTCCACCGGGGTGGTGGCACTGTCCATGTCATGGCCGTACAGGCACAGGCCGGCTTCCAGGCGCAGCGAGTCGCGCGCGCCCAGGCCGATCGGCTGCACCTCTTCCTCGGCCAGCAAGGCGCGGGCCAGGGCTTCGGCCTGGGCCACGGGCACGGAAATCTCGTAGCCGTCCTCGCCGGTGTAGCCGGAACGGCTGACGTTGCATTGCACGCCGAGCAGCTCGACCGTGGCCACCTGCATGAAGGTCAGCGCCTTCACTGCCGGGGCGAAGCGCGCCAGCACCTCGGCCGCCGCCGGGCCCTGCAGGGCCAGCAGGGCGTGGCTGTCGAACAGCGACTCGATCTCGCAGCGGTCGCCGATGTGCTGGCGCAGGTGCGCCAGGTCCTGGTCCTTGCAGGCGGCGTTGACCACCAGGAACAGGTGGTCGCCGGCATTGGCCACCATCAGGTCGTCGAGGATGCCGCCCTCGGCGTTGGTGAACAGCGCATAGCGCTGCTGGCCCAGCGGCAGGTCGAGGATGTCCACCGGCACCAGGCTTTCCAGCGCCGCGGCGGCATCCGCGCCGCGCAGGCGCAACTGCCCCATGTGCGAGACGTCGAACAGACCGGCCCGGGCGCGGGTGTGCAGGTGCTCCTTGAGCACGCCCAGGGGGTATTGCACCGGCATCTCGTAGCCGGCGAAGGGAACCATCTTCGCACCCAGTTCCAGGTGCAGGTCGTACAGCGGCGTCTTGGCGAGGCTCATGGCAACTCCTTGGCGAAAAAAAGGCCGCGCCGGCGCGTCCGGCGCCAACCGCGGCCACGGCGCCCACCGGAGCGGGCGCAGGGACTTAAGGGTTCACGCGTCCTGGTAGTCGGCGATCGACGGGCAGGAACAGGCCAGGTTGCGGTCGCCGTAGACGTTGTCCACGCGGCCCACCGGCGGCCAGTACTTGGCGTCCACCAGGCTGGCCAGCGGGTACACCGCCTGCTCGCGGCTGTACCGGTGCGACCACTCGCCGACCAGCTCCGCCGCGGTGTGCGGGGCGTTCTTCAGCGGGTTGTCGTCCTTGTCCAGCTCGCCGCGTTCCACCGCGCGGATTTCCTCGCGGATGCGGATCATGGCGTCGCAGAAGCGGTCCAGCTCCTGCTTCGACTCGCTCTCGGTGGGCTCCACCATCAGCGTGCCGGCCACCGGGAAGGACATGGTCGGGGCGTGGAAGCCGAAGTCGATCAGGCGCTTGGCCACGTCGTCGACGTTGATCCCGCTGGTTTCCTTGAGCGGGCGCAGGTCGAGGATGCACTCGTGGGCCACCAGGCCGTTCTCACCGGTATAGAGCACCGGGTAGTGCTCTTCCAGGCGGCGGGCGATGTAGTTGGCGCCGAGGATGGCCGCCTGGGACGCGCGCTTGAGGCCCTGGCCGCCCATCATGCGGATGTACATCCAGGTGATCGGCAGGATGCTGGCGCTGCCGAAGGGCGCCGCGCTCACCGCGCCGGCCTTGCGTTCGAGCTGCTCGCCGTGGCCGGGCTGGAAGGGCGCCAGGTGCGCCTTCACGCCGATCGGGCCGACGCCCGGGCCGCCGCCGCCGTGGGGGATGCAGAAGGTCTTGTGCAGGTTCAGGTGCGAGACGTCGCCGCCGAACCTGCCCGGCGCGCACAGGCCGACCATGGCGTTCATGTTGGCGCCGTCGATGTACACCTGGCCGCCGTTGTCGTGGACGATGGCGCAGATGTCGCGGATGCCTTCCTCGAACACGCCGTGGGTCGACGGGTAGGTGATCATGATCGCCGCCAGGCGTTCGCGGTGCTCCTCGGCCTTGGCCTTGAGGTCGGCCAGGTCGACGTTGCCGCGCGCGTCGCAGGCGGTGACCACCACGCGCAGGCCGGCCATCTGGGCGGTGGCCGGGTTGGTGCCGTGGGCCGAGGACGGGATCAGGCAGATGTCGCGGTGGCCCTCGCCACGGCTGGCGTGGTAGGCGCGGATGGCCAGCAGGCCGGCGTACTCGCCCTGGGAGCCGGCGTTGGGCTGCAGCGACACGGCGTCGTAGCCGGTGGCAGCGCAGAGCATGGCCTCCAGCTCCTGGGTCATGGCGCGGTAGCCTTCGGCCTGCTCGGCCGGGGCGAAGGGGTGCAGGTTGCCGAACTCGGCCCAGGTGATCGGGATCATCTCGCTGGCGGCGTTCAGCTTCATGGTGCAGGAGCCCAGCGGGATCATGCTGCGGTCCAGCGCCAGGTCCTTGTCGGCCAGCTTGCGCAGGTAGCGCATCAGCTCGGTTTCCGAGTGGTAGCGGTTGAACACCTCGTGGCGCAGGAAGGCCGAGGTGCGCAGCAGGGCTTGCGGCAGCTGGTCGCCGACGCTGGCGGCCAGGGCGGCGAAGTCCGGCAGCGCCTGGCCGGCGGCGAACACCACCCACAGGGCCTCGACGGCGGCCTGCTCGCAGGTCTCGTCGAGGGAGACGCCGACGCGGCCGTCGTCGATCACCCGCAGGTTGAGGCCGGCGGCCTGGGCGGCGGCGTGGACTTCGGCGGCCGGGCGCGCGGTGGCGATGCTCAGGGTGTCGAAGAAGTATGCCTGCTCGACCTTGTGGCCCAGTTGCGCCAGGCCGGCGGCCAGGATGGCGGTCAGCCGGTGCACGCGCCGGGCGATGTCGCTCAGGCCCCGGGGGCCGTGGTAGACGGCGTACATGCTGGCGATGTTGGCCAGCAGCACCTGGGCGGTGCAGATGTTGCTGGTGGCCTTCTCGCGGCGGATGTGCTGCTCGCGGGTCTGCATGGCCAGGCGCAGCGCCGGGTTGCCGAAGCGGTCGATGGAGATGCCGACCAGGCGGCCGGGCATGTCGCGCTTGAAGGCGTCGCGGGTGGCGAAGTAGGCCGCGTGCGGGCCGCCGAAGCCCAGCGGCACGCCGAAGCGCTGGGCGCTGCCGAGCACCACGTCGGCGCCGAATTCGCCCGGCGGGGTGAGCAAGGTCAGGGCCAGCAGGTCGGCAGCCACTGCCACCAGGGTGCCGGCGGCATGGGCGCGCTCGATCAGCTCGCGGTAGTCGATGACCGCGCCGGTGCTGGCCGGGTATTGCAGCAGCACGCCGAAGTAGGCGGAGAAGTCCTGCAGCGCGGCCTCGTCACCGACCACCACTTCGATGCCCAGCGGCTCGGCGCGGGTGCGCAGCACGTCGAGGGTCTGCGGGTGGCAGTCGGCGGAGGCGAAGAAGGCCTGGGCGGCCTTGTTCTTCGACAGGCGCTTGCAGAAGGTCATGGCCTCGGCGGCGGCGGTGGCTTCGTCCAGCAGCGAGGCGTTGGCGATCTGCATGCCGGTCAGGTCGCTGATCAGCGTCTGGAAGTTCAGCAGCGCCTCCAGACGGCCCTGGGAGATTTCCGGCTGGTAGGGGGTGTAGGCGGTGTACCAGGCCGGGTTTTCCAGCAGGTTGCGCAGGATCGGCGCCGGGGTGTGGCAGGGGTAGTAGCCCTGGCCGATGTGGTTGCGCAGCAACTGGTTCTTCGCGGCGATGGCGCGCAGGTCGGCCAGGGCCTGGGCCTCGCCCTGCCCCGCGCTGCCATCGAGCACGCTGGTGCCTTTGATGCTGTTGGGGATGACGCTGTCGGTCAGGGCGTCGAGGCTGGCGTAGCCGACCAGCTCGAGCATGGCCTGGGTGTCGGCCTCGCGCGGGCCGATGTGGCGGGCGATGAATTCGTTGCTGGTGCTCAGTTGGACCTTGCTCATGCGGGCTCCCCGGTTCAGGCGCGGGCGGACAGGTAGGCTTCGTAGCCGGCCTGGTCCATCAGGGTGTCGAGGGCGGCGGCGTCATCCAGGCGGATGCGGAAGAACCAGCCGTCGGCCAGCGGCGCCTGGTTGACCAGCTCCGGGCCGTCGATCAGCGCGGGGTTGACCTCGGTGACCTCGCCGGCCAGCGGCATGACGATATTGCTGGCGGCCTTCACCGACTCCAGCACCGCCACTTCGGCGCCCTGCTCATGGCGGCCGAGCTCCGGCAGCTGGACGTAGACCACGTCGCCGAGGGCTTCCTGGGCATAGTCGGTGACGCCGACGGTCACTTCGCCGGAAGCTTCGAGGCGCAGCCATTCATGGTCGGGTGTGAAGCGCAGGGTGGTCATGGATCGTCCTCTTGGTCTCGTCTGGAGCCGTCGGGTGGCTCGCGATTTTTCCCGGCACGAGAGCAAGGGTGATGCCAAGACAAATAAAATTCTTATAAATCAATTAGTTGAAAAACAATGCCATCAGACGTGAACCAACCATTGGAACGAAATCATTCCACGAAAACCAGCGAGTCTCCTGGCTTTTAGCGCATCAGGGCCCCGGCTGGCGCGGCCGCCACCAAATGGAACGAAACCGCTCCACCGGAGCGAAACCGTTCCACCCTCAGCGCTCGCCGATCCCGTACTTGCGCAGGCGCTGGCCGATGGCGGTGTGCGAGGTGCGCAGGCGCGCGGCCAATTGCCGCGTCGAAGGGTAGGCCGCGTAGAGGCGCTGCAGCAGCGACTTCTCGAACTGCTGCACGGCCTCCTCCAGGCTGGTGACCTCCTCGTCGGCGGCCTGGCGGGTGTCCAGCTCTGTGCCGGCCACTTCCAGGTCCTCGACGCCGATCACCTCGCCCTCGCCGATGGCCGCGGCGCGGAAGATCTTGTTCTGCAGCTGGCGCACGTTGCCGGCCCAGCGGTTGCCCAGCAGCAGCGGGTGGGTTTCCGGCGCCAGGCGGCACGGCGGGCGCTGGATCTGGGTGCAGGCCAGGCGCAGGAAGTGCTCGGCCAGCAGCAGGATGTCCTGGCCGCGCTCGCGCAGCGGCGGCACCTGCAGGTTGAGGACGTTGAGGCGGTAGTAGAGGTCTTCGCGGAAGCTGCCCTCGCCGACCATCTTCGCCAGGTTGCGGTGGGTGGCGCAGAGCACCCGCACGTTCACCCGCACCTCGCGCTCGCCGCCGATGCGGCGGAAGCAGCCGTCGCTGAGGAAACGCAGCAGCTTGGCCTGCAGGTAGGGCGACATCTCGCCCACTTCGTCGAGGAACACCGTGCCGCGGTCGGCCAGCTCCAGCAGGCCCGGCTTGCCGCCGCGCTGGGCGCCGGTGAAGGCACCCGAGGCGTAGCCGAACAGCTCGCTCTCGGCCAGGCTCTCCGGCAGCGCCGCGCAGTTCAGCGCCAGGAAGGGTTCTTCGCGGCGTGCGCTCAAGGCATGGCAGGCGCGCGCCACCAGTTCCTTGCCGGTGCCGGTCTCGCCCTGGATCAGCAGCGGCGCGTCCAGCCCGGCGACCTTGCGCACCCGCGCCTTCAACTGCATCAGCGGCGGCGAGCGACCGATCAGGCCCTGCAGGCCCTCGGCGTGGTCGTGGTGCAGCAGCGACAGGCGCTCGCCGATGCGGCTCGGCGGGTAGAGCGTCAGTAGGCCGCCATCCAGGGCATCGCCGGCGCCGCGGATCGGCGTGGCGTCCAGCAGCAGCGGCTGGCCGCCGAGGCTGACCTCGTGCATCGGCAGGCGGAAGCCCTTCTCCACCAGGTGCTCGGCCAGGCCCGGTTCGTCGAACAGGGTGGACAGCGACTCGCCGGCCGGCTGGCGGCCGCACAGGTCGATGAGCCGGGGGTTGGCGAAGAGCACCCGGGCCTGGGCGTCCACCGCCAGCACCGGGTCGCCCATGGCCGCCAGCAGCGCGTCCAGGTGCAGGCTGCGGCGCTGGCCGGGGAGCATGTCGACGATCTGCACCGAGAGCACGCCGCGCACCCGCAGCAGCGCGCCATGCAACTCGTGGAGCACTTCCTGGCGCAGCTCGGGAGCATCTATATAGACGTTCGGCGGCACCATCTCCACCGCGTCCAGGTTCAGGTTGCGCGCGCCCAGCAGCGCCAGGACTTCCTGGGTGATGCCGACGCGGTCGGTGAAGGTGACGTGGATTCGCATGCTCGGGGCCCTGGCTACGCGCTGCGCATGATCGGACTTTTGCCCGGCGCAGACAACGCTCAGAACCCGTTGACGCAGTTATGCCGACGCGCAGCAGATCGCAGGCAGGTTCTCAGAACAGGCTGAGCTGCTCGGCCCTGCCGCGCAGGTCGACCAGGCGCACGCCCACGCCGATCAGCCGCACCGGCCGCGCGCCGCGCTGGAAGGCCTGGTTCAGCAGTTGCCGGTAGCTGTCCAGGTCGCGGCTGGCGTTGGCCTGCTCCAGGGTGGTCTGGGTGAAGTCGTGGAACTTCAGCTTGACGAAGGGCTTGCCCGGCCGGTAGCTGGCGTCCAGGCGCTGCATGCGCCGCTGCAGCTCGTCGAGCAGCCCGGGCAGCTCGGCCAGGCAGGCATCGACGTCGGGCAGGTCGCGGTCGAAGGTGTTCTCCACGCTGATCGACTGGCGCCGGCTGTCCACCTGCACCGGGCGCTCGTCGATGCCGCGGGCCAGGTTCCACAGGCGCTCGCCGAAGCCGCCGAACTCGCGCACCAGCGCCAGGCGCGACCAGTCGCGCAGCTGCTGGCAGTCCTGCACGCCCAGGCGCGCCAGCTTCTCGGCGGTGACCTTGCCCACGCCGTGGAGCTTCTTCACCGGCAGTTCGGCGACGAATTCCTCGACCTGCTCGGGGGTGATGACGAACAGGCCGTTGGGCTTGCGCCAGTCGCTGGCGATCTTGGCCAGGAACTTGTTCGGCGCCACCCCGGCCGAGACCGTGATGCCCAGCGACGACCAGACGCGCCGGCGGATGTCCTGGGCGATGCGCGTGGCGCTGCCGGAAAACTGCTGGCAGTCGCTGACGTCCAGGTAGGCCTCGTCCAGGGACAGCGGCTCGATGAGGTCGGTGTAGTCGCGGAAGATCCCGTGGATTTCCCGCGACACGCCTTTGTAGACGTCCATGCGCGGGCGCACGATGGTCAGGTCCGGGCACAGCTTGACCGCGGTGCGCATGGCCATGGCCGAGTGCAGGCCGTAGACGCGCGCCTCGTAGTTGCAGGTGGCGACCACCCCGCGCTTGTCCGGCGAACCGCCCACGGCCAGCGGCTTGCCCGCAAGGCTGGGGTCGTCGCGCATCTCGATGGCGGCGTAGAAGCAATCGCAATCGATGTGGATGATCTTTCGCTGCCGGGAACTCAACGCGGAACCTGCTCGGACGGAATTGCACCGGAACACCGGGGAAATGCCCCTGCCGTTCCTGAGTGCTCGGTGAAGGCACCATGGTAATGCAAAACGGTGCGAACGCCCGCGCCGCCCGCCCTGGGCCGCCCTGCTTCGCTAAGCATCTGAAGAAAAACCAGTTTTTCCGAGAAAACGGTTGACAGGGTGGCTGTCCTGAGTAGAATGGCCGCCGCGGGATGGAGCAGTCTGGTAGCTCGTCGGGCTCATAACCCGAAGGTCGTTGGTTCAAATCCAGCTCCCGCAACCAGACACAAGGAAAAGGCCACTCTTCGGAGTGGCCTTTTTCGTTTGCGCTCAATTTAAATAATTGATCGGAAAGCAAAAATCGATTGACAGGGTGTTCAGCCCGAGTAGAATGGCCGGCGCGGGATGGAGCAGTCTGGTAGCTCGTCGGGCTCATAACCCGAAGGTCGTTGGTTCAAATCCAGCTCCCGCAACCAACATAGAAAAAAGCCACTCTGCGGAGTGGCTTTTTTCGTTACAGCGGAAAAAGACCGAGCCTGATCCAGGCTGCGCCCCCCATAATTGCAGTCATTTGTTCCCACGGACTTGGGAATTCGCGAGGGTGCCCCCACCTGTCGCGCAACAGCCATGAGGTGCCCGATGCGCGTCGACTCCACCGCGCCTGAGACTCCGGAAACTGCCAGCGCCCCTTCCCGCCCCCGCCTGATCGAACGGCTCGGCGCCCACCGCCAGGCCATCGGCGTCGGCGTCACCCTGTTGCTGTTCGCCCTGGCGCTGGTGGCCTGCTACCACCTGCTGCGCGACATCGATCCCTATTCCCTGCACGACGCCATCCTCGACATCCCCGGCGACGCGCTGTTCGGCGCCCTGGCCGCGACGGTCGCGGGGTTCATCTGCCTGCTCGGCTACGAGTGGTCGGCCACCCGCTTCGCCGGGGTGAAGCTGCCGCTGCCGACGCTGCTGACCGGCGGCTTCAGCGCCTTCGCCATCGGCAACGCGGTGGGCCTGTCGATGCTTTCCGGCGGTTCGGTGCGCTACCGCCTGTACGCCCGCGCCGGGCTGAACGCCATGGAAGTGGCGCGCATGACGCTGTTCGCCAGCCTGTCCCTGGGCTGCGCGCTGCCGATCCTGGCGGCCATGGCCGCGCTCAGCGACCTGCCCGACGCCGCCCTGGCGCTGAACCTGCCGCAGTGGCTGGTGGCGACCCTGGCGGTGGCCATCCTGGCCTTCTGCGTGCTGCTGGTGGTCGGCATGGAGCGGCGCCGCGAGCCGGAGCAACCGTCGCCGGACAGCCAGCTGATCCGCATAGGCCGCCGCACGGTGCGCCTGCCGGGCCTGCGCCTGTCGCTGCTGCAGTTGGTGATCACCGCGCTGGACGTGGCCGCCGCCGCCACCGTGCTCTACCTGCTGCTGCCCGAGGCGCCGCCGTTCGGCGCCTTCCTGCTGGTCTACATGATCGCCCTGGCCGCCGGCGTGCTCAGCCACGTGCCCGGCGGCGTCGGGGTGTTCGAGGCGATCCTGCTGGCGGCCTTCGCCGGCCAGCTGGGCGCCGCGCCCCTGGCCGCCGCCCTGCTGATGTATCGCCTCATCTATGTGGTGCTGCCGCTGCTGCTGGCCTGCCTGCTGCTGCTGGTGGTCGAGGCGCGGCGCATGCTCCTGGCGCGCCAGGCGATGCGCGTGGCGTCCGGCCTGGCTGCGCCGGTGCTGGCGGTGCTGGTGTTCATTTCCGGCATTGTCCTGCTGTTCTCCGGCGCCACCCCGTCCATCGACACCCGCCTGGACGAGCTGGACTTCCTGGTCCCGCACCGCCTGGTGGATGCCTCGCACTTCGCCGCCAGCCTGATCGGCGTGCTCTGCCTGCTGCTGGCCCAGGGCCTGCGCCGGCGGCTGTCGGCGGCCTGGGCGATCACCCTGGTGCTGCTGCTCAGCGGCGCGGTGCTGTCGCTGCTCAAGGGCGTGGACTGGGAGGAAGCGCTGATCCTCGGCGTCACCGCCCTGCTGCTGGCGATCTTCCGCCGCTCCTTCTACCGCCGCAGCCGGCTGATGGAAGTGCCCTTCTCGCCGCTGTACCTGGCAGCGGCCGCCTGCGTGGTGGCGGCGTCCATCTGGCTGTTCCTGTTCGCCTACCAGGACGTGCCCTACAGCCACGAGCTGTGGTGGCAGTTCGCCCTCGACGCCGACGCCCCCCGTGGCCTGCGCGCGGCCCTGGGCAGTTGCCTGCTGCTGGCCGCGGTGGGCCTGACCTGGCTGCTGCGCACCTCGCCGCCGGCGATCCACGAGCCGAGCGCCGAGGAACTGGACCGCGCCGCCGCCATCCTCGCCCGTTCCGAGCAGCCCGACGGCGGCCTGGCGCTGTCCGGCGACAAGGCCCTGCTGTTCCACCCCAGCCAGGACGCCTTCCTCATGTACGCCCGCCGCGGCCGCAGCCTGGTGGCGCTGTACGACCCGATCGGCCCGACCCAGGCCCGCGCCGAGCTGATCTGGCAGTTCCGCGACCTCTGCGACCTGCACCACGCGCGCCCGGTGTTCTACCAGGTGCGCGCGGAGAACCTGCCGTTCTACATGGACATCGGCCTGACCGCCCTCAAGCTCGGCGAGGAGGCGCGCGTGGACCTGCGCCGCTTCGACCTGGAAGCCAAGGGCAAGGACATGAAGGACCTGCGCTACACCTGGAACCGCGGCCAGCGCGACGGCCTGGCCATCGAGTTCCACGACGCCGGGCAGGCGCCGATGGAGGAGCTCAAGGCGATCTCCGACGCCTGGCTGGGCGGCAAGGCCACCCGCGAGAAGGGCTTCTCCCTGGGCCGCTTCACCCCCGAGTACCTGCGCTACTTCCGCGTCGCCGTGGTGCGCCACCAGGGCCGCGCGGTGGCCTTCGTCAACCTGCTGGAGACCGCCAGCCACGAGCTGGCCAGCCTGGACCTGATGCGGGTGGTGCCGGACGCGCCGAAGATGACCATGGAATTCCTCATGCTCGGCCTGATCCTGCACTACAAGGAACGCGGCTACGCCCGCTTCAGCCTCGGCATGGTGCCGCTCTCGGGCCTGCAGCCGCGCCGTGGCGCGCCGCTGACGCAGCGCCTGGGCGCGCTGGTGTTCCACCGCGGCGAACAGTTCTACAACTTCCAGGGGCTGCGTCGCTTCAAGGACAAGTTCCAGCCCGACTGGGAACCCCGCTACCTGGCCGTGCCCGCCGGACTGGATCCGCTGGTGGCGCTGGCCGATACCGCCGCCCTGATCGCGGGCGGCCTGTCCGGACTGGTGAAACGCTGATATGTCGAAACGTCGCTGGCGCCTGTTGGCCATCGTCCTGCTACTGGTAATCGCCGCTGCTGCCGCTGCCGTGCTGCTGTGGCTCCACCCGCTGTCCCAGGCGCGCCTGGAGCACGGCAAGCTGCCCGACGGCAGCCCCGTGAGCCTGGCCATCCCCGCCAGGCATCCGACCGCCACCGTGCTGCTGGCGGTGCCCCAGGACAACAAGCTGGACGACGCCCAGCTGCTGGCCCTGGCCCACGACAATGGCGCGCGGGTGGTGCAGTTCCTGTTCCCGGACAACGATTGCGTGGCCCAGCAGCACCGCGTGCAGGCCGCGCTGAACCTGCTCGACGCCCAGCCCACCCTGGTCGCCGGCGTGCACCAGGGCGGCGCCTGGGCCTGGCGCTGGCTGGCCGGGCAGAACAGCGACAAGGCCAAGGCCCTGTCGGTCGGCTTCGCCCTCGACAAGCCCGACTGCGCCACGCCCAGGCTGCCGCAGAGCGCGCCCCACGGCCACTGGACCGCGGCCTGGAACGACAACCCGGACGACGAGACCGCGCGCTTCGCCCGCACCCAGCAGAACGCCGAGACCGTCATCGCCAACTACTACGACAGCCTGCCGGTGGTTCTCGACGACCAGCTCAAGCGCCTGATCCAGGGCAGCGGCGACGACTTCCCGGTGGTCGAGGTGCCGGCCGCCAAGCCGTCGCCCACCGTCACCCTGTTCTACTCCGGCGACGGCGGCTGGCGCGACCTGGACCGCGACGTCGCCGGGCAGATGGCCGAGCTGGGCTACCCGGTGGTGGGCATCGACGCGCTGCGCTACTTCTGGGAGCACAAGAGCCCCGAGCAGAGCGCCGCCGACCTCGCCCTGCTGATGCAGCACTACCGCGAGAAGTGGGGCGCCACCCACTTCGTGCTGGCCGGCTACTCCTTCGGCGCCGACGTGCTGCCGGCCATCTACAACCGCCTGCCCGAGGCCGACAAGCAACAGGTCAGCGCCGTGCTGCTGCTGGCCCTGGCGCGCAGCGGCAGCTTCGAGATCGAGGTGCAGGGCTGGCTGGGCAAGGCCGGCCAGGAAGCCGCCACCGGCCCGGAACTGGCGCGCATGCCCGGGCCCAAGGTGCTCTGCGTGTACGGCACCGACGAGAAGGACGAGAGCGGCTGCACCCAGCCCCAGGCCATCGGCGAGAACCTCGAGCTGCCCGGCGGCCACCACTTCGACGAGAACTACCCGGCCCTGGCCAAGCGCCTGGTGAACGCCATCCGCGCGCGCCAGGTGCCGCCGAACGAGTCCTGAGCCGAAGGCTGGCTTACACTTCAGGCATTGGCCGCC
>NZ_QGSL01000107.1:1340125-1348670 GCF_003176655.1 Pseudomonas sp. RW407 | reverse complement strand
GCATCAAGGTGATCAAGCGCATGGCCTATGGCTTCAGGGACTCCGCCTACTTCTTCCTGAAAATCAAGGCCGCCTTCCCCGGGAAAGCGCGATGAACCTAAAAAAAGCCCCGGCCTGGCGCCGGGGCCGGGCCGTCGCCTGCGGCCCAAGGTCGGAGGTCAGGCCGCCCGTGGCGTCACTATGATCTTCACGTTGTGCTCCTTGTTGTTCACCAGTTCCTCGAAGCCCTTCTCGACGATCTGCTCCAGCTCGATGCGCCCGGTCACCAGGGGCGCGATGTCCAGGCGGCCGTCGGCGATGAAGGCGATCACGTCGGCGAACTCGCCGTTGTAGGCCAGGGAGCCGAACACCTGCTTCTCGGTGGCCACCAGCTCGAAGAAGTTGAACGCGCTGGGCTCCTCGAAGATGCCCACCAGCACGCAGGTGCCGGCCTTGCGGATGGCGTCGATGGCCAGCTTGGCGGTGTGCTTGTTGCCGATGCATTCGAAGCTGACGTCGGCGCCCAGGCCATGGGTGAGCTTGCGCACCTCTGCCAGCACGTCGCACTCGTTGGGGTCGAGCACGTGGCTGGCGCCGACCTCACGGGCCTTGGCCTTGCGCGCCGAGGACATCTCCAGGGCGATCACCTGGGCCGCGCCGGCGGCCTTCGCGCACATGATGGTGCACAGGCCGATGGTGCCGGCGCCGACCACCACCACGTTGCGCCCCAGCAGGCTGCCGGCCTTCTTCACCGCGTGCATGCCCACCGCCAGCGGCTCGATCAGCGCGCCGGCCTCGGCCGGGAAGCCGTCGGGCAGCTTGTACAGCAGGTTGGCCGGCACGTTCACCCATTCGGCGAAGGCGCCGTTGTTCATCAGCCCGGTGAAGGCCAGGTTCTCGCAGATGTTGTACAGGCCGTGGCGGCAGTAGTAGCAGGTGCCGCAGTGCTGGCAGGCGTCGGCGGCCACCACCTCGCCGGCGGCGAAGCCCTCGACGCCCTCGCCGAGCTTGACGATCTCGCCGCAGAACTCGTGGCCGAGGATGCACTGGCCCTTGATGCCGGTGAGCGGGTGCGGCGCCTCCACCGGGATGAACACCGGGCCTGCGACGTACTCGTGCAGGTCCGAGCCGCAGATGCCGCACCAGTGCACGCGGATCTGCACCCAGCCGGGCGGCGGCTCGCCGGGCAGTGGCACGCTTTCCACGCGGATGTCGTTGCGCCCGTGCCAGACCGCCGCGCGCATGCTGTTGGGGGGGATTGTCATGGTCGTCTCCCGGGGCCCGGCCGCGCGGCCGGGCCCTCGTCGGTCAATGGCGTTCGAGGAAGTCCAGCAGCAGGGCGTTGACCGCCTCGGCTGCCTCCATCTGCAGCATGTGCGCCTGCGCCGGCAGCACGTGGACCTCGGCGTTCAGGCCCTGGGCGTGGCTGGCCGGGATGATGGCGTCGGCCTCGCCCCAGATCACCAGCGCCGGGTGCCCGCCGGCCTCCAGCACGCCGCGCAGGTCCACCTGCTGGCGGCCGTCGGCGAACAGTTTGCCGGTGAGCTGGCGCAGCGCCGCGTCCACGCCTTCCAGGCGCTTGAACCTGAGCATGTCTTCCAGCATCTGCCGGGTGACCAGCGCCGCGTCGGAGAACAGCTGCACCAGCTGTGGCTTGAGGGCATTGCGGTTGCCGGCCTCGACGAAGCCCTGCAGGTAGCCGCCGTTGATCTCGGCACCCAGGCCGGCGCTGGCCAGCAGGCTCAGCGAGCGCACCCGCCGGGGCGCCAGGCGCGCGGTGTTCAGTGCCACGGCGCCGCCCATGGAGTGCCCGGCCAGGTGCACCTGCTCGATGTCCAGGTGGTCGAGCAGGGCCAGCACCGCGCCGCTCAGCTCGTCCAGGTCGCCGCGCTGCAGCGCCTTGCCCGACTCGCCGTGGCCCGGCAGGTCGAGGGCGATGACGCGGCGCCCGGCGGCCAGCGCCTCGTGGTTGAACAGCCAGTTGTTGAGGTCGCCGCCGAAGCCGTGGATCAGCAGCAGCGGTACGCCGCCTTCGCCGCGCTCGAAGTAGCGCAGCACGCGGCCGTCCAGCTCGACCTTCTGCGGCGCCGGGCCGCTGTCGGCCTCGCCGTCGCCGCCAGGGACGAATTCGGCCTGGAAGCGCTCCACCACCGCGTCTATCTCTTCCTCGCTGGCCTCACCCTCGACCACCACGCCCAGCAGCGCGCCCACCGGCAGCGTCTCGTCCTCGCGCGCCACCTGGCGCCGCAGCACGCCGGAGAAGGGCGCCTCGACGCTGCTGCTGATCTTGTCGGTCTCCACGTCGAGCACCGCGTCGCCTTTCTCGATGGCGTCGCCGTCCTGCTTGAGCCAGGCGTCGATGCGGCCTTCGGTCATCGACAGGCCCCACTTGGGCATGGTCAGGGTATGGATCCGGCTCATGCCACCTTCCTCCCTTGCACCAGCTCCAGCACCGTGGCCTCGATCTTCGCCGCGCTGGGGATGTACAGGTCCTCCAGGGCGTCGGAGAAGGGCACCGGGGTGTGCGGCGCGGTGACCTGGCGGATCGGCCCCTTGAGGGCGTCGAAGGCCTGTTCGGCGACCAATGCGGAAATATCGGTGGCCAGCGAGCAGCGTGGGTTGGCTTCGTCGATCACCACCAGGCGCCCGGTCTTCTCCACGCTTTCGAGTATGCTGTCGGCATCCAGCGGGCTGGTGGTGCGCAGGTCCAGCACCTCGCAGGAGATGCCCTGGCGCGCCAGGCTGGCGGCGGCGTCCATGGCCAGGTGGACCATGCGCCCGTAGGTCACCAGGGTCACGTCGTCGCCGTCACGCAGGAAGTTGGCTTCGCCGAACGGCACGCTGTACAGCTCTTCCGGCACCTCGCCCTGCATCGAGTAGAGCAGCTTGTGCTCGCAGAAGATCACCGGGTCGTTGTCGCGGATGGCCTGGATCAGCAGGCCCTTGGCGTCGTAAGGCGAGGACGGGCAGACCACCTTCAGCCCGGGGATGTGCGTCCACAGCGCGGTGAGCATCTGCGAGTGCTGGGCGGCGGCGCGCAGGCCGGCGCCGACCATGGTGCGGATCACCAGCGGGGTGACCGCCTTGCCGCCGAACATGTAGCGGAACTTGGCGGCCTGGTTGAGGATCTGGTCCAGGCAGCAGCCGGCGAAGTCGACGAACATCAGCTCGCACACCGGGCGCAGGCCGCGGGTTGCGGCGCCCACCGCGGCGCCGACGTAGCCGATCTCCGATAGTGGGGTGTCCAGCACGCGGCCGGGGAACTGGTGGTAGAGGCCCTTGGTGACGCCGAGCACGCCGCCCCAGGCGTCGTCCTCGCCGGGTGCGCCGGCGCCGCCGGCATTGTCCTCGCCCATGATGAACACCGTCTGGTCGCGGCGCATTTCCTGGGCCAGGGCTTCGTTGATGGCCTGCTGGTAGCTGATCTTTCTGGCCATGATGGCTCTCCTCTCATTGTTCTTCTGGGCCGAGTCGCTGGGCCCCCGCGTTCGCGGGGGTGACGGGGAAGCGCTCGGCGCGGGAATGTCAGGGATAGGCGACGTACACGTCGCTCAGCAGGTCGGCGGGCGAGGGCTTGGGATCGGCCTTGGCGCGCGCCACGGCTTCCTCGATGCTCGCTTCCACTTCCGTGTCGATGGCGTCCAGCGCCGCGGCCTGGAGCAGGCCGGCGCGGGTGGTGCGCTCGCGGAACTGCATCAGGCAGTCGCGCGTCTCGCGGTAGTGCTTGACCTCGTCGGGCGCGCGGTAGGTCTGGGCGTCACCTTCGAAGTGGCCGTAGTAGCGGGTCAGCTTCACCTCGATCAGCGACGGCCCTTCGCCGGCGCGGGCGCGCTCCACGGCGGCGCCGGCGGCCTCGTGCACGGCGAAGAAGTCGAAGCCGTCCACCGTCACCCCGGGCATGCCGAAGCCGGCGGCGCGGTCGGCGATGTGGTCGCAGGCCACCGACCAGTTCGAGGCCGTGGCCTCGGCATAGCCGTTGTTCTCGGCGACGAAGATGCACGGCAGGTTCCACACCGAGGCCAGGTTCATCGCCTCGAACACCGCGCCTTCGTTGGAGCCGCCGTCGCCGAAGAAGGCCACCGCCACCGAGCGGTTGCCCTTGAGCTTGGCGGCCAGCGCCGCGCCCGCCGCCAGGGGCGCGCCGGCGCCGACGATGCCGTTGGCGCCGAGCATGCCCTTGGACAGGTCGGCGATGTGCATGGAGCCGCCCTTGCCCTGGCAGACGCCGGTCTTCTTGCCGTAGATCTCGGCCATCATCCCGTACACGTCCACGCCCTTGGCGATGCAGTGGCCATGGCCGCGGTGGGTGGAGGCGATGCAGTCCTCGTCGTCGAGGTGCGCCATGACCCCGGCGGCGGAGGCTTCCTCGCCGGCGTACAGGTGCACGAAGCCGGGGATCTCGCCGGTGGCGAACTCCACGTGCAGGCGTTCCTCGAAGGCGCGGATGGTGCGCATCACACGGTAGGCGTGGAGCAATTGCTCAGTCGATAGCGTGGACATCTTGTTGTTCTCCAGGGTGGTTCACGGGCTTGCCAGGAACGGCCAGCAGGCGATGGCAGGCGGCGAAGGCCAGGGCGGCCTCGACGTCGATGCTCAGCGGGCCGTCGAGTTCGAGGGTGATGCTGGGGCGGTCGCTGGCGGCGAACTCGATCTCGCGTTCGCCGTCCAGGGCCAGGGTGCCGGCGCTCAGCAGCGGCAGGCGCGGCACGCCTGGTTCCAGGCTGCCGCTGGCGACGATGCCGCAGGCCTGCAGCAGGCCCGGGGCCAGGGGCGCCAGCAGCGCCTCGTCGGCCTGCGGGCCCAGGCGCAGCCAACTGCCGCGCGGGCATCGCCGCGACGCCGGGTTCCACAGCCCGCACAGCGACGACAGGCCGATGGCGTGAGGCTCGGCGAAGGCGGCGTAGATTTCCGCCAGGTCCTCGGCGCGGCTGATGGCGCGGGCGCCGGTGAAGGTCAGCGGGGAGACCGCGACTTCCACCAGGGCGATCTCGTCGATGCCCCGCGCCGGCAGCCGCACCCGCAGGCGCTTGTTGCGCCGCAGGGCGATTTCCGCCGGGATGCGCCCGCCGGCGTAGAGCCCGCCGGCCAGGCCGGCGCCGGTGGCCTCGCGCAGTTCCGGGAAGGCGTTGTTGGTGCCGGTGGACAGGCACAGCAGGGGAATGTCGCCGACCTCGGCGGCCACCGCCTTGTGCGTGCCGTCGCCGCCGAGCACGGCCACCAGGGCGACCTCCCGTGCGGCCAGCATCCGCGCGGCGAGGCGGGTGTCCTCCACGCTCTGGCGCAGCGGCATGTCGAGGAACTCCAGGCGCGGCCAGCGGCTGTCGCGGGCGTGGCGGCCGGCGCTGGCCTTGAGCACGGCGGCGGCGATGCCGGTCATGTCCGGCGGCAGCAGCACTTCGTCCACCCCGGTGGCGCCGAACGCGCCGAGCAGGCGCTGCACCACCGCGGCCTTGTCGGTGCTGGAGTAGAGCCCGGCGTTGGCGGTCAGCCGGCGCAGGTCGCGGCCCGAGGCCGGGTTGGCGATGATGCCGACGCGCAGGGGCATGGCCGCGCTCACAGCGAGAAGCCGCCGTCGACGGCGATGGCCTGGCCGGTGACGTGGGGCGCGCAGGCCAGGTACACGGCGAGCTGGCCCATGTCTTCCACGGTCTGCGCCTCGCCCTGGGGCAGCAGGCTGGCCTGGTGGCGTTCCCAGGACTGCGCCTCGCTCTCGCCCGGCTGCGCCCAGCGCCCGGAAAGGCCCTGCTCGCCGCGCCACATGCCGGTGCCGACGATGCCCGGGCACAGCGCGTTGACGGTGATGCCCTCGCGCGCCACCTCCTTGGCCAGGGCGTTGCTGAAGCCGACCACGGCGAACTTCGAGGCGCTGTAGTGGGCCAGGTCCGGGAAGCCGACCTTGCCGGCGATGGAGGCGACGTTGATGATCCGCCCGAAGCGCTGCGCGCGCATCAGCGCCAGTTCCGCCTGGCAGCAGAGGAACACGCCGCGGGCGTTGACGTTCATCACCCGGTCCCAGTCCTCGACGCTCAGCTCGGTGACCTTGTGGATGCTGATGATCCCGGCGTTGTTCACCGCCACGTCGAGGCGGCCGCGCTGGCGTTCGATCTCGCCGAGCAGGGCCTGCACGCTCTGCGGGCTGCCGACGTCCACCGTCAGCGCCAGGGCCTGGCCGCCGAGGGCGCGGACCTGGGCGGCGCCTTCCTCGGCCAGGGCCTGGTCGAGGTCGGCTATCACCAGTTCGGCGCCGGCCATGGCCAGGCTGCGGGCGATGCCCAGGCCGATGCCGCGGCCACCGCCGGTGACCAGGGCGAGCCGGCCGGCCAGGGAGAATTGCGAAGGGGCAGTAACGGACATGACGCACCTCTGGTTGTTGTTGTGGGGTGCGGGACGGCGTCCCGGTGTCGCCAGGGCTGGAGCAAGGGCGGTGCCAGGGAACGGCCTGCAGGGCGGAATGGCGCGTGCCAGAGCGGCCCGTCCGCGCTTACGGGGCCGCTTCGCGGGGCGCGGGGTGAGACGCGCCATGTCAACCTGCACGGCGCCCCGGCGAGACGCCGAGACGCTGCGTCTCACCCGGGGGCCGGCCGTCCGCGGCGCTTGTGGTGCCGGCGGTGCGGGGCTTAAATGACCGGCACAAGAACAAGGAACGAGCCGTGGAGGCCCCATGCTGCCTGCCTACTCGAAAGCCCACGTGGACTGCGTCAGCCGCGTGTTGCGCCACGCCGGGCGCCAGCCCGAAGCCCCGGTGCCGAATCTGATCCTCGACTCCTGGCGGCGGTCGATGGAACAGCACCATCTCGACCCGGGTTCGCTGCAGGGGCCGCGCATCCTCAGCCAGAGCGTGCTCAGGGAATGCCGCGAGCGCGCCGAGAGCTTCCTGCGCATCGCCGGCGAGGAGGTCTCGCGCCTGCACGGCCAGGTGCGCGACGCCGACTACTGCGTGCTGCTCACCGACGCCCAGGGCCGCACCATCGACTACCGCGTGGAATCCGCCATCCGCGGCGACTGCCGGCGCGCCGGGCTGTACCTGGGCACCTGCTGGTCGGAAGGCGAGGAGGGCACCTGCGGGGTGGCCGCGGTGCTGACCAACGGCGTGCCGGTGACAGTGCACAAGCGCGACCACTTCCGCGCCGCCTTCATCGGCCTGACCTGCTCGGCGGCGCCGGTGTTCGACCCCTGGGGCGAACTGCTCGGGGTGCTCGACGTGTCCGCCGTGGAATCCCCGGACGACCGCCGCAGCCAGCACCTGATCCGCCAGATGACGGTGCAGAGCGCGCGGCAGATCGAGAACGCCTTCTTCATGCACAGCACCCGCGGCCAGTGGGTGCTGCGCGCGCACGCGGCGCCCGGCTACGTCGACAGCCAGCCGGACTACCTGTTCGCCTGGGACGCCGACGGCCGCCTGCTGGCGCTGAACCCGGAGGCGCGGCGCTACCTGCAGGCGCGCTATGGGCAACTGCCGCAGCACATCGGCGAAGTCTTCGACCTCGACCTGCTGCGCGCCGCCGCCGACGAAAGCCCGCGTCACGTCGCCGAGCACGGCCTGCACGTGCGCCTCAGCGCGCCGAAGCGGGCGGTCAGCGTGGCCATGCCGGCCACGGACGCCACCCGGCTCGACCCGCGCGTGGCCGAGAGCCTGCGCCTGGCGGTGCGGGTGAAGGACCGCAACCTGCCGGTGCTGGTCCACGGCGAGACCGGCGCCGGCAAGGAAGTCTTCGCCCGCCAGTTGCACGAGGCCAGCGCCCGGCGCGACAAGCCCTTCGTCGCACTGAACTGCGCGGCCATCCCCGAGAGCCTGATCGAGAGCGAGCTGTTCGGCTACGTCGCCGGCGCCTTCACCGGCGCCGAGCGCAAGGGCATGCGCGGCCTGCTGCAGCAGGCCGACGGCGGCACCCTGTTCCTCGACGAGATCGGCGACATGCCCCTGGCCCTGCAGACGCGCCTGCTGCGGGTGCTGGCCGAAGGCGAGGTGGCGCCGCTGGGCGCGGCCCGGCGGCAGGCGGTGGACATCCAGGTGATCTGCGCCAGCCACCGCGACCTGGCGGCCCTGGTGGCCGCCGGGGAATTCCGCGAGGACCTGTACTTCCGCCTCAGCGGCGCGCGCTTCGAACTGCCGCCGCTGCGCGAGCGCAGCGACAAGCTGGCGCTGCTCAACCGCATCCTCGACGAGGAAGCGTCACGCTGCGGCCTGCGCCTGGGCCTGGGCGAGGCCGCGCTGGAATGCCTGCTGGGCTACCGCTGGCCGGGCAACGTACGCCAGCTGCGCCACGTGCTGCGCTACGCCTGCGCCATCTGCTCCGGCGAGAGCATCCGCCTGGAAGACCTGCCCGAGGAACTGCGCGGCGCCGCCGCCCAGCCGGCCCATGAAGCCCCCGCCAGCCCCGAGCGCCAGGCCCTGCTCGACGCCCTGGTGCGCCACCGCTGGCAGCCGGGCCCCGCGGCCCAGGCCCTGGGCATTTCGCGGGCGACGCTGTACCGGCGGGTGAAGCAGCACGGCATCGAGATGCCACGGGTGAAGCGCGAACCCGGCTGCTCTGCGTAGGATGGGTTGAGCCTTTGCGAAACCCAT
>NZ_QGSL01000107.1:1325818-1340115 GCF_003176655.1 Pseudomonas sp. RW407 | reverse complement strand
GGGGGCGAGGGGGCACTGCGGGCTCCTTCCGGGAAATGCCTAATAGCCTAGTCCGCCGGGCGGCGCTGTGGCCTTCCAATGTTTCCGAGATAGTCGACCATGGCGATATGTCAAATGGCTATTAGTCGTGCCAGTATTTCAGCCACTACGCTTTCCTGGTGGGCCACCCGAGGGCACTGTCATGCAGGAAGAGAGCCCAAGTGCGTTTCCGAGATGGATGCCAGCAATGCCCTACGATCAGCTCCCGGACGTCTTCGCGCAGATTCTCGAACAGGCCATCGACGGTGTGGTGGTGCTCGACGAGAACAACCGCGTGCTGCTGTTCAACGCCGCCGCCGAGCGCCTCTGGGGCTATTCCCGCGAGGCGGTGCTGGGGCAGGACGTCGGCCTGCTGCTGCCCGACGAGGTGCGCTCGCGCCTGGACGCCAGCCTGGACACCGAGGGCATAGCCGGCAGCCGCAGCGAGGTGCCGATGCGCTGCCGCGATGGCAGCCGGCTGTGGGGCTCGATGTCGATCTCGCACATCGAGTTCGACGGCAAGCGCCTGCTCACCGCCTTCGTCAAGGATTGCACCCTGCAGCGCCGCCAGCGCGAGCAGATGGACGTGCTCTCGCTGGCCGCCAACGAGACCGACAACGCGGTCATCGTCACCGGCCGCGAGGGGCGCATCCTCTACGTCAACGCCGGCTTCAGCCGCATGTTCGGCTGGAACGCCGAGCAGGCCCTGGGGCGCTACCCCTCGGAACTGCTGCAGGTGCCCCAGGCCAGCGTGCGGCGCTGGCGCCAGGCCGGCGCCGGGCTGTTCCGCAGCGAGGAACTGGTGCGCGACCTGATCGGCCGGCCGCTGTGGTGCTCGGTGGTGGCCAACCCCATCCTCGATGCCCGCGGCCAGCCGGTGAACTCGGTGATGCTGCTCACCGACATCACCCACACCAAGCTGCACGAGGTGCTGCAGAACAAGGTACTCGACGCCCTGGTGCGCGAGCGCCCGCTGGTGGACGTGATGGACCTGGTGTGCCGCGAGGTGGAGCGCATCGCCCCGGAGGTCAAGGCCTCGATCCTGCGCGTGGATGCCCAGGGGCGCATGCACCCGCTGGCCGCGCCGAGCCTGCCGGAGGACTTCTCGCGGTCCATCGAGGGCGCCCGCATGGGCCCCCGCGCCGGCAGCTGCGGCACCGCGGCCTACCGCGGCAAGGCGGTGATGGTCAGCGACATCGCCAGCGACCCGCTGTGGGACGACTACCGCCACCTGGTGCCCCCGGGGCTGAAGGCCTGCTGGTCGAGCCCGATCAAGAACAGCGAGGGCCGCGTCATCGGTACCTTCGCCTTCTACTACGAGCAGTGCCGCGGCCCGGACGAGCTGCACCTGCGCCTGGTGGACGTCAGCCTGCCCCTCGTCGCCCTGGCCCTGGAGCGCGAGGAGGCCCGCGCGCACATCCGCCAACTGGCCTTCTACGACACCCTCACCGGCCTGCCCAACCGCAGCCTGCTGCTGGCCGAGGCCGAGCAGGCGATGACGCGCATCGAGGACGACGAGGCGGAAATGGCGGTGCTGTTCATCGACCTGGACCGCTTCAAGCAGATCAACGACTCCCTCGGCCACCCGGCTGGTGACGAGCTGCTGCGCCTGGTGGCGGCGCGCCTGCAGGAGGTGGTGCGCGAGCAGGGCCTGGTGGGGCGCCTGTCGGGCGACGAGTTCGTGGTGGTGCTGCCATACTGCGGCGGCCTGCTCGCCTCGCAGGTCGCCGAACGCATCCTCGCCCGCCTGGCCCTGGCGCACCGGGTGGCCGGCGTCAGCCTGATCACCCTGGCGAGCATCGGCATCAGCCTGTTCCCCAGCAACGGCCGGGACATGGAGACACTGCTGCACCGCGCCGACATCGCCATGTACCAGGCGAAGAACGGCGGCCGTGGCAGCTATCGTTTCTTCAGCGACGAAATGAACCAGCGCGCCCAGGAGCGCCTGGCCCTGGAAAGCGCGCTGCGCGAGGCCGTGCAGCGCCAGACCCTGAGCCTGCACTACCAGCCCCAGGTGCGCCTGGACGACGGCGGCGTGCACGCCGTGGAAGCCCTGGCCCGCTGGCGCCACCCGCAACTCGGCGCGGTGGCGCCGAACCGCTTCATCGCCCTGGCCGAGGAGTGCGGCATCATCGGCGAACTCAGCCAGTGGGTGCTGCGCGAGGCCTGCCGGCAACTGGCCGACTGGCGCCGGCGCGGCATCCACATCCCGGCGGTGGCGGTCAACCTGTCCCCCGCCGACTTCCGCGACCCCGACCTGCCGGCCCGCCTGCAGGACCTGCTGCGCCGCAACGGCCTGGCCGGCAGCGACCTGGTGGTGGAAATCACCGAAGGCATGCTGCTGGACAACCACCCGGCGACCCTCGACATCCTCCGTGCCGTGCACGGCCTGGGCGTGCGCCTGTCGATGGACGACTTCGGCACCGGCTACTCCAGCCTCGGCTACCTGCACCGCCTGCCGATCCGCGAGCTGAAGCTCGACCGCAGCTTCGTCGCCGACCTGCGCGAAGGCACGGCGGCCCAGGCGCTGACCGACGCGGTGATGAACATCGGCCGCAGCCTGGAGCTGATGGTGATCGCCGAAGGGGTGGAGGACGAGGCGCAACTGGAACTGCTGCGCCAGCAGGGCTACCCGGTGGCCCAGGGCTACCTGTTCTCGCGGCCGCTGCCGGCGGCGGCGCTGGAGGAGTGGTTGGTGAGGAGGGGGAAGGGGTTGTAGGAGCGAGCTTGCTCGCGAAGGGGGCTAGCCGGTGGGGCTTGGCTTGCGGATTGACTCCGTCCCCTCTCCCCAGCCCTCTCCCTGAAGGGAGAGGGGATCCGTGCCGACGCCCGCTTTCGTGCAAGCCGGCAACCCTGGAGTCTCCGGCGAGAGCTGAAAATGCGCTTGATACCGAACGGTCCCCTCTCCCTTCAGGGAGAGGGTTAGGGAGAGGGAGCGGGGCCGGCCCAATACACCGAAACCACAGGTGAGCACCCTTCGCAAGCAAGCCCGCCCCTACCTCAATCCTTCTTCTTCAACTTCGGATTGGGAAAGAACTGCACCCCCTGCACCTTCGGATCGGCCGGTTTCTTCAGGCCGGTGACGTTGACCCGCGTGGCCAGCTCCTTCGGCACCGACTGGCCCTGGGCATTGAGGGTATCGGCGTAGCCGCAGGCCACGCACTCGCGGTGCGGCACGCCGTCCTCGTCCCACATCACTATCTTGTCCTGCTCGCTGCAGGCCGGGCACACGGCGCCGGCGATGAAGCGCTTCTTCACCTCGGCCATCACGCAGCCTCCCCGGTCAGGCCGGAGTGGCGCAGCAGCGCGTCGATCGACGGCTCGCGGCCGCGGAAGGCGACGAACAGCGCCATCAGCTCCTGGGAGCCACCCTTGGCCAGGATGGCCTCGCGGAAGGCGGCGCCGGTCTGCGGGTTGAACACGCCTTCCTCCTCGAAGCGCGAGAAGGCATCCGCCGACAGCACCTCGGCCCACTTGTAGCTGTAGTAACCGGCCGCGTAGCCACCGGCGAAGATGTGCGCGAAGCTGTTGGCGAAGCGGTTGTACGCCGGCGGGCGCATCACCGCCACCTCGTCGCGCACGCCGTTGAGTACGTCGAGCACGCTACGGCCGTCGCCGTGGCTGGTGTGCAGCTCGAAGTCGAACAGCGAGAACTCCAGTTGGCGGACCATCATCAGGCCGGACTGGAAGTTCTTCGCCGCCAGCATCTTCTCCAGGATGTCTTGCGGCAGGGGGGCGCCGGTCTCGTAGTGGCCGGAGATCAGTGCCAGGCCCTCGGGTTCCCAGCACCAGTTCTCCATGAACTGGCTGGGCAGCTCCACCGCGTCCCAGGCCACGCCGTTGATGCCCGAGGCGCCGGCGTGCTCGACGCGGGTCAGCAGGTGGTGCAGGCCGTGGCCGAACTCGTGGAACAGGGTGGTGACTTCGTCGTGGGTCAGCAGCGCCGGCTTGCCGTTCACCGCCGGGGTGAAGTTGCACACCAGGTAGGCCACCGGGGCGATCAGCTGGCCGGCGGCGTCACGGCGGCGGTCGCGGGCGCCGTCCATCCAGGCGCCGCCGCGCTTGTTGGCGCGGGCGTAGAGGTCGAAGTAGAAGCGCCCGACGTGCTGGCCGTGCTCCTCGATCTCGAACAGGCGCACGTCCGGGTGCCAGCGCTCGAAGTCGTGCAGCTCGCGGATCTGGATGCCGTACAGCTTCTGCACGATGGCGAACAGGCCGGACAGCACCTTGTCCACCGGGAAGTACGCGCGCAGCGCTTCCTGGGACACGCTGTAGCGCGCCTCGCGCAGCTTCTCGCCGTAGTAGCCCGAATCCCAGCTCTGCAGCTGCGCGCAGCCCTGTTCGGCGGCGTAGGCCTTGAGCTGGTCGAGGTCCTGCTGGGCGTAGGGTTTGCTGCGCACCGCCAGGTCGCGCAGGAAGTGCAGCACCTGCTCGGGCGACTCGGCCATCTTGGTCGCCAGCGACAGCGCCGAGAAGTTGGCATAGCCCAGCAGGCGCGCCAGCTCCTGGCGCAGGTCGAGGATTTCCTGCATCACCGGGCCGTTGTCGTTCTGCCCGGCGTTGGGGCCCTGGTCGGAGGCGCGGGTGCAGTAGGCGGCGTAGACTTCTTCGCGCAGGGCGCGGTCCTGGGCGTAGGTCATCACCGCGAAGTAGCTGGGGAATTCCAGGCTGATCAGCCAACCGTCCAGGCCCTTGGCCTGCGCGGCCTGTTGCATCTGCGCCTTGGCCGAGTCGGTCAGCCCGGCCAGGGCCGCCTCATCGGTGACGTGCTTGGTCCAGGCCTGGGTGGCGTCGAGCAGCTGGTTGGAGAAGCGGCTGCCCAGCTCGGACAGGCGCGCCTGGATCTCGGCGTAGCGCTTCTGCTGCTCGGCTGGCAGGTCGATGCCCGACAGGCGGAAGTCGCGCAGGGCGTGTTCGAGGATGGTCTTCTGGGCCAGGTCGAAGCTCGCCGCGGCGGGGCTGCCGGCCAGGGCCTCGTAGGCCTTGAACAGCTCGCGGTTCTGGCCCAGTTCGGTCCAGTAGGCCGAGAGCATCGGCAGGCAGCCTTCGTAGGCCTCGCGCAGCTCGGCGCTGTTGCAGACGGCGTTGAGGTGGCTGACCGGGCTCCAGGCGGCGCCCAGGCGCGCGTGCAGCTCGTCCATGGCCAGGACCAGGCCATCCCAGCCCGGGTTCGCGCCCTGTTCGGCGAGGATGCGCGCGATGGCCGCGCGGTTGTCGGCGAGGATCTGCTCGATGGCCGGCTTCACGTGCTCGGGGCGGATGGCGGAGAAGGGCGGCAGGTCGTAGTTCTGCAGAAGGGGATTCGCGCTCACGGTGGCAACCTTGGCTGAGGAAACACCCGGCCATCTTAAATACAATCGGCGTCATCCGCAGCCTGAAGGAAAGCTATCGTGGCCATACGTTCGTATCAGGGTAAAACGCCGCAACTCGGCGAGCGCGTCTTCGTCGACCCCAGCGCCGTGCTCATCGGCGACATCGAGATCGGCGCCGACAGCTCGGTGTGGCCGCTGGTCACCGTGCGCGGCGACATGCACCGCATCCGCATCGGCAGCCGTACCAGCATCCAGGACGGCAGCGTGCTGCACATCACCCACGCCGGCCCCTACAACCCCGACGGCTTCCCGCTGACAATCGGCGACGAAGTGACCGTCGGCCACAAGGTGCTGCTGCACGGCTGCACGGTGGGCAACCGCGTGCTGGTGGGCATGGGCTGCATCGTCATGGACGGCGCGGTGATCGAGGACGAAGTGATCCTCGGCGCCGGCAGCCTGGTCCCGCCGGGCAAGGTCCTGGAAAGCGGCTTCCTCTACGTCGGCAGCCCGGCGAAGAAGGCCCGCCCGCTGACCGACAAGGAGCGGGCATTCTTCGCCTATACCGCGGGCAACTATGTGAAGCTGAAGGACCAGCACCTCACCGAGGGTTATGCCGAGTAAGTGAAGCGGGCGCGTGAAGCTCACATGATGAACCGGTCCGGCTCGCCGGCCTGGCCGGTCTTGTCCAGGCTGCTCTTCACCTGCTTCATCAAGGCATCGACCGCGCTGGCCAGGTACTCCCAGAAGCGCTCGTTGTCGACGGTCTGGGCGACGATCTCGGCGGGCAGGAACCGACGCATCTCCTGGCGGAAATCGACCTTGACCTGCGGCTCGCCGAGCAGGGCGTTCACGCGTTCCTCTGCCAGGCGCAGGAACATAGCGACTTCCACGTGGTGGTCCGCGAGCTTGGCCGGAATCAGCTCGTAGGCGGGCTTGATGCCGCGCTGTTTCAGCCAGGCCAGGTCCCACAGGTCGCGGTTCTTGATGCGGTTCCTGCGCAGCGCGAAGGCCAGGATCTTGTCGACGTAGATTTCCTCGAGGCTTTCGGTGTTCAGGATCAGGCCTTCGGTGCCCATGTCCACCCCGTAGGGGTTGAGCAGCGCCATGGGCTTCTTCTGGTAGGTCGGAATCGCGCAGATATCGATATGAATGCGTTGGGCGGGCAAATGGGGAGCTTGCGGGCGTGTCTGCACCTTCAGCTTCCAGGTATCGACATTGCCTTGTTCCCGGACGGGCTCGCTGACCTCCACTGCCAGGCCGTACTTGCTTTCCAGGCTGATGACCAATGCCGCTTTCAGGTGGGCGAAATCTTCCCGTTCGAAGTCGGCGCCGCCGGTGAAATCCAGGTCTTCGCTCAAGCGCCTCGAACCATGGCAGGCACGCAGGCAGGTGCCGCCGATGAAGCACAGTTTTTCGAGCAGGCCGGCTTCGCTCAGGATGCGCATGATGTCGTGGTGCAGCAGCTCCTTTTCCACCACCACGCGCAATGGCGAGAGTTCAGGGGTGTTGCTGAGCGCCTGGTCCACCAGTCTGTCGAACAAGCTCATCGGCAATGCTCCAATCGATCAGGTCGAGGTTCCTTTTCGCCACCTTCATGTCCCGGATGGCCTGGGCAGGTTTGGCGCGCCACAGGCGGCAACGGCTGTCGTAGTCGAGTTGGCCGACCAGTTCCGCCGGTTTCTGGGCGGTATGGATGAACTCGATAGTGCCGTACTGGCCGCAGGAAATCTGGCTGGTGCGTCCCGAAGACATCAGCGTGATCCAGTGGATGGGAACCTGCGAGATCACCCCGGCATCGCTCAGCGCGGTTTCCAGGCTGATGTAGTTGAAATCGTTGGCCCGCAGGCGCGCGGCGGCGTGATAGAGCAGGTTGCCCAGGTCGGCCTTGGCGAGCTTGTAGAGGTAAAGTCCCCGACACAGGCGTACCAGCTTGTTGTCCCGGGCGGCACGGCTGAGCAGCGAGCGGTAGGCCTGGTCGGAGATATCCGGGACCAGGGCGCGCATGTCGGCGGGGGTGAACAGGTAGCGTTCGGGCGTGGCCAGCGAGTAAAGGCCGTCATACAGCCGGTTGAGTGGCCGTAGGGAGGGTTGAGGGCTGCTACGCATGGCGTAACTCTGCATAAAGTGTCATTAAGTGAAACTTAGTGTAGAGCAATACACGGCAAGCTCAACGGAAAGTGTCGGTTTGTGTGATTTTCTGTAGAGACAGCGGGTCCGCTCACCGACAGGCGGAAACGGCAGCCGACTGTGTCGATCATGGACTCCGCAGTATCCTTGTCGCCCCGACCTGTACAGCCGCAGCCTCGTCCATGCACTACCAGAACATCCTCTTCGACCTCGACGGCACCCTCACCGACCCGCGCGAGGGCATTACCCGTTCGATCCAGTACGCCCTGGCCCAGCTCGGCATCGACGAGCCGGACCTGCGCCGGCTGGAGCATTTCATCGGGCCGCCGCTGCTGCAGTGCTTCATGAGCACCTATGGCTTCGACGAGGCCCGTGCCTGGGAGGCGGTGAAGCATTACCGGGTGCGCTTCAAGGACACCGGGCTGTACGAGAACCGGGTGTTCGCGGGCGTCGGTGAGTTGCTCGAACTGCTGGGTGGCCAGGGGCGCACTCTTTATATCGCTACCAGCAAGCCGACGGTGTTCGCCGCCGAGATCGCCCGGCATTTCGATTTCGCCCGGCACTTCAGGGTGATCTACGGCAGCGAGCTGGACGGCACCCGCACCAACAAGGTCGAGCTGATCGAGCACCTGCTGCGCCTCGAAGGCCTGGACCCGGCGCAGACGCTGATGATCGGCGACCGCAAGCACGACCTGATCGGCGCGCACCGCAACGGCCTGAGCGCCGCTGGAGTCGGCTATGGCTTCGGCAGCCGCGAGGAGCTGCTGGCCGAGGGCCCGGCGCACTATTTCGCCAGCCTGGACGAGCTGCGCGCGGCCTTCGCCGCCAGCTGAGGCCCCGGCCGCCGGTGGCGCCGTGGCGGTGGGGGAAATCGCGTCTAGAATGAGTCAACCGGGTGACGTCAAAAATATGGCAATTAGCCATTAATTTGCATTGCCTGGGGCAAGGCTCGCCTGCACAATTGCGCTTTCGCCAAAAGAACGACACTGACTCGGCGAACAGGATTTCTGGGGACGGCCATGGCGGCACGATGGGGATTGCGCGGCAAATCGGTGGTAGCGCTGTTACTGGCCTGCGTTCTGGCGTTGGTCCCCGCGGTGCTGCTCGGCTGGAAGGCGATGGAGGACATCCGTACGCACTTCGGCCTGGCCTATGCGAAGAACTTCACCCTGCTCAACCAGCAGAAGATCCTCGCTCCGGTGATCCGCGAGCTGTCGCTGTCGCGGCGCCTGGCCGAGTCGGTGGTGACCCAGGACTGGCTGCTGGAAGAGGGCAACTCCGAACGGCGCACTCGCTTCTTCCGTGAGGCCGACGGCTACCGCGGCGACCAGGGCGAATACTCCTACTTCGTCATCGTCGACTCCTCGCTGCACTATTACTTCAACGACTCCACCTCGCCGCTGTCCAATGCCCCGCGCTACACCCTGAGCCGCGACGACCCGCAGGACGCCTGGTACTTCGCGACCATGGCCAGCGACAGCCCCTACAACATCAACGTCAACTACGACGCCAAGCTGCGCGCCACCAAGGTCTGGTTCAACGTCCAGGTCATCGCCGGCAACCACAAGGTCGGCCTGGCTGGCGGCGGGCTGGACCTGACCGCCTTCCTCGACCAGTTCATCTCGCGCCGCGAGGCCGGGGTGACGCCGATGATCGTCGACGCCGACGGCGCCATCCAGGCGCACCCCGACCGCAAGCTGATCGCCCTGAGTTCCGGTGCCGGCACCGCCGACAACGGCGGCCACCGGGTCTTCGACCTGCTGGCCAGCGACGAGGAACGCAAGGGCCTGCGCCAGGTGCTGGACGACGCCCAGGCGCACCCGGGCGAGGTGCGCACCTTCTGGGCCACCCTCGACGGCAAGCGCCAGCTGCTGGCCACCGCCTACATTCCCGAGCTGCGCTGGCACGTGCTCAGCGCCGTCGACCTGCATGCCGCGCAGGTGCTCGACAGCCGCTGGATCTGGCCGCTGGCGGGTACCCTGGCGGGGCTGCTGGCGCTGCTCCTGCTGGGCTTCGCCTATACCGTCGAGCTGCTGCTGCTCAAGCCGCTGCGCGGCCTGCGCCAGTCGGCCAAGGCGATCGCCGCCGGGCAGTACGACAACCCGTTGCCCAAGTCCCGCGGCGACGAGATCGGCGAGCTGTCCGAGGCCTTCGCCAGCATGGCCGAGCAGGTCCGCCGGCACACCGAGGACCTGGAGGACAAGGTGCGCCAGCGCACCCAGGCCCTGGAGCAGGCCAACCGCGAGATGGCCGCGGCGCAGAAGAAGATCGGCGACTCCATCGACTACGCCAGCCTGATCCAGCGCGCCATCCTGCCCGACCGCCAGTTGCAGGCGTCCCTGGGCCGGCACCATTTCGTGCTGTGGAAACCGCGCGACGTGGTCGGCGGCGACTTCTACATCTACCGCGAAGGCGGCGAGGACAGCCTGATCGGCGTGGTCGACTGCGCCGGCCACGGCGTGCCCGGCGCGCTCATGACCATGCTGGCGCTGGCCGCCATCGACCATGCCATCGACAGCGTGCAAAGCCACGACCCTGCGGCAATCCTGCGCGAGACCGACCAGGTGATGCGCGGCATGATCAGCCAGGAGCGGGTGACCCAGGCCCTGGCCACCAACATGGACGCCGGCTTCGTGCGCGTCGACCACGGCCGCCGGTTGCTGCATTTCTCCGGGGCGAAGATCTCGCTGTTCGCCAGCAATGGTGACGAGGTTCGCGAATACAAGGGCGGCCGCCGCGCCATCGGCGACAAGCGCCAGGGAGAGTACGAGAATATCCAGCTGCCGCTGGAGCCGGGCTGGACCTTCTACCTGTGCACCGACGGCTTCCTCGACCAGGCCGGCGGCGAGCACGGCTTCGGCTTCGGCAACAGCCGCTTCGCCGAACTGTTGCGCCGTCATTCACGCTTGCCATTGGCCGAGCAGGCGCGGGTTTTTGCCGCTACCCTGGCGGACTATCAGGGGGAGCGGCCGCAACGCGACGACATCACCATCCTGTCCTTCCGATTCGAGTAGGAGTACGCCATGGAGACACTTGACCTGTTGGCCATGCGTGAAAGCTACACCCGACAACGCATCCTGCTGTGCTTCAACGGCCCGATCTCGCGCAGCCTGATCGAGGAGATCGGCCACGCCCTGCGCAACTACATGCAGGCCGAGCAGGCACACCCGAGTGAAGCCATGGACGTCTTCGCGGTCTACATCGAGATGACCCAGAACATCCGCCACTACGCCACCCAGCGCGGCTATGGCGACCTGGACGCCTCGGCCACCGTGGCCATCGCCCGCAACGAGGACGGCCACTACGTGGTTTCCGCCGGCAACCTGGTGGAGCTGGCGGACGGCCGCGAACTGGTGCGCAGCATCGAGGACATCGCCGGCTTCGACAAGGCCCAGCTCAAGGCGGCCTACAAGGAGCAGCTGCGCCGCCCGCGCGATGCCGGGGCCAGCAGCGGCGCGGGCCTGGGCCTGCTGGACATTGCCCGCAAGTCCAGCGCGCCCCTGCAGACTTCCCTTACCGAACAACCCGACGGGCGCGCCTTCTTCAGTCTGCGCGCCGTGATCTGACCACGCGTTTCAGGAATACAAAGGTATGAGTGACCTTCACATCAGTGGCACCCAGTCCACCCCGTCGATCCACGGTGACTGGGACGCCGGCGTCCTGGCCATGCAGGGCGACTCCTATCCCGAGAACTCCTACGAACTCTTCGGCCAGGTGATCGAGTGGGTGCAACGCTTCCTCGCCGAAGCGCAGCGCCCGTTGTCCCTGGACCTGCGTCTGCTATACCTCAATACCAGCTCGATCAAGGCGATGATGGACATCTTCGACCTGCTCGAAGAGGCCCATGCCGGCGGCCGCCAGACCCAGGTGAGCTGGCACTACGACCGCCGCAACGAGCGCGTCGCCGAGCTGGCCGAGGAATTCCGCGAAGACTGTAGCTTCCCGTTCGTCATACAGCCCTACGACGAGTGATGCCATGAACAGCGAACGCGAGCTGGACCTGTTGATCGAAGCACTGCTGGCCGACCCGCAGTACCTCGACCATCCGCTGCGCGAGGCGCTGTTCCTCAAGCACCAGCAGTCCCTCGACCAGCTCGCGCGCCTGGAGCGCATCGCGCGGATTTCCGACGGCTTCCAGTCGATGGCGCGGGCGCAGAACTCGACGCTGTCGGAGCGCTACCACAAGCAGTTGCGCCAGTTGGAGAAGGTGGCGCGGATCTCCGACCGCTACCAGGACATGATGCGCGACCTCAACGTGGCGCTGCGCGAGGCCTCCACCCACGACCCGCTGACCGGCATCGGCAACCGCCGCCTGCTGATGGAGCGCCTGCGCGAGGAAAGCGAGCGTGCCCAGCGCCACGGCAAGCCCTACGTGCTGGTGATCCTCGACATCGACCACTTCAAGCAGGTCAACGACACCTGGGGCCACGAGGTGGGCGACCGCGTGCTGGTGGAGATCGGCTGCACCATGCAGGCCGCACTGCGCCAGTACGACCTGTGCGGGCGCTGGGGCGGCGAGGAGTTCCTCCTGCTGCTGCCGGAAACCGCCCTGGCCGACGCCGGCCAGGTGATCGACCGGGTGCGCCAGGACATCCGCTCGCTGGCCGTGCGCGTGGGCACCGAGGCGCTGTCGGTGACGGCCAGCTTCGGCGTGGCCGAATACCGCCTGGGCGAGAGCTACTCGCAAACCCTCAGCCGCGCCGACGCCGCCCTGCTGGAGGCCAAGCGCAGCGGGCGGGACAAGTGCGTGTCCAGCGCTGTCGCGAGTGGTTGAGCTACGTCCTGTGGCCTGACGGCTGTTCGTAGGAGCGAGCTTGCTCGCGAACGGTGCTTGCCGGTTGCCTGGGTGTCTCAGGTCACCTCCGTACCCTCTCCCCAGCCCTCTCCCTGAAGGGAGAGGGGGCTAGTCCGTGCCGAGAGAAGGGATGGTTTCGTCCTGATACCCGCGGAGTAGTCGGCTAACACCGAAACACCCAAGCACACTGAACGGTCCCCTCTCCCTTCAGGGAGAGGGTTAGGGAGAGGGGCGGAGCCAATCCCAGGCACCGAAGTGACAGGTGAACCCCCATCGCAATCACCCCACCGCAAAAAGCCCCCTCAAACCCTCACGCTGGCGAAGGTCGATTCCCCCTGCGCCTGGCTCAGCGCCGAGATCGCCGAGGAGTGCGGCATCAGCGCCAGGTCCTGGGGAATCGGCATGACCATCACCGGCTGGCCGATCGGCTGGCCCTGGCGTTCGTCGCGCGGCGGGATGCCGAAGTATTCGCGGTAGCACTTGGAGAAGTGCGGGGTGGAGACGAAGCCGCACACCGAGGCCACCTCGATGATCGACATGGAGGTCTGCTTGAGCAACTGGCGGGCGCGGATCAGGCGCAGCTTCAGGTAGTAGCGCGATGGCGAGCAGTGCAGGTACTTCTGGAACAGCCGCTCCAGCTGGCGCCGCGAGACGTTGACGTAGACCGCCAGCTCGTCGAGGTCGATGGGCTCTTCCAGGTTGGCTTCCATCAGCGCGACTATTTCCTGCAGCTTCGGCTGGTTGGTGCCGAGCATGTGCTTGAGCGGCACGCGCTGGTGGTCCTGCTCGTTGCGGATGCGCTCGTAGATGAACATTTCCGAGATCGCCGCCGACAGCTCGCGGCCGTGCTCGCGGCCGATCAGGTGCAGCATCATGTCCATCGGCGCGGTGCCGCCGGAGGAGGTGTAGCGGTTGCGGTCGATGGAGAACAGGCGGGTGCTCATGGCCACCCGCGGGAAGGCTTCCTGCATCGCCGCCAGGCATTCCCAGTGCACGCTGCAGTCGTAGCCGTCGAGCAGGCCGGCGCGGGCCAGGGCCCAGCTGCCGGTGCACACCGCGCCGAGGCGGCGGCCCAGGCGCGCCTGGGTCTGCAGGAAGACGACGTGCTCGCGGGTGACGCTGCGCTGGATGCCCACGCCGCCGACCACGATCAGGCTGTCCATCGGCGGGGCGGCGTCGGTGCTGGCGTCGGGGGTGATCTGCAGGCCGTCGCTGGCCCACACCTGGCGGCCGTCGAGGGTGAGGGTGTGCCAGCGGTACAGCTCCCTGCCGGAAAGCTGGTTGGCCATGCGCAGCGGTTCCACCGCGGAGGCCAGGGAGATCAGGGTGAAGTTGTCCAGCAGCAGGAAGCCGATGGACTGCGGAGCTCGGTTTTGCGGGGGAACTCCGGTGTTGAAAGCATTCATGATGCTCGATCTCCTCACGCTAGTCACGGTCGCCCCTGAGGGGCTTTCTTATGCTTGTTTTTCTGCCTGGGTGACCCACAGGTCACCAACGCTTGCCAAGAGCAAGGCAAATGCCGTGCCTATGTTGATTGGGCGTTCAATAAAAAAAGAAAAGCGCCTGGGAACGGCGCTTTTGGGAGCCCGGATGCGACCTCCGGCATGTCGCAAATGCCTATGGGGCGCGGGGCCTGGGGACTTTGGTAGCACTGCGGCGGTCGCCGCCGGGTGCCATCATTTTCCGAAAGTAACGCTTGCCTGCCGTGCTCCCGGATGGGGCCGCGGTGCGCCAAAAGGTGGCGTCGCCGCTCCCCGGATGGGCGAACCGGGGGTCAGCACTCGATGATGCTGACGGCGAGGCCGCCGCGGGAGGTTTCCTTGTACTTGTCGTGCATGTCGGCGCCGGTGTCGCGCATGGTGCGGATGGCCTGGTCGAGGCTGATGAAATGCTGGCCGTCGCCGCGCAGGGCCATCTGGGCGGCGTTGATGGCCTTGACCGCGGCGATGGCGTTGCGCTCGATGCAGGGCACCTGGACCAGGCCGCCGACGGGGTCGCAGGTGAGGCCGAGGTTGTGCTCCAGGCCGATCTCGGCGGCGTTTTCC
>NZ_QGSL01000107.1:1273298-1325808 GCF_003176655.1 Pseudomonas sp. RW407 | reverse complement strand
GCGTCCGGCTCTTCGCTCTTGCCTGCAGCCTGCCGCCTGTAGCCTGCCGCCCTAGTTCCCCCCCCCATACCTGCAGTCCGATCCCCAGCTCCGCGGCGATCGACAGCGGCAGCAGCACGGTGTCCAGCAACGCGCTGCCCGGCAGGTCCAGGCGTGGGTAGGTTGGCGCCTCGGTGCCGTAGTGGTCCCGGGGACAGCAGCCGCCGTTGATGGAGTACCAGTCCAGCCGGGTGCCGGCGTAGATCAGCGGGGCGCCGGGCTTGTTGGCGTTGAGGGTCTTCACCGTGGCGCAGCCGCCCAGTTGCAGCAGCATCAGGGCGGCGAGGAGCTTATTCGTCACTGACAAGGTGGTGTTCGCCCCAGCGCGGCAGCATGTCCTGGGGGATGCCCAGTTGGTTGAGGATGCGCGCGACCACGAAGTCGACCAGGTCGTCGATGGTCTGCGGCTGGTGGTAGAAACCCGGCGCCGCCGGCAGGATCACCGCGCCCAGGTTGGACAGCTTGAGCATGTTCTCCAGGTGGATGCTGGAGAGCGGCGCCTCGCGCGGCACCAGGATCAGCTGGCGGCGCTCCTTGAGGGCGACGTCGGCGGCACGCTCGATCAGGTTGTTGCAGGCGCCGGTGGCGATCGCCGACAGCGTGCCGGTGGAACACGGCACCACCACCATGGCGCCGGGCGCGCCGGAGCCGGAGGCCACCGGGGCCATCCAGTCCTCCTTGCCGTACACGCGGATCTGCCCGGGGGCGGCACCGGTGTATTCGCTGAGGAAGGCCTGCATCGCCTGGGGCTTGCCCGGCAGGGTCACGTCGGTCTCGGTGGCCACGACCAGTTGCGCGGCCTTGGAGATCAGGAAGTGCACCTCGCGGTCTTCCTGCACCAGGCAGTCGAGCAGGCGCAGGCCGTACTGGGCGCCGGAGGCGCCGGTCATCGCCAGGGTGACGCGTTCGGCTCCCGCCATCTCAGTCCTCCAGGGCCTTGGCCAGCTTGCCGTGCAGGCCGCCGAAGCCGCCGTTGCTCATGATCACCACCTGGGTGCCCGGGGCGGCCACGGCCTTCACCCCGTCGATGATGGCGTCCAGGGAGTCGCACACCTGGGTCGGCACGGTCGAACCGGCCACTGTGGCGGCCAGGTCCCAGCCCAGGTTCGGCGGCGCGTACCAGAACACCCGGTCGGCCTGGGCCACGCTGTCGGCCAGGCCGTCGCGGTGGGCGCCCAGCTTCATGGAGTTGGAACGCGGCTCCACCACGGCGATCACCGGGGCGTCGCCGACGCGCTTGCGCAGGCCGTCGAGGGTGGTGGCGATGGCGGTCGGGTGGTGGGCGAAGTCGTCGTAGAGGGTCACGCCCTTCACTTCGGCGACCTTCTCCATGCGCCGCTTGACGCTCTTGAACGCCGACAGCGCGGCGCAGCCCAGCTCCGGCACCACGCCGACGTGGCGGGCGGCGGCCAGGCAGGCCAGGGCATTGGCGACGTTGTGCTGGCCGGTCAGCTCCCACTCCACGGTGCCCTGCGCGGCGCCGTCGAACAGCACCTCGAAGCGCGAGCCGTCGGCGCTGAGCAGGCGCGCCTGCCACTGGCCGCCCTCGCCGGTGGTCTGCACCGGCGTCCAGCAGCCCATGCCGATCACCCGCTTGAGCGCGGTTTCGTTTTCGGGGTGGATGATCAGGCCCTCGCCGGGGATGGTCCGCACCAGGTGGTGGAACTGCCGCTCGATGGCCGCGAGGTCCGGGAAGATGTCCGCGTGGTCGAATTCCAGGTTGTTCAGGATGGCGGTGCGCGGGCGGTAGTGGACGAACTTCGAGCGCTTGTCGAAGAAGGCGCTGTCGTACTCGTCGGCCTCCACCACGAAGAACGGCGTGCCGCCCAGGCGCGCGGAGACGCCGAAGTTCTGCGGCACGCCGCCGATCAGGAAGCCCGGGCTCATGCCGGCGTGCTCCAGCACCCAGGCCAGCATGCTGCTGGTGGTGGTCTTGCCGTGGGTACCGGCCGCGGCCAGCACCCAGCGCCCCTGCAGCACGTGGTCGGCCAGCCACTGCGGGCCGGAAACGTAGGGCAGGCCCTTGTTCAGCACGTGCTCCACCGCCGGGTTGCCGCGCGACAGGGCGTTGCCGATCACCACCAGGTCCGGCGCCGGCTCCAGGTGGGCGGGCTCGTAGCCCTGCATCAGTTCGATGCCCTGGGCCTGCAGCTGGGTGCTCATGGGCGGGTAGACGTTGGCGTCGGAACCGGTGACGCGGTGCCCCAGTTCCTTGGCCAGCACGGCCAGCGAGCCCATGAAGGTGCCGCAGATGCCGAGGATGTGGATATGCATGCAGACTCCTGCAATCAAGCCTGGGAAGGCGCTTCGAATGGGCGGCAGATTAGCACAGCGCCGGGTGCCGGCGGGGTGGCTGGATGCATCAGACGGCGCCATTCGCCGGGGGTTCCGCGCACGCTGGCGGTAGGCCCGGCGTAGGGCGAATAACCGTTCGCGGTTATCCGCCGACACACCCAACCCTCACCCGCCGCCAGGGTCGAACCCGGAGCCGCCTGGGGCCAAGGTCAAACGGCGTACAGCCGCGAACGGTTGTACGCCCTACGGCACGGAGCGGCTCAGGCCGTGGCGGCGCAACTTGCGGTACAGGGTATTGCGGCTGATGCCCAGTTGCTGCGCGGTGCGGCTCATGTGCCAGCGCTGCGCCTCCAGCACCGCCAGCAGGGCGCCGCGCTCGGCGTCGAGCAGGCTGTCGGTGGGCGCCTCCGCTTCGGATACCGGCTTGGGCTGCGCGGCGCGGCGGATGTCCACCGGCAGGTCGGCCAGGTGCACGCGGCCGCCTTCGCTGAGCGCCACCAGGGTGCGCAGCACGTTGCGCAGCTGGCGCACGTTGCCCGGCCAGGGGTGGCCGAGCAGTGCCTGGCGCACGTCCTCGTCGAGCACGATGGGCCGGCCCCGGGACTCCTCGGCGAGCAGTTGCGCCAGCAACTGCGGCCTGTCCTCGCGCTCGCGCAGGGGCGGCAGTTGCAGCACCAGGCCGTTGAGGCGGTAGTAGAGATCCTCGCGGAAGCTGCCGGCGGCCACCAGTTCATCCAGGTTGCGGTGGGTGGCGCTGATCAGGCGCAGGTCCACCGGTTGCGCCACGCCGTCGCCCAGGGGCACCACCTGGCGCTCTTCCAGCACGCGCAGCAGGCGCGTCTGCAGGGCCAGGGGCATGTCGCCGATCTCGTCGAGGAACAGGGTGCCGCCGTCGGCCTGCAGCAGCTTGCCGCGCATGCCTTCCTTGCGCGCGCCGGTGAAGCTGCCGCCGCGGTAGCCGAACAGCTCGCTCTCGATCAGGCTCTCCGGGATGGCCGCGCAGTTCAGCGCGACGAAGGCCTTGCCGGCGCGCTCGCCGGACTGGTGCACGGCCTTGGCGAAGGCCTCCTTGCCCGAGCCGGTCTCGCCGTGCAGCAGCAGCGGCACGTCGTGGGCGTAGACCTTGAGGGCGCGGCGGAAGTCCGCGGCCAGGCGCTCGTCGCCCAGGCACAGCCCCGGGGCGGCCGGCGCCGGGCGCGCCGCGGGCACCACCAGCGGCCGTGGCTCGCCACGCAATTGGGCATGGAACTGGCGCCCGGCATGGCTGCGCAGCGGCCAGCTGAGGCCGGCCTGGGTGCTGGCGCGGCCGAGCAGGTCGTCCAGGCGGATGTCGAAGCAGTCCTCCACGCAGCGGCCGAGCAGGCCGTCGCGCGGGCGGTCCAGCAGGTTCAGCGCGCCCTGGTTGGCGGCGAGGATGCGCCCGGCGCCGTCGAAGGCCACCAGGCCCTCGCTGAACAACCCGACGTACTCGGCCTGCAGGTGGAAGCGCAGCAGCCACTGGCCCTCGAAGCGGCGCAGGAAGTAGCAGCTCTCGATCATCTTCGCCGAGAGGTTGACCAGCGCCATGGTGTGGAACTGGCTCTGCCGCGACAGGTCGCGGCGCGCCGAGGACACGTCGAGCACCGCCAGCAGTTCGCCGTGGGGGTCGAACACTGGGCTCGCCGAGCAGGTCAGGCCGGTGTGCAGGCTGCGGAAATGTTCGTCGCGGTGGATGGTCAGGGCCTGGCGCTCGACCAGGCAGGTGCCGATGCCGTTGGTGCCCTCGCGGGCCTCGCTCCAGTCGGCGCCCAGCCACAGCCCGGCGTGTTCGAAGGTGGCGCGCTCGGCCTCGTCGCAGACGCGGTTGAGGATCACCCCGCGGGCGTCGGTGAGCAGCACCGCGTGGCCGGCGCCGGCGAGCTGCTGGCGCAGGCTGGTCATCTCGCCGCTGGCGATCTCCAGCACCTGCTGCAGGCCCTCGCGGCGCTCCAGCATACGCCGGTGCTCCAGCACCGTGGGCGGCAGGGTCTGCGCCGGGTCGAGGTGGTATTCCTCCAGGCAGCGCAGCCAGGAACGGGCGATGGACGGATCGGCGGCGGGGCCGCTGGCCGGTTGCTGCCCGCGGGCCACTGTCATGACCTGGCGGGCGTGGCGACTCATGGCGTTCGCACTCATTGTTATGGTTCTCCACGGAAGGGACGGCAGGCAGTCCCGGGGCGACCGTCCCCGCAGCATCGTCCAGTGCGCCGCGCAATGCAATGCCCCGGTGACCTGCCGGTCAGCCGCTGTGCCGGATGCGGTACAAACTGTCACCCCGGCCTGTACCGCCGTTGCCACACCGCCCGTCGGCGGCTGCCCGCCAGCCGACCACCGGCCCAGCAACCACGCGGTTCCCGCTGGCATGGCCCGGCCCTTGCTCTACGCTTGTCAGACCACAAACGCGTCCTCCCCAACAAGCACAAGAGCCAGGAGATCCACCATGCGTTACGCCCAACCCGGTAGCCAAGGTGCTGTCGTTTCCTTCAAGTCCCGCTACGGCAACTACATCGGTGGCGAGTTCGTACCCCCGGTCAATGGCCAGTACTTCGTCAACACCTCGCCGGTGAACGGCCAGCCGATCGCCGAGTTCCCCCGCTCCGACGCCGCCGACATCGACAAGGCCCTGGATGCCGCCCACGCCGCGGCCGACGCCTGGGGCCGCACCTCGGTGCAGGAGCGTTCGAACATCCTGCTGAAGATCGCCGACCGCATCGAACAGAACCTGGAAGTGCTGGCCGTCACCGAAACCTGGGACAACGGCAAGGCCGTGCGCGAGACGCTCAACGCCGACATCCCCCTGGCCGCCGACCACTTCCGCTACTTCGCCGGCTGCATCCGCGCCCAGGAAGGCTCCGCCGCCGAGATCAACGACACCACCGTGGCCTACCACATCCACGAGCCGCTGGGCGTGGTCGGGCAGATCATCCCGTGGAACTTCCCGCTGCTGATGGCCGCCTGGAAGCTGGCCCCGGCCCTGGCCGCCGGCAACTGCGTGGTGCTCAAGCCGGCCGAGCAGACGCCGCTGGGCATCTGCGTGCTGATGGAGATCATCGGCGACCTGCTGCCGCCGGGCGTGCTCAACGTCGTCCAGGGCTTCGGCAAGGAAGCCGGCGAGGCGCTGGCCACCAGCAAGCGCATCGCCAAGATCGCCTTCACCGGCTCCACCCCGGTGGGCTCGCACATCCTCGAGTGCGCGGCGAAGAACATCATCCCGTCCACCGTGGAACTGGGCGGCAAGAGCCCGAACATCTACTTCGAAGACATCATGCAGGCCGAGCCGTCCTTCATCGAGAAGGCCGCCGAGGGCCTGGTGCTGGCCTTCTTCAACCAGGGCGAGGTGTGCACCTGCCCGTCCCGCGCCCTGGTGCAGGAATCCATCTACCCGCAGTTCATGGAAGTGGTGATGAAGAAGGTCAAGGCGATCAAGCGCGGCGACCCGCTGGACACCGACACCATGGTCGGCGCCCAGGCCTCGCAGCAGCAGTTCGACAAGATCCTCTCCTACCTCGACATCGCCCAGAAGGAAGGCGCCGAGGTGCTGACCGGCGGCGCGGTGGAGAAACTCGAAGGCAGCCTGGCCACCGGCTACTACATCCAGCCGACGCTGCTCAAGGGCAACAACAAGATGCGCGTGTTCCAGGAGGAAATCTTCGGCCCGGTGGTGGGCGTCACCACCTTCAAGGACGAAGCCGAGGCCCTGGCCATCGCCAACGACACCGAATACGGCCTGGGCGCCGGCGTCTGGACCCGCGACATCAACCGCGCCTACCGCATGGGCCGCGGCATCAAGGCCGGCCGCGTGTGGACCAACTGCTACCACCTGTACCCGGCGCACGCCGCCTTCGGCGGCTACAAGAAATCCGGAGTGGGCCGCGAGACCCACAAGATGATGCTCGACCACTACCAGCAGACCAAGAACCTGCTGGTCAGCTACGACATCAACCCGCTGGGCTTCTTCTGATCCACCCGGGCTTCCGACTCTCTTCCTGCGCGGCCTTCGGGCCGCGCTTTTTTTCAGGCCTCGGCGCGCCTGCGGCGCAGGAGCAGGGAGCCGCCCAGGGCGATCAGCGCCAGAGCGGGAATGACACTGTCACCGCCATGGGACAGCCCCGTCGGCCACTGGAGAATGACTGCCCAACCGGCCAGGAAGCACCCACCTCCCAACCACCGGCGCAGCGTCCGGCGGTGAACCAAGTGATCGACCGAGACAATCAGGACGAGTGCCACGGCGTACTGGAGCATGTCGCTCATCAGTGGGAAGCCCCCGTCTTGAGCAACATGGACTGGGTAGACCGCTGCGGACCTATGCCACCACTCACTACGGCATCGACGCCGACAATCCGGTCGCCGATATGGTAGGTCGGCAGCCGATCGAACGCGAAACGCCTGCTTGCGGCCCCCATGGCCAATCCTGCGACGGGATGTATGCGCGAGCCGGCTGCCGTGGCGATCCCGGCAACGGCATTGGCGACACTGACTCTCTGGTGGTTCAAGGCGTCGGCCTGCTCCCGGCTCAAAGGTTCGGATACCAGCACGCTAAGCATGCAGAGCCGATCCCTCGCCTGCATGTAGTCGAAAACATCCAAGACAAACTCGGCTATGTCCTGATTCCAACGGAGCGTTCGATCGTAGTTCAACGAACGTAACCGGTTCCGCTCGGCAGCAACCAGTTGAACGATCATCAACGAGAAAACGATGCCATGCGCGTTTTGCGCCTGGCGGCATTCTATCTTCATGGACGGCGACCCGGCAGGTTTGCCCCGTATTCGGCGGCAGGTCGGCCAGATTCGGATTTGCCCTCGATCCGGACTATCGGACAACGGCCTGATTGGTCGCCTGAAAAGTCTCAGTTTCAAGTGTGTAGGGCGCATAACCGTTCGCGGTTATCCGCCGATGTCTCCCGCGCAGGAACCTGTCCGCCATGGATGGGAAATTCGCAGTCAACCTGTAGGAGCGGGCCCTGCCCGCGATTCGCGCGCAGGGCGCGCTCCTACATGGGGATGACGCGGGTGGCGCAGCGTAATCCGCGCCGGAATCTCCGGTTATCGCAGTCAAGGTCCTACTTTGCAGGCGTGCACGGCTTTTCGTAGGAGCGCGCCGGCGCGGCCGGGAAGATCAGGCCTCGTCGCTACGCCACTGCCGCGGGCTCACCCCGAACCAGCGGCGGAAGGCGCGGGAGAAGGCGCTGGTCTCGGAATAGCCCAGCAGCGGCGCCAGTTCGGAGATCGGCCGCTGGCGCTGGCGCAGGTAGTGCACCGCCAGTTCGCGGCGGGTGTTCTCCACCAGTTGGCTGAAGCTCAGCCCGGCCTCGCGCAGGCGCCGTTGCAGGCCGGCGGTGGTCAGTTCCAGGCGCTCGGCGATCAGTTCCAGCACCGGCTCGCCTTCGCTCAGGGCCAGGCGGATCTGGGTGCCGGCGTCTTCCAGCAGGTCCGGCCCACGGCTCTGCTCGCCGAGGCGGCGGATCACGTCCTGCACCAGGAACAGCAGGTTGGCGTCGCGCTCGGGCATCAGCCGGCCCTTGATGTCGGCCTTGGGCACCAGCAGCGAATTGCAGCCGCGCTGGAAGTGCACCGGCGCGCCGAAGACCCGCGCGTGCTCCTGCCAGTCCTCCGGGCGGGCGTGCTCGAAGCCCACCGCGCGCGGCGTCCAGTCCTGGCCCAGGGCGTGGCGCAGCAGGTTCAGCGCCATGCCCATGGTCAATTCGGCATCCTGCCGGCGGTCGAGGATGGCGCCGTGCTGCACCTGGTAGTCGAAGCGGTAGCACTCGCCGCAGTCCACCAGGCGGATCAGCGTGCTGTGCTGGTGGAAGGGGAAGGCCGAGGCGAAGTTGCGCAGGGCGTCCTCCAGGGTTTCCGAGCACAGCCCGACGTAGCCCAGCAGGCCGAGGGCACGGGGCTGGAACTGCTGCCCGTAGCGCAGGCCGAAGTTGTCGCAGCCGGACTGCCGCGCGGCCTCCTCCAGCACCTGGCAGTAGTTGGTCAGGGCCAGGCTCAGCGTGGGGTGGCGCAGGCGTTCGGGGTCGATGCCGGCGCGGCCGAAGACGCGGTCGATGTCGCCGCCCTGGGCAGTGATGAAGCCATCCAGTCCGCTGGCGGCGGCGGACAGCACGCCGAGGTTGCTCGCCGAGGGCATGGCGACTGCGCTGGAGAACAGGGACGGGTTCATGGGCACGCTCGTTATTGATCACTTATTCGACAAAACGACGAAGCAATTACCGTGCCTCGCCTCCAGGGCCCGCCAGCCCCCATCCCCGGGGTGTTTTCCTCGAAGACTTGCGTCATTCCCGTGCAGGCCCCGCGCCATCCTGGGGCGATGGGTAACACCCTGTTGCAAGTTGACCGCAGAGGCCGCACGCCGGGCTCCAGGGTCAAGTCCTGGACGACCTGCGTCGCTACCATCGAAGCCAGGCAACCCATCCACGCCCCCAGGGGCAGAGGAGTCCACAATGAGCGCATCACAACTAAAACCGACGCTGGGAACCTTGCACCTCTGGGGCCTGGCCGTGGGCCTGGTGATTTCCGGCGAATACTTCGGCTGGAGCTACGGCTGGGGCACCGCCGGCACCCTGGGCTTCCTGGTCACCACCCTGATGGTGGCCCTGATGTACACCTGCTTCATCTTCAGCTACACCGAGCTGACCACCGCCATCCCCCATGCCGGCGGGCCCTTCGCCTACAGCCTGCGGGCCTTCGGCAAGACCGGCGCGAGCATCGCCGGCATCGCCACCCTGATCGAGTTCGTCTTCGCCCCGCCGGCCATCGCCATGGCCATCGGCGCCTACCTCAACGTGCAGTTCCCGGCGCTGGACCCGAAATGGGCGGCCACCGGCGCCTACGCCATCTTCATGACGCTGAACATCCTCGGCGTGAGCATCGCCGCCACCTTCGAACTGGTGGTCACCGTGCTGGCCGTGGCCGAGCTGCTGGTGTTCATGGGCGTGGTGGCGCCGGGCTTCAGCTTCAGCAACTTCGTGCTCAACGGCTGGGCCGGCTCCAGTACCTTCAGCAGCGCGGCCATCGGCGGCATCTTCGCGGCGATCCCCTTCGCCATCTGGTTCTTCCTCGCCATCGAGGGCGCGGCCATGGCCGCCGAGGAAGCCAAGGACCCGAAACGCACCATCCCGCGCGCCTACATCGCCGGCATCCTGACCCTGGTGACCCTGGCCATCGGCGTGATGATCTTCGCCGGCGGCGTTGGCGACTGGCGCGCACTGTCGAACATCAACGACCCGCTGCCGCAGGCCATGAAGGCGGTGGTCGGCAACAACTCCACCTGGATGCACATGCTGGTGTGGATCGGCCTGTTCGGCCTGGTGGCCAGCTTCCACGGCATCATCCTCGGCTACTCGCGGCAGTTCTTCGCCCTCGCCCGCGCCGGCTTCCTGCCCGCAGGGCTGGCCAAGCTGTCGCGCTTCCAGACCCCGCACCGGGCCATCCTCGCCGGCGGCGTGGTGGGCATCGCGGCAATCTTCAGCGACAACCTGATCAGCCTGCAGGGCATGACACTGACCGCGGCGATGATCACCATGAGCGTATTCGGCGCCATCGTCATGTACATCATGAGCATGCTCAGCCTGTTCAAGCTGCGCCGCAGCGAGCCGCACCTGGAGCGCAGCTTCCGCGCCCCCGGCTACCCGGTGGTGCCGGGCATCGCCCTGGGCCTGGCGCTGGTCTGCCTGGCGGCCATGCTGTGGTACAACCAGGTGATCGCCATGGTATTCCTGGCGCTGATGCTGGCCGGCTACATCGGCTGCAACCTGGTCATCGCCGCGCGCCGTGGCGTGCCGGCGAGCTTCGCCAGCGAAGGCTGATCCACCCGCGCCGGGCCGCGAGGTCCGGCGCCGTTGAGCACAAGGAGTTCCCATGCCCGGATACGCCCACAGCGTCGGTGGCCAGACCTGGCGCTTCGACAGCCTCAAGGAGCTGATGGCCAAGGCCAGCCCGGCGCGCTCCGGCGACTGCCTGGCGGGCATCGCCGCGGCCAGCGACGCCGAGCGCGTGGCCGCGCAGATGGCCCTGGCCGAGGTGCCGCTCAAGCGCTTCCTCGACGAGGCGCTGGTGCCCTACGAAAGCGACGAGGTCACCCGCCTGATCATCGACGGCCACGACCGCGCCGCCTTCGCCCCGGTCAGCCACCTGACGGTGGGCGACTTCCGCGACTGGCTGCTCGGCGACGCCGCCGACGAAGCCAGCCTGCGCGCCCTGGCGCCGGGGCTGACGCCGGAAATGGCCGCGGCGGTGTCGAAGATCATGCGCGTGCAGGACCTGGTGCTGGTGGCGCAGAAGATCCGCGTGGTCACCCGCTTCCGCAACACCCTGGGCCTGCGCGGCCGGCTGTCCACCCGGCTGCAGCCCAACCACCCCACCGACGACCCCGCCGGCATCGCCGCCAGCGTCCTCGACGGCCTGCTCTACGGCAACGGCGACGCCATGCTCGGGATCAACCCGGCCACCGACAGCCTGCAATCCATCTGCACCCTGCTGGAGATGCTCGACGCCATCATCCAGCGCTACGAGATTCCCACCCAGTCCTGCGTGCTGACCCACGTCACCAGCTCCATCGAGGCGATCAACCGCGGCGCGCCGCTGGACCTGGTGTTCCAGTCCATCGCCGGCACCGAGGCGGCCAACGCCAGCTTCGGCGTGAGCCTGGCGGTGCTGCAGGAAGGCTACGAAGCGGGCCTGTCTCTCAAGCGTGGAACGCTGGGCGACAACCTCATGTACTTCGAGACCGGCCAGGGCAGCGCCCTCTCGGCCAACGCCCACCACGGCGTCGACCAGCAGACCTGCGAGGCCCGCGCCTACGCCGTGGCGCGGCACTTCAAGCCGTTCCTGGTGAACACCGTGGTCGGCTTCATCGGCCCGGAATACCTGTACAACGGCAAGCAGATCATCCGCGCCGGCCTGGAGGACCACTTCTGCGGCAAGCTGCTGGGCGTGCCCATGGGCTGCGACATCTGCTACACCAACCATGCCGAGGCCGACCAGGACGACATGGACATGCTGCTGACGCTGCTGGGCGTGGCCGGCATCAACTTCATCATGGGCATCCCCGGCTCCGACGACGTGATGCTCAACTACCAGACCACCTCCTTCCACGACGCCCTCTACGCCCGCCAGGCCCTGGGCCTGCGTCCGGCGCCGGAGTTCGAGCAGTGGCTGGAGCGGATGCACATCCTGCAACAACGCGAAGGCCGGGTGCGCCTGGCCGAGCAACTGCCGCCGGCGTTCCGCCCGGCCCTGGCGCAACTGAACTGAGGACGCGCGGATGAGCGAAGAGAAGTCCACCGCCACCCCCAACCCCTGGCAGGAACTGCGCCGCCTGACCCCCGCGCGCATCGCCCTGGGCCGCGCCGGCACCAGCCTGCCGACCCGCGCGCAACTGGATTTCCAGTTCGCCCACGCCCAGGCCCGCGACGCCGTGCACCTGCCCTTCGACCACGCCGGCCTGAGCGCCGCCCTGGCCGAACGCGGGCGCGAAAGCCTGCTGCTGCACAGCGCCGCCGCCGACCGCCACACCTACCTGCAGCGCCCGGACCTGGGCCGCCGCCTGGATGAAGACTCGGCAGCGCTGCTGCGCCGGCACACGCAGGCCAACCCGGCGGGCTACGACCTGGCCGTGGTGGTGGCCGACGGCCTCTCCGCCCTGGCCGTGCAGCGCCACGCCCTGCCCTTCCTGGAACGCCTGGAGGAAATGGCCGCGGCCGAGAACTGGAGCCTCTCGCCGGTGGCCCTGGTGCAACAGGGCCGCGTCGCGGTGGCGGACGAGGTCGGCGAACTGCTGAAGGCGAAGATGGTGGTCATCCTCATCGGCGAACGCCCCGGCCTCAGCTCGCCGGACAGCCTCGGCCTGTACTTCACCTGGGCGCCGAAGGTGGGCCTGAACGACGCCTACCGCAACTGCATCTCCAACGTCCGCCTGGAAGGCCTGAGCTATGGCATGGCCGCGCACCGCCTGCTGTACCTGATGCGCGAAGCCTGCCGCCGCCAGCTCTCGGGGGTGAACCTGAAGGACGAGGCGGAACTGCCGACGCTGGAAGGCCAGGGGCCGGGGGCCAACTTCCTGCTGGCCGGGCGCTGAGCCTCCGGGAGAGGGGCTGACTGGAACCGTAGGGCGAATAACCGTTCGCGGTTATCCGCCGCTGGCCCTGCCACCGGCGGGTCCGGCGTGGTCGGTGAGTCCAATCGCGGACGGAGTCCGCTCCTACGTCCGTGCTTCCCTGGAACCCTAAGGCGCCGCTCTCGATCAAACGCTCGCTTGGATTGCGCTTTCAACGATTTCTGGTGCAGCATCCAGGGCAGTGTTGTGCTGGCACAGCACCTGCATCGTGACAGCAGCCCATTCACCGAACGCAGAGATCCGCCCATGCGCATCGTGCAAGCCACCCTCGATCACCTCGACCTGCTCGCCCCGCTGTTCGTCAAGTACCGTGAGTTCTACGGGATGCTGCCCTACCCCGAATCCTCGCGGAAATTCCTGGAAAAGCGCCTGAAGCGCAAGGAGTCGGTGATCTACCTGGCCCTGCCGGACGATGGCGACGACCGCCTGCTGGGCTTCTGCCAGCTCTACCCGAGCTTCTCCTCGCTGTCGCTCAAGCGCGTGTGGATCCTCAACGACATCTACGTCGCCGAGGACGCCCGCCGTCAGTTGGTGGCCGACCACCTGCTGCAGCACGCCCGGCAGATGGCGCGGGAGACCAACGCCGTGCGCATGCGCGTGTCCACCAGCATCAACAACGAGGTGGCACAGAAGGTCTACGAGTCCATCGGCTTCCGCGAGGACACCGAGTTCAAGAACTATATCCTCCCGATCAGCGACGATCTCGTCTAAGCCAGGGGCGCATCACGCTAGCAATAGCGTAAAGCCAGCATTACAGTGAAGCATCGCACGTGCCGCCCGGCGTTCGGCGGCTAAGGGGCTCCATGGGCATTCCCCAGCGTCTACTGCGTCACTTCTCCGTGCTCCTGCTGTTCGGCCTGGGCACCGTCCAGGCCGATACCCTGCGCGTGGCCACCCTCGACTGGGAGCCCTACGTCGGCGCCGACCTGCCCGGCCAGGGCCTGGCCAGCCGCATCCTCGACGAGGCCCTGGCGCTCAACGGCGACCGCGCCGAACGGGTGTTCCTGCCCTGGCAACGGGCCCTCAACGAAACCCGCGAAGGCCGCTACGACGCCCTGATGCCGGCCTACCTGTCGGCCGACCGCAGCCGCGACTTCTACACCTCGATGCCGCTGCTGGATTCGCAGCTGGGCTTCTTCCACCGCCGCGACCACGCCATCGCCTACCGCGCCGGCGACCTGAACAGCCTGCGCCCCTACCGCATCGGCGTGGTGCGCGGCTACGTCAACCAGGCCGACTTCGACAACGCCGACTTCCTCACCAGGGAAGTGGTCAACAACGACTGGCAGAACCTGGAAAAGCTCCTGCGCGGGCGCCTCGACCTGGCGGTGGTGGACCGCTACACCGGCTACCACCTGCTGGCGCGCAATGCCCCGGCGCTGCGCGAACAGCTGGAATTCATCGAGCCGCCGCTGGAGATCAAGCCCCTCTACGTGCTGATTCCCAAGGCCCGCACCGGCGGCGAGGCGCTAGCCGCCAACCTCGACCGCGGCCTGCGCACGCTGCGCCAGAGCGGGCGCCTGCAGCAACTGATCGCCGACGCCCACCTGGAAACGGCCCAGGGCATCCGCGCCGTGGCCGAACACCCGCTAGCCGAGCAGGCACCAGGCGCTGGCGGCCACGACCGCGCCCGCGAAGGCGCCGACAACCGCCCAGCGGCGCCAACCCTGGACTGGCAGGCGAGCCTGCGCTAACCCGGCCTCCAGGGCCTGGACCAGTTCCGACAGCGCTTCGAAGCGGTTCTCCGGCTCCGGCGCCAGGGCCCGCGCCAGGCAGCCATCCCAGCCGGGCGGCACGGCCACCCCGAGGTCCGCCAGGGGTTGATAGCGCACCGCCGCCCCCGCCTCCGGCAGCGCCGGCTCCGGCCAGCGCCCGCTGGCCAGCCAGTAGGCGTAGGCAGCCACCACGAACTGCTCGGCGCGGCTATCCAGGGCGCCGCCCGCGCGCAGTTCCGGCGCCAGCGGCAACACGTCGGCCGGCAGCGCCTGGCGCGGGCAGCCCGGCACTGTCGCGGCCAGCTCCGGCAACAGCAGCAGGTGCCCGCGGTCGTCCACCACGATCTGCCTGGGGGAAATCCACAGCCCCTGCATGCCGCGCCGCTGCAGCGCCCGCAGGGCCTGCACCAGTTGCCGCAGCAGGCCCAGCAGCTCCGCCGGCGCCGGCTTGCGCCAGGCACCGCGCCAATCCGCCAGGCTGCGCCAGCGCCCCGCCGGCAGGGCGAACAGCTGGTAGGCATGCTGGCGCGGCGCGCGGGGCGACAGCACGTCGGGCAGGCTCGCCACCTTGCAGCCACGCAGCGCCCATTCGCGCAGCCAGAACGCCTGGTCGGCGGCCTGTGCAGCTGCCAGCAGCCAGGCCTCGCGGCCGTCCTCGTGGCGCACGCGGAACAGCCGCCCCTCGGGCCCGTAGGGGCAGGCCTCCAGCAGCCGCCAGCCCTCCAGCGCTATCCCCGGCCGCAGCACCGGCGGCGCCGGCCAGCCGGCGGGCACCGGCAGGCCCGGCTGCGCCGCCAGGCGCTCCGGCAGCACCAGCGCGGCGGCTCCCGGTGCCTGCAGGAGCGGCTCCAGCAGCGCCGGCAGCTCGACCTCGGCGGGCCGTCCAAGCCCCTCCAGCAGCGGCCGCCGATCGATCACCTCGAGCAGCGGCTGCGGCGCCATCAGCAAGGCCTCGCCCTCCTGCAGCGGCAGGTTGTGCTGGGTGAGCGGCAGCTCGGCCTGGGCGCCCAGGCTGCCATCCTCGCGGCCGGGCAGGCCCTGCAGCTCACCCGCGCGGTAACGCAGCAGGCCGATGTTTCCACAGCGCAGGAAATGCGCCTGCCCGCCCTGGACCAGCAGCACCCCCGCGGCCAGTTCGGCGCCCGGCCGGCCAGCCCGGGCGCGGCGGAAGTTCAGCATGTTCAGCGACGCCAGCACCTGGCGCACGGCCTGGGCCTCGGACCAGGTTTCGGGGGCGCAGGCGAAATCGGCGAAGAGCGCATCCAGCTGCGCCTCCAGCTCCCGCACCAGATTGGGGCAACCGCGCCCCCAGAGCATCCCCAGCATGAACACCGCCGGCCGCCCCTGGCGCCCGCCCAGCCACTCGGCGCGCACCCGCGCGGCCTGGGCCGGCAGGTCGGGCCCGGCACCAAGGGCGACACCGGGCAGGGGCGAATGGGCGGGATGCAGGGACATGGGGCGAGGTTCCGACAGGGATTTCCCCGGCGGGACTGCAGCCTTCATGCCGACGTGTAATATCCTGCAACCTGTCCTGGGCAGAGGCCCGCGACAAAGCGCCCCCCACTGCAACACGGGGGCGCCTATAATGCCGGGCTCGGCAGTTCACCACGCGGTTTTCAAGGCTCTTCATGGATTTCAACCCGATCGACCTCGTCCTGCACCTCGACACCTATCTCTCGCTGCTGGTCAACAACTACGGAGCCTGGATCTACGCCATCCTGTTCCTGGTGATCTTCTGCGAAACCGGCCTGGTGGTAACGCCCTTCCTCCCCGGCGACTCCCTGCTGTTCATCGCCGGCGCCATCTGCGCCACCGGCGGCATGGACCCGTGGCTGCTCGGCGGCCTGCTGCTGTTCGCGGCCATCAGCGGCGACAGCACCAACTACGTGATCGGCCGCACCCTGGGCAAACGGCTGTTCAGCAACCCGGACTCCAAGGTGTTCCGCCGCGACTACCTGGACCAGACCCACGCCTTCTACGAGCGCCACGGCGGCAAGACCGTGACCCTCGCGCGCTTCCTGCCGATCGTGCGCACCTTCGCGCCCTTCGTCGCCGGCATGGCCTACATGCCCTACCTGCGCTTCCTGTTCTTCAGCGTCGCCGGCAGCATCGCCTGGGTCGGCGGCCTGGTCACCCTGGGCTACTTCTTCGGCAACGTGCCCTTCATCAAGCAGAACCTGTCGGTGATGATCATCGCCATCATCGCCTTCTCCCTGGTGCCCATGCTGATCGGCGTGGTCCGCCACAAGCTGGCGCGCCCCACCAAGCCGCAGGCCTCGGAGCGCTGATACCGCGATGTGGTCGTTCAGCGCCTGGCGCCGCCGGCGCTTCCTCGCCCGCCACCCGCTGGACGCGCAACTGTGGGCCGAGGTGCTGCGGCGCCTGCCGATCCTCGACGGCCTGGGCGAAGAGGAACTGCGCCTGCTCGGCGAGCGGGCGCTGCTGTTCCTGCGCGACAAGCACCTGACCGCCCTGCCCGGCGTCGAGTTGGACGACTTCCGCTGCCTGCTGCTGGCGGCCCAGGCCCAACTGCCGCTGCTGCACCTGCCGGAGCTGAACTGGTACGGCGGCTTCCACGAACTGGTGCTCTACCCGGACGACTTCCTCAGCCCGCAGAAGCACCGCGACCCGGCCGGGGTGATCCACGAGTTCGACGACGAACGCAGCGGCGAGACCTCGCTGCAGGGCCCGGTGGTGCTGGCCTGGCCCGGGGTGGAGAACGGCGGCGGCTGGGACGCCTACAACCTGGTGATCCACGAACTGGCGCACAAGCTGGACATGCTCGACGGCGACGCCAACGGCCTGCCGCCGCTGCACCGCGACATGCGCATCAGCGACTGGTCGGCGGCCATGAAATCGGCCTACGACGAAATGAACCGCAAGCTCGACCGCCATCCCGGCGCGCACACCGCCATCGACCCCTACGCCGCGGAAAACCCGGCGGAATTCTTCGCCGTCACCAGCGAATACTTCTTCACCGCCCCGGACCTGCTGCACCAGGCCTATCCGAAGGTCTACGAGCAACTGGCGCTGTTCTACCGGCAAGATCCGCTTGCGCGCCTGCAGCGGTTGCAGCGCGAGCACCCCGACTATCAGGAAACTCCGGCGCACTGAGCGATGTCTGTGGCTTGGCCACGGCAATCTGCCTATAATCCGCCGCACTTTTTCGGCCCGACCAACCCCCTTGGAGTCGTCCATGAGCTACAGCAGCATCCCGGCTGGCAAAGACCTGCCGAACGACATCTACGTCGCCATCGAGATCCCGGCCAACCACGCGCCGATCAAGTACGAGATCGACAAGGACACCGACTGCCTGTTCGTCGACCGTTTCATGGCCACCCCGATGTTCTACCCGGCCAACTACGGCTTCATCCCCAACACCCTGGCCGACGACGGCGACCCCCTGGACGTGCTGGTCGTGACCCCCTACCCGGTGGCCCCGGGTTCGGTGATCCGCGCCCGTCCGGTCGGCGTGCTGAACATGAGCGACGAAGCCGGCGGCGACGCCAAGCTGATCGCCGTGCCGCACGACAAGCTGAGCGTGCTGTACCACGACGTGAAGGAATACACCGACCTGCCGGCCCTGCTGCTGGAGCAGATCAAGCACTTCTTCGAGAACTACAAGGACCTCGAGAAGGGCAAGTGGGTCAAGGTCGAAGGTTGGGGCAACGCCGAAGAGGCCCGCTCCTACATCACCAAGGCCGTCGCCGCCTTCCAGGCCAAGTGATGGTCGCGGGGTGACCCGCCACGAAGAAGCCCCGCCCCGCGCGGGGCTTTTTTCTGCGCGCGAAAGGCACGCCCGTCGCAACGACGGCGCCTGGCGGAAATGCCATTAGGCAAGCCCGGCCGAATTTGCTAAAGTGCGCGCCCACGACGCCGGCGCCAGCCGCGTCCACAGAATTCAAAGGCGGTCGCGGCTTACCAGAAGTAAGGACGGGCCACCCCCTGAAGAGCCGGCCACAAGCTGGCTTTTTTAATGCCCGCGGGAAACCCCGGCCTCGCGCCAGTCCTGCCCCCGGCTGCCCAGCTCGGCCCTGCCCCAGCACCAGACCGCCAGCGCCAGCACCAGGTGGAAGATGTCCACGCGGGCCACGACGGACCATTCGCCGCGCGTTCCCACCAGCAGTCCCGCCGCGGCGAACAGCACGGCCCCGGCGAGCGCCAGCGGCCAGCGCCGCGAACGTCCGCGGCGGACGATGGCCAGCAGCGCCAGCAGGTTGACCGCCAGCGACGGGCCGTCCGGCAGCAGCGACATGACGGCGCAGAGCCCGGCCACCGCCAGGTTCAGCCCCCAACCGCCCACACCGCCCAGGGCGATCAGTAACAGCCCCAAGCGCCCGGCGATGTCCGATGCCTGCTGGTGCAACGGCGCCAGCGCATCCAGCCCGGCATACTCCAAGGCTCCCAGCAATGCCGCCAGGCCGAACAGCGCGAACCCCGGCACGGCCCAGCCCTGGCGCCGCCGCAGGCTGCCCAGTGCAGCCCACAGGCAAGCGGCGAACAGCAGAAGCTCGCAGAACACGTGCAAGATCATGCCGAAGCCTTCGGCCATCGCCGCCCGGTCCATTCGCAAATGCGCGCTCCCATTTTCCCCCTCCCGTGGTTGCCGTCCGACAAGCCTATCCAGCCATCGACCGCCTCGCCCGGCCGCGGGCGACAGTTGGCCGGGCCAATGGCGCCAGCCCCGCGGCCGCCTACTATCAACCCCATCGATCATCATTATCGGCCCAAACGAATTCATATCGCTTTTCATCGATATATAGTTCGTTCCCAAGCGATACACACAAAGGCAGCGATGAGCGAAGCACTGAACCTCGACGAAATCTTCAAGGCCCTGGCCCACCCCGTGCGGCGCGACATGCTGCATTGGCTGAAGGACCCGGAGCGCTATTTCGACGAGCAGGAGCACCAGCCTTTCGCCATCGGCGTCTGCGCCGGGAAGTTCGACCAGCGCACCGGGTTGTCGCAATCCACCGTCTCGGCGCATCTGGCCACCCTCCAGCGCGCCGGGTTGGTGACCAGTCGGAAAATCGGCCAGTGGCATTTCTTCAAACGCAATGAGGAAACCATCGCGGCCTTTGTTCGCCACCTGAGCGAAGCGCTGTAGCCGCAGCGAACTGCCTAGAACATCCCACTCTTTTCCAGGAGCAGGCGCATGCCCCTTCCGCTTCTCGTCCTCGCCTTGTCCGCGTTCGCCATCGGCACCACGGAATTCGTCATCATGGGCTTGCTGCCGGACGTCGCCGGCGACCTCGCCGTCTCCATCCCCAGCGCCGGCTGGCTGGTCAGCGGCTATGCCTTCGGCGTGGCCGTGGGCGCGCCCATCATGGCGCTGCTCACCGCCAGGCTGCCGCGCAAGCGCGCGCTGCTGATGCTCATGGGCATCTTCATCCTCGGCAACTTCCTCTGCGCGGTGGCCGCCAGCTACGGCATGCTGATGCTGGCGCGGATCGTCACCGCGCTCTGCCATGGCGCCTTCTTCGGCATCGGCTCGGTGGTCGCCGCCGGCTTGGTGCCGGCCAACCGCAAGGCCTCCGCCGTGGCCCTGATGTTCACCGGGCTGACCCTCGCCAACGTGCTCGGCGTGCCGCTGGGCACCGCCCTCGGCCAGGCCGCCGGCTGGCGCTCGACCTTCTGGGTGGTGACCGTCATCGGCGTGTTCGCGCTGATCGGCCTGTGGCGCATCCTGCCCGCCGGGCATGACGAGGAAGCCGTGGACATGCGCCAGGAAGCCGCGGCCCTGCGCAGCGGCCAGCTGTGGCTGGCGCTGGGCACCACCGTGCTGTTCTCCGCCGCGGTGTTCGCCCTGTTCACCTACGTCGCCCCGCTGCTGGGCGAGGTCACCCAGGTGTCGCCGCGCGGCGTGACCTGGACCCTGGTGCTGATCGGCCTGGGCCTGACCCTCGGCAACATCCTCGGCGGCCGCCTCGCCGACTGGCGCCTGGGCACCACCCTGGCGGGGGTCTTCGCCACCATGGCGGTGGTCTCCGCGGCGCTGAGCTGGACCAGCCATTCGCTGCTGCCGGCCGAGATCACCCTGTTCCTCTGGGCCGCGGCCGCCTTCGCCGCCGTGCCGGCCCTGCAGGTCAACGTGGTGCGCGTCGGCCAGGGCGCGCCCAACCTGGTCGCCACCCTGAACATCGGCGCCTTCAACGTCGGCAACGCCGTCGGCGCCTGGGTCGGCGGCAGCGTCATCGACCACGGCCTGGGCCTGACCCGCGTGCCCCTGGCCGGCGCCCTGCTCGCAGTGCTGGCGCTGATCGCGGTGATGATCGCCTTCAGCGGCAGGCCCAACCAGACGCAACCCGTCCTCGACCGAACCCCGGATCAACCCCGTAACGGAGCACCGCAGCAATGACCACGCTCTTCGACCCCATCACCCTCGGCGACCTGCAACTGCCGAACCGCATCATCATGGCCCCGCTGACCCGCTGCCGCGCCGACGAGGGCCGCGTGCCCAACGCGCTGATGGCCGAGTACTACACCCAGCGCGCCGACGCCGGCCTGATCCTCAGCGAAGCCACCTCGGTGACGCCCATGGGCGTCGGCTACCCGGACACCCCCGGCATCTGGTCCGACGACCAGGTGCGCGGCTGGAGCAACGTGACCAAGGCCGTGCACGCCAACGGCGGGCGCATCTTCCTGCAGCTGTGGCACGTGGGCCGCATCTCCGACCCGCTGTACCTGAACGGCGAGACGCCGGTGGCGCCCAGCGCCATCAAGCCGGCCGGCCACGTCAGCCTGGTGCGCCCGCTGAAGGAATACGTCACCCCGCGCGCCCTGGAGACCGAGGAGATCGCCGACATCGTCGAGGCCTACCGCCAGGGCGCCGAGAACGCCAAGGCCGCCGGCTTCGACGGCGTGGAGATCCACGGCGCCAACGGCTACCTGCTCGACCAGTTCCTGCAGAGCAGCACCAACCAGCGTACCGACCAGTACGGCGGCTCCATCGAGAACCGCGCGCGCCTGCTGCTGGAAGTCACCGACGCCGCCATCGAAGTCTGGGGCGCCGGCCGCGTCGGCGTGCACCTGGCGCCGCGCATGGACTCCCACGACATGGGCGATGCCGACCCGCTGGCCACCTTCGGCTACGTGGCCCGCGAACTGGGCAAGCGCGGCGTGGCCTTCATCTGCACCCGCGAGAAGGAAGGCCCCGACAGCATCGGCCCGAAACTGAAGGAAATCTTCGGCGGCCCGTACATCGCCAACGAGCGCTTCACCAAGGCCAGCGCCAACGAATGGCTGGCCAGCGGCAAGGCCGACGCGGTGGCCTTCGGCGTCCCCTACATCGCCAACCCGGACCTGGTGGAGCGCCTGGCCAAGGACGCACCGCTGAACGAAGCGCATCCGGAGACCTTCTACGCCAAGGGCCCGGTCGGCTACCTGGACTACCCGCGGCTGTAAGGGCTGGCCAGGGCATGAAGAAAAGGGCGCCTCCTGGAGGCGCCCTTTTTCGTTTGTGGCGTGGCGCTTTTCGTATGCGAAGAGCCAAGAGCCAAGAGCCCCTCTCCCCAGCCCTCTCCCTGAAGGGAGAGGGAGCCGTACGGCGTGAAGCGTAATCCCAGTGCTCATTGCTACCACGGTGTTGCCGGTGAGCGCCGATATGCCCGTTGGCACGGACAGTCCCCTCTCCCTTCAGGGCGGGGCGCGCAGCCGAGGGTTAGGGAGAGGGAACGGAGCCAACCCAAAGCACGAAAGCCACCAGTGAATACCGTTCAGAAGCTATGTAGGAGCGCGCCCTGCGCGCGAATCGCGGGCAGGGCCCGCTCCTACACGGATGCTCAACGGTTGGTCAACTGCTGCTGGAGGTTCTGCACCTGCGCCTGCAGCGCATTGATGTTGCGCGTGACCTGGGCGCGGAAGGCGTCGAACTCGGCGGTGCTGCCGCCCTGCTGGCCCTGCTTGCCCTCGACTTCGCTGCGCAGGATCAGCAGGTCGTCCTGGATGCTCTTGATCGACTGGCTCTGGTCACCGCGCTTCTTCAGCGCCGCGATGTCGGCGCTCAGGTTCTGGATCTGCGCGTTGGCGCTGGCCAGGTCGCCCTGCAGGCTCTTCACCTTGGCCTGTTCGTCGGCCAGCGACTTGATCTTGCCGTCGAGCTGGGCGATCAGTTGCGCGGCGCTGTCCTGCTGGGCCTTGAGTTCGTTGCCCAGATGGTCGAGGCGCTTGGCCTGCTGGCCGTCGATCTGCGACAGCGAATCCTGCTGCTGGCGCGCCTGGTCGACTAGCCGACCCTGCAGTTGCTTGACCTGCAGCTTGAGCTGCTCGCGCTCGCTGGTGACGGAGGATTCGTTCTGGACGAACTTGCCGCGGATGTCGTCGAGGCGGCCGGCGGCTTCCTCGCTGATCTTGGCGAAGCTTTCCTGGGTGGCGATCAGTTGCTGCTCCATCAGCGCCAGTTGCTGGTGGCTCCACCAGGCCACGGCGCCCAGGGCGATGGCCATGGCCGCGACCAGCGCCCACAGCGGGCCGGTGCTGGCGCCGCCCTTGGGCTGGGGTGCCAAGCGCTTGCCGTCGGGCTCGTAGACGCGGCGCGGATGGTGGCCGAACTCGTCGCGGTCGGCGGCGTCGGTGGTCAGGCTGGGCACATCGTCGAAGTCGTCGAAACTGTCGTTACGCATGAAGGAAACCTGTGGAGGGAAAGCGGCATGGCGCCTGCGCAGGGCGCAGTATATCCGTTCGCGCCGGGACCTTGGACAGCGCGCCATCGGGGGGCGCGGCGCACCGCGGCGGCGCGCGCCGGCCCTGGCAGAGACCACGCCGGCGCGGCCGGGGTTCCCGCCAGGCCGCGGAAATAGTGGCGAGGAGACAGTATGGCATATGCCTTGCTCCGCCTCCGCACCGGCGCCGCCCTGGCGCCCACTGCGGGGGAGGGAGTTGGGTGATCGAATTCAACAAGGCCATCCTGGATTGCATGCGCGAACTGCGCCGCCGTCTGCGCGAGGAACAGGCGCTGGACATCCAGTTCCAGCAAGCCGACGCCATCGCGCTCATGCTGCACGCCTGCGAGGGCTCCAGCCGCGAGGGCACCCGCGAGCTGGGCCAGCGCCTCAGCGAACTGAGCGGCGTGCGCCTGCCGCGGGTGGTGCAGGAGCCGAGCTTCCTGCCCAGCGAATCCGGGCAACGGCATTACTCGGGACCGTTGCGCGGGTGACGCCGGGGTCGAGCGCAGCAATATCCCGGGCGATGGGTTTCGCTGCGCTCCACCCATCCTACGAAAGCGATGAAAGCCGCGACGGCGGCTTCAGAGGCCGCTGGCCTTCCACCAGTCGCAGAACTCGTCCACCGCGTCCCACAGGCTGGCGCGCGGCTCGTAGCCGAGGAACTGGCGGGCGCGGCCGATATCCAGGCTGAAGTCCTTGGCCAGCACCGCCATGCCCATGCGCGTCAGCACCGGCTCGGGGCGGCCCGGGCGCAGGTAGCACAGGCCCTCGTTCAGCGCCGCCAGCGACCAGGCCAGGGGATAGGGCATGTGCGCGGTCACCGGCGGCAGGTCGAGGCGGCGCATCACGTAGTTGACCACGTCCCACAGCGGCACCGGCTGGCCGTTGCTGATGTTGTAGGCCTGGCCGAGCGCCGTGCCGGTGACCAGCAGCGCGCTGAACAGGGCGTCGTTGAGGTTCTGCACGCTGGTGAAGTCGACCTTGTTCAGGCCCTTGCCGATGATCTTCAGCTTGCCCTTGCGCTGCGCCGCGATCATCCGCGGGAAGATGCTGGTGTCGCCGGCGCCGGTGACGAAGCGCGGGCGCAGCGCCAGCACCTCCAGGCCGAACTCGGCGGCGCCCAGGGCGACCTTTTCCGACTGGTACTTGGTGGCGCCGTAGTGGTTGGCGAAGCGCGTCGGCACCTGGTCCTCGTTCAGGCCGACGTGGGCGCGGCCATCGAAGTAGATCGACGGCGAGGACAGGTGCACCAGGCGCCGCACGCCCTGCCTCAGGCAGGCCTCGACCACGCTCTCGGTCATCACCACGTTGGCCTGGTGGAAGTGTTCGTAGGAGCCCCACACGCCCACCGCGCCGGCGCAGTGCACCACGGCATCCACGCCATCGCACAGGCGCCGCACCAGGGCCGCGTCCGCCAGGTCGCCCGGCATGAACTCCGCGCCCCGCCGCACCAGCGGCTCCAGGGCCTGGGCGCGGCGGCCGTTGACGCGCACCGCCAGGCCCTGCTCCAGGGCGAAACGGGCGAAACGCCCGCCGATGAACCCGCTGGCGCCGGTGACCAGAATCTTCATGCACGCACCTCTATAGTTGTTGTCTGCCGACTCTAGCAGGCCACCCGCCCGGCCACGCTGGCCGCGCACGCCAGAACAGCGTCCTTGCGGGCCGCCCGACTCGCGGCCGGGTGACAAGCCGCGTCGCGGCCGGTTAGAACCACGGCGATCCTTCCCCGTTCCCTGTGCGAGGCCTCCGAATGAGCAAGCCCTACTGGATGATCTACGGCGCCAACGGCTATACCGGCCGCCTGGTGGCCGAGGAGGCCCGGCGCCAGGGCCTGAGCCCGCTGCTGGGCGGGCGCGACCCCGCCACCGTGCAGGCCCTGGGCAGCGTGCTGGGCCTGGAGTGCCGGGTGTTCGGCGCCGACGGCGCAGCCGAGGCCCTGGCCGACGTGGCCGTGCTGGCCAACTGCGCCGGCCCCTTCTCCGCCACCGCCGCCCCCCTGCTGGAGGCCTGCCTGGCCAATGCCACGCACTACGTCGACATCACCGGCGAGATCGGCGTCTTCGAACACGCCCACGGCCTCGACGAGCGCGCCCGCGCCGCCGGCTGCGTGGTCTGCCCCGGCGTCGGCTTCGACGTCATCCCCACCGACTGCGTCGCCGCCTGCCTGGCCGAGGCGCTGCCCGACGCCACCCAGCTGGCGCTGGGCTTCGACACCGGCAGCGGGCTCTCGCCGGGCACCGCCAAGACCACGGTGGAAGGCCTGAAACTGGGCGGCAAGGTGCGCCGCGACGGCCGCCTGGTCGAGGTGCCGCTGGGCTACAAGCGCCGCGACATCGACTTCGGCCGCGGCCTCAAGCACGCCGTGAGCATTCCCTGGGGCGACGTCGCCACCGCCTTCTACAGCACCGGCATCCCCAACATCGAGGTGTACCTGCCGGCGCCGCCGCTGGCGGCCCTGGGCATGCGCCTGATCGACCCGCTGCGCCCGCTGCTGGGCCGCGACGGCGTCCAGCACTGGCTCAAGCAGCAGGTGCAGCGGCGCGTGAAGGGCCCCGACGAGCAGGCGCGCAGCCGGCTGCGCACCTGGGTCTGGGGCGAGGCGCGCAACGGCCGCGGCGAACGGCGCACAGCGCGCCTGGAGACCGCCAACGGCTACGACGTCACCGTGCACGGCGTGCTCCTGGCCGTGCGCCACCTGCTCGGCCACGACGGCCCCGGCGGCTATTTCACCCCGTCGCAGCTGTTCGGCCCGCGCTGCGTGGAGGCCTTGCCGGGCAGCGGGCGCATCGTCATTCGCGGCTGATCGGCACCAGGCTGGCCGCGGCCCGGCGCAGCAGGTGCGCGGTCAGCGCGGCGAGCAGCTCGCCGCCGTTGCGCCAGTGGTGCCAGTACAGCGGCACGTCGATCACCTGGCCCGGCAGCAACTCCACCAACTCGCCTCGGGCCAGCTCGCCGCGCACCTGCTGTTCCGGCACCAGGCCCCAGCCCAGGCCGCCGCAGGTCATGCGCACGAAGCCCTCGGACGAGGGGCACAGGTGGTAGATGAAGGTGCCGTCCACGCCGAGGTCGGCGAGGTAGCGGTGCTGCAACTGGTCGTCGGGGCCGTAGACGATGGCCGGCACCCGCGCCAGCGCCTCGGCCCGCACGCCCCCGGGGAAGTGCCGGGCGACGAAGGCCGGGCTGGCCAGGCCGCGGTAGCGCATCGCCCCCAGCGGCTCGCTGCGCGCGCCCGCCACCGGCCGCGGGCTGGCGCACAGGCAACCGGCCACCTCGCCGGCGCGCATGCGCTTGAGGCCCACCTCCTGGTCTTCCACCACCAGGTCCAGCAGCACCTTGCGCTCGGCGCAGAAGTCGCCGACGGCATCGGCCCACCAGGTCGCCAGGCTGTCGGCGTTGAGCGCCAGGCGCAGGCGCTCGGGCGAGCCGCCCTCGTCCAGCGCCGGCACCCACTGCTGCAGGTCGCCCTCCAGCAGGCGCACCTGCTGCACGTGGTTGAGCAGGCGGCGGCCCAGCTCAGTGGGCTGCGGCCGCGCCGCGCGCACCAGCACCGGCTGGCCGACGCGCGCCTCGAGCAGCTTGATGCGCTGCGAGATCGCCGACTGCGACAGGCCCAGGGCCTGGGCGCCGCGCTCGAAGCCGCCCTGCTCCACCACGGCGGCCAGGGCCGCGAGCAATTTGTAGTCGAACATCAGTTTTCCTAATGAGCCATCAACAGGATTCGTTTTCCTTATACAGGCACAGGCCGCAGACTCGCCAGGCATTCCCCCCCGAACCCACCCACCGGAGCCCGACCATGCCTGGCCTGATCACCCCCGTTACCTCGCTGCCCTACAGCCAAGGGAGGGCCTGAACATGTGGCAGAGCTACCTCAACGGCCTGCTGGTGGCCGCCGGCCTGATCATCGCCATCGGCGCGCAGAACGCCTTCGTCCTGGCCCAGAGCCTGCGCCGCGAGCATCACCTGTCGGTGGCCGCGCTCTGCGTGCTGTGCGACGCCATGCTGGTCAGCGCCGGGGTGTTCGGCCTGGCCAAGGTGCTGGCGGAGAACCCCACCCTGCTGGCCGTGGCCCGCTGGGGCGGAGTGATCTTCCTGGTCTGGTACGGCGCCAAGGCCCTGCGCCGCGCCATCGCCCCCCAGGCCATGGCCGACGCCGGGCAGACCGGCCCGCGCTCGCGCCGCGCGGTGCTGCTGGCGGCGCTGGCGGTGACCCTGCTCAACCCCCACGTGTACCTCGACACCGTGCTGCTGATCGGCTCCCTCGGCGCCCAGCAGGCCGCCCCCGGCGCCTACGCCATGGGCGCGGCCAGCGCCTCGCTGCTGTGGTTCTTCACCCTGGCCCTGGGCGCCGCCTGGCTCGCGCCCTGGCTGGCGCGCCCGGCCACCTGGCGCCTGGTCGACCTGATGGTGGCGGTGATGATGCTGGGCATGGCCAGCCAGCTGGCGTTCGCCGCCTGAGCCCCGGCGGCGAAACGGATCGAACCCCCGGGCCCCACGGCAGTCCACCCCAGTGCACGGGAACGCCGCGCACCGGCGCTGGCGCGCGGCTTTGCCCCTACAGTTGCTGCGTGGATATGCCGGGGGGCGGGTGCTATGATCCGACCTTCGCGGCGCCAGCCTGCCAGGCCTGCTGGACGCACCCGACGCGCGCCCCACTCTGCGGAACAGGGGCGCTACGTACGATGCCGCGACAATCACCGAACCGGCCCCGTGTACCGGTCGCGCGTTCGCCGCGCTAGCCCTGACCTGAGGAAGATAGGAGAGACACCATGGCTTTCGAATTGCCGCCGCTGCCTTACGCCAAGAACGCCCTTGAGCCGCACATTTCCGCGGAAACCCTGGAATACCACCACGACAAGCACCACAACACCTACGTCGTGAACCTGAACAACCTGATCCCCGGCACCGAGTTCGAAGGCAAGAGCCTGGAAGACATCGTCAAGACCTCTTCGGGCGGCATCTTCAACAACGCGGCCCAGGTGTGGAACCACACCTTCTACTGGGAATGCCTGGCTCCCAACGGCGGTGGCCAGCCCACCGGCGCCCTGGCCGACGCCATCAACGCCGCCTTCGGTTCCTTCGACAAGTTCAAGGAAGAGTTCACCAAGACCGCCATCGGTACCTTCGGCTCCGGCTGGGCCTGGCTGGTGAAGAAGGCCGACGGCTCCCTGGCCCTGGCCAGCACCATCGGCGCCGGCAACCCGCTGACCAGCGGCGACACCCCGCTGCTGACCTGCGACGTGTGGGAACACGCCTACTACATCGACTACCGCAACCTGCGTCCGAAGTACGTCGAGGCGTTCTGGAACCTGGTGAACTGGGACTACGTGGCGAAGAACTTCGCTGCCTGATACCCTCGGCTCACCCGCGGAAACCCGGCCTGGAGCCGGGTTTCTGCTTTCTGCGCGCCAGAAGGGCAAGGCTCGGCTAACCTGAGGGGCGGATTTGGTCGGAAAAAGGGTGATGGCCCTTTGACGTCAAAGCTCCGTTTGCCAATACTCAGACCAGTCTTTCGCCGGATGGCGATGAACAAGGAAAGCACCCTTGAAACTGGACCCCCGGCACAGGCTCTCCCTCAAGCTGCTGCGCGTCGTACTGCTCGCGGCGCTGGTGGTGGGGGTCGTCCTGAGTTGCGCGCAGATCGTCTTCGACGCCCACAAGGCGCGGCAGGCGGTGCACAACGACGCCCAGCGGATCCTCGCCATGGTCCGCGACCCGTCGACCCAGGCGGTCTACAGCCTGGACCGCGACATGGCCATGCAGGTGCTCGAAGGCCTGTTCCAGCATGAAGCGGTGCGCTACGCCGCCATCGGCCACCCCGACGAGCCCATGCTGGCGGAAAAATCCCGCCCGCTGCTGGACTCGCCCACCCGCTGGCTCACCGACCCCATCCTCGGCCCCGAGCAGCACTACTCCATCCGCCTGGTCGGCCGCGGCGAGCCCGGCGAATACTACGGCGACCTGAAGATCACCCTGGACACCGCGCCCTACGGCCAGGACTTCGTGGTCACCTCGGTGATCATCTTCCTCTCCGGCATCCTCCGCGCCCTGGCCATGGGCCTGGTGCTGTTCCTGGTCTACCACTGGCTGCTGACCAAGCCGCTGTGGCGTATCATCGACCACCTCACCAGCATCAATCCCGACCGTCCCGGCGAGCACAAGCTGCCGATGCTGGCCGGCCACGAGCACAACGAACTGGGGCTGTGGATCAACACCGCCAACCAGTTGCTCGAATCCATCGAGCGCAACGGCCACCTGCGCCGCGAGGCGGAGAACAGCCTGCTGCGCATCTCCCAGTACGACTTCCTCACCGGCCTGCCCAACCGCAAGCTGCTGCAGCAGCGCCTGGACCAGATCCTCTCCGACGCCGGCCGCGAGCAGCGCCGCGTGGCGGTGCTGTGCCTGGGCCTGGACGACTTCAAGGGCATCAACGAGCAGCACGGCTACCAGTTCGGCGACCAGCTGCTGATCGCCCTGGCCGACCGCCTGCGCGGCCACAGCGCCCAGCTCGGCGCCCTGGCGCGCCTGGGCGGCGACCAGTTCGCCCTGGTCCAGGCCGACGTCGAGCAACCCTACGAGGCGGCGGAGCTGGCCCAGCAGATCCTCGACGACCTCGAACTGCCCTTCCAGCTCGACGAGCAGCCGGTGCAACTGCGCGCCACCATCGGCATCACCCTCTACCCCGAGGATGGCGAGAGCACCGAGAAGCTGCTGCAGAAGGCCGAGCAGACCATGACCCTGGCCAAGACCCGCTCGCGCAACCGCTACCAGTTCTACATCGCCAGCGTCGACAGCGAGATGCGCCGCCGCCGCGAGCTGGAAAAGGACCTGCGCGAGGCGCTGTCGCGCAACGAGCTGCACATCGTCTACCAGCCGCAGGTGGACTACCGCGACCACCGCGTGGTCGGCGTCGAGGCCCTGCTGCGCTGGCAACACCCGACCCAGGGCTGGGTCGCGCCGGACCTGTTCATCCCCCTGGCCGAACAGAACGGCAGCATCTTCTCCATCGGCGAATGGGTGCTCGACCAGTCCTGCAAGCAGTTGCGCGAGTGGCACGACCAGGGCTTCGACGACCTGCGCCTGGCGGTCAACCTGTCCACCGTGCAGCTGCGCCACAGCGCGCTGCCGCGGGTGGTCAGCAACCTGCTGCAGATCCACCGCCTGCCGCCACGCTCGCTGGAGCTGGAAGTCACCGAGACCGGCCTGATGGAAGACATCTCCACCGCCGCCCAGCACCTGCTCAGCCTGCGCCGCGCCGGCGCCCAGATCGCCATCGACGACTTCGGCACCGGCTACTCCTCGCTCAGCTACCTGAAGAGCCTGCCGCTGGACAAGATCAAGATCGACAAGAGCTTCGTCCAGGACCTGCTGCAAGACGACGACGACGCCACCATCGTCCGGGCCATCATCCAACTGGGCAAGAGCCTGGGCATGCAGGTCATCGCCGAGGGCGTGGAGACCATCGAGCAGGAGGCGTACATCATCGCCCAGGGCTGCCACGAGGGGCAGGGCTACCTGTACAGCAAGCCGCTGCCGGCGCGCGAGCTGACCCTCTACCTGAAGCAGGCGCGGCGCCTGGCCGAGGCCGCCGGCAGCTCCAGCATCGAGCGACGCTGAGGCCGCGGTGGGGCGGCAATAGCCATTTGCTGGCTATTCGCTGCGCCGGCCTTTTCAAAAATGCAAATCTTTCGCATTATGTTGCCGCTTTCTTTGCGCATCTCTTCGCGCCACCCCATGCTAAGGAACCCGTCATGACTCGTATGCCCTGGGCCACTGCCAGCCTGCTGGCCATCGCCATCTCCCTCGCCGGCTGCGGCGACGACAAGAAAGAAGCTTCCGCCCCGGCCACCCCGGCCGCCAGCACCCAGAGCGCCGCCCCGGCGGCCGCCAAGGTCGACGAGGCCGCGGTCAAGGCCGTGGTGAAGAACTACGCGGACATGGCGGAGGCCGTCTTCAGCGACTCCCTGACCACCGCCCAGGCGCTGCAGAAGGCCGTCGACGCCTTCCTCGCCAAGCCCAGCGAAGAAACCCTCAAGGCCGCCCGCGAAGCCTGGCTGGCCGCGCGCGTGCCCTACTCGCAGAGCGAAGCCTTCCGCTTCGGCAACAAGGTGGTCGACGACTGGGAAGGCGCGGTCAACGCCTGGCCGCTGGACGAAGGCCTGATCGACTACGTCGCCAAGGACTACCAGCACGCCGAGGGCAACCCGGCCGCCAGCGCCAACATCGTCGCCAACACCGAGATCCAGGTCGGCGAAGACAAGATCGACGTCAAGGAAATCACCGGCGAGAAGCTGGCCAGCCTGAACGAAGTGGCCGGCTCCGAGGCCAACGTCGCCACCGGCTACCACGCCATCGAGTTCCTCCTCTGGGGCCAGGACCTCAACGGCACCAAGCCCGGCGCCGGCAACCGCCCCTACACCGACTACGTCCAGGGCAAGGACTGCACCAACGGCCACTGCGACCGCCGCGCGGCCTACCTGAAGGCGGTCACCGACCTGCTGGTCACCCAACTGGAGGAAATGGTCGGCAACTGGAAGGCCGGCGTCGCCGACAACTACCGCGCCAAGCTGGAAGCCGACGGCGCCGACGCCAACCTGCGCAAGATCTTCTTCGGCATGGGCAGCCTGTCCCTGGGCGAGCTGGCCGGCGAGCGCATGAAGGTGGCCCTGGAAGCCAACTCCACCGAAGACGAGCACGACTGCTTCAGCGACAACACCCACCACACCCTGTACTTCAACGCCGAAGGCATCCGCAACATCTACCTGGGCGAGTACAAGCGCGTGGACGGCAGCGTGGTCAAGGGCCCGAGCGTGGCCGACCTGGTGGCCAAGGCCGACGCCCAGGCCAACACCGACCTGAAGGCCGACCTCGACGCCACCCAGGCCAGGATGCAGGCCATCGTCGACCGCGCCGAGAAGGATGGCGTGCACTTCGACCAGATGATCGCCCCGGCCGACGAGGCCGACCACAAGATCATCAGCGACACCATCGCCTCCCTGGTCAAGCAGACCGGCGCCATCGAGAAGGCCGCCGCCGCCCTGGGCATCCAGGACCTGAAGCCGGACAACGCCGATCACCAGTTCTGATCGACGCCCGCGCTGCGGCAACCCGCCGCAGCGCATGCCGGTTGAGCCAAGGCCCCGCTAGCCGGGGCCTTGGCATTTCATCCGGGCCGACGCGGCAATAGCGAATACAAATTTTTAATATTTGCATTTGCCCAACTGCTAAGATGGCCCGCCCGTTTTCCAGCCTGGATCGCCTCGATGTACCGCCGTCCAACCGCCACCCTCGCCGCCCTGCTCGCCACCCTCGCCCTCGCCGGCTGCGGTCGCGAAGAGCCCAGGGCGGTGGCCGAACCGGGCGAGGCGCTGTCCGGCGGCGGCGCCACCGTCTACCAGGCCGACCGCAACGCCTACTCCATGCCCTCGGGCAACCTCACGCCCAGCCGCCGCCTGGACTTCAGCGTGGGCAACAGCTTCTTCCGCAACCCCTGGGTGATCGCGCCCACCACCACCACCGCGCGCGACGGCCTGGGGCCGCTGTACAACACCAACGCCTGCCAGAACTGCCACATCAAGGATGGCCGCGGCCATCCGCCGGGGCCCAAGGACATCAACGCGGTGTCCATGCTGGTGCGCCTGTCGATCCCCGCCGGGCCCGGCGACGCCCGCACCCTCAAGCGCCTGGGCGTGGTGCCCGAGCCGGTCTACGGCGGCCAGCTGCAGGACTCGGCGATCCCCGGCGTGGCGCCCGAGGCGCGGGTGCGCGTGGACTACGAGCCGGTGAAGGTGAGCTTCAGGGACGGCACCGAGGTCGAGCTGCGCAAGCCGATCCTGCGCCTGACCGAGCTGGGCTACGGCCCCATGCACCCGGACACGCAGTTCTCCGCCCGCGTCGCCCCGCCGATGATCGGCCTGGGCCTGCTGGAGGCCATCCCCGAGGCCGCCATCCTGGCCAATGCCGACCCCGGGGACCGCAACGGCGACGGCATCCGCGGCCGCGCCAACCGCGTCTGGGACGAGGCCCGCCAGCAGACCGTGCTCGGCCGCTTCGGCTGGAAGGCCGGGCAGCCCGACGTGGCGCAGCAGAACGCCCACGCCTTCTCCGGCGACATGGGCCTGACCAGCCCCCTGCTGGCCGCCGACGACTGCACCGAAGCCCAGGTCGCCTGCCGCCAGGCCGTCGACGGCGGCAAGCCCGAGGTCAGCCAGCGCATCTTCGACCAGGTCGCCTTCTACGCGCGCAACCTGGCGGTGCCGGCGCGGCGCAAGGTCGACGACCCGCAGGTGCTGGCCGGCAAGGCGCTGTTCCACCAGGCCGGCTGCGCCGGCTGCCACACCCCGAAGTTCACCACCGGGGCCGACGCCGCCGAGCCGGAACTGGCCAACCAGGTGATCCGCCCCTACAGCGACCTTCTACTACATGACATGGGCGAGGGACTCGCGGACAATCGCCCGGAATTTCTCGCCAGCGGACGCGACTGGCGCACCCCGCCGCTGTGGGGCATCGGCCTGACCGAGGTGGTCAACGGCCATACCCAGTTCCTCCACGACGGGCGCGCGCGCAACCTGCTGGAAGCCGTGCTCTGGCACGGCGGCGAGGCCGAGGCGGCCAGGCAGCGGGTACTGGCCTTCGACGCCGCGCAGCGCAGCGCCCTGCTGGACTTCCTGAATTCACTCTAAGGAGCCGAACATGTTCCGCCCCCGACTACTGCTCACCAGCCTCGCCATCGCCCTGGGCGCCTGCTCGCCGCAGGACCCGCAGGCGACCACCAGCGCCGCGCTGGCCCAGCAGGTGATCCTGCCGGCCTACGGCCGCTGGGTCGACGCCGACCGCGCGCTGGCCGCCAGCTCCCTGGCCTTCTGCCAGGGCAAGGAAGAACTGGCCCGCGCCCGCGCCGACTTCGTCGCCGCGCAGAAGGCCTGGGCCGAGCTGCAGCCGCTGCTGATCGGCCCGCTGGCCGAGGGCAACCGCGCCTGGCAGGTGCAGTTCTACCCGGACAAGAAGAACCTGGTGGCGCGCCAGGTCGAGCAGTTGCTCAGCGGCGGCGCCGAGATCACCCCCGCCACCCTGGCCAAGTCCAGCGTGGTGGTGCAGGGCCTGACCGCCTACGAGTACATCCTCTTCGACGCCAGGATCGACCTCGCCGACGCCGCTACCCGCGCGCGCTACTGCCCGCTGCTGGAAGCCATCGGCGAGCACCAGCAGGCCCTGGCCCAGGACATCCTGGCGCGCTGGAAGGCCGACAACGGCATGCTCGCGCAGATGAGCAAGTTCCCCAACGAGCGCTACGCCGACGCCCACGAGGCCATCGCCGAGATGCTCCGTGTGCAGGTCACCGCCCTGGACATGCTGAAGAAGAAGCTCGGCACCCCGCTGGGCCGCCAGAGCAAGGGCATCCCGCAGCCGTTCCAGGCCGAGAACTGGCGCAGCGACGCCTCCCTGGCCAGCCTGGAATCCAGCCTGAACGGCGCCGAGGCGCTGTGGAAGGGCTCCGACGGCAAGGGCCTGCGCGCCCTGCTGCCGGGCGAGCAGAAGGACCTGGCCGGCAAGATCGACGCCGCCTACGCCGACGTCCACGGCAAGTTCGCCGCGCTCAGGCAGCCCCTGGGCGAACTGCTCAAGGACGACGCCGGCATCAAGCAGCTCAACGAGCTGTACGACAGCCTGAACGTGGTCCACCGCCTGCACGAGGGCGAGCTGGCCAAGGCATTGGGCGTGCAGCTGGGCTTCAACGCCAACGACGGCGACTGACCGCCGAGCGTCGGCCAGGCGTCGTTGGAGAGACGCCTGGCGCTGGCTCGCCAGGTCAAGGTGAACGATGTGAAAGAGGTGAACGCCATGCTGCGACGTCACGTGATCGGCCTGGGCAGCCTGCTGCTCGGCGCCCTCTCCTTCGGCGGCTGGACGCTGTCGCGCAAGGGCCGGGAGCCCCTGCTGCTGTCCGCCCGCGACGACGCGGACGGCAAGCACTACGCGGTGGGCTACCGCCTGGACGGCCAGTGCGCGTTCGCCACCGAGGTGGGCCTGCGCTGCCACGCCATCGTCCAGCACCCGAGCCTGCCGCTGGCGCTGTTCGTGGCCCGCCGCCCGGGGCGCCAGAGCTACCTGGTGAGCCTGGAGGACGGCCGCCTGCTGCAGACCCTCGATTCACAGCCGGACCGCCACTTCTACGGCCACGGCGTGTGGCACGGGGACGGCGAGTGGCTCTACGCCACCGAGAACGACACCACCGACCCGGGCCGCGGCCTGCTCGGCATCTACCGCTTCGACGGCGAGCGCCTGGCGCACACCGGCGAGGTGCCGACCCATGGCCTGGGCCCCCACGAAGTGGCCTGGCTGCCCGACGGCGAGACCCTGGTGGTGGCCAACGGCGGCATCCGCACCGAGGCCGAGAGCCGCGTGGAAATGAACCTCGACGCCATGGAGCCGAGCCTGGTGCTGATGCACCGCGACGGCGCGCTGATCTCCAAGGAAACCCTGGCCCAGCAGATGAACAGCGTGCGCCACCTGGCCATCGCCGCCGACGGCACCATCGTCGCCTGCCAGCAGTTCATGGGCGACGCCCACGAGGCCGCCGACCTGCTCGCCATCAAGCGCCCGGGGCAGGCCTTCCAGAGCTTCCCGCTGGGCGAGGAGCAACGCCAGGCCATGGTCCAGTACACCGCCAGCGTGGCGGTGCACGACGAACTGCGCCTGGTGGCCCTGACCGCACCGCGCGGCAACCGCTTCTTCATCTGGGACCTGGACAGCGGCGCCCTGCGCCTGGACGCGCCGCTGCCCGACTGCGCCGGCGTCGGCGCGGTGAAGGACGGCTTCGTGGTCACCTCCGGCCAGGGCCGCTGCCGCCTCTACGACTGCCGTGGCGAGAAGATCGCCGCCCAGCCGCTGCAACTGCCCCCGGCGTTCTGGGACAACCACCTGCACCTGGCCTCCTGAGCCGCGCCCGGCGAGCCCTCGGCGCAGAGGGCGCGCTCGCCTTGCGGGGCAACGCTAAATCCCCCGGCGGGGGAAACGTCCTGCAATCAAGGTACTTTGACGCGGAAGCGAACTCCGTCTAATGTGCGCACTTCTGCCCCGCAACGGGGCATTCCCGACAGGCTCCGGGAAGCGAAGCAGTCCCGCGAACGCAGGGCCGGCCATGCAGGAACGGGCCCCTCGCGGCGCAGAGCCGCCAGGCACTCACCAAGGAACAGGAACATGTTGCGCCGCATGCTGATCATGCTCGGCGCGGTCGCCGTCATAGTCGCGGTGCTCGCCGGCTCCAAGTATCTCTCCATCCAGAAGCAGATCGCCCAGTTCACCGCGCCGCGCCCGCCGGTCAGCGTCACCGCGGTGAAGGCCGAGGCGCTCACCTGGCAGAGCCGCCTGCCGGCCATCGGCACCCTGCGCGCCAACCAGGGCGTGGTGCTCACCGCGGAAGCCTCGGGCACCGTGCGCCAGGTGCTGTTCGCCTCCGGCGAGAAGGTCCGCGTCGACCAGCCCATCGTGCAGCTGGAGAACGACGTCGAGGCCGCCACCCTGCGCACCGCCGAGGCCGACCTCAACCTGGCCCAGGTGGAGTTCGAGCGCGGCCGCAGCCTGGTCGGCCGCCAGGCCATCTCCAAGAGCGAGTTCGACCGCCTGGCCGCGCAGCTGCAGCGCTCCAGCGCCACGGTCGCGCAGCTCAAGGCGGCGCTGGCGAAGAAGCGCGTGCTCGCCCCCTTCGGCGGCACCATCGGCATCCGCCAGGTGGACATCGGCGACTACGTCTCGCCGGGCACGCCCATCGCCACCCTGCAGGACCTCTCCACCCTGCTGGTGGACTTCTTCCTGCCGGAACAGGACTTCCCCCGCCTGCAGGTCGGGCAGCGCGTGCTGGTCACGGTCGCGGCCTACCCGGGCCAGGTGTTCGAGGCGCGCATCCAGGCGCTGAACCCGCGGGTGGACAACGAGACGCGCAACCTGCAGGTGCGCGCGGCCATGGCCAACCCCGACGGCAAGCTGCTGCCGGGAATGTTCGCCAGCCTCGAGGTGCAGCTGCCGGAAACCGCGCAGCGCGTGGTGGTGCCGGAGACCGCCATCGCCTTCACCCTGTACGGCAACTCGGTGTACGTGGTGGTGCCCAAACAGGACAAGGACGGCAAGCCGCAGAACGACGCCAAGGGCCAGCCGCTGCTGGCCGTGGAGCGCCGCTTCGTCAAGGTCGGCGAGCGCCGCGAAGGCAAGGCGGTGATCCTCGACGGCCTGAAGGTCGGCGAGCCGGTGGTGACCAGCGGCCAGCTCAAGCTGGACAGCGGCACGCCGGTGGCCATCGTCGACGACGTGCGCTGACCCGCAACCGATGCACAGGGCGGCCCGCGCGGCCGCCGAACCCCGCGCGGCCACGGCCGCGCGGGCGCAACGACAAAGGACTGGAACCATGGCCTTTACCGATCCCTTCATCCGCCGCCCAGTGCTGGCGACGGTGGTCAGCCTGCTGATCGTCCTGCTCGGCATGCAGGCCTTCAGCCGCCTGGTGATCCGCGAATACCCGCAGATGGAGAACGCGCTCATCACCGTCACCACCTTCTACGCCGGGGCCAACGCCGAGACCATCCAGGGCTACATCACCCAGCCGCTGCAGCAGAGCCTGGCCAGCGCCGAGGGCATCGACTACATGACCTCGGTGAGCCGGCAGAACTACTCGGTGATCTCCATCTACGCGCACATCGGCGCCAACACCGACCGCCTGGTGACCGAACTGCTATCGAAGATCGGCGAGGTGAAGACGCAGCTGCCGCCCGACGCCGAGGACCCGGTGCTGGATAAGGAGGCCGCCGACGCCTCGGCGCTGATGTACATCAGCTTCTACAGCGAACACATGGACAACCCGCAGATCACCGACTACCTGTCGCGGGTGATCCAGCCCAAGCTCGCCACCCTGCCGGGCATCGCCGAGGCGGAAATCCTCGGCAACCAAGTGTTCGCCATGCGCCTGTGGCTGGACCCGGTGAAGATGGCCGCCTACGGCATCACCGCCAGCGACATCGACGACGCCGTGCGCAAGTACAACTTCCTCTCCGCCGCCGGCGAGGTGAAGGGCGAGCTGGTGGTCACCAGCGTCAACGCCGCCACCGACCTGAAGTCGCCGGAGGCCTTCGCCGCCATCCCGCTGAAGACCCTCGGCGATCGCCGCGTGCTGATGAGCGACGTGGCGCGGGTGGAACTGGGCGCGGCCAGCTACGACTCGGTCAGCTCGTTCAACGGCATTCCCTCGGTGTACATCGGCATCAAGGGCACGCCCAGCTCCAACCCGCTGGACGTGATCAAGGAAGTCCGCGCCAAGATGCCCGAGCTGGAAGAGCAACTGCCGCCAGACCTGAAGGTGTCCATCGCCTACGACGCCACGCGCTTCATCCAGGCTTCCATCGACGAGGTGGTGAAGACCCTCGGCGAGGCCATCCTCATCGTCATAGTGGTGGTCTTCCTGTTCCTCGGCGCCTTCCGCTCGGTGCTGATCCCGGTGGTGACCATCCCGCTGTCGATGATCGGCGTGCTGTTCTTCATGCAGCTGATGGGCTATTCCATCAACCTGCTGACGCTGCTGGCCATGGTGCTCGCCATCGGCCTGGTGGTGGACGACGCCATCGTGGTGGTGGAGAACATCCACCGCCACATCGAGGACGGCAAGTCGCCCTTCCAGGGCGCCATCGAAGGGGCGCGGGAAATCGCCGTGCCGGTGGTCACCATGACCATCACCCTGGCCGCGGTGTACGCCCCCATCGGCTTCCTCAGCGGCCTGACCGGCGCGCTGTTCAAGGAGTTCGCCTTCACCCTGGCCGGCGCGGTGATCATCTCCGGCATAGTGGCGCTGACGCTGTCGCCGATGATGTGCTCGCGCCTGCTGCGCCACGAGGAAAACCCCAGCGGCCTGGCGCACCGCCTGGACCTGATGTTCGAGGCCCTGAAGCGGCGCTACCAGCGCAGCCTCCACGCCACCCTGGACAACCGCCCGGTGGTGCTGACCTTCGGCGTGCTGGTGCTGGCGATCATCCCGCTGCTGCTGGTGTTCACCCACAAGGAACTGGCGCCGGAGGAAGACCAGGGCATCGTCTTCCTCATGGCCAACGCGCCGCAGACCGCCAACCTGGACTACCTGAACAAGTACACCAGCCAGTTCGAGGGCATCTTCCGCAGCTTCCCCGAGTACTACTCGGCGTTCCAGATCAACGGCTACAACGGCGTGCAGGCCGGCATCGGCGGCATGCTGCTCAAGCCCTGGGACGAGCGCCAGCGCAGCCAGATGGAACTGCTCCACGCGGTGCAGGCGGAACTGGACAAGATCCCCGGGCTGCAGATCTTCGGCTTCAACCTGCCGTCGCTGCCGGGCACCGGCGAAGGCCTGCCGTTCCAGTTCGTGATCAACACCGCCAGCGACTACGAGTCGCTGCTGCAGGTGGCCGAGCGGGTGAAGAAGCGCGCCGAGGCATCCGGCAAGTTCGCCTTCCTCGACCTCGACCTGGCCTTCGACAAGCCGGAGCTGGTGGTCGATATCGACCGCGCCAAGGCGGCGCAGATGGGCGTGTCCATGCAGGACCTGGGCGTCACCCTGGCCAGCCTGCTGGGCGAGGGCGAGATCAACCGCTTCACCATCGACGGGCGCAGCTACAAGGTGATCGCCCAGGTCGAGCGGCACTTCCGCGAGAACCCCGACTGGCTGGGCAGCTACTACGTGAAGAACGGCCGCGGCGAGCTGCTGCCGCTGTCCACCGTGGTGACCCTGCACGAGCGCGCGCGGCCGCGCCAGCTCAACCAGTTCCAGCAGCTGAACTCGGCGATCATCTCCGGCGTGCCGCTGGTGAGCATGGGCGACGCCATCGACAGCGTGAAGCAGATAGCCGAGCAAGAGTCGCCGCGCGGCTTCGCCTTCGACTATGCAGGCGCCTCGCGGCAGTTCGTCCAGGAAGGCAACGCGCTGATGCTGACCTTCGCCCTGGCCCTGGCGGTGATCTTCCTGGTGCTGGCGGCGCAGTTCGAGAGCTTCCGCGACCCGCTGGTGATCATGGTCACGGTGCCGCTGTCGATCTGCGGCGCGCTGGTGCCGCTGTTCCTCGGCCTGTCGAGCCTGAACATCTACACCCAGGTGGGCCTGGTGACGCTGATCGGGCTGATCAGCAAGCACGGCATCCTCATCGTCGAGTTCGCCAACCAGCTGCGCCACGAGCGCGGCCTGGGCGTGCGCGAGGCCATCGAGGAAGCCGCGGCCATCCGCCTGCGGCCGGTGCTGATGACCACCGCGGCCATGGTCCTGGGGGTGATCCCGCTGCTGCTGGCCACCGGCGCCGGCGCGGTGAGCCGCTTCGACATCGGCGTGGTGATCGCCACCGGCATGAGCGTGGGCACCCTCTTCACCCTGTTCGTGCTGCCCTGCGTGTACACGCTGCTGGCGAAGAAGGACCTGGCGCCCGCGGCCGAACCGACGCCAGCGCACTGAACGGACGGAGTCCGCTCCTACGGGGCAGGATAGATACCGTTGTAGGAGCGGGCCCTGCCCGCGAATCGCGCGCAGGGCGCGCTCCTACATGGGAACGATGTGGATTACGCCGGCTGCCGCTGCATCCCGCCTTTGTCCTGCCCGGCCTCGCGCTGCAGGCTCCAGTTCTGCAGGTGCTCGCGGCTCTGGCGGTAGGGCTTCAGGCCCAGGCCGAGCAGCAGCACGCCGCCCAGCAGCGCCAGGCTGGTGACGATCAGCAGCGAGTAGCGCAGGGCCATGTCGTCGTGGAACACGAAGTCGGTGACCAGCGCCACCGCCGTGGGGCCGACGCCCAGGCCGAACAGGGTGACCACGAACAGGTAGATGGCCGAGGCCTGGCCGCGCATGGAGTTGGGCATGATCTCCTGGATCGCCGCCGGCGCCACGCCGAAGGGCATGCTCAGGCAGAACACCGTGGGCGCCATCAGCATGGCCACCAGGTTGGCGTCGTCCAGCAGCGGGAAGGTCACCGACAGCGGCAGCGCCAGGCAGGCCGCCAGCAGGCCCACGCGCAGGTTGGCGTCGGTGCGCCCGCGCTTGGCCCAGCGGTCGGCCAGGCGCCCGCCGAAGACGATGCCCAGGCAGCCGAACACCGCCACTATGCTGCCGTACACCACGCCAACGTGGCCGGCGTCCCAGCCGTAGGTGCGGACGAAGAAGGTCGGCACCCAGGCGCCGCTGCCGTAGCTGGCGAAGGAGATGCAGGCGAAGCCGAAGTTGTGGCAGATCACCGTCTTGCGGTTGGCCCGCAGGTAGGCGCCGACCTCGCGCATCGGCACCTCGACGCCGGCGCCCACGCCGTGGCGCTGCGGCTCCTTCACCGCCAGCATCAGCAGGGTGAAGAGCACGCCGGCGGCGCCGAGGAGAAGGAAGATCAGCTGCCAGGGCCGCACTTCGCCCAGCAGCGGCAGGTGCACGTCGCCCTGGGCCGAGGCGAACTTGATCACCAGCCCGCCGAGCAGGAAGGCCAGCCCGGAGCCCAGGTAGATGCCCATGGAATACACGCTGATGGCAGTGGCCCGGCGCTGCGCCGGAAAGCTGTCGGCGATCAGCGAATAGGCCGCCGGCGACAGCGCCGCCTCGCCCACGCCCACACCGACGCGGAACAGCAGGAACTGCCAGTACTGCCGGGCCAGGCCGCAGGCCGCGGTCATGGCGCTCCAGATCAGCACGCCGACGGTGATCAGCCCGCGGCGGCTGCGGCTGTCGGCCATGCGCCCCAGCGGGATGCCGCAGAGGGTGTAGAAGAGCGCGAAGGACAGGCCCATGAGCAGGCTCATCTGGGTGTCGCTGATGACCAGGTCGCGACGGATCGGCCCGACCAGCAGGTTGAGGATCTGCCGGTCGATGAACGACAGGACATAGGCGACCATGAGGATCGCCACCGTGGACCAGGCCACGGCACTGGAGGGGTAGCCGTTATTGTTGTTGTGCATGCCGGACTCCTGTTCGCCGCCAACGCGGCCAGAGCGAAGGGGTGGCCTGCAGCTTAGGCAAGTGAGGGGGAAGCTGGCGCGCACTATCAGGCAGCTGAATGCGAGTGGCGGCCTCTGGATGATAAGGCGGATGGGTGGGGAGTTTCTTTGTTGGGGTGGGCTTGCTTGCGAACCGTGCCCACTGGTGGCTTCGGTGCTTTGGTTCAGCGCCTTTCCCTCTCCCTAACCCTCTCCCTGAAGGGAGAGGGGACCGTTCGGAGTGCCTGGGTATTTCTGAGTCAGCCGGCAATCACGGAAATAGCCGGCGAACGCCACGCTTCCCGTTGGCACGGACTGCCCCCTCTCCCTTCAGGGAGAGGGCTGGGGAGAGGGTGCGGAATTCCCCCGAAACACCGAGGCAACCGTTCGCGAGCAAGCTCGCTCCTACGAAAAGCCCCCTCAACGCCCCCGTACTAAGCCGGCGTCAAACACTCCGGTCCATCGCAAGCCGGATCGTTGACTATGCTCGCCAAAGCCTGCTCCCGCAGCCGCACCTGCGGCCGCGCCAGCAGGCTCAGCAGCTTGGGCACCGGCGTCTCGTCACCTAGCCAGAGCGCCCTCTCCTCCTCGCTCTCCAGCAGCAGCGGGCGGCGCATCGGGCCGGCCGCCTGGGTCACCAGGGCCAGGCTCAGCCAGGTGTGGCCGTCCACCGGGTAGGCCTCCCAGACCGCCGCGAAGTAGCTCAGGCCGCTGGCGCCGGCCAGCCAGTAGGGGCGCTTGCGCACGCCGTGCCATTCGTAGAAGCCGTTGGCCGGCACCAGGCAGCGGCGGCGGGCGAAGGCCTCGCGGAACATCGGCTGTTCGGCCAGGGTTTCGGCGCGGGCGTGGGCCGGGGTGCGCGACAGGTCGGTGAGCCAGGCCGGGGTCAGGCCCCAGCGGGCCAGGTCGGCGCGGCGCGCGCCGGCCTCCTCGCGCAGCATCAGCAACTGCGCGCCGGGGGCGAGGTTCCAGTGCGGCGGGTGGTCCTTGGGAAAGCCCGGCAGCTCGGCGAGCTCACGGGTCCAGCGGAACAGGGCAAAGCGGGCGGTCATCGGCGCTCCAGGGCGGCCTCAACAGAGCAGGACGCCGCTGGCCGGGCCGAACTCGTCGGCGGGGCCGGGCAACGGCTGCGCGGCATTGTACGCCTGGATCAGCTCCCGCGCCTGTTGCGCGGCCCCGTCGTCGACCCACAGGTGCAGCAGGCCGTGCAGCGGCAACTCGCCGATGCCGCCGAGCAGGTGGCGGCCGCCGAGGTGGCAGGCGATGCCCTCGCTGGCCAGCATGCCGGCCAGCAACTCGGCCTCGGCCAGGTCGGCCGGTTCGTAGACTCGCAGCATCAGTCGTCCTCCCGGTGAACCTCCAGCGACCACTGGGCGCCGTCGGTGTACAGCTGGAACAGGATGGGCCGGCAACACACCGGACAATCTTCATAGTAGCTCTGGTCGCCGCCGGAGAGGTCTAGCACGGCCTCGGCCGGTTCCCCGCAGTAGGGGCAGCGGTAAGCCTGGGTCTCGAGCATCTGAAGGTCCCCTGTGACTTCCGTTATACTCCCGCGGTCTTTTTATCCGGCCAGGCCCGCGGGCATGGCCGGTTTTCCGGGGGAGAGGCCCGCGCCAGACGCGTGCCGTGCCAGTTACACCCATGAACAAGAGAGCATGATGGGCGAGTTCGAAGCCATCCGACCGTACAACGACGCCGAAGTCCCGGCCGTTCTCCAGCGCCTGCTGAGCGACGACGCCTTCCTGGGTATTCTGGCGCGTTATCGTTATCCGCGCCTGTCGCGCCCCTTCGGCTGGCTGCTGCGCCCGCTGATCGCCCACCGCCTGGCCCGCGAGGTCACCGGCATCCGCAGCGTGGTGGAGCTGCAGGACAAGTGCGAGCCCTACGTCGACCGCACCATCGAGCACGCCACCGACGGCGTCACCTACTCCGGGCTGGACAATCTCAAGAGCGGCCGCGCCTACCTGTTCATCGCCAACCACCGCGACATCGTGATGGACCCGGCGTTCTGCAACTACGCCATCTACCACGCCAAGCTGCCGACGCCGCGCATCGCCATCGGTGACAACCTGCTGCAGCGGCCCTTCGTCAGCGACCTGATGCGCCTGAACAAGAGCTTCATCGTGCACCGCTCGATCAGCGGCCGGCGCGAGAAGCTGGCGGCCTACACCACCCTCTCGGCCTACATCAACCACTCGATCCGCCACGACGGCGAGTCGGTGTGGATCGCCCAGGCCGAGGGCCGCGCCAAGGACGGTGACGACCGCACCGACTCGGCGATCCTCAAGATGTTCCACATGAGCCGCAAGGACGAGCCCTTCGCCCAGGTGGCCCGCGAGCTGCACCTGATCCCGGTGTCGATCAGCTACGAGTACGACCCCTGCGACGCCGCCAAGGCCCGCGAGCTGTACACCCGCGCCAGCACCGGCGAATACCGCAAGGCGCCGGGCGAGGACGACGCCAGCATCGCCCTGGGTATCACCGGCTACAAAGGCCGCGTGCAGATCAACTTCGGCGCCGAGATGGACGGTGACTACGCCGACGCCAAGCAGCTGGCCGCCGCCCTGGACCGGCAGATCCTCGGCAACTACCGGCTGTTCCCGGTGCACTACCTGGCCTACGAGATGTCCGAGCTGCGCGACCCGGCCCTGGCCGTGCCCGGCGTCGAGAGCCTGTTCGGCTCCGAGGAGCTGCGCCGGGCCCGCGAGCAGTGGCAGCAGCGCCTGCAGGCCTGCCCGCCGGAGCACCGCCCCTACCTGGTCCTGCAGTACGCCACCCCGGTGCTGAACCAGTACCGGCTCAAGCAGGCCTGAGCCACCGCATGAACGAAAAGGGCGCCCTCGGGCGCCCTTTTGCATCGCTACGGTGCGTTTTCAGCCCGGCAGGTGGGTGCTGTACTGGCTCAGCCCCACGGCCAGGGCCAGGCAGGCGAAGCCGAAGAGGTAGAAGAAGCGGTTGATCTTCGCCGTCGAAGGCTCGGCCTCGGCCAGCGGCGCGGACGCGCCATCGCCACCGGCGACCAGGCGTTGCAGGGCCTGGCGCTCGCGCCGGCGGGTGGCCAGCAGCAGCCAGGCGCCGGCCAGGGCGAAGAACAGCGCCAGGTCGTTGAGGACCCGGGCGGGATGGGCCTGGAACAGATTCCAGAGCGCCTGCAGCGACATCACGACCTCCACACTTCAGGACTGCACGCCAGGAAGCAAGAAAGCGCCAAGGCCGAGTTCTGTACGAAGCGACGAACCGCGGCGGGTACGTCACGCAACTGAAAGAAAGACGGCCGATTGTATCCGTCAGGAGGACGGCACAGCCAGTTCGGTCGTCTTATTCACGACGAACGTCAGCCTTATCGAGAAGGGTTCTAAGCCTTTTCCACCACCTGGCACATGACTGGCTAGTCACCTTTCGCCATCCGGTATCCCGCCTAGGAGATTCGCCATGCTCGAAATCGTACCCCACGAAAGCGCCTACCTGATCGAACACCTGGATGAGATCGAAGCCGTGGTCACCGACCTCTCCTTCAACGTCCAGGACGACCACTGGCTGGTGTACTGCCAGGCCTGCGGCCACGAACACCTGGACCTGCCGGAAGCCGACGAGCGCCAGCCGGCCTACGAGACCGACCCGTTCCGCCAGGCCGCCGCCTGAATTCCCGCGACCATGAACGAAAAAGCCCGGCACTCGCCGGGCTTTTTCGTTCACGCCGAAGCGATCAGCGCTGGTTCAGCGTCTGCCCGATGGTCGGGTCCTTGAACACGCGGTCCAGGGTGTCGCTGAGCACGTCGCTGACCAGCTTGGTGTTGGTCTGCTGGTTCGGCGCCATGCCGAAGCGCTGGTTCAGCGAGGAACCGTAGCGGCCGCTGTAGCGGCGCCCGCCGGCCTGCACGTCGACGCGGAAGGTCGCGCCTATGGTGGCCTCGGTGACGTAGACGCCGTCCTTGGGCGACTGGTACTTCAGCTCGGCCAGGGTGAGGGTCAGGGTCGGGGCGTTGTAGGCGTTCGGCGAGGGGGTGAAGCCGAGCAGGCGCACCGCCGCCTCGGTCTGGGCCTGCAGCTTGGGAATCACGTCCTGGCTGCGCACGGTGACCGCGCTGGTCTCCGAGTAGAGGCCGCCACGGGTGCCCAGCTCGGTGCTCTGGCGGCCGTCGACCACCTTCACCACCACTGGCTGGCCCTGGCCGACGGCGACCGGCTGGCCCTTGAACACCGGGTCCGGGTTCAGTTGTTGCGGGCTGAGGGCACAGCCGGACAAGGCCAGGGTGCCGGCGGCGATCAGACTGAGCAACAGACGCTGCAACATGTTCGTGTCTCCATGGGTTGGGCTCGGAACGGCGGGCAGTATACCGGCCGTCGGAGCGCCCTGATAGCGCTCTGCAACTTGGACGCTGGCACTTTGTTACAGGTTCCTTGGCGGCGACGCGCGCGAGGACAAGGCGCACCAATCTGGTGCAAAAACAGGAAATCCGGTGACCGGAACTCGGAAAAAAGTCTAAGCCCGAGGGCTTTTTTTGCATTTCGTCGTTATAATCGCGCCCCGATTATAAGGACGCCTCCTGATCGGGTCCCACAGCCCGGCAGCCTCGCGCCTGCCGGCCTGTCACACCCTCCTAGAGAGTCGCCAATTGCGCCGTGGCCACCGGCCTCGCGCTTTGTACCGATCGTTGCGACGACACTTTCAGGCAAGGATTGCCGCGAGTCCCCTCCGAACCGAGTCCGGACCCGCCCGCAGCGACGACCCCCTTTGAGCTTCACGTCTCCATAAGAGCGTGATTTGAAGGTTTTTCACTACTTCACGAGAGTGTGGCGAGCGAGAATGGCGAACGAACACGAAGCTTTGGATGTGCTGCTGGTTGGCGCCGGCATCATGAGCGCAACCCTGGCGACCCTGTTGAAGGAAGTCGAACCCGACACCCGACTGGAGATCGTCGAACTGCAGGAGTCCGGAGCCATCGAGAGCTCCAACCCCTGGAACAACGCCGGTACCGGCCACGCCGGCCTCTGCGAGCTGAACTACACGCCGCAGGCCGCCGACGGCTCCATCGACATCAAGAAAGCGGTGCAGATCAACGCCCAGTTCGAGGTGTCCAAGCAGTTCTGGGCGCACCTGGTGGACAAGGAAGGCTTCGGCAATCCGCGCAACTTCATCAACCCGGTGCCGCACCTGAGCTTCGTCCGTGGCAAGGACGTGTCCTTCCTGAAGAAGCGCTTCGAAACCCTCAGCCAGCACCATGCCTTCGAGTCCATGGTCTACACCGAGGACCGCGAGCAGCTGGCCCAGTGGGCGCCGCTGACCATGCCCGGCCGCCCGGCCGACGAGCAGGTCGCCGCCACCCGCGTGGAGCATGGCACCGACGTCAACTTCGGCGCCCTGACCAACCAGCTGCTGGCCCGCCTGGGCAAGCAGGAAGGCGCGAAGATCAGCTACTTCCAGAGGGTCGTGGGCCTGGAGCGCGACGGCCAGGACTGGATCGTCGACATCAAGAACACCCAGAACGGCCAGTCGCGCAAGATCCGCACGAAGTTCGTCTTCCTCGGCGCCGGCGGCGGCGCGCTGCCGCTGCTGCAGATGTCCGGCATCCCGGAAAGCAAGGGCTTCGGCGGCTTCCCGGTGAGCGGCCAGTGGCTGCGCTGCGACAACCCCGAAGTGGTCAGGCAGCACCAGGCCAAGGTCTACAGCCAGGCCGAGGTCGGCGCCCCGCCGATGTCCGTGCCGCACCTGGACACCCGCGTGGTCGACGGCAAGAAGTCCCTGCTGTTCGGACCCTACGCCGGCTTCTCCACCAAGTTCCTGCGCCACGGCTCCTTCCTCGACCTGCCGCTGTCGGTCCGCGGCAGCAACCTGATGCCGATGCTGGCGGTCGCCCGCGACAACATGGACCTGACCCGCTACCTGGTGCGCGAAGTCATGCAGTCCATGGACCAGCGCCTGGAAAGCCTGCGCAAGTTCTACCCGCTGGCCAACCCGGCGGACTGGCGCCTGGAAACCGCCGGCCAGCGCGTGCAGATCATCAAGAAGGACACCAAGAAAGGCGGCATCCTGCAGTTCGGCACCGAGCTGGTGGCTTCCGAGGACGGCACCATCGCCGCCCTGCTGGGCGCCTCCCCGGGCGCCTCGGTGACCGTGTCGATCATGCTCGGCCTGCTCGAGCGCTGCTTCCCCGCTCAGTACAAGTCCGAAGCCTGGGGCGCCAAGCTCCGGGAGATCTTCCCGGCCCGCGAGAAGCAGCTGGAGAGCGACGCCTCGGCCTACCGCGAGATCAACGCCTACACCTGGCAGAAGCTGCAGCTGGATCAGTGATCCGGCCCTGACGCAGAAGGCCCGCCATTCGGCGGGCCTTTTCGTTTCCGGGGCGCGGCGTCAGCGGCAGCTGATCATCCAGCCGACGCCGAAGCGGTCGTGGAGCATGCCGAAGCGCTGCGCCCAGAAGGTCTTCTCCAGCGGCATGTCCACCCGCCCCTCCTCGGCCAGCGCGGCGAAGGCCTTCTCCGCCGCCACCACGCTGTGCAGTGCCAGGTGCAGGCTGAAGCCGCCGGGTGGTGCCTCGTGCTCGCCGCGGCCGTCGGACATCAGCACCTCGCTCTGGCCGACCTGCAGGCTGGCATGCATGACCTTCTCGCACCAGCCGTCGGGCACCTGCAGCGGCCCCGGCGCCTCCTCGTAGCGCATCAGCGCGTTGAGCTGCGCGCCCAGCGCCTGCTGGTAGAAGGCGATGGCCTCGTCGCACTGGCCGTGGAAGAACAGATAGGGCTGTACATGCATGTCGGCGTCCTCACCTTGTCGTTGTTCTACCTGCAAGTCTAGGCGGGGGGCGGAGGGTCTGCGCCGATGCGCTCTTCGTAGGATGGGCTGAGCTTGCGAAACCCATGCGGCCATGGCGATGGGTATCGCTTCGCTCCACCCACCCTGCGGGGCCAGGCATCAGGCACGAAAAAGCCCGCACGCGGCGGGCTTCTTCACAGCGAGGCCGATCAGCCGCGGGCAGCTTCGATCACCTCGATGTAGGGCTCGGCCTGGCGCTGGTCGCGGATCAGCGCGACGAAGTCCTGGCCCTTGGCATCCCTGGCGCCGAGGTCGTAGCCGGCCTCGACGAAGAACTTCACGAAGCGCTCGAAGTCGTCGATGCGCAGGCCGCGGTAGGCCTTGATCAGCTTGTGCAGCGACGGCGGGGTATCGTCGGCCGGCTCGACCTCGAGGAACAGCTTGATCGACTCGTCGCCGATCTCTTCGCCAATCACCTGCTTCTTGTCTTTACGCATCGCTCGCTTCTCTCTACGGCACCAGTCGACGGCCCGGCCGTCACCAAAGGCGGGCAGTGTAACCCCGCTGCGGGCGCCGGCTCAACGCAGGCGCACGGCGCCGCTGTGCAGGTCGGCCCAGACGTGGCCGTTGGGGTAGCTGAGGAACTGGCAGTACACCGGGCCGTGGCGCAGCAGGTCGAGCAGCTGGGCGTAGGACGCGGCCGGGTACGACAGGCTCAGGGTGCGGCTGGCGGCGTCGTAGGTGGGCTTCTTCAGGCTCTTGCCTTCGCTGTCGAAGCTGATCAGCACCTGGGTCACCGCGCCGCCCTTGTTCAGCGGCTTGCCCTTCAGGCGCAGCAGCGCCGGGGTGGTGATCGGGATCGGCTGCTGGTTGGACTGGCGCTGGTTGCCCAGCACCACGCTGTATTCGGTGACCTGCAATAGTTGCTGCTGCTCTGGCGCCTCGCCGCGCAGGTTGTTGTCGTCCGGCGGCAGGAACTGGGCATGGGCCACCGGCGCATCGGCGGCGAACAGCGGCCCGGAGAAGGCCAGGACGGCCAGGCAGAACAGGTGGCGCAACGTCATCGTGAACCCCGCGGGAAAACTCGTCCGGCACTCTAGCACGGGGCCGCCGGCACTCGTACAGGCACTTGGTGAGGGCTTCGATGCATTGATAAAATTCGATGCATTCGCCCATTCACATGCCACGAAGTGGATGCAGGAGCCCCATGCTGCACAACGTCTCCGACCTCGACCTGCGCCTGCTGCGCATCTTCGCCACCGTGGTGCGCTGCGGCGGCTTTTCCGCCGCCCAGGGCGAACTGGGCATGGGCCAGTCGACCATCAGCACGCACATCGCCAGCCTGGAGACGCGCCTGGGCTACCGCCTGTGCGAACGCGGCAAGAGCGGCTTCCGCCTGACCGACAAGGGCGCCCTGGTGCTGCAGCACGGCCAGGCGCTGTTCGCCGCCCTGGGCGACTTCCGCGACCAGGTGCAATCCCTGGCCGGGCGCCTGGTGGGCGAGCTGCGCATCGGCCTGGCGGACAACATCGCCACCCTGCCCGAGGCGCGCATCCACGAGGCCCTGGCACGCTTCGGCCGGCGCGACCAGGAGGTACGCCTGCAGCTGTCCATCGGCTCCTCCACCGAGCTGGAACGCCAGGTGCTGGGCGGCGAGCTGCACCTGGCCATCGCCTGCTCCAGCCGGCATCTGCCGAACCTGCGCTACCGCCCGCTGTACAGCGAACGGGTGGCGGTGTTCTGCGGCCGCGGGCATCCGCTCTTCGACCACCAGGCGCCCAGCCAGGCCGACCTGGAGGCCTGCGCCTGGGTGCAGTACGGCCACGCCCAGGCCGACGTCCAGCTGCCGGCCGACCCGCGGCGCAGCACGGCGCTGGCCGGCAACATGGAAGCGGTGGTGCACGCCGTGCGCGCCGGCACCCACCTGGGCTACCTGCCGACGCACTACGCGCAGCGCTGGGTGGACCTGGGCGAGATGCGCCCGCTGCTCGCCGAGCGGCTCGGCTACGGCATCGAGCACAGCCTGCTGCTGCGCGACGACACGGGGCACAACCAGGCCCTGCAGGCGCTGGTGGAGGACCTTTGCGCAGTGCATGGCGTGTCCCTGCCCTAGGGATCTCATCCGCGAATCGCGCCGGGGCATCCCAGCTTCCCGTAGGAGCGAGCTTGCTCGCGAACCGCATGGCACCGCGTTTGTTCGCGAGCAAGCTCGCTCCTACGAAGAGCACCTCGGCGCAATAGGAGCGGGCCCTGCCCGCGATTCGCGCGCAGGGCGCGCTCCTACAGGGGAACGATGTGGGCGGGGCAGGTAGGGCGCATGACCGTTCGCGGTTATCCGCCGTTGGCCCCGGGACCGAAATGCCTCGATCGTCAGCGCGGCGCGGTGATGTGCTTGACGCCGAGGAACGCCGACAGGCCCCAGTGCCCCAGCTCGCGGCCGATGCCGCTGGCCTTGCCGCCACCCCAGGAGGTCTGCGGGAACACCACCTGCGGCGAGTTCAGCCAGACGTGGCCGGCCTCCAGGCGCTCGGCGACGCGCTGGGCGCGCGCCAGGTCGGCGCTGACCACGGTGGCGGCCAGGGCGAAATCGCAGTCGTTGGCCTGGCGCAGGGCGTCGGCCTCGTCGCGGAAGCGGCGCACGCAGAGCACCGGGCCGAAGATTTCCTCGCGCCACAGGCGGCTGTCTTCCGGCACGTCGACGTAGACGGTCGGGCGGATGCACCAGCCCTCGCCCACCTCGCCACCGGTCAGGCAGGCCAGGCCTTCGTCGCGGGCGATGGCGAAGTAGTCCCGCACCTTGCGGAACTGCGCCTCACTGGTCATCGGCCCCATGTCGGTCTCGCCGGCCAGCGGGTCGCCGACGCGCAGCGCCTCCACCGCCACCTTCAGGCGCGCCAGCAGTTCGTCGGCGATGCCCTCCTCCACCAGCAGGCGCGAGGTGGCCGAGCACATCTGCCCGGCGTTCCAGTACACGCCGGCGATGATCCACTGCACGGCGTCGTCCAGGTCGCTGTCGGCGAACACCAGGATCGGCGACTTGCCGCCCAACTCCAGGCCCACCGGCAGGGTGCGCGCGGCGGCGGCCTGCATGACCTTGCGGCCGACGGCGTTGCTGCCGGTGAAGGACAGCTTGTCGATGCCGCCATGGCCGGAGATGGCGGCGCCGGCATCGGCCAGGCCCGGCACCAGGTTCAGCACGCCGGCGGGCAGGCCGATGGCGTCGGCGACCTCGCCCAGCACCAGCTCGACCAGCGGGGTGATCTCCGAGGGCTTGAGCACCACCGTGCAGCCGGCGGCCAGGGCCGGGGCGACCTTCCAGGCGCTGGTCACCAGGGGGAAGTTCCAAGGCACGATCAGCCCGGCCACGCCCACCGGCTCGAAGCGCGTCTGCGAGCGGAAACCGGCGTCGGGCAGCGCCACCTCGGCGTTCTGCCGGGCGTCCAGGCCATCGGCCAATTCGGCGTAATAGGCGAAGGTGGCGATGGCGTCGCCGACGTCGATCTCCGCCTCCAGGCGCGGCTTGCCGCTGGCGCGCATCTGCAACTCGACCAGCGCCTCGCGGCGGGCCTCCAACTGCTCGGCGAAACCGCGCAGGTAACGCGCACGCTCGGCGCCACGGGTCTCGCGCCAGCTGGCGAAGGCGCGGCGGGCGGCGGCCACGGCCAGGTCGACCTCGGCGGCGCCGGCGGCGGCCACGACTGGCAGCGGCTCGCGGGTGGCGGGGTTGATCGGCTGCAGGGTGGCGCCGCTGGCGGCGTCGCGCCACTGGCCGTCGATGTAGAGCTGGGTGCGCATGGTGACCTCGGGGTGGTTTCAGCGAGGCCGGCAGGATAGGCGGGGAATGGATCGGCAAAAATGCATATCGACGCATGCATGCATCGAGGTTTGTCGATGTGTAGGAGCGAGCTTGCTCGCGAACGGATTCCGCAGCGGGGGTTCGTTCGCGAGCAAGCTCGCTCCTA
>NZ_QGSL01000107.1:1266358-1273288 GCF_003176655.1 Pseudomonas sp. RW407 | reverse complement strand
CACCAGCCGCATCCGCGCCGCGCTGCCGAAGCCGCAGCGCCAGGCCACCACCTTCAGCGGCAGCCCGCTGCCCTCCAGCAGCCCCCGCGCCGCATCCAACCGAGCGCGCTGGACGAACTCCGCCGGGGTGATGCCGGCCTCGCGGACGAACGCCCGGGCGAAGGTGCGCTCGCTCATGGTCGCCACCGCCGCCAGTTCCGCTACCGACAGCGCGTCCGTGAGGTGGGCCTGCACGTGCCGCTGCACGCGGGCGATGGGCGAGTCGTCGGCGGCCGGCGCCTGCAGGTAGGGGCTGAACTGCGACTGCCCGCCCTGGCGCTGGGCCACCACCAGCAGGCGCTTGGCCACGCTCAGCGCCACCGCCGGGCCATGGTCCTCGGCCACCAGCGCCAGGGCCAGGTCGATGCCCGCGGTGACGCCGGCGGAGGTCACCAGCGCGCCGTCGCGCACGTGGATGCTGTCGGGCTCCACCCGTGCCCGGGGGAACAGCCGGGCAAGGCGCGCCGCATCGCTCCAGTGGGTGGTGGCGCGTTTGCCGTCCAGCAGGCCGGCGTGGCCGAGCAGGAAGGCGCCGGTGCAGATCGAGCCGTAGCGCGGCGTCTCGGCGCAGGCCCGGCGCAGCCAGGCGAGGAGGGCGGTGGACGGTTCTTCCACGGGTAACTGCGGGCCGCCGGGCACCAGCAGGATGTCGAAGCCGCCGACGGCGCTGTCCAGCTCGTGCTGCGCGCCCAGCAGCTGGCCGTTGGAGGCGGGGATGGGAAAGGCATGCTCGGCCAGCGTCAGCACCTGGTAGCCGCTGCCCGGCGCCACGTAGGCGTTGGTTTCGGCGAAGACGTCCAGCGGGCCGGCGACGTCCAGCGCCTGCACGCCGGGGAACAGCAGCATGGCCACGCGCTTCATGGGGCACTCCTGGCGACGAACGGACTTGCCATTGTGGCCGCGTAGCGGATTGGCTGCAAAGCGCCAATACGAGCGAATCCTGCCATTGGTGCCGCGCTTTATGCCCATCCGGTGGCCCGATACGAGGCCAGCGCGACTTGGCAAGCCCCTATTGTTACGGGTTGCGCACTAATCCCTTGTCGGATTGCCTCTGTGTCCGGAACGGCCGTTCAACTAAATTTGTATACACGGCAAGGCCAAATGGCCAGTACGCCGGAAACCGGAGAATCCCACCATGAAACGCACTCTTTTCAGCCTGTTCGCCATCCCCCTGATGGGCGCCGCCCTGGCCGCCAACGCCGCCGACGCCGCGCCCGTGGTCTACCAGTACGGCATGAAGCTCGACGTGGCCAAGGTGATCAGCATCGAGCAAGCCAACGACCGTTGCGAAGTCGCCCCGGCGAAGATGACCTACGCCGACTCCAAGGGCCAGGTCCACGTGCTCGAGTACCTGCGCCAGACCGAGATGTGCAGCGACATCTGACGATCCCAGCGCAACGGGCGGTGTCCCTATGCCGCCCGCGCCGCGCGCCCCTTGCTCAATCCGCTTTCCCTTCCCCGTACCCTTCCTGCTGCAACCTCGGCCAGTCGGCTATCTGCAAGAGCACGTCGCTCAGCGCCTGGGCAGCGCTGGAGAGCTTGTGCTCGGCCAGGCTGAACAGGCCCACGCGCCTTTCCACCGTGGGCTCGTAGAGGTCCACGCAGCGCGCCCCCAGTTCCTCCATCTGCTGCACGCACAGGCGCGGCACCGCGCTCACCCCCAGGCCCTGGGCGACCATGCGCCCCACCGTGACCAGCTGGTGGCTCTCGAAGGCCACCGCCAGCCTGCCGTGGCTGGCCGCCACGCTGTCTTCCAGCAGCAGGCGCACCGCCGAGGGCCGCTGCAGGGTGATGAAGGGCTGCTGCAGCAACTGCGTCCAGGTCAGCCGGCGTAGCCCGGCCAGCGGCGAGCCGGCCGGCAGCACGGCGACGAAGCGGTCGCTGTAGAAGGCCTGGAAGCTCAGGCCGTCGAGGCTGTCCGGCTCGAAGGCGATGCCCAGTTCGACGCGGCGGTTGCGCACCATCTCCAGGACCTGTTCGTTGATCACGTCGTGCACCGCCACGTTGACCTTCGGGTAGCGCTGGCGGAAGGCCATGAGCGCCCCCGGCAGCAGGTTGCCGGCGAAGGAGGGCATGGCGGCGATGGAGACCTTGCCCAGCTGCAGGGTGAAGTGCTGGCGCAGCAGTTCCTCGGCGTTGTCCCAGTCGGCCAGCAGGCGCCGGGCGATGGGCAGCAGGGTCTCGCCCTCGGGGGTGAGGGCGACGCTGCGGGTGGTGCGCACCAGCAGCTGCCCGCCGAGGGATTCCTCCAGGTTCTTGATTGCCAGGCTCAGCGCCGGTTGCGACAGGTGCAGGCGCTCGCCGGCCTGGGCGAAGCTCAGGCTCTGGGCCACGGCGAGGAAGGCACGCAGTTGCTTGACGGTCATTGATAAGCAAAGCCGAATAATCGATTGGAAAAACAAACTTAACAAATCAGTCCCCAGCGGTGAAGCTGCAGACGCTCTCCGACCGGCCGGTCGGAAACCCTAACTACAAGAGAGGCAGCAGCGACATGGCAGGACTCGACAAGCGGGTTGGCAGTTACGCGGAGGCCCTGGCCGGGCTCACCGACGGCATGACGGTACTGGCGGGCGGCTTCGGCCTGTGCGGCATTCCCGAGAACCTCATCGCGCAGATCCGCCGCCTGGGCGTGAAGGGCCTGACGGTGGTGTCGAACAACTGCGGCGTCGACGGCTTCGGCCTCGGCGTGCTGCTGGAAGACCGGCAGATCCGCAAGATGATCGCCTCCTACGTGGGCGAGAACGAACTCTTCGAGCGCCAGCTGCTGTCCGGCGAGCTGGAAGTGGAACTCACCCCGCAAGGCACCCTGGCCGAGAAACTGCGCGCCGGCGGCGCCGGCATCCCGGCCTTCTTCACCGCCACCGGCTACGGCACTCCGGTCGCCGAGGGCAAGGAGGTCCGCGAGTTCAACGGCCGGCCGCACATCCTGGAACAGGCCATCACCGGCGACTTCGCCATCGTCAAGGGCTGGAAGGCCGACCACTACGGCAACGTCATCTACCGCCACACCGCGCAGAACTTCAACCCGGTGGTGGCCACCGCGGGGCGCATCACCGTGGTCGAGGTGGAGGAGATCGTCGAACCGGGCGAACTGGACCCGAGCCAGATCCACACCCCCGGCATCTACGTCGACCGCATCATCCAGGGAACCTTCGAGAAGCGCATCGAGAAGCGCACCGTGCGTTCCTGAGCCCACCGGACAAGAGAGACAAGACCATGGCACTGACCCGCGAACAGATGGCCCAGCGCGTCGCGCGCGAACTCAAGGACGGCTACTACGTCAACCTCGGCATCGGCATCCCGACCCTGGTGGCCAACTACGTGCCCGAGGGCATGGAAGTGATGCTGCAGTCGGAGAACGGCCTGCTCGGCATGGGCGCCTTCCCCACCGAGGAAACCCTCGACGCCGACATGATCAACGCCGGCAAGCAGACCGTGACCGCCGTGAAGGGCGCGTCGATCTTCTCCTCCGCCGAGTCCTTCGCGATGATCCGCGGCGGCCACGTCGACCTCACCGTGCTCGGCGCCTTCGAGGTGGACGTGCAGGGCAACATCGCCTCCTGGATGATTCCCGGCAAGCTGGTGAAAGGCATGGGCGGCGCCATGGACCTGGTGGCCGGCGCCGACAACATCATCGTCACCATGACCCACGCCTCCAAGGACGGCGAGTCCAAGCTGCTGGACCGCTGCAGCCTGCCGCTGACCGGCGCCGGCTGCATCCGCAAGGTGCTCACCGACCTGGCCTACCTGGAGATCGAGGACGGCGCCTTCGTCCTGCGCGAGACCGCGCCGGGGGTGAGCGTCGAGGAGATCGCCGAGAAGACCGCCGGGCGCCTGATCGTGCCGGACGACGTGAAAGAGATGACCTTCTGATCCAACGCTTCAAGAGCACCCTCTCCCTAACCCTCTCCCGCAAGCGGGAGAGGGGACTGGTTCGGAGTCGGGATGAGCACATGAGTCATCCTGGCACGGACAGCTCCCTCTCCCTTCAGGGAGAGGGCGGGGGGAGAGGGCAGCCCAAGCCACCGGAGTGAGCCAATCATGCAAGACGTAGTGATAGTCGCCGCCACCCGTACCGCCATCGGCAGCTTCCAGGGCAGCCTGGCGAACATTCCCGCCCACGAGCTGGGCGCCATCGTCATCCGCGAGCTGCTGCAGCGCAGCGGCGTCAAGCCCGAGCAGGTGGACGAGGTCATCCTCGGCCAGGTGCTCACCGCCGGCGCCGGGCAGAACCCCGCGCGCCAGGCCGCCATCGCCGCCGGACTGCCCCACGAGGTGCCCGCGCTGACGCTGAACAAGGTCTGCGGCTCCGGCCTCAAGGCCCTGCACCTGGCGGCCCAGGCCATCCGCTGCGGCGACGCCGAGGTGGTCATCGCCGGCGGCCAGGAGAACATGAGCCTGTCGCCCTACGTGCTGCCCAAGGCCCGCACCGGCCTGCGCATGGGCCATGCGCAGCTGGTCGACAGCATGATCGTCGACGGCCTGTGGGATGCCTTCAACGACTACCACATGGGCATCACCGCCGAGAACCTGGCGGACAAGTACGGCATCGGCCGCGAGGCGCAGGACGCCTTCGCCGCCGCCTCGCAGCAGAAGGCCGTGGCCGCCATCGAGGCCGGGCGCTTCCGCGACGAGATCGTCCCGGTGAGTATCCCGCAGCGCAAGGGCGAGGCCCTGAGCTTCGACACCGACGAGCAGCCGCGCGCCGGCACCACCGCCGAGGCCCTGGCCAAGCTCAAGCCGGCGTTCAGGAAGGACGGCTCCGTCACCGCCGGCAACGCCTCCAGCCTCAACGACGGCGCCGCCGCCGTGCTGCTGATGAGCGCCGCCAAGGCCAAGGCGCTGGGCCTGCCGGTGCTGGCGCGCATCGCTGCCTACGCCAGCGCCGGCGTCGACCCGGCGATCATGGGCATCGGCCCGGTCTCCGCCACCCGCCGTTGCCTGGACAAGGCCGGCTGGCAGCTGGGCGAGCTGGACCTGGTCGAGGCCAACGAAGCCTTCGCCGCGCAGTCCCTGGCGGTGGGCAAGGAACTGGGCTGGGACGCCGCCAAGGTCAACGTCAATGGCGGCGCCATCGCCCTCGGCCATCCCATCGGCGCCTCCGGCTGCCGCGTGCTGGTCAGCCTGCTGCACGAAATGCTCCGCCGCGATGCGAAGAAGGGCCTCGCCACCCTCTGCATCGGCGGTGGTCAGGGCGTGGCCCTGGCCCTGGTCCGCGACTGACCGAGCCCCGCGTGCCTGCGTGACGGACGCCCCGGACGAACTCCGGGGCGTTCGGCGTTACAAAGAAAAATAACTCCAATAAATCGAGGTAGGAAAAATGAACGCGAAACTGCAACTGCAGGAAAGCCGTTCCGCGCGCTTCGCCATGGCCTGCTCGGCCTGGGCCGAGCGCTGGTTCCCCGACTCCTGGGTGTTCGCCACCCTGGCGGTGCTGATCGTGGCCGTGGCCACCCTGGCCATGGGCGCGGCCCCCGGCGAGACCGCCAAGGCCTTCGGCGACGGCTTCTGGAGCCTGATCCCCTTCACCATGCAGATGGCCTTCGTGGTCATCGGCGGCTACGTGGTGGCCAGCTCCGGCCCGGCCTCGCGGCTGATCGCGCTGCTGGCACGGGTGCCGAAGAACGGCCGCTCGGCGGTGGCCTGGGTGGCCGTGGTGTCGATGCTCGCCTCGCTGCTCAACTGGGGCCTGAGCCTGGTCTTCGGCGGCCTGCTGGTGCGCGCCCTGGCCCGCCGCACGGACCTGAAGATGGATTACCGCGCCGCCGGCGCCGCCGCCTACCTGGGCCTGGGCGCCGTCTGGGCGCTGGGCCTGTCGTCCTCCGCCGCGCAGCTGCAGGCCAACCCCGGCAGCCTGCCGCCGTCGATCCTCGCCATCACCGGGGTGATCCCCTTCACCGAGACCATCTTCCTCTGGCAGTCCGGCCTGATGCTGCTGGCGCTGGTGGTGGTGTCCGTGGTGATCGCCTACATGACCGCGCCGAGCGAGTCCAACGCCCGTGACGCCCAGGACTGCGGCGTCGACGTCAGCTTCACCCCGCCGCAGATGAGCAAGCCCAGCCGCCCCGGCGAATGGCTGGAGCACAGCCCGCTGCTGATCCTGCTGCTGGTGGCCCTGGCGGCCGGCTGGCTGTTCCACGAGTTCGCCACCAAGCCGGCGATCCTCGCCATTTCCGGGCTGAACACCTACAACCTGCTGTTCCTGATGGTCGGCGCGCTGCTGCACTGGCGTCCGCGCAACTTCCTCGACGCCGTGGCCCGCGCGGTGCCGACCACCACCGGGGTGCTGATCCAGTTCCCGCTGTACGGCTCCATCGCCGCCATCATGACCACGGTGAAAGGCGCCGACGGCGCCACGGTGGCGCACCACATCTCGACCTTCTTCGTGCAGATCGCCTCCCACGACACCTACGCGCTGCTGATGGGCGTGTACTCCGCGGTGCTGGGCTTCTTCATCCCCTCCGGCGGCGGCAAGTGGATCATCGAGGCGCCCTACGTGATGCAGGTGGCCACCGAGCTGAACTACCACCTGGGCTGGGCGGTGCAGATCTACAACGCCGCCGAGGCGCTGCCGAACCTGATCAACCCCTTCTACATGCTGCCGCTGCTCGGCGTGCTGGGCCTGAAGGCCCGCGACCTGATCGGCTTCTCCTTCGTCCAGCTGCTGGTGCACATCCCCCTGGTGCTGTTCCTGCTCTGGGCGCTGGGGACCACCCTGCAGTACCTGCCGCCGGTCATGCCGTAACCACGCAGACAGCCGCCGCTGGCAGAGGCCCGGGCACCTTGCGGTGCCCGGGCCTTTTTCATGGGTGCGGTTTACGAGACGCCCCGATGGAGTGGCGTGGTGGTCCCGGCAATCGCGGACGGAGTCCGCTCCTACAAGGTGGAGGA
>NZ_QGSL01000107.1:1252465-1266348 GCF_003176655.1 Pseudomonas sp. RW407 | reverse complement strand
GGTGTCGCCGCAGCCGCCGGACGTCCAGGTGGGCCTCTACGATGCCCGGGGCGGGCTGCTCGCCGGGCGGGCGGTGGCCCCGGTGCGCTTCGAGCAGGCGGTCACCAGCCAGGACGGCCAGCGCCTGGTGCTGCGCGCCTCGGCCGCCAGCTCCCTGGACCAGGCGCCGCCGCCGCGCTCCCTCGGCCCGCTGCTCACCGGCACCCTGATGAGCGCGCTCTTCGCCCTGCTGCTCAGCCACTACCTGGCCCGGCCGCTGGCCTGGTTGCGCCAGGCCATGGGCGAGGTCGCCCAGGGCCGCTTCGAGGTGCGCGTCAGGCCGCGCCTGGGCCGGCGCCGTGACGAGATCGTCGACCTGGCCGAGGACTGCGACCGCATGGCCGGCCAGCTCAAGGCCCTGGTGGAGGCCCAGCAGCACCTGCTGCACGACATTTCCCACGAGTTGCGCTCGCCGTTGACGCGGATGAACGCCGCCATCGGCCTGCTGCGGCAGATGCCCGGGCAGCCCGGCATGCTGGAGCGCATCGAGCGCGAGTCGCGGCGCATGGACGAGCTGATCGAGCAACTGCTCACCCTGGCGCGGGCGCAGTCGCGCCAGGACAACGGCGAGTGCCGCCTGCTGGACGTCGTCGAGCTGCTGGCGCAGATCGTCGAGGACGCCCGTTTCGAGGCGGCGGGCAAGGGCTGCCAGGTGCGCCTGGTGGCCGACCAGCCGTTCCTCGGCCGCGCCCATGAGGAACTGCTCTACCGGGCCTTCGAGAACGTCATCCGCAATGCCGTGCGCTACACCGCGGCGGGCACCGAGGTGCGCGTCGGCGCGAGCCTGGTGGAGGGGGGCGAACGCCTGGTGGTGTGCATCAGCGACCATGGGCCGGGCGTCGACGGGAGCCGCCTGGGCAGCATCTTCGAGCCCTTCGAGCGCGGCCCCGACGCCGGCCCGGACGGCTTCGGCCTGGGCCTGGCCATCGCCAGCCGCGCAGTGCAGCTGCACCGCGGGCGGATCACCGCCGAGCCCGCCGAGGGCGGCGGGCTGCTGGTGCGCATCGAGTTGCCGCGGCTGTTCTGAGAGCGCTATTCACGATCTCGCGAGCTGGAGCAGAACAAGGCAGAAACCGGCGAGGGAGCGGAGTCCAGGCCGCTGAATGAGCATTCCTCGCCTGTTTCCAACGCAGTCATGCCGACGCGCAGCCGATCGTCAGCCCTGCCAGCCGCCGCCCAGCACCTTGTACAGGGTGACGCGGTTGACCTGCTCGGACAGCTCCAGGCTGATCAGCGTCTGCTGTGCCGAGTACAGCGAGCGTTGCGCGTCGAGCACTTCGAGGAAGCTCTGCGAACCCTGCCGGTACAGCGCCAGGGACAGCGCGTAGCTGCGGTCGGTGGCCTGGGTCAGGCTGCGCTGGGCGTCGAGCCGCTCGCTGATGTGGCTGCGCACCGAGAGGGCGTCGGCGACTTCGCTGAAGGCGGTCTGCAGGGTCTTCTCGTAGTTGGCCACGTCGATGTCGCGGGTGATCTTCGCGGCGTCGAGGCTGGCGCGGTTGCTGCCGGCGTCGAAGATCGGCAGGTTGATCGAGGGCGCGAAGCTCCAGGCGCGGCTGCCGGACTTGAACAGCCCGGACAGCTCGCTGCTGGCGCTGCCGCCGCTGGCGGTGAGCGTCACGCTGGGGAAGAAGGCCGCCCGCGCCGCGCCTATGTCGGCGTGGGCCGCCTTGAGCGTGTGCTCGGCGGCGAGCACATCGGGGCGGCGCTGCAGCAGCGTCGAGGGCAGGCCGGCCGGCACGCCGACCAGCAGGGCGACATCCAGTTTGGCGTCGCCCGGCAGCAGGCTGTCGTCCAGGCGCTCGCCCACCAGCAGTTCCAGGGCGTTGCGGTCCTGTTCCACCTGGCTGGCATAGTTGGCCACGTCGGCGCGGGCCGACTCCACCGTGCTGCGCGCCTGGGCCAGGCTCAGCCCGGACTCGCCGCCCAGGCCGTGGGCCTGCTGCACCAGCGCGTAGGTCTTCTGCTGGCTGGCGTGGGTGTCGCGGGCCAGCTCGAGCAGTTGCTGGTCGGCGGCCAGGGTCATCCAGGCGCTGGCGATTTCCGCCACCAGGCTGATCTGGGTGCTGCGGCGGGTCTGCTCCAGGGACAGGTAGTCCTCCAGGGCGGCGTCCCTGAGGTTGCCCAGGCGGCCGAACAGGTCCAGCTCGTAGCTGCTCACGCCCAGGCCGACGCTGTACTGGCTGCTGACCGTGTTGCCGCTGCCTTCGGCCACGCCGCGCTGGCGGGTGCCGTCGGCCGTGGCGGAAAGCGTCGGGAACAGCTCGGCGCGCTGGATGCGGTACTGCGCCTGCTGGTACTTGACGTTCAACGCGGCGACCCGCAGGTCGCGGTTGTTGGCCAGGGCGCGGGCCACGGTGTCGCGCAGGCGGGTGTCGACGAACAGCTCGCGCCAGGCGATGTCGGCGCTGGCCTGGCCGGCCGCGGTGGCGCCGGGCCACTGGGCGGCCACCGGCGCCTCGGGGCGCTGGTAGTCCGGGGCGAGGTTCACGCAGCCGCCCAGGGCCAGCGCGAGAACCAGGGGTAGAGGCGTAAGGCGCATCAGGCTTCTCCTTGCGCGCTGGCGGCATGGTTGGCGGCGGCCAGGCGCCCGGCCAGGCGTTGCACCAGCACGTAGAACAGGGGGATGAAGAACAGGCCCAGCAGCGTGGCAGCGAGCATGCCGCCGAGCACGCCGGTGCCGATGGCCTGGCGCCCGCCGGCGCCGGCGCCGCTGCTCAGGGCCAGCGGCAGCACGCCGAGGATGAACGCCAGCGAGGTCATCAGCACCGGGCGCAGGCGCACGCGCACGGCTTCGAGGGTCGCCGCGAGCAGGTCCTGGCCGCGTTCGAGGTTCTCCTTGGCGAACTCGACGATGAGGATGGCGTTCTTCGCCGCCAGGCCCACGGTGGTCAGCAGGCCGACCTGGAAGTAGACGTCGTTGGACAGCCCGCGCACGCCGGTCAGCAGCAGCGCGCCGAGGATGCCCAGCGGCACCACCAGCATCACCGCGAAGGGCACCGACCAGCTTTCGTACAGCGCCGCCAGGCACAGGAACACGAACAGGATGGAGATGGCGTAGAGCAGCGGCGCCTGGTTGCCGGCCAGGCGTTCCTGGTAGGACTGCCCGGTCCAGGCGTAGCCGATGCCTTCCGGCAACTGCGCCATGATCTCTTCCACCGCGGCCATGGCCACGCCGGAGCTGACCCCGGCCGCCGGCTCGCCCACCAGCTCGTAGGCGCCGAAGCCGTTGTAGCGCTCCAGCAGCGGCGAGGCGGTGCTCCAGCGGGTGCTGATGAACGACGACATCGGCACCATGGCGTCGTCGCTGTTGCGCACGTACCAGTCGCCGATGTCCTCGGCCTGCATGCGCTTGTCGACGTCGCCCTGCAGGTAGACCTTCTTCACCCGGCCGGCGTCGAGGAAGTCGTTCACGTAGCTGCCGCCCAGGGCCACGCTGAGGGTGTCGTTGATGTCGCTGGAGGACACGCCCATGGCGCCGGCCTTGCGGTCGTCGATGGCGATGTCGAGTTGCGGCGTGTCCTCCAGGCCCTGGGCGCGCACGTTGGCCAGGCGCGGGTCCTTGCCCGCCAGTTCGAGGAACCTGTCGCGGGCCTTGAGCAGCTCGGCGTGGCCGAGGCCGCCCAGGTCCTGCAGCTGCACGTCGAAGCCGGAGCTTTCGCCCAGGCCCATGATGGCCGGCGGGGACATGACGAAGACGTTGGCGTCGAGGATCTTCATCAGCGCCAGGTTGGCCCGGCGCGCCACCGCCGCGGCGCCGTGCTCCTCGCCGCGGCGCTCGGACCAGTCCTTGAGCTTGACGAAGGCGCGCCCGGAGTTCTGCGCGTTGCCGCCGTTGCCCAGGCCGCGTACGGTGAGGATCGAGGCCACCTCCGGCTGCGCGAGCATGTATTCCCGCACCTGGCGGGTCACCGCCTGCAGGCGTTCGTCGGTGCCGCCCACCGGCAGGGTCATCTGCATCATCAGCATGCCCTGGTCCTCGTCGGGGAGGAACGCGGTGGGCAGCTTGTGGAACAGCAGCGCCACGCCGCCCAGCACCAGCGCGTACACCAGCAGGGCGCGCAGCGGGCGCGCCAGCACCGCCCTGACGCCGCGCCGGTAGCTCTGCGAGCCGCGCTCGAAGGTGCGGTTGAACCCGCCGAAGAAGCCGCGGCGTTCCCCGCCATGCGCCTTGCCCGGCTTGAGCACGGTGGCGCACAGCGCCGGGGTGAGCGTCATGGCCACCAGCACCGAGAGCGCCATGGCGGCGACCATGGTCACCGAGAACTGCCGGTAGATGACGCCGGTGGAGCCGCCGAAGAAGGCCATGGGCACGAACACCGCCGAGAGCACCACGGCGATGCCGATCAGCGCGCCGCTGATCTCGCCCATGGATTCGCGCGTGGCCTCGCGGGGCGACAGGCCTTTCTCGGCGATGATCCGCTCGACGTTCTCCACCACCACGATGGCGTCGTCCACCAGCAGGCCGATGGCCAGGACCATGCCGAACATCGTCAGGGTATTGATCGAGTAGCCCATCAGCGAGAGCACGCCGAAGGTGCCCAGCAGCACCACCGGCACGGCGACGGCCGGGATCAGGGTGGCGCGCCAGTTCTGCAGGAACAGGTACATGATCAGCACGACGAGGGCGATGGCCTCGAACAGCGTCATGACCACTTCCTCGATCGATATCTTCACGAAGGGCGCGGTGTTGTACGCCACCTCGGAGTGCAGCTGCAGCCTGCTGGGGAAGAACTTTTCCAGCTCGGCCATCTTCGCCTGCACCGCTTCGGAGACGTCCAGCGCATTGGCGCCGCTGGCCAGGCTCACCGCCATGCCGCCGGACTGCCGGCCGTTGTGCTCGGCCACCACGTCATAGCTTTCGCTGCCCAGCTCCACCCGGGCCACGTCGGCCAGGGTCACCACGGCGCCGTTGCTGGCGTGCTTGAGCACCAGGTCGCGGAACTGCGCGGCGGTCTGCAGCTTGCTGCGCGCGCTGATGGTGGCGTTGAGCTGCTGGCCGGGCCGCGCGGGGAGGGCGCCGAGCTGGCCGGCGGAGGTGTCGACGTTCTGCGCCTGCAGGGCGCTGCTGATGTCCGAGGGCATCAGCGCGTACTGCTTGAGCCTGTCCGGGTCGAGCCAGATGCGCATGGCGTAGCTGGAGCCCAGGGTGGTCACCTGGCCGACGCCGTCGACCCGGCTGATCTGGTCGTACAGCGTGCTGGAAATGAAGTCGCTGATGTCGGTGGCGCTGACCTCGGGGTTGTCGGAGACCAGCGAGAGGATGATCAGGAAGTCGCTGGAGGAGTTGCGGATCTCGATGCCCTGCTGCTGCACCGCGTCGGGCAGCCGTGCCTTGGCCTGCTCCAGCTTGGTCTGCACCAGCATCTGCGCGGTGTTGACGTCGGTGCCGGCCTCGAAGGTCAGGGTGATGCTGGCGCTGCCCGCCGAGCTGCTGCTGGAGGACATGTAGGTGAGGCCGTCCAGGCCGGTCATCTGCTGCTCGATGACCTGGGTCACCGAGTCCTCCATGGTCTTGGCCGAGGCGCCGGTGTAGGTGGCGTTGAGGGTGATCTGCGGCGGCGCGATGTCGGGGTACTGCGCCAGCGGCAGCTGGACGATGGCCATGGCGCCACCGAGCATCACCAGGATGGCGATGACCCAGGCGAAGATGGGGCGGTCGATGAAGAAACGTGCCATGGCGTGCCCTCAGTCGCGTGCGTCGTTCTGCGCGCTGAGCTGCGCGTCCAGCACCTTCACCTGCTGGCCGACGCGGACCTTCTGCGTGCCCTGGACGATGAGCTGGTCGCCGTCCTCCAGGCCCTGGCCGACCCACCAGCGGTTGCCCACCGCGCGGGCCAGGCTCAGCTGGCGCTGCTCCACCTTGCCGTCGACCACCACCAGGGCGGTGGCCTCGCCGCGCTCGTCGCGGGCCACGCCCTGCTGCGGCACCAGGATGGCGTCCTGCTGCACGCCTTCCTGCAGCGTCGCCTTCAGGTACATGCCCGGCAGCAACAGGCCCTCGGGGTTGGGCACCAGGGCGCGCAGGGTCACGCTGCCGGTGCCCTCGTCGACGCTCACGCCGTTGAAGGTCAGGGTGCCTTCGTGGGCGTAGCGGCTGCCGTCCTCCAGCTCCAGGCTGATGCGCGTGGCGTCCTTCTCGTCGGCGGGGGCCAGCTTGCCCTCGGCCAGCTCGCGTTTGAGGCGCAGCAGGGTGGCGCTGGGCTGGGTGAAGTCGACGTAGATCGGGTCCAGCTGCTGCACGGTGGTCAGGGCACTGGTCTGCTCGGCGGTGACCAGCGCGCCGGGGGTGACCGAGGAGGTGGCGGTGCGCCCGGAGATGGGCGCGTCTATCCGCGTATAGCCCAGGTTGATGCGCGCCGTCTTCAGCGACGCCTGGGCCGACTGCAGGCTGGCGTGGGCCTCCAGCAGGGCGGCCTGGGCACTTTCGTTGTCTTCCGCGCTGATGGCGTCGATCTTCACCAGCCGGGCGTCGCGCCGGGCCTTGAGCTCGGCCGCCTTCAGCGTGGCGCGGGCCGAGGTGACGCTGGCCTCGGCCTGGGCCAGGGCGGCCTCGTAGGGCTGCGGGTCGATCTGGTACAGCGCCTGGCCGGCCTTCACCGTCCGGCCTTCCTCGAACAGCCGTTTCTGGATGATGCCGCCGACCTGCGGGCGGATCTCCGCCACCAGGTGCGCGCTGGCGCGGCCGGGCAGGGTGAGGCTGAGCGCCTGGGGCGCGCTGCGCACCCGGTAGACGCCGACCTCCTGCAGGTCGGGCTGCGGCGGGGCCGCCCGGTCGTCGAGGCAGCCGCCCAGGGCGAGCAGGCCGGCGCCCAGCAGCAGGGCGCGGGCCAGGGTGGAAAGCGGGGGTACGAGCGAGGGCATCCGGGACTCCGATCCTGGGTTGGATTCAGTGTCCAGGGTGCTCGGCGAATGTGCAGGCAATGTGCAGAAATCTGGGAGATTGCCCGCCGCGCCTTGAACGACCGCGGGGGCCGCGCTTCAATGGCGGCATCCCGACAGCGGCGCGGCGGTGCCATGAAAATCAGCCTTTCCAGCAAGTTCTTCCTGGCCATGCTGGCGGTCTGCGCCTTCGCCGTGCTGGGCATGGTCTTCGCCGCCTACCTGAGCCTGAGGTACGGCTTCCTCGGCTACCTCAACCAGCAGGCCGAGGAGCGCATGGAGCTCATCGTCCCGCGCGCCGAGCGGGCCTTCGCCACCCACGGCAGCTGGGATTTCATCCGCAGCGACCGCGACCAGTGGTTCGACATGCTGCGCCCCGAGAAGGTGGAGCAGGACCGCGACTTCGATCCCAGCCACCTGACCGTCTCCGACCTCACCGGCGCCTTCGTCCGCTTCGCCCTGCTGGACGAGGCGCAGCGCCTGATCATCGGCTACAACGCGCCGCCGGCGGAGATGGTCCTGCGGCCGATCCGCCACCAGGGCCGGGTGGTCGGCTGGATGGCCCTGGCGCCGCTGCAGTCGGTGACCAGCGTCGGCGACCGGCGCTTCCAGCTCAACCAGCTGCGCTCCAGCCTGCTCATCGGCCTGGCCTGCCTGCTGGCCACCGCGGTGATCGCCTGGTGGCTGACCCGCAGCCTGCTGCGGCCCATTCGCCAGGTGGCCGGCGCCACCCACCGCCTGGCCGCCGGCGACTACGCCATCCAGCTGCCGGTGCGCTCGGCCGACGAGGCCGGCCAGCTGGCCGCCGACTTCAACCGCATGGCCGCCACCCTGGCCAGCAACGAACGCCTGCGCCGCGACTTCATGGCCGACATCTCCCACGAGCTGCGCACCCCGCTGGCGGTGATGCGCGCCGAGCTGGAAGCCATGGAGGACGGCATCCGCCCCCTGGACGGCACCGCCGTGCGCTCGCTGCAGGCCGAGGTGGGGGCGCTGACCAAGCTGGTGGAGGACCTCTTCGACCTGTCCCTGGCCGAGGTCGGCGGGCCCACCTACCGCCGCGAGCGCATCGACCTGCGGGTGCTGCTGCCGGTGGTGGCCGACGCCTTCCGCGCCAGCTTCGCCGAGCGCGGCCTGGGCCTGGACCTGGAACTGCCGGACGAACCGCTGTGGGTGCTGGGCGACGAGTCGCGCCTGGGCCAGCTGCTGCACAACCTGCTGGAGAACAGCCGGCGCTATACCGACCCCGGCGGCCGCACGGTGCTGCGCGCGCTGCGCGACGGCGAGCGCGTGCTGGTGCAGTGCGAGGACTCCGCGCCGGGCGTCGACGCGGCCTCGCTGGAGCGCCTGTTCGAGCGCTTCTACCGCGCCGAGCGCTCGCGCAACCGCGCCAGCGGCGGCACCGGCCTGGGCCTGGCGATCTGCCGCGGCATCGCCGAGGTGCACGGCGGGCGCCTGAGCGCCCGGGCTTCCAGCCTGGGAGGGCTGCTGATGACACTGGAACTGCCGCTGGCGGGAGACGCGCAATGAGCCAGGGCGAGATCCTGCTGGTGGAAGACGAGCCCAAGCTGGCCGCGCTGGTGGGCGACTACCTGCGCGCCGCCGGCTACGACGTGGCGCACCTGGCCGACGGCAACGCGGTGATCCCGGCGCTGCGCGGCAAGGCCTACGACCTGCTGCTGCTCGACCTGATGCTGCCCGGCCGCGACGGCCTGGATATCTGCCGCGAACTGCGCGGCTTCAGCCGCGTGCCGCTGATCATGATGACCGCGCGCGTAGAGGAAATCGACCGCCTGCTGGGCCTGGAACTGGGCGCCGATGACTACATCTGCAAACCCTTCTCCCCCCGCGAGCTGGTGGCGCGGGTCAAGGCCGTGCTGCGGCGCAGCGGCGCCCAGGCGCCGAACCCGGGCCTGGAACTGGACCCGCGGGCCTTCCAGGCGCGCTACCTGGGCGTGGCGCTGGACCTCACCCCGGTGGAGTTCCGCATGCTCGCCGCCCTGGCCGCACGCCCCGGCCAGGTGCTGTCCCGCGACCAGCTGATGAACCACATCTACCAGGACCACCGCGTGGTCGCCGACCGCACCGTCGACAGCCACGTGAAAAACCTGCGGCGCAAGCTGGCGGCGGTGGCGCCGGGGCACGACCCGATCCGCTCGGTGTACGGGGTGGGTTATAGCCTGGAGGTGGGGTAGGGCGGCGTACGCAACCATCCCCCCTGTAGGAGCGCGCCCTGCGCGCGAATCGCGGGCAAGGCCCGCTCCTACGGTCGAACTCAACCGTAGGGCGAATAACCGTTCGCGGTTATCCGCCGTTTGACCTCGATCCCCGGCGCGCCGCAGATTCGGCCACGAAGCGCCTGTTCGAGGCCCCGATCACGCAAGATGCCGGGACGCCCCGTAGGAGCGGACTCCGTCCGCGATCGCGGACAAGGTCCGCTCCTACAGGTGGGCTCGGAGGTGGGTGAATTGTAGGAGCGAGCTCGCTCGCGAACAGACTCCGCTGCGGGGTTCATTCGCGAGCAAGCTCGCTCCTACGAAAAGCCGTGCTCGCCTGAAACGTCGCGATCCGGCCGCCAGGCCGGTGCCAGGCCTTATCGCGGATGAGGCGGATTGCTCCCATTCCCGGAACCTCGGCTAACTTCCCGATACACCTTCCTCCTCAAGGCCCAGGGCGGGAGGCCTATGCTCGACAACCCATGCAAAGGCCGGAGCCTCGAAGATGATCCATATTCGCCCCGCCACCGAGGCGGACGTGGCGACCCTATTCGCCATCCGCACCAGCGTGCGCCAGAACCACCTGTCCCACGGGCAGTTGGCCGAACTGGGCATCACCCCGGCCAGCGTGGCCGAGGCCATCCGCCTCGGCCCATGCTGCTGGCTGGCCGAGGCGGATGGGGTGGCCGCGGGCTTCGCCATGGTGGATGGGACGGCAGGGGAAGTCTTCGCCCTGTTCGTTCGCCCGGAATACGAAGGCCGCGGGGTAGGGCGCCTGCTGCTGGCGACGGCCGAGACGAGCCTGTTCCGCGAGCATGCGCGCATCTGGCTGGTCACCGACGGCTCGGACGGCATCCGCGCCAACGCCTTCTACCAGCGCCAGGGCTGGCGAAAGGTGGCCAGCCTCGATGCCCGTGACGTGCGCTACGAGAAGCAGGCCGGCGCCGTCGACCGGCTGCTGCAGGACGTGCGCCTGGTCAGCGAGACGAACTTCCGGCTGCTCTGCCGGGTACGTGAACTGGCATTGGCGGTGGCCCCCGATGTCCATGACGAAGTGAAGTACGGCGGCGTACTGTTCTCCCGGGCGCGGCCCTTCGGCGGCGTCTTCGCCTATGCGGGTCACGTCTCGCTGGAGCTCAGCCAGGGTGCCAGCCTGGACGACCCCCACGGGGTGCTGGAGGGGAGCGGCAAGCAGCGGCGGCACATCAAGCTGCGCACGCCCGACGACGTCGAGGCGCGTCAGGTGGCCCACTACCTGCGCAGCGCCGCAGCACTGGCCGGGTAGCCCGCCGGCCGTCTTCCGGCAACACGGCCCTGTTTGCAGATGGCCAGAATGCCCGGTTACGCAAGAGAACGACCCAGCCTGGATTTGACGGAGTCGAAAGCACGATAGGGCGGCTCTGAAGTGCCTGTAGGAGAGTAACTACAGTCACGTGCCTACATACCCGTGAAAGCGAGTGGCGACAGATACCTTCGTATATACCCCCCGCCCCTGACGTATAGCGCTACCGTCCCGATGTAGAAGTGCGCCAGGAAGTACCCGCCAATAGCATGGATTCACAGCGACGATTCGCTGCAAGGGTCCTGCGGTTCGGCGCTCGCCTATTGCCCCGCCGGGCGCGAAGGAACGACTTCCAGGTCATTGGCCACTTCTTCCGAGGAACAGTCATGAACATGCATCCGAGCTATCCCGAGCAACAGGATGGAGCCCACCCGCAAAGGGAGGAACTGGTGCCTTCGCGCTATGCGTTGCGCGTCGGCGAGATCGACGTGCTGGTGGTCAGCGACGGGGTGTTGCCGCTGCCGACCGCGACCATGTCCACCAATGCCGACCCGGCCGCCCGCGCGACCTGGTTCAAGGACATGTTCCTGGGGCCGGAGGCCTTCGACTGGGCGCTGAACGTGCTGGTGGTGCGCAGCGGCGAGCAGACCATACTCGTCGACGCCGGTCTGGGCGGGCAGTTCCCCGGCTTTCCGCGGGCCGGGCAGTTCCCCGGGCGGCTGGCCGCCGCCGGTATCGACCTGGGGTCGGTGACCGACGTGGTGATCACCCACATGCACATGGATCATATCGGCGGGCTGCTCGTCGACGCGGTGAAGAACCGGTTGCGCCCGGATGTGCGGATCCACGTCGCGGCCGCCGAGGTCGAGTTCTGGGCGGCGCCGGATTTCTCCCTTACCGCCATGCCGTCGCCGGTGCCGGACGTCCTGCGCTCGACCGCCGAGCAGTTCATGGAGGCATACCGCGACAAGCTGCACACCTTCGAGAATGAACACGAGGTGGCGCCGGGCGTGGTCGCCAGGCTCACTGGCGGCCACACGCCGGGGCACAGCGTGGTGCAGGTGACGTCCGCCGGCGAACGGCTGACCTTCGCCGGCGACGCGCTGTTCCCGGTCGCCTTCGACCACCCCGACTGGCACAACGGCTTCGAGCATGACCCCGAGGAGTCGGTGCGGGTGCGAGTGCGCCTGTTGCGCGAGGCGGCGGCGAGCGGGGAATTGCTGGTGGCTACCCACCTGCCGTTTCCCTCCGTTGGGCGGGTGGCGGTGGATGGGGAGGCTTTCCGCTGGGTGGCGGCCTTCTGGGATTATTGAGGGGCCTCAATGCTGCCGGTGAGTCCAATCGCGGACGGAGTCCGCTCCTACAGGTCGCCGTGAGGCATGGCATTCCCCCGTAGGAGCGGACCTTGTCCGCGATAGCCGGAGGTATCGTGAGATCCGCTCGGGCCGGTTCAACCATCCGTGGAACGGGTGGTGGCTTCCCAGGCCGCTATTTCCTCTTCCAGCGCCCCCAGTTTCTGGCGCACCAGGCCGAGGGCGTCGCTACCCAGCAGCAGGTGGGCCGGGGGATTCGCCGAGCCGATCGCTTCCAGCATGGCGCGTGCCGCCTTTTTCGGGTCGCCGAGCTGCTTGCCGCTTTTTTCCTGTCGCGCCTGGCGGACGGGGTCGAAGAGGGCATCGTAGTCGGCGATGCTGCGGGGGCTTCGTACCATGGAGCGGCCGGCCCAGTCGGTGCGGAAGGAGCCGGGCGCGACGGAGGTCACGGCGATGCCGAAGCCTTCGACTTCCTTGCCCACCACTTCTGATATGCCCTCCAGCGCGAACTTGCTGCCGCAGTAGTAGGCGATGCCGGGCATGGTGATGAAGCCGCCCATGGAGGTGATGTTCAGGATGTGGCCGCGGCGGCGCTGGCGCATGTAGGGCAGCACGGCCTTCATCATCGCCACGGCGCCGAACACGTTCACCTCGAACTGCCGGCGCATCTCCGACAGCGGAGACTCTTCGAGGATGCCTTCGTGGCCGTACCCGGCGCTGTTCACCAGGACGTCCAGCGGGCCGAGGGTGCTTTCGACCTCGGCGACCATCGGCTCGATGGCCGCGAAGTCGGTCACGTCCAGCAGGCGGCCCGTTGCCCGGCCGGGGGCCAGCGCTTCGAGCGCGGCCTTTGCCTGCGCGGTACGCACCGTGCCCACCACGCGGTGCCCGTCGGCCAGTGCCTCCTGGGCGAGGGCGAGCCCGAAGCCGCTGCTGGCGCCGGTGATCAGCAAGGTTTTGGAAGATGACATGGCGATGGCTCCATTGCAGGGGGAATGAGTGCACAATACTCACCATTCGGCCCGCTTGAGAGACCTCATCTTCTGACTTCATTGCCTGATTCTATGAGCAGCATTGCATCCGACCGCAACCGGGCGCGCATGGTCGCCCTGCTGGAGGCGCTGGCCCCCAACGAGGGATACAACCTCACGTCCCTGGCCAGCGTGCGCATCCTCAGGTCGGATCGCCCGCTGGCCCGGACGCCGGTGCTCTACGACCCCGGTATCGTGATCGTCTGCCAGGGCTGCAAGCGCGGGTACTTCGGCGACCAGGTCTATGTGTACGACGAGCAGCATTACCTGGCCGTCGCGGTGCCCGTGCCCTTCACCATGGAAACGGACGCGACGGCCGAACGCCCGCTGCTGGCCCTCTACATGCACCTGGATTTCCAGCTCGCCGCCGAGCTGATGATCCAGATCGACCAGCAGCGGGCACCCGCGCCGGAGGATGCGCCGCGAAGCATGATGTCCAGCCCCATGGACGAGGCGCTGGCCGCTTCCGTCCTGCGCTTTCTGGCGGCGCTGAACGACCCCCTGGAGGCGAGGGTTCTCGGCCCCGCCCTGCTGCGCGAGCTGTATTTCCGCGTGCTGACCGGCGCCCAGGGCAATGCCATGCGCGCGGCGCTGGCCATGCAGGGGCGCTTCGGCAGGATCGCCAGGGCGCTGCGGCGCATCCACGCCGATTACGCGCAGCCGCTCGATCTGCCGCAGCTTGCCGACGAAGCCGGCATGAGCGTTCCGTCGTTCCACAGCCATTTCAAGGCGATCACCCAGACCTCGCCCATGCAGTACGTGAAGTGCACGCGCCTGCACCAGGCCCGGCTGCTGATCGTGCGCCAGGGCATGACGGCGCAGGCCGCCAGCCATGCCGTCGGCTACGCCAGCGCCTCGCAGTTCAACCGGGAGTTCAAGCGGCTGTTCGGCCGTTCGCCCCAGGCGGAGGCCAGGCGGATGCGCGAGAGTTTTGCGATTCCGCCGGTGCATGGGGAGGCGGTGTATGTGTCTTCCCATTAGGCCGTTCGGGGCAATCGCGGACGGAGTCCGCTCCTACGTAGCCCGGCCCACGCCATTCCCTTGTAGGAGCGCGCCCTGCGCGCGAATCGCGGGCAGGGCCCGCTCCTACGCCCGTACCTCCTGGAACCGTAGGAGCGGACTC
>NZ_QGSL01000107.1:1228300-1252455 GCF_003176655.1 Pseudomonas sp. RW407 | reverse complement strand
ACTACGACAGCTTCGACGACGACATTCCGTTCTAGCGTCGGACAGCTCTGAAAAAAGCCCGGCATTCCCCTTGGGGATGCCGGGCTTTTTCATGCCTGTCTGCAAAGCGTCCGCTCCTATGTCCTGGACCCAAGGTGCTTTCGTTGTGTAGGGTGCATAACGCCTACGGCGTTATCCGCCATGATCGCGGACAGAGTCCGCTCCTACGGTTCCAGGAAGCACGGTCGTAGGAGCGGACCTTGTCCGCGATTGGATTCACCGGCCATGCCGGACATCCCGGTGGCACGGCCAACGGCGGATAACCGCGAACGGTTATGCGCCCTACGCCGAGCCCACCTCCGGCGTAGGGCGCATAACGCCTACGGCGTTATCCGCCATGATCGCGGACAGAGTCCGCTCCTACGGTTCCAGGAAGCACGGTCGTAGGAGCGGACTCCGTCCGCGATTGGATTCACCGGCCATGCCGGACATCCCGGTGGCACGGCCAACGGCGGATAACCGCGAACGGTTATTCGCCCTACGGCATGGGAGGGCTTGGCGTGGGGCAGAGAGGGGCTCGCGTTCCCCACGCTTTTCGCAAAAAACCTTTGCTGATTCGGCTATTTCGTTAGCTGGCTAATTAAGTGAATCTGACTCCGCCTTGATGCAAGTCAAACAACGGAGAAGAACGATGAGCGTAGTTGTCACCGAGCGCGACGAAGACCACAAATCCCGCGAATTCCGCGCCCTCGGCCGGCGCTGCTGGGACGTGCACCAGCAGGGCCTGCTGGTCGGCGTGTTCTACAGCGAGCAGGAAGCCCATGCCTACCGCGAGCGCCTGGAGCAGGACGAGGTGCGACGCCACGCCCAGGCGGCGGAGCGCTTCTGAGGGCCGGCGGGGCCAGGCGCGAGCCCGGCCCCGCCGCCCGGCTCAGAAGTAGTAGCCGATGTTCAGGTTGGTGCGGAAATACCAGTCGTTGCTGCCCGAGGAGGTGGTCGAGGTCCAGCCCGTGCCGTTCTCCGCGCCGCCCCAGGGGTTGGCGTTGCGCGCCCAGGTGAAGTCCAGCCAGGCCATCACCGGCAGGGCGAAGAACTGGATGCCGGCGGTGTACATCTGCGAGTCGTCCCAGCCGCTTTTGTCCTTCCACAGCCGGCTGTAGTCGTTGTACAGCTTCACCTTCTTCACCGGCCCCAGCCAGGGCGTGGCGACGTCGTAGCCGACGTTGAGCCCGCCAATGCTGCCCTTGGCCGCGATCAGGAAAGCCGGCGTCAGGCCGTTGCCGCCCATGAGCACGGCATCGTCGCTGACGCCGCTGGGGTTCTTCGGGTCGTACTCGTAGCGGATCGCCTGGGTCGAGATCGTCCAGGGCCCGTTCTTGAATACCCCGTGGGCGCCGGCGGCCCAGAAGCTGCCGTTGTCGTCGGTGGTGGCGTTGTACAACCGCGAGGCGGCCAGCGAGGCGCCCAGCTCGTTGTTCCAGTCGCCGGCCTGGAAGCTGCGCGCCAGGCGCAGGTTGACCTGGTCGCGCTTCTCGTTGTCCTGGCGGCCGTGCAGCGCCGGGATGGCGTTGTCCTTGAGGTCCGCGTAGCGCCCGACTTCCGGGGCGTAGCGGATGCTCGAAGGCAGCATCCGCGGGTAGTAGGCGGCCTGGAAGTCCCAGTCGCTGTCCTTGTAGCCGTACTTCAGGCCGGTGCCGGTGTTGACGCCGAAGCCGAGGAAGAACGGGATGTGGTAGCTCCAGCCGAACTGCGGGTAGGGCAGCAGGCCGAAGGGCCTGGCCGGGGCGCCCACCTGCAGGTCGGAGCGCTCGTCGAAGCGGTAGCCGAGGTAGGCGCGGTCCACCGCGCGCTTGTTGCGGTCCTGGAACCAGTAGCCGGCATCGACGCTGAACTGCTCGTAGCGGCCCTGCACATCCAGGCGGAAGGTGTCGAACAGCCAGCGCGCCGGGCGGTTGATGCTGCTGTCCCAGTCCTCGTAGCGGTAGTTGGCGCGCAGGGCGCCGCCGATGTCCAGGCTGGCGTCGCCGTCCTCGCTGCGCCAGGAAATGTGCGGGAAGGGCTTGTCCTTCATGCCCTGGCTGATGGTCGGCGCCGGGCCGGGCTCGGTGGCGAACAGCAGGGGAGCGTACGCCAGCGCGAATGCGGCCAGCAGGGTAGGTCTCGACATGGAAGCATCACCTCGGAAAAGGCGGCCCCGGAAGTGGGTCCTGGCGGACCGCACGCAGCTTCGCGAAGGCCGGTTGTCTTGTTTCTTGTATGAATCAACGTTTCAATTTCCAGCCCGAGGAAGGGAGCAGTTTCCATGCCATGGATGAGTGACTGTTTTTCTTAATATTTCCTTTATCTATCAATGTGTTACTTGTGAAACGCAGGCGTTTTGACCACCCGTGAAACGGCCCGGAATCGGTGTTACACGGATGCACAGGCGCGGGGCGCTGGGGCTGGATCTGGTGCGTTGGGAAACGCTGGTGGAAACGAAAACGGCAGCCATGGGCTGCCGTTTCGTGCAAGGCGGAGAGGGCTACAGGTCGAGGACCAGGCGCCGGCTGCGGCAGCCCGAGACGCAGACCATCATCGACTGGTTGGCCGCGCGCTCGGCCTTGGTCAGCACGCCGTCGCGGTGGTCCACCTCGCCTTCCAGCACCTTCACCTCGCAGGAGCCGCAGACGCCTTCGCGGCAGCTGTAGTCGAGGTCGCAGCCCTGTTCCAGCAGGGCGTCCAGCAGCACCATGCCGGCTTCCATGCGCAGGTGCTTGCCGCTCTTGCGCAGCTCCACCTCGTAGCTGTCCAGCGCATCGTCCGCGGCGGCCTGCTCGACGGCGGCGAAGCGCTCGATGTGCGCGTTGGGGTAGCCCAGGGCCTCGCAGGTGCGTTCGAAGGCATCGAGCATGGGCGTGGGGCCGCAGCAGTAGAAGTGCGCGTCGGCGGGGCGGCCGGCCAGGTAGGTGGCCAGGTCCGGCGGCACGCCTTTCTCGTCGTCGAAGTGCAGCTGCAGCCGGGCGTCGAGGCTGCGCAGCTCCTCCAGCAGCGCGGCCTCGCGGCGCGAGCGGGCGCAGTAGATCAGCTCGGCGGAGCGGCCGAGGGCGAGCAACTGGCGGAACATGCAGTAGATCGGCGTGATGCCGATGCCGCCGGCCACCAGCACGCTGTGGCTGGCGCTGGCGTCCAGGGCGAAGTTGTTGCGCGGCGCCGAGATCTGCAGCTGGGTGCCGACCCGCAGGTTGTCGTGCACCCAGCGCGAGCCGCCGCGGCTGTTGCGGTCGCGCAGGATGCCGACCACGTAGCGCCCCTGGTCGCTGGGCGAGTTGAGCAGCGAGTAGCTGCGCACCAGGCCGTTGGGCAGGTGCAGGTCGATGTGCGAGCCGGCCTCGAACGGCGGGAAGCGGGTGTCGCCCCAGGGGCGCAGTTCCACGCTCATGATGCCTTCGGCCTCGTGGCGCAGGGTGTGCACCAGCGCCGGGATGGTTGCGTTGCTCATGGCAGTACCTCGGCGGTGCGCAGATCGACGTCCAGGCGCGCGCTGGCCTCGATCTCGACGCGCAGTTCGGGGAACACCAGGCCGCTGACCTCCACCAGGGTGGAGGTGGGGTAGCAGGCCTGGCCGGCGAAGAAGTCGCGGCGGGCGCGGCCGACCTCGTCCTTGGCGGCGATGTCGGTGAGGTACACGTTCAGCCGGTAGAGGTTGCCGACGTGGCCGCCGGCGGCCTCGATCAGCGCCTTGCACTTGTTCAGCACCAGCAGGGTCTGCTCGTAGGCGCCCAATGCTTCGCCGCGCTCGGCGGCTTGGCGGGTGGCGGGGTGCCCGGTCATGCCGGACATCACCACTTCGTCGCCGATGCGCAGGGCGTTGGACCAGCTGGCGCTGGCCAGTTCCGGCACTGCCTCGGCCTTCACGCGAACGGCTGCGCTCATAGCTGCGTGGCCTCGATCAGTTCCAGCTGTTCCTTGGCCTTGTTCTTCAGGTAGCGGCGGATGCGCACCACGCCCAGGTCGTGCTGGTAGAGGTTCTCGCGCTGGTTGGCGTCCGGCTCCATGTGCTCTAGCAGCACCCGGTCCTGCTCCAGCACCGCCCAGTGGCGCGCCTCCAGGCGGTTCTTGTAGAGGAAGCGCCAGGTGTCGCGCTGCCAGCCGGTGAGCGGGCGGCAGCGCCAGTGGAACACCGCGCACAGCTGCGGGCTGCTAGGCGTGTAGCTGCCGACGATGGTGAAGTTGCCGCCCGGGCCGCCGGTCTTCGGGTAGGGGATTTCCAGGCGCAGCCAGTGGCAGCCGTTGTCGACGAACTCGGTCCAGTCGAAGTTCACCCCGCGCTGGCCTTCCTTCTCGAAGAAGAAGCCCTGCTCGGTGTCGCGGGTGACGAACTTGGCGCTGGCCGCGCCTTCGCTCATGGAGTGGGACATCTTGTGCAGGTAGGTGCCGTGCATCGGGTCCATGACGTTGTCGATGACGTAGCGGTAGTCGCCGCGCCACTCGGTGTAGCAGATGAAGCTGCTCCATTCGGGCGAGGTCAGCTGCTCGGGCAGCACCAGCTCCGGCGGGCTCTCCAGGTGCGGGTCGGCGGCGTTGTAGAGGAAGATCGCGCCGGCCGTCTCGCGAACGTGGAACATGCGCGTCGGGCGGCTGCCCTCGAGCTTGCAGCCGGGGCTGCCGGGGACCTTGGTGACGGTGCCGTCGCAGCGCACCTCGACGCCGTGGTAGGGGCACTGCAGGCGGTCGCCCAGCACCGGGCCGAGGGACAGCGGCGCACCGCGGTGCGGGCAGTGGTCCTCGAGGGCGTGGACGCTGCCGTCGTTGTCGCGCCAGAGGGCGATCTTGTAGCCCAGGCGGCGGACGGACAGCGGCTTGTCGCCGAGCAGTTGCGAAGGGAGGACGGGGAACCAGAGGTTCTTCAGGCCATTGGCCAGGATCTTCTCGACAGGATCGACGGTCAGGTGTGCGGTCATTTTTCTCGTTCCTCGCCCGTTATTCGCCCAGGCGGGCCATCAGGGTCTTGTAGGCGTCTTCGGTCCACTCGCCGCTGGTCAGCGGGCACGGCGGGCCGGCCAGGTTCAGGTGCTCCAGCAGACTCGGCAGGTCGTGCCTGCCGGCGGCGTAGGCGCGCTCGATGGAGTCGCCCAGCAGGTCTTCGAAGGGCGTGCTCGGGCGGCGGCGCGACTGGTGCGTCTCGTTGTAGGGTTCGGTCATTTCATTGGCCTCCATTGCGGACCCGTTCGCGGATGCTTTCGCGCACCGGGACGAAGTCGTAGGTCGGGTAGCATTCGGTGCGGAACACGCCCCAGGCGGAGCGCTCCAGTTCGACATTGACGCGCGGCAGCAGCGCCGGCGGCAGGCGCAGGGTGACGATCTGGCCCAGGCCCATGGCCACGGTCCAGGAGACGATCTCCACGCCTTCGCCGGGGAAGCGTTCCCACCACTCCATCTTTTTCATGTGGGCCTGGATGTCCTCCAGGTTCTTCGACTGGTCGTGGCGCAGCAGCACGGTGAGCAGCAGGGTTTCGCTCATGCTCGTTTCTCAGGCCGCGTGGTCGACGGGGATGGCCCAGGCGTCGTAGCCGTAGACCCAGTCGGCGTTGCCGCCGGCCTTGAGCCACTGGTTGCCGCGCGAGCCGATCTGGATCTGGCTGGTACGCTCCAGGCGGGCGTCCTGGTAGGCCTTGAGCGCCGCCGAGACGCCGGTCGGGGCGCTGACACCGGCGAGCATGCGGCCGAGTACCACGGCGTCCTCGATGGCCTGGCCGGCGCCCTGGGCCATGAACGGCATCATCGGGTGGCAGGCGTCGCCGAGCAGGGCCAGGTTGTCGCGGGTCCAGTAGGGCAGCGGGTCGCGTTCGTACAGCGCGGTCTTCAGGACTTCGTCGCAGGCTTCCAGCAGGGCGCGGGCGTGCGGGTGGTAGTGGGCGTAGCTTTCGCGCAGTTCCTCGACGCTGCCCTGGGTGGTCCAGCTTTCCAGGTGCCAGCTGTCCTGGGTGGTGGTGGCGAAGATGAAGATGTCGCGGCCGCGGTTGAGCGGGAAGGTGACGATCTGGCTCTGCGGGTTGGGCCCCCACCATTTGGTGAAGGCCTGGATGTGCGGCACCTGGGCGACCTTCACCGCCGGCACCACGGCGCGGTAGGCGACCACCCCGGTGAAGCGCGGGTGTTCCTCGCCGAACAGCGCGCTGCGCACCACCGAGTGGATGCCGTCGGCGCCAATCAGCACGTCGACGCGCTCCCGGCCGCCGTCGGCGAATCCGATGTGCACGCCATCTGCCTCCTGGCGTACCGACTGCGCGCGCTGGGCGAAGCGCACGCGCTCAAGGGGGAAAGCCGCAGCCAGGGCGGCCAGCAGGTCGGCGCGGTGGATGGTCAGCTGCGGCGCGCCGTATTTGCGCTCGGCGGCGTCGGCCATTTCCAGGCGCGAGGTTTCCTCGCCGCTGTCCCAGGTGCGGCTGATGCGGTGGGTGGGGCGCGCCGCGCTGGCGCGCACCGCTTCGCCGACGCCCAGGCCGTCGATGGCCTTGACCGCGTTGGGCGTGAGGTTGATGTCGGCGCCGACGCGCAGGAACGCCTTGGCCTGTTCGTAGACGATGACGTCATGCCCGGCGCGCAGCAGGGCGATGGCGGCGCACAGGCCGCCGATGCCGGCGCCGAGGACGCCGATCTTCAGCTTGGACATGGGCTTTCTCCTCAGCTCTTGTTCTTTTCGGTCAGGAATTTGCCTTGCGGGCCTTCGGCGCCTTTCTGCCGCCGGGTGACGCCGTCGAGGCCGCCGGCGATGGCCCATTCGGCGAACACCGTGGGGCCGGGTTCGAAGCTGCGCGGCTGCCAGTCGCCGGTCAGCTGGTCCTCGTCGGCGTAGTACTCCACCAGCGCCCCGGCGGGGTTCCTGAAGTACCAGAAGAACGCCGAGGACACCGGGTGGCGGCCCGGGCCGATCTCGGTGTCCCAGCCGCAGCGGGCGATGTGCATGCCGCCGCCGAACACCTCGTTGATGTCGCGCACGGTGAAGGCGACGTGGTTCAGCCCGGCGCGCGGCGCCGGCAGCTGGAGCATGAACAGGTCGTGGTGGCCGCCTTCCTCGGCGGTGCGCAGGAAGGCGCCGCGGTCCGGGTAGCGGTCCGAGGTCTGGAAGCCGAAGGCCTCGCGGTAGAAGGCCTCGCAGGCGTTGACGTCCTTGACGAAGAACACCACGTGGCCGACTTCCACCGGGGTGGCGCGCTCGTAGACCGGGCTGGGCCTGTTGATCCGCGCCTTGCTGTTCCAGGTGTTGTGCGCGCCGCATTCCTCCAGTACCAGTTCGCGCTTGCGGGTGACCTGCAGGCGGACCGCCAGGCCGTTGGGGTCGGTGCAGCCGATGCGCCCGCCGCCCTCGACGAAGCCCGGCGCCGCGGCGATGCGGCTGGCATAGTGCGCCAGGTCGTCGGCGCTTTCCACGCCCCAGACCACCTCGCGCACCGTCGAGCCGGGCTCGATGGCCGGCGGCAGGCCGGGCTTGTCCAGGTCGGCGAGCACCACGCGGCAGCCGTTGAGGGTTTCGAAGACCACTTCATCGGGCTGCTCGCCGACCAGGGCCAGGCCCCAGTCCTCGAAGAAGCGCCGGCAGCGCGGCAGGTCTTCCACGCCGTAGGTGATCTCGTCGATGCCAAGTACGCTCATGCTGTCGCTCCGGCCCAGGCGATGGGCTGCTGGTTGAGGCCCCAGTACAGGGCTTTCTGCTCCATGTACTGGAGGATGCCCAGGCGGCCTTTCTCACGGCCCAGGCCACTGTCGTTCCAGCCACCGAAGGGGGTGGCGATGGAGAATTGCTTGTAGGTGTTGATCCACACGGTGCCGGCCTGCACCGCGCGGCCCAGGCGCCAGGCGCGCTGGAAGTCGCGGGTCCAGATGCCGGCGGCGAGGGCGTAGACGCTGTCGTTGGCCTCTTCGATGAGCTGGCGCTCGTCGTCGAAGGGCAGGGCCGTCAGCACCGGGCCGAAGACTTCCTCCTGGCACAGGCGCGCACTGTTGCGCAGGCCGTCGATGATGGTCGGGGTGTAGAACCAGCCACGCTCGAAGGCGCTGCCCTGCGGGCGGCAACCGCCGGCGAGCAGGCGCCCGCCCTCGGACAGGCCGAGGTCGACGTAGCGCTCGACGCTCTCGCGGTGGCGCTCGCTGATCAGTGGCCCCATCTGCGTGGCCTCGTCGGCCGGGTCGCCGATGCGCAGGTGCTCGGCGCCTTCGACCAGGCGTTGCAGGAAGGGTTCGTACAGCGGCCGGGCGACGAACAGCCGCGAGCCGGCGATGCAGGATTCCCCCGAGCTGCTGAAGATGCCGTAGAGCACCCCGGCCACCGCGTGGTCGAGGTCGGCGTCTTCGAGGACGATGGTCGGCGACTTGCCGCCCAGCTCCATGGACACCGGCATCATCTTGTCCGCGGCGATGCGCGCGATGTGCTTGCCGGTGCTGGTGCCGCCGGTGAAGGACACGCGCTTGACCAGCGGGTGGCGGGTGATGGCGTCGCCGATCAGCGAGCCCTTGCCCGGCAGCACGCTGAGCAGCCCGGCCGGCACCCCGGCCTGGATGCACAGGCGCGCCAGGGCCAGGGCCGCCAGCGGGGTGATCTCCGCCGGCTTGATCAGCACCGCGTTGCCGGCGGCCAGGGCCGGCGCCAGCTTCTGCGCCTCGGAGGCGATCGGCGAGTTCCACGGGGTGATGGCGGCGACCACGCCCATGGGCTCGTACAGGCTCATGCTCAGGTAGTCGCCACGCGAGGGGGTGATGCTTTCCTCCAGGGTCTCGCAGGCCGCGGCGAAGAACTGGAAGGTGGCGGCGGCGCTGGCGACCAGGGCGCGGGTCTCGCGGATCGGCTTGCCGTTGTCCAGGCGCTGCAGTTGCGCCAGTTCCTCGGCGTGCTCGCGGATCAGCTGCGCCACGCGGTACAGCACCGCGGCGCGTTCGTGGGGCTTGCGCTGCGCCCAGCCGCTGTGGAGGAAGGCGCGCTGGGCGCCCTGGATGGCTTCCTCCACGTCGGCCAGGCCGGCGGCGTGCAGGCGCGCGACCACCGAGCCGTCGGCCGGGTAGTGGCTGGCGTAGAGGCCGCCGCTGCCCAGGCGCCACTGGCCGGCGATGCAGATGGGTTGGATGGCGTCGAGATCGAGCATGGCGCTGTCCTCAGATGGAAACGGCGTGGGCGTGGTTGCCCAGCGCGCGGACGATGCTGAGCACGGTCAGCATCGAGGTCTTGGGGTTGGCCGCCAGCGGCTTGCCGCGCAGGGTCATCTCGAATTCGCCGAAGGCGCCGCGGGCCTGGTAGTGGTGCACGTTCTCCTCGCTGGTGGGGTCGGCGATCAGGCGCACGCGGGTGGCGTCCAGGCCCAGGCCGGCCAGCGACAGGGTGGCGGCGACGTTGGCGTTCTTCGGGTAGCGCGAGGAGGCCTCGCGGGCGCTGCCTTCGAAGATCACCGTGGGTTCGGTGAGGCCGTCGAGATCGAAGCGCTCGTCGGCCGGCGTGCCCTTCCAGGCGCGGCTCGGCTTGCGTCCGCTGTAGATCACCGAGTCCAGCCCGGCGACCTTGGCCGCGGCCAGCGCGTCGATGCCGCCGATGGCCCCGGAGAGCAGTTCCACCCGGGTGCCGCCACGCCGCGCGGCGTCTTCCAGGCGCGCGGCCAGGCCGTCCTCGGAGAGCGCGCCGATGGACACCAGCAGGCACGGGATGCCGCGTTCCAGGGCCGGGATCACGTGCTCGGCCAGGGCCGCGTGGCCGGCGCATTCCACCAGCAGGTCGGGGCGCCGGGCGTAGTCCAGCGCCTCGCCGACGCGGGCCTGCGCGGCGATGCCGGCCAGGCGCTGGCGCGCCTGGTCGAGGTGGCCGGCGGGGACCACCACCTGGTCGAGCGCCAGGTCGCGGTCGTCCTTGAGCAGTTCCAGCACGCTGAGGCCTATGGCGCCGCAGCCGATCATGGCGATGTGCAGCATGGCGGGGTCCTCAGGCCGTGGCCTTCTGGTGGCGGGTTTCCATGTTCGGCGGGCCGGCGAAGGCCTTGGCGAAGTTGCCCACCGCGCACATGTCCACTTCCAGCAGGAAGGGGCCGTCGCTGGCGTGGGCGCTTTCCAGCACGCCGGCGAAGTCCTTGAGGTCGTTGATGCGCGCGTGGCGCAGGCCCACCGACTCGGCCAGGCGCGCGTAGTCCGGGGTATGCAGGTCGACGTAGCAGTGGCGGCCGCCGTACACGGCGTCCTGGATGTTGCGGATGACGCCGTAGCGCTGGTCGTTCATCAGCAGGATCACCACCTTGGCCTTTTCCTGCACCAGGGTGGCGATCTCGCCCAGGTTGAGGATGAAGCCGCCGTCGCCGCACAGCGCGAAGACCTTGCGCTGCGGGGCGTTCTGCGCCGCCGCGATGGCCGCGCCTATGCCCATGGCCAGGCCCTGGCCGATGCCGCCGCCGAGGGCGTGGATGCCGGCCTGGGGGTGGAACAGGTGGATCAGGCGGTTGCCCCAGATGCTGTTGGACAGGGTCACGTCACGCACCCAGGTGAAGTCGCGGCCGGTCATGCCCTGCAGCTGTTCGACCATCGAGGCGTAGGGGCCCAGCTCGTCCATCAGTTGCGCGCGGGAACGTTCGCGAATCCCGCGCAGCTCGTCGCGGAAGCCGGGCTCGACCTGCAGCCGCCCCTCCAGGCGCTCGGCCAGGCCGGCGAGGGCCAGCGCCGAGTCGCCGCAGATGAACAGCTCGCTGTTGTAGCAGCGGCCCTCGATGGCCGGGTTGGCGTCGATGCGGTAGGTCACCTGGGGCAGCTTCAGGGCGTACTTGAAGGTCTCGTTGCTGCGCAGCCGCGAACCGGCCACCAGCAGCGCGTCGCAGCCCTGCAGGAAGGCTTCCACCTGCTTGTTCTGGGAGAAGGCGCCGAGGCAGCGCGGGTCGTCCTCGTTGACCACGCCGCGGCCCTGGGTCGAGGTGATGACACCGATGCCCAGGTCCATCAGGCGCTTCACCTCGCGCCCGGCGTGGCGGGCGCCGCCGCCGAGCCAGAGCATCGGCCGGCGTGCGCCGGCCAGGCGCTCGGCGACGCGGTCCAGGGCCTCGGCGGTGGGCACGGCGACCGGCACTGGCAGCGGCGCCAGGTCTTCGGGCATGGGGATATGGGCGGACTGGATGTCGATCGGGATCTCCACGCTGACCGGCCCGGCCGGCGCGCTCAGGGCCGTCTGCACGGCGAGCTTGAGGGTGCTCAGCGCGGTCTCGGCGCTGCGCACGCGGAAGGCCGCCTTGGACACCGCCTTGAGCATGGCCAGCTGGTCGCGGGCCTCGTGGATGTAGGCCAGGTCCTGGTCCAGGTAGGGCGTCTCGATCTGCCCGGTCAGGTGCAGCAGCGGGGTGCCGGCGGTAAGGGCCTCGACCAGGGCGCCGGCGGCATTGCCGGCGGCGGTGCCGGTGGAGGTCAGGCACACGCCCAGGCTGCCATTGGCGCGGGCGTAGGCGTCGGCCATGTTGGTGGCGCCGGCCTCGCCGCGGGCCATGACGAAGCGGAGGTTGCCGCGGCTGGCGAAGGCGTCGAGGATCGGCATGTTGTGGATCGAGATCACCCCGAAGGCGGCCTTGACCCCGCACTGCTCGAGGAAGGCGGCGATGACGGCGCCCACGGTGACCGGGTTTTCGTTACGCATGGCGGGACAGGCCTCCGGATACATCGATGTGGCTGCCGGTGGTGTAGGCCGACAGCGGTGAAACGAGGAACAGCAGGGCGTTGGCGGCTTCGCGCGGCAGGCCCAGGCGGCCGAGGGGAATCTGCTTCTGGCGGGCCAGTTGCGCGGTCCACTGCGCCCAGTCCAGCTCGCGCTGCTCGCGGGCCTCGAAGCGCCGGCGCCACTGGCCGGACTCCACCAGGCCGATGAGGATGCCGTTGACGCGGATGCCCTTGGGCGCGAACTCGCAGGCCAGCGAGCGCACCAGGTTCTTCAGCCCGGCGCGGGCCGCCGAGGTGCAGACCATGTGCGGCTCCGGCTGGCTGGCGAGCAGCGAGTTGGTGCAGACGATGGCGGCGTCGGGCTGGCCTTCCAGTTGTTCGAGGAAGGCGCGCACCGGGTGGATCACCGAGAAGAACTTCAGCTCCAGCTCCTCGCGCCAGGCTTCGTCGCTGGTCTGCGCGAAGGTGGAGACGCGGCCCTGCCCGGCGTTGCACACCAGCATGCTGGCGGCGCCCAGTTGTGCCTGGCAGCGCGCGGCGAAGTCGCGCACCTGGCCGGCGTCGAGCACGTCGCATTTGGCGGCCAGCAGGCGCGCCTCGGGGAAGCGCTGGCGCAGCCCGGCCTCGGCCTGTGCCAGGCGCTCGCCGTCGCGGCCGCAGAAGGCCACCGCGGCGCCGGCTTCCAGCAGCAGTTCGACGGTGGCCAGGCCGATGCCGGAGCTGCCGCCGGTGACCACGGCGACGCGGCCGCTGAGGTCGCACAGGCTCATGGGTGGACCCTCTGCAGCGACAGCACGTTGGGGTTGGGCATGTGCCCGAGCAGGCCGGAGAGTTCCTCGGCGCTGTTGCGCACCTGGCGCACCAGCGGCTCCAGCAGGTGCTCGGCGATGCGCGTGGCGGGGATGGTCACGCCCATGGCGGCGCAGACCCGCCCGGTGTGGTCGCGCACCGGCGCGGCGACGGTGGAGATGCTCGCCTCGAAGAAGCCTTCGCTGAGGGCGTAGCCGCGCAGGCGGTCGTTCTGCACCAGGTCGAAGAGTTCCTCGGCGTTGCGCGGGGTGCCCTCGGAGAAGCGCTCCAGCTGTTTCTCCGGGTACAGCTCGCGCAGCGCGGCGAGGTCCAGGTCCTCCAGGAGGATGCGCCCCAGCACGGTGGCGTGGGCCGGCAGGCGGGTGCCGACGTTGACCGCGCTGGTGAGGATCGACGGCGGCGAGATCTTCGCCACGTAGACGATGTTGCGCCCGTCGCGTACCACCAGGTTGCAGGAGTAGCCGATGGCGTCGCACAGGCGCCGCAGGATCGGCTGGCCCAGCTCGGTGAGTTCCAGCGAGGCCAGGTACTCGAAGCCCAGGCGCAGCACCGCCATGCCCAGGCGGTATTCGTTGCCGCTGCGGGTGACGAAGCCCAGGGCCTCGAGGGTGGCCAGCAGGCGGAAGATGGTGGTGCGCGGCAGCTGCAGGCGGCGCGCCAGCTCCGGGGCGGTGAGGGTGCGGTCGTGGCGGGTGAACTCGCCCAGCAGCGTCAGGCCGCGCTCCAGCCCCGGAACCATGTAGCGTTCCTGGGGTTCGTTGAGGGTGTCGGTACTCATGGTTTCAGTCCTTGGCAGTGCTCGAGAAGCCGGGCAAGCAGCCCGGCCAGGGCTTCGGGGCATTCGATGGGGCTGGCGTGGCCGGCCCCGGGTATGAGCCGGAAGGGCGCCGCCAGCGCCTCGGCGACTTCGCGGCAGGCGGCGGGCGGGGTGATGCCGTCCTCGCTGCCGCACAGCACCTCGCTGGGCACGGGCGGGCGGCCCAGGCGCAGCAGGTCGTCGCCGCACAGCAGCTCCACCGCCTGGCGGTAGCCGTGGGGCCTGAGCCGCGCCATGTTCCAGCGCACCCAGGCCAGCGCCGCGGCGCCCGGGTTGGCGCCGAGCATGGCCGGCGCGCGGCGCTCGGCGAGGCCGGCGATGCCTTCGCTGGCCAGCCCGGCGAGGCGCCGGCTGCGTACCGCCTCGCCTTCGTCCGGGCGTGCGCCGTAGCCGCGCGCGGGGCTGAGCAGCACCAGGCGGGCCACGCGCTGCGGCTCGATATTGGCCAGGGCCAGGGCGGCCATCGCGCCCAGGGAATGGCCGAGCAGCAGGCAACGCCGCACGCCCAGCGCATCCAGCAGTTCGCGCAGGCGGCCCATATAGGCTTCCGCCCGCGGCGCGGCTTCGGCCAGCGGCGTCGACTCGCCGTAGCCGGGGGCGTCCCAGGCGATGATCCGCGCGCGGTCCTTCAGGCGTTGCGCCAGCGGCAGCCAGGAGGCCGCGCCGGAGCCGATGCCGTGCAGCAGCACCAGCGCCGGTGCGTCGGTTGCGCCGGCCTCGCGCACAGCGGCGACGGTTTCGCCGTGGCGCACCAGGCGCTGCGGGAAGTCGCGTTCCAGGTCGGCCTGCCAGGCGGCCGCCGCGGTCATCGCCGTCATCGTCCGGCCCTCAGCGCTTGATGCTGGCCAGCGGATGCTGCGGCGGGTAGGTCGGGGTGACCGGCTTCTTCGCCCCGAGCATCACGCACATCAGCGCGTCCTCGTCGCCGATGTTGATTTCCTCGCGGTACACGCCCGGCGGCACCGAGATCACGTCGCGGTCGCCGAGGATGGTCTCGAAGCGCTCGCCGTCCTTCTCCAGGATCACCTTGAGCTTGCCGCGCAGGACGAAGAACACTTCCTCCACGTCGACGTGCAGGTGCGGCGGGCCTTCATGGCCGGCCGGGATGACCATGGTGGAGAAGGTGAAGTGCTCGGACGGGATGGTGTTGTTGTCGGCGCTGACGCCGGTGCCGCCGGTGCCGATGTAGCGCATCTGTGCGCGGCGGTACTTGGGGTCGTAGTCGGCCTGGAACTTCAGCGCGTTCCAGTCGTACTGGCGGGTGGAATAGCGGGCGATGCGCGAGTTGCACCACTGCTCGAAGCTGGCGTCGGCGGGGCGGTCCCAGGTGCGGGGCTGTTGTTGCGCGTTGAGATCGGTCATCGGTTTTTCTCCTCAGAGCATGACGAACCCGCCGTTGACCGGCAGGGTCTGGCCAGTGACGAAGCGGGACAGGTCGGACAGGGCGAAGAGCACGGCGCCGGTCACGTCCTCCGGCAGCTGCGCGCGGGAAATGGCGCGCTGCCGGCGGTACAGCTCGTGGCGCTCGGCGGGGACGTAGGCGGTGGCCTCGACTTCCACCAGGCCGGGGGCGATGGCGTTGACGGTGATGCCGTCGGCGCCCAGCTCCCGCGCCAGGCTGCGGGTCATGGCGATGAGCGCGCCCTTGCTGGCGGTGTAGGCGAGCAGGTTGGGGGCGCCCCACAGCGGGGTGTCGGAGGCCAGGTTGACGACGGCGCCGCGGCCGCTTTCGCGCAGCGCCGGCAGGCAGGCGTTGGTCATCAGCCAGGTGCCGCGCACGTTGACCTGCATGACCAGGTCCCAGGTGGCGATGTCCAGCGCTTGCGCGGGCTTGCCGCCGGAGTGGGTCACCGCGGCGTTGTTGACCAGGCCGTCGAGGCCGCCGAGGCGTTCCACGGCCCGGGCCACGCAGGTGGAAATGGATTGCGGCTCGCGCAGGTCGAGGGCCAGGCCGTCGACCGCAAGGCCCTGTTCGCGCAGGCCGGCGGCGGCCGCCTGGACCTCGGCGTCGCGGACGTCGGCGATCGCCACCCGGGCGCCGGCCCGTGCCGCGGCCTCGGCGAAGGCCAGGCCGAGGCCGCCGGCACCGCCGGTGATGAGGATGCGGTGGCCTTGCAGGAGGGTATCGGTGCTCATGTTCGCGTCCTCAGGCCGTGGCCAGGTTGGCCTTGGGCAGGTAGTGGAGGACGCGCTTCTCGGCCCAGACCACGGCGGCATAGGCGAGCACGCCGATGACGGTCAGCGCGACTATGGTGACGAACACTCCGGCGGTGTTGCCCTGGCCCTCGGCGTCCACCAGCAGGAAGCCCAGGCCCTTGTTGCCGCCCACCAGCTCGCCGACGGTGACGCCGATGACCGCCAGGGTGGAGGCGATGCGCAGGCCGGAGAACAGGGCGCTCATGGCCGAGGGGAACTCCACCAGGCGGAACAGCTGCCAGCGGGTGGCGCTGAGGGCGCGCACCAGGTTGATCATGTCCGGGTCGACGGTGCGGATCGCCGAGAGCACGTTGATCATCACCGGGAAGAACACGATGAGGATGGCGATGAGGATCTTCGGGTACACGGTGTAGCCCAGCCACATCACGAACAGCGGGGCGAAGGCCACCTTGGGGGCGATCTGCAGCGCCAGGATGTAGGGCGAGAGCATGGCCTCGGCGGCCGGCGACAGGCCCAGGGCGACGCCGATGACGATGCCCAGCAGGGCGCCCAGGGCGAAGCCGACGATGATCTCCAGGGTGGTGATCAGGGTGTGCTCCAGCAGGTTGCCGGTCTGCCACATGGCCACCGCTTCCCGGGCCACGCGGGTGAGGTTGGGCAGGACGAACTCGGGCATGCCGAGCAGGCCGGGGCCCCATTGCCAGAGGGCGAGGAACAGCACCAGCAGCACCAGGCTGCCGGCGCTCGAACGGGAAAGCGTCATGTCGGACTCCGGGGGATCACTGTTGCGCCAGGCGGGCGGCGTTGGCCTCGACGAAGCGGTTGGTGTAGAGCTCGGCCAGCGGGGTGGCGCGCGGCACGATCTTCTCCTCGACGTAGAAGCGGGCGACGCTGGCCAGGCGCTGCTCGTCGATCTGCCCGGGGACCGCCTGGCCCGGGTACACGTGCTCGTCGTAGAGCTGGAAGATGCGCTCCAGCGAGGCTTCCCTGCCCTTGTAGGCCGGTACCGCGGCGGCGAAGGTGGCGGCGGCGCCCCTGGGGTCGGCCATGATGTCGGCCATGCCCCTGAGGGTGGCGCTGACCACGCCCTGGACCACCTCCGGGTGGTTGGCGATGGCGTCGTCGGAGGCGAGGATGGCCTGGGCCATGCTCTCGAACACCTGGTCCTGGGGCAGCAGCTTCGCCTTCAACCCGGCGTCCTCGGCGTTGACCACCCAGTCCGGCACCCCGGCCATGGCCTGGGCCTTGCCGGCGGAGAACAGTTGCCAGACGCCGGCCGGGCCGGCGGCCTGGATGTCCACGTCGTCGCGCCCCAGGCCGGCCTTGCGCAGCGAGGCGAGCAGGGCGTAATAGGTGGTGTCGGAGTAGGACATCACCGTCATGGTCTTGCCCTTGAGCGCCTTCACCGAGTCGATGCCGCTGTCGCCACGGGCCGCCAGCAGGGTCACGCCGCCGCCGCCGAGCACCGCCACGGCCTTCACCGGCACGCCGTTGGCGCGCACCACGATGGGCGTGTCGCCGATGGCGCCGCCGACCAGGGCGTTGCCCGAGCCGATCTGCTTGGCCACGTCGACGCCGCCCTTGCCGGCGAGGAAGGTCACCTTGAGGTTCTCCCGGGCGTAGTAGCCCTTCTGCTGGGCGATGATCCAGGGCGCGAAGGCCGGCGAGCTGGGCGGCGCCGGCAGCAGGTAGGTGACTTCGGTGGGCGCGGCGCTGGCACCGAAGGCGCAGAGGGCGAGCAGCGGCCCGGCGAGGCGGGAGAGCAGGGTCTTGCGCATGAGTGGGTCCTCGTGCGGGGTCAGTGGAGGGGGTCGTCGCCGACTTTCAGCAGGTCCATCAGGCGCCCGACCAGGGGGCCGGCGCCGGGCAGCTTGCGGCGTTCCAGGGGGTTGTCGCGGTGCGGCAGGTCGACCTCGATTTCCTCGATGATGTTGCCGGGGCGGGCGCTCATGACCAGGATGCGGTCGGAGAGGGCGATGGCTTCCATCAGGTCGTGGGTGATGAACAGCGCGGTCTTGCGCTGCTCGTAGAGCGTCTGCGCCAGGTCCTGCTGGAGAATCATCTTGGTCTGGGCGTCGAGGGCCGAGAACGGCTCGTCTAGGAACAGCACCTGCGGGTCGATGGCCAGGGTGCGGGCCAGGGCCGCGCGCTGGCGCATGCCGCCGGAGAGCTGGAACGGGTAGTGGTCGCCGAAGCCGGCCAGGTGGCATTTCTCGATCAGCCGCTCGGCCACCGGCCGCCGCCGCGCCGCCGGCACGCCCTGGATCTCCAGGCCCAGCTCGACGTTGCGGCGGATGCTGCGCCAGGGCATCAGCAGGTCCTTCTGCAGCATGAAGGCGACCTTGGCCACCGGCTTGACGACGCGCTCGCCGCCGACGAACACGGCGCCCTCGCTCGGCGTGTAGAGCCCGCTGCCCATGTTCAGCAGGGTGCTCTTGCCGCAGCCGGACGGGCCGATGATGGACACCACCTCGCCCTTGCGGATGCTGAAATTGAGCCCGCGCACGGCGAAGGGCGCATCGCGCTCGCCCTTCTTGGGGAAGCACTTGCCGACGTTCTCGAAGACGATCTCCACGTCGGCCGGCCGCGCACCTTCCCGGGCCTGCAAGGCGGGGTTTCCCGGTTCGACGACGGCGTACAGCTCTTGGGTGGCAGCCATGTAATTCATCTCACCTTGTTTCATATACGGTGCGTTGATTTATGCATGAACAATGCCACGTGATTTTTCTTTCGAAGAGCTTTGTTTATTCCTTATTAATCAAATAGTTGTGCGTTCCTAGTGTGAAACGCCTGCTTGTTTCACCGGTGGAATGGTTTTTACGAAGCATTGGGAAATTTCTGCACAGCGAGGTAGCAGATTGGCTGCGGGTGCTACCTATCAGTGCGCCATCAGGGGGCGCGGCGGGAGAGGCGGCTGGTAGCGCGAGGGGATTTTGCAGGAGCGAGCTTGCTCGCGAACCGCTCCCGCAGCGGGGCCCGTTCGCGAGCAAGCTCGCTCCTACGAGGGAATGCCTGCCCGCGGGGCGGGCGGCGTGGGGTCAGAACTGGTAGTTGACCGTGGCGGTGACGTTGCGCTTCTCGCCGAAGTAGCAGTAGTCGAGGTTGTAGCAGGAGGCCACGTAGTCCTTGTCCAGCAGGTTGTTGGCGTTGAGGCTGACGTCCAGGCCCTTCATGCCGAGCTTGCCGAGGTCGTAGCCGATGCGGGCGTCGACCAGGGTGTAGTCGGGCACGCGCAGGGTGTTTTCCTTGTCCGCCCAGGTCTCGCCGACGTAGCGGGCGCCGCCGCCGATGCTCAGGCCGTCCAGCGGGCCGGCGTCGAAGGCGTAGTCGGCCCAGATGGAGGCCATGTGCTTGGGCGCCTGGTTCGGGGTGTGGCCCTGGTTGCCGTCCAGCGATTTGGTGTAGGTGATGTCTGTGTAGGTGTAGCTGCCGAGCAGCTTGAGGTTCCGCGTCGCCTGGATGTGCGCTTCCAGCTCCAGGCCCTGGGAGCGGATCTCGCCCACCGAGGTGTAGAAGTTGTCCTGTGGCTCCTTGGTCGCCACGTTCTCCTGGGTGATGTGGAACAGCGAGGCGGTGTACAGGCTGGCGCTGCCCGGTGGCTGGTACTTCAGGCCCAGTTCCCACTGCTTGCCCTCGGTGGGTTCCAGCGGGGTGCCGTCCTGGTCGGAGTAGGCGTTGGGGTTGAACGACTCGGAGTAGCTGACGTAGGGCGCCACGCCGTTGTCGAACAGGTAGAGCACGCCGGCGCGGCCGGTGAATTTCTTCCAGTCGTCGTCGGCCTTGCTGCCGGTGCTGCGGTTCTTGTCTTCCACCGTCACCCAGTCCTGGCGCATGCCCAGGGAGAAGCGCCAGTTGTCCAGGTCGATCAGGTCCTGGGCGTAGACGCCGGTCTGTTCCAGGCGGCGGGTGTGGTTGTCGTCGGGGTAGTAGCTGATGGCGCTGTTGCCGTACACCGGGTCGAAGGCGTCGATGGGCGCCACCGAGCCCGAGGACCAGTCCACCGAGGTGTGCCGGCGCTGGTAGTCCAGGCCCATCAGCAGGGTGTGGCGGGCCGCGCCGGTGGCGAATTCGGCCTGGGCCATGTTGTCGATGATGTAGGCCTCCAGGCGCTCGCGGGCGCCGGAGAAGTAGCGCGTCAGTTCGTTGCTGTCCGGCGCGGTCCAGCCGTAGCTGTAGACCTGCGCCAGGCTCACGTCGGACTGCAGGTAGCGGAAGTTCTGCCGCGCCGACCAGACGTCGTCGATGCGGTGTTCCAGCTGGTAGCCGAACATGCGCTGGGTGCGGTCGAAGTCGTCGACGTCGGGTTCGCCGTCGAAGAAGTCGCGGTCGATCTTGCGGCCGTTGTGGTGGTACAGCGCGCCGTCGGCTGGCACGCCGCTGTGGTAGCCGCCGTTGGGGTCGTGCTGCAGGTAGCCCTGGAGGGTCAGGGTGGTGTCGTCGCTGAAGTCGATGGCCAGGCTCGGGGCGATGGCGTAGCGCTCTTCCTTGGCGTGGTCGAACTGGGTGTCGGCGCCCTTGCCCAGGCCAACTAGGCGGTAGGCGATGCGCTTCTCGTCGTCCAGCGGGCCGCTGAAGTCGAAGCCCAGTTCCTTCTGCTGCATGTTGCCGACGCTGGCGGTGACCTGGTGGTAGTCCTCGTACAGCGGCTTCTTGCTGGTCAGCGCCACCAGGCCGCCGGGCAGGCTGCGGCCGTAGAGCACCGAGGACGGGCCCTTGAGCACGTCGATGCGTTCGAGGAAGTACGGGTCGATCTGCATCGAGCTGAAGGTGCCGCTGTCACCCATGGCCTTGAGGCCGTCCAGGTAGATGTTGTCCACGCTGTTGTCGGCGAAGCCGCGCATGACGATGTAGTCGTAGCGGTTGGAGGCGCCGACCTGGCCGGTGAAGATGCCCGGGGTGTAGCGGATGGCCTGCTGCACGGTCTTCGAGCCCTGGTCGTCGATCTGCTCGCGGGTCACCACCGAGACGCTCTGGCTGGTTTCCAGCAGGGCCTTGGAGGTCTTGGTGGCGATCTGGCTGTGGGTGGCCAGGTAGCCGTCCTCGCTGCCCAGCGCGTTGCCCAGGGCGAACACGCTGGTGGCGGGCAGGGCCAGGGCGTCCTTGGGCCCGGCGGCGCGCAGCACGTAGCTGCCGTCGCCCTGGTCCTCGGCCTGCAGCGGTGTGTCGGCGAGCAGGCGGGCCAGGCCCTGGTCCACCGAGTAGGTGCCGTTGAGGCCTTCGGACTGCAGGCCGGCGGTCTGCTGCGGGGTGGTGGAGAGGGTGATGCCGGCTTCGCGGGCGAAGGTGTTGAGCACCTCGCCCAGGGGGCCGGCAGGAATGGCGTAGGCGCGGCTGCGGGTGATGCTGGCGGCGTCGGCGGCCCAGCTGGTCAGGGGCAGGACGCTGCCCAGGGCGGCGCAGAGCAGGGCGCCGCGCACGGCGATGGCGAGGCGGCTGGCGGGGGAGTTCGGGGCGGATGATCGAGCCGGGACTGCACGCATGGGGAGGTATCCGTCAGGGCGAGGAATGGGAGGGTTTATCTCCATGCCGGCCGATGATGGAAAACCCGACAAAAATAATTCTCATCCGCGAAAAATGTTTCCGATGGCGCCCATGCGGCTCTTCGTAGGAGCGAGCTTGCTCGCGAATGGAGTTTCCAGGTGGCTTAGGTGTTTTGGTTTGACCCAGCCCCCTCCCTGAAGGGAGAGAGGGCTAGTCCGTGCCGAGAGAGGTGATGGTTTCAGCCGGAAACCTTCGGTGCTGCCGGCTAACTCCGAAATCCCCGAACACACCGAACGGTCCCCTCTCCCTTCAGGGAGAGGGTTAGGGAGAGGGCGCTCTCATGCCAGGCGCCGACACGACCGGGAAACTCCGTTCGCGAGCAAGCTCGCTCCTACAGGGGAGTCCGGTTCAGGTGCGGGCCTCGACGGTCACCCACCAGTCGCTGCGGCGCATGACCCGTACCGGCAGGGTGCGCGGCAGCAGGTCGAGCAGCTTGTCGGTGTCGTCCAGGCGGAACACGCCGGACAGGCGCAGGTCGGCCACCAGCGGGTCGCAGCCGAGGTGGCCGTGGCGGTAGCGGGCGACCTCGGCGAGGAAGTCGGCCAGGCGCATGTCGCGGCTGACGATCAGGCCCTCGGCCCAGGCGCTGCTGTCCATGCCGGTGGCGGCCAGGGGCGTGGCGCCGTCGGCGTCGACGCGGTAGCGCTGGCCGGCCTCGGCCACCGTGCGGGCCTGGCCGAGGCGGCGCGGGGCGATGGCCACGGCGCCATGTTGCACGCTGAGCAGGCTGTCATGGGCATCCTGGCGCAGCACGAAGCAGGTGCCCAGGGCTTCGAACAGGCCGTCGCGGTTGCGCACGCGCAGCGGCCGGGCGGGGTCCTTGGCGGTGCTGACGAGGATTTCGCCGCGCTGCAGGACCAGCAGGCGCTGTTGCGGGGCGAAGAAGACGTCGACGGCGGTGTCGGTGTTCAGCAGCAGTTTGCTGCCGTCGGCCAGGACGAAGCGCTTGCGCTCGCCGACGCCGCTGGCGTAGTCGGCGCTCCAGCGCTGCCAGGGGCCCAGGTCGCGGCTCAGCCACAGCGCGGAGCCGCCCAGGGCGACCAGCGACAGCAGCTTCAGGGCCTGGCGCCGTTGCAGGCGCTGGCTGCCCTTCTCCAGCGTCTCCAGGGCCACGCGGCTGCCCGGCACGCTCTGCAGGCCGCTGCGCAGCTCCTGGTTCAGCGACTGCACGCGCTGCCAGGCCAGTTCATGCTCGGCGCGCTGGGCGCGCCAGTGGGCGCAGGCTTCCTGCAGCAGCGGGTCGGCGCCGCCGGACAGGCGCAGCATCCACTGGATAGCCTGCTTGACCACCCGGGCGTCGGGCTGCAGTTCGGCGCTGGCGTTCATTCGGCGTAGCGCGCCTGGTAGCAGTGGAACAGCGCCTCGGCCACGTAGCGCTCCACCGAACGCACGGAGACGCCGAGCCGTTCGGCGACCTGCGCATGGGGCAGGCCTTCGCACTGGGCCAGGAGGAAGGCGCTGCGCACCTTGGGCTTCAGGCCGTCGAGCAGGCGGGCGATGCTTTCCAGCAGTTGCAGGAGCATTTCGCGGGTTTCCGCCGAGGGCGCTTCCGCCTCCGGCAGGTGGGCGATGGATTCCAGGTAGGCGCGCTCCAGTTCCTCGCGGCGCCAGTGGTCGATCACCAGGCCGCGGGCGATGGTGCGCAGGAAGGCGCGCGGGGTGCGCAGCTCCAGCAGCTCCTGCTTGAGCAGCAGGCGCAGGAAGGTGTCCTGGGCCAGGTCGGCGGCATCCGCGGCGTTGCCCAGGCGGCTGCGCAGCCAGCCATGCAGCCAGCCGTGGTGGTCGCTGTACAGCCGGTCGATGTCGAGGGTGGAGGAGGCCATGGCGGCGCCGGAAAGATGAAGAATGATAATCCGTCGCATTTTCATCAACGCGCTGGCCATTTGCAAGCGGGGCCGAACTTCCAGGGACGTAGGGCGGATAACCGTCCGCGGTTATCCGCCGATACACCTGCCTCAGCGATACCAGCGCGGCGTGTACACCCAGTCGCCGCCGCCGGCGCGGGGGAAGCGGCGGGTGAGCGACGAGCCGATGATCACCAGGGTGCGCATGTCCACCATCTCCGGCTGCAGTTCGCCGAGGGTGAGGCTGCGCAGCGCCTCGGCCGGGCGGCCGATGTCGCGGCCGAGCACCACCAGGGTTTCCGCCGCGCGGTGCTGGCGGACGATCTCCAGGGCACGGCCCAGCTGCCAGGGGCGGGCCCTGGAGATGGGGTTGTAGAAGGCCATGGCCAGGTCGGCGGCGCCGGCGTGGTCGAGGCGTTTTTCGATCACCTCCCAGGGCTTGAGGTTGTCCGACAGCGAGATCAGGCAGAAGTCGTGGCCCAGGGGGGCACCGGCCCTGGCCGCGGCAGCCAGGGCGGCGGAGACCCCGGGCAGCACCTCCAGCTCGACGTTGTGCCACTCGGCATCGGCGCTTTCGTGCAGGGCCTCGATGACCGCCGCGGCCATGGCGAACACCCCCGGGTCGCCGGACGACACCACTACCACGCGCCGGCCGCCGGCCGCCAGCTCGAAGGCATGGCGGGCGCGTTGCATCTCTTCGCGGTTGTCGCTGCAGTGGCGCACCTGGTCGGCGCGCAACGGCTCGGCCATCTTCACGTAGGTCTCGTAGCCGAGCAGGTCCTGGGCTTCGTCCAGGGCGCGGCGCACGGCCGGGGTCATGTGCTCGGCGGCGCCGGGGCCGAGGCCGATCACGCTCAGGCGCCCGCGCGGGCGGCCGATGGCGGCGGCCTGCGCGGGGGATTCGGCGAGGCGCAGGTGGATGCCCTCGTGCGCGCCATGCACGGGTGGCAGTGGCTCATCGGCGACGAAGCGCAATGGCACCCCGAGGACCCGGGCGGCTTCCGCCAGGCGCGCGTCGGCCATGTGCCGGCGCGGGGCGAGCAGGGCGGCAAGGGCGGCCGGGGCCAGGTGGGCGTGCGCCAATGCCTTGTGGACAAGTGCGGCGAGGTCGTCGACCGGCGCCTGCACTTCGGCCAGGGCCTGGCGCGGGTGGATCAGCAATTCGTCGCGCTGTGCCGGGCGTGCCTCGCAGGTCACCCGCACGCGGCGCCGGGCATCCTCGGCCAGCGGCAGGCGCGCCGCGGCCAGCCAGGGGGCGTCGCCTTCGATGCGCAGGCTTTCGCCGCCGAGCAGGTCGGCGACGAAGCGCTTGCCCTGCTCGATGTCGGCCAGGGCGTAGCCTTGCGGCGGCTCCAGCAGGCAGG
>NZ_QGSL01000107.1:1228117-1228290 GCF_003176655.1 Pseudomonas sp. RW407 | reverse complement strand
GGCGTTATCCGCCATGATCGCGGACAGAGTCCGCTCCTACGGTTCCAGGAAGCACGGTCGTAGGAGCGGACTCCGTCCGCGATTGGATTCACCGGCCACGCCGGACATCCCGGTGGCACGGTCAACGGCGGATAACCGCGAACGGTTATTCGCCCTACGGCATAGGAGGGCTT
>NZ_QGSL01000107.1:1211554-1228107 GCF_003176655.1 Pseudomonas sp. RW407 | reverse complement strand
GCGCCGGCGGCGACGTCGAGGGCGCCGGGCTCGGCCTGGCCATCGTCGAGCACTGGGTCCAGCTCATGGGCGGGCGGGTGAGGGTGCAGAGCGCGCCCGGCGAGGGGACCCGCGCCAGCTTCGAGCTGACCCTGGCCGTCGGCACCGAGCAGGACATGCAGCAGCCGCAGCTGTTCGACCTGCCGATGAAGACCCTGCCCGTGCGCGGCGAGGGGCGCCTGGTGTGGGTCGTCGAGGACAACGCCGACATCCGCGACATGCTGGTGGACCTGCTGGTGGCCAGCCGCTTCCGCGTCGAGGCGGCCGTCGACGGGGGGGATTGCCGGGAGCGCCTGATGGCGCCGGGCGGTCAGCGGCCGGACCTGGTCCTGACCGACTACCTGATGCCGCGCTGCAATGGCGGCGAGCTTCTGCGGGCGCTGCGCGAACGCTGGCCCGACCTGCCGGTGGTGCTGATGTCCGCCACCCAGCAGACCATGCAGAGCCTCGGCCAGGCCGGCGGGCTGCCGTTCGACGCCAGCCTGGTGAAGCCCATCAGCCTGGCCGACCTGGGCGCCACGCTGGCCCAGCTGCTGCACCTGCGCGGCGGCCTGGGCGCCGTGGATGAAAAGCATGACCGCCGTCAGGAAGTCCTTGCCGAACAGTTGAAATCCTTGACGTCAGGGCAGCAGCAGCAACTTCAGGCACTGGTGGAAGCCGGTGCCGTCACCGACCTCATCGAGTGGAGTCGAACACTCGCCGATTCCTGCCAGGCGTTGGCGGTGCACTTGCGGGAACTGGCAGAAACAGGGGACTTGGACTCCATAGAAAAAACGATGGGCTGGTTGCTGGAAAGCGACCAGTGAAGTCTTGAGTTTTACTTTTGAGAAAGGCAAGGCCCCGGCAGCTTGCATGCCCAAGGGGTTGAGTGGGGGGGAAAATGAAAAACAAAGAATTCCGGGCGTTCGAGGTGCTGGTCATCGATGACGAGCCCGAGGTCGCCTCGGAACTTTCAGAAGTGCTGGAGAGCGTCGGTTTCGCCTCGGTCGGTTGCAGTTCCATCGGCGAGGCGGTCGCGCTTTTCAGGAAGAACGCCAAGTTGCGGATACTGGTCTGCGACCTGAACCTGGGCCGCGAATGGGGCCTGGACGCCATCGGGGAAATCAGGCGCGCGGTGGGGGACGATTATCTTTTCGAAGTCATCGTCCTCACCGGTTTCGGTGAAAGCGAAAAGGTGGTCGAGGCGATGCGCGCCGGGGCCTCCGACTTTCTCATGAAGCCGGTATCGCCACAGGAACTGATCGGGTCCGTGGAGCGCATCGAAAGCAAGCTGCTGCAGAGCATCAGGCGGCAACGCAAGATACTGCACCTGAACGGGCGCCTCGAACACATAGCGGAGTCGCTGAACTCGCTGTTCCAGGATGTCAGCGCGATAAAGATGGATGTCCACGGCGGCCAGGACGTATTCGGCCTGGCAGCGGACGAAGAAGACAGTTCAAGGAAGATGGATATCAGCAGCCCGCTGTTCTGCAACCTGACGCATCGCCAGCAGGAAGTGGCGCAGTTGATCTGCAAGGGCTATTCGAACTACCGGGTGGCCCATGAACTGGGTATTTCCGAGAACACCGTGAAGCTCTACATCACCCAGATATTCAAGCTGCTGCGCGTGAGCAACCGGACGCAGCTGGCCATGCTGCTCGCCGCCTCTTCCGTGGCGCCGGGGGGCATGGATGCCCGGGGTTCGCTGAGGTAGCCCGCGGCGAGTCCCGGGGAGGCCTGCGGGCCCCTACAGGTCCTGGTTCACCCGGCGCCGCGGCGACGACTTGAGCGCCAGCTGGGTCCTGTTGCTGAGCCCGGTGAGCCGTAGGGACTGGGAGACGTAGAGCTTCACCGTGTGCTCGCTGATGCCCAGCTTGCAGGCGATCTGGTAGTTGCTCAGGCCCTTGCCGATGAGTTTCACCACGTCGAGCTGGCGCAGCGAGAGCTTGGCGAAGAACGGGTTGGCCAGCGGGTCTTCCGGCGCTTTCGCCCCGCCGCTGTCCATCGGCGCCTCGCCCTTCGCCGGCCTGGACGAAGTGTTCACGTAGTTGATCGCCTTCTTCGCATCGCTGGCCAGGGACTTCAGGCTCTCGGTCAGCACGTCCAGCCTGGACTCCGCCTGGATGACCCGCTGGCGGTTCCGGACGCGCTCCTCCAGCCTGCCGGCCAGCTTTTCCAGCGAGGCCAGCAGCAGCTCGGGGTTCAGCGGCTTGGTGTGGAAGTCGGCGAAGCCGCTGCGCAGCACGTCGATCACTTCGTCCTTGCCGGCCCGCCCGCTGATGGTGATGGCCTCGAAGAGCCTTTCGCCGCCGGCCAGCGCCTGCATCTGCTCCAGCACCCTGGGGCCCTGGCTGTCCTGTAGGTCGAAGTCGAGGATCAGCATGTCGATGCCGGGGTTGTCCCGGAACAGCGCCAGGGCCTGTGCCGCCGTGCCGGCGCCCAGGCAGCGGTAGCCGGCGCAGTCCAGCAGGTCGACCACCTCTTCGACGATGTCGGGCTCGTCGTCGAGGATGAGTATCTGGTGCCCGTGCAGCTCCGCTTTTCTTGTCGCCACTGTCTCTACACCTTGTTGCGCAGGCCGGATGCCGCGCTGCGTTCAGCCGGATTGCAGGAGGTTGCGCGAGCGCAGTTCCAGGTATTCGCTCAGGTCCTGGAGCCGGTCGCGCTCCAGCTTCCTGCGCATGTGCGAGCGTATCCGGCTGAGGAAGGTGCGCGGCTCCACCGGCTTGGGGATGAAGTCGGCCGCACCCAGTTCGAAGCCTTCCAGCTCGGCCTCGGTGGTGTCCTCGCCGGTGAGGAAGATGAGGGTGATGTCCTTCGTCCGCGCATCGGACTTGATCGCTTCGCACAGGCGATGCCCGTTCATGCCCGGCATGCCCAGGTCGGCGATGACGATGTCCGGAAGGGGCAGTTCCTGCAACTTGCCGAGGGCCTCGTGGCCGGAGCCTGCGGTTTTTATATTGAAGAGACTTTCGAGCAACTCTGCCGTCGAGGCCAGTGCGTCGGGGTCGTCGTCAACGAGCAATATCAGGGGAAGTTCCGATCGGGTCAGCATCGCGAGTCCGGAGTTCTGGGCAAGTTGGGTTGGTCTGTTTCCTTTTTCATTCAAGCCGGGCAAGGCTCGATCGCTTCAAGTTGCCCAGTTGCACGCGCGGATACTCATTGGGTTGCCCCACTTTCACAGGCCAGGACCCTTGCCGGTCTTGCCGAAGCCGTGGGGCGAAGCGGTTGCCGCAGCGAGAGGCTCAGAGCGCGTCGGAGATGCTCTGGAATACGTCGACCAGCTTGGGGCCGAGCTCTTTCAGTACGACGATGATAGCCACTGAAATCAGGCCGGCGATAACCGCGTATTCGATGGCGGTGGCCCCTTCCTTGTCCTTGGCGAATGCCTTCATGGAAGAGACAAGTTTGCGGATTTTCAACTTGAAGTTCATGGTGCCTCCATTGCGGATATATTCTTAAATTCTTCGGCTCCCCGTACTTTTTGACAACCAGTAGAAAAGTCATAGTAGCTTCTGGTTGTTTTATTCCACATGCCGCCAAGGTAACTTGCCGCCTCCTCGCAAGGACGCTGAGTCTGCTATCGGTTACTTGTTTTTCAAGTGCCCCCGAGACTTTCGTTACTTGCTTCCTGAATGTGCTTTCCGTTGGCTGCAACGAAATCATTATCATGAAAAGTAAATTGTTGATGGCGTTTGCCGGGCTTCTGTTGCTGGGGGCGGTGGTGGTCGGTTACCTGGGGTTGTCCATCGGCCGGCCCGAGGCGCCGGCGGTGGCCAGCGAGCCCGTACCCGCCGTGGTTCCCACCGATACCGACAAGTTGCAGAGAACCCCCGTGGTGGTGGTCACCCGCGACCTGCCGGCGCTGGCCGTGCTGGGCAAGGACGACCTGCGCCTGGAATACCTGCAGACCGCGCCGGTGGGCAGCTACACCAAGGCCGAAGCCTTGCTCGGCCAGCGCGTCTGGGTACCGGTGTCGGCCGGCAGCATCCTTTCCGGCGCGGTGCTGGAGCCCGGCGGGCCGCTGGCGCGGACCATCCGCCCGGACGAGCGGGCCATGGCCATCGCCGTGGACGACGTGGTCGGCGGCGGCGGTTTCGTGCTGCCGGGCGACTACGTCGACGTGGTGCTCTACGTCGCCGACCAGCAGGGCATCCAGCGCGACATCCGCGCCCAGCTGGTGCTGCCGGGCGTGCGCGTACTCACCTATGGCGAGCAGATCGCCGTGGCCGGCGACGGCCAGGCCCGCCATGCCGACGACGGCAAGGACAAGGAACGCAAGGTGGCGCGCACCGCGGTGCTGGCGGTGCCGGCGAACGCCACCGCGCGCCTCATGCTGGCCAGCCAGGCCGGTTCGCTGCGCCTGGCGGTACGCAGCAAGGACGAGAAGCTCTACGAGAAAGAGCAGCAGGGCAGCTACCTGCATACCGTCCTCAACCCCGCGAACACCGAGGCCGTGACGCTGGACCAGCTGCTCGGTCGCCGTCCGCCGGCGGCCCCGGCCGCCCCGCGCAGCCAGGCCCGGCCACGGGCCGCGGCGGGCGTGGCGGTCTACCGCGGCGGCACGGTTGCGCACGAGGCGCCTTGAATCAGCCCCTGGAGCAGGGAAAGGGAGTAGTAGGATGGCTTGCAAGATGGGAGACCGGCGTCCGGCTGGTCGGGTAGGCGTCTGCCTCGCGGGCGCCATGGCATGGGCGCTGCTGGCTTCGGCGCAGGCCGCGCCCAAGGCCTGCGAAGGGCTGGCTCTGCTGCCGCAGAAACTGGTACTGGCGGTGCAGCAGGGTGCCCAGCAGGACCAGCAGTTGCCGCTGCCGATCAAGCGCCTGGCCATTGGCGATCCGCAGATCGCCGACGTGCAGTTGCTGGACAAGCGCAATTTCCTGGTCACCGGCAAGGCCCAGGGGGAGACCAGCCTGCTGGTCTGGACCGGCTGCCCGGGCGACCCGCTGCGGGCCCAGGTACAGGTGGCCGGGCGCTCGGTGCGTGACGTGGGCGCCGCCAGCGATGCTGCCGCCACGACCCTGCCCAGCCAGGTGCAGACCGACATCCGCTTCGTCGAGGTCAGCCGCAGCAAGCTCAAGCAGGCCAGTTCGTCCCTGGTGCGGCGCGGTTCCAACCTGTTCGTGCTCGGCGCGCCGGGCAGCCTGAGCGGCATCAGCGTCGGTTCCGACGGTGGCGTGAGCGGCAACTTCGGCACCGGCGACAGCGGCTTCAACGTCATCTGGGGCGGTGGCAGCAGCAAGGTCCTGGGCTTCCTCAACATGCTCGAGGGCAGCGGCTTCGCCTATACCCTGGCGCGCCCGAGCCTGGTGGCCACCAGCGGGCAGAGCGCGTCCTTCCTGGCCGGTGGCGAGTTCCCCATCCCGGTGCCCAACGGCAACAACGACAACATCACCATCGAGTACAAGGAATACGGCGTACGCCTGACCCTGACGCCGACGGTGATGTCCAGCGGGCGCATCGCCCTGAAGGTGGCGCCGGAGGTCAGCGAGCTGGACTTCTCCGCCGGGATCAAGACCGACGGCATCGCGGTGCCGGCGCTCAACGTGCGGCGCACCGACACCAGCGTGAACCTCGCCGATGGCGAGAGCTTCGTGATCAGCGGCCTGATCAGCAGCAACACGGTGAGCAACGTCGACAAGTTCCCCGGCCTGGGCAACCTGCCGGTGCTGGGCGCGTTCTTCCGCTCCTCGCAGCTGGACAAGGACGACCGCGAACTGCTGATGGTGGTCACCCCGCACCTGGTCCAGCCGCTGGCGGCCAACGCCAGCCTGCCCAAGCTGCCCGGCGAGGGCCTGCGCAAGTACGACCCCGGCTTCGGCGAGTTCTACTTCCTGGAGAACGGCCAGTTCGACGGCCGCGCTTCCGCCAACGGGATGTCCGAGTGATGGCCGGCGACCTGTTGGGGCGCAGCGGCAGCCGCGTGCCCGCCACGTCGGGCCGCAACGCCGGGCAGACTTTCGTCGCGCTGACCCAGCATGCGGGCGAGCTGGAGTGGCTGCAGAGCAGCCTGGCCAGCACCGGCCAGGTGGTCTGCGCCACCAGCGGTACCCTCGAGGAACTGCTGGCGCTGCTCGACGTGACCGGCGCCGGCGTGCTCTTCATCAGCCTGGGCAAGGCCAACCTGATGGTGCATGGGGCCCTGATCGAGGGCCTGGTGTCGGCGCGGCCGCTGCTCTCGGTGGTGGCCGTGGGCGACGGCCTGGACAACCAGCTGGTGCTGGCGGCCATGCGCGCCGGCGCCCGCGACTTCATCACCTATGGCGCCCGTGCCAGCGAGCTGGGCGGATTGGTCCGGCGCCTGGGCGGGCGCCTGCCCAGCGTGCCGGTGAGCGCCGTGCACCAGGGCGAGCTGGTCGCCCTGGCCTGCGCCCGGCCGGACGCCGACGGCGCCTTCGTCGCCCTGCACCTGGCGCTGGCCCTGCAGGCCCAGGCGGGCAACCGGGTGCTGCTGGTGGACATCGGCCAGCCGGCCGGCGAGGCCCTGGCCATCCTCGGCATGGACGCGCCCTTCACCTTCGCCGATGCCATGCGCAACCTGCGCCGCCTGGACCAGACGCTGATCGACAGCGCCTTCAGCCGCCACGAGTCCGGCCTGCGCCTGCTCAGCCTGACCGACGAGCCCGGGGTGCTGGAGCGCATGACCACCGCCGAGCTGTACCTGCTGCTGGGCAACCTGCGCACGGCCTTCAGCCACGTGCTGATCAACTTCACCGCCATGCCCGAAGGCGAGCTCGCCCGGCAATTGCTGCAGCAGGCCAGCCGCGTGCTGTGGCTGGTGGACCAGAGCGTGCCGGCGTGCCGCAAGGGCCTGGAAAGCCTGCGTCGCCTGCGCGAGAACAGCCAGGCGCTGCCCCCCGTCGAACTGCTGGTGGAGCGCTACCTGCCGGCGGTGCCGCCGGACCAGCAGGCGCTGTGCCGCATGTTCGGCCTGGAGCTCTTCGGCGTGCTGCCGGCCTCGGCGGAGGCGCGCCTGCGGGCGAAGAACCTTGGCCGCAGCCTGTTCGAGGTGGCCCCGCGTGACCCGCTGGCCATCAAGCTGCGTGCGCTGGCCGAGCCGCTCGGCGCGCTGGACGGCCAGCCGCGGCGGCGCTTCCCCTGGTTCGGCCGCTTCCGGGGCGCGCGCCCATGAACTACGCCAGCAGCCTCGGTAGCCACGAGCAGGAGATGCAGCGCCTGAAGATGCGCCTGCACCGCTACATCATCGACGAGATCGACGAAGACGGCGTGAACCTGCTGGAAGGCGCGCGGGCGGCGGTGGCCCAGTACGTCTCCGAGAAGGTCGGCGAGTACGCCGCGCGGCGCCAGCTGGCGATCTCCCGCTACGAGCTGGACCGCCTGGCCGAGGAGGTGGTGGACGAGCTGACCGGCTTCGGCCCGCTGGAAGTGCTGCTGCGCGACCCGGACATCAGCGAGATCCTGGTCAACGGCCCCGACCGCGTCTTCGTCGAGCAGCGCGGCCGCCTGTACCAGAGCGACCTGCGCTTCATCGACGCGCACCACGTGCAGCGCGTCATCCAGCGCATCCTGGCGCCGCTGGGCCGGCGCCTGGACGAGTCCAGCCCGATGGTCGACGCGCGCCTGCCCGACGGTAGCCGGGTCAACGCCATCATCCCGCCGGTGGCCCTGGACGGCCCCTGCCTCTCCATCCGCAAGTTCAGCAAGGAACTGCTGCAGAGCGCCGACCTGCTGGCCTACCAGAGCGTCGACGAAGCGCTGCTGGCGTTCCTGCGCCAGGCGGTGGAGAACCGCTGCAACATCCTCATCAGCGGCGGCACCGGCACCGGCAAGACCACGCTGCTCAACGTGCTGAGCGGCTTCATCGACGCGCGCGAGCGCATCGTCACCATCGAGGACACCGCCGAGCTGCAACTGGGCCACGACCACGTGGTGCGCCTGGAAACGCGGCCGCCGAACGCCGAGGGCTATGGCGAGGTGACCGCCCGCGACCTGATCCGCAACGCCCTGCGCATGCGCCCGGACCGCATCATCCTCGGCGAGATCCGCGGGGTGGAAGTGCTGGACGTGCTGCAGGCGATGAACACCGGCCACGACGGCTCGATGAGCACGGTGCACGCCAACTCGGCGATGGATTCGCTGCTGCGCATGGAAATGCTGGTGGGCCTGGCCGGGCACAAGCTGCCCGAGCAGACGCTGCGGCAGATGATCTGCGCGGCGCTGGACATCGTGGTGCAGATCACCCGCCAGGCCAACGGCCGGCGCTGCATCAGCGAAGTGCTGGAGGTGCTGGAGGTGCGCGACGGCATCTACGTGACCAACTCGCTGTTCAGCCTGGACAGGCGCGCCAGCGGCAGGTTCGTGCGCACCGGCGTGCCGTCCGGGGCGAAACTCCGCCAGGTGCCGGCATGAGCGGCGGCGTGTGGCTGCTGGCGGTCGCCAGCCTGCTGCTGGTGGGCCTGGCGCTGTTGCTGCTGGGGCTGGGCCTGCGCGCGCGGAACAACGAGCAGGTGGTGCGCCGCCTGGTACCCGGCCAGGCTCCTGACGACATCAGCTCGGCGCGGCCGGGCACCCAGCACTGGCTGGTACGGCGCATGCGCCGCGCCGGCATCGTGCACATGCGCCCCTGGCTGGCCGGGGCGGCGCTGGTGATGCTGGCGCTGGCCGTGCCGCTCGGGCGTCTGCTCAACGTGTTCGGCGTGCTGCTGGCCGTGCTGCTGGTGCTGGCGCTGTTCAACGGCCTGCTCGGTTTGCTGTATCGCCGCCGCCTGCAACGCATGATCCGGCAGATGCCGGCCTTCCTCGACCAGGTGGTGCGCAGCCTGCAGGCCGGGCGCACCCTGGGCGACGCCCTGGAGCAGGCGGTGGCGGCAGCCGACGACCCGCTGCGGGCGGTCTTCGCCCGGGCCAGCAGCCACGTGCAGCTGGGCATCAGCCTGCCCGAGGCGCTGCAGGACATCGCCGAGCTCTACGAGGTGGAAGAGCTGCACATCCTGGCCCTGGGCGTGGCAGTGAACTACCGCTACGGCGGCAACACCACGGAGCTGCTGGACAACATCATCAAGGTCATCCACGAACGCGAGAAGATCGGCCGCCAACTGCGCGCCATGACCGGCGAGACGCGCTTCAGCGCCCTGGTGCTGGCGGTGCTGCCGCTGGGCCTGGGGATGTACATCCTGGCCAGCAACCCCGGCTACCTGATGGCCATGTGGACGGACGGCTTCGGCCGCACGCTGCTGCTGGCCTCGCTGGGTCTGCAGGCGGTCGGCTGCGTTGCGCTCTGGCGCATGCTCAAGAGCGTGTAGGAGGACGGACATGGACACGACCTGGTACGTACTCCTGGCCCTGCTGCTGTTCGGCGCGGCGCTGGCCCTGCTGGTGTCGCAGAGCCGCGCGGCCAACCGCGAGCAGCACCTGATCGAGCAGCGCCTGGGCGCCGCCGCGCAAGGCAACGAGGACACGGCGCGCTGGGGCGCCCGGGCCATCGAACGGTTCGGCGACGGTGCGCTGGGGCGGCGCCTGCACCTGCGCGACCAGGAGGTCCACGACCTGCTGGCCCGCGCCGGCTGGAGCGGCAACCTGCCGCGCAGCCTCTACCAGGCCGCGCAGCTGGCCTCGCCGCTGCTGGCCTGCGCCCTGGCGGGGCTGGTCGGCCTGCTCAGGGGCGCCGCCCTGGACGACCTGCTGCTGCCGCTGGCGTTCGCCGCCGGCATCGGCTTCCTGCTGCCCAAGCGCGTGCTGGCGCACCTGGCGGACAAGCGCTGCCGGCGCCTGGCCGACGAGGTCATCGTGTTCATCCAGCTGATCCGCATCCTCTTCGACACCGGCCTGACGGTGGAGCAGGCGCTGCGGGTGGTCCGCCTGGAGGGCCGCCACATCGTGCCGGTGCTGGCCGGGGAACTGGACCTGGTGCTGGCCCACGCCGACAGCGGCCTGGACCTGGCCGACGAGCTGGAACAGCTGGGCAGGCGCCTGCAGGTGGCCGAGCTGAGCGACTGCTGCGGCGTGCTGCGCCAGATGCTGCGCCAGGGCGGCAGCGCGCGCGCCTCGCTGGCGGCGCTGAAGGCACTGTTCGAGGACCGCCGGCTGACCTCGCTGCAGGAAAAGATCAGCAAGCTGTCGGCGAAGATGAGCCTGGTGATGATCGCCCTGCTGTTCCCGGCGCTGCTGATCATCCTGGCCGGGCCGGGGTTCATGGCCATCACCAAGGCACTGGGGGGAATGTGATGAAGACGTTGTGCTTGCTGGGCCTGCTGGGCCTGGCGCTGGGCGGTTGCGCCAACCTGCCGGACAACCTCGCCGACGGCCTGGCGGGCATCGGCCAGCGCTGCGGCGGCCAGTTGAGCCAGACCCAGGAACTGCAGCTGGACATGGCCCGCGACATGCTGCGCGAGGGCCGCCTGCACGCCGCCCTGGCGCACCTGGAGACACTCCCTGCCGACTCGCTGGAGGTGCGCGAAAGCAAGGCCACCGCGCTGCGCCGCATCGGCAGCCCGCTGGCCAAGGCGGAATACCAGGGCCTGCTCGGCACCTGCAAGGCCGGCGAGGCGCACCACGGCCTGGGCCAGATCGCCCTGCGCGAGGGCCGCATCGCCGAGGCCGAGCGCGAACTGCGTGAGGCGGCGCGGTTGCAGCCCACCGACCGGATGATCCGCAACGACCTGGGTGTAGTGCTGCTGCGCAAGGGCGATCGCGCGGGCGCGCGCTTCGAATTCCTCACCGCCCTGGAACTGGACGGGGACGACAAGCTGCCGGCCTCCAACCTGCTCAGCCTGCTGCTGCTGGAAGGCAGGAACGCCCAGGCCACGGCGCTGGCCGAGAAGGCGCGGCTGACCGACGAGCAGGTACGCCAGGCCCGCCAGCGCGCCGACGCGCTCAGGGCCGGCGCCGCGCCGCCGCGGGTGGTGCAGGCGGCGGACAGTGCCAGCGTGGCGCAGGTCCAGGTGCAGGCGCAGCCCCTGCCCAGGCCGCTGGTGGAACAGCAGACAAGGTAATCGACGGCGGGTGCCCGGCCACAAGGCGGCCAGGGCCCGCGATGGAAGCGGAGAGTAGCTATGAAACGGATCATCCTCACGGGCCTTCTGCTGGCCGCCCCCCTGTCCCTCGGCGCCACCGAATCGGTGCGCTCGCAACCGGCCGGCAGCACCCGCGACCAGTGGGAAGTCGAGCAATGGCTGCAACTGCAGCGTAGCGGCCGGCAGGCCTCGGCCAACCACCAGGCCGCCACCCCGGCCGAGCGCGACCGCGCCTACCGGCGCTACCTGGACAGCTACGGCCACCCGATCCCCGAGTACCTGCTGGACGAGAGCCGGGGCTTCAGCACCGGCAGCAAGTGATACCCGACGTCAAGGAGATGTCCATGTTCGGCAAGCGGCAGCGCGGCGCGATCGGTGTGCTGGCGGCATTGACCCTGCTGTTGGTGCTGATCTGCATGGCCCTGGTGGTGGACACCGGGCGCCTGTACCTGGAGCAGCGCAAGCTGCAGCGGGTGGCCGACATGGCGGCGCTGGAGAGCGCCACCCAGAGCGGCATGTGCGCCGCCCCGGGCAGCGTCGACGTGCAGGCGCTGGCCCTGGCCAGCGCGCGGCGCAACGGCTTGCCCGACGACGGCCGGCTGGTCGCGAGCCTCGGCGACGTGGACTTCGACGCCAGCGGCCGGCAGCGTGTCTTCCGCGCTGCCAACACCAGCTGGAACGACTCGGTGCGCGTCGTCGCCAGCCGCACTGTGCCCTCGAGCCTGCTGCTCAACGTCGCCGCGGTGTTCGGCGCCGGGACGCTGACCCAGGTCACCCTGCAGGCCCAGGCGGTGGCCAGGCGCCAGGCGCTGGCGGGGCTGTCGGCGGGCAGCGGCCTGCTGCGCCTGGACAGCACCAGCTCGCCCTTGCTCAATGCCCTGCTCGGCGGCCTGCTGGGCACCACCCTGAACCTCGACGTGGTGACCTACCAGGGCATCGCCGGGGCCAACGTCAACCTGCTAGCCCTGGGCGAGCAACTGCAGGCTGCCGGCGTCGACCTCAACCTCGGCTCGGTCGACAGCCTGCTGGACGCCGACGTCAGCGTGGCGCAGCTGCTCCAGGCCGCCATCGACGCCGCCGACGCCTCGCAGGTCGCCGGCGTCAACCTGGCCCTGCTGCGCAGCGCGCTCGCCAGCATCAAGGTGCCCTCGGCGAACCTCAGCCTGGGGCAGATCATCAGTGTCATCGCCCCGGACAGTGCGCGCGACGCGGCCCTGGGCGCCGACGTCAACCTGCTGGACCTGCTGATGGCCACGGCGCTGGTGGCCAACAAGGAACATGCGCTGGCGATTCCCGGCCTGACGCTGAACGTGCCGGGGGTGACCAGCCTGACGGTGAAGCTCACGGTGATCAGCCCGCCGACCATCGCCATCGGCTATCCGGGCAAGAACGCCAACGGGCAATGGCGGACCCAGGCCAACTCGGTGCAGGTGGCCCTGAACGTCCTGGCGGACGTGGACCTGCTCAAGCTGGGGCTGGTCAACGCCCACGTCGACCTGGGCGCGACCGTGGCCCAGGGGTACGCCGCCCTGGACAGCATCACCTGCGGTGGCGCCCGGAACGCCTCGCGGGTAGCGGTCAAGGCGCAGCCCGGCGTGGCGGCAGTGGCGCTCAACGACCTGAGCGTGAAGCTGCTGGGCAACGGCCAGGCCTACCTGGCCAAGGTGTCGGTGAATACCCGCAAGGGCGACGTGACGCTGGCCGCCCCCGGGGAACAGCCGCTGGCCTTCGACATCGCCTCGCCGGCCGACCTGCCCAGCGCCGTGCAGCGCGTGCAAAGCCCCCTGGGCGCCTCGCTGGCGGCGGGCATCGCCAGCCTGTCGCAGAACCTGCACCTCTCCGTCGAGCTCAACACCCAGGGCCTGCTGTGCAAGGCGCCCCTGGTCGGCTGGCTGCTCTGCCCACTGGGGAAACTGCTCGACGGCGTGGTCGGCGGCCTCGTCAATTCGCTGGCCGACCTGACCAGCCTGCTGACCCAAGCGCTGGCCTCGGTGCTCGCCAGCCTGGGCAGCCAGCTGATCGACCCGTTGCTGCAGTTGCTGGGCATCCAGACCGGCACCCTCGACGTGCGCATCATCGACTTGCGGACACCGGGCGCCGCGCTGGTGATCTAGGCAACAACGACTCTACGGGGGAACCCATGCAGCAGACACACCCAACCCGCCAGCGCGGCGCCGTGACCATCGAGTTCGCCGCCACCTTCATCCTGTTCTTCACCGTGTTCTACGGCGTGCTGGCGTACTGCATACCCCTGCTGGTGCTGCAGTCGTTCAACGATGCCGCGGCCGCCGGCGCGCGGGTGGCGGTGTCGGTGAACGATACGCTGGGTTCGCAGCAGTACCAGGCGGCCCTGCAGGACACCGTGGCCCAGGCCGTGGCGGACCGCCTCGGCTGGATGCCGAGCCGCTGGTACACCGGCTGCAGCGGCGGCAAGTTCGTCGCCACGCCGGTGGCCGAGGGGCGCTACACGCGCATCACCGTCTGCGTGCGCTACCCCGCCGATGGCGCCCCGCTGGTGCCGGTGCTGACGCTGCCGGGCATCGGCCCGGTGCCGCGGTTGCCCGCGGTGCTGCAGGCCCAGGCCAGCCTGCTGCTGTGAGGTCGACGATGCTGGGTCTGTTCAGTGGCCATTCCAACGACAAGGCCGCCCCGGCGCCGGACAGTGAGGCGCCGATGCCCCGACAAGACGTGCAGAGCGGGCTCTGCGAGCAGTTCTGGCAGTGGAGCCAGGAGCACTGGGACCTGTGCATCGAGCTGGACGCCGAGGACCGCGTGTGCCGCCTGGGCGGGCGCCGTGCCCGCTGCCTGGCGCCGCCACGGCATGCCGATGCGGCGTACCTGGGCGACTACCTGGAGCGCAGGTCGCGCCCCGCCGGCCCACCCCTGGAGGTGCGCCAGGCCGGGCAGGTCGACCTGGCCCTGCGCAGCATCGACCAGCAGCCACTGGTCTTCCGCGTGCAGGTCAGCCCGCTGGCCGGCCGCGGCTGCCTGCTGCTGTGCACCGACATTTCCGACCTGAACTGGCAGAGCGACAGGGAAAAGTCGCAGATGCAGTGCTTCAACGTGATCAAGCTGCTGCTCTCCAGGCTCGGCCACGTCGCCCTGGCCGAGTTGCCGGGCGCGGTCGGCGAAGCGCTCGAGGTCATGGCGAACAGCTTCCGCCTGCAGTCCATGGCCCTGGTCCTGGCGCAGCCGGGTGGTGGCGGGCGGGTGTTCGCCAGCTTTGTCCGCCCCGGCGCCGGCAGCCTGCTGCGCGAAGGCCTGGCCTTGCCGGATTGCGGGCTCGCCGCCCTGGCCGACAGCACCCTGCTCGGCGCTGACGGGCCAGGCTCGGCACTGCTCAGGCAGCTGTGCTGCGAGCACCTGCAGGTCGTTCCGGCGACGCTGCAGGGTGGGCAGGTGGCCTGGCTGATCGGCGAGCCGGAGGGCCTCGACGAGAGCCGCGCGGGACTCTCGCCCGGGGACTGGCAATGCCTGGCCGAGCAACTGGCGCTGCAGGTCTTCGGCCGCCTCGAGCGCAAGCGCCTGCGCGACGGCCTGCACCGGCTGAACCTGCTGGAGAACATGGTGCAGGGCGGCTACTGGCGCTATGACGCGGCGCGCGAAGGCTTCGAGTTCTCCGCCGCGGTGGCGGCCATCCTGGAGCTGCCGGAGGGGCAGACGCGCTTGTCGCTGGAGGAACTCCTGCAGCGCTTCCACCCCGCGGATGCCGACGAGCTGCTGATACGCCTGCGCCAACTGGGCCCGGAAGGGGAGCTGAAGCTGGACCTGCGCCTCTGCCCGGATTCCTGGACCCAGGTGCGGCGCTGGCTGCGCCTGCAGGGCCGCCGGCAGGGCGGCATGGACAACGGCTTCCTCGGTGGCGTGCTGCTCGACGTCAGCGAGGCGCGGCAGCAGGCACAGCAGGCCGAGGCCACCCATGCCCGGCTGCGCAACCTGATCGACAAGGCGCCGGTGGTGATCTACGTGCAGCGCGTGGAGAACGGCCAGCTCATTCCGGAGTTCTACAGCGAAAGCGCCGGCAACCTGCTGGGCCTCGACCTGCAGGCGAACAACTGGCAGGCCCTGGCCGAGCGCGTCCACCCGGACGACCTGGGCAGTTTCTTCGAGCGCGGCCGCACGCTGCTGCGCGAAGGGCGCGTCAACGCCGAGTACCGCCTGCGCGATGGCGCCGGGCAATGGCACTGGCTGTACGACGAGGCCAAGCTGCTGCGCGACGTGCAGGGCATGCCGCGGGAAGTGGTGGGCCTGTGGCTGGACGTGACCGAGCGGCACCAGGCGGCGCTGCGCATCGCCGAGAGCGAGGAGCGCTACCGGATGCTGGTGGAGGACTCGCCGGCGCTGATCTGCCGCTACTCGGCCAGCCTGGCGTTGACCTTCGTGAACCAGACCTTCGCCAGCTTCCTCGGCGAGCCGGTGGACGAGTTGCTGGGGCGCCGCCTGGACTACTGGCTGTCCGAACGCGACTGCAGCGCGCTGCGCGCGCGCCTGGTCGAAGGCGCCGGCAGCGGCGCCGAGGAATCCTGGGAGCTGCGCTTCAACCTGCCCGGGCGGGAGTGCCGCTGGCTGATCTGGAGCGACCGCCTGTTATTCGACGAGCAGGGCCGGCTGCGCGAAGCCCAGGCGGTGGCGCGGGACAACACCTCGGTGCGCCACTCCCAGCAGCAACTCGCCCAGGGCGCCAAGATGGCCGCCCTGGGGCAGATGGTCAGCGGCATGGCCCACGAGATGAAGCAGCCCCTGCACGTCATGCGCCTGGCGCTTTTCAATGCCTGGCAGCGGCTGGACGACCCGCAGTACCTGGGTGAAAAGCTGAAGCGGGTGGATGCGCAGGTCGACCGTCTGACCCGCGTGGTCAACCACATGGGGGTGTTCAGCCGCAAGTCCGACCTGGACATGGCCCCGTTCGACCCCCATGGCTGTTGCGAGGCGGTGGTGCTGCTGCTGGGCGAGAGCATGGCCCAGCAAGGTATCGCGCTGGAACTGGCGGTGCCGCAGGCGCGCCCGCAGGTCATGGGTTTCGCCGACCAGCTGGAGCAGGTGCTGGTGAACCTGCTGGCCAATGCCCGCGACGCCTTGCTGGAAAAGCGCGAAGGCCCCCGCTGGATCCGCCTGGGCCAGCAGCCTTGCGCCGAACCCGGCTGGCTGGAGCTGCACGTGTGCGACAGCGCCGGCGGCATCGAGCCGGCGCTGCTCGAACGCATCTTCGAACCCTTCTTCACCACCAAGCCGGTGGGGCAGGGGACCGGACTGGGGTTGTCGGTGAGCCACGACCTGATCCGCAACATGGGCGGCAGCCTGTGCGTCAGCAACGCCGAGGCGGGGGCGCTGTTCGTCATCCGCCTGCCGTTGGCGGAGGGTTGATGGGGGCGAACGAAAGTTCGCTCCCTGTGGTTTTTTCAGGAAGTTTGGAAGTTGATTGGCAGGGCTCTTTCAGCGAGGGCCCGAGGCTGTAGAGGTTTATCGAAGATAAACAACGCTTGGCTGCGAAGATATATAGAGCGAGGGCTCTACCATGCTTTTTGCGATCCTTGCTGGCGTGTTCGTGGTTATCGTCCTGGA
>NZ_QGSL01000107.1:1198491-1211544 GCF_003176655.1 Pseudomonas sp. RW407 | reverse complement strand
GCTGCCCAGCTACGTGGAGAAGGCGCAGAAGGGCGAAATCCCGCTGGACACCTTCATCACCCACACCATGGGCCTGGACAAGATCAACGAGGCCTTCGGGCTGATGCACGAAGGCAAGAGCATCCGCAGCGTTATCCGCTTCTGAGCGACACCCACCCACCCTCCAAAGGAGTCAGCAACATGACCGTCTATACCCACGTCACCGTTGGCAGCAACGACCTGCCGCGCGCCCGCGCCTTCTACGACCGGGTGCTCGCCCCCCTTGGCCTGAAGCGCCTCGCCGACCTCGGCGACAACGGCTCCATCTGGGGCGTCGACTCGCCGGCGTTCTTCGTGCTCAGGCCCGCCAACGGCCAGCCGGCTACGGTCGGCAACGGCGTCACCCTCAGTTTCGCCGCGCCGAGCCGGGCGGCCATCGATGCCTGCCATGCCGCGGCCCTCGCCGACGGCGGCCGGGACGAGGGCGCGCCCGGCCCCCGCAATTGGGCGCCGAACGCCTACGCTGCCTACTTCCGCGACCTCGATGGCAACAAGATCGCCGCCTATTGCTTCCAGGGCGCCTGAGCCGCCGGCGAGCCCGCGCCGGCGGGCTCGCTCAGGGTTCCAGCCCCCGGCGCATCGCCGGGCGCCGCTGCACCACCCCCGCCAGGCATTTCAGGGCGAAGCCGGTGACCACCGCGGCGCCGGCGCTGAGGAAGATCGACTGCCGCCCGGCGCCCTGCAGCAGCACGGCGATGAAGGCAGGGGCCAGGGCCGCGGCGCCGGACTGGACGACGCTGACCCAGGGCGTCAGGTTGCCCCGCGGGTCGTTGGTGGCGATGGACGACATGTAGTAGGTCAGCGCCAGCACCCAGCCGAAGTTCATCAGCAAGAGCGCGCCGGACAGGCGCCCGGCGTCGTTGGCGTAGCCGCCCAGCAGGACGATGGACAGCAGCACCAGCGCCGAGCCCAGGCCGATCATCGGCCCGCGGCTGACGCGAGCGCCCAGCAGGCTGGGCAGGGCCGCGCCGGGCAGGCCGCCGAGCACGCCCAGGCCGAAGGCCCAGCCGACGTCGACGGCGGCGATGCCGCACTCGCGAGCCAACTGGTCGACGAAGCCCCAGATGCAGTAGATGGCCAGTTGCAGGAACAGCATGCCCAGCAGCGCGAAGCGCCCGATCAGCGCGGAGCCCGTGCCGTCGCCACTGGCCGGGGCCGGTAGATCCAGGCGCAGGCGCCGGGGGATGGCCAGGCTGGCCAGGGCGATGAGGGCGAACCACAGGCCGATGCTGGCGCTGGCCGGGCGGTTGCCGACGGCCTCGGCCAGCAGCGGCAGGCTGGCGGCGAACAGCGCGAACACGGCGGTCTGCAGCAGCAGCGAAAGGCCGTAGGAGCGGTCCTGCCCGGGCAGCCGGCCGAGGGCGTTGATGGCCCCGGCGTAGAGCAGCCCGGCAGCGACGCCACAGGCACAGCGGCAGGCCAGCAGCAGGGCGTAGTCGTCCAGCAGGGCGCTGGCGGCGTTGAGCAGGCCGGCGGCCAGCGCGGCGTACAGGTACAGGCCGCGGCCGCCGAAGCGCCGGCCCAGGGCGGGCAGCAGCAGGCTGCCGAGCAGGGTGCCGGCCATTTCGCTGGAGAGCACCCAGCCCTGCTGGCTGAGGCTCAGCGCCAGGCGTTCGGCGAGCAGGCCGATGAAGATCGGCTGCACGCCGATGATGATGAGCGCCGTGGCGGCGATGTAGATCAGGGCGGCACGCAGGGCCCGGGTGTTGTTGTTCTGCATTGCGGGGTTCCAGCGGAGGAGGGGGCGGCGGCCGCGGCGGCCGCCACCGTGCGGGTCAGGCCTGGCCGGTGGTGCCGGCGTCGTGGGTGATGCGGCCGTTCATCAGGGTCAGCGCCACCTCGGTCTTGCCGATCTGGTAGCGCTCCAGCTCGAACAGGTCCTGCTCGAGGATGATGATATCCGCGCGCTTGCCCTTGGTGATGGAGCCGATCTCCTTCTCCAGCCCCAACTGGTAGGCGCCGTTGAGGGTGTAGGCGGCGATCAGCTGGGGGATGCTCAGGCGCTCGTTGCCGTCGGGCATCACCGGTGCGTCCGGCTCGCCGGCCAGCTGGCGGGTGTGGCCGGACTCGATGTGCTCCACCGGGCGGTGCTGGCAGCGGCACTGGCAGGCCAGGCCGTCCATGCCGATGGAGACGGTCACGCCCTGGTCGATGAAGGTGCGGAACTTGTACATCGAGGCCCAGCGCTGGTGGCCGTAGGACTTCTGGATGGCCTCGGCGTAGGCGTCGACCACGCCCCATTGCAGCTGGGTGTTGGCCATGACGCCGATGCGGCGGAAGCGCGGGATGTCGTCCGGGTGGGTGAGGAAGGCGTGGGTGATGACGTGGCGGCGGTCGCGCGGCGGGTTGGCCGCGTAGGTGCGCTCGAACACGTCCAGGGCCATGCGCACGGCGCCGTCGCCCACGGCGTGGACCATCACGTCGATGCCGTGGGCGTCGGCCTTGCGCACGTGGCCTTCGAAGACTTCCTCCGGCATCACCGTCGAGCCGCAGCTGTGCGGCTTGTCGCAATAGGGTTCGAGGAGGAAGGCGGTGTGGTTCATCTCGGTGCCGTCGAGCATCAGCTTCAGCGCCTGGGCCTTGACCAGCGGCGAGTCGTACTTCGCCCGCAGGCCCTGCAGCACGGCCACCGGGTCCTTCTCGGTGCCCATGTCGATGAAGCTGCCGACCACCCGCAGCTTCAGGCGCTCCTCGCGCTCCAGCTGCTGCAGGGTTTCGTAGAGCAGCGTCTGGTCGCCGCTGGGGTCGAGGAAGCCGGCGTCGAACACGGTGGTGATGCCGGCGGCCACCAGCTTCTCCTGCCACAGGGCGATGGAACGCAGGTACAGGTCGATGCCCACCGGCAGGTAGCCGGCCTCGCTCAGGCGCTGCATCAGCAGCGAGTAGGCGGCGCCGTCGACGATCACTCCGGTGGGCTCGCCGGTCTGCGGGTCCTTCTCGAACCAGCTGGCGCCTTCCTCCACCGCCGGGGTGTGGCGGTCGATGCGGGCGATTTCCAGGGCGCGGCTGTTCACCCACATGGTGTGGTAGTCGGTGGACAGCAGGCACACCGGCCTGTCGGCGCAGATGGCATCGAGCGTCTCGCGGCGCAGCAGCTCGGCGGGCATCAGCGCCTGGATCCAGCCCATGCCGGTGATGGCCTTCTCTTCCGGGTGGGCGTCGACGTAGTGCTTGAGCAGCGCCAGCACCTCGTGCGGGTCCTCGTGGTTGACGAAGGCCTGGTGGGCGAAGGCGGTGGTGGAGAAGTGCCAGTGGGACTCCACGAAGCCCGGCAGCACCAGCTTGCCGCCGGCGTCGATCAGCCGGGTGGCGGCGCCGGCGTGGGCCATCACGCCCTGGTCGTCGCCGACGTAGAGGATGCGCTCGCCGGCCACCGCCACCGCGCTGGCCCAGGGCCGGTGCGGGTCGACGGTGTAGACGCGGGCGTTGTGGATGATCAGGTCGGCGGAGCGGGTCTGGGTGGTCATGGGCTACTCACTGGCTTGCGGGTGTCGAAAGGGGGCGGCTCAGATGCCGGTGCGGATCGCGCTCCAGGCACGGGTGCGGGCGCGTTCGGTGCTCAGCGGCTGCGGCGTCAGTGGGTAGAGCAGGTGCTGGCGCTCGGCCGGGACGTACATGTTCGGGTTCTGGCGGATGTGCGCATCCACCAGCGCCGTGGCGTCCTTGTTCGGGTTGGGGTAGCCCACCGCGTTGCTGGCCCTGGCGATCACCTCCGGGCGCAGGATGAAGTCGATGAAGGCGTGGGCCTCGGCGCTGTGCGCGCCCCTGGGGATGACCATCACGTCGGACCACATGGGCACGCCCTCGCGGGGGATCATCATCTCCAGGTGCACGCCCTTGTTCGCCTGCGCGGCCAGCTTCTCGGCCAGGGCGAAGCCGCCGGACCAGCCCACCGACACGCAGGTGTCGCCGTTGGCCAGGTCCATGGCGAAGCGCGAGGAGTTGAAGTAGGCGATGTGCGGGCGGATCGCCTGCATCAGCGCCTGGGCCTTGCGGAAGTCCTCGGGGTTGCTGGAGTTCGGGTCCAGGCCCAGGTAGCGCATGGCGATGGGCAGGATCTCGTCGGGGGCGTCGATGAAGCCCACCCCGCAGCTGGCCAGGCGGGCGATGTTGTGCTCGTCGAAGAGCAGCGCCCAGCTGTCCGGGATGCTCTCGCCGCCCAGCGCGTGGCGCACCTTGTCGAGGTTGTAGCCGACCAGCGTGGTGCCCCACATGTAGGGCACCGCGTACTGGTTGCCGGGGTCGCCGACGGCGGCGATCTTCGCCATGAAGCCGGCGTCCAGGTGGCCCAGGTTGGGCAGCTTCGACTTGTCCAGCGGCTGGATGGCGCCGGCGCGGATCAGCTTGTGCAGGTTGGCGGTGCTGGGGAAGACCACGTCGTAGCCGGAGTTGCCGGTCAGCAGCTTGGTCTGCAGCATGTCGATGGAGTCGAAGGTGTCGTAGATCGGGCGGATGCCGGTTTCGGCCTGGAACTGCTGCAGCACCTCCGGCGGCAGGTATTCGATCCAGTTGTAGATGCGTACCGTGCGTTCCTCGGCCTGGGCCAGGCAGCAGCACAGCGACAGCAAAGCGGCGAGCAGGGCTTTCATGGGGCTTCTCCGTGGAAGGCTCAGTAGCGGTAGGTGACGTACATCTCGAGGGTGCGGAAATCGTCGTTGCCCAGGACCTGCCGCGCGGCGCCCAGGGGCTGGGCCCAGTTGTACGAGAGCGAGGCGTAGACGGCCGGGGTCGGCGTCCAGTCGAGGAACACCACGTTCTCGTTGGCGAAGCGCCGGTCGCTGACCGGGATGCCGTTGTAGACCTTCTGGTCCAGGCTGAAGCGGTAGTGGATGCCGCCCAGGCTGAGGGTGGGCGTCAGGTGCGTGCGCAAGGTCCACTGGTCGACGCGCTCGTTGCTGTTGTAGAGCAGGTAGTTGCCGACGATGTCGCCCAGCAGCCAGGTGCTCCAGTCGATGAAGCCCTTGCTCAGCGGGTCCCAGCTCTTCTGGGTGTCGTCGGTAGGCTCGTCGTCGCCGGAGAAGCGCGCGTGGCGGTAGCTCAGCAGCGGCTGCAGGGGCAGGGCGGGGAAGGCGTAGTCAGCCTGGGCGTACCAGGCGCTGGCGTGGTAGTCGACGCCCGAGCCGCTGCCGCGCTGGAGGGCGTATTCGCCGTGCAGGGTCAGGTCGTCCAGCCCCGGCACCTTGCCCTGCAGCGCCCGCAGGTTGTAGACCTGCATGCCGTCGCGCGGCTGCAGCTGGTTGGCCTCACGGTCCAGTGAGTTCACCCGCATGGCCATGGCGCCCAGGTTCACCACGCCGCCCGGCGTGTAGTCGAGGTTCAGGCCGTCCATGCGGAAGTCGCCCAGGTGGTCGTCGGTGCGCAGGCTGAAGGCCTGGGCGCCCAGCTCGCCCTGGCCGAAGGCGAGCACCGCGGAATCGCGGAAGGCGGTGCGCGGGCCCAGCCAGTAGGCGCCGTCGTCGTGCATGTCCAGGTGCCCGTCCATGACGATGAAGCCCGTGCCGACCATGAAGTTCTGCCGCCCGGCGGTGAGCTTCCAGGCGCCGTGCTGCAACCCGGCGTAGGCCTCCTCGACGCCCACGCGGCCATCGGAGCCGCGGGTGTAGCCGCCGGCGTCGCCGTCGCCCCAGGTGCCGGCGCCCAGCAGCGAGCCGCCGGCCAGCAGGCGGGTGTCGGCGTCCAGGGCGTAGGCCAGGTCGAGGCCGGGCTTGAGGTAGGCCTCCTGCCAGTCGGCCCGCTCCCCGCTGTCGTGGCCGTCGCGCAGGTCGATGCGGCCGAGGCCGAAGTTGGCGTTGCGCGCCGCGATGCTGGCGGCGCCAGCGCCCAGTGTGAGTTCCCCGCTGAGGTTGCCGGCGTCGAACGCGTAGCCGGCCCAGCCGTAGTCGCTGGCCATGGCGCCGAGCGCCAGTAGCGTCCAGGTGTACCTGGATCGGGTCATGCTTGCTGCTCCCTTGTCGTTGTACTTGTCGGTGGGCAGATCAGTGGCCCGCGGCGGCCGGGCGGGGCGGTGCCCCGGCCCATGCGCCGGGGCCTGCGAAGCGCTTTCTTGTCGTTGTGCGCCGCGGCCCGGGCCCCGTGACGGGCGGGGGTGGCGGCGGAAATATTCTTTAATCGTTAAAAAACTTTAGTCAATAAAATTTTTATCCGATGCAGATTCGGCTATGCTGGCGCCCCATCGACGAGCGCCCCGGGGAGAACCAGTGAGCGGATTGCGTGAACAGCAGAAGGCGTTGCGCCGCGAGGCCATCAGCCGCACGGCCCTCGACCTGTTCGAGAGCCAGGGCTACCAGGCCACCACCATGGAGCAGATCGCCCGCCTGGCGGCGGTGTCGGTGCCCACGGTGTTCGCCTACTTCGGCAGCAAGCAGGAAATCCTCCTGGAGAAGCTGCGCGCGGCCGACCACCGCGCCATCGCCGAGGCGCGCCGGCGCGCGCCGGAATTCGCCGACCCGCTGGACACCATCTGCCACTTCGAGCGCTGCCTCACCGAGTACGCCTTCGAGGTGCTGCCGCCGCCGCTGTGGCGGGAGATCCTGCCGCCGCTGCTGCCCCTGCTGGGCGGCGACCAGCGCGACGTGCCGGAACCCTACCGGCGCAACAACGACGCCCTGGTCGGCGAGCTGGCGCTGCTGCTGGGCGACCTGCGCGACGCCGGCAAGCTGCGCGCCGACCTGGACGTGGACTACGCCGCCTTCCTGCTCAACGACTACGGCCACCTGCAGCTGCTGCGCCTGTGCGCCCGCGAGCCGCTGGACCACGAGGCGCACCGGGCCGCGGTGCGCCGCTCCGCCGCGTTCATGCTGCGCGGCATGCTGCCCTAGGGCGGGCGCGACGGCGTGCTTGATGCACATCAAGGGGCCGCTGGCGGCGAAGGCGCAGGCTTAGGGGCACAACCCCTGTCCCCTCCGGAGGTCCCCATGAACGCCTACTCGCGCCTGCTGCTGATCTGTGATCCCCTGCTCCGTGACACCGCCGCCCTGGCGCGCGCCAAGGCCCTGGCCCTGGCCGGCGGCGCCCACCTGCACCTGGTCACCCTGGATGCCCTGCCGGTGGGCCTGGGCGTGCTCGACAGCGTGCTGCAGACCCGCGCCCGCGAAGAGACGCGCCTGCGCCAGGAACGCTGGCTGGAGGCGCACGCCGCCGACCTGCGCGCCCAGGGCATCGAGGTCGTCGCCGAGGCAGTGTGGACGGAAGACCCGCTGAAGGAAGCGCTGCGCCTGGTGGAGCAGCACGGCATCGACCTGGTAGTGAAGGACAGCCAGTACGAACCGGCCCTGAGCCGCGCCATCATGACCCCGCTGGACTGGCAGCTGCTGCGCCAGTGCCCGGTGCCGCTGCACCTGGTCAGCACCGCCGACAACCCGTGCCCGCAGCGGGTGCTGGCCGCGCTGGACCTGTCCCAGGACGACGTGCTCGTCGACCAGTTGAACGACCATATCGTCGAGTCGGCGCAGGCCCTGGCCCGCCAGTGCGGCGCCGAGTTGCACCTGCTGCAGGCCTACGACCTGGCCAGCGGCTACCTGGCCTATGCCGCGGGCCCCGTGGCCTGGTCGCCGGAAGTCGCCGAGCAGATGAGCGGCCGCTCGCGCCAGCGCATGGACCGCATCGGCGAACGCTTCGGCGTCGGCCGGCCCTACCAGCACCTGGTCAAGGGCCCGGCCACCCGCGTCATCAGCGATTTCGCCAACGAGAAGCGCATGGACGTGGTGGTCATGGGCACCCTCTACCACCCAGGCCTGGCGAAGATCATCGGCAGCACCACCGAACAGGCGCTGTACCGGGTGCATTCGGGCATTCTCGCGGTCCGGCCCTGAGGTCGGTGGCCATGAAGATGGTCGCGTTCCTCGCCCTGCTGCTGTCGATCTGGGCCATCGCCGTGGTGGCCGCGATGATGCTGCGCTACACCCCCGCCGGCGGCGACGCCCAGTACGTGTTCCTCTGGGACCGCTGGGAGAACCGCGTGTGCCTGGTGTCCATCGGCAACCCGTCGCGGGTCATCTGCGACCTGCGCTCGCTCTGGGTGGACGGGCAGCAGGGCGACGGGCCCACGGCGCGGCGGCCGTGACGGCGGCCGGTGGGTAGGGCCGCCGCGTCCGCTCAGCAGTCGCCCTGCAGGGCGGCCCTTTCCTGGCGGCGGCTGCTGGCCAGGGAGATCGACCAGAGCACGAAGCCGCCGATGGCCAGCAGGCTGCCCACCCAGCCCGGCGAGGTCCAGCCGTAGCCGGCGGCCAGGGCCAGGCCGCCGAGGAACGGGCCCAGCGCGTTGGCGAAGTTGAAGGCCGAGTGGTTCAGCGCCGCGGCCAGGCCCTGGGCGTCCTCGGCCACGTCCATCAGCCGCGTCTGCAGCACCGTGCCCAGGGCGCCGCCGAAGCCGACGAAGAATACGCAGAGGGCGATGCTCCAGATATTGCCGGCGGTGAACGGGAAGATCGCCAGCACCACCGCGCTCCACACCAGCAGGCCGCCGGCGGTGGGCATCAGCGCGCGGTCGGCGAGCACCGGGATGAACATGTTGCCGAGGGTCATGCCGACGCCGAACACCGCCAGCACCAGCGGCACCACGGCGGGGGAGACGTGGGTGACCGCGCCGAGGATGTCGGCCAGGTAGGTGTACACCGCGAACAGGCCGCCGAAGCCGATGGCGCCGATGCCCAGGGTCAGCCACACCTGGCCGCGCTTCAGTGCGCCCAGCTCGCGCAGCGGGCTGGCGCCGGCCTCGGGCGGCGAGTAGGGCGCCAACAGGCGCACGCAGAGCATGGTGGTCACGCCCAGCGCTGCGACCAGGGCGAAGCTCCAACGCCAGCCCAGGGCCTGGCCCAGCCAGTTGGCCAGGGGCACGCCGACGATGGTGGCCACGGTCAGGCCGAGGAACATCCGCCCGACCGCCACCGTGCGCCGGTGCGGCGGCACCAGCGAGGCGGCCACCAGCGCGGCGATGCCGAAGTAGGCGCCATGGGGCAGGCCGCTGACGAAGCGGAACAGCAGCATCCAGTGGTAGGTCGGCGCCAGCGCGCTGAGGCCGTTGCCCAGGGCGAACAGCCCCATCAGCAGCACCAGCAGCGTACGCCGCGGCAGGCGCGCGCCGAGCACCGCCAGCAGCGGCGCGCCCACCACCACGCCCAGGGCGTAGGCGCTGATCACATGGCCCGCGGTGGGCGCATCGATGCCCAGGGCCGGGGCGAACAGCGGCAGCAGGCTCATGGTGGCGAACTCGGTGGTGCCGATGGCGAAGCCGCCCACGGCGAGGGCGAATAGCACCAGGGCCGCACCGCGTCGCGGTTCGGTTGCAGAGGTAGTCATCAGGTGTCCTTGGTTCTTATGGAGTGCGCAGGCGCGCGGCTGTCATGCGGAGCACGGTCAAGGCGGTGACCGACAGCGAAAGGACGCACAGGATAGCAGAAGATTCCGCCCGGTTGTGTGCATGGGACGTGGTCCCGTGTGCGCATAGAGCGCATAACGCCTACGGTCAGCGGTGTCTCGGGCCAACGGCGGATAACCGCGAACGGTTATCCGCCCGACGGGGGAATGGTGCGGGTGGGGCAGCAAGGAGCGAATCTTATCCGCGAAGTGCGCCGATACGTCCGGCTATCGCGGACAAGGTCCTACCCTACGGGCTGGCACGGCTTCTCGTAGGAGCGAGCTTGCTCGCGAACGGTGCTAGCTGGTTGCATGGGTGTTTCGGACCCACTCCGCCACCCTCTCCCGCAAGCGGGAGAGGGGGCCGTTCGGTGCGCTTGGATATTCCTGAGGCAGCCGGCGATACCGAGGGCTTCCGGTTGAAACCATCAGATTTCTCGGCACGGACCAGCCCCCTCTCCCTTCGGGGAGAGGGGGCTGTTCGGTACGCTTGGATATTCCTGAGGCAGCCGGCAACACCGAGGGTTTCCGGTTGAAGCCATCACATTTCTTGGCACGGACTGGCTCCCTCTCCCTTCAGGGAGAGGGGGCTGTTCGGTGCGCTTGGATATTCCTGAGGCAGCCGGCAACACCGAGGGTTTCCGGCTGAAGCCATCACATTTCTTGGCACGGACTGGCTCCCTCTCCCTTCAGGGAGAGGGCTGGGGAGAGGGCGCTCTTCAGGGCGAGCACTGAACTCGCGAGTAGCTCGCTCGCGAACGGTGTAACCCGGTTGCATGGATGTTTCGGGTTGACCCCGTTCCCTCTCCCGCAAGCGGGAGAGGGAGCCGTCCCGAGCGACGCCGGATGCCGAGTCATCCTGGGCGAACGGGTACCTGTCTATCGATGTAAATTAATGATTATCATTTGCCATCTTTCGCCATGCCACCAGGAGACGACCCATGGCCATCGAGCCTGCAGCACCCGCGCCGACCCAGGGCACGCCAGGGCTGGCGCGCACCCGCGATGGCCGCGAGCTGTTCTACCAGGCGCTGCCGGGGCCGGCGGACGGGCGGGCGCCCACCGTGGTGTTCGAGAGCGGCCTGGCCGCCAGCCGTTCCTTCTGGGGGCTGGTGCAGCCGCTGGTGGCGCAGCGGGCCCGCGCGGTGGTCTACGACCGCAGCGGCCTCGGCCGCAGCCCGGCGGATGCCCAGCCGCGCAGCATGCAGCGGATGGCCGACGACCTCAACGACCTGCTCGACCACCTCGACCCCGGCCCCTTCGTGCTGGTGGCGCACAGCGGCGGCGGCCCCCTGGTGCGCGCCGCCACCGCCGCGCAGCCGCAGCGCATCGCCGGGCTGGTGCTGGCGGACGTGTCCGACGAAGCCTGCGAGCTGATCTTCACCCCGGCCTTCCGCCGCCTGGAGAAGTTCGCCCATGTGGCCAGCTGGCTGCTGGCCCGCTGCGGCTTGCTGGAGCGCTGCTACCGCAAGGCGATCGCCGTGCTGCCCGAAGACGTGCTCGCCGACCTGCGCCGGGAAGGCTTCACCATGGCCGTGATGCGCACCCGCGGCGCCGAGCTGGCCGGCCTGGTGGCGGCGCTGCAGGCCTATCGCAACCAGCCGCCGGTGCTGCCGGACATCCCGCTGACGGTCATCTCCGGTGCCCTGGCGGACTTCGGCATGAGCGCACAGATCCGCGCGGCAGCCAACGCTGCCCATGCCCACCGTGCCCGGCAGTCGCCCCAGGGCCGCCACGTGCTGGCCGAGCGCTCCGGCCATGGGCTGATCCTCAGCGAGCCGGGGCTGGTCGCCGACGAGATCGCGCGGTTGCTCGGCATGGCGAGCAACCGTGGCTGAGCCGTTCAGGGCCCTGGCCGCCAGACCGCCGGGGCGATGCTCACGGCGCGCGGCAGTATGCGGTTCGCGTAGAACAGGTCGGCGGTGCGTTGCTGTGCGGCGATGTCGGCATCGTTCAGCGGGCGGATCGGCGAGCTGGCCGGGCGGTGTTCGAAGGTGCGCCGGATGACGGCCTCCGGCAGGCCGGTGACGCGGGCCATGATCGCCACGCTGGCGGCCTCGTCGCTGCGGGTCAGGGCTTCGGCCTGGGTGAAGGCGTCCAGCACCTGGCGCAGGAAGGCGCCGTTGCCTTCCGCAAACGACCGCGAGGCCAGGTAGAAGGGCCCGGACAGGTCCAGGCCCTCGCCGTTGGCCAGCAGGCGCGCGCGGCCCTCCAGTTCCAGTTGCGAGTACCACGGGTCCCAGATGGCCCAGGCGTCCACCTGGCCGCTCTCGAAGGCGGCGCGGGCGTCGGCCGGGGTCAGGTACAGCGGCTGGATGTCGCGGATGCCCAGGCCGGCCTTCTGCAGCGCGCGCAGCAGGGTGTTGTGCGAGCTGGAACCCTTCTGGAAGGCCACGCGCTTGCCCTTCAGCTCGGCCACGGCGTGGATCGGGCTGCCCTGCGGCACGATGATCGTCTCCGCCTGCGGCTTGGCCGGCTCGGTGCCCACGTAGAGCAGGTCGGCGCCGGCGGCCTGGGCGAAGATCGGCGGGATGTCACCGCTGCCGCCCAGGTCGATGGCGCCCACGTTCAGCGCCTCCAGCATCTGCGGGCCGGCGGGGAACTCGACCCAGTCGATGCGGGTGTGCGGGAAGCGCTGCTCCAGCAGCTTGTGCTCCTTGGCCAGCACCTGGCTGGTGGAGGCCTTCTGGTAGCCGATGCGCAACTGGGCGGGGTCGTCGGCCCAGGCGCCGCCGGCCAGCGCGAACAGGGTGAGCAGGGCCGCCAGGCGGCCCTTCAGGTGCTTGGTCATGCGTCCTGCCAGTCGGTGGAGGGTTTTTCCCAGAGGTTGATCCCGCCTTCCACGGCGTGGCGGTCGATTTCCGCCAGCTCCTCGGTGCTGAAGGCCAGGTTGCCGAGGGCGGCGACGTTCTCGTGCAACTGGTCCGGGTGGCTGGCGCCGATCAGCGCCGAAGTCACCCGCGCATCGCGCAGAGTCCAGGCCAGGGCCAATTGGGCCAGGCTCTGGCCGCGGCGCGCGGCGATTTCGTTGAGCGCGCGGGCGCGGCGCAGGTTGTCCGTCGACAGGTGCTCGGGGCGCAGCGAGGCGCCGCCGGGGCGGTTGACCCGCGCGTCCTCGGGCACGCCGTCGAGGTACTTGCCGGTGAGCAGGCCCTGGGCCAGCGGGGTGAAGGCGATGACCCCGGCGCCGAGTTCGTCGGTGGTGGCCAGCAGGTCTTTCTCCACCCAGCGGTTGAACAGGTTGTAGGCCGGCTGGTGGATCAGCAGCGGCACCTTCCATTCGCGCAGCAGCGCCGCCAGTTCGCGGGTCTTGCCGGCGGAGTAGCTGGAGATGCCCACGTACAGTGCCTTGCCCTGCTGCACCGCGCTGGCCAGCGCGCCGGCGGTTTCCTCCAGCGGCGTGTGTGGGTCGAAGCGGTGCGAGTAGAAGATGTCCACGTAGTCCAGGCCCAGGCGCCGCAGGCTCTGGTCCAGGCTGGCCAGCAGGTACTTGCGCGAGCTGCCGCCCTGGCCGTAGGGGCCGGGCCACATGTCCCAGCCGGCCTTGGTGGAGATGATCAGTTCGTCGCGGTAGGCGTGGAAGTCCTCGCGCAGCAGGCGGCCGAAGTTGATCTCGGCGCTGCCGTAGGGCGGGCCGTAGTTGTTGGCCAGGTCGAAGTG
>NZ_QGSL01000107.1:1175472-1198481 GCF_003176655.1 Pseudomonas sp. RW407 | reverse complement strand
ATGGAAGTGGCTGAACCAGACGAAGGCCAGCAGGTGGGCGACCACGATGGCCAGCAGGAACACGCCAAACAGGCGGGCGAACAGGCTGTCGGCGAGCTGCAGCGAGCGTTTCTTCAAGCGGGCCTCCCGGGCCGGGTCAGGTGATGTCGCGCACGTCGAACAGGTAGCCTTCGCCGCGCACGGTCTTGATCAGCCGCGGCGAGCGCGGGTCGTCGCCGAGCTTCTGGCGCAGGCGCGAGACCAGCAGGTCGATGCTGCGGTCGAAGGCCTCGATGGCGCGACCGCGGGCGGCGTCCAGCAGCAGCTCGCGGTTGAGCACCCGGCGCGGGCGCTCGAGGAACACCCAGAGCAGGCGGAACTCGGCGTTGGACAGCGGCACCACCAGGCCGTCCGGGGAGTGCAGCTGGCGCAGCACGCTGTCCAGCCGCCACTGGTCGAAGCGCACCTGGGCGCGCGGTTCGTTGCGGGCCTCGTCGCCGCGCACGCGGCGCAGGATGGTCTGGATGCGCGCCACCAGCTCGCGCGGCTCGAAGGGCTTGGCCATGTAGTCGTCGGCGCCCAGCTCCAGGCCGATGATGCGGTCGGCCGGCTCGCAGCGCGCGGTGAGCATGAGGATCGGGATGTCCGACTCGCTGCGCAGGTAGCGGCACAGCGACAGGCCGTCCTCGCCGGGCAGCATCAGGTCCAGCACCACCACGTCGAAGTTCTCCTCGGCCAGGGCCTGGCGCATCCCGGCGCCGTCGGCCACGCCGCGGGCCTCGATGTTGAAGCGCGCCAGGTAGCCGCAGAGCAGTTCGCGGATCGGCTCGTCGTCGTCCACCAGCAGGGCGCGGATGGTCCAGCGGCGCTGGCTGTCTTGGCTGGAGGCGGGATTGGGGAACATGGGGTACCTGTCGCTGGGGGCGCCCGGGGCGCGGAGTCAATGCTAACCCGCCCTCGCACGGGGGGCCACGGTAGGCAAGGCTGACGGCGGCGGATATCGACAGAGTGTCGTCAATGTATCGGCGCGCATACAAAGCTGCGCCATAGCGGTTCTTTACGCTTTCTTTATGCCCACCGGAAGGCCCGCCAATCGCTTCTTTACGCCCGCTTTGCGGACACTTTTCCCATCGCGAGGATTCCCCTGCGTAAGGAGAAACAGACATGAGCGTGCTTGACGGGGTGGCCCTGGTCCTGGCCACGGGGCTTTTCATCTACCTGCTGGTGGCGCTGCTGCGCGCCGACCGCGCCTAGGAGGCCGCATGAACAGCCATGACGTGATGCTGATCGCCGCCTTCTTCGCCCTGGTGCTGCTGCCCGCGCCGTTGCTCGGGCGCTTCTACTACAAGGTGATGGAGGGCGAGCGGACTTTCCTCAGCCCCGTGTTCCTGCCGGTGGAGCGCCTGGTCTACCGCGTCTGCGGCATCGACCCGCAGGGCGAGCAGGACTGGAAGCGCTACACCCTGGCCATGCTGGCCTTCAACCTGGCCGGCCTGGCCCTGCTGTTCGCCATCCTGGCGGGGCAGGGCGCGCTGCCGCTCAACCCGCAGCACCTGCCGGGCCTGGAATGGACCCTGGCGCTGAACACCGCGGTGAGCTTCGTCACCAACACCAACTGGCAGGCCTACAGCGGCGAGGCTTCGCTGAGCTACCTGAGCCAGATGCTCGGCCTGACCGTGCAGAACTTCGTCAGCCCGGCCGTCGGCCTGGCCGTGTTGGTAGTGCTGGCCCGCGGCATCGCCCGCAAGTCCACCAGCAACCTCGGCAACTTCTGGGTCGACCTGACCCGCGCGACCCTCTACGGCCTGTTGCCGCTGTGCCTGATCCTGGCGCTGCTGCTGGTCTGGCAGGGCGTGCCGCAGACCTTCCTCGACTACGTCCACGCCACCACCCTGCAGGGCGCCGACCAGACCATTCCGCTGGGCCCGGCGGCCAGCCAGATCGCCATCAAGCAGCTGGGCACCAACGGCGGCGGCTTCTTCGGCGTGAACTCGGCGCACCCGTTCGAGAACCCCACGGCCTGGGCCAACCTGTTCGAACTGGCGTCGATCATCCTGATCCCGGCGGCGCTGGTGTTCACCTTCGGCCACTACGTCAAGGACCTGCGCCAGAGCCGCGCCATCCTCGGCTGCATGCTGCTGCTGTTCGTGGTCGGCCTGGGCGTGGCGCTGTGGGCCGAGTACCAGCCCAACCCGGCCCTGGCGCAGTTGCCGATCACCCAGGGCGCGCCCCTGGAGGGCAAGGAGAGCCGCTTCGGTACCACCGCCAGCGTGCTCTGGGCGGTGACCACCACGGCCGCCTCCAACGGCTCGGTGAATGCCATGCACGATAGCCTCAACCCGCTCAGCGGCCTGGTGGCGATGTTCAACATGATGCTCGGCGAGGTGGTCTTCGGCGGCGTCGGCGCCGGCCTCTACGGCATGCTGCTGTTCGTGCTGATCGCGGTGTTCCTCGCCGGCCTGATGATCGGCCGCACCCCGGAATACCTGGGCAAGAAGCTGGAGGCCCGCGAGGTCCGCCTGCTGGTCGCCACCCTGCTGGTGATGCCGGTCGGCGTGCTGGTGCTCGGCGCCATTGCCGCCAGCCTGCCGGGCCCGGCCGCGTCGGTGAGCAATCCCGGCGCCCACGGCTTCAGCCAACTGCTCTACGCCTACACCTCGGGCACCGCGAACAACGGTTCGGCGTTCGGCGGCTTCGGCGCCAACACCCCGTTCCACAACCTGATGATCGCCCTGGCCATGCTCATCGGCCGCTTCGGCTACATCGTCCCGGTGCTGGCCATCGCCGGCAGCCTGGCGGCGAAGAAGCGCGTGCCGGTGGGGCCGAACAGCTTCCCCACCCACGGCCTGCTGTTCGTCTGCCTGCTGGCGGCGACCATCCTCCTGGTCGGCGGCCTGAACTTCCTGCCGACCCTGGTCCTCGGCCCGGTGGCCGACCACCTGACCCTCGGCTTCTGAGGAGCCAACAGATGAATGCCAAGACCCAGGACATGTCGCTCAAGCCCGCCATGCCCGCCCCCGAGAAACGCCAGAGCCTGAGCTTCGCCGCGCTGTGGAAGCCGGCGCTGCTGCAGGCCTTCGTCAAGCTCGACCCGCGCCAGCTGCAGCGCTCGCCGGTGATGCTGGTGGTGGAGCTGACCGCCATCCTCACCACCGTGCTGTGCTTCACCGGCGGCGACGCGGTGCCCCTGGCGGTGGCCGCGCAGATCGCCGCCTGGCTGTGGTTCACCGTGCTCTTCGCCAACTTCGCCGAGGCCCTGGCCGAGGGGCGCGGCAAGGCCCGCGCCGACAGCCTCAAGGCCGGCAGCCAGGGCCTGATGGCGCAGCGCCTGAATGTCGATGGCAGTTACGAGAACGTGCCCGCCGGCAGCCTGCGCAAGGGCGACGTGGTGCGCGTTGTGGCCGGCGAGCTGATCCCCGGCGACGGCGAGGTGATCGAGGGCGTAGCGGCGGTCAACGAGGCCGCCATCACCGGCGAATCGGCGCCGGTGATCCGCGAGTCCGGTGGCGATCGCTCGGCGGTCACCGGCAACACCCGGCTGGTCTCCGACTGGCTGCAGATCCGCATCAGCGTCAACCCCGGCGAGTCGACCCTCGACCGCATGATCGCCCTGGTGGAGGGCGCCAAGCGGCAGAAGACGCCCAACGAGGTGGCGCTGGACATCCTGCTGATCGGCCTGACGCTGATCTTCCTGCTGGTGGTGGTGACGCTCAAGCCCTTCGCCCTGTTCGCCGGCGGCAACCTGCCGCTGGTGTTCCTGGTGGCGCTGCTGGTGACGCTGATCCCGACCACCATCGGCGGCCTGCTCTCGGCCATCGGCATCGCCGGCATGGACCGCCTGGTGCGGCTGAACGTGATCGCCAAGTCCGGCCGTGCGGTGGAGGCCGCCGGCGATGTGCACGTGCTGATGCTCGACAAGACCGGCACCATCACCTTCGGCAACCGCCGCTGCGCCGCGCTGCACGCCGCGCCCGGGGTGAATGCCGTGGAGCTGGCCGAAGGCGCCTTCCTCGCCTCGCTGGCCGACGACACGCCCGAAGGCAAGTCCATCGTCGAGTTCCTGCGCGCCCAGGTGCTGCTGCCGGAGCCGTCGCGCGAGAAGCTGACGCCCATCGCCTTCAGCGCCGAGACGCGGCTGTCCGGCGTCGACCTGGACGGCCACGTCTACCGCAAGGGCGCGGTGGACGCCGCCCTGGCCTTCATCGGCCGAGCCCGCGACGACATGCCGGAAAGCCTGGCGAAAGAGGTCGAACGCATCGCCCAGAGCGGCGGCACCCCGCTGCTGGTGGTGGCCGACGGCAGGCTGCTGGGCGCCATCCACCTCAAGGACGTGGTCAAGCCGGGCATCCGCGAGCGCTTCGCCGAACTGCGGCGCATGGGCATCCGCACCGTGATGGTGACCGGCGACAACCCGCTGACCGCCGCGGCCATCGCCGCCGAGGCCGGGGTGGACGACGTGATCGCCGAGGCCACACCGGAGAAGAAGCTGGCGCGCATCCGCCAGGAACAGGCCGAGGGGCGCATGGTCGCCATGTGCGGCGACGGCGCCAACGATGCCCCGGCGCTGGCCCAGGCGGACGTCGGCATGGCCATGAACGACGGCACCCAGGCGGCCCGCGAGGCGGCCAACCTGGTGGACCTGGACAGCGACCCGACCAAGCTGCTCGACGTGGTCCAGGTGGGCAAGGAACTGCTGGTGACCCGCGGTGCGCTGACCACCTTCTCGGTGGCCAACGACGTGGCCAAGTACTTCGCCATCCTGCCCGCGCTGTTCGCCGGCATCTACCCGCAGCTGCAGGTGCTCAACGTCATGCGCCTGGCCAGCCCGCAGAGCGCCATCCTCTCGGCCATCGTGTTCAACGCGCTGATCATCATCGCGCTGATCCCCCTGGCCCTGCGCGGCGTGCGCGTGCAGGCCAGCGACGCCATGCACCTGCTGCGGCGCAACCTGCTGGTCTACGGGGTGGGCGGCATCATCGCGCCCTTCATCGGGATCAAGGCCATCGACCTGTTGCTGGTGGCCGTGGGCCTGGCCTGAACAGGGTTGCAGAGACGCCCTTCGTAGGATGGGTTGAGCGAAGCGATACCCATCGCCATTGCCGGCAGCATGGGTTTCGCAGGCTCAACCCATCCTACGGGGTTACCCGGACTGTAGGAGCGAGCTTGCTCGCGATCCGCCCTGGTTCGAAGAGCTTCGCGAGCAAGCTCGCTCCTACGAAGAGCCCGCATCATCGAGGAAACCGAAAAATGCTCACCCACATCCGTCCCGCCATCGCCTCCCTGGCCCTGCTGTCGCTGGTCACCGGCGTGGCCTACCCGCTGCTGGTCACCGGCATCGCCCAGCTGGCCTTCCCCGAGCAGGCCAACGGCAGCCTGGTGCGCGACGCCAGGGGCGAAGTCCGCGGCTCGGCGCTGCTGGCGCAGAAGTTCGAGGACCCGCAATGGTTCCACGAGCGGCCCTCGGCCGGCGACTTCGCCACCGTTTCCAGCAGCGCCTCCAACCTGGCCCCGGGCAACCCGGCGCTGGCCCAGCGCATCGCCAAGGATGCCGCCGCCGAAGCGGTAGATGGGCGCCCGGTGCCGCAGGCGCTGGTCACCACCTCCGGCAGCGGCCTGGACCCACAGTTGCCGCCGGAGGCCGCGCTCTACCAGGTGCCGCGCATCGCCCAGGCCCGCAGCCTGCCGGAGCAGGCCGTGCACAACCTGGTCGAGGCGAACACCCGGCGGCCGCTGGTGGGCCCGGCGGTGGTCAACGTGCTGGCCCTGAACATGGCCCTCGAGCAACTGCCTCGCTAGACTTGCGCACAATTCCCAGGAGGCCGAGATGACCGATCCCAGGCGTGCCGACGCCCTGCTCGCGGAAGTGGAGCGCAACGGCCGCGGGCGCCTCAAGGTGTTTCTTGGCGCCGCACCCGGCGTGGGCAAGACCTACGCCATGCTGCTGGCGGCCCAGGGCCAGTTGCGCCAGGGCGTGAAGCTGCGCGTGGGCATCGTCGAGACCCACGGCCGCGCCGAGACCGAGGCGCTGCTGGCCGGCCTGCCGCAGCAGCCGCTGCTGCGCTCGGAGTACCGCGGCATCCACCTGGCCGAGATGGACCTCGACGGCCTGCTGCGCGAGCCGCCGCAGCTGGCACTGGTCGACGAGCTGGCCCACAGCAACGCCCCCGGCAGCCGCCACGCCAAGCGCTGGCAGGACATCCAGGAGCTGCTCGCCGCCGGCATCGACGTCTACACCACGGTCAACGTCCAGCACCTGGAGAGCCTCAACGACCAGGTGCGCGACATCACCGGCGTGCAGGTGCGCGAGACGGTGCCCGACTGGGTGTTGCAGGAGGCCGACGAACTGCTGCTGGTGGACCTGCCGCCGCGCGAGCTGCTGGAGCGCCTGCGCGAGGGCAAGGTCTACGTGCCGGAGCAGGCGCGCGCGGCCATCGACGCCTTCTTCAGCCAGACCAACCTCACCGCGCTGCGCGAGCTGGCCATGCAGACCGCCGCCGCGCGGGTGGATGCCGACCTGGCGCACCGTTACCGCCAGCAAGGCGGCGAGGCCCCGGCGCTGCGCGGCCGCCTGCTGGTGGGCGTGGACGGCGAGCGCAACGCCGAACGCCTGGTGCGCCACGCCTCGCGGGTGGCCGAGCGCCGCCACCTGCCCTGGAGCCTGGTCCACGTCGACACCGGCGACGCCCGCGACGAGCAATCCCGCCTGTACCTGCAGAACGCCCAGCAGCTGGCCGAGCGCCTGGGCGGCGAGGTGGTGCAGCTGCGCGGCGGGGAGGTGGCGCGCACCCTGGTCGAGCACGCCCGCGAGCGCCGCGCCAGCCTGATCCTGGTCGGCCGTTCGCGGCAGCGCTGGCACCGCCGGCTGTTCGGCGGCGGCCTGGCGGCGCGCCTGCTGCGCCTGGGCGAGGGCCTGGAGATCAGCGCGCTGGACAGCGAGGCCGACCTGGCCCCGGCCACCCCGCGCCGGCGCGAGCGCGGCCACTGGCGCGACTACCTGCTGGCGGCGCTGGCCGCCGCCGTGGCCAGCGCCCTGGCCTGGGGCGTGGCGCACCTGCTGGAGCTGCCGAACATCTCCCTGGTGTTCCTCGCCGCGGTGCTGCTGGTGGCGGTGCGCAGCAGTCTGTGGCCGGCGCTGCTGTGCGCGGTGCTGTCGTTCCTGGCCTACGACTTCCTGTTCATCCCGCCGTATTTCTCCTTCTCCATCCAGCGCGAACAGGACGTGCTGACCCTGCTGTTCTTCCTGCTCATGGCCGCGCTCACCGGCAACCTGGCCGCGCGCCAGCGCCGCCAGCTGCAGGTGCTGCGCGACACCCAGGAAGAAACCGGCGCGCTGCTGGAACTGTCGCGCAAGCTCACCGCCGCCACCGACCGCCAGGCGGTGCTGGCCGCCGCCGGCCAGCAGTTCGCCCTGTGGAGCGACCTGGACATCTGCGTGCTGGCCCGCCAGCACGATGACTGGAAGGTGGAAAGCGGCCACGCCCGCGGCTTCGACGAGCAGGAGCGCGCCGCCGCCGACTGGGCCTGGCAGCACGACCAGCCGGCCGGCCTGGGCACCGGCACCCTGCCGTCGGGGCGCTGGTGGTGGTGGCCGCTGTCGGCGGAGGAGGGGCCGCTGGCGCTGCTCGGCGTGCGCCCCAGGGACGGCGAGCCGCTGCCCGGCCAGCGCCGCCGCCTGCTCGCCGCCCTCGGCCAGCCGCTGGCCCAGGCCCTGGCCCGCGCGCGCCTGGCCGACGACCTGGAGGCGGCGCGCCTGCACGGTGAGACCGAACAATTGCGCAGCGCGCTGCTGGCCTCGGTCAGCCACGACCTGCGCACCCCGCTGACCACCATGCGCGGCGCCATCGACAGCCTGCTGGCCCTGGGCGACGCCATTCCCCCGGCCGACCGCAAGGAACTGCTGGAAAGCACCCGCGACGAGGCCGAGCGCCTGGACCGCTACATCCAGAACCTGCTGGACATGACCCGCCTGGGCCACGGCGGGCTGAAGCTGGCGCGCGACTGGGTGGCCCCGGAGGACATCGTCGGCAGCGCCGTGCACCGCCTGCGCGCGCTGCTCGCGCCCTACCGCGTGGAAACCCGCGTGCCAGCCGAGCTGCCGCTGCTGTACGTGCACGCGGCGCTGATCGAGCAGGCGCTGGTCAACGTGCTGGAGAACGCCGCGCGCTTCTCGCCCAGCGGCGGGCGCCTGCGGGTGGCGGCGGCGCAGGTGGGCGACGAACTGCAGTTCAGCGTCAGCGACGAGGGTCCGGGGATTCCCGAGGGCGAGCGGGAGAAGATCTTCGACATGTTCTACAGCGCCGCCCGCGGCGACCGCGGCGGGCCGAGCACCGGCCTGGGCCTGGCGATCTGCCAGGGCATGGTCGGTGCCCACGGCGGGCGCATCAGCGTCGGCGACGGCCTGGACGGCCGCGGCACCACCCTGACGCTGCACCTGCCGCTGCAGCGCCAACCGGACCTGGAGCAGCTTGATGCCGGTAGTTGAAAGGCCCAAGCTAGGCGCCACCGCCCCCAGCCAGCCGAGCCCGATGAGCAACGCCAACGCCGCCTGCATCCTGGTCATCGACGACGAGCCGCAGATCCGCAAGTTCCTGCGCATCAGCCTCAACGCCGGCGGCTACCGGGTGGTGGAGGCCGGCAGCGGCGAGGAGGGCCTGGCCCAGGCGGCGCTGAACCGCCCGGACCTGGTGGTGCTGGACCTCGGCCTGCCGGACAAGGACGGCCAGCAGGTGCTGCGCGAGTTGCGCGAGTGGTCGCAGGTGCCGGTGCTGGTGCTCTCGGTGCGCGCCGCCGAGAGCGAGAAGGTGCTGGCCCTGGACGGCGGCGCCAACGACTACGTGACCAAGCCCTTCGGCATCCAGGAGTTCCTCGCGCGCATCCGCGCGCTGCTGCGCCAGGGCCACCAGGGCGAGAGCCAGGCGGCCAGCGTCACGGTCGGGCCGCTGCACCTGGACTTCGCCTACCGCCGGGTAGCGCTCGATGGCGCTGAAGTGGCACTGACGCGCAAGGAATACGCGGTGCTGGCCACCCTGGCCCGCCACCTCGGCCGGGTGGTCACCCAGCAGCAGCTGCTCAAGGACATCTGGGGCCCGACCCACGTCGAGGACACCCACTACCTGCGGGTGGTGGTCGGCCACCTGCGGCAGAAGCTGGCGGACGACCCGGCCAACCCGCGCTTCATCGTCACCGAGGCCGGCGTGGGCTATCGCCTGCGCGATGCCTGACCCTCACCGCATCCCGTTTTTCGTAGGAGCGAGCCGTACTCGCCTTGCCGGCGGATCGCGGACGGAGTCCGCTCCTACAATGGGGCCTGCCGCTCGGCATGAACCGTAGGAGCGCAACTTTTGCGCGAACCTCGGGTAGGGCCCACACCTATGGGCCAGGCGAAACCCCGTCGTAGGAGCGGACTCCGTCCGCGATACCTCGAACCCGCGCACCGGACCACCGCAAGAGCACCCTCTCCCCAGCCCTCTCCCGCAAGCGGGAGAGGGGGCTGTCCGGCGCGGGTGGAAAGGCCGGCGCAGTAACGTAGGGCGAATAACCGTTCGCGGTTATCCGCCGATACACCTCCGTTGCCGCCGGCGCCTTGGCCGAGCCCGGGAACATATCCAACCCGCGCCAAGCCCAACGGCGAGCGGGCCGGTAGCCAAGGCCAATCGGCGGATAACGCCGTAGGCGTTATGCGCCCTACGGATTCTCCGCCTCGTACCTGTCCAGCGTATCGCTGGCGATCTGCCGGCCCAGCGCCACCAGTTCCGGCGCCTTGTAGAACTCGAAGAAGCGGCACACGCGCTTGGGCACGTTGATCAGCACGTCCGGCGGGTAGCCGGCGATCTTGTACTGCGCCAGGGAGGTCTGCATCACCTCGAAGCTCTGGTTGACCAGCTCCAGCAGCGAGGCCGGGCTGCTGCTCTCGATCACCCGGCTGCCGCTGGCGGACTTCGGCGAGCCCTTGGCCTGCGGCGCGGCGGCCGGTTGCTGCATTTCCGGCTCGGCCGGCTCCTCGCTGTCCGGCACCGGCTCCAGCAGGGCCTCGGCGCGCAGCTCCGGCGGCACCAGCTCCGGGCTGTGGCGGCGGAACAGGCTGAGCTTGTCGCTGAGGCTGCCGATCAGGCTGTCGAAGCGGCCCTTGATCGCCGCCGGCCGCTCGATCACCGGCAACTGGTACTGGCGCTGGTTGGTGGCATTGAGGTTGACCGCGATGATCAGGTCGGTGTGGCTGGACACCACCGGGACGATCGGCAGCGGGTTGAGCAGGCCGCCGTCGACCAGCATGCGCGGGCCCTGCATCACCGGGGTGAACAGGCTGGGAATGGCCGCCGAGGCGCGCATGGCCTGGTGCAGGTCGCCTTCCTGGAACCAGATTTCCTGCTGGTTGGTGAGGTCGGTGGCCACCGCCGTGTAGGGGATCGGCAGGTCCTCGATGTTGATGTCGCCGATGATCTCGTGGATCTTGCCGAACACCCGTTCGCCGCGGATGGCGCCGAGGCGGAAGCTGACGTCCAGCAGGCGCAGCACGTCCAGGTAGTCCAGGCTCTCCACCCAGTCGCGGTACTCCCCCAGCTTGCCGGCGGCGTAGATGCCGCCGATGACCGAGCCCATGGAGCAGCCGGCGATGCAGACGATCTCGTAGCCGCGCCGCTCCAGTTCCTCGATCACGCCGATATGCGCATACCCCCGCGCTCCGCCGGAGCCGAGCACCAGCGCCACTTGTTTCGACATGGACGGTCATTCCTCAGGCAAGGCATTGCAAGGCGCGGCGCGCAGCCTATGGCCGGCGCCGGATAGTACCGACGATACGCCCGGGTAGGGCGGGGCGCCAAGGGTGTTTGCTAGAATCGGCCGATCGATTTCCCGCCCCCGGAGCCAACATGAGCGAACCCATCCGCCTGACCCAGTACAGCCACGGTGCCGGCTGCGGCTGCAAGATTTCCCCCAAGGTGCTGGAGGTGATCCTGGCCGGCAGCGGGGCGCAGAACCTGGACCCGAACCTGTGGGTCGGCAACGCCTCGCGCGACGACGCCGCGGTCTATGCTATCGACGGCGAGCGCGGCGTGGTGTCCACCACCGACTTCTTCATGCCGATCGTCGACGACCCCTTCGACTTCGGCCGCATCGCCGCCACCAACGCCATCAGCGACATCTACGCCATGGGCGGCGACCCGCTGATGGCCATCGCCATCCTCGGCTGGCCGGTCAACGTGCTGGCGCCGGAAATCGCCCGCGAGGTCATCGCCGGCGGCCGCAAGGTCTGCGACGAGGCGGGCATCCCGCTGGCCGGCGGGCATTCCATCGACGCCCCCGAGCCGATCTTCGGCCTGGCCGTCACCGGCCTGGTGGAAAAGCGCTTCATGAAGCGCAACGACACCGCCAGCGCCGGCTGCCGCCTGTACCTGACCAAGCCGCTGGGCATCGGCATCCTCACCACCGCCGAGAAGAAGTCCAAATTGCGCGCCGAGGACGTGGGCCTGGCCCGCGACTGGATGTGCACCCTGAACAAGCCCGGCAGCCGCTTCGGCAAGCTCGCCGGGGTGACCGCCATGACCGACGTCACCGGCTTCGGCCTGCTCGGCCACCTGGTGGAGATGGCCGACGGCGCCGGCCTGACCGCGCGCGTGCGCTTCGACGCGGTGCCGCGCCTGGAGCACGTCCAGTACTACCTGGAGCAGGGCTGCGTGCCCGGCGGCACCCTGCGCAACTTCGACAGCTACGGCGAGCGCATCGCGCCGCTGCCGGAGCTGCACAAGCTGCTGCTGTGCGACCCGCAGACCAGCGGCGGCCTGCTGGTGGCGGTGACCCCGGAAGGCGAGGGGGAATTCCTCGCCGCCGCCGCCGAACTGGGCCTGCAGCTGGCGCCGATCGGCGAGCTGGTCGAGCGACAGCGTCACGCGGTAGAGGTGGCCTGATGCGCGACAACACCCGGCACTACCGCGAACTCTTCCTCGACGACGTCCCGCTGATGGACGTGCGCGCCCCGGTGGAATACACCAAGGGCGCCTTCCCCCACACCGAGAACCTGCCGCTGATGAACGACATCGAGCGGCAGAAGGTGGGTACCTGCTACAAGCAGCATGGCCAGCAGGCGGCCATCGCCCTGGGCCACGAACTGGTCTGCGGCCCGCTCAAGGCCGAGCGCATCGAAGCCTGGCTGGACTTCGCCCGGCGCCACCCCGACGGCTACCTGTACTGCTTCCGCGGCGGCCTGCGTTCGCAGATCGTCCAGCAGTGGATGAAGGACGCCGGCATCGAATACCCGCGCGTGGTCGGCGGCTACAAGGCGCTGCGCGGCTTCCTCTTCGACACCGCCCGCGCCGCCACCGAGGAGTGTTCCTTCGTGCTGATCGGCGGCCTCACCGGCACCGGCAAGACCGAGGTGGTGGCGCAGCTGGACAACGCCCTGGACCTGGAAGGCCACGCCAACCACCGTGGCTCCAGCTTCGGCCGCCGGGCCACGCCGCAGCCGGCGCAGATCGACTTCGAGAACCGCCTGGCCATCGACATCCTGAAGAAGCGCCACGCCGGCATGAACCAGTTCGTGCTGGAGGACGAGGGGCGCATCGTCGGCAGCTGCTCGCTGCCCCTGGAGCTGTACCAGGGCATGCAGGGCTACCCGCTGGTGTGGCTGGAGGACAGCTTCGAGGGCCGGGTGGAACGCATCCTCAAGGACTACGTGATCGACCTGTGCGCCGAGTTCGTCGAGGTGAAGGGCGCGCCGGAAGAAGGTTTCGAGGCCTTCGCCGCCTATCTGCAGAAGAGCCTGTCGGGCATCGTCAAGCGCCTGGGCGGCGAGCGCTACCAGCGCCTGGCGGCGATCATGGACGCGGCCCTGGACGAGCAGCGCCGCAGCGGCGCGGTGGACCTGCACCGGGGCTGGATCGAGGGGCTGCTGGGCGAATACTACGACCCGATGTACGCCTACCAGCTGGAAAGCAAGGCCTCACGAATCGAGTTCCGCGGCAACCATGACGAGGTGGTGGAGTATCTGCGTTCCCGCTCACCGAGGTAGACCGCTCTTCGTAGGAGCGAGCTTGCTCGCGAATGAACCCCGCTGCGGAATCTGTTCGCGAGCAAGCTCGCTCCTACGAAAGACAGCCAGCCGGGCGCGGAGGACAGCGGCCGTCTAAGCTGGAACACGCCCGAACCACCAAGGAGGTCGTCATGAAGGCACTTCTCGCAGTACTCGCCGCCAGCCTGGTGCTGGCCGGCTGCTCCGGCAAGACGGTCAACCGCGACAGCTGCGCCAGCGAACTGAACGCCGCCTGGCACGAGCTGGACCTGGCCAAGGCCGAAGGCTTCGCCGGCACCGTCAGCTACTCCAAGGCGCTGGCGCTGATCAGCGCGGCCAAGACCGAGCAGCAGGTCGAGTCCTACGGCGGCTGCCTGGACAAGGCCAGCAAGGCGCGCTTCTACATCAAGGAATCGCGTGCGGGCCGCTGACCGGGCGCGGGCAAGGCGGGCATAATCACCGGGCGGACGGGCGCTCCGGCCCGTCCGGCAGTCAGGAACCCCACTCATGCAGCTCGACTTCAGCACCCTCGCGCCCGCCGACGCCTACCGCTGGCTGGCCTCCACCGTCACCCCGCGGCCCATCGCCTGGGTTTCCACCCTGTCCGCGGAGGGCCACGGCAACCTGGCGCCCTTCAGCTTCTTCCAGGTCATCAGCGACGAGCCGCCGACGCTGATGGTCAACACCAGCATCCGCGACGACGGCAGCGTCAAGGACACCCTGCGCAACGTGCGCGAGACCGGCCAGCTGGTGATCCACCTGGTCAGCGCCGCCCATGCCGAGGCCATGAACGCCACCGCGGCGACGCTGCCCCATGGCGTCAGCGAGATCGAGCAGGCCGGCATCGCTACCCTGCCCAGCGTGCGCGTGGCGCCGCCACGGGTGGCCGGCGCGGTGGTGGCCTTCGAGTGCGAGCTGGCGCAGATCCAGCCCTACCCGGCGGACAAGCCCAGCTGCTACCTGATCTTCGCCCGCGTGCTGCTGGCGCACATCGACGACGCCGTGCTGCGCGACGAGCGCCACGTCGACCCGGCCAGGCTCGACCTGGTCGGCCGCCTGGGCGGCACCCAATACGCCTTCACCCGCGACACCTTCAGCATGATCCGCCCCAAATAGGCGCACGGGCTGTCGCGCGCCGGGACCTTGGCGCGCGACTGTCCTGGATGCGACCTGTGCATGCCCGTGCGCAACATCGTATTGCCATCATCGACGGACCCCCTTGTTCCGCCGGTCGGCCGGCTCCTAATGTTCCGTCCGAAAGCAACGACAAAGAACGGGAGAGCTTCGGTCGAAGACTCTCCCGCAGGGCATTCGAAGGGGAGCTGGCATGGTCGCGTTCGTACAACGGCGGTTGGCCAATCTGGGGACGGCGAAGAAATTGGCGCTGGGCTTCGGCCTGGTACTGCTGCTGACAGCTTTGGTAGCCGGGATCGGCGTCGGGGCGCTGCGCTCCATCGAGCAGCGCTTCGGCCTGCTGGACGCCATGAGCGCGGTCAACCGCGAAGTCCTGGAGATGCGCCAGAGCGAGAAGGACTTCGTCCGTGACGCCAACCCCAAGGCCGCCGAGCAGTTGCGCCAGCGCGCCAAGGTCCTCGCCGGGCACGTCGAGCAGCTCAAGGCGCACCCTGGCCAGGCCGAGGCCATGGAGCGCGTCGCCCAGGCCATGGCCGGCTACCTGGCGTCCTTCGACCGCTTCGAACAGGCCAGCAAGAGCCGCCACCTGGCCCTGGAGGCCGCCAACTGGTCGGTGTCCAGCGCCTCCAACAGCCTGGACATCCTGCAGTCCAGCCTGGCCGACGACGGCGCCTACGAACTCAAGCAGAGCCAGGGCCAGAACGGCGAGGAACTGCTCAAGCAGGCGGCCCAGGTCGGCCAGCTCTACCGCCTGGTGCTGCAGGGCCTGAACGAAGCCCGCGCGCGCCTGGACCAGAAGGACGGCGAGGCCGGCGGCGGCGCGCGCATCAAGTCCGCCGACGAGGCCCTGGAACTGTCGAAGCAGCTGCAGGCGGCGATCACCGACCCGGCCTACGTCTCGGTGATCAAGGACGTGGCCACCAACATCGACGGCTTCGGCAACAACCTCGGCGACTACTCCGCCGGCCTGGCCAAGGAACAGCAGGCGCACCGCGAGATGTCGCAGCGCGCCGAAGAGATGATGCAGCAGGTGGACGCCTCCTACGCCACGCAGCAGGCGGCCATGGTCAGCGTGCTGCACAGCAGCGTGGGCGCCATGCTCGGCTCGGCGGCGCTGGCGCTGCTGGTCGGCACCCTGGCCGCGCTGCTGATCAGCCTGCTGATCGTGCGCCCGCTGCGCCAGGTGATCGGCATGGCCAGCCGCATCGCCGAGGGCGACCTGAGCCAGACCATCCGCGTCGAGCGCAAGGACGAGGTGGGCCAGCTGATGGCCGCGGTGGACGCCATGGCCCAGAGCCTGCGCGGCATCGTCGGCCGCCTGCACGACGGCGTCGGCCGCATCACCTCCTCGGCGCAGGCGTTGTCCGGCGTCACCGAGCGCACCCAGAGCGGCGTCAACAGCCAGAAGGCCGAGACCGACCAGGTGGCCACGGCGATGAACCAGATGGCCGCCACCGTCCACGAGGTGGCGCGCAACGCCGAGGCCGCGGCGCACTCCGCCGAGCAGGCGGACGGCACCGTGGCCAGCGGCCAGCAGGTGGTGCGGCGCACCCTCGGGCGCATCTCCGAGCTGGCCGAGGCGGTGCGCGAGGCCTCCGCCAGCATCCACGACCTGGGTCGCGAGAGCCAGAACATCGGCAGCGTGCTCGACGTGATCAAGGCGGTGGCCGAGCAGACCAACCTGCTGGCGCTCAATGCCGCCATCGAGGCGGCGCGGGCCGGCGAGCAGGGCCGCGGCTTCGCCGTGGTGGCCGACGAGGTGCGCGCCCTGGCGCGGCGCACCCAGCAGTCCACGGCGGAGATCGAGAAGCTCATCGGCGCGCTGCAGAGCGGCGCCCAGGCCTCGGTGCAGCACATGCAGCACAGCCACCAGCTGGTGGAGAAGAGCGTCGGCGACGCCGAGCAGACCGAGACCGCGCTGGGCGAGATCGCCGTGGCGGTGGCGGTGATCCACCAGATGAACCAGCAGATCGCCGCGGCCTCCGAGCAGCAGAGCGCGGTGGCCGAGGAGATCAACCGCAGCGTCACCAGCATCCGCGGCATCGCCGACGAGTCGGCCCAGGCCATGGAGTCCACGGCGTCCTCCAGCGTCGAGCTGGCGCAGCTCAGCCGCGACCTGCAGGGGGTGGTGGGGCAGTTCCGGTTGTAGGCAGCGCCGAGCCCCTGTAGGAGCGGACTCTGTCCGCGATTCGCGCGCAGGGCGCGCTCCTACAGGGGAATGGTGTGGGTGGAGCGGCGTAGGAGCGGATCTCATCCGCGAATCGCGCCGATACGTCCGGCTATCGCGGACAAGGTCCGCTCCTACGGTTCCAGGACGCACGGACGTAGAAGCGGACTCCGTCCGCGATTGGATTCACCGGCCACGCCGGACACCCTGGAGGCACGGACGGCGGCGGATAACCGCGAACGGTTATTCGCCCTACGTCGCCGGGGACTGCGTGCTTTCCTGCTGGCGCTTGTACCAGCGCCGGTAGGCGTTCACCCCGGCGCGCACCGAGCTGAACACCAGCGGCGGCTTCAGCTCGCCCAGCTGGCCGGAGCGCTCCATCATCGCCAGGGTTTCCCGCGGCACCCGCGCCAGGGACAGGTGCACGTCCTGTGCCGCCAGGGTCTGCTGCACCTCGCGCAGCACCGTCAGGCCGCTGACGTCCAGGTTCAGCACGCCCTCGGCATTGAGCAGCACGGCGCGCGGCGCCTTGGTCTGCGCCACCACCTGCAGCAGGCGCTGCTTGAAGTAGTCGGCGTTGAAGAACAGCAGCGGCGCGTCGAAGCGGTAGATCACCAGGCCCGGCAGGGTGTGCGCCTGCGGGTAGTGGCTCAGTTCCACCTGGCCGTCGATGCCGTGGACCCAGCCTAGCACCGCGTCGCTCGGCCGGTAGGTCAGGTACAGCAGGCGCAGCAGGGCGATGACGATGGCCACGAAGATGCCCGGCAGCACGCCGACGCTGAGCACCCCGACGGTGGTCAGCAGGCACAGGCCGAACTCGAAGCGCGACAGGCGCCAGAAGCCCTTGAGCGCGCTGAAGTCGATCAGCCCCCAGCCGGCCATCAGCAGCACCGCGCCCAGGGCAGGCATGGGGATCCAGCCCAGCGGGGCGCTGAACAGCACCAGGGCCAGGCCGATGACCAGCGCCGCGACCACGCCGACCAGCTGCGTCTGGCCGCCGACCATGTCGTTGACCGCGGTGCGCGAGTCGGCGCCGCTGATGACGAAGCCCTGGGACACCCCGGCGCCGATGTTGGCCACGCCCAGGGCGATCATCTCGCGGCTGGCGTCGATGCTGTAGCCGTGGCGCGCGGCGAAGCTGCGGGCGGTGAGCATGGCGCTGCAGAAGCTGACGATGGTGATGCCCAGGGCGTCGCGGAACAGGTTGCCCATCTCCTGCACGCTGGTGCGCGGCCAGCTCAGCTCCGGCAGGCCCTGGGGCACCGCGCCGAGCAGGGCGACGCCGTAGCGGTCCAGGCCCAGCGCCACGCTGGCCAGGGTGGCGAAGAACACGCCCACCAGGGCGCCGGGGATCTTCGGGTAGCGCCGTGGCAGCAGGATCATCAGCAGCAGGGTGGCCACGCCCAGGGCCAGCGTCGGCAGGTGCGTACTGCCGAGGTTGCGCAGCAGCGCCAGCAGGCCGGCGAGGAAGCCGCTGGTCTCGGTGTGGTAGCCCAGCAGCTTGCCCAGCTGGCCGGCGATCAGGCTCAGGCCGATGCCGTTGAGGTAGCCCACCAGGGTCGGCCGTGACAGGAAGCTGGCGACGAAGCCCGCGCGCACCAGGCCGCCGACGATGGACAGCAGCCCGACCATCACCGCGACGATCATCGACAGCTGCAGCAGGCGCTGCGGATCGCCCGCCGCCAGTGGCGTGATGGCCGCCGCGACCATGGCCGCGGTGGCGGCGTCGGGGCCCACCATCAACTGCCTGGAGCTGCCCACCAGGGCGTAGATCAGCATCGGCAGGATGCAGGCGTAGAGCCCGACCTGGGCCGGGAAGCCGATGATCTGGGCATAGGCGATGGCGGTGGGAATCTGGATGGCCGCCACCGACAGGCCGGCGAGCATGTCCGGGCGCAGCCAGACGGCGCGGTAGTGCAGCAGGTTGTCCAGGCCGGGCAGCCAGCGGGTGAGGGGCATGGGCGTCTTCCGTGAAACGTCGGGGCTGAAGCTTAGCCGCAGTGTAGGGCCGCGGCTTGCCCGGCGTCAGTGCCCGGCGTAGGAAGACGAAGGATTTCGAGAAGGATGGTGCCGGGATGCTTTTCGTAGGATGGGTTGAGCTTGCGAAACCCATGCGGTGCTGGTGATGGGTATCGCTTCGCTCAACCCATCCTACGTCAGCGTTTCTCTTGCACCTGGAGCGGGCCCTGCCCGCGATTCGCGCCCAGGGGGCGCTCCTACAGGGTGCCACATGGTTCAGTACCGTAGGGCGCATAACGCCCGGGGCGTTATGCGCCCTACGGTGGGCCTTCAGAGCTTGAGGATGAGCTTGCCGAAGTTCTCGCCCTTGAACAGCTTGAGCAGCGTCTGCGGGAAGGTCTGCAGGCCCTCGACTATGTCTTCCTTCGACTTCAGCTTGCCCTCGGCCAGCCAGCCGGCCATCTCGCGCATGGCCTCGGGGTAGCGGCTGACGTAGTCCATCACCACCATGCCCTCCATGCGGGCGCGGTTGACCAGCAGCGACAGGTAGTTGGCCGGGCCCTTCACCGCCTGCTTGTTGTTGTACTGGCTGATGGCGCCGCAGATCACCACCCGCGCCCTGGGCGCCAGGCGCGCCAGGCAGGCGTCGAGGATGTCGCCGCCGACGTTGTCGAAGAACACGTCGATGCCGTTGGGGCAGCTGCGCTTGAGGCCCATGGCGATGTCCTCGTTCTTGTAGTCGACGGCGCCGTCGAAGCCCAGTTCCTGCACCAGGTAGCGGCACTTGTCCTCGCCGCCGGCGATGCCGATCACGTTGCAGCCCTTGATCCTGGCGATCTGCCCGACCACGCTGCCCACCGCGCCGGCCGCGGCCGAGACCACCACGGTGTCGCCGGCCTTGGGCAGGCCGACGTCGAGCAGGCCGAAGTAGGCGGTCATGCCGGTCATGCCCAGGGCCGAGAGGTACAGCGGCAGCGGCGCGCGGTTGGCGTCGACCTTGTAGAAGCCCCTGGGCTCGCCGAGGAAGTAGTCCTGCACGCCGAGGGCGCCGTTGACGTGGTCGCCGACGACGAAGGCCGGGTTGTTCGAGGCCACCACCTGGCCCACGCCCAGGGCGCGCATCACCTCGCCGACGCCCACCGGGGGGATGTAGGACTTGGCGTCGTTGAGCCAGCCGCGCATGGCCGGGTCCAGCGACAGGTACAGGTTGCGCACCAGCACCTGGCCGGGGCCGGGCTCGCCGAGCGGGGTTTCCTGGTAGCGGAAGGTGTCCTGGTCGATGGCGCCCTGGGGGCGCTGGGCGAGCACGAACTGGCGGTTGAGCGGGGCGGTCATGGCGATGCTCTCACGGAGGGGGAAGCCCTAGGGATAGTCCGCGCCGCGGGCCTAGGCAAGTTGCAACCGACCGCGAGAATGCCGGGCTATCCATGGCGATGATTCTTTCCTGGCCGCTTCATCACCATTACGGATAGTGCCAGCTACAGCGGCCTGATAGTGCTTTGCCCACGCGCGGGGCTGGCTAGACTCGGACGATTCTCCATCCGTTCGAGGACTGTCCATGAGTCAGCTGCTTTCCGGCCAGGTCGCCCTGGTCACCGGCGCCGCCGCCGGTATCGGCCGTGCCACCGCCCAGGCTTTCGCCCGCGAGGGCATCAAGGTGGTGGTCGCCGACCTCGACGCCGCCGGCGGCGAAGCCACCGCCGAGCTGATCCGCGCCGCGGGTGGGCAGGCGCGCTTCATCCGCTGCGACGTGACCCGCGACGCCGAGGTCGAGGCGCTGGTGGCCGCCACCGTGGAGGCCTATGGCCGCCTGGACTACGCCTTCAACAACGCCGGCATCGAGATCGAGCAGGGCAAGCTGGCCGACGGCAAGGAAAGCGAGTTCGACGCCATCATGGGCGTCAACGTCAAGGGCGTCTGGCTGTGCATGAAGCACCAGATCCCGGTGATGCTCGCCCAGGGCAGCGGCGCCATCGTCAACACCGCCTCGGTGGCCGGCCTGGGTGCGGCGCCGAAGATGAGCATCTACGCCGCCTCCAAGCACGCGGTGATCGGCCTGACCAAGTCGGCGGCTGTCGAATACGCGAAGAAGAAGGTGCGCATCAACGCCGTATGCCCGGCGGTGATCGACACCGACATGTTCCGCCGCGCCTACGAGGCCGACCCGAAGAAGGCCGAGTTCGCCGCCGCCATGCACCCGGTGGGCCGCGTCGGCAAGGTCGAGGAGATCGCCGCGGCGGTGCTCTACCTGTGCAGCGACAACGCCGGCTTCACCACCGGCATCGCGCTGCCGGTGGACGGCGGCCACACCGCGCTCTGAGCCGGGCAGCGGCGGATGACCGTTCACGGTTATCCGCCCGACGGGACAGTGGCGTAGGGCGAATAACGCCTCGGGCGTTATCCGCCGCCTCCGGCGAACCCACCTTTCAGCGTTCCGCCAATCGCGCCGCCAGTCCGCTGCGGCGGATCACCCACTTCTCCAGCTCGGCGCCGATGAACACCAGCAGCCCCGCGCCCAGCACCCGCAGCCACTCGGCCGGGCTGAGGTCGGTGGAGCCGAAGAGCTCCTGCATCCAGGGCGCGTAGGTGAAGGCCAGCTGCAGCGGGATGCACGCGGCGATGGCCAGCAGCACCCAGTGGTTGCCGAACAGGCCCTCGCGGCTGAGCACCGAGCCGAAGATCGAGCGGCTGTTGATCAGGTAGAACATCTCTCCCACCACCACCGCGTTGACCGCCATGGTCCGCGCCGAGTCGATGCCGGTGCCGCGCTGCAGTTCCCAGAGGAACAGGCCGAAGGCGCCGAGCATCATCAGCAGCGCCACCATCAGCACGCGCCAGACGAAGAACCCGGAGAGCAGGGCGTTGCCCGGCGGCCGCGGGCGGCGGCGCATGATGTCGTGCTCGGCCGGCTCGAAGGCCAGGGCCAGGCCCAGGGTGCTGGAGGTGACCATGTTGATCCACAGCACCTGCGCCGGCGTCAGCGGCAGGCCCAGGCCGAGGAAGAGCGCGGCGATCACCACCAGCGCCTCGCCGCCGTTGGTCGGCAGCATGAACAGGATGAACTTCTTCAGGTTGTCGTAGACCGCGCGGCCCTCGCGCACGGCGCTGGCGATGCTGGCGAAGTTGTCGTCGGCCAGCACCACGTCGGCGGCCTCGCGCGCCGCCTCGGTGCCCTTGCGGCCCATGGCCACGCCGACCTCGGCGCGCTTGAGCGCCGGGGCGTCGTTGACGCCGTCGCCGGTCATCGCCACCACCTGGCCGTCCTCCTGCAGGGCCTGCACCAGGCGCAGCTTGTGCTCGGGGCTGGCGCGGGCGAAGACGTCCACGTCCAGGGCCACGCGGCGCAGCTCGGCGTCGTCCATCAGCGCCACCTCGGCGCCGGTCACCGCCGGCAGGCCGACGCCGATGCCCAGGCGGGCGCCGATGGCGCGGGCGGTCTCGGCGTGGTCGCCGGTGATCATCTTGACGCGGATGCCGGCCTGCTGGCAGTGCGCCACGGCGGCGATGGCCTCGGCCCGCGGCGGGTCGATCAGGCCCACCAGGGCCAGCAGGGTGAAGCCCTCGGCGACGTCCTCGAAGCCCAGCTGCGCGCCCCGCGGCGCCGCCGGCCGCGCGGCCAGGGCCAGCAGGCGCAGGCCGCGGGCGGCGGTGTCGGTGGCCATGCGCCGCCAGTAGTCCGGGTCCAGCGGCGCCTCGCCGGCGTCGGTGAGCTGCGTCGAGCACATCTCCAGGATGCGCTCCGGCGCGCCCTTGACCAGTATCCACGGGCGGCCCCCGGCGTCCTGGTGGCTGCTGGCCATGAAGCGGTGCTGCGACTCGAAGGGGATGCTGTCCAGCCGCGGCCAGTCCCGGGCGCAGGCCTCCTGGGGCAGCCCGGCCTTGGCGCCGAGCACCAGCAGCGCGCCTTCGGTGGGGTCGCCCTCGACGAGCCACTGGCCGCCGTCCTCGCGCAACTGCGCGTCGTTGCACAGCACCCCGGCGCGGATCGCCCGCAGCAGCGCCGGCTGCACGTCCGGCTGCACGCCGCGGCCGTCGACGCTGAAGCCGCCCACGGGGGCGTAGCCGACGCCTTCCACCTCGTACACCCGCTCGGCGCAGACCAGGCGCTGCACGGTCATCTCGTTGCAGGTCAGGGTGCCGGTCTTGTCCGAGCAGATCACCGTCACCGAGCCCAGCGTCTCCACCGCCGGCAGGCGCCGCACGATGGCGCGCTGGCGGGCCATGCGCTGCACGCCCAGGGCCAGGGTCACGGTCATGATCGCCGGCAGCCCCTCGGGGATGGCCGAGGCCACCAGGGCCACCACCATCATGAACATCTGTTCCGGCGTCTCGCCGAGCCACAGGGTGCCGAGCAGGAACACCAGGGCGCCGATGCCGAGGATGACCATGGCCAGGATGCGGCCGAAGCGGTCGATCTGCCGCAGCAGCGGGGTGGTCAGGTTCTCCACGCTGCTGAGCATCTGGTTGATGCGCCCGAGCTCGGTGTCCGCCCCGGTGCCCACCACCAGCCCGCGGGCCTGGCCGTAGACCACCAGGGTGCCGGAGTAGGCCATGCCGTAGCGGTCGCCCAGGGGCGCGTCGGCGGCCACCGCCTGGGCGTTCTTCTCCACCGGCAGGGATTCGCCGGTCAGCGCCGCCTCGTCGACGCGCAGCTCCTTGCCGCCGAGCAGGCGCAGGTCGGCCGGCACGCGGTCGCCGGAGGCCAGCAGCACCAGGTCGCCGGGGACCAGGGCGGCGGCGTCGATCTGCTGGCGCTTGCCCTGGCGC
>NZ_QGSL01000107.1:1161828-1175462 GCF_003176655.1 Pseudomonas sp. RW407 | reverse complement strand
CCCTCCCCTCCGTCGCGCTGGCCGACGGCCCCTGCCAGGTGACCGCCGTCGCCAGCGGCGATCGCCTGACCTGCCGCTTCGCCGAGCGCAGCGTCGAGGTGCGCCTGCGTGGCGTCGAGGCGCCCAGGGCCGGCGATCCCTATGCCCGGGCCTCGCTGGACAATCTGCGGCGCCTGGCCTTGGGCCGCGGCGCCACCCTGGTGCTGCCGCGCGAGGAGGCCGCCGGGGCGCTCAGCGCGGCGGTGTGGGTGGAGCCGGCTGATTGCCCGGGCTGCGGGCATACCCTGGACGTCGGCCGGGCCCAGCTTTCCGTGGGCATGGCGCGCTGGCGGGTGGCGGATGCCCAGGGCGAGGAGGAACGCGCCCAGTACAACTTCGAGGAGCAGGAAGCGCGGGCGCGCAAGGTCGGCCTGTGGCGACCGGCGCCCTGAAAGCACGAAGCCCCGGCATTGCCGGAGCTTCGTCGTTCGACGCTCGGTGGATCAGGCGCTGGCGAAGGCCGCGGCGATCTCCGCGCGGGCGCCCTTGAGGGCGTTGGCGCGCGGTTCCTCGCCGTAGGCCAGGCCCTCGGCGCGGACCACTTCGATGTCGGTGATGCCGAGGAAGCCCAGCACCAGCTTCAGGTAGTCCTCGTGGGCGGCGCCGCTCGGCTGGCCGGCGTGCAGGCCGCCGGCGGTGGAGACGATGATCACCTTCTTGCCGCCGGCCAGGCCCTGCGGACCGTTCTCGGTGTAGCGGAAGGTCTTGCCGGCCACGGCGATGCGGTCGATCCAGGCCTTCAGCTGGCTGGGCACGGTGAAGTTGTACATGGGCGCGCCGATGACGATGGCGTCGGCGGCGAGGAACTCCTCGATGCTGTTCTCGCCCAGGGCGGCTTCGTGCTTCTGCGCGGCGTCGCGCAGTTCCGCCGGGGTGCCGGCGGCGACCAGGCTGGCGGCGGACAGGTGGCTGATGGCGTCGGCGGCCAGGTCACGGTAGGTCACCTGTACGCCCGGCTCGGCGGCGGCCCAGGCCTGGACCACTTCCTGGCTGAGCTGGCGGGAGGCGGAGGCGTCGCCGAGGATGCTGGAATCGATGTGCAGAAGTTTCATGGGGTGGCTCCTGTGAATGGGGGTAGGAAGCGATGGGACGCATACTACGCATGTAGCCAATGAGCGATAAGTCGGCAAAAATGCGATGAATCGTCCCACCAGCAGGACAATCCCATGCAGGACCTCAACGATCTCTTCTATTTCGCCAAGGTGGTGGAAGCCGGTGGCTTCGCCGCCGCGGGCCGCGAGTTGGGGCTGCCCAAGTCGCGCCTGTCGCGGCGCGTCGCCGAACTTGAGGCGCGCCTGAACGCGCGTCTGCTGCAGCGCACCACCCGCAAGCTGGCGCTCACCGACATCGGCGAGCGCTACTACCGGCACTGCCAGGCGATGCTGGTGGAGGCGGAGATGGCCGACGAGGTGGTCGCCCAGCTCAGCGCCGAACCCCGCGGGCGGGTGCGCCTGTCCTGCCCGGTGGCGCTGGCCGAGACCTCCCTGAACGCCATGCTGCCGGGCTTTCTCGCCGGTTTCCCGCAGGTCAACCTGGAGCTGCTGCTGACCAACAGGCGCGTCGACCTGGTCAACGAGGGCGTGGACGTGGCGCTGCGCGTGCGCGCGCCCGGCGACGAGGACCCGTCGCTGGTCACCCGCCGCCTGCGCCCGGCCGCGGCGGTGCTGGTGGCCGCACCGGAGCTGCTGCGCGGCCGCCAGCTGCAGGGCCCGGACGACCTGGCCGGGCTGCCGGTGCTGGGCGCCATCGGCAACGATCGCAAGGTGCATCTGCAGTTGCATGGGCCCGGCGGCGAAGTCCGCGAGCTGGCCCTGGAGGCGCGCCTGGCCGCGGAGGACTTCAACCTGCGCAAGAACGTGGCGCTGGCCGGCCTGGGCATCACCACCCTGCCCCTCTACTACTGCCAGGAAGAACTGGCCAGCGGCCAACTGGCGCGGGTACTGCCCGACTGGCAGGAGCCGGCGGCCTTCCTCCAGGCGGTGTACCCGCACCGGCGCGGGCTGCTGCCGGCGGTGCGGGCGCTGATCGACTACCTGGCCGAGGGGTTCGGCCATAGCGACGAGCCGCTGTAGATCGACTCAGAAGGCGGGCAGCACCCGCGCCAGAAGGACGCCACCGAGCAAGCGGTCCAGCCAGAACAGCTGGTGCACCAGCACTATCGCCCAGAACACCAGTTGGTAGCCGGGCTTGCGCGTCTTGTGGCGCAGCAGGCGCTGGGCCAGGAAAGCGCCCGGCCAGCCGCCCAGCAGTTCCAGCAGGTGCAGGGTCTGCTCCGGGGTACGCCAGGCGCCCCGCTCGGCGCTGCGCTTGTCGCGCCAGTAGGCGAAGAAGGCGGCCAGGCTGAACAGCGGGTAGGCCAGCAGCCACCAGGACGCGGTGCCGGCGAGCAGCAGGCGGCCGGCCCCGGCCAGGGGCAACAGCAGCAAGGCGGCGAGCCAGCCCAGGCCTGGGCCCCAGCCGCCCGGCCGCGTCGGTTCGGCGATCTGCCGGCCGCTGCGGACCTTGGCGCGGGTGGCGGGCGCCGCCGGCTTGCGGCGGATTTCGGGCATGTCCACGGCCAGGCCGGCCAGGCGCGCATGCTCGGCGCGCGGGCGGCCCTGGCGGTCGAAGCCTGCGACGAAGCGTACCGCGTCGCCGGCCTGGGGCCGGCGGTCGCCGCGGAAGGCCGAGATGTGCAGGAAGAGTTCCTCGCCGCCGGCGCGCGGGCGGATGAAGCCGAAGCCCTTGTCGTCGTCCCAGCGGCTGATGACGCCGTCCTTTTCCGTGCTCATCCGTGCGGCCTCAGGCAGCGGCGCTGCTCCAGTCGATCAGGCTGAACTGCCAGGTCGCCAGGATCAGCAGGCCGAAGCCGATGCGGTACCAGGCGAACATCGCGTAGCTGTGGTTGGCGATGAATTTCAGCAGGCCGCGCACGGCGATCATGGCGAAGATGAAGGAGGTGACGAAGCCCACGGCGAACACCGGCAGGTCGCCGGGCTGGAACAGGTCGCGGTACTTGTAGCCGGAATAGACCGCGGCGCCGACCATGGTCGGCATCGCCAGGAAGAAGGAGAACTCGGTGGCCGCCTTGCGCGACAGGCCGAACAGCAGGCCGCCGATGATGGTGGCGCCGGAGCGCGAGGTGCCGGGGACCAGCGCCAGGCACTGGGCGCACCCGACCTTCAGCGCATCCTTCCAGGTCATGTCGTCGACGCTCTCGGCGCGGATGCGGTGCTCGCGTTTCTCCGCCCAGAGCATGACCACCCCGCCGACCACCAGCGCCGCCGCCACCGTGATGGGGTTGAACAGGTAGTGGTGGATCAGGTCGGCGAAGGCCACCCCCAGCACCACGGCGGGGAAGAAGGCGACCAGCAGGTTGACGGTGAAACGCTGTGCACGAGGCTGGCTGGGCAGGCCGCAGATGACCTCGATGATCTTGCCGCGGAACTCCCAGACCACCGCCAGGATGGCGGCCAGCTGGATGATGATGTTGAAGGCCTGGGCCCGCTCACCGACGAACCCCAGCAGGTCGGCGACTATGATCTGGTGCCCGGTGCTGGACACCGGCAGGAACTCGGTCAGCCCCTCGACCACTCCCAGGACGAACGCCTGAAAGGCACTCCAAAACTCCATACTGCTTCCCCCGAAGGCGCATTTCTCTTTCGTTTTCTTCTGTTTTCGTGCAGCCGCCAGGGCACCCGTGGGTGGGCCCGACGAAAGGCTGGGCATGCTACTGCATTGCAGTGCCGCGGGTCAGCGTGTAACGAAAATTTCTCGCATTGGCGCGTTTCACCCTGCGGCCATGGCTGTAGGCAAGCGGTGGCATGAGACACCCGGGGCCCGCGATCATTCCCTTAACAGTGCCGTCGCCTTCGCTAAGCCCTTGAAATGAAAAGTGCACATTCGTACCAAAAGCACCTCTGCCTGGCCATCATGTCTCAGCCCTGAAACAGCCGAAGACCGCCAGGCCTCAGGAATGGCGCAATCGTCGATGGCATCACGGAAAACTGTTTCAGCATTGATACGCATGCACGCAAAGCCCCATTCCAGAGCATTTCCCCCACTTTCGGTGGGGGTGCGTTCCCCACTCGCTGTCTCAGCCGCGAAACAGATTTCTTTCAGGCATTTCTGACAGCTATTCGTAAGCCTCTGAATTTCAAGCGATAAGCGAAAGCGGCACGGCTTCTGCTCCATCCCGGTACTGCTGTTCAGGGCACAGCGCACCAGAAGGGATCGCCATCATGGGGAACATCGACTCAAGGATCGTCGGACTGCTCGCTTCCCTCGCGTGCCTGACCGCTGTTCCGCTGTCGGCACCGGTCCAGGCAGGCGACGGCACCATTGTCATCCAGCGCACCGTACAGCCCCGGGTCGCCACCCGCCCCACCATGGTGCCCGATCCGAATCCCATCACCGTCAATCCGAACATCTCCTCCCAGGTCAACCAGCAACTCGGCAACGCCGAGCTGGATGACGCCGACTTCGCTCGCGTCACCAGCGGTTCCAGCCTGACCCAGCGGATTCTCCCCGGCGGCAACCTGGTCGGCATGGACAACGGCGCCAACCAGACGCTGCAGTCCGGCAGCCTGGGGGGCGGCGGCGGCAGCGGTGCCAGTATTTCCAACTCGGTCAATCGCACCGTGCAGCAGGGCCTGTCGCCGCTGCGCATGCTGACGGGAGATCGCTGACATGAAAGCGAAGCTGACTCTTCTCGCCCTGCTCTGCTGCTCCAGCGCCTTCGCCGCCGACCCGCAGCTGGTGAACAACGCCAGCATCGACAACGCCGGCCGCGGCTACAACGGCGTGGCCAGCGTCAACCAGGCCGCCGGCGACGAACAGCAGCAGGCCAACGGCCGCGCCATCGCCATCGGCACCAGCGGTGGCGCCACTACGCACTTCTACCAGAGCGTCATCACCACCGCCGACCCGAGCCAGGCCGCCAAGGCCTCGATCACCGGCAACTCCTTCTCCAACGGCAGCGGCGCCCTGGGCGTGAACCAGGCCGCCGGTACCGCCAACCAACAGGTCAACGCCCTGAGCATCAGCGTCAATGCGGTGCCGCAGAGCGTCGGCGACGACGTGCTGTCCCAGCAGAACATCACGTTGTCACAGAACTCCGGCCCAACCGGATCCACCATGGGCAGTCGGCAGGTCGTCACCAGCGACCAGGCATTCGCCGGCAGCCGGGGGGTGGTCCAGGTGAGCCAGAGTGCCGGTATCGGCAATCGTCTTGCCAATACCTTGAGCATCCGGGTCGCAGACTGACCCACGCCAACAACCAGAAACACTAAGCACACTAAATGCAAGGAGATACACCATGAAACCTACAATGGCCCTCAAGCCTCTGGTTTTCGCTGTCACGGCAGTCATGGCTGTAAGTGTTTACGCAGGCAATGACCATGATCGTGACCGTCGCCACGGCCATGACCATGACAACCACCATGGCCAACAGCAGTACGATCCGTACAAGGACCCGCGGATTCCGGCCGGTGCCAGCGCTACCGTCATCGATAGCCAATCCAGCTACAGCAACAACGTGATCAACCAGGGGACCAAGAACACCGCCGGTGTCAGCAACTCCCTGGGCGGCGCTTCGGGCAACGTCGGGGCCAACGTCGCCGCTGGCGACATGAACCAGCAGGCCAATGCCGCTGCCCTGGCCACCGCGGATGAGCAGTTCATCTTCGGTTCCGCCTATGCGGCCACCTCCGTGACCCAAGGCAACGCCAACAACACCGCCTGGAACTTCTCCACCACCAACAACGCCGCGCTGAACAGCTCGGCCAACGGCGCCTCGGGCAACGTCGGCATCAACATCGCCGCCGGCAACTACAACCAACAGAAAAACGACATGGCCGCCGCCGTTTCCGGTGGACGCCTGGCCGGTGCCAGCAGCGGTGCCAGCCAGACCTCCACTGGCAACAACGTAGCCAACCTGGGCATCGCCACCTTCGACACCAAGACCCTCAAGTCCAGCTTCTACGCTCATGGCACCTACCAGGGCCATGGTTCGGGCGTAGTACTGGATGATCCGGAGAAAAGTGGTCATCACGACAAAGGCAAGGATCACGGCAAGGTGGACAAGGATCCGCTGTACTTCAGCGAGTCGGGCACCATCGATCTGCGTGGCCAGGCTACCTACCAGGTCCTGGTTCCCACCGGCTGGAAGGACCCGGTCGTCAACAACGCTTCCATCAACAACTCGCTCAACGGCGTGTCGGGTAACGTAGGTGTGAACGTTGCTGCCGGCGTCGGCAACCAACAGAGCAACTCGCTGTCCATCGCTGCCGGTTGCCAGGCTTGCGTAAGCACTGGCGCAGTCACTGGCTTCTAAGCGACATCGTGCTGTACCTGGAGGCTCCGGCAACGGAGCCTCCCCTTTTCCCAGCGCTGGCATAAGGCGTCACGATCATGCGTACGCTCGCTTTCCTGCTACTCGCATTCTGCTCGGGCCTGATCCAGGCCGCGCAGCTGCCCTTCGCCATACTGCCCGGGGGCATGCTGGCCTATAAGCATGTGGAGAGCATCCGCGAACGTCGCTTCAGCAACCTGGTGGAACAGAAGACCGACTTCAGTTGCGGCGCCGCCGCCCTGGCCACCATCCTGCGCACCGGCTACAACCTCGACGTGGACGAAGAGTTCGTCATCCGCGGCATGCTGGTCAAGGCCGACCCCCAACTGGTGCGGACCCAGGGCTTCTCGATGCTGGACATGAAGACCTACCTGGAAAGCATCGGCATGCGGGCCCGCGGCTACCGCATCCCGATCTCCTCGCTGGAGAAACTGACCATTCCGGTGATCGTGCTGCTCGACGTGCGTGGCTACAAGCACTTCGTCGTGCTGCAGCGCACGCACAACGGCTACGTCTACGTGGGCGACCCCGTGCTCGGCCACAAGCGCTACAAGGAAGAAGATTTTCTCAAGGGTTGGAACGGCATCATCTTCGCCATCATCGGCCCCGGCTATGACAGGGCGAACGCCCTGATGAGCCCGCCGGAACCGCTGACCGCCAAGAACCGCCTCGATACCTTCCGCCCCGTCAAGGACGCGGAGCTCATGGATTTCGGATTCATCCAGAGCGACTTCCTGTGAGCCACAAACGATAACGAGGGGTGGGATCCTCTCGGGGAGCGAACGATGAGAACCATTCCGATGCTCGCCACCGCCTGCCTGGTGGCCAGCCTGCCGATCCAGGCCGCCGAGGTGTTCCGGCCGATCGAGTTGCACGACCAGGAGCTGGCCCAGTTGCGCGGCCGCTACGTCATGCCCGGGCGCATCATCAGCTTCGGCATCGTCATGAGCAGTACCTGGAAGAACGCCGTAGGCGACAACATCGGCGCCAAGGTGAGCATGCAGATCCAGGAATCCACCATCAAACCGCAGTTCTACGTCACCACCACCAACGAAACCGGCAACGGCGGCACACCTTCGGCCGCGACCGGCAGCATCGTCGGTGGCGCAGGGCTCAACCAGACCCAGGGCGTCACCCAGAGCGCACGCTCCGCGGGTGACTACAACACCGCCTACAACAATGTCGGCATCAACGTGAGCGAAGCCGACCAGGCGCCCGCCGCCAGCAACCAGGGCACGCCCCTGAACGGCCAGATCAGCGCCAGCAACGGCGCCGGCACCGTCACCGTCTCCCCCGGCAAGGGGAACATCCAGTTGGCGATCAACGCCAACGGCCAAGGCTCCAGCCTCCAGCAACTGGGGGCCGGCGGCCTGGTGCAGGCCACCAACCTGCTGGGTAGCAGCAACCTGGTCAACAACCTTACCCAGCTGAACGTGGTCCTGCGTAACAACGCACCTTCCGTCGGAGCGCTGGATTGCAATCTCGACCAGCTCAAGGGCCTGCGATCCATGGGAATGTGATCTACGCTCAGTGGCGGAAGCAGTGCCCCAACGATAAAGATAGGGATAGCGCGCCATGCACCGATCGCTAACGCTTCGCACCGCAATCTGTGTATCCGCTTTACTCCCCTCGGTCTTCGCCCATGCTGCGACGGAGGCCGAGGTGGAGGCTCTGAAACAGGAGCTCATCGAGCTCAAGCAACGCTATGAGTCGCAGCAGAAGGCGCTCATGGTGCTCGAGCAGCGGGTTCGCCAGGTCGAGGAACAGCCGGCGACCCCGGCGCAGCCCAAGCGCCTGGTCACCTCCACCAACAAGCCGACGCCGCCGGGCACCGGAAGCTCCTACGGCGAATCGCTCAAGGACGACAGCAACAACCCGCCCAAAAGCGTGGAGAACCTCTACGACGAGGCCAGCGGCTTCTTCGGCAACGGCGCCTTCAGCTTCGAGACGGGCCTGACCTACACCCACTACGACACCAAGCAGCTGATCCTCAACGGCTTCCTGGCGCTGGACACCATCTTCCTGGGCAACATCGGCGTGGACAACATCAAGGCCGACAACTGGACCCTGGACCTGACCGGCCGCTACAACTGGAACAACCGTTGGCAGTTCGACATCAACGTGCCCGTGGTCTATCGCGAAAGCACCTACTCCTCGGCCGGCGCCGGCAACTCCACGGCGCAGTCCACCGACGAGAAGGTCGACCGCGACCCGACCCTGGGCGACGTCAACCTCGGCATCGCCTACAAGTTCATGGACGAGACCGAGTCGCGCCCGGACGCGGTGTTCAGCCTGCGGGTGAAAGCCCCCACCGGCAAGGACCCGTACGGCATCAAGCTGGTCCGCGCACCGGACAACGACAGCCTCAACGTGCCCGACGACCTGCCCACCGGCAACGGCGTCTGGTCGATCACCCCGGGCCTGTCGCTGGTCAAGACCGTCGACCCGGCGGTGCTCTTCGCCAGCCTGAGCTACACCCACAACTTCGAGCGCGACTTCAGCGACATCAGCCCGCAGCAGGGCACCAAGCTCGGCGGCAAGGTGGACCTGGGCGACTGGTTCCAGGTCGGTGCCGGCGTGGCCTTCGCGCTGAACGAGAAGACCAGCATGTCGTTCTCCTTCTCCGACCTGATCGCGCAGAAGAGCAAGCTCAAACCCGACGGCGGCGACTGGCAGTCGATCACCGACAGCGACGCCAACGCCGCCTACTTCAACTGGGGCCTGACCTACGCCTGGAGCAACAACCTGACCATAGTGCCGAACCTGTCCATCGGCATCAGCCCCGATGCCCCGGACTTCAGCTTCAGCGTCAAATTCCCCTACTACTTCTGATCCCCCGCACACGACAACGGCCCCGAGAGGGGCCGTTGTCGTTACGGCGTGGCGCTCAGCGCAGCTGGTGCTTGTGCAGCAGGCGATAGAAGGTCGGCCGCGAGATGCCCAGCATGCGCGCCGCCAGGCTCAGGTTGTCGCCGTGGCGGGCCAGGGCGTCGCACATGGCCTGGCGCTCGGCGCCCAGCTTGTACTCCTCCAGGGTCACCAGCGGCACCTTGCCGGAGCCGCCGCGCTGGCGCTCCAGGCCCAGGTCGCGGGCCTCGATCTGCCTTCCTTCGGCCAGCACCAGGCCGCGGCGCACGCGGTTGGCCAGCTCGCGCACGTTGCCCGGCCAGGCGTGCTCGGCCATCGCCGCCAGCGCGTCGTCACTGAAGCGCCGCGGGCGGCGGCCGGTCTCGACACTATAAAGGTGGGCGAAATGGTTGGCCAGCAGCGCCAGGTCGCCATTGCGCTCGCGCAGCGGCAAAGTGGACACCTGCAGCACGTTCAGGCGGTAGTACAGGTCCTCGCGGAAGCCGCCGGTGCGGATGGCGTTCTCCAGGTCCAGGTGGGTGGCCGCCAGCACCCGCACGTCCACGGCAATGGGCTGGCTGCCGCCGACGCGCTCGATCTGCTTCTCCTGCAGTACCCGCAGCAGGTTGGCCTGCAGCTCCAGGGGCAGGTCGCCGATCTCGTCGAGGAACAGGGTGCCGCCGTTGGCCTGCTCGAAGCGGCCGATCTTGCGCTGGTGCGCGCCGGTGAAGGCACCCTTCTCGTGGCCGAACAGCTCGGACTGGATCAGGTGCTCGGGAATGGCCCCGCAGTTGATCGCTATGAACGGCCGGTTGGCCCGCCGCGACTGGCGGTGCAGGGTGCGCGCCACCAGCTCCTTGCCGGTGCCGCTCTCGCCGCGGATCAGCACCGGCGACTCGGTGGGCGCGAACTTCGCCAGCAGGCGGCGCAGCTCCTGCATCGAGCGGCTCTCGCCGAGCAGCTCGTGCTGGTGCTCCAGGCTGTGGTAGGTGCCGCCGCGCCCGCGCAGGCGCGCCATGCCGAAGGCGCGGCCGAGGGTGACCTGCACCCGCGCCACGTCGAACGGCAGGGTGTGGAAGTCGAAGAACCATTCGCAGACGAAATCGCCCACCTCCTGGATGGGCAGTGCGTCCGGGCTGAGCACCGCGATCCACTCGGTGCCGCTGCGGGTGATGAGGTCCTTCACCGATTCCGGGCGCTCCAGGTGTTGCGGATGCAGGCGCAGCAGGCCGACGTCGCAGTTGTGTTCGCTCGCCACGTCGAGCCCGCAACTGTCTACCTCCCACCCTGCTGCCCGGAGTCCGGGTAATAATCGCTGGCAGTCGTCACACGGATCGACCACCAGCAGACGACGTCGCTTCGACGCGGCTTCAAGCATGCTCCCTTCCTTGGCGCCATTTTTTTGAAAAACTTTATAAAACAGAAACTTGGCGCTTCAAGTTGTAAAGCTAGCAATATCTTGACGCGCCCATTGACCGTTTTCCTATAAGGTCGATGCCGAAACGATCTCATCCCTGCGCTCGTTTCGCTTGACTTGCCCCCGGCCGCTCTGCTTGAGCGCCAAAGGCGCCCGCACGGACGCCTTCAACCCTCTCCCCGGCCCCAGCCTCAGGGCACCATGGCCATGCCGACGCCGAAGCGGTTCCAGGCATTGATGGTGGCGATGGCGAGGGTCAAGCCGACGATCTCGGTCTCGCTGAAATGCTCGCGCAAGGCGTCAAACTGTGCCTGCGGGGCGTGCTTCTCGGCCAGCAGGGTGAGGCTTTCCACCCAGGCCAGCACGGCGCGCTCGCGGGCGCTGAAGAAGTCCGTCTCGCGCCAGACGCAGAGGGTCTGCAGGCGTGCCTCGCTCTCCCCGGCCTTGCGCGCGTCATTGGCGTGCAGGTTCACGCAATAGGCGCAGCCGTTGATCTGCGAGGCGCGCAGGCGGATCAGCTCCAGCAGGCTGTCGTCCAGGCCGGAAGCGGCCAGGGCCTGTTCCAGGCCGAGCATGGCCTTGTAGGCCTCGGGGGACTGCCTGGCCCATTCGATACGTGCACTCATGGTTCTCTCCAGTGGGGCCCGCCGGTGGCGGGAATGGGCCCACCTTAGCGTCCGCGGCGGGCCCGCCGAATAGCCAATGCGGCGCTATTGCGGGAGTCCATTGGCGCCGCCGGGTTCAGCGGTCGATGCGGGTGGAGAGGATGATCGACGACATGGTGCGCTCCACGCCGTCCAGCGCGCCTATGCGGTCGAGCAAGGCATCCAGGTCGCGGATCGACAGGGCTTCGACTATGGCGATCATGTCGAACTGGCCGCTCACCGAGTGCAGCGTCTTCACCTCGGGGATCTTCTCCAGCGCCTGTACCACCTGGTGCGACAGCTTGGGCAGCGCGGTCACCAGCACGTGGGCGCGCACCAGCGACTGCGCGTAGCTGTCAGCCACCTTGATCGAATAACCGCTGATGATGCCCTGCTGCTCCAGGCGCTCGATCCGGCTCTGCACCGTGGAGCGCGACACCCCGAGCTTGCGCGCCAGTTCGGAAACCGACTCGCGGGCGTTGGCGCGCAGGAGGTTGAGCAGGGCCGCATCGGCATTTTTCGTCATTTTGTCTGATCCATCGGTTTAATTGCCTTGAATAGGCTCGTCATTTTGCAGATTGGCGGATTCATTTCAACGACCGGCTTTGCCACCATGTGCACCAGCGCCGGCCCGCCAGGGCCGGCCGACAAGCCTGGCCAGGCTTGCCCTCTCCGCGCCCCGCCATCCATCGGAAGGCCGGCCGCGGAGCGCGTGCGGCGGTGCAAGAGACACCTGCCTGGGCAATGCTGGAACAAGGGCCAGGCACGCCAGAACCGTTGGGAGAGACAAATGCACAACAACCGCCACCCCCATACCCCCGGCAAGAAACCGGTGACCATCTTCGGCCCGGACTTTCCCTTCGCCTTCGACGACTGGCTGGAACACCCGGCGGGCCTGGGCAGCATCCCGGCGCACAACCATGGCAAGGAGGTGGCCATCGTCGGCGCCGGCATCGCCGGCCTGGTGGCGGCCTACGAACTGATGAAGCTGGGCCTGAAACCGGTGGTCTACGAGGCCTCGAAACTGGGCGGCCGGCTGCGCTCGGAGCCCTTCGAGGGCGCCGACGGCATCATCGCCGAGCTGGGCGGCATGCGCTTCCCGGTCTCCAGCACGGCCTTCTACCACTACGTCGACAAGCTCGGCCTGCAGACCAAGCCCTTCCCCAACCCGCTGACGCCGGCCTCCGGCAGTACCGTGGTGGACCTGGAAGGCACCAGCCACTACGCGGAGAAGATCGACGACCTGCCGCCGATCTTCCGCGAGGTCGCCCAGGCCTGGGCCGACGCCCTGGAGGACGGTGCGCGCTTCTCCGAGATCCAGGACGCCATCCGCGCGCGCGACACCGTCAAGCTCAAGGCGCTGTGGGACGAGCTGGTGCCGCTGTGGGACGACCGCACCTTCTATGACTTCGTCGCCACCTCCAAGGCCTTCTCGCGCCTGTCCTTCCACCACCGCGAGATCTTCGGCCAGGTCGGCTTCGGCACCGGCGGCTGGGACTCGGACTTCCCCAACTCCATGCTGGAAATCTTCCGCGTGGTGATGACCAACTGCGACGACCACCAGCACCTGGTGGTGGGCGGCGTCGAGCAGGTGCCGCGGGGCATCTGGAACCACGTGCCGGAACAGTGCGCGCACTGGCCAGCCGGCACGTCCCTGGCCAGGCTGCACAACGGCGCGCCGCGCCCGGGGGTGAAGAAGATCGCCCGCGCCGCCAGCGGCAACCTGGCGGTCACCGACTACTGGGGCGACACCCGCGAGTACGCCGCGGTGCTGACCACCTGCCAGAGCTGGCTGCTGACCACCCAGATCGAATGCGAGGAAGCGCTGTTCTCGCAGAAGATGTGGATGGCCCTGGACCGCACCCGCTACATGCAGTCGTCGAAGACCTTCGTCATGGTCGACCGGCCGTTCTGGAAGGACAAGGACCCGCAGACCGGCCGCGACGTCATGAGCATGACCCTCACCGACCGCCTGACCCGCGGCACCTACCTGTTCGACAACGGCGACGACAAGCCCGGGGTGATCTGCCTGTCCTACTCCTGGATGAGCGACGCCATGAAGATGCTCCCGCACCCGGTGGAGAAGCGCGTGCAGCTGGCCCTGGACGCCCTGAAGAAGGTCTACCCGAAGGTGGACATCGCCAGCCACGTCATCGGCAACCCCATCACCGTGTCCTGGGAGGCCGACCCGCACTTCCTCGGCGCCTTCAAGGGCGCCCTGCCCGGCCACTACCGCTACAACCACCGCATGTACTCGCACTTCATGCAGGACGAGTTGCCCGCCGAGCAGCGCGGCATCTTCATCGCCGGCGACGATGTATCCTGGACCCCGGCCTGGGTCGAAGGCGCGGTACAG
>NZ_QGSL01000107.1:1149045-1161818 GCF_003176655.1 Pseudomonas sp. RW407 | reverse complement strand
CCCCCGGACGGCCCCCGCGATGGCTCCCTCGGCATTGGCTCACTAAAGGAAGCAGGCAATGAATAACCTCCACCGTGAACTCGCCCCCATCTCCGACAAGGCCTGGGCCCAGATCGACGAAGAGGCCACGCGCACCCTCAAGCGCCACCTCGCGGCCCGGCGCGTGGTCGACGTGCCGCCGCCGGGCGGCCTGGCCCTGTCCGCGGTGGGCACCGGCCACCTGCATTCGCTGCAGGCGCCCGGCGACGGCATCCAGGCCGCCCAGCGCGATGCCCGGGCGATCGTCGAGCTGCGCGTGCCCTTCGAGCTGAGCCGCCAGGCCATCGACGACGTGGAGCGCGGCTCGGACGATTCGGACTGGGACCCGCTGAAGGCGGCCGCCCGCAAGCTCGCCTTCGCCGAGGACCGCGCGGTCTTCGATGGCTACGCCGCGGCCGGCATCCAGGGCATCCGCGAGGCCAGCAGCAACGCCGGCGTGGTGCTGCCGGCCAACGTGCGCGGCTACCCCGGCGCCGTGGCGCAGGCGCTGAGCCAGCTGCGCCTGGCCGGCGTCAACGGCCCCTACGCCCTGGTGCTGGGCGCGGACGCCTATACGGCGGCGAGCGGCGGCAGCGACGAGGGCTACCCGGTCTTCCACCACATGGAGCAGCAACTTGACGGCGGTATCATCTGGGCCCCCGCCCTGGAAGGCGGGTTCGTGCTCAGCACGCGCGGCGGGGACTTCGAGCTGGATATCGGCCAGGACATCTCCATCGGCTATGCCAGCCACACCGCGACGAGCGTGGAGCTGTACTTCCTGGAGACCTTCACCTTCCGCGTGCTCACCACCGAGGCCAGCGTGGTGCTGACGCCCGGCAAGAAATGATCCGGCCGATGGCTGATCGCGGACGGAGTCCTCCTGCGGGTTCCCGCGAACGCGGGAGCCCAATGGACAACCCCATGCCCACCTCCGGCCTCAACTGTAGGAGCGGGCCCTGCCCGCGATTCGCGCGCAAGGCGCGCTCCTACAAGGGTACGGCGCCTGGGCAACCCGTAGGAGCGGACTCCGTCCGCGATTGCCCCCAGCCGCGCGAATCCTCAGGTGTCGGTGTTCCGGCCGGCGGCGGATAACCGCGAACGGTTATGCGCCCTACGTGCCTTCCGGGACCCGTAGGGCGCATAACGCCTACGGCGTTATCCGCCGTTGCCCTCCCCGGCTAGCTGAGGATCCAGGACTCCACCACGTCCTCGCCGTAGGCGTCCTTCCAGCCCAGCAGCGTCTTGTGGTCGCGGTTGTTGGTCCGCACCGTCTCGCCGGTATGCGGGTTGCGGTACACCTTGCGGGCGCGGATCTTCTGGTATTTCGCGCCCTTGGCCTGGTGGCCGTTGGCGATCCAGTCGACGTCGGTCTCGAGGATCTCGATGACGTCCTCCAGGCTCTTGTCGTACTCGCCCATCAGCTCGCGGAGCGATTCCACGAACGCCTGGTCGGCGTGGTCGGCATCCTGCTCGTGGGCGTCGTCGTCACGGATGGCATCTTTGTCGTCTTTCATCGCAAGGCTCCGTTATCGGTATCTGTCCGGGCCGGCATGGGCGGCCCGCTGGAATTCGGAAAAAAGCGTCCCCGCGCCGGGGGTGGCCGCGCTCGGGCGCGGCCACCGCCAGCTGTCGTATGGCTCGTAGGGAGTTAGTGGTAGGCGTCTGCGGCGGTGACCTTGCCGCGGAACACGTGGTAGCTCCAGAAGGTGTACATGAGGATGATCGGGATGATGAACAGCGCGCCGATCAGGGCGAACAGCTGGCTGGACGGTGGCGAAGCGGCCTGCCAGAGATCGATGGCCGGCGGGATGATCTTCGGCCAGATGCTCACCGCCAGGGCGAGGTAGCCGAGGAACATCAGTACCAGCACGCTGATGAACGGCAGGTGCGAATGGCGCTTGCGCAGGTTCGACTGGATCAGGCACATCGACGCCACCGCCAGGGCAGCGATCACCGCGAAGAGCACCCAGTGGCGCCCGGAGAACCACAGCTGGGCGATGTTCGGGTGCAGCCAGGCGGTCCAGGCGCAGATCACCACGATCACCGCCGCCAGCAGGTAGGTCAGCGGCCGACTGTAGTGGCGCATGCGCGACTCCAGCATGCCCTCGGTCTTCACCAGCAGCCAGGTGCTGCCCAGCAGCGCGTAGGCCAGCACCAGGCCCACCCCGCAGAACAGCGGGAACGGCGACAGCCAGTCCAGCGGGCTGCCGGCGAACTGCCGGTCCACCACCGGGATGCCGTCGATGTAGGTGCCGATGGCCACGCCCTGGAAGAAGGTCGCCAGGAAGGAGCCGGCGATGAACGCCTTGTCCCAGATGTGGCGCTTCTGCGGCTTGGCCTTGAAGCGGAACTCGAAGGCCACGCCACGGAAGATCAGCCCGGCCAGCACCAGCACCAGCGGCAGGTACAGCGCCTCCAGGATCACCGAATAGGCCAGCGGGAAGGCGCCGTAGAGCGCGGCGGCGCCCAGCACGGCCCAGGTCTCGTTGCCGTCCCACACCGGGGCGACGGTGTTCATCATCACGTCGCGTTCACTGGAGTCGGACACCAGCGGGAAGAGAATCCCCAGCCCCAGGTCGAAGCCGTCCATGATCACGTACATCATCAGCCCGAAGGCGATGATCACGCCCCAGATGACCGACAGGTCGATGCCTTGAATACCCATGTTTCAACCTCCCCTCAGCCGGCAACCGACATAGGTCTGCGGACGCTGGAGTGCCCGGCGGGCTCGCTCACCAGCGGATCGTTGTCGTGGTGCAGGCCCGGGCCCTTGCGCACCAGGCGCATCATGTAGCCCAGGCCGACGGTGAACACCGAGAAGTAGATGACCACGAACAGCGCCAGGGTCAGGCTCATCTGCGCGACGTTGTGGTTGGACACCGCCTGGCTGGTGCGCAGCATCCCGTAGACCACCCAGGGCTGGCGGCCCATCTCGGTGGTGAACCAGCCGGCCAGCAGCGCGATCAGCCCCGAGGGACCCATCGCCAGCACCAGGCTCAGGAAGGCGCGGTTGCGGTACAGCGCGCCACCGCGGCGCAGCACCAGGGCGGCCAGGGCGCAGAGGATCATCAGCATCCCCAGCCCGGCCATCAGGCGGAAGCTCCAGAAGATCACCGCGGAGTTCGGCCGGTCCTGCGGGGCGAAGCTCTTCAGCGCCGGGATCTGCTTGTCCAGGCTGTGGGTCAGGATCAGGCTGCCCAGGTACGGCACCTCCAGGCTGTAGCGGGTCCGCTCGGCCTGCATGTCCGGGATGCCGAAGAGGATCAGCGGCGTCGGCTCGCCCGGCCTGTTCTCCCAGTGCCCCTCGATGGCGGCGATCTTCGCCGGCTGGTGCTCCAGGGTGTTCAGGCCGTGGGCGTCGCCCACCAGCACCTGCAGCGGCGCCACGCCCAGGACCATCCACATGGCCATCGACAGCATGGTCCGCGTGGCCGGGTTGTCGCGCCCGCGCAGCAGGTGCCAGGCGGCCGAGGCGCCGACGAAGAAGGCGGTGGACAGGTAGGCGGCCAGCGCCATGTGCACCAGGCGGTAGGGGAAGGACGGGTTGAAGACGATCTTCAGCCAGTCCAGCGGCACGATGCGCCCGTCGACGATGTCGATGCCCTGGGGCGTCTGCATCCAGCTGTTGGACGAGAGGATCCAGAACATCGAGATCATGGTGCCGATGGCCACCATCACCGTGGCGAAGAAGTGCAGGCGGCGCCCCACCCTATCCCAGCCGAACAGCATCACGCCGAGGAAGCCGGCCTCCAGGAAGAACGCCGTCAGTACCTCATAGGTCAGCAGCGGCCCGGTGATGCTGCCGGCGTAGTCGGAAAAGCGCGCCCAGTTGGTACCGAACTGGTAGGCCATGACCAGGCCGGAGACCACGCCCATGCCGAAGTTCACCGCGAATATCTTCGACCAGAACTTGTAGAGGTCCTTGTAGACCGGGTTGCCGGACTTCAGCCAGAGCCCTTCGAGCACGGCCAGGAAACTCGCCAGGCCAATGGTGATGGCCGGGAAGATGATATGGAAAGAGACCGTGAACGCGAATTGAATCCGCGCCAGGTCCAACGCCTGTATGTTCAACATGGCGAAACCCTTATTGATCGCTCATTGAGTGACGGCAGGCCCCAATCGCCTGCCGTATGGGAGTCCGTCTCAGGCGACAGTCGAATGGATCAGGCTGTCTTCCCGGGCTTTCTCGATCCTGATCGCGATGAACTTGGAAGTCGGCGTGAAGGTGCGGTCGCCATAGCTTTCCAGCGGTACCAGCGGATTGGTTTCCGGGTAATAGGCCGCCGCCTGCCCCGCCGGCAGGTCGTAGGCCACCAGCTGGAAGCCGCTGACGCGACGCTCGATGCCGTCTTCCCACAGCGATACCAGGTCGACCTTGTCGCCCGGGGCGAAGCCCAGGCGGCGGATGTCCCGCTCGTTGGCGAAGACCACCTCGCGCAGGCCGAACACCCCGCGGTAGCGGTCGTCCAGGCCGTACAGGGTGGTGTTGTACTGGTCGTGGGAACGCAGCGTCTGGAGGATCAGGTCGGGCCGCTCGCCGCGCGCCAGCACCGCCTGGTTGACCAGCTCCTGCGGCAGTTCGCTGGGGGTGAAGCGGGCCTTGCCGCTGGTGGTCTTCCAGACCCGCTCGGCCGCGTCGTTGCCCAGGTGGAAGCCGCCGGGGTGCTGCAGCCGGGCGTTGAAGTCGGCGAAGCCGGGGATGACGTCGGCGATCAGGTCGCGGATGTGCCCGTAGTCGGCGATGGCCCAGTCCCAGTCGATCGGCTGGTTGCCCAGGGTGGCCTTGGCGATGCCGGCGATGATCGCCGGCTCCGAGCGCAGGTGCGGCGAGCGCGGCTTCAGCTGGCCGTGGGAGATGTGCACCATGCTGAAGGTGTCTTCCACGGTGACGCCCTGGGGCCCGTCGGCCTGCAGGTCGACCTCGGTGCGGCCCAGGCACGGCAGGATCAGCGCGTCGCGGCCGGTGACCAGGTGCGAACGGTTGAGCTTGGTGGCGATGTGCACGGTCAGCTCGCAGTTGCGCAGCGCGGCGTGGGTGCGCGGGGTGTCCGGGGTGGCCTGGGCGAAGTTGCCGCCCAGGGCCAGGAACACCTTGGCGCGCCTGGCTTCCATGGCCTGGATGGCCAGCACGGCGTTGTCGCCGTGGCCACGCGGCACCTTGAACTTGAAGCGTTTCTCCAGGGCGTCCAGCAGCCAGGTCGGCGGCTTCTCGTCGATGCCCATGGTGCGGTCGCCCTGCACGTTGCTGTGGCCACGCACCGGCGACAGGCCGGCGCCGGGCTTGCCGACGTTGCCGCGCAGCAGTTGCAGGTTGACCACCTCCTGGATGGTCGGCACCGAGTGGCGGTGCTGCGTCAGGCCCATGGCCCAGCACATGATCACCCGCTCGGCGCGGCGGTACATGCGCGCCGCCAGCTCCAGCTCGGCCATGCTCAGGCCGGATTGGCCGACGATGTGCTCCCAGGGGGTGGCGTCCACCGCCGCCAGGTAGGCGTCCAGGCCGCTGGTGTGCTCGCGGATGAAGGCATGGTCGAACACCGGCGGCTCGCCGTTGGCCTGGGCCTCGCGTTCCCACTGCAGGAGGAACTTGGCCATGCCGCGGAACATCGCCATGTCGCCGCCCAGGGCCGGGCGGAAGTAGGCGGTGTTGGTCGGCTCCGAGCCGTTGCTCAGCATCTCCAGGGGGTGCTGCGGGTGCTGGAAGCGTTCCAGGCCGCGCTCCTTCAGCGGGTTGATGCAGATCACCTGGGCGCCGCGGTGCACGGCCTCGCGCAGCGGTTCGAGCATGCGCGGGTGGTTGGTGCCGGGGTTCTGGCCGATGACGAAGATGGCATCGGCCTTCTCCAGGTCGTCGAAGACCACGGTGCCCTTGCCCACCCCGAGGGTTTCCGCCATGCCCAGGCCGCTGGCCTCGTGGCACATGTTCGAGCAGTCGGGGAAGTTGTTGGTGCCGAAGGCGCGGACGAACAGCTGGTAGAGGAAGGCCGCCTCGTTGCTGGCCCGGCCGGAGGTGTAGAACTCCGCTTCGTCCGGCGACTTCAGCGCCTTCAGGTGCCTGGCGACCAGGGCGAAGGCCTCCTCCCAGGTGGTTTCCACGTAGTGGTCGGTGGCCGCGTCGTAGCGCATGGGGTGGGTGAGCCGGCCCTGGTATTCGAGCCAGTAGTCGCTCTGCCCGGCCAGCGCGCTGACGCTGTACTTGGCGAAGAAGTCGGGGTCGACGGAGCGCCCGGTGGACTCCCAGTTGACCGCCTTGGCGCCGTTCTCGCAGAACTTCACCAGGCCGTTCTCGGGGGACTCGCCCCAGGCGCAACCGGGGCAGTCGAAGCCGCTGTTCTGGTTGGTCTTGAGCATCGCCCGCAGGTTCTTGACGGCGTTCTCGCTGCCCAGCCAACTCTTGGTCACGCTCTTGAGCGCGCCCCAGCCGGCGGCCGGCGCGGTATAGCTCCTTATGTGTTCGTCTTGGCTCATTCAGGCATTCCTCGATTACACGCAGAGAATGAAAGTTCTCAGGCAGAAAAAGGCGACACTACGGGCGTACCGATATCGAACTCCGGACGAGCAACTACTGCGGGCGAAACTTCTTCTTCGCCGCGAATTGAAGTTGCATTCGGGTTCATCTTCCAAAGCCTTGGCCTGGAAACCGGAGAGACATTGGCTCGCCTTGTGATCTCAGGCTATTGAGAACCAAGCATTGCGTCCAATCGAAATAAATTACGCCCTGATCAGAACCGTCTATCAGTCCTCCCGCTCCCGATCCAGAGCGCTTTCCAGAATAATGGAGCCACTTGATAGAGCGTTCTTATCAACCGGTAATCAAAAGCAATTTGACGCTCCAATAGTGGCTGGCTAGCCTCATTCCGAAGATCGCCAGGTTATTGATTGAAACATCAATGCATGCGTGCAAAGAGCAATGAGCGATCAACTCGAGAGGCAACTCTGAATTGAACAACACCACTGGCGAACTCATCGACGGTTTCAATCGCAAGATCGATTACTTGCGCATGTCGGTGACCGACCGCTGCGACTTCCGCTGCGTGTACTGCATGGCCGAGAACATGCAGTTCCTGCCCCGCCAGCGCATCCTCACCCTCGACGAGCTGTACCGCGTGGCGGAGCGCTTCGTCGCCCTGGGCACGCGCAAGATCCGCCTCACCGGCGGCGAGCCCCTGGTGCGCCAGGGCATCGTCGAGCTGTGCGCGCGCATCGCTGCCCTCCCCGGCCTGCGCGAGCTGTGTATGACCAGCAACGGCTCGCAGCTGCAGCGCCTGGCGCAACCGCTGCACGACGCCGGCCTTGCACGGCTGAACATCAGCCTCGACAGCCTGGATGCGCAGCGCTTCAAGGCGCTCACCCGCACCGGCGACCTCGACCAGGTGATCGCCGGCATCGACGCCGCGCGCCGCGCGGGCTTTCGCCACACCAAGCTCAACTGCGTGGTGCTCAAGGGCCGCAACGACCACGAGGTGGTCGACCTGGTGCGTTTCGCCATCGACCGCCAGCTGGACATTTCCTTCATCGAGGAAATGCCCCTGGGCGTCATCAGCGAGCACCAGCGCGGCGAGTCCTATTGCTCCAGCGACGAGGTGCGCGAACGCATCGGCGAGAAGTTCAGCCTCATCGAATCCGCCGAGTCCACCCAGGGCCCGTCCCGCTACTGCCGCCTGGCCGAGGCGCCGGACATCCGCATCGGCTTCATCTCGCCGCACAGCCACAACTTCTGCGGCAGCTGCAACCGCGTGCGCCTGACCGTCGAGGGCCGCCTGCTGCTGTGCCTGGGCAACGAACATTCGGCCGACCTCAAGCAGGTGCTGCGCGGCCACCCCGGCGACGCCGAGCGGCTGGACCGGGCGATCCGCCAGGCCATGCGCCTGAAGCCCCAGCGCCACCACTTCGAGGTCGGCGGCGAGGTGCAGATCCTCCGCTTCATGAACATGACCGGCGGCTAGCCGCCCCCGCGGGAACCCCCATGATCGTCCAACCGCAACCCGACATGCTGCGCGTGCTGTTCACGCTCAAGGGCTCCATCGCCAAGCGCATCGCCTTCCGCAGCCTGATGGTCACCCTCCTGGCGGCGCTGATCGTGCTGGTGGAGGAACACCACCCGGCGTTCTTCGCCCGGGTCAACGCCACGCCCTTCACCCTGCTGGGGCTGTCGCTGTCGATCTTCATGAGCTTCCGCAACAACGCCTGCTACGACCGCTGGTGGGAGGGCCGCAAGACCTGGGGCTCGATCGTCATCGAGATGCGCTCGTTCATCCGCGAGAGCGTCGTCATCACGGACCAGGCGCTGCGCGAGAAGCTGCTGCGCGCGCTCTGCGGCTACGCCCACGCGCTCAATGCACGGCTGCGCAACGAGGACGAGCTGAAGGCCGCCCGCCCCTGGCTCGCCAGCGACACGCCCATCACCGCGCACAACGTCACCGACGGCATCCTGCAGCACGTCGGCAGCGTCTGCTCGCAGCTGGCCGAGGAGAAGCGCATCAGCGAATGGCGCTACCTGACCCTGGAGCAGCGCCTGGGCGCCTTCACCGATGCCCAGGGCATCTGCGAGCGCATCAAGGCGACGCCGATCCCCTTCCCCTACACGCTGCTGCTGCACCGCACCATCTACATCTTCTGCATCCTGCTGCCCTTCGCCATGGCCGAGCCGCTGGGCTGGATGGCGCCCATCTTCACCACCATCGTCAGCTACACCTTCTTCGGCCTGGACGCCATCAGCAACGAGCTGGAAGACCCCTTCGGCCGCGAGGAGAACGACCTGCCCACCGACGCCATGGTCCGCATCATCGAGCGCGACGTCCTCGGCGCCCTGGGCTACCGGGACCTGCCGCCGCCCCTGCAGCCGGTCGACTACGTCCTCAGTTGAGCGCGCCGAGCCGGGCGCGGTACGCCGAGGGCGGCATGCCCTCCCAGCGCTTGAAGGCGCGGCGGAAGTTGGCCAGGTCGGTGTAGCCCAGGGTGTAGGCGATCTCCTCGATGCTCAGGTGGCCGGCCTTCAGGTGCTCGATGGCCAGGGTGCGGCGCACGTCCTCGAGGATCAGCCTGAACGAAGTGCCCTCTTCCAGCAGGTGCCGGTGCAGGGTGCGCGGGGTCATGTGGAACAGGCGCGCGGTGACCTTCAGGCTGGGGAAGCCGTTCTGCTTCTCCAGCATCGTCCGCCGTACCCGGGCGCCCATGGTCGCGGTCTCGCCCAGCCTCGCCAGCTCCCGCCGGCATATCGCCTCGGCCTCGCGGAAGGCCGCGGGGTCGGCCAGCTTCAGCGGCTGGTCGATGGCCGCCAGGTCCAGGCTGAAGCCCGCCCAGCGCTGCCCATAGGCCACCGGGCAGCGGAACAGCTCCTCGGCCAGCGCGGCGTAGGGCTGCACCGCGAAAGGCAGCCGGACCTGGCGTAGCGGGCAACTGCCCAGGGTCATCGCCTCGAAGATGTTGCTGACCGCCAGCATCACCGCCTCCAGCACCGTGCGCTCGATGTCGCCGAGGGCGTAGCCGGGCAGGAAGCGGACATGCACCTGCCCGGCCTGTTCATCGCACTCGTAGCTCAGGCTGACCAGCGTGGTGCGCAGGGCCAGGTAGCGCTGCAGCAGCTCCAGGGCCTGGCGCAGCGTGCCGCTCTGCATCGCCGCGTAGCCCAGTATGCCGTGGGTGTTGGCCACCAGGCGCTCGCCGATCAGCAGCCCCAGCGCCGGTTCGGCCGTCAGCGCGATGGCGTCGCGCAGCAGCTGCTGGAACTGCGGGAAGCCGAGCTGGAAGCCCGCCTCGTCGAGCTGGCGCTCGCTCAGGCCGCTGCGGGCGAACCACGCCTGCGGGTCCTTCTGCATGGCCCGCAGCTGCTCGGCGATCTGCCGCAGGTAGGGCATTGGCAACACGAAGTCCGACAAGGGCTCGACCTCACAGGGTTCCAGGGGCGCGAAGATGTCAACAAATGACCCCTGGAATGTCAATCGGGAACCTCTCCGCCGTCCGCCGCCGCCCCTAGCATCGAAGCGTCCCAACCCACAACGATTAGAACGGAGGACGCATGTTTGCCTTTCTGAGCCGAAACCGTGCGGCGAACGCCTCGATCAACGGCGCCAGCATCCGCGTCGAGCCTGGCGAGACCCTGCTGCAGGCCGCCTTGCGCCAGGGCATCGACTTCCCCCACAGCTGCCGCGTCGGCGGTTGCGCCACCTGCAAGTGCCGGCTGGTGCAGGGCAAGGTCAGGGAACTGACCGAGACCGGCTACATCCTCTCCGCGCAGGAACTCGACCAGGGCTACATCCTGGCCTGCCAGAGCGTGCCGCGCGGCGACGTGAGCATCGAGTTCGACGGCGCGCAGCAGGATACCCGCCAGGTCCGCGGCAAGGTGGTGGCGCAGGACAGGCTGACCCACGACATAACCCGCCTGACCCTCCAGCTCGAAACGAGCCTGCCCTACAAGGCCGGGCAGTACGCCGAGCTCAGCCTGGACTGCCTGCCTGGCCACGCCCGGAGCTTCTCCTTCGCCTCCCCGCCCCGGGCCGACGCCAAGGTCAGCTTCTTCATCCGCAAGGTGCCCGGCGGCCAGCTCACCGGGCTGGTCGACAGCCGCCCGCTGCTCGGCCAGGGCGCGAGCCTCAAGGGCCCGCTGGGCCAGTTCCAGCTGCGCCCGGCCGAGGCCCCGCTGCTGCTGGTGGCCGGCGGCAGCGGCCTGGCGCCACTGCTGGCCATCCTGCAGGACGCGCTCGCCAGCGGCGTGCGGCGCCCGGTCACCCTGCTGTTCGGCGCCCGGCAGGCGCACGACCTCTACGCCCTGGAGGACATCCATGCCCTGGCCCGCCAGTGGCCCGGCCCCTTCCATTTCGTCCCGGTGCTGTCCGAAGTGGACCATCAGGCCCCCTGGGACGGCGCGCGGGGCCTGGTCACCGAGCAGATCCCGGTGCTGCTGCAGGCCGGCAGCCACGCCTACCTGTGCGGGCCGCCGGGGATGATCGACAGCGCCAGCGCCCTGCTGGAACGGCACGGCGTCGCCCGCGAGAACATCCATGCCGACCGCTTCACGCTGCAACAGGCTCCGTGCGCAACCACGGAAAGTGCCATCCAGTAAAAAGTGCCATCCCATAACAAGAGAGACGCCCATGAACGCGCTGCACTACCTCAAGTACTTCCTCTTCCACGCCGTCGGCCTGTTCTCGGCCGCCGCCCTGCTCGCCGGCGGCCCCTGGATCACTTACGGCCTGGTCGCCGTGCTGACTCTCTACGTGATCGGCGACCTGGTCTGCGGTGACGACACCACCACGCCCGAGTTCAGGCACCCGGGCATCCTCACCTTCCAGCTGTGGCTGGCATTGCCGCTGCTGTGCTTCATCGTCTTCGCGGCGCTCTGGGGCGTCAGCGACGGCGACTTCCTCGGCTTCGGCGCCGCCCTGGGCCAGGCGACGGGCTACGACCTGCTCGGTGCCCGGGCCGCCACCGGCATCGGCCAGCACGTCGCGGCGTGGATCCTCACCGGCCTGATGATCGGCACCATCGGCACCATCACCGCCCACGAGCTGACGCACCGCACCTGGGACCCGGTCTCCATGCTCATCGGCCGCTGGCTGCTGGCGTTCAGCTTCGACACCCTCTTCGCCATCGAGCACGTCTACGGCCACCACCGCTACGTCTCCACCACCGAGGACCCCGCCACCGCGCCCCGCGGCCGCAACGTCTACGCCCACGTGCTGATCTCGACCCTCAGGGGCAACCTCAGCGCCTGGCACATCGAGAAGCAGCGCCTGGCGCGCAAGGGCTACTGGCTGCTCGGCTGGCGCAACGCGGTCCTGCGCGGCCACGGGATGAGCCTGCTGCTGGTGGCCGCCGCCTACGCCATCGGCCAGTGGCCCGCCGCGCTCTTCTTCATCGCCTGCGGGCTGTGGGGCAAGGCCCTGCTGGAGATCGTCAACTACATGGAGCACTACGGCATGGTGCGCAACCCGGCCACCCCCGTGCAGCCGCGGCATTCCTGGAACACCAACAGGCGCATCAGCTCCTGGACCATGTTCAACCTGACCCGCCACTCCCATCACCACGCCCAGGGCGAAGTCCCCTACCAGGACCTGAAACCCTTCCCCGACGCGCCCATGATGATCGGCGGCTACCTGACGACCATCATCGTCGCCATGCTGCCGCCGCTCTGGCACAAGCTGATGACGCCCAAGGTGCTGGCCTGGGACCGCGAACATGCCAGTGCCGAGGAACGCCAGTTGGCCGCCGCCGCCAATGCCCGCAGTGGTATTCCGGGGTTGGTGAAGTATTCGAGCTATCCATCCCGTTCCTGATGGCAGTTACGGGCAAGTTCGGATGTTCCGCCTGGAAATGAAAGAGAACACTCCCGGAATATTCGCCTGTAACTTGCACCTCACTCTTCGCCGAGGGGCGGTTGACGCCCGCCCCTCGGCGTTCGGGCACTTCTGAAATGCATATTTGAAACTTCCATTGACTGCGGCTCTTTTCGAAAAGCAATAACCTTTCGCTTGTTCAACCAGGAAAATTCATACCTGGCAAGATCAGTTTCGAGTATCCGCTAATGCACTTCGCCTTTTGCTCCTCACAAAAGTGAAATATCGCTTGACACTTTTGCTGCAGTTTGGCGTCATGTCACCCGCCTTACGTAGCAAGAAGAAGCGCACCTGTTTCCATCCACGCCATATTCATGGCGTTTTTTACAAGTGTCGCTATATAAAAAAGTAAATAACGGAATAAAACACTTTCTGCTCGGAGTCAGGCACAACACACAAGCCGTTATTAGGAGCATTCAC
>NZ_QGSL01000107.1:1147829-1149035 GCF_003176655.1 Pseudomonas sp. RW407 | reverse complement strand
GGCAATGTCAGCCCGCCGACCGAAACCGGCCCGGCCGAGATAGAGCCCATCGACACCACGGCCCCGGAACCGCCGGTGATCACCGACAACAATGGCAACGGCCTGGGCGGCACTGGCGAGCCGGAAGGCATCGTCACCGTCGAACTGCCGGACGGCAGCACCGTGACCACCGTCGTCGATGGGAACGGCAACTGGGAGTTCCCGGAAAACCCGCTGGAGAATGGCGAGAGCGGCATCGTCACCATCACCGATCCCTCGGGCAACGTCAGCCCGCCCACCATCACCGAACCGGCTGACCTGGTTCCCCCGGAGCCGCCGGTCATCACCGACAACAACGGCAATGGTCTGGGCGGCACTGGCGAGCCGGAAGGCATCGTCACCGTCGAACTGCCGGACGGCAGCACTGTCACCACCGTGGTCGACGAGAACGGCAACTGGGAACTCCCCGAAAACCCGCTGGAGAATGGCGAGACCGGTATCGTCACCATCACCGACCCGTCGGGCAATGTCAGCCCGCCCACCGTGACCGAGCCGGCTGATGTCATTGCACCGGAGCCGCCAGTCATCACTGACAACAACGGCAACGGCCTGGGCGGTACCGGCGAACCGGAAGGCATCGTCACCGTCGAGCTGCCGGACAGCAGCACCGTGACCACCATCGTCGATGAAAACGGCAACTGGGAATTCCCGGAGAATCCGCTGGAAAACGGCGAGACCGGCACCGTCACCATCACCGATCCGTCGGGCAACATCAGTCCGCCGGTGACTACTGAGCCGGCCGACGTCATCGCGCCGGAGCCGCCGGTGATCACCGATAACAATGGCAACGGCCTGGGCGGTACCGGCGAACCGGAAGGCATCGTCACCGTCGAACTGCCGGACGGCAGCACCGTCACCACCGTCGTCGACGGCAACGGCAACTGGGAATTCCCCGAAAACCCGCTGGAGAACGGCGAGAGCGGCACCGTCACCATCACCGATCCCTCGGGCAACATCAGCCCGCCGACCGAAACCGGTCCGGCCGATACCATCGCGCCGGAACCGCCGGTCATCACCGACAACAGTGGCAATGGCCTGGGCGGTACCGGTGAGCCGGAAGGCATCGTCACCGTGGAACTGCCGGATGGCAGCACCGTCACCACCGTGGTCGACGAGAACGGCAACTGGGAGTTCCCGGAAAACCCGCTGGAGAATGGCGAGACCGGT
>NZ_QGSL01000107.1:1001759-1147819 GCF_003176655.1 Pseudomonas sp. RW407 | reverse complement strand
GCCAGGCCACGGGCAACGCGCCGCTGCTCGGCCTGGGCCTGGCGGTGGGGCTGCTCTCGGGGCTGATGGGGGTCGGCGGCGGCTTCCTGATAGTGCCGGGGCTGCTGTGGTTCACCCCGCTGTCGATGCTGGCGGCCACGGCCACCTCCATGGCGGTGATCGCCCTGGTCTCCGGCGGTGGCTTCCTGCTCTACCTCAGCCACGCCCAGCCGCCCATGCCGCTGCTGGCGGCGCTGGCCGCCGGCGGCGCCCTCGGCGTGCTGGCCGGCAACCGCCTGGCCCTGCGCCTGGGCGGGGCGACCCTGCAACGGATCTTCGCGGTGATGCTGCTGGCGGTGAGCCTGTCGCTGGCGGCGCAGAAGCTGTTGGCATGAGGGCCAAGGGTAATGGCGACATCGTAGGGCGCATGACGCCTACGGCGTTATCCGCCGTGGGCGGCCCCGGTGTTACGGCCAACGGCGGATAACCGCGAACGGTAGTGCCCCACCCACACCATTCTCCTGTAGGAGCGCGCCCTGCGCGCGAATCGCGGACAGAGTCCGCTCCTACGGGGAAATGCTGTGCCTCGGCAACCTGTAGGAGCGGACTCCGTCCGCGATCAGCCCCCCAGCCAGGCCATGGCGTGGCCCCTCATTCCTCTTCTTCCTCCTCCGGCAACTCGAACAGTTCCGCTGCCCGCAGCAACCCCGCCAGCACCGCATGGCGCTCCCACTCGGGCAGCTCGGCGAAGCGCGCCAGCACGTATTCCGGCAGCAGCGGCGGCGCCGACTGCAGCGCGTCGCGGCCGGCGTCTTCCAGCAGCAGCCATTGCTTGCGCCTGTCCTGCTCGTCGCGCCGGCGGGCCAGCAGGCCGCGGCTCTCCAGGCGGTCGAGGACGCCGGAGAGCGAGGCCTGGGACAGGCTCACACGCTTGGCCAGGCGGCTGGCGGTGATCTCCCGCTCCACCAGCAGCACCTGCAGGATCAGCAGCTGCAGCGGCGTCAGCCCGCCGTAGCGGCCCAGGCGCTTGGCATGCACCTCGCTACCCTGCTGCAGCCGCCGCAGGGCCTGGAACATGGACAGCGCGTAGGCGTCCTCCGTGGACATATTCCTTTCAGCCATAATCAATTATCCGAACTTATCAGGCATTTTTTCATAAAAAAATCATAGAACTACTTTCACATGAAACAGTCTTTCTGTTAACACGAAAAAAGGGCCCCGGCCTGACCCCCCATTCATCCCCAACGGAGAACCGGTAAGGAAAATGTGCGGCATAGCAGGAGAACTACGTTTCGACGAGCAACCGGCCGACCTCGCGGCGGTCGAACGCATCACTCACCATCTCGCCCCCCGCGGCCCGGACGCCTGGGGGTTCCACAGCGAAGGGCCGGTGGCCCTCGGCCACCGCCGTCTGAAGATCATGGACCTGGCCGAAGCCTCCGGCCAGCCGATGATCGACACCACCCTGGGCCTGTCCCTGGTGTTCAACGGCGCCATCTACAACTACCCCGAGCTGCGCAAGGAGCTGGAAGCGCTGGGCTACCGCTTCTTCTCCGGCGGCGACACCGAGGTGCTGCTCAAGGGGTACCACGCCTGGGGCAAGGACCTGTTGCCCAGGCTCAATGGCATGTTCGCCTTCGCCATCTGGGAGCGTGACGCCCGCCGGCTGTTCATCGCCCGCGACCGCCTGGGCATCAAGCCGCTGTATCTCGCCCGCGACGGCCAGCGCCTGCGCTTCGCCTCCAGCCTGCCGGCGCTGCTGCAGGGCGGCGGCGTCGACACCAGCCTGGATGCCGAGGCGCTCAACCTCTACCTGAACTTCCACGCCGTGGTGCCCGCCCCGCGCACCCTCCTCAACGGCGTGCGCAAGCTGCCGCCGGCGACCTGGATGAGCATCGACGCCGACGGCCGCAGCGAGCAGCACTGCTGGTGGCGCCTGGAATACGGCTGCCGCGAGGACGAGCGCGAACTGCGCCTGGAAGACTGGGAAGACCGCGTGCTGGACAGCCTGCGCGAAGCGGTCGGCATCCGCCAGCGCGCCGCCCGCGAGGTGGGCGTGCTGCTCTCCGGCGGGGTGGACTCCAGCCTGCTGGTCGGCCTGCTGCACGAGGCCGGGGTGGAAGACCTGCTGACGTTCTCCATCGGCTTCGAGGATGCCGGCGGCGAGCGCGGCGACGAGTTCCACTACTCCGACCTCATCGCCCGCCGCTACGGCACGCGCCACCACCAGCTGCGCATCGCCGAGAAGGAGGTGATCGAGCAGTTGCCGGCGGCCTTCCGCGCCATGAGCGAGCCCATGGTCAGCCACGACTGCATCGCCTTCTACCTGCTCGCCCGAGAGGTATCGAAGCACTGCAAGGTTGTGCAGAGCGGCCAGGGCGCCGACGAGCTCTTCGCCGGCTACCACTGGTACCCGCCCATGGTCGACGCCGCCTCGCCGCTGCATGCCTACCGCGCGGCCTTCTTCGACCGCAGCCATGGCGAATACCAGAGCACCGTGCGCCCGGCCATGCGCGTGGAGGACGTGGCCCAGGCCTTCGTCGCCGAGCACTTCGCCATGCCCGGCGCCAGCGATGCAGTGGACAAGGCGCTGCGCCTGGACAGCACCATCATGCTGGTGGACGACCCGGTCAAGCGCGTCGACAACATGACCATGGCCTGGGGCCTGGAAGCCCGCGTGCCGTTCCTCGACTACCGCCTGGCCGAGCTCTCGGCGCGCATCCCGGCGCGCTTCAAGCTCGGCGACGGCGGCAAGCAGGTGCTCAAGGCCGCGGCGCGGCGGGTGATCCCGGCCGAGGTGATCGACCGGCCCAAGGGCTATTTCCCGGTGCCGGGGCTCAAGCACCTGCAGGGCAACACCCGGGCCTGGGTCAGCGAGCTGCTGCTGGACCCCAGCCAGGACCGCGGCCTGTTCGAGCCGGCGCAGATCGACCGCCTGCTCGGCAACCCGCAGGACGACCTCACCCCGTTGCGCGGCTCCAAGCTCTGGCAGCTGGCCGCCCTCAACCTCTGGCTGACCGAACAGGGAATCTGACCCAGCCAGCAGCGCGGGCCACCGGCACCGTACCGGCGGCCCGCCCACCAGGGAGCGAACCATGAAAAGCCATTTCAACCTGCCCCATCCGCACAACCAGCGCCTGCTGCGCGGCCAAGTGCCGACCTACCAGCGCCTGCAGGCGCGCTTCGCCGAGGACCACGAGCAGCCCGGCTGCGAGCCCCACAGCCTGCACTGCGGCTGGGGCCGGCTGCTGATCGGGCACACCTTCGCCGAACCCGACGCGCTGGCCGCCGAGCTGCTCAACGAGCGCCCCGGCGAGCGCGACATCGCGCTCTACGTGGCGGCGCCGCAGCAGGTGCTGGCCCATGCCCCGCAGCAGCTGTTCCTCGACCCCTCCGACACCCTGCGCCTGTGGTTCACCGACTACCGGCCGGCGCACCGTTCCTTCCGCGGCTTCCGCATCCGCCGGGTGCACGGCGAGGACGACTGGGCGGCGGTCAACCGCCTGTACCTGGCGCGCGGCATGCTGCCGGTGGACGCCGAGCGGCTCACCCCGCACTACCAGGGCGGCCCCACCTACTGGCTGGCCGAGGACAGCGCCACCGGCAACGCCGTGGGCGCGGTCATGGGCCTGAACCACACCAAGGCCTTCCACGACCCCGAGCGCGGCTCCAGCCTCTGGTGCCTGGCGGTGGACCCGCAGTGCAGCCGCCCGGGCGTCGGCGAGGCGCTGGTGCGCCACCTGATCGAGCACTTCATGAGCCGCGAGCTGGCCTACCTCGACCTGTCGGTGCTGCACAGCAACCAGCAGGCGAAGGCGCTGTACCGCAAGCTCGGCTTCCGCGAGCTGGCGACCTTCGCCATCAAGCGCAAGAACGGCATCAACCAGCCGCTGTTCCTCGGCCCGGGCCCCGAGCAGGGCCTGAACCCCTACGCCCGGATCATCGTCGACGAGGCCCATCGCCGCGGCATCGAGGTGCAGGTGCAGGACGCCGCCGCCGGCCTCTTCAGCCTGACCCAGGGCGGCCGGCGCATCCGCTGCCGCGAGTCGCTGTGCGACCTGACCAGCGCGGTGAGCATGACCCTCTGCCAGGACAAGCGCCTGACCCACCGCGCCCTCGCCCGCGCCGGGCTGAAGCAGCCGCAGCAGCGCCTGGTCGGCAGCGCCAGGGACAACGCCGCGTTCCTCGCCGAGCACGGCGCGCTGGTGGTCAAGCCGGTGGACGGCGAGCAGGGCCAGGGCGTGGCGGTGAACCTGACGAAGATCGAGGAGGTCGAGGCGGCCATCGAGCATGCCCACCAGTTCGACGGCCGCGTGCTGCTGGAGAGCTATCACCCCGGCCAGGACCTGCGCGTACTGGTGATCGGCTACGAAGTGGTGGCCGCGGCGGTGCGCCACCCGGCCACGGTGATCGGCGACGGCCGCCACAGCATCCGCCAGCTGATCGAGGCGCAGAGCCGCCGGCGCCAGGCCGCCACCGGCGGCGAAAGCCGCATCCCGCTGGACGGCGAGACCGAGCGCACCCTGCATGCCGCCGGCTTCGGCTACGACGACGTGCTGCCCGAGGGCCGCAGCCTGGCCGTGCGCGGCACCGCCAACCTGCACACCGGCGGCACCCTGGAAGACGTCACCGACAAGCTCCACCCGGCCCTGCGCGAGGCCGCCATCCGCGCCGCGCGGGCGCTGGAGATCCCGGTCACCGGGCTGGACCTGCTGGTGCCCGACGTGGAAGGCGAGGCCTACGTGATCATCGAGGCCAATGAGCGCCCGGGCCTGGCCAACCACGAACCGCAACCCACCGCCGAGCGCTTCCTCGACCTGCTCTTCCCGCTCAGCCGCGAACCCCTGGACCGCGAGGTGCCCGCATGAGCCGACTGCCGCAACCGGACCTCAACTACCTGCAGCGGGTGCTGCTGGAGATGCTCGCCATCCCCAGCCCCACCGGCTTCACCGACACCATCGTGCGCTACGTGGCCGAGCGCCTGGAGGAGATCGGCATCCCCTTCGAGATGACCCGCCGCGGAACCATCCGCGCGACCCTCGCCGGCCGGCGCAACAGCCCGGACCGCGCGGTCTCGGCGCACCTGGACACCATCGGCGCCATCGTCCGCGAGATCAAGCCCAACGGCCGCCTGGCACTGGCCCCGGTGGGCTGCTGGTCGAGCCGCTTCGCCGAGGGCAGCCGCGTCACCGTGTTCTGCGACAACGGCGTGCTGCGCGGCAGCGTGCTGCCGCTGATGGCCTCCGGGCACGCCTTCAACACCGCGGTGGACAGCCTGCCGATCAGTTGGGACCACGTCGAGCTGCGCCTGGACGCCTACACCGTGAGCCCGGCCGACAGCGCCGCGCTGGGCGTGTCCATCGGCGACTTCGTGGCCTTCGACCCGCTGCCGGAGTTCACCGACAGCGGCCACATCAGCGCCCGCCACCTGGACGACAAGGCCGGCGTGGCGGCGCTGCTGGCGGCGCTCAAGGCGGTGGTGGAAAGCGGCCAGGAACCGCCCATCGACTGCCACCCGCTGTTCACCATCACCGAGGAGATCGGCTCCGGCGCGGCCGGCGCCCTGCCCTGGGACGTCAGCGAGTTCGTCGGCATCGACATCGCCCCGGTGGCCGAGGGGCAGAACTCCAGCGAGCACGCAGTGAGCGTGGCCCTGCAGGACTCCGGCGGCCCCTACGACTACCACCTCTCCCGGCACCTGCTGCGCCTGGCCGAGCGCCACGAGGTGGCGGTGCGCCGCGACCTGTTCCGCTACTACCACAGCGACGCCCAGTCGGCGATCGAGGCCGGCCACGACATCCGCACTGCCCTGCTGGCCTTCGGCTGCGACGCCACCCACGGCTACGAGCGCACCCACATCGACAGCCTGTCCAACCTGGCCCGGCTGCTCTGCGCCTACCTGCTCAGCCCGCCGGTGTTCGACAGCGACGCCGAGCCCCAGGAAGGCGCCATCGAGCGCTTCAGCAAGCAGCTGGAACACCCGGTGCACATGGAGAGCACCACCCACGTGCAACCGGTGGGCGAGCTGCTGGACAACAACAAGGACGACGAGAAGGGGCGCCACTGAGGCGCCCCGGGCTCGCCGGCAAGCCCGCGCGCGACTAGAATCGCCGCCTGTTCCGCCCCATGCCGATGAATGTCCGCCATGCTGATCCCCCACGACCTGCTCGAAGCCGAGACCCTCAACAACCTGCTGGAAGACTTCGTCACCCGCGAAGGCACCGACAACGGCGACGACACGCCCCTGGCCACCCGCGTCGAACGCGCCCGCCACGCGCTCAAGCGCGGCGAGGCGGTGATCGTGTTCGACCCGGAGAGCCAGCAGTGCCAGCTGATGCTCAAGGTGGAAGTGCCCAAGGAGTGGCTGGAGGATTGAGGGGGGCTGCTTTTCGTAGGAGCGAGCTTGCTCGCGAACCTGGCTCCTGGTGCTCAGCTGCCCCTTGCAACCCTCTCCCCCCGCCCTCTCCCTGAAGGGAGAGGGAGCTATCCGTGCATACCGAAACGACAGTGCTTGCCGGCAACTCCAGCATTGCCGGCGGGCATAGAAACCACCCCAGACACCGAACGGCCCCCTCTCCCTTCAGGGAGAGGGCTGGGAAGAGGGTGCTCTAAAGCCCAGCACCTGAAATCCCCAGCAAACACCATTCGCGAGCAAGCTCGCTCCTACGAAAAGCCAGCCTCCATCAAGGCGCCAGCTTCGGCCCCAGCAGCACCACGCTCGCGCCGACGATGCACAGCGCCACGCCCAGCCAATCGCTCCACAACGGCCGGCTCTTCTCCACGTAGGCCAGCCAGAACAGCGACGCGGCCACGTAGATGCCGCCATAGGCCGCGTAGGAGCGCCCGGCATAGGCCGCCTCGACGCGGGTCAGCAGCAGGGCGAAGCACAGCAGGCTGAACAATCCGGGAATTATCCACAGGGGCGTGCGGTCCAGGCGCAGCCAGAGGTAGAAGGCGTAGCAGCCGGCGATCTCGCAGAAGGCGGCGAGGAGGAACCAGAGGTAGTTGAGCATCTTGCTTTCCTTGGGGCTCAGCCGCGCAGGCCGCCCTCGCGTTCCCAGGCGCAGCGTACCCGCAGGTCGCCCTCCCGGGGGCTGTGGAAGCCGCGTTCGGATTCCCAGCGGAAGGTGTGGCAGCCGTTGAGTTCGGTTTCCAGGTGGACCACCGCGCTGGCCCAGTACAGGCGCTTGAGCAGTGCCTCGAACTGTTCCACCCACAGGTTCCATTCGTATTCGATGGCCGGGTAGCTGGCGCCGAAGTGGATCACCTGCGACTGGTACAGGCCGGCGCCCTCCTGCTCGCAGCGGCTGAACATCTCGCGGCCGAGGAACGGCCAGGCCTCGCCCACCGGCAGGCTGTCCAGCACCTTGCGGTTGGCCGCGCGGCGCAGGCGCCGCTCCATGGAGTCGCCGGGCCAGTCGCGGATGCAACCATAGACGATGGATTCGGACTGCAAGACGCTGAGACTCCCTGTGGACGACGCTGCCTTCTAGCACAGGCGCCGGCGCCGGGAAAGCAGCAGGCGGCAATGTTGCGTGGCCGGCCCGGAAAAGCGAAAGCCCCGCGATGGAGGCGGGGCTTTCACTGGGGTCCAACATACATCGGCAGGCAGGCCGGTGACGCCAAACTACGCTTTTGCACCGCCCTGGGCAAGCCCTGTTTTCGCTTGCACCGAAGCGGTGCAGAAACTCAGGCCGGGTTGCGCTGCTTGGCCTTCATCTTCTGCGCCATGCGCGTCATTTCGTCGTAGATCGCCTGCGGGTTCTGCTGCTTGACCTGCCAGGCGAGGCGGCCCTGCTCGTGGGGCAGGATCATGAAGCTGCCGCGCCCGACCTCCTGGTGGATGTAGTCGGCGATGTCGGCGGCGCTGATCGGCGAGCCTTCCAGCAGCTTGCCCACCTGGCTCTTCATTTCCGGGCTGGGGCCGCGGAAGGAGTCCAGCAGGTTGGTCTGGAAGAACGACGGGCAGACCACGTGGACCTTCACGTCCACCAGGCTCAGCTCGGCCAGCAGGCTCTCCGAGAGCGCCACCACGCCGGCCTTGGCCACGTTGTAGTTGCTCATCGCCGGGCCCTGCATCAGCGCCGCCATGGAGGCGATGTTGATGATCCGCCCGTGGCTGCGCTCCAGCAGCGGCAGGAAGGCCTTGCAGCCCTTGACTACGCCCATCAGGTTGATGGAGATCTGCCAGTCCCAGTCCTCCAGCGACAGCTCCTCGAAGAAGCCGCCGGAGGCCACGCCGGCGTTGTTGACGATGATGTCGATGCCGCCGAGCTTCTCGTCGCAGGCCTGGGCCAGGGCGGTGAGCTGGCTGTAGTCGCGCACGTCGCAGCGCTGGGTGAAGCCGTCGCCGCCGGCCTCGCGCACCAGGCGCAGGGTTTCGGCCAGGCCTTCGTCGTTGATGTCGGCCAGGGCCAGGCGCCAGCCTTCGCGGGCCCAGCGCAGGGCGATTTCGCGGCCCAGGCCGGAACCGGCGCCGGTGATCATCATGCGGTTTTGCATAGGGGGTTGCCTTGTCTTATCCGGGGAATTGTCCGGCAGTGTAGCCAAGGCTCCACCCGCGCTGCGCTTTAATCAGGCTGCTGAATGGCGCCGGCAAACCGGCGCCACAGCCAGGGCGGACGCGGCCTTCAGAACAATGGAAGAAGCAGGCAGGAAAGCTTCCCGAGGACCAGGGCGACGCCCGCGAAGATCAGCAGGAAGGTCGCGCAATTGACCTTCTCGCGGCGCAGGCCGGCGAACGAGTGCACGCGGTAGCGCAACAGAAAGGCCCCCAGCGCCAGCAACAGGGCGGGGGCGAAGTAGACGAACTGCCAGTAGCGTTGCGGATCGCTCTCCCGCGCCAGCCAGTCCGCCGCCGGCAACGCCACCAGGCCGCTGAACAACTGGCCGAGCAGCCACAGGCTGCCCAGGGCGACCAGTACGACTCCGAGCATTCCCTTTCCCCCGTCCTCCAAAAGGCCATCATGGTAGGACGTGGGGAAAAGGTGGGCTGTGTCCTGGATCACTTTGCGCCCCACCAGCCTGCGGCGAACCGCGAAGGGTTCACGCTACACGTAGCCCAGCAACAGCATGACCAGCAACACCACCAGGACCACGCCGAAAATCCCCGAGGGCCCGTAGCCCCAGCTGCGTGAATAGGGATACACCGGCAGGCCGCCGATGAGCAGAAGGATGAGGATGACCAGCAGAATGGTTCCCATGGTGCGTCTCCCGTAGGCAGTCGGGCGGCGGGCCTGCGCTGCGGGCCCGCGTCCGCGGAACGGGCAGCGCACGGGGCTGCCCACCTGCTATTGGGACTGGCGCCGCTGCGCCGGGATTCAGTTTTTCTGCGCCGCGGGCCCGGCGCTCAGTGCTGCAGGTCGGGCAGCGAGCCCTTGCGCAGGCGCAGGAACATCAGCGCCACGCTGCGCGCATCGCCCAGCGCCGTATGGCGGCCTTCCACGGGGATGCCCAGGGTGCGCGCCAGGGTGTCGAAGCGCAGGTCCAGGTGCAGGTCCGGGTAGCGCCGCGCCATCTTGCGCTGGTACAGCGCGGAGACCTCGATGCGCGGGTTGACCAGGGCCTCGCCCAGGCGCTCGCGCAGGTGGCGGCGCAGCACGGCGACGTCGAACGACAGGTAGTAGCCCAGCAGCGGGCGGTCGCCGATGAAGGCCAGCGTCCGGCGCAGCGCCTCGTCCAGCGGCAGCTGGCCTTCGAGGTCGGCGCGGCGCAGCTTGTGGATGCGGATCGATTCGCCGTCGAGGCTGGCCGGCGGCTCCACCAGCAGTTCCAGGCGCTCGCCGAGCACCAGCTTGCCGCGGCGGATGAGCACCGCGCCTATGCTCAGGATGTCCGCCTTGCGCGGGTCGAGGCTGGTGGTCTCCAGGTCCAGGGAGACGATTTCCTCGGCCTCCTCCGGGGCGTGCAGGTACCAGTACAGCCGGCGGCGCCAGCCGGACCAGTGCTGGTCGGGAATCTTCACCAGGGCGTTCATCGGCTCTCCAGGTGGAACTGCCTTTCCAGGCTCTGCTTGAATTTCTTCACCGCGTGCAGGCCGAAGCGCAGCATGTCGCGCTCGTGGCGGCTCAGGCGGGCCACGTCCAGGCCCTGCTGGCGGCCGTCGCGCTCGCCGGCCAGTTGCTGGGTCAGGCGCAGTTGCAGGAACAGTTCGAAGGCCTCGGCGAGGTTCTCCGCCAGGCCCTCGTCGAGCACCCCGCGCGCCTGCAGCGCCTCCAGCCGGGCCAGGCTGCCGCGGACCTCCAGGCCCTCGCGCAGGGCCAGCACGCGGCAGCCATGGACGATGGGGAAGATGCCGCCGCGCTTGATGTCCAGGTGTTCCTCGCGGGTCTTCAACTGGCCGAGGAAGGTCAGCGGCGTGTCGAACTGCAGGGCCGCCACGGCAATGTCCGCCAGCCAGCGCTCGCCGTCCGTGGCGAAGCCCAGCAGGCCCTGGCGCAGGCTCTCGAACAGCTGGCGGTTGCCGGCCACCGGCCAGGCGTCGGCGAGGATCGACAGGCGCAGCAATTGCTCCGGGCGCCCTTCCAGTGCCGTGGTGTTCAGCTCGCGCAGCCAGGCCGCCAGCGGCTTGCACCAGTCCGCATGGCTGGCCATGACGCCGCCGGGGCACGGCGGGTAGCCGCAGGCCAGCAGGGCATCGCTGAAGCGCTGCATCAGCGCCAGGGCCTGCTCCCGGGGGAAGTCGTCGGCGAGGATCAGGGCGTTGTCCTGGTCGGTCTTGAGCAACTGCTCGCCGCGGCCTTCGCTGCCCATCACCACCAGGCAGCAGCGGCTGCGCAACGGCGGCGGTATCAATAGTTCGAAGAGACGTTCGAGCAACTGCTCGTTGAGCGCACCGACCAGTTGCATGATGAAGCGCAGGCGGATGCCGTTGCCGGCCAGGGTGGCGATCAGGGTGTGCAGGGTCTCGGCGGCGGCGCGCAGCTCCTCCTCGGTCTCGGCGCGGGCGATGCGCAGCGCCAGCACGTGGGAGTGGGTGGAGAACAGGCTGAGCACCTGGGTCAGGTGCAGCAGGCCGACCATTTCGCCGTCCTCGCGCACCGCGACGCGCTCGATGCGCAGGCGCGTCATGAGGATCATGGCGTCGAACAGGAAGTCGCCCAGCTCGACGCTGGCCAGCGGGCCGTGGGCGAGCGGGCCGATGGCCTCGTCCTCGGCGCGGCCGTCGCGGAAGTGCGCGCGCATCAGGTCGGTGCGGGTGACGATGCCCAGCTCGCCGGCGCTGCGCACCAGCAGGGCGTCGGCGCCATGGCTGAGCTGCAGGCGCGCGGCGTCGCCCAGAGGCAGCCCGGCGTCCACCTCGAGGGCCGGCAGCAGGTGCTCGCGGGCGATGCGGGTGAGGATGAATTCGGCCAGGTTCTGCCCGTCGCGCCGCGCCAGCTGGCGCTTGGCCGCGAGGTCGGCCTGGAAGAAGCGGGCGAAGCCGGGGTTGTCGCCGCACAGCTGGTGGAAGGTGCTGGCCGGCAGTTCGTAGAGGATGCTCTCCTCCACCGCGCGGTAGTCGTGCTTGCTGCTGCCGGAGAACAGCCCGCGGATGTCGAAGAGGTCGTCGCCGGCGTACTGGGCGAACAGCTTGCCGTCCTCGCCGCGCTCCTCCACCACGCCCTTGAGCACGATGAACAGGCAGGGCACCGCGGCGCCGGCTTCGAGCACGGTCTCGCCACTGGTGTAGTAGGCGACGCTCAGGGCCTCGGCGAAGGCCTGGCGCTCACTCGCGCGCAGCTGGTCGAACGGCGGCGCGGAGAAGTTGAAGCTCTCGGGCATCGCGAACCCCTTGTGGCAGTGCGTAAAAGGCGAAGCCGGAGGCGGGCCTCCGGCTTCGTCGGGGTCAGCCGCGAGGCATCAGTGGGCTACCGCGCCACTGGCGCCCAGGCCGGTCTGCGAGCGGATGAACTGCGGGAAGAAGCGTGCGCGCTCCTCGTCCGCCGCCGCCGACTTGTCGGTGATGGAGAAGAACCAGATGCCGACGAAGGCCACGGCCATGGAGAACAGCGCCGGGTATTCGAACGGGTAGATGGGCTTCTCGTGGCCGAGGATCTGCACCCAGATGGTCGGGCCGAGGATCATCAGCACCACCGCGGTGATCAGGCCCAGCCAGCCGCCGATCATGGCGCCGCGGGTGGTCAGCTTCTTCCAGTACATCGAGAGCAGCAGCACCGGGAAGTTGCAGCTGGCGGCGATGGAGAAGGCCAGGCCGACCATGAAGGCGATGTTCTGCTTCTCGAACAGGATGCCGAGGATGATCGCGACCACGCCCAGGGCGACGGTGGTGATCTTCGACACGCGCAGCTCGTCCTTCTCGTTGGCCTTGCCGCCCTTGAGCACGCTGGCGTACAGGTCGTGGGACACCGCCGAGGCACCGGCCAGGGTCAGGCCGGCGACCACCGCGAGGATGGTGGCGAAGGCCACCGCGGAGATGAAGCCCAGGAACAGGCTGCCGCCCACGGCGTCGGCCAGGTGCACGGCGGCCATGTTGTTGCCGCCGATCAGGGCGCCGGCGGCGTCCTTGAAGGCCGGGTTGGTGCTCACCAGCACGATGGCGCCGAAGCCGATGATGAAGGTCAGGATGTAGAAGTAGCCGATGAAACCAGTGGCGAAGAACACCGACTTGCGGGCTTCCTTGGCGTCACTGACGGTGAAGAAGCGCATCAGGATGTGCGGCAGGCCGGCGGTGCCGAACATCAGCGCGAAGCCCAGGGAGAAGGCCGAGATCGGGTCCTTCACCAGGCCGCCGGGGCTCATGATGGCCTCGCCCTTGGGGTGTACCTTGATGGCTTCGGAGAACAGCGCGCTGATGTCGAAGTTGACGTGCTTGAGCACCATGATCGCCATGAAGGAGGCGCCGCACAGCAGCAGCACGGCCTTGATGATCTGTACCCAGGTGGTGGCGAGCATGCCGCCGAACAGCACGTAGAGCACCATCAGGATGCCGACCATGACCACCGCGACGTGGTAGTTCAGGCCGAACAGCAGCTCGATCAGCTTGCCGGCGCCGACCATCTGCGCGATCAGGTAGAAGGCCACCACCACCAGCGAGCCGCAGGCGGACAGGGTGCGGATGTTCTTCTGCTTGAGGCGGTAGGAGGCCACGTCGGCGAAAGTGTATTTGCCGAGGTTGCGCAGGCGCTCGGCGATCAGGAAGAGGATGATCGGCCAGCCCACGAGGAAGCCGATGGAGTAGATCAGGCCGTCGTAGCCCGAGGCGAACACCAGCGCGGAAATACCCAGGAAGGACGCGGCGGACATGTAGTCGCCGGCGATCGCCAGGCCGTTCTGGAAGCCGGTGATGCTGCCGCCGGCGGTATAGAAGTCGGCGGCCGACTTGCTGCGCTTGGAGGCCCAGTAGGTGATGCACAGGGTGAAGCCGACGAAGGCGACGAACATGACGATCGCCGGGATGTTGATCGGCTGGCGTTGCACGTCGCCGGTCAGGGCGTCGGCCCAGAGGGCGGGGGCGAAGGCGGCCAGGCCGAGGGCCGCGAACAGGCGGGCGATCATTGCTGGACCTCCTTGAGGACTTCTCGGTTCAGGCGGTCGAACTCGCCATTGGCTCGGCGCACGTAGATGCCGGTGAGGACGAAGGCGGACAGGATCAGCCCGACGCCGATGGGAATGCCCCAGGTCACCGAGGAATCGGGGCTCACCTTGGCGCCCAGCACTTGCGGTTCGAATGCGATCAGCAGGATGAAGGCCACGTACAGGCCCAGCATGATCAGTGAGAGCAGCCAGGCGAATCGCTCGCGTTTGGCCACCAGTTCCTTGAAGCGCGGATTGGTATCAATCCGCTGGTAGATGCTGTCGTTCATTTTGTTGTTGTCCTCACAGCGGGGGATGACGCGGATGTCGTCGATCCCCACTTTAGGACTCTGGTGCAAGGCCTCCAGACGACTTTAGTCGTAGCGGACTGGAAGGCGCGGGATAGAGCCTTCGGCCACGGTGCGAAGGCAATGTCGGACAGGTAGGGCGCATAACGCCTACAGCGTTATCCGCCATTGCCCTCGACTCCGGTGCCCGGGCCGGCGGCGGATAACCGCGAACGGTTATTCGCCCTACGGTCGGGTGCAGGCGTAGGAGCGGACTCCGTCCGCGATTGGACTCACCGGCCGCGCCGAACGCCCAGACAGAAAAGCCGCTTCCCCCTGGAGGAAAGCGGCTTTCGTCATACCCCGGATCGAACCGGGCAACAGCCCCGGAACGACCCGCGCCAGCTTACTGCGTCCACTCCTTGACCCGCTCCGGGTTGCTGGCCACCCACTGCTTGGCGGCCTCCTCGGGCTTGGCGCCGTCCTGGATGGCGAGCATCACCTGGCCGATCTCGGCGCCGTCCTTCCACTGCAGTTTCTTCAGCAGCGCCCAGACTTCCGGGGCCTTCTTCTCCAGTGCCGGGTTGGCCACGCTGTCGACATGCTCCTCGTCGCCGTAGACCTTCTTCGGATCGTCGAGGAACTTCAGCTTCCACTTGGCGAACATCCAGTGCGGGATCCAGCCGGTCACCGCCACCGCCTTCTTGTCGTTCTCGGCGCGGGTCAGCTCGGCGATCATGCCGCTGCCGGAGCTGGCCACCAGCTTGTAGTCCAGGCCGTAGTCCTTGATCGCCTGGTCGGTCTTGAGCATCACCCCGGCGCCGGCGTCGATGCCGACGATGCGGCCGCCGAAGTCGTCCTTCATCGCCTTGAGGTCTTCGATGCTGTTGGCCTTGACGTACTCCGGCACGATCAGGCCGATCTTCGCCCCCGGGTAGTTCACGCCCAGGTCGACCACCTGGTCCTTCATCTTCGCGTAGTAGGCGCCGTGGGTCACCGGCAGCCAGGCCGAGAGCATGGCGTCGAGCTTGCCGCGGGCCACGCCCTGCCACATGATCCCGGCCGCCACCGGCATCAGCTTGACCGGGTAGCCGAGCTTCTCGCGGATCACCTCGGCCGCCACGTGGGTGGTGGCCACGCTGTCCGACCAGCCATCGACGTAGCCGATGGTGATCTCCGGCTTGGCCGCCGCACCGGCCAGGCCCGCTGCCGCCGACAGCACGAGCCCCGCACCCAGGCCCATTAGTCGTCGCATCATTCGCATAAGAGTCTCCCCTTGTTCTAGGTTCACCGGAACGAGCGCTCCGGGACGGTCTTGGCCGCCCCTCCATCATCTGCGCGAGGGGCCGGCGGGCTGCTCCGAGAACGACGCGCAACCTGCCGGTACGCGACAACGACTGCCTGATTACGACAACCACGGAGCATTTGCGACATGCTCGTGTCCACCCTTGATGCCAGAGAGCCATCCCACGCTCGTCTGCGCAGACGCCGGAGCCGGGGCATTGCTAAGATGCGCGACCTGCTCGAAAGCACCGCGCCCATGCCCAGATTCCAGCGCCATCCTTTTTCAGCCTACTGTCTCGGCCTGCTCCTGGCCACCCTGGCCCTCTGCGCCACCTGGTACCTGCAGGGCCGCGCCATCGTCCTGCCCGACGCGGCCGGCCCCACGCACAAGCTGCAGTGCGCCTCCTACAGCCCCTTCGGCAAGGACCAGTCGCCCTTCGACCAGCCCTTCACCCTGCGCCCGGCGCAGATGGACGCCGACCTGGCGCTGCTGGCGACGCGTTTCGGTTGCGTGCGCACCTATTCCATGAGCGGCCTAGAAGGCATTCCCGAACTGGCGCGCAAGCACGGCCTGAAGCTGATCCTCGGCGCCTGGATCAACGCCATCCCCGCCGACAGCGAGCGCGAGGTGCAGAAGCTGGTGGCGGCGGCCAACGCCTACCCCGACGTGGTCCAGGCGGTGATCGTCGGCAACGAGACGCTGCTGCGCCAGGAGGTCACCAGCAAGTACCTCGAGGGCTTGCTGGCACGGGTGAAGAGCCAGGTGCGCCAGCCGGTATCCTATGCCGAGGTCTGGGAGTACTGGCTGAAGCACCCGCAGCTGGCCGCCGGCGTCGACTTCATCACCCTGCACCTGCTGCCCTACTGGGACAACCAGCCCAGCGGCATCGACGGCGCCCTGGAGCACGTCGCGGACATCCGCCGGCGCTTCGACCACGCCTTCCCCGGCAAGGCCATCCTGATCGGCGAGACCGGCTGGCCCAGCGAGGGCCGCCAGCGCCAGACCGCCCTGCCCAGCCGCGTCAACGAGGCGCGCTACATCCGCGGCTTCGTGCGCCTGGCCGAGGAGCACGGCTGGCGCTACAACCTGATCGAGGCCTTCGACCAGCCGTGGAAGCGCCGCATCGAGGGCGCCGTGGGCGGCTACTGGGGCCTGTTCGACGCCGACCGACAGGACAAGAACGTGCTCGCCGGGCCGGTTTCCAACCAGCCGGACTGGCCGCTCTGGCTGACTCTGTCGCTGGCGCTGTGGGGCGCAGCCCTGCTGCTCGGCGGCCGCCCGGCCCACGCCCGCTACGCCCTGCTGCAGCCACTGGCTGCCGCCCTCGGCGCCGCCTGCGTCGGCCTGTGGGGCGCCCAGGCCCAGGTGATCTGCACCTTCCTCGACGAGTGGCTGTGGGCGGCCTACCTGGTGCTGCTCAACCTGCTGGTGCTGCTGCACCTCTCCCTGGCCCTGGGTACCGGCGCCGGCTGGCGCGCGCGTCTGCTGGCCTGGCTGGAGGCTCGTGGCAGCTGGTGGTTGCTGGCCAGCGGCTTCGCCGGCGCGGTGTGGATGCTGGCCCTGGTGTTCGACGCGCGCTACCGCAACTTCCCCAACGCGGCCCTGCTGTTCCCGGCGCTGGTCTACCTCTGCCGCCCCGTGGCGGCGCCGCGCCGCGAGGCCGGCCTGCTGGCGCTGCTGATAGTCGCCGGCATCGTCCCGCAGCTGCTGCTGGAAGGGCTGGACAACCGCCAGGCGCTGACCTGGGCGGGGGTCGCGCTGCTGCTCGGCGCGGCCCTGTGGCGCGGCCTGCGCCAGGAAAACACCCTGGCCGCCGCGGCCCCGGCACCAGCCGCCTGATTCAGGCCCGCGCCGGGCGCGGCTGGCGCACCAGGCGCAGCCCGGCGAGCACCACGGCGAACACCGCCATGCTCACGCTGTAGAACACCAGCGCCAGCAGGCCGACGAACAGCGCCAGAGCCGCCAGCCACCAACCGATGCGCCCGGGAACCAGGAAGGCCGGCACCGACGCCGCCAGCGCCGCCTGGCCGAACACCCCGAAATGGATCAGCAGGCCCAGCCCGGAGCGCGCCTGGCAGGCCCACAGCGACGCGTCCTCGGCGCACACGTCCACCCAGCTGGCGTTCTCCAGCAGGCCGAAGCGCACGCCATAGCAGGCGGCCAGCCAGAGGGCGGCGAGGCAGAGCAGGATCAGCGACGAACGATGGGGCATGGCGCCACTTCCGCAGGCGAAGGGCGCCCAGCATAACCAGCGCGGGGGCCGATGCAAGAGGCGCAGCCCCTGGCGTGGGCGGCTGCAGCAGCTGTGCATCCCCCACCGCCGAGGTTGCCAGCGCCGGGCCGGCACGGCATGCTCGGCGGTCCGCTTCAAGGAGATCGCCATGTCCCGCATCCAGCTGCGCCCCGCCCGCCCCGACGACGTCCCGCTGATCCTCGAACTGATCGCCGAGCTGGCCGACTACGAACGCCTGTCCCACGAGAACAAGGCCGACGCCGGGCGCATGCACGAGCACCTGTTCGGCCCGCGCCCCTACGCCGAGGTGCTGATCGGCGAAGTGGACGGCGTCGGCGCCGGCTTCGCGCTGTTCTTCCACAACTACTCCACCTGGCTGAGCCAGCCCGGCATCTACCTCGAAGACCTCTACGTGCGCCCCAGCGCCCGTGGCCTGGGCCTGGGCAAGGCGCTGCTGAGCGAACTGGCGCGCCTGGCGGTGGAACGCAAGTGCGGGCGCCTGGAGTGGTCGGTGCTGGACTGGAACGAACCGGCCATCGGCTTCTACCGCAGCCTGGGCGCCGTGCCCCTGGACGAATGGACCGTCTACCGCCTGGCCGGCGATGCCCTCACCCGCCTCGGCCGGCGCGACTGAACGACCGCTGGAGTGGATTTCTGACGCGTCCTACAGCACTTGAAGCACTTGCGCTTGTCAGAGTGCTCGGTTTCACTGCATTTCGCGTCCCCCTGAAAGGAATCCACCCCATGCCTCTGCTTACGCGCGTGGCTGCCCTGCTCGGCAGCCTCGTCATGGGCTTCGCAGGCCCGGCGCTCGCCAGGGATGTCGACCCGGCCAGCTACGGCTACCCCCTGGGCAACCCCTTCGAAGCGACCATCGCCACCACCCCGGTGGAGCTGCGCCCGCAGCTGCCGGACCCCGCCGACATCGACCAGCAGGACTACGCCCTCAAGCTGCGCCCGGAGCGCGAGTTCGAGCTGCCGGACAACTTCTGGCCGGTGAAGAAGCTGCACTACCGGCTGGCCCGCCAGGACCACCCGGCGCCGCTGGTGTTCATCATCGCCGGCACCGGCGCCAGCTACCTCAGCAACACGCCCGAGTACCTCAAGGGCCTGTTCTACGGCGCCGGCTACCACGTGGTGCAGATTTCCTCGCCGACCAGTTGGGACTTCATGGCCGGCGCCTCGATGCGCGCCACCCCTGGCTACAGCCCCGACGACGCCGACGACCTGTACCGGGTGATGCAGGCGGTGCGCGCCCAGCACCCGAGCCTGCCGGTGACCGACTACTACCTCACCGGCTACAGCCTCGGCGCCCTGCACGCGGCCTTCGTCAGCCACCTCGACGAAACCCGCCGCAGCTTCAACTTCAAGCGCGTGCTGCTGCTCAACCCGCCGGTGAACCTCTACACCTCGGTGAGCAACCTGGACCGCCTGGTGCAGACCCAGGTCAAGGGCATCACCGACTCCCGGACCTACTACCAGCTGGTGCTCGGCAAGCTGACGCGCTATTTCCAGCAGAAGGGCTACATCGACCTCAACGATGCCTTCCTCTACGACTTCCAGCACTCCAGGCAGCACCTGACCAACGAAGAGATGGCCATGCTGATCGGCACGGTGTTCCGCTTCTCCTCGGCCGACATCGCCTTCACCTCGGACCTGATCAACCAGCGCGGGCTGGTCACCCCGCCGCACTACCCGATCAACGAGGGCACCAGCCTGGAACCCTTCTTCAAGCGCGCCCTGCAATGCGACTTCGACTGCTACATGGTCGAGCAGCTGATCCCCATGTGGCGCAAGCGCCATGGCGGCGGCAGCCTGCCGCAGCTGATCCAGCAGACTAGCCTGTACGCCCTGCAGCAGTACCTGCACGACAGCCCGAAGATCGCCGTGATGCACAACGCCGACGACGTCATCCTCGGCCCCGGCGACATCGGCTTCCTGCGCCGCACCTTCGGCGACCGGCTGACGCTGTACCCGCTGGGCGGCCACTGCGGCAACCTCAACTACCGGGTCAACGCCCAGGACATGCTGAACTTCTTCCGCGGCCAGGACGCCACGTTGCAGGCCGCCGCCGACACAGGAAAGCGCTAGATGACCCGCCGATCCCCCTGGCTGCTCGCCCTGCTGCTGGGCTGCGGCCTGGCCCACGCCGACAACGCCTCCGACCTCGGCCCGGCGCCCGCCGTGCCGCCCTCGGCCGCCAAGCAGGTGCAGCTGGCGCCCGACGACGACGGCTTCAAGCACCCGCTGGACGCCCTCAAGTTCAACCCCGGCCTGGACCAGCGCGAGTTCGAGCGCGCCACCCTCAGCGCGCTCAACGTCTACGACCCCTGGGAGTCGTGGAACCGCCGCGTCTACCACTTCAACTACCGCTTCGACGAGTGGGTGTTCCTGCCCGTGGTGCACGGCTACGAATACGTCACCCCGCGCTTCGTGCGCAGCGGCGTGAGCAACTTCTTCAGCAACGTCGCCGAGGTGCCGAGCCTGCTCAACAGCCTGCTGCAGTTCAAGGGCAAGCGGGCGATGAACACCACCGCGCGGCTGCTGTTCAACACCACCTTCGGCGTGCTCGGCCTGTGGGACCCGGCCACCCGCATGGGCCTGCCCAGGCAGACCGAGGACTTCGGCCAGACCCTCGGCTTCTACGGCGTGCCCGCCGGCCCCTACCTGATGCTGCCGATCCTCGGCCCGTCCAACCTGCGCGACACCGGCGGGCTGGTCACCGACTTCGTCGCCGGCCAGCAGGTGGACTACCTGGGCGTGGCCAGCGCCAGCGGCGACCACTGGGAAATCCCCACCCTGCAGGTCATCGACCGGCGCTACAGCAACAGCTTCCGCTACGGGCAGATGAACACCCCCTTCGAGTACGAGAAGCTGCGCTACTTCTATACCGAGTCGCGCAAGCTGCAGATCGGCGAATGAGCATGCGGGTTGAATATCGAACAATTCGATATTCAACCCGCAAAACTCGCAACCATCCATCCAATGCCTGGGACTATCATGGCCTCCATGCCTGAACGAGGAGGTCCACCATGACCCAGTTGCGCAACCTGATCGACCTGCACATCGGCCGCCCCGCTTCCGACGGCGCCGGCGTGCGCCTGACCCGCGTGATCGGCGGCCCGGGCATCGAACGCTTCGATCCCTTCCTGATGCTCGACCAGTTCGACACCCAGAACCCCGACGACTACATCGCCGGCTTCCCCGACCACCCGCACCGCGGCTTCGAGACGGTGACCTACATGCTCGAAGGGCGCATGCGCCACCGCGACCACCTGGGCAACGAGGGCCTGCTCAAGCCCGGCGGCGTACAGTGGATGACCGCCGCCCACGGCATCATCCACAGCGAGATGCCCGAGCAGGAGCAAGGCGCCATGCGCGGCTTCCAGCTGTGGCTGAACCTGCCCGGCAAGAGCAAGCTCGGCCCGGCCGGCTACCGCGACATCGAGCCGGAAGACGTCCCGCGCACCACCACCGCCGGCGGCGTGGAAGCGACGGTGATCGCCGGGCGCTTCGACGATGGCCAGGTGCGACTCGACGGCGCCGTGCAGCGCCCGGACACCGAGCCGCACTACTACGACCTGAAGCTGCCGGCCGGCGCCGACATCGACCTGAACCTGCCGAGCGGCCACCAGGCGCTGCTGTACGTCTACGAAGGCAGCCTGCAGGTGCAGGCCGAGCGCGGCGGCGAGGTCGGTACCAACCGCCTGGCGCGCCTGGGCGAGGGCGACGCGGTGAAGCTGCACAGCGACCAGGGCGCGCGCGTGCTGGTGCTGGCCGGCAAGCCGCTGCGCGAACCCATCGTGCAGTACGGGCCCTTCGTGATGAACAGCCGCGAGGAAATCGAACAGGCCCTGCGCGATTACCGCGACGGCGTGCTGGCGATCTGAGCCGCGGGATAGCGGATGGAATCCGCGCCCTGCGACGGCGTTTCTCCTGCACCTTGTAGGCAGGTCGTGCCGAGGTGCTCTTCGTAGGAGCGAGCTTGCTCGCGAACCCTGGCTCCCCGCGTTCGCAATAGTTCGTAGGGCGCATAACGCCTACGGCGTTATCCGCCATGATCGCGGACAAAGTCCGCTCCTACGGTTCCAGGAAGCACCGTCGTAGGAGCGGACTCCGTCCGCGATTGGATTCACCGGCCACGCCGGACGCCCCGGTAGCACGGCCAACGGCGGATAACCGCGAACGGTTATACGCCCTACGGTCGAGCTCCGTCGTAGGAGCGGGCTCCGTCCGCGATTGGATTCACCGGCCACGCCGGACGCCCCGGTAGCACGGCCAACGGCGGATAACCGCGAACGGTTATTCGCCCTACGGTCGGGCACGCTCGCAGGAGCGGACTCCGTCCGCGATCCTCCCCTACAGGCAATGCTCCTCCAGCCCGAGGAAGCGCACCAGCTCCGCCCGCTTGTCCATGGCGTCCTTGTAGCCCAGGCGGATCAGCTCGTGGCAATAGCCGCGCTCGAACAGCAGGTAGCTCAGCACCCCCGCCCCGCTCGCCCGCGTCGCGCCCGGGCCGCGCAGGAACAGGCGCACCGCCCAGGGCAGCTCCTTGCGGTGGCGGGCGGCGATCTCGTCCAGCGGCCGCGACGGCGATACCAGCAGCACCTCCACCTCGCGCAGCCCAGACTCGTGGCAGCGGCGCTCCTGCGGCACCAGCGAGCCCAGGTAATTGACGCGCTGCAGCACCTCGATATCCCCTTCCAGACTGTCGATGAAGGTGCTGTTGAGCAGGTGGATGCCCATCTGCGCCAGGCTCGGCGGGCGCTCGCTGCCCTCGCCGACGGCGCTTTCGTCGGGCCCGTTGCGCGCCGGGTTGCCGCTGACGCCGATCACCAGCACGCGGTTGGCGCCCAGGTGCAGCGCCGGGCTGATCGGCGCCTGCTGGCGCACCGCGCCATCGCCGTAGTACTCGCGCTTGATGCGCACCGGGGCGAACAGCAGCGGGATCGCCGAGCTGGCCAGCAGGTGCTCCAGGTGCAGCCGCGTCGGCACCCCGATGCGCCGGTGGCGCAGCCAGGGCTCGATGGTGGCGCGGCCCTGGTAGAAGGTCACCGCCTGTCCGGAGTCGTAGCCGAAGGCAGTCACCGCCACGGCTCGCAGCTTGCGCTGCTGCAGGGCGGCGCTGATGCCGGAGAAGTCCATCTCGCGGGCCAGCAGGTGGCGCAACGGGGTGCTGTCGAGCAGCGCCACCGGCCGCCGCCGGCCCAGGCCCAGCAGGCTGTGGCCGAGGAAGCGCAGGGCCTGGCCCAGCACCCCGGTGAAGTCGGCGCGGTACACCTGGCCGGTGTGGAAGCCCTTCCACACCCGCGTCAGGCTGTGGATGGCCTCGCGGAAGGACAGCGCGCCGCAGGCCAGGCCCACGGCGTTGATGGCGCCGGCCGAGGTGCCGACGATGACCGGGAAGGGATTGGCCGCCCCCTCCGGCAGCAGCTCGGCGATGGCCGCCAGCACACCCACCTGGTAGGCGGCGCGGGCACCGCCGCCGGAGAGGATGAGGCCGGTGATGGCGCGGTCGGTGCGGGGGTTCGGTTGCGGCTCGGCGGATTCAGTCACGACGGGAGTCCTGGATGCGTCCTGCACTTTTCAGTATGCAGCGCCGGCCGCCGCGGTAAAGCCCGCCGCCGCACTCAGCGCTTGTCGTAGAGCTTCGGCGCACCTTCCGGGCGGCTCTTGAAGCGGCGATGGGCCCACAGGTACTGCTCGGGCTGCTGGCGGATCTCCGCCTCCACCCACCGGTTGATGCGCAGGCAGTCGGCCTCCTCGCTCTCGCCGGGGAAGTCCCGCAGCGGCGGGTGGACCACCAGGCGGTAGCCGGAGCCGTCGGCCAGGCGCGTCTGGGTGAAGGGCATGACCTGCGCGCGGCCCAGGCGGGCGAACTTGGTGGTGGCGGTGACGGTGGCGGCCTGGATGCCGAACAGCGGCACGAACAGGCTCTGCTTGGCGCCGTAGTCCTGGTCCGGGGCGTACCAGATGGCGCGCCCGGCGCGCAGCACCTTGAGCATGGCCCGTACGTCCTCGCGCTCGATGGCGGTGGCGTCCAGGTTGTGCCGCTCGCGGCCGCGGCGCTGCACGTAGTCGAACACCGGGTTGTCGTGCTCGCGGTACATGCCGTCGATGGTCTGCACCTGGCCCAGCAGCGCCGCGCCTATCTCCAGGGTGGTGAAGTGCATGGCCATGAGGATCACGCCCTTGCCTTCGGCCTGGGCCTGGCGCAGGTGCTCCAGGCCTTCTATATGGGCGAGCTTCGCCAGGCGCGCCCGCGGCCACCACCAGCTCATGGCCATCTCGAAGAAGGCGATGCCGGTGGAGGCGAAGTTGGCCTTGAGCAGCCGGGTGCGCTCGGCGGCGGACAGCTCGGGGAAGCACAGCTCCAGGTTGCGCGCGGCGATCGCCCGGCGGCTGCCGACCACGCGGTACATCACCGCGCCCAGGCCGCGCCCCAGCGCCAGCAGCGCCGGATAGGGCAGCTGCACCACCAGCCACAGCGCGCCCAGGCCCAGCCACAGCGGCCAGTAGCGCGGATGGAGGAAGGCGGTGCGAAAGCGGGGACGGTCCATGAACGATTCCGGAAATGACGGGCAAAGGCGGCATTCTACCGCGAGCGCCGCCTTTGCGCCGCCGCCCCGGTGCCACTATCGCACCTGGCCCCGCGCCAGGCTTGCGGCTGCCGGGAGGGTTCGCTATAAGTCGAGGCCATTTAGCGATGCAGTGCGACCATGAGCCAAGCCGACCTCCTCGACCAAGATCCCGTTTTCCAGCTCAAGGGCAGCATGCTCGCCGTCACCGTGCTGGAACTGGCGCACAACGACCTGTCGCGCCTGGACCGTCAGCTCGCCGACAAGGTCGCCCAGGCTCCCAACTTCTTCCGCGACACCCCCCTGGTCCTGGCCCTGGACAAGCTGCCCGGCGGCGAAGGCCAGCTCGACCTGCAGGGCGTGCTGGACATCTGCCGCCGCCACGGCCTGCGTACCCTGGCCATCCGCGCCAACCGCGAGGAAGACCTGCGCCTGGCGACCATGCTGGACATCCCGGTGCTGCCGCCGTCCGGCTCCCGCGACCGCCCGCTGGAGCCGAAGGACGCCGCCGCTGCCGCCCCGGCCGAGGGCATAGTGCGCCGCCCGCGCAGCGAGAAGCTGGCCGAACCGGTGGTCGAGAAAGCCATCGACAAGGCCAGCGAAAAGACGGCGGACAAGGCGCCTGAAAAAGCCCCTGAAAAGCCTGCCGAGCCCTCCGCCCCGGCCGTCCGTCCGACTAAGCTGGTGACCACCCCGGTGCGCGGCGGCGTGCAGATCTACGCCGCCGGCGGCGACCTCATCGTCCTGGCCCCCGTGAGCCCCGGTGCGGAACTTCTGGCCGATGGCAACATCCACGTATACGGTCCGATGCGCGGCAGGGCCCTGGCGGGCGTCAAAGGCGACACCAGCGCGCGAATCTTCTGTCAGCAACTGGGCGCCGAACTGGTCTCCATCGCCGGGAATTACAAGGTTGCAGAAGACCTTAGGCGCAGTCCGCAATGGGGGCAGGCGGTACACGTCAGCCTGTCGGGAGACGTGTTGAACATCACCCGCCTTTAACGGATACTGCCGCGAATTTCAGGGACCTGAATTCTTCGTTTTTCATTGGGGTGAATCACCTTGGCCAAGATCCTCGTAGTCACTTCCGGTAAGGGTGGCGTCGGTAAAACCACCACCAGCGCCGCCATCGGCACCGGCCTGGCCCTGCGCGGCCACAAGACCGTCATCGTCGACTTCGACGTGGGCCTGCGTAACCTCGACCTGATCATGGGCTGCGAACGCCGCGTGGTTTACGACTTCGTCAACGTCATCAACGGCGAAGCCTCCCTGACCCAGGCCCTGATCAAGGACAAGCGCCTCGAGAACCTGTTCGTCCTGGCCGCCAGCCAGACCCGTGACAAGGACGCCCTGACCCAGGAAGGCGTCGGCAAGGTCATGGAAGAACTCAAGCAGAACTTCGAATACATCATCTGCGACTCCCCGGCCGGCATCGAGAAGGGTGCCCACCTGGCCATGTACTTCGCCGACGAGGCAATAGTCGTGACCAACCCGGAAGTCTCCTCGGTCCGCGACTCCGACCGCATGCTCGGCCTGCTGGCCAGCAAGTCGGCGCGCTCCGAGAAGGGCGAGGAGCCGATCAAGGAACACCTGCTGCTGACCCGCTACAACCCCGAGCGCGTCACCAAGGGCGAGATGCTCGGCGTGGAAGACGTCGAGGAAATCCTGGCGATCCGCCTGCTCGGCGTGATCCCGGAATCGCAAGCCGTGCTCAAGGCCTCGAACCAGGGCGTACCGGTCATCCTCGACGACCAGAGCGACGCCGGCCAGGCCTACAGCGACGCGGTCGACCGCCTGCTGGGCAAAGAGATGCCACATCGGTTCCTCGATGTGCAGAAGAAAGGATTCCTGCAACGACTGTTCGGAGGACGTGAATGAGCCTTTTAGACTTCTTTCGCAGCCGGAAAGCGCCGAACAGCGCCTCCATCGCGAAGGAAAGACTCCAGATCATAGTCGCCCACGAGCGCGGCAACCGCTCGCAACCGGATTACCTCCCGCAGCTGCAGAAAGACCTGCTGGAAGTCATCCGCAAGTACGTGCCGATCGACCAGGAACAGGTCCAGGTGGAACTGGCCAACCAGGGCAGCTGCTCGATCCTGGAACTCAACATCACTCTGCCGGAACGTTGATCGTCCGCTGGGTGAACTGCGGCGGCCTCGGCCGCCGCAGTCATTTCTAGCCGCTGGCGAGGCCCCATGCCGCTGTCGAACATCCAGATCCTCCACCAGGACGCCGCCCTGCTGGTGGTGAACAAGCCCACCCTGCTGCTCTCGGTGCCCGGCCGCGCCGAGGACAACAAGGACTGCCTGGTCACCCGCCTGCAGGACAACGGCTACCCGGAAGCGCGCATCGTCCACCGTCTGGACTGGGAAACCTCCGGCCTGATGGTCCTGGCCCGCGACGCCGACAGCCACCGCGAGCTGTCCCGGCAGTTCCACGACCGCGAGACCGAAAAGGCCTACACCGCGCTGTGCTGGGGCGAGCCGGAGCTGGACAGCGGGCGCATCGAACTGCCGCTGCGCTACGACCCGGAGAACAAGCCGCGGCACATCGTCGACCACGAGCACGGCCGCCACGCACTGACCTTCTGGCGCGTGGTGGAACGCTGCGGCCAGTACGCCCGGGTGGAGCTGACGCCGATCACCGGCCGCTCGCACCAACTGCGCGTGCACATGCTGTCCATCGGCCATCCCCTGCTCGGCGACCGCCTCTACGCCGAAGACGAAGCCCTCACCCTGCGCGACCGCCTGTGCCTGCACGCCAGCCTGCTGTGCCTGACCCACCCACAGACCGGCGAGCGCCTGCGCTTCGAGTCGCCGGCGCCTTTCTGAGCAAGGCAGCCATGGACCGGCAAGACTTCCACCAGGCAACCCGCGGCGCCCCGCCCCATCCCTCGCTGCTGCAAGCGCTGGAACATTGGCACGGCGTGCCCGGCCAGGCCCTTGACCTGGGCTGCGGCTCGGGGCGCGATGCCCACGAACTGCTGCGCCAGGGCTGGCGGGTGCTGGCGGTCGACTGCAACGCCGACGGCCTGCGGCACCTGATGGACGGTTTATCCACAGGCCAGACCGAACGCCTGCAAACCTGCTGCGAACGTTTCCAGGACATCGCCCTGCCCGATGCCCAGCTGATCAACAGCAGCTTCGCCCTGCCCTTCTGCCCGCCCGCCGATTTTCCGCGCCTGTGGCAAGGCATCGAGGCCGCCCTGGAGCGTGGCGGGTTGTTCGCCGGCCACTTCTTCGGCGAGCGCGACCAATGGCATGGCCGCGACGGCATGAGCTTCCACACCCGCGAAGCCGCGCATGGCCTTTTCGAAGGCTGGGAAACCCTGTGCTTCGAGGAGCACGAGTGGCAAGGCAGGACCGCCGTCGGTGGCGTCAAGCACTGGCATATCTTCGCGGTGGTGGCACAGCGCCCGTAGGAGCGGACTCCGTCCGCGATAGCCGGAGGTTCCGGCGCGATTCGCGGATAAGATCCGCGCCTACGCTGCCCACCCACAGCATTCCCCATGTAGGAGCGCGCCCTGCGCGCGAAATCGCGGGCAGGGCCCGCTCCTACAGGTTGCCGTGGGGCACGGTATTCCGCGCCTACGCTGCCCCACCTGCGCCATTCCCGTGCGGGAACACATCCTGCGCGATTCCGCGGGGGCCCGCCGTCCCTGCCATTTGCGATAAACTTCCGCCATCGTTGTCCGGAGTTTCCCATGCGTGCAGATCTCAACCAGGGCCTGATCGATTTCCTCGCGGCCTCGCCGACGCCGTTCCACGCCACCGCCAGCCTCGCCCGGCGCCTCGAGGAGGGCGGCTTCCAGCGCCTCGACGAGCGTGACGCCTGGCGCACCGAGGCCGGTGGGCGCTACTACGTGACGCGCAACGACTCCTCGCTGATCGCCTTCAAGCTCGGCCGCAACGCGCCGCTGGAGCATGGCCTGCGCCTGGTCGGCGCCCACACCGACAGCCCCTGCCTGCGCGTCAAGCCGAACCCGGAACTGGCCCGCAAGGGCTACTGGCAGCTGGGCGTCGAGGTCTACGGTGGCGCCCTGTTCGCGCCCTGGTTCGACCGCGACCTGTCCCTGGCCGGCCGCGTCACCTTCCGCCTGGCCGGCAAGGTGGAAAGCCGCCTGATCGACTTCCGCGCGCCCATCGCGGTGATCCCCAACCTGGCCATCCACCTCAACCGCGAGGCCAACATGGGCTGGGCGATCAACGCCCAGACCGAGCTGCCGCCGATCCTCGCCCAGCTGGCCGCCGGCGAGAGCCGCGACTTCCGCGACCTGCTCGGCGAGCAGTTGCAGAACGAGCACGGCATCATCGCCGACGCCATCCTCGACTACGAACTGAGCTTCTACGACACCCAGCGCGCCGCGGTGGTGGGCCTGGGCGGCGAGTTCATCGCCGGCGCCCGCCTGGACAACCTGCTGTCCTGCTACGCCGGCCTGGAGGCCCTGCTGGCCAGCGGCGACGAGCAGAGCGCGGTGCTGGTCTGCACCGACCACGAGGAGGTCGGCTCCTGCTCGGCCTGCGGCGCCGACGGCCCCTTCCTGGAACAGGTGCTGCGCCGCCTGCTGCCCGACGGCGACGCCTTCGTGCGGGTGATCCAGCGCTCGCTGCTGGTCTCCGCCGACAACGCCCACGGCGTGCACCCCAACTACGCCGACAAGCACGACGGCAACCACGGCCCGCTGCTCAACGGCGGCCCGGTGATCAAGGTCAACAGCAACCAGCGCTATGCCACCAGCAGCGAGACCGCCGGCTACTTCCGCCACCTGTGCCTGGAGAACGAGGTGCCGGTGCAGAGCTTCGTGACCCGCAGCGACATGGGCTGCGGCTCCACCATCGGCCCGATCACCGCCAGCCAGCTGGGCGTGCGCACCGTCGACATCGGCCTGCCGACCTTCGCCATGCACAGCATCCGCGAACTGGCCGGCAGCCATGACCTGCGCTACCTGGCCAAGGTGCTGGGGGCTTTCTATGGCAGTGCCGAGCTGCCTTGAGGCTTGGGTTTTCGTAGGAGCGAGCTTGCTCGCGAACCCTTGACCTAGGCACCCGGGATCTAGTCCGCCCCTCTCCCCAGCCCTCTCCCTGAAGGGAGAGGGAGCTTGTCCGTGCCGGCGGCCAGGACAGTGCTAACCGGCCGCACCGCAATGGCCGACGAGTGCTGAACTTACGCTTGATGCCGAACAGTCCCCTCTCCCTTCAGGGAGAGGGTTAGGGAGAGGGAGCCAGGGCCGGCCCAACACACGAAGGCCCAGGTTCGCGAGCAAGCTCGCTCCTACAAAAGCGCCCTCAATCCGGCACTTCCACGCTCACGTGAATCGCATCGTGCCGCCAGAACTCCAGGTCGCAGTCGATCACCCGGCCGTGCTGGTCGCGGTTGATGCGGGTGATGCGCAGTGCCGGGCTACCCTCGGCCACCCGCAGGGCGCTGGCCGCTTCACCGTGCAGGGCGGTGGGCACCATGTCGAAACGCACGCGGCCGTAGCGGATGTCGTAGCGGCTGGCGTAGAGGTCGGTCAGCGACTGGCGCAGGTCGCAGTCGAGGATGCCGGGGAAATAGGCCGGGTTCAGGTAGTGCTCCACGTACAGCACCAGGCGCCCGTCCACCCGCCGGGCGCGGCGGATCTGGTAGACGCTGGACAGCGCCGGCAGCTCCAGGTGCGCGCAGATCGCCGGGCTGGCCGGCAGTTGGCGCGCCGACAGCACCTCGGTGGCCGGCACCCGGTCCTGGCCGGCGACCATGGCGTGGAAGTGGCTGCGCACCAGCGGGTTGTACAGCAGCCGCGGCGGCGAGACGAACCAGCCGCGGCGCTCCTCGCGGTAGATCAGGCCCTGGGCCTCCAGCTGCGTCAGCGCCTCGCGCAGGGTGATGCGCGTGGTGTCGAACAGCTCGCTCAGGCGCCGCTCCGCCGGCAGCTTGCCGCCGGCCGGCAGCAGGCCGCTGTCGATCTGTTCCACCAGCGCCCGGCAGATCGCCGTCACCGTCGGTAGCGCCTCGTCGCGCATGCTGTTTCCCTCTTTTGGACTAGACCAGCCCCAAGCTGGGGCACTTCACCGCAACCGGTAGCCGTTCCCACTGTAGGAATCCACGGTGACCGTCCGGTGACAGTGCCATGGCAAGCAGGCCCCATGCCAGCTCCGCGCCACAGCATAGCCCAGCCGCATCAAGGTCTTGTGCATGGTCTAGGCTGTATCCGGGCGCTGCCTGCCGACCCGCATGCCGGCGCCCGGACACGAAATTGTCATGCCCGCTTCGTAGATTGGCCTGGGTCTTGCTGATCTAGACCAGCGACGCGCCACGCCCGACCGGGGCGCGGCCCCCAATGCCAGAACCCGATGACCGAAGGAGCACCGAATGAAACGCTTGCTTGCTTCACTGCTGGGAACCGCGATTGCCCTGGGCAGCGCGACCACCATGGCCGCCGAGGCCGACCTGCAGGCGCTGGAACAGGCCGCGCGCAAGGAAGGCCAGGTGAACAGCGTGGGCATGCCCGACAGCTGGGCGAACTGGAAGGACACCTGGAAGGACCTGGAGAGCAAGTACGGGCTCAAGCACATGGACACCGACATGAGCTCGGCCCAGGAACTGGCCAAGTTCAAGGCCGAGGGCGAGAACGCCAGCGCCGACATCGGCGACGTCGGCGCCGCCTTCGGCCCCATCGCCGTGCAGCAGGACGTCAGCCTGCCCTACAAGCCCAGCACCTGGGACCAGGTCCCGGAATGGGCCAGGGACAAGGATGGCCACTGGGCCCTGGCCTACACCGGGACCATCGCCTTCATCGTCAACAAGCAGCTGGTCAAGGACGTGCCGCACAGCTGGGCCGACCTGCTCAAGGGCAAGTACAAGGTCACCATCGGCGACGTCAGCAGCGCGGCCCAGGCAGTCAACGGCGTGCTCGCCGCGGCCATCGCCAACGGCGGCGACGAGAAGAACGTCAAGCCGGGCCTGGAGTTCTTCGCCCAGTTGGCCAAGCAGGGCCGCCTGTCGCTGACCAACCCGGTGATCAACACCCTGGAGAAGGGCGAGGTGGAAGTCGGCATCGTCTGGGACTTCAACGGCCTGAGCTACCGTGACCAGATCGACCCCAGCCGCTTCGAGGTGCTGATCCCCTCCGACGGCTCGGTGATCTCCGGCTACACCACCATCATCAACAAGTACGCCAAGCACCCCAACGCCGCCAAGCTGGCCCGCGAGTACATCTTCAGCGACGCCGGGCAGATCAACCTGGCCAAGGGCAATGCCCGGCCGATCCGCGCCGAGCACCTGGACCTGCCGGCCGAGGTCAAGGCCAAGCTGCTGCCCAACGAGCAGTACGCCAAGGCCCAGCCGATCAGGGACGGCCAGGCCTGGGAAGCGACCTCCAAGCGCCTGCCGCGCATGTGGCAGGAGAGCGTGATCATCAACATGCAGTGACGCGGCGCCGCCCCCGGCCGTGGCCGGGGGCGCCCGTTCCGGTTTCCCCCAGCACAGGCAGCTACGATGTCCCGTCCCGTCATCCTGGTCCTCCTCGACGGCCTCAATTACGGCGTCGCCCATGACTGCATGGGCCACCTGCAGGCGCTCTGCAACGCCGGCCGCGGCCGCCTCTACCGCCTGCAGTGCGAGCTGCCGTCGCTGTCGCGGCCGCTCTACGAATGCCTGCTCACCGGCGTTGCGCCGATCGACAGCGGCATCCTGCACAACCAGGTTTCGCGCCTGTCGAAGGAGCGCAGCCTGTTCCACTATGCCCGCGACGCCGGCCTGACCACCGCGGCGGCGGCCTACCACTGGGTCAGCGAGCTGTACAACCGCTCGCCCTTCGACGCGGCCCGCGACCGCCACACCGAGGACGCGGCGCTGCCGATCCAGTACGGCCACTTCTACTGGACCGATCACTACCCCGACTCGCACCTGCTGGCCGACGCCGAGCACCTGCGCCGCCGCCACGCCCCCGACGTGCTGCTGGCGCACCCGATGAACATCGACGACGCCGGCCACCGCCACGGCCTGAACAGCGCGCAGTACCGCAACGCCGCGCGCCAGGCCGACGTGCTGCTCTCGGAATACCTGCACCAGTGGCTGGCCGCCGGCTACCAGGTGATGGTCACCGCCGACCACGGCATGAACGACGACCGCAGCCACGGCGGCATCCTCCCCGAGGAGCGCGAGGTGCCACTGTTCGTCTTCGGCGAGGCCTTCAGCCTCGACGACCAGGTGCGCCCGCGCCAGGTCGAGCTGTGCGGCAGCCTCTGCCGGATACTCGGCGCGGCCCACGACAAGCCGGTCTGCGAAGGGCTGCTGCGGCCATGAGCGCGAACCGCGGAAAGCGCCTCGCCCTGCTCTGCCTGCTGCCCTTCGCGCTGTTCTTCTTCGCCTTCCAGATCGCGCCGCTGCTGTGGGTGGCGGTCAACAGCCTGCGCCGCGAAGACGCCTGGGGCCTGGGTAACTTCGCCGAGATATTCGCCTCGCCCTTCTACCTGCAGGCGATCCGCTACAGCCTGGAGATTTCCCTGTGGTCGAGCCTGATCGGCCTGGCCATCGCCGTGCTCGGCAGCTATTCGCTGCGCCAGGTGGACAGCCGCCTGCGCGACTTCGTCATGGCCTTCGCCAACATGACCAGCAACTTCGCCGGGGTGCCGCTGGCCTTCGCCTTCATCATCATCCTCGGCTTCAACGGCGCCATCACCCTGCTGCTCAAGCAGGCCGGGCTGATCGAGGACTTCAACCTCTATTCCAAGACCGGCCTGATCATCCTCTACACCTACTTCCAGATCCCCCTGGGGGTGATGCTGCTCTACCCGGCCTTCGACGCCCTGCGCGAGGACTGGCGCGAGTCGGCGGCGCTGCTGGGCGCCAACCACTGGCAGTTCTGGCGGCACATCGGCATCCCGGTGCTGACGCCGGCGCTGCTGGGCACCTTCGTGATCCTCCTGGCCAACGCCCTGGGCGCCTACGCCACCGTCTACTCGCTGACCACCGGCAACTTCAACGTGGTGCCGATCCGCATCGCCGGCCTGGTCTCCGGCGACGTCTTCCTCGACCCGAACATGGCCAGCGCCCTGGCGATGATCCTGGTCGGGCTGATGACCGTCATCACCCTGGCCCACCAGTGGCTGCTGCGCCGGAGCTACCATGTCGAGAAACGCTAGCCCGCTGTACCACCGGCTGGTGGTCTACGCGCTGTTCCTGATCCTGCTGCTGCCCCTGGCCGCCACCCTGCTCTACTCCCTGGCCACCCAGTGGTCGGCGAGCGTGCTGCCCGACGGCCTGACGCTGAAGTGGTACCTGGCGCTGTGGACCGACCCGCGCTTCCTCACCGCCTTCGGCCAGTCGCTGCTGGTGTGCTTCGGCGCGCTGCTGCTGAGCGTGCTGCTGATCCTGCCGCTGATGTTCGTGGTGCACTACCACTACCCGCGCCTGGACGCGCTGATGAACGTGCTCATCCTGCTGCCCTTCGCGGTGCCGCCGGTGGTCTCCTCGGTGGGCCTGCTGCAGCTCTATGCCTCGGGCCCCCTGCCGCTGACCGGCACGCCCTGGATCCTCGTCGGCTGCTACTTCACCATCGCCCTGCCGTTCATGTACCGGGCCATCGGCAACAACCTGCAGGCGATCAACCTGCACGACCTGATGGACGCCGCCCAGCTGCTCGGCGCCAGCACCTGGCAGGCGGCCCTGCTGGTGGTGCTGCCGAACCTGCGCAAGGGCCTGATGGTGGCGCTGTTCCTGTCCTTCAGCTTCCTCATCGGCGAGTTCGTGTTCGCCAACCTGCTGGTCGGCACCCGCTACGAGACGTTGCAGGTCTTCCTCAACAACATGCGCAACAGCAGCGGCCACTATACCAGCGCGGTGGTGGTCTCCTACTTCCTCTTCATCCTGCTGCTGACCTGGGCCGCCAACCGCCTGAACAAGGACCGCACATGAGCTTCCTCAGCGTCGAACGCCTGAACAAGAGCTTCGGGGACACCCGGGTCTTCCAGGACATCGACTTCGCCGCCCGGCGCGGCGAGTTCGTCACCCTGCTCGGCCCCAGCGGCTGCGGCAAGTCCACCCTGCTGCGCTGCATCGCCGGGCTCACCGCGGTGGACAGCGGGCGCATCCTGATCGACGGCCAGGACCTGGTGCCGCTGCCGCCGCAGAAGCGCGGCATCGCCATGGTGTTCCAGAGCTACGCGCTGTTCCCCAACATGACCGTGCAGCAGAACGTCGCCTTCGGCCTGCGCATGCAGAAGGTGCCCTCTGCCGAAGCCGCCACCCGGGTGGCCGAGGTGCTGGAGATGGTCGAGCTGGGCCAGTACGCCGCGCGCTACCCGCACCAGCTCTCCGGCGGCCAGTGCCAGCGCGTGGCCCTGGCCCGCTCGCTGGTCACCCGCCCGCGCCTGCTGCTGCTCGACGAGCCGCTGTCGGCCCTGGACGCGCGCATCCGCAAGCACCTGCGCGAGCAGATCCGCCGCATCCAGCAGGAGTTGCAGCTGACCACGGTGTTCGTCACCCACGACCAGGAGGAGGCGCTGACGCTGTCCGACCGCATCGTGCTGATGAACGCCGGGCGCATCGTCCAGAGCGGCGACGCGGAAACCCTCTACACCGCGCCGGCCGACGCCTTCGCCGCCGGCTTCATCGGCAACTACAACCTGCTCGACGCCGAGCAGGCCGGCCGCCTGCTCGGCCGGCCCTTCGCCGGGCAGGTGGCGATCCGCCCGGAATCCCTGCGCCTGAGCGTGGATGCCGGCGACGGCATCGCCGCCCAGGTGCTGTCCCACAGCCTGCTGGGCAACGTCATCCGTTACCGGGTGCGGGCCAACGGCGTCGAACTCACGGTGGACGTGCTCAACCGCAGCGCGGAACGCCTGTATCCGGCCGGCGCCCACCTGGCGCTGGCGATCGATCATGAAAGCATCCGGGAGGTGGCCTGATGGCCCTGGTGATCTTCGACCTTGACGAAACCCTCATCGACGGCGACTGCGCCAGCCTGTGGAGCCGGCGCATGGCCGAACTGGGCTGGGTCGACGGCGAGTCCTTCATCCGCCGCGACACCGAGCTGATGGCGCGCTACGCCCTGGGCGAGCTGTCCATGGAGGCCTACATGGCCTTCAGCCTGGAGCCCATGGCCGGGCGCAGCGTCGAGGAAGTGGAACGGGAGGTGGAAGCCTACGTCGAGGACGTCATCGAACCGCTGATCTACAACGACGCCTGCCGCACCCTGGCCCGCCACCGCGCCGCCGGCGACCGGCCGCTGGTGATCTCCGCCTCCGGCGTGCACCTGGTGCAGCCGATCGCCGAGCGCATCGGCATCCAGGACGTGCTGGCCATCGACCTGGAGGTGGTGGACGGCCACTACAGCGGCCGCACCCAGGGCGTGCTGACCTACCGCGACGGCAAGATCATCCGCCTGCTCGACTGGCTCGGCGGCGACGAAAGCGCGCTGGCCAGCACGCACTTCTATTCCGACTCGCGCAACGACCTGCCGCTGCTGCGCCGCGTCGGCAACCCGCACACGGTCAACCCCGACCCGGTGTTGCGCGGCGAGGCGGAAAAGCACGGCTGGGAAATCCTCGCCTGGCGTTGAGTCCGCCAAGAAACACGGCTCTTCGTAGGAGCGCGCCTTGCGCGCGAAATCGCGGGCAGGGCCCGCTCCTACAGGTGCGGGAAAACACTGTGCGCGGTCGAATCCGTAGGGCGCATAATGCCTACGGCGTTATCCGCCGCCATTCCCGGGCACTGGCGCCCGGGCCAACGGCGGATGACCGCGAACGGTCATTCGCCCTACGTCGCATGCGGGAGCGTGCGTCAGGCCAGGCTCTGGTCGACCAGCAGCACCACCTTGCCCTGCACCTGGTTGCTGGCCAGGGCCTCGAAGGCCTGCTCGGCGTCCTTGGCCACGAACTGGCGCTCCAGCTGGGGCTGCAGCCGGCCGCTGGCGAACAGCGGCCAGACGCGGGTGCCCAGCTCGGCGATCAGTTGCGCCTTGAAGTCGGCGTCGCGGCTGCGCAGCGTCGAACCGGTCAGCTGGATGCGCTTGCCCAGCAGCAGCGCCAGGTCCAGCTCGGCCTTGCGCCCGCCCATCAGGCCGATGACCACCCAGCGACCGTCCTGGCGCAGCACCTGCAGGTTGAGCGCCGCGTAGTTGGCGCCCACCGGGTCGAGGATCACGTCGAAGGGCGCGAAGTCGCGCAGCGACTCCAGCGCCTCGCCGCGCAGCACCCCGCCCTCGGCGCCGAGGGCCTCGCAGTAGGCCAGGCGCTCGGCGGAGCCGACGCTGACCCAGCAGGGGCTGCCGAAGGCCTTGCACAACTGGATGGCGGCCGAGCCCACGCCGCTGGCGCCGGCGTGCAGCAGGACCTTCTCGCCCGGCTGCAGGCCCGCCAGCTGGAACAGGTTGAGCCAGGCCGTGGCATAGACCTCCGGCAGCCCCGCCGCCTCGGCCAGCGACAGGCCGTTGGGCACCGGCAGCACGTGGCGGGCGTCGACCACCACCTCCTCAGCCATGCCGCCGCCGGCCAGCAGCGCGCAGACGCGGTCGCCCACCTGCCAGGTGGCGCCGGCGCCCACTTCGCTGATCACCCCGGCGCATTCCAGGCCGAGGATGTCGCTGGCCCCCGGCGGCGGCGGGTAGAGCCCGGCGCGCTGCAGCAGGTCGGCACGGTTGAGCCCGGCTGCGGCCACGCGGATGCGCACCTGCCCCGCCCCGCAGGTCGGCGCCGGGCGCTCGGCCCACTCCACCCGCCCTTCGATACCTTGCAATGCGTTCACGCTACCTCCATAGTGCTTGCACGGCCCGCACCACGTCGGTCGGGCCTTTCTCTTCGCTCGTCGCGCCAGAGCCCAATCTCGAGCAGCTTGGAACCCGGCGACGCCAGATACGGCCTAATATGCGTCATAACTCCGCACCCAGTCGATTAAGCATGAAGCGATTTCTGCCCCGCACCGCCCTGCTGCTGGTCCTTGGCGCCAGCGCCCTGTCCGCGTTCGCCGCGCCCTCCGCCGGCCAGAACTCCTGGGACGGCCTGCAGCCGGACCGTGACCAGGTGATCGCCAGCCTGAACATCGTCGAGCTGCTCAAGCGCCATCACTACAGCAAGCCGCCGCTCAACGACGACCGTTCGGCGAAGATCTACGACGCCTACATCAAGGCCCTGGACCCGTCGCGGATGTACTTCACCGCCAGCGACATCGCCCAGTTCACGCCCTGGCGCACCCAGTTCGACGACTTCCTCAAGAGCGGCGAGCTGGACCCCGGCTTCACCATCTACAAGCGTCACCTGGACCGCCTCAAGGAGCGCCTGGACTTCGCCCTGGCGACGCTCGGCAAGGGCGTCGACAAGATCGACTTCAAGGTCGACGAGAGCCTGACCATCGACCGCGAGAACGCCGCGTGGGCGAAGAACAGCGCCGAACTCGACGACCTCTGGCGCAAGAAGGTCAAGGACGAGGTGCTGCGCCTGAAGATCGCCGGCAAGGACGACAAGGCCATCCAGGAACAGCTGACCAAGCGCTACAAGAACCAGCTGATGCGCCTGGAACAGACCCGCAGCGAGGACATCTTCCAGGCCTACATCAACGCCTTCGCGCAGACCTACGACCCGCACACCCAGTACCTGTCGCCGGACAGCGCGGAAAACTTCGACATCAACATGAGCCTGTCCCTCGAGGGCATCGGCGCCGTGCTGCAGAGCGACAACGACTACGTCAAGGTCGTGCGCCTGGTGCCGGCGGGCCCGGCCGAGAAGAGCAAGCAGATCGCCACCTCGGACAAGATCATCGGCGTCGCCCAGGGCAAGGGCGAGATGGTCGACGTGGTCGGCTGGCGACTCGACGAAGTGGTCAAGCTGATCCGCGGCCCGAAAGGCTCGCAGGTGCGCCTGGAGGTCATCCCCTCGAGCAACGCGCCGAACGACCAGACCAGCAAGATCGTCACCATCACCCGCGAGGCGGTGAAGCTCGAAGACCAGGCGGCGAAGAAGTCGGAGATCACCCTCGACCACGACGGCCGCAGCTACAAGCTCGGCGTGATCGACGTGCCGGCCTTCTACCTGGACTTCAAGGCCTACCGGGCGGGCGACCCGAACTACAAGAGCACCACGCGCGACGTGAAGAAGCTCATCGGCGAGCTGCAGAAGGACAAGGTCGACGGCATCGTCATCGACCTGCGCAACAACGGCGGCGGCTCCCTGCAGGAAGCCACCGAGCTGACCGGCCTGTTCATCGACCAGGGCCCGACCGTGCTGGTGCGCAACAGCGACGGCCGTGTCGACGTGCTCAACGATGACGAGGGCCAGGCCTTCTACACCGGGCCGATGACCGTGCTGGTCAACCGCCTGTCGGCCTCGGCCTCGGAGATCTTCGCCGGCGCCATGCAGGACTACCACCGCGCGCTCATCGTCGGTGGCCAGACCTTCGGCAAGGGCACCGTGCAGACCATCCAGCCGCTCAACCACGGCGAGCTGAAGCTGACCCTGGCCAAGTTCTACCGCGTCTCCGGGCAGAGCACCCAGCACCAGGGCGTGATCCCGGACATCAGCTACCCGTCCATCGTCGACGACAAGGAAATCGGCGAGAGCGCCCTGCCCGACTCCATGCCCTGGGACACCATCCGCCCGGTGCTGTCGGCGCAGAGCGACCCGTTCAAGCCGTTCCTCGACCAGCTGAAGATCCAGCACGACGCGCGCACCGAGCACAACGCCGACTTCGTCTACGCCCGCCAGCGCCTGGCCCTGGCCCAGGAGCTGATGAAGGAGAAGACCGTCAGCCTGAACGAGGCCAAGCGCCGCGCCCAGCAGAGCAGCATCGAGGGCCGCCAGTTGGCCATGGAGAATGCGCTGCGCAAGTCCAAGGGCCAGGAGCCGCTGAAGGAGCTCAAGCAGGAAGACGACAACGCCCTGCCGGACGACGACAAGACCAAGCCCCAGGACGACGCCTACCTCACCGAGTCCGGGCACATCCTGCTGGACTACCTGACGCTCAGCTCGGCGGTGGCCAAGCACTGAAAGAGCGGAGTCGTCACGAAACAGTCATGACTCAGTAGTGAAATGCGCAAGGGCCGGGAGACCGGCCCTTCGTCTTTTCACCCACAGAGAACCGTCATGACCGTCACCGAGCAGTTGAGCGCGCTGGCCCAGATCCTCGCTCACGGCGACCTGCATTGTCTGTTCCAACCCATAGTGTCGCTCTCCGAGCGACGCCTGGTGGGCTACGAGGCCCTCACCCGCGGCCCCTCCAACAGCCCGCTGCACTCTCCCCTCACCCTGTTCAGCACCGCGCGCCACGCCGGCCGCCTGAGCGAGCTCGACGTGCTCTGCCGGCGCCGCGCCTGCCAGCGCTTCCACGAGCTGGGGCTGGCCGGCAAGCTGTTCCTCAACGTCGCCCCCGAGTCGCTGCTGGACCCCAACCACCAGCCCGGCCGCACCCTGCAGTTGCTGCAGACACTGGGCATAGCGCCGGGCGACGTGGTCATCGAGCTCACCGAACATGCGCCCATCGAGGACTTCGGCCTGCTCGACACCGCCCTGCACCACTACCGCGCCATGGGCTTCTGCATCGCCCTGGACGACCTCGGCGCCGGCTATTCCAGCCTGCGCCTGTGGTCGGAACTGCGCCCGGACTACGTGAAGATCGACCGCCACTTCATCGACGGCATCCACCAGGACGGCGTCAAGCGCGAGTTCGTCGGCTCCATCCTGAAGATGGCCCACGCCTCCCGCGCCCAGGTGATCGCCGAGGGCATCGAACTGCCGGAGGAGCTGGCGGTGCTCTCGGAAATGGGCGTCGACCTGGTCCAGGGCTACCTCATCGGCCGCCCGCAGGAACAACCGGCGCGCGAGGTGCGCAGCCTGCTGCCGGACCTCGACCGTGTGGAGGCCCTGCACGGCGAGGAACAGGCCGACCTGCGCCCGCTGTTGCTGGAGCAGCCGGCGGTGGGCCGCGACACGCCGATCGCCGAGGTGCTGGAAGCCTTCCGCGCCCAGGCCAACCTGAACGCCCTGGCGGTGCTCGACGAGCACCAGCAGCCGGTGGGCATCGTCCACCGCCACGCGCTCTCCGATGCCCTGCTCAAGCCCTTCGGCACCGAACTGTACGCGCGCAAGCCGATCAGCCGGCTGATGAGCGACGACTTCCTCGCGGTGGAGCGCAGCCAGTCGCTGCAGCAGGTCAGCCGCCTGCTCACCAGCCGCGCGCGGCAGCGCATCGAGGAAGACTTCATCATCACCCAGGGCGGCCGCTACCTCGGTCTGGGCCGGGTGATCGACGTGCTCAAGCTGATCACCGAACTGAAGATCCGCCAGGCGCGCTACGCCAACCCGCTGACCCTGCTGCCGGGCAACGTGCCCATCCAGCAGTGCCTGGCGCGCCTGCTGCAGCAGGACCGCGAGGCGGCGGTGTGCTACGTCGACATCGACAGCTTCAAGCCCTTCAACGACCTCTACGGCTACGCCCGCGGCGACGAAGTGCTGCTGTGCCTGGCGCAGTGCCTGAGCGACCGGGTGGACCCCAGCTGCGACTTCGTCGGCCATATCGGCGGCGACGACTTCATGCTGGTGTTCACCTCCGAGGACTGGCGCAACCGCCTCAACCACCTGCTGGAGGACTTCCAGGGGCAGTGCCGGCGCTTCTACAATCAAGAGCACCTGCAGGCCGGCTGCTTCGTCGCCTACAACCGCCGCGGCCAGCGCCAGGAATTCCCGTTGCTGTCGCTATCGATCGGCGTGGTGCACCTGAAGCCCGGCGCCAGCGAGCGCCTGGACGCGGCGCAGCTGGCGGGCATCGCCTCGGAGGCCAAGCGCCACGCCAAGGAAGTCCCCGGCTACAGCCGGCACGTCATCACCCTGGAATAGGCGCCGTTCAGAGCCCCAGCTGCGCCGCCAGGGCCTGGTAGCGCGCGGCCTGCTCGGAATCCGCGGCGAGGCCCTCGGCCCCGTCGCGGTAGAGCTCGGCCAGGCGCCGCGCGGCCAGCGGGTGCCCGGCCTCCGCGGCGCGGGCCCAGTGGCGCGCCGCGGCGGCGCCGTCCGGCTGCCGCTGCGCGCTGCCCTGCAGGGCCTGCACACCCAGTTGGTAGGCGGCCTTGGCATCGCCGCCGGCGGCCGCCAGGGCGAGCAGGCGCAGGCCCTCCTCGCGGGCGCCGAAGCCCTGGCCGCGGAACAGCAGCAGGTGGCCATAGAAGCTCTGGGCGGGCACGTCGCCCAGGTTGGCCATGCGCGAGAACTGCCCCTGCATCCACTGCCAGGCGCGCGGCTGGCGGACCAGCCAGGGCCAGCCCATCAGGCGTCGCGCCACGGCGTAGGCCAGGCGGGCGCGCAGGCGCCAGACGAACTCGCGGCTCACGGCTCTTCCGGGTAGTCGAATTCGAACACCCGCACCACCTCGGCGGCGTGCCAGCCCGCCGCCGCGGGGCCGTCCGAGGCGCCGGAGAAACGCCCCAGGCGCTCCACGCATTCGAAGAAGCCGGTGCGCGGCAGGCGGCTGGCGCCCTGGCTGATCACCAGCGAGCTGCGCAGCGGCCGGCCGGCGCGGGCATCGAGCTGCGCCAGGTGCTCCAGGGCCGCGGTCAGGGTGGTCATGGCCGGCGTGGGCAGTTGCAGGCGCTCGATCAGCGCCCGGTAGGTCAACAGGTGGCGTTGGCGGCGCGCGTCTTCCAGCTCGTCCAGCAAGCCCTGCCAATGCTTGCGGCTGATATGCACGCTCAAGATGCCGACTCCGACTTCGCTGCGCCCAGCGCGCGACGCAGGCCATGCTCGATGGCTTCGCTGACCTCGCGCTCGCCGCTTTCGATCATCCCCAGGTAGGACGGGCTGATGCCCACCTCGCGGGCCACGCTCTCCAGGGACAGGCCGCGCGCCTCGCGCAGCTCGCGCCAGGAGGCGCTCGGTGCGGCAACCGGGGCGGCAACTGCGGGGGGCTGGGCGGCGCGGGCGCCGGCAGCGGCCAGCAGCGCCTGGTAGTCGGCCCAGGGAAGCACGGCGTACTCCGCTTCGCCGTCTCGCGTGATCACTTGCACATTCATCGACAACACTCCTTGCATGCCGGCATTTCAACGGGCAAAGACGGCAACCCCTGGCGCCTGCCCGGCATTCCGACCTTTCTCAGTATCGCCCATGAAACGCCGCTCGGCCTCATCGGGCGCATCACCACGCGCGGCATCGCGAAGCCGCGCACGCTTCGCTGGCCGGCGCCTCAGCCGCGGGCCGGCCGTTCCGGCCCCGGCAACAGCGCCAGGGACTGGCGTATCTCGCGGCTCTGCGCATCGCGCCAGACCTTGAAGGCATCCAGCTCGGCCTGCCAGTGGCGCACCACCCAGGCCAGCACCGCCAGGTCGTCCAGCAGGCCCACGCCGGGCAGCCAGTCGGGGATCATGTCCAGCGGCGAGAGGAAATACAGCAGCGCCGCCACCACCGCCAGCAGCGCCCTGGGGTTGAGCTGGCGATACTGCCCGCGCACGGTGGCCAGGGCCAGCTCCTGCAGCAGGCGCAGGTCGGCCTTGACCAGTTTCAGCCGCGCGCTCTTGCGCGCCACGGCGAACAGCAGGGCCGGTACCCGACCCCGGGCGAGAAAGCGTTCGGCCAGGGCCAGATAACGGTCGAAACCGGCGGGTTTCTTCATCGGGCACCTCGTCCCGGCGGTGTCGCCGGGGGGCTTGGGGGTTATCCACCTTTCCTGTGGATAACTCTGTTGAAAGTATCCGGTCTCCACGCCGGAAAGCCCGTCGCCAGCGGCCTACAGACAGATCGGCGATTTTTTGTTCAGCTTAGGAAACCTTATAAAAATCATACAGTTGCAGCTATTCGATATCACCCTTCGCTGTCAAGCACCGGCCGTAACCACGGCTGCGACATATATGTGCATAAGGGTAACATCCCGCACCGGACTTCGCCCTTTCCGACCGCCTGGTCAGCCGCGGAGCAGCGCTATCATCCTGCAGAAACAGGAACGCCCCGCAGGGGCGGGGCGTCCTCTTGGTACTAATGTACTCAGTTCTGCGCCGGGGCTTGCGGCTGCTCGCCACCGGCCTGGTTGGCATCCTTGATGCCCAGCAGTTCCAGGTCGAACACCAGCACCGAGTTGGCCGGGATGGTCGGGCTCGGGCTCTGCGAGCCGTAGGCCAGTTCGCTGGGGATGAAGAGCTTGATCTTCTCGCCCACGTGCATCAGCTGCAGGGCCTCGACCCAACCCGGGATCACGCCGTTGACCGGCAGGTCGATGGGGCTGCCGCGCTGGATGGAGCTGTCGAACACGGTGCCGTCGGTCAGCTTGCCCTCGTAGTGCACGGTGACCACGTCGGTGGCCTTGGGCTGCGGGCCGTCGGCCTTCTTCACCACTTCGTACTGCAGGCCGGACTTGGTGGTGACCACGCCTTCGCGCTTGCCGTTGTCCTCGAGGAACTTCTTGCCGGCCTTGAGGGTTTCCTCGCTCAGCTTGGCCATGCGCTCCTCGGAACGCTTCTGCAGGTCGGTGAACGCCTGGGTCAGCTCTTCATCGGTGACGCGCTGCGGCTTCTTGCCAATGGCATCCTCGATGCCCTGGGCCACGGCCTTGGAGTCCAGATCGTTCATGCCTTCCTGGGCCAGGCTCTTGCCCATGTTCAGGCCGATGCCGTAGGAAGCCTTCTGCGCCGACGTCTTGAGCTCCACATTGGCAGCCTGCTGATCGCAGCCCGCGAGAACCAGGCCGACCAGTGCGATCGCTGCCGCCAACCGATGTTGTTTCATGCTGATTCCTTGTCTGATTGCCATGCTGGCATTTCGATGAAACCGCGAGCTTATCAGGGCGCCGCGGCCAATGGCTATGGGCAATAGGAACCGCCGCCGGGGGATAAGTTCCCACGGCAAACTTATAGAAAAATTAAGAGGATAGGCGCTGCGAACGGCGTCGCGCGGGGCGACTTTCCCGGGGCCGGGAAAGACAAAGCCCCCAGGCATTTCTGCCTGAGGGCTTGGAATATGGCGCAGCGGACGGGACTCGAACCCGCGACCCCCGGCGTGACAGGCCGGTATTCTAACCGACTGAACTACCGCTGCGTCGGACCACGAGATTGGTGGGTGATGACGGGATCGAACCGCCGACCCTCTGCTTGTAAGGCAGATGCTCTCCCAGCTGAGCTAATCACCCTTCACTCTCGAAGTGGGGCGCATTCTACGGGCGCATCTTCACCCTGGCAAGCCCCTGAGTGAAAAAAATTTTCAGATGTTCCAAAGGCTTAGGAAATGTCGACGAAGTCGGTAACGGGGTTGGCCTGGAGAGCCGCTAGCGGAATAATGCGGACCTTTCGTGTCCCGGGAGTTTGATCCTCATGTGGTTCCGTAACCTGCTCGTCTACCGCCTCACCCAGGATCTGCAGATCGATGCCGATGCCCTCGAGAAAGCCCTGGCCAGCAAGCCGGCGCGCCCCTGCGCCAGCCAGGAACTGACCACCTACGGCTTCACCGCCCCCTTCGGCAAGGGCCCCGACGCGCCCCTGGCCCACGCCAGCCAGGGCTTCTACCTGATCAGCGCGCGCAAGGAGGAACGCATCCTCCCCGGCAGCGTGGTGCGTGACGCGCTGAAGGACAAGGTGGACGAGATCGAGACCGCGCAGATGCGCAAGGTCTACAAGAAGGAGCGCGACCAGCTCAAGGACGAGATCGTCCAGAGCCTGCTGCCGCGCGCCTTCATCCGCCGTTCCTCGACCTTCGCCGCGATCGCCCCGGAGCTGGGCCTGATCCTGGTCGACAGCGCCAGCGCGAAGAAGGCCGAGGACCTGCTCTCCACCCTGCGCGAGGCCCTCGGCTCGCTGCCGGTGCGCCCGCTCAGCGTCAAGGTCGCGCCCAGCGCCACCCTCACCGACTGGGTCAAGACCCAGGAAGCCGCCGGCGACTTCTTCGTGCTCGACGAGTGCGAGCTGCGCGACACCCACGAGGACGGCGGCGTGGTGCGCTGCAAGCGCCAGGACCTGACCAGCGACGAGATCCAGCTGCACCTGTCCTCCGGCAAGCTGGTCACCCAGCTGGCCCTGGCCTGGTCGGACAAGCTCAGCTTCGTGCTCGACGACAAGCTGGCGATCAAGCGCCTGCGCTTCGAGGAACTGCTGCAGGAGCAGGCCGAGAAGGACGGCGGCGACGACGCCCTCGGCCAGCTCGACGCCAGCTTCATCCTGATGATGCTGACCTTCGGCCAGTTCCTGCCGGCGCTGTTCGAGGCGCTGGGTGGCGAGGAAATCCCCCAGGGCATCTAACCCCCGTCCCGGCCGGCGCCCCCGGGCGCCGGCCCCGACAGTAACCACAAGGAGCGCCACCCATGCGCGCCATCGCCTTGCTGAGCCGCTTCGTCGGCAACACCTTCGCCCTCTGGGTACTGCTGTTCGCCGTGCTGGCCTTCCTCGCCCCGCAGTGGTTCCGCCCGCTGGCACCGGCGATAGTGCCGATGCTCGGCATCGTCATGTTCGGCATGGGCCTGACGCTGAAGCTGGAAGACTTCGCCGAGGTGGCCCGCCACCCCTGGCGCGTGTGCCTGGGCGTGGTCGCCCACTTCGTCATCATGCCCGGCGTGGCCTGGCTGCTGTGCCGGTTGCTGCAACTGCCGGCGGAAATCGCCGTGGGCGTGATCCTGGTCGGCTGCTGCCCCAGCGGCACCGCCTCCAACGTCATGACCTGGCTGGCCCGCGGCGACCTGGCGCTGTCGGTGGCCATCGCCGCAGTGACCACCCTGCTCGCCCCGCTGCTGACCCCGGCGCTGATCTGGCTGCTCGCCTCGGCCTGGCTGCCGGTGTCCTTCGCCGAGCTGTTCTGGTCGATCCTCCAGGTGGTGCTGCTGCCCATCGCCCTGGGCGTGGTTGCCCAGCGCCTGTTCGGCGCGCGGGTGGGCAAGGTGGTGGAAGCGCTGCCGCTGGTCTCGGTGGTCTGCATCGTGGTGATAGTCGCGGCGGTGGTGGCGGCCAGCCAGGCGAAGATCGCCGAGTCCGGCCTGCTGATCATGGCCGTGGTGATCCTCCACAACGGCTTCGGCTTCCTCCTCGGCTACCTCGCCGGGCGCGCCTTCGGCCTGCCCCTGGCGCAGCGCAAGTCGCTGGCGCTGGAGGTCGGCATGCAGAACTCCGGGCTCGGCGCGGCCCTGGCCAGCGCCCACTTCTCGCCGCTGGCGGCGGTGCCCAGCGCGCTGTTCAGCGTCTGGCACAACATCTCCGGGGCCACCCTGTCGAGCTGGTTCCGCCGCCTGACGGACAAGCCCGACCAGGCTTCCTGAGGGCCGTCGGCCCGGGCGCAGCCACAGGTTGCCGCCCGGGCCGGAATGTGCAAAATACTGCGCATCGTGAGGACGACCTCACCACCGCCAGGTGCACCGACGGGGACGGCCCTGCCCATCAGTCGTCCCGGAGGTCCCCATGTCCTGGTTCATCCTGTTCGCCGCCGGCCTGTTCGAAGTGGCCTGGGCCGTCGGTCTGAAATACACCGAAGGTTTCACCCGCCCGTGGCCCAGCGTGCTGACCGCGCTGGCCATGGCCGCCAGCATCGGACTGCTGGGCCTTGCCATGAAACAGCTGCCGCTGGGCACCGCCTACGCCATCTGGACCGGCATCGGCGCGCTGGGCACCGTGACCCTCGGCATCCTGCTGTTCGGCGAATCCGTCGCCCCGCTACGCCTGCTCAGCATCGCGCTGATCCTCTGCGGCCTGGTCGGGTTGAAGCTCAGTCATTGAAATCGGCACGTCCGTCCTGTCGCTTTCCCGGAAAAGTCCCGGTATGCTGCGGCGACTGTGCTTGCCAGGATCGTCACGGCTGATGACCTGAAGGCGGCGACGCTCTTCGTCCGGCCCGGCCCACACCTTGCAACTCAGAACAGGCGGCGGTAACGCCGTGCAGCAGCAATCCACAACGTTCAAGGTGTAATTCCATGTCGAATCGTCAGACCGGCACCGTCAAATGGTTCAACGATGCCAAGGGCTTTGGCTTCATCACCCAGGAAAACGGTGGCGACCTGTTCGTTCACTTCCGTTCCATCCAGGGCAATGGCTTCAAGTCGCTGCAGGAAGGCCAGAAGGTCTCCTTCATCGTTGTAGAAGGCCAGAAAGGCCTGCAGGCGGACGAAGTCCAGGTCATCTGAACCTCGCGCCCCTGTGAAAAAGCCCCGGCTCTGCCGGGGCTTTTTCGTTTCAGCGGGCGTTGCCGCGCAGGTCCGTCACCAGCGCCTGCAGGTGCTCGCGCCGGGCCTGCTGCGGCGGCAGCGGCTGCCCCGCCACCAGGCGCACGCGCGACCAGATGCGCCTGAAGAAGCCCTTGCCCGGGTCGCGGCTGAAGAAGCTGCCCCACAAGCCCTGCAGCGCCATGGGGATCACCGGCACCGGGGTCTGTTCGATGATCCGCTCCACCCCGCCGCGGAACTCGTTCATCTCGCCGTCGGCGGTCAGCTTGCCCTCGGGGAAGATGCACACCACCTCGCCGTCCTCCAGATACTGCGCCACGCGGCGGAAGGCCTCCTCGTAGATGCGCTCGTCCTCGTGGCGCGCGGCGATGGGCACGGCGCCGGCGGTGCGGAAGATGAAGTTGAGCACCGGCAGGCGGAAGATCTTGTAGTACATCACGAAGCGCACCGGGCGGCGGATGGAGCCGGCGATGAGCAGCGCGTCGACGAAGGACACGTGGTTGCATACCAGCACCACCGGGCCCTCGTCGGGGATGGCCTCGAGGTTCTGGTGGTCGACGCGGTACATGGAGTGGCTGAGCAGCCAGACCAGGAAGCGCATGGTGAACTCGGGCACGATCCTGAAGATGTACACGTTCACCGCGACGTTCATCAGCGACAGCACCAGGAACAGCTGCGGGATGCTCAGCTTGGCCACCGACAGCAGCAGCATGGACACGATGGCGGCCACCACCATGAACAGCGCGTTGAGGATGTTGTTCGCGGCTATCACCCGGGCCCGCTTGTCCTCCTCGGTGCGCGCCTGGATCAGCGCGTACAGCGGCACTATGTAGAAGCCGCCGAAGATGCCGATGCCGAGGATGTCGCCGAGCACCGCCCAGCTCTGCGGGTGCTCCAGCACCTGCAGCCAGGTGAATGGCGCGGCGCCGACGGGGAAGCCGCCGCTGTGCCACCACAGCAGGATGCCGAACAGGCTCAGGCCAATGGAGCCGAAGGGCACCAGGCCGATCTCCACCTTCTTGCCCGAGAGCTTCTCGCAGAGCATCGAGCCCAGCGCGATGCCCACCGAGAACACCGTGAGGATCAGCGTCACCACGCTCTCGTCGCCGTGCAGCAGCTCCTTGGCGTAGGTGGGGATCTGCGTCAGGTAGACCGCGCCGAGGAACCAGAACCAGGAGTTGCCCACCAGCGAGCGCGACACCGCCGGGCGCTGGCCGAGGCCCAGGCGCAGGATGCTCCAGGACTGCCGGAAGATGTTCCAGTCCAGTTGCAGCTGCGGCAGCGCGGCGGCGGCGCGGGGAATGCCGCGGCTGGCCAGGTAGCCGCAGGCGGCCACCAGTACCACGGCGATGCCCACCGCCGTGGCGTAGGCCTGGCGCGACATGAGCACACCGGCGCCGATGGTGCCGGCGAGGATGGCCAGGAAGGTGCCCATCTCCACCAGGGCGTTGCCGCCGACCAGCTCGTCGTCGCGCAGGTGCTGCGGCAGGATGGAGTACTTCACCGGGCCGAACAGCGCCGAGTGGGTGCCCATGGCGAACAGCGCGAGGAACAGCAGCGGCAGGCTGCCGAGCAGGAAGCCCGCGGCGCCCACCAGCATGATGACCACCTCGGCCAGCTTCAGCGCGCGCATCAGCGCGTCCTTGTTGAACTTCTCGCCGAACTGCCCGCCCAGGGCGGAGAACAGGAAGAACGGCAGGATGAACAGCAGCGCGCAGAGGTTGACCAGCAGGTTGCGGTCACCGCCGATGCTCAGGTGGTAGAGGATCGCCAGGATCAGCGACTGCTTGAAGATGTTGTCGTTGAAGGCGCCGAACAGCTGGGTGATGAAGAACGGCAAAAAGCGCCGGGTGCCCAGCAGGGCGAATTGCGAGTGTTGGCTCATCGTCCGTGTGTACCTGGTCAGGCGACCCCGAAAGCGGGCCGGGAGGACGCCGCGGCGTCCGTCGCAGATTTGACTGCAACTGCGGGGCCTCTGGCCACATCCGCGGGCAAAAATTCCGAATTGCCTCTCGCATGACCGGACAGGCCGGGGCGAAATCGCGGACGGAGTGCGTTGCCGGAAAGCAGCGCATTTCTCCCCCGAAGGAGCAACTGCCTTACAGACCGCGCCGATGTGCCCTTCGTAGGAGCGAGCTTGCTCGCGAACAGACTCCGCTGCGGGGCTCATTCGCGAGCAAGCTCGCTCCTACGAGAAGCCGTGCCCACCGGAATGGTAGGAGGACCTTGTCCGCGATAGCCGGAACCCCCGGCGCGATTCGCGGATAAGATCCTACAGGAGATGTCATGTCTCACCAGGGACTGTAGGAGCGGACTTTGTCCGCGATTCGCGCGCAGGGCGCGCTCCTACAAGGGAATGGCACGGGGGGGATGGCGTAGGCGGAGCTCATCCGCGAAACGCGCAGGGGGTTCCGGCTATCGCGGATAAGGTCCTCCTACGGGGGAGGAATACCGTGCCCCCGGAGCCTGTAGGAGCGGGCAGCCACGATTGCACCGTCTCAGCGCAGGCTCAGGTGCCGGCTCAGCAGCGCCCGCAGCGCCGCTGGCTTCACCGGCTTGGCGAGGAATTCCAGGCCGGCGGCGTGGATCTGCGCCACCAGCTCGGGGCGGGCGTCGGCGCTGATCACCACGCCCGGCACCGGCTCGCCCAGGCGGGCGCGCAGCCAGGCCATCAGCTCGGCGCCGGTCTCGCCGTTGTCCAGGTGGTAGTCGATCAGCGCCAGCTCCGGGCGCGCGTCGCTGTCCAGCAGCTGCTCGCACTCGGCCTTGCTGCGCGCGGTGAGCACGCGGCAGCCCCAGCGGCTGAGCAGGCTGTTCATGCCGACCAGGATGCTGTCCTCGTTGTCCACGCACAGCACCTGGGCGCCGTTCAGCTCGGTGGGCACCTCGGCCTTGTGGCCGTTGAGCTCGGCCGGCGCCGGCTGCCGCGCCAGCGGCACGCTGACGCTGAACACGCTGCCCTTGCCCGGCCAGGAACGCACCTGCAGGCGGTGGCCGAGCACCTTGCACAGCCGGTCGGCGATCGCCAGGCCCAGGCCCAGGCCCTTCTCGGCGCGGGTCTGGTGGCTGTCCAGGCGCTTGAACTCCTCGAAGATCACGCTGAGCTTGTCCTCCGGGATGCCCGGGCCGCGGTCCCAGACCTCCAGACGCAGGTGCCCGTCCTCGCGGCGTACGCCCAGCAGCACGCGGCCCTTGGCGTAGCGGAAGGCATTGGTCAGGAAGTTCTGCAGCACCCGGCGCAGCAGCTTGATGTCGCTGTCCACCCGCAGCTTGCTGCCGCGCAGGTGGAAGTCGATGCCCTGCTCCTGGGCCAGGGCGCGGAACTCGGCGCCCAGCGGGTCGAGCAGGGCGCTGAGCGGGAAGGCCGCGCGCTCGGCGCTGACGCGGCCGCTTTCCAGGCGCGAGATGTCCAGCAGGTCGGTGATCAGGTCCTCGGCCGAACGCAGCGAGGAATCCAGGTGGCGCACCAGGTCGCTGGCCTCGCCGGACATCCCGCCTTGGTGCGCCAGCGCCGCGGAGAACAGCCGCGCGGCATTCAGCGGCTGCATCAGGTCGTGGCTGACCGCGGCGAGGAAGCGCGTCTTCGACTGGTTGGCGGCCTCGGCGGTGCCCTTGGCCTCGGTCAGCGCCTGGTTCAGCTGCGAGAGCTCCTGGGTGCGTTCCTCGACGCGCTGCTCCAGGCTCTCATTGGCTTCCTTGAGGCCGTGCTCGGCGTCGCGGAACGCGGTGATGTCGGTGAAGCTCATGACGAAGCCGCCGCCGGGCATGGGGTTGCCGATCAGCTCGATGACGCGGCCGTTGGGGAACAGCCGCTCGGAGGTGTGCGGGGTGCCCTGGCGCATCCAGTACAGGCGCTTGGCCACGTGCAGGTCGGGGTCGCCGGGCCCGCACAGGCCGCGCTCGGCGTTGTAGCGGATGATGTCGGCGATCGGCCGGCCGACGTGGATCAGCCCGTCGGGGTACTCGAACAGCTCGATGTAGCGGTGGTTCCAGGCTACCAGGCGCAGCGACTGGTCGACCACGCTGATGCCCTGGGTGATGTTCTCGATGGCGCCCTGCAGCAGGGCGCGGTTGAACTGCAGCACCTCGGAGGCTTCGTCGGCGATCTTCACCACGTCCTCCACCTGCATCTCGCGGCCCTCGATGGCGGCCTTGACCACCGCGCGCGCCGAGGAGGCGCCGAGCACGCCGGCTAGCAGGCGCTCGGTGTGGGCGATCCACTCGTCGTTGGCGTTCTGGCTGGGTACGAAGCCCTTGCCCTGGCGGTAGGCGAAGCGGATGAAGCTCTGCCGCGCGCGCTCCTCGCCGACGAAGCGCGCGGCGAGCATCAGCAGGTCTTCCAGCTGCACCGCCAGCATCGAGCGCGAGCTGAGCCGCTGGGAGATTTCCTGGCCGATGAAGCGGCTGGCCTGCCAGTGCTCGGAGACGCGGGTGCGGGAGAACACCGAGACCAGGCCGAACAGGGCGAAGTTGCCGATCAGCGAGAGCAGCACGCCGAGGGTCAGCGGCTCGATGTTGACGCCGAAGGGGTGGCCGGCCAGCCAGGTCAGCCCGGGGAAGTGCTCCAGCGGCCAGCCCAGGCTGCGGGCGATCACCGGCAGCACCAGGGTGTAGGCCCAGAGCGCGGAGCCGGCGGCGAGGCCCGCGAACACGCCGCGGCGGTTGGCCTGCTTCCAGTACAGCGCGCCTATCATCGCCGGGCCCAGCTGGGCGATGGCGGCGAAGGCGATCTGGCCGATGGTCGCCAGGCTGGCGGTGGAGCCCAGCAGGCGGTAGCTGACGTAGGCCAGCAGGAGGATCAGGGCGATGCTGACCCGGCGCACGGTGAGCAGCCAGTGGCGGAACACCTCGAAGGGCTGCTCGTCGTTGCCGCCGCGGCGGCGCAGCAGCCAGGGCAGCAGCATGTCGTTGGAGACCATGGTGGACAGCGCCACGCTGGCCACGATGACCATGCCGGTGGCCGCCGAGGCGCCGCCGATGAAGGCCAGCAGCGCCAGCGCCGGGTGCGCCTCGGCCAGCGGCAGGCTGATCACGAAGGAGTCGGGGATGACCCCGGCCGGCAGCTGCATCTGCCCGGCCAGGGCGATGGGCACCACGAACAGCGCGGCCAGCACCAGGTAGGCGGGGAACACCCAGCGCGCCAGGTTGAGGTCGCGCGGCTCGATGTTCTCCACCACCAGCACGTGGAACTGCCGCGGCAGGCACATGATGGCGGTCATGGCCACGCCGGTCTGCAGCAGCATGGCCGGCCAGTGCACGGTTTCCTGCCAGTACTCGGCCAGCTGCGGGGCGTCGCGGGCCTTGTCCAGCAGGTCGCCGAAGCCGTCGTAGAGGCCGAAGGTGACGAAGATGCCCACGGCGAGGAAGGCGGTCAGCTTGACCAGCGACTCGAAGGCGATGGCCAGCACCATGCCGCGGTGGTGCTCGGTGACGTCCAGGCTGCGGGTGCCGAAGACGATGGTGAACAGCGCCAGCACCAGCGAGACGATCAGCGCCGTGTCCTGGGCGCGGCTGCCGCCGGAGTCGGCGCCGGCGCCGATCAAGAGGTTCACGCCCAGGACGATGCCCTTGAGCTGCAGGGCGATGTAGGGCAGCACGCAGACCACGCAGATCAGCGCCACCACCACCGCCAGGGCCTGGGACTTGCCGTAGCGCGCGGCGATGAAGTCGGCGATGGAGGTGATGTTCTCCTGCTTGCTGATCATGATCATCTTCTGCAGCACCCAGGGCGCGAAGAGCATCAGCAGCACGGGGCCGATGTAGATCGGCAGGAACGACCAGAGCTGGCCGGCGGCCTGGCCGACGGCGCCGAAGAAGGTCCAGCTGGTGCAGTACACCGCCAGGGACAGGCTGTAGACCCAGGCGCGCAGGCACGGCGACAGGGGCGCGCGGCGGCGGTCGCCATAGAAGGCGATGGCGAACAGGATGGCCATGTAGAGAAAGGCGACCGTGGCGATCAGCCCGCTGGACAACGACATGCGAACTCCGAGAAATCGACGCGCTCCCCCGCAGGAGCTGCTGGGATGCAGTTTCGCACCAAAGTCCGATGCTGTCAGAACCCCTGCGACCAAGGTCTCAGAGGCCGCTTGCCGCAGTGGGAAAGCGCTGGTAGCTTTGCCGGCCGTTTCGCCCAGGGCCCGTCCGTCGCGCCCTGGCGCCGCTGTGGCACTATTGCCGGGCGCCGGGTTCCGATAGGGGCTGGCGGAACGCCGAGGTACGAGGAGGGGCCATGTTCAGACCGTCACCCATCACCCTGCAGCGCGGTGCGCTGCGCCTGGAACCCATGGTCGAGGCCGACGTGCCCGAGCTGGTGGCGCTGGCCGAGGCCAACCGCGAAGCGCTGAGGTTCATGAGCGCGCCGCAGCGCCCGGACTGGTACCGCAACAGCCTCGCCGAGCAGCGCGAGGGCCGCGCCCTGCCGCTGGTGGTGCGCCTGGGCAACCAGCTGGTGGGCACCACCCGCTTCATGGACTTCCTCCCGGCGCTGCCGGCCTGCGAGATCGGCGGCACCTGGCTGGACGCGGCGCAGCACGGCACCGGGCTGAACGCCAGCATCAAGTACCTGATGCTGCGCCAGGCCTTCGACAACTGGAAGATGGTCCGCGTGCAGCTCAAGACCGCCGCCAGCAACCTGCGCTCGCAGCGCGCCATCGAGAAGCTCGGCGCGCTGCGCGAGGGCGTGCTGCGCAACCACCGGCGCCTGGCCGGCGGGCGTCTGGACGACACCGTCCTCTACAGCATCACCGACCTGGAGTGGCCGCAGGTGAAGGCCGCCCTGGAAGCCGGCTTCATCGGCTGAGCATCCCGGCATGCCCCTCGACAGCGCCCACGGCGAGCAGACCCGCTTCTGGCGGGCCCAGGAACTGGGCGGCCTGGAGCTGCTGCACGCACGCTTCATCGAGCAGCGCTTCGCCCCCCACGTCCATGAGGGCTTCGCCCTGGTGCTGATCGAACAGGGCGCCCAGCGCTTCCGCCACCGCGGCGCCGAGCACCTGGCGCCGACCGGCAGCCTGGTGCTGATCAACCCCGACGAGGTCCACACCGGCTCCAAGGCCCACGAGGCGGGCTGGCTGTACCGGGGCTTCTACCCGGAGGTCGAGCAGGTCGGCAGCGTGCTCGACGAGCTGGAGCTGGGCGGCCGGGGCCTGCCGACCTTCGACGCCAGCGTGCTGCACGACGCGGAGCTGAGCCGCGCCTTCCTGCATGTGCACCGGTTGCTGGACTCCAATGCCAGCAGCCTGGAGCGCCAGACCTGCTGGCGCGAGGCGCTGCTGTTGTTGTTCCAGCGCCATGCGCGGGTGCCCGATTCACGCCCGGCCGGCCAGGAACCGCTGGCGGTGGCCCGCGCCCGCGAACTGCTGGCCGCCCAGCTGGTCGAGCCGCCATCGCTGGAAGAACTGGCAGCGGCGGTGAACCTGTCACCCTTCCACTTCGCACGGGTGTTCCGCAAGGCCACCGGACTGCCGCCCCACGCCTGGATCAAGCAACGCCGCCTGGAACAGGCCCGCGCCCTGCTCAAGGGCGGCTGCGCGCCGGCCTCGGTGGCGGCGCAGCTGGGCTATGCCGACCAGAGCCACCTCAGCCGCCAGTTCAAGCAGGCCTACGGCGTGGCGCCGGGGGAATACCGCCTGGCGTGCGGGCGCTCAGACATGCCAGCCGGTAACCCGTAGGAGCGGGCCCTGCCCGCGATTCGCGCGCAGGGCGCGCTCCTACATGGAATGGTGCGGGTGGGGCGGCGTAGGAGGACTCCGTCCGCGATGGCCCGCCCCCGCGCCGGATCACGGATGCACCACCCGACTTGATCTGGAACACCCTCTCCACCCCGGCGCCTTCTAGACTCCCAGCATCCCCGCATGGAACCCACCCACGATGATGCTGGACCACATGGAACTCGTCCTCGACCTCACCACCGCCCTGGCCATCGGCCTGCTGGTCGGCACCGAGCGCGGCTGGCGCGAGCGCGACTTCGAGGACATCCGCCAGGTCGCCGGCATCCGCACCTTCACCCTGGCCGGCCTGCTGGGCGGCCTGAGCGCCTTGCTGGCCGGGCACTTCGGCGTCTGGGCCTGGGTGGTGATGGCGCTGCTGGTGGGCCTGCTGGCGGTGGCCGGCTACCTGGCCGACGTGGGCCGCAGCGGCGACCAGGGCATGACCAGCGAGGTGGCCCTGCTCGCCACCTTCCTGCTGGGCAGCCTGGCGGTGGCCGACAGCCGCCTGCTGGCCGCCGGCGGCGGCGTGGTGGTGGCGCTGCTGCTGAGCCTGAAGGAGTCCCTGCACGCGGCGCTGAAGCACCTGGACGCCCGCGAATTGTCGGCGGCCTTCAAGCTGCTGTTCATCTCGGTGGTGATGCTGCCGGTGCTGCCCAACCAGGGCTACGGCCCCTGGCAGGTGTTCAACCCCTACGCCAGCTGGTGGATGGTGGTGCTGATCGCCGGCCTGGGCTTCGCCGCCTACGTCGCCGTGCGCCTCACCGGGACCCGCCACGGCCTGCTGATCACCGCGCTGCTCGGCGGCCTGGTGTCGTCCACGGCGATGACCCTCACCCTCGCCGGCATGCACGAGCAGCGCCGCCTGCAACCCTTGCTGGCCGCCGGCCTGCTGGCCACCTCGGCGCTGATGTTCCCGCGGGTGGCGCTGGAGGTGGGCCTGGTCAACGCCGAGCTGCTGCCGAACCTGCTGCCGCCGCTGATCGTCGCCACCCTGGTCTACGCCGGCGGCGCGCTGCTGTATTGGCGCCGCGCCAGCCGGGACGAGACGCCCGCCGCCAGCGAACCGCCGCTGAAGAACCCCTTCGAGCTGGGCCCGGCCCTGCGCTTCGCCGCCCTGCTGGCGCTGATCCTGTTCCTGGTCGAGGCCGGGCACCGCTACCTGGGCGACGTCGGCGTGTACCTGGTGGCGCTGCTCTCGGGCCTGGCCGACGTCGACGCCATCACCCTGTCCCTGGCCAGCAACGCCATGGGCGGGCTGGACGCCGAGGTGGCCGGGCGCGGCATCGTCCTCGCGGTGGCCAGCAACAGCCTGGTCAAGGCCGTCCTGATCGCCCTGGTCGGCGGCGGCCAGCTGGCCCTGCGCAGCGTGCCGGTGATGGTCGCGGGCCTGGCCGCGGGGGCGCTGACGCTGTTCCTCATGTGACTCAGGCGAGCCGCCCGCGCCATTGCAGCAGGAGCACCCCGGCCACGATCAGCAGCAGCGCCAGCACGCCCTCGGCGCTCAGCCGGCGCACCGGGAAGCCGACCCAGCCGAACTGGTCGCACAGCGCCGATACCAGCATCTGCCCGGCCACCACGCAGGCCAGGAAGGTCGCCCCGCCCAGGCGCGGCGCCAGCATCACCGCCACCGTCAGGTAGGCCGCGCCGAACAGCCCGCCGAGCCAGCTCCACCAGGGCGTAGCCGCCACCCCGGCGCCGGCCGGCAGGGGCACGCGCATGATCACCAGGGCCAGCACCACCACGCCCAGGCTGACGCCGAGCGAGGCCAGGCTGGCGCTCAGCGGGTGGCCCAGCTGGCGGCCGAGGAAGGCGTTGCTGCCGGCCTGCAGGGCGACCAGGCCGCCGACCGAGATGGCCAGGCTGATGAGCAGGATCTTCGACATGGATGGACTCCGTTGCTTGTGGACGGGCCCATCCTTTGCTATCCACTGCACGAATGGAAATGCACATTCGACACAGCCCATATGCATGACATTCATGACCTGCGCCGCCTGGACCTCAACCTGCTGGTGATCCTCGACGCCCTCCTCGCCGAACGCCACGTGTCCCGCGCCGCCGAGCGCCTGGCCATGTCGCAGCCGGCGGTGAGCCATGCCCTGGCGCGCCTGCGCGAGCAGCTCGGCGACCCGCTGCTGGTGCGGGTGAAGAACGAGATGCGGCTCACCGCCCGCGCCCTGGAGCTGGCGCCGCGCCTGGTCCAGGTGCTCGACGGCGTGCGCGGCCTGCTGGGCGGGCCGGCGTTCGAGGCGGCCTCCAGCCACCGCCATTTCCGCCTGGGCATGTCCGACTACGGCGCCTGGGTGCTGCTGCCGCGCCTATTGCGCGACCTGCGCCAAGGCGCGCCGCAGGTCAGCCTCGGCGTCAGCCAGGAATCGCGCCTGGAGATGGCCCGGCAGGTCGCCGAAGGCGAGCTGGACGGCGCCCTCGGCGTGTTCCCGGTGCTGCCGGCCGGGGTGCGCGCCTGGCGCCTGTTCGAGGAAAGCTTCGTCTGCGTATGCCGGCGCGACCTGCTGGACCGCGCCGACGGCCTGTCGCTGCCGGCCTACCTGGCGGCGGCCCACGTGCGGGTGGCGCTGCAGGACTCGCTGGAGGAAATCGACGGCGCCCTCGGCAAGCTCGGCCTGCGCCGCCAGGTGGCGCTGGCCCTGCCGCACTTCACCGTGGCCCCGGCGCTGCTGGAAGGCACCGACCTGGTCCTGACCATAGCCGCGCGCTGCCTGGAACGCCTGGAACTGCCCGCCTCCCTGGCGGTGTTCGAACCGCCGCTGGCGCTGCCGCGCTTCGACTTCGTGCAGATCTGGCGCGAGGACGCCGAACGCGACCCGGCCCGCGCCTGGCTGCGCGACCGCCTGCAGCACGCGGCACAAGGTTCTTCGTAGGGCGAATGACCGTTCGCGGTCATCCGCCGCCTGGCCTCGGCCCCAGGCGCGCTGCGGATTCGACCACGAAGCGCCTGTTCAAGATGCAGCGTAACGGCGTACTACCGCGAACGGTCATACGCCCTGCATCAGGTACGCGGCTGCTCGAACTGCCGGAGGATCTCCCCCACCCGCTCGCCGAGCATCTCGTTGGCCGACAGCTTCAGGCCCCGCGCCAGCTCCACCAGCACCACCTGCTCGGCCAGCGGGCGCAGGCGCATGAACACCTCGGCCAGTTGCTCCAGGTCGGCCGCGCCGGGCAGCAGCTCGGCGCCGCGCCTGTCCACCAGGTGGGTGACCACCAGGCGCACGATGCCCGCGGCCAGGTGCTCGGTGTCGCTGCGCAGCACCGCCAGGTGTTCCAGCAGCGCGGCCAGGGGAATGCCCGAGCGGTACAGCTCGACGCCGGCGTTGAACAGCCGCGGGCTGGGAATGCCGATGCGCTCGCCGTCGAACTGCAGCAGGCCCTGCTGCAGGGCGCGGTCGATGACCTCGTCGTCCAGTTCGTCGCCGAAGATCGCCTGCAGTTCGTCGAAGCCGATCTGCCCCGGCGTCTCCAGGTTCCAGGCGCCGAGGATGGCCTGGTCCAGGCCCAGCACGTGGTCCAGGTCGTGGCCGCGTTCCCAGCTTTCCAGCAGCTCCTTGATGTTCGACAGGCCGTAGCCGCGCTCCAGCAGGCCGCCGATCAGGCGCAGGCGGCGCAGGTGGCTGGCGAAGTAGACGCCGCTGCGGCCGCGCCGCTCGGGCGGCGGCAGCAGGCCGCGGTCCTGGTAGGCGCGCACGTTGCGCACGGTGCTGCCGGCCTCGCGGGCCAGCTCGTCGACGCTGAATTCGCGCTCGTCCTCCAGCGCCCGCGGGCTTTGCTCGGGGCGCTGGAGCAGGCGCTGCAGGAGGCTCAGGGGCGTGCTCATGGCGGCGATCATAGCCAGCGCCCGGCGCCGGCCACAACCGGAAAGCATCGATACGAAAGCGCAGGCGCGGCGGGCCGGTGCGCCCAACCAAAGGCGGGACTTCAGCTTCCCGCCCCACCCACCCGCAGCGCCGAACCCGCATGGCACCTGGGCTACAGGCCACTGCCCGTATCGGTAACACCGCCGCCGGGCATGGCGCGGGTGATACGAATCGGTCAGCATCGATCATGACATCGAGCGATGTCACGGTCGCTCCACACAACAACAATGGCCTGGAGAACGTCATGCCCCGAGGCACCCCGTCCGCCCATCCGCTCCCGCCGCAAGCACGGGAGGCCGCATGAACGCCATGCTCGAGAACCCCGGCCTGCCCCCGGCCGAACGCCTCGACGTGCAGTCCGGCGCGGTGCGCCTGGCGGTGTACCGTTGGGGCGAGGCGAACAAGCCGATGCTGCTGTTCGTCCACGGCTACCCGGACAACCACGAGGTCTGGCTGCCGCTGATCGCCCGCCTGCTCGGCCGCTACCAGGTGGTGGCCTACGACGTGCGCGGCGCCGGCGAATCGGACAAGCCGCGGCGTACCCGCGACTACCGCCTGGAGCTGCTCAGCCAGGACCTCAAGGCCGTGCTCGACGCCGTCAGCCCCGGGCGCCCGGTGCACCTGGTGGCCCACGACTGGGGCTCGATCCAGACCTGGGAGAGCGTCACCGACCCGGCGCTGCGCGAACGCATCGCCTCCTACACCAGCATCTCCGGGCCCTGCCTGGACCACGTCGGCCACTGGATGCGCGACCGCCTGCGGCGCAGGCGCCCGGCCGCGCTGCTGCAGATGCTCAGCCAGCTGCTGCATTCCTGGTACATCTACTACTTCCACCTGCCGCTGCTGCCGGCGCTGTCCTGGCGCCTGGGCGCCGCGCGCCTGTGGCCGCGGTACCTGCGCAAGGTCGAGGGCATCCGCAACCCCGGGCGCAACTCGCACCAGGCCAGCGACGGCGAGCACGGCGTGAAGCTGTACCGGGCCAACTTCATCGGCTCGATCTTCCGGCCGCGCAAGCGCCACACCGAGGTGCCGGTGCAACTGGTGGTGCCGACCCGCGACCGCTACGTCGGCCAGCAGCTGTTCCAGCAGCTTTCGCTGTGGGCGCCGCGGCTGTGGCGCCGCGAGGTGACCGCCGGGCACTGGCAACTGCTCGCCGAGCCGCGGCAGTTGGCCGGCTGGATCGACGAATTCGCCCGCCACATCGACGGCGGCGAGGCCAGCCAGCCGCTGCAGCGCGCCCTGCAGAAGCCCGGCGCCGGGCCCTTCGCCGGCAAGCTGGTGGTGGTCACCGGCGCCGGCGGCGGCATCGGCCGCGCCACCCTGCTGCGCTTCGCCGGACAGGGCGCCAGCGTGCTCGCCGCGGACATCGACCCGGCCGCCGCCGAAGCCAGCGCCGCCCAGGCCCGCCACCTCGGCGCCACGGCCTTCAGCTATTGCGTGGACGTCGGCGACAGCGCCGCCATGGAGCGCTTCGCCGCCTGGGTGGAAAGCAGCCTGGGCGTGCCCGACGTGGTGGTCAGCAACGCCGGCATCGGCCTGGCCGGCGCCATGCTCGACACCAGCGCGCAGGACTGGGAACGCCTGCTGCGCGTCAACCTGTGGAGCGTCATCGACGGCTGCCGCCTGTTCGGCCGGCAGATGGTCGAGGCCGGCAAGCCCGGGCACCTGGTCAACGTCGCCTCCGGCGTGGCCTTCGCGCCCTCGCGCAACTACCCGGCCTACGCCACCAGCAAGGCGGCGGTGCTGATGCTCAGCGAATGCCTGCGCGCCGAACTGGCCGGGCACGGCATCGGCGTCAGCGCCGCCTGCCCCGGCTTCGTCGACACCGGCATCGTCCAGGCCACCCGCTTCGCCGGCCTGAGCGAGGAACAGCAGGCCCGCCGCCGGGCCAAGGTACAGCGCTTCTACCGCCGCCGCCGGCTCGGCCCGGACAGGGTGGGCGAGAAGATCGTCCAGGCCGTGCAGCGCAACCAGCCGGTGGTCGCCGCCGGCGCCGAGGTGCACCTGGCGCGCTGGCAGTGGCGCCTGCTGCCCGGCCTGTCGCGCCTGTTCGCCCGCTTCGACCTGACTTCCTGAGGCCCCGTCCATGACCGACCATCATCACCGCCTGGTGCAGCGCAAGGTGCAGTTCGACTACAGCGGCTCGCCGCTGCACTGGATCCCCGGCGAGGCCGAGGCCTCCCACGTCATCAACGTCATCCACATGATGCTGCCGGCCGGCGAGCTGTGGTTCTGCCGCCTGTACAACAAGGCCCTGCCCTTCGTGAAGGACGCGCGCATGCGCGACGACGTGCAGGGCTTCATCCGCCAGGAAGCGATGCATGCCCGCGCCCACTCCGGCGCCGTGGAGCGCTACCTGACGGTGCACGGCATCGACTCCAGCCGCTACCTGAAGGCCATGGACTACCTGTTCGAGCAGTTGCTCAGCGACACCCCGCTGGGGCTGCAGCTGTTCAACGAAAGGCCCTGGCTGCGCCGCTGGTGGATCGGCCAGCGCTGCGCCATAGTCGCCGCGGTCGAGCACTTCACCTGCGTGCTCGGCAAGTGGGTGCTGGAGGCCGAGGCGCTGGACCGCGCCGGCTCCGACCCGGTGCTGCTGGACCTGTTCCGCTGGCACGGCGCCGAGGAAGTGGAGCACCGCAATGTCGCCCACGACCTGCACGTGCACCTGGGCGGCAGCTTCGTCAGCCGCCAGCTGTGGATGCTCGTGGTCTGGCCGCTGATCATCTGGCTGTTCGCCTTCGGCACCCGCACCCTCGCCCGCCAGGACCCGAGCCTGGGCAAGCCACGCAGCTTCTGGCGCATCTGGCGCGACAGCGAGAAGCGCGGGTTGCTGCCCAGGATGTCCGCGGTGGGCGCCAGCTTCCTGCGCTACTTCAAGCCCTGGTACCACCCGGACCACGAGGCCAACACCCAGGAGGCCCTGGACTACCTGGCGAGCTCCCCGGCGGCGAGTCGGGCGGCTCGGGGTTGAGGGGAATTTCGGGTAAGAGGAAGAGCACCCTCTCCCTAACCCTCTCCCTGAAGGGAGAGGGGACCGTTGGGCAGAGTTGGGTGTTCTGGAGTTAGCCGGCAACACCGAGGGTTACCGGCTGGAGCCATACCTTCTCTCGGCACGGACAAGCCCCCTCTCCCTTCAGGGCGGGGCGCGCAGCCGAGGGCTGGGGAGAGGGAGCGGACTCAATCCTCGTGCCACAGCCTAGGGTTCGCGAGCAAGCTCGCTCCTACGAAAAGCGCAGCATCGTACGGCGGATAACCGCGAACGGTTATTCGCCCTACGGTTCGCACGGAGAAACGCTGGGACTACTTGTCCTCTTCCACCACCTGCGGCTCGTCGCCCAGCGCCCGCTCCAGCCAGTCGCCCGGCAGGCTCTTGCTGGCCCGGGCGCCGAGCAGCTTGACCTGCTCGGCGCGGCTGATCAGGTTCCCGCGGCCCTCGCAGAGCTTGTTGCGCGCCGCCGCATAGGCCTTGTCCAGCTGCTGCAGGCGCGAGCCCATCTCGTCCAGGTCCTGGACGAAGAGCACGAACTTGTCGTACAGCGCGCCGGCGCGCTCGGCGATCTCGCGGGCGTTCTGCGTCTGCCGCTCCTGGCGCCAGAGGCTGTCGATCACCCGCAGGGTGGCCAGCAGGGTGGTCGGGCTGACGATCACGATGTTGCGCTCGAAAGCCTCCTGGAACAGGTTCGGCTCGGCCTGCAGGGCCACCGAGAAGGCTGCCTCCACCGGCATGAAGAGCAGCACGAAGTCCAGGCTGTGCAGGCCTTCCAGGCGCCGGTAGTCCTTGCCGGAGAGCCCCTTCACGTGGCTGCGCAGGGACAGCACGTGCTGCTTCAGCGCCTGCTGGCGGATCACCTCGTCCTCGCTGGCGACGAACTGCTGGTAGGCGGTGAGGCTGACCTTGGCGTCCACCACCACCTGCTTGTCGCCGGGCAGGCGGATCAGCACGTCGGGCTGGAAGCGCTCGCCATCGGCGGCGCGCAGGCTCACCTGGGTCTCGTACTCGCGGCCCTTCTCCAGGCCGGCATGCTCCAGCACGCGCTCCAGCACCAGTTCGCCCCAGTTGCCCTGGGTCTTCTGGCCCTTGAGGGCGCGGGTCAGGTTGGTCGCCTCCTCGCCCAGGCGCAGGTTGAGCTGCTGCAGGCGCTCCAGTTCCTTGCCCAGGGAGAAGCGCTCGCGGGCCTCTTGTTGATAACTCTCTTCCACACGCTTCTCGAAGGACTGGATGCGCTCCTTCAATGGGTCGAGCAACTGCCCCAGGCGCTGCTGGCTGGCCTCGGCGAAGCGCTGCTCGCGTTCCTCGAAGATCTTCCCGGCCAGCTCGGCGAACTGCGCGCGCAGCTCGTCGCGGGCCGCCTGCAGGTCGCCCAGGCGCTGCTGGTGGCCCTCCTGCTGCTCGCGCAGTTCGGCGGCCAGCGCGGCGCGCTCGGCGGACAGCCGGCGCAGCTCTTCCTCGCGGCCCTCGCGCTCGGCCTGCCAGTTGCGCTCGGCCTGCTGCTGGCGCTCGCGCTCGGCGCGGCCCAGGTCCACCTCGCGGCGCAAGGCCGCGGCCTCGCCGGCCAGTTCGCCATGGCGGCCGCTCAGGCGCTGGAAGGCTTCGCGCTCGGCCTCCAGTTGCGCACCCAGGCCGTCCTGGGCCAGTTGCGCGGTGGCCAGGCGCTCGCGCAACAGCACCAGTTCGCTCTCCTGCTCCACCGCGCGCTCGCGCAGGTGCCAGGCCAACCAGCCCAGCGGCAGCGCTGCGGCCAGCAGTCCGATCAGCAGGTTGGGCAGGTCGACGGGCATTGAGGCGCTCCAGGGCTGGCGGTCGCAGGAAAATTCGCGCCATGGTAGCAGCCGCGAGTGAGAATTCAGTGCAGCTTTTGCCGCAATGGCTCTTGACAACGCCAGAGGAAAGCAAGCGCTTGGGACAATCCACAGAAGCTGTGGATAACCTCGTGGATAAGGTGATGAAAACGTCTTATACGCCTTGCCCGCTGTGGCTGCAGCTTAGATTGGTGGTTTTTTCACCAATCCATAAAGTCATTTAAAATCAATAATTTACAAATGCTCGACGAAAAATCAAGCGCTTACGGAGGAATGTTTCCGGTGCTTGACAACAGCCCCCAACATTGTGCACAAGTCCGCGCCGGACAAGGGCAAACCGCCTCATTTCGGGGCATTCTGAAGGTGTTTTCAGGCAAGGCTCAGGGGCGAATCAGACGCATTCGCGGGCTCTGCGCCGACGTTCCTGGCGCGGGATGCTGGCCGCCTGGGCGGCAGGCGCGGCCCGGCCCAAGGACTCCAGCACGTGCTCGTACATGCGCAGCGCGGTGGGCCTGTCGGGGTACTGGAAGAAATACTGGTTGAGGTAGACGCGCCACTGTCGGCGGTCATGGGGATGGGCTTCCAGGCGAATGTCCATGGCGCACTCCGTTGCTTGGCCAGCGCCATAAGCTAGCGCGTTCGTCCCGCCCCGGGCGGGCAGGACGACGGACGGTCAGGCCGGGTGCGGCAGGTCGCCCTCGACCAGGAACCCCGCGCGCGGGAACAGCCGCGGCGCACCCGGCACCTGGGCGTGCTTGAAGGCCACGTAGTCGGCGGTGGTCTCGCAGAGCCAGGGCATGAGGTTGCGCGGGCGCTTGTCGACGAAGGCCGAAGGCACGAAGAGCGCGGCATTCAGCCCCCCTTCCGGGCAGCGCGCCGAGCGGTATTCGAAGGCTTCCACCGCGGCGGCGCGCATGGCGCTGCCCAGCGCCTGGCTCAGGTGGTAGTCCCGCGGGTCCTGCAAGCGCTCGGCGTAGCGGTCGAAGGGCGGCGCCTGCAGGCGGATGCCCCGCTGCACCTGGAAACGCGCCTCGAAGGAAGCGTGCTCGGACAGGATGCGCCCGCTGGGCGGCGGGCTGGCCATGCCCTCCCAGAGCACGAAGCGGTAATAGGCCCCCTCGGCCATGGCCGTCTCCAGGCGCAGCGCGGCGTAGAACAGGCTGGGCTCGTGGCGCCGGCCGAAGCGCGAGCCCCAGCGCAGCGGCGGATAGCGGAACGGTGTCTTCAGCAGGTAGTGCAGGGTTTCGCTGGAAGGCGGCAGGTGCGGCTTGCTGGTCTCGATCAGCTCTTCCAGCAGGGCCTGTTCCTCCAGGGTATCCACCAGTTGCAGGGTGGCGACCTGCTCCTGGCTTTCCACCAGGCGCACCAGCTTGCCCCGCAGCGGGGCGATGGCCTGCTCGCCCCGGCATTCGCGCCACAGCTCGGCGCCGGCGTCGGGCGCCATTCAGATCTTGCCCCGGATGGCGTCGAGGTACTCGACCACCTGCACCAGGCCCTGCACCTGCTCCATCCTCTGCAGGGGCACGCCGCTCAGGTGGCGGTTGGGGGTGCGCAGGAAGTGGCGCATGTCTTCCAGGTTGCCGCCGAACAGGGCGAAGAGCGCGCGGTACACCCGCACCAGCAGCAGCGCCAGTTCACCGGTCTTGCTGCCCACCCGCAGGCCGTTGCTCTTCCAGCGGCTCACCGCGCTGCGATCGACGCCGACGATGGCGGCCAGCTCCTGCTGCGTCATGCCCAGTTGCTCACGGGCCGCCAGTACCGCCTTGGCCAGTACCAGGTCGGCCGACGGGGTTTCCCGGATGAGTGCGCTCATGCCGTACCTCTTTCGTGCATTTGATGCAAACATACCATCAAATGTGTAAACCACACAAAGCACCCTTCGCCGCGGCCCGTCCCGGTGGGGGCTGCGGGGCGATGTTCGGGCGGCCATGTATCAACGTCATGACAAAACCGACGCATTCTTTACCGGACCTTTACCCGGCATTGGCGTTTCTTGACCTGGCCGTGCGGTCTCATGAAATACCCGAACCGGCTGCGCCCGGTGCCGGGCTCGACCGATACGCAGTGCGCGCCGCATCCGGCGGCCGCACCAGGAGAACAGCATGAAGAAGACCGTCGCCCTGCTCTGTGCCGCCCTGATGCTTGGCAGCCCGCTGGCGAGTTTCGCCCAGCAGGGCCCCGGCCAGGACCACGGCCCGAACCGCCCGGATAACCGTCCGCAGCAGCACCAGCCGCAACATCAGCCGCAGAAAGGCCCCCAGGGCGGTCATTACCAGCAGGGCCGCCAGGGTCACGCCGACCCGCGCTACTACCGCGACCCGCACTTCCGCCCGCAGGCCGGCATGCCGGTACCGCATCGCGAATGGCGCCGTGGCGTGGTGGTGCAGCCGGTCTACCGCAGCGACCGCTACTGGGTCACCGACTGGCGCGCCCGTCACCTCTACGCGCCGCCGCGCGACCATCGCTGGCTGTACGTCAACGGCGACTACGTGCTGGTGGCCATCGCCACTGGGGTGATCGTCAACATCCTGGCCGGCTATTGAGGCGCCTCAGGCGCTGGTGCTGAGCAAGGCACCGGCGCCACCGCCGCCATTGCGGATCGCTTCGGCCAGCGCCGCCGCCGTGGCCTGCATGGCGGCGCTGGTACTGGCGATGCGGCTCTGCAGGGCCATCACGATCGTGGTGCGCTCGTTTTCCGAGGAATATTCCCGCGCCTGCGCCGCCGCCAATTCCTGCTGCTCCTGCTGCAACTGCTTCTGCAGCTGTTGCAGGCGCTTCTGCAACTGCTCGACGGCAACGCTGGAGCTGCCGCCACTTTCACCACCGCCGGCGGCCGCGCCCGCGCCCTGCTTGCCACCCGGGCTTGCGGAGGCGACGTTGCGGGTGGCCGTGGCACTGTCATCCTGGGCGACGCCGGTCGCCGTGCTGCCATCGTCGCTGCTGGCCGCTATCCGCAACGAGCCGGCGAAGGTCTGGCTGGAGGGCGTCAGGGAAAGGTTCATGCCCGAGGTTCCTTGTTCCGGGTGTTCTGCCCCTCTATCGACTGCCGTAGGAAAAACTTGAAAGACCATTCGCCGACACCAGGCAAAGGCCCTAGGATAGGCCCCTTCATGCCCAGGCAGCCGTCACCATGGACAAGCAACGCGCCCACCAGTTGATCCTCCAACGCCTCGACGCCGACCTCGAAGTCGCCGTCCGCGCCGCGCGCACCGCCCACGAGGCCGCCACCCACGAGGAAAACGTCGCCGAGAACAAGTACGACACCCTTGGCCTCGAGGCGGCCTACCTGGCCGCCGGGCAATCGCGCCGGGTAGAGGAGATCCGCCAGGCGCTCGCCTCGTTCCAGGGCCTGGTGCTGCGCGACTTCGACGCCGAGCTGGGCATCCAGACCAGCGCCCTGGTCGAACTGGCCGACCGCGACGACCGCCGCCGCTGGCTGTTCCTCGGCCCGGACGCCGCCGGCCTGAAGATCGCTCTGGACGGCCACGAGGTCCTGGTCATCACCCCGCGCTCGCCGCTGGGTGGCGCCCTGCTCGGCCGCCACCCCGGCGACGAGGTCGAGGTCGGCCAGGGCTCGGCGCGCCAGGCCTACGAGATCGTCGAGGCGTTCTGAGCGGGCCCGCCCGCAGACCGGCGCAACCCGGACTAAGCTGCATGGCCGTCAACCCGAAAAGGAGATGCCGCCATGCTGTTCAACTGGTCCGAATACGTTCCCGCGGTGAAGAAGGCCTTCGGCGCATTGGGCAAGAAGCATCCGAAGATGATCGCCGCCTACCAGGCGCTGGATGCCGCCGCGGCGGACGGCGACGCACTGGACGCCAAGACCCGCGAACTGATCTCCCTGGCGGTGGCCATCACCACCCGCTGCGACGGCTGCATCGGCGTGCATGCCGAGGCCGCGCGCAAGGCCGGCGCCAGCGAGGCCGAAGTGGCCCAGGCGCTGGCCACGGCGATCGCCATGAACGCCGGCGCCGCCTACGTCTACTCGCTGCGCGCCCTGGAAGCCTTCGAACAGCCGCAGGGCTGAGGTGCTGGCGCGGCCAAGGCTTTCTCCGGCGCGGGAATTGGGTTATCCATTGCATTCCCGCGCCATGGAGCCGCCATGTCCTCGTCCAGCCTCAGCTTCTGGAAACTCGCCCTCGGCATCGCCGCCGGCATCTGGCTGGGCTTCGTCGCCGAGGCCCTGAGCTGCGTGCTGCTCCTGCGCTTGTGGCCCGGCGCGCCCCTGCCGTTGCCGGCGCGCCTGTCGCCGGCGCCGGCCACCACCCCGGCGCCCGGCCAGGATGCCAATGCGGTGATGTTCCAGCAGTACCTGGAGAACCAGCGCAAGGCCCAGGCCGAGCAAGGCCGGCAGGTCGAGCAGAGCGAGCGTGAGCGGCGCTTCAACAGCGCGCCCTGCCAGTTCTGGCGCCAGCAGTACCAGGCCGACCCCAGCGAGAAGAACCGGCTGAAGATGGACGGCTACTGCGGCTGAGGCTCGGCGCCCACTACCTGGTTGCGGCCCTGGTGCTTGGCCCGGTACAGCGCCTTGTCCGCCTCGCCCAGCCAGGCGCTGGCATCCACCTGGTAAGGGCTGTAGGACGCCACGCCGATGCTCAGGCCGACGGACAGGTCCGCCGCCAGCTGGTAGTGCTTCTCGGCGAAGCCCTGGCGCAGGCGCTCCATGATCTCCACCGCCAGCACCTGGGTGGTGCCGGGCAGGATCACGCAGAATTCGTCGCCGCCATAGCGCCCCGGGGTGTCGGTGTCGCGCAGCGAATGGGTGAGCAGGTGGCTGAGCTCGGTGATGACCATGTCGCCCAGCACATGGCCGAAGCGGTCGTTGATGCCCTTGAAGTGGTCGATGTCGATCAGCGCCACGCTGGCCCGGGTGTGCTGCTGGCGGCACTTCTGGAATTCGTTCTCCAGCTGGTCCATCCAGGAACCGTGGTTGAGCAGCCCGGTGAGGCTGTCGGTGCGGCTGACCGCGCGCAGCGCCTGCTTGTGCTCGGACAGGCGCCTGGCCAGGCTGTAGCTCACCCCACCCACCGCCAGCGGGTAGACCACCAGCATCGGCAGGCAGGCGTACACCTGCAGCGGCGTGGCCACGGCGCTGAAGGCGATGCCGAAGCACAACCAGGCCAGCAACACGCCCAGCAGCTGCGCCACGCTGCCCATCAGGAAGAAACGCAGGCCACCGGCGGCGATGTTGTCCATCGCCATCATCGACAGGATGGTCACGCTCGGCAGCGGGTTGAACTGCATGGCCCCGGCCCAGAAGCCGCCGAACAGCGAATCCAGCAGGAGGTTGCGCCGCTCCGCCTGGTACGGCGCCCGCGACAGGCGCGCCAGCTGGTAGGCCAGGTGCGGCCAGAGGAAACCGTTGGCCACCAGCAGCCCCCAGGCCCAGCCCGGCCGCTGCAACGGCGCCAGCGCCGCCGCCACGCAGAAGAAGCCGATGCCCAGGCCGACCATGCGCGGCAGATAGATGCGCCTGGCGAAAGACAACCCCTTACCGACCACAGCACCCATAAATCATCCTGATCCAGGCATCTGGTAGAGCACGCTAGCAGATCGGCGGGAAAGCGCCTACGTGCATTGGCGGCAATTTGACATTATTTCTGCCCGGCGCCATCGTCCGCCGACAGCGCCAATCCCATGGCGCATCGGGGATGCGGGTTATCGCCCGAATTCCTTCCGCAACCACGCCAACTCCTTACGGATATGCGTCGCCCCGATTGAGGCCCGCCCCCACCTGGGGTATGAGAACCCCAGTCCCGCCGCCACGGCGCGGAGCCACAAGGAACGTCACCATGCCCAATCCAAGAACGACAATCGCCGCAGCCATGCTCTTGCTCGCCACGCCCTTCCAGCTGGCGCTGGCCGACACGGCGAACACCGGCACCGCCTCGCCCAACCTGCTGACCGCCGCCGTCGCCTGGCGGCAGACGGCCGCCGAGTACCGCGCCCTGTACTACCAGGGCTTCAACCTGGCCAAGCTGCGCCTGGACCAGGCGCTGGCCGAACGCAAGCCCGGCGCCAGGCCGCCGGCGATCATCAGCGACCTCGACGACACCATCCTCAGCAGCAACAGCTACTGGGGCGCCCTGATCAGCCAGGGCAAGGACTTCTTCGACGACGCCCTCTGGGACCGCTGGGTAGCCGCCAACGGCCCCACCCTGACGCCCGGCGCGCTGGACTTCCTCGACTACGCCAAGTCCCGGGGCGTGGAAATCTTCTACGTCTCCAGCCGCGACCAGGGCGACAGGACCGACGAATACGCCCTGAACAACCTGCGAACCCTGCAGGTGCCCTTCGCCGACAAGGAACACGTCACTATCCTGCGCGAAAGCTCCAACAAGGAACCCGCGCAGAAAGCCATCGCCGAACGCTATGACGTGCTGCTGATGCTGGGCGACAACCTCAACGACTTCAAACGCCGCTACTACGTCGACGACGCCAGCCAGCGCGCCGCCCTGCTGGACGAGGACCGCGCCCAGTTCGGCGACAGGTTCATCCTCTTCCCCAACCCCACCGACGGCCACTGGATGAAAGCGATCTTCGGCGAGTCGGAACCCGCCGACACCCCGGCCAACCGCGCCAAGTTCCGCGCGGCGGCGGCTTCGGGGGCGTGGAAGGGGCAGGACTGAGGGTTGCGCGGGAAGCGGTCCAGCAAGAGCAGGAGTCCTGAGTGTGCGGAACGCGCCTCAGGGCTCAGCTGTTCTGCATACGGATCGAAGCCATGCCTTTCCTACAAATCAACAGGAAGGCGCCTGCATACCGCACATTGCATTGAAGGGAACCCTTCATGAGTTGACTCATGAAGGGGACGCAGGGATGTCATCGTTCTACAGCTATTTCAAGGAAAACATGGAAGCACTGGGCCTGCCGGCGCCCGAATCGCTTTATGGCACAGCCGCTACGGCGCTCGCCACACTCTCTACGCTGAATACCTTGTTCGAGAAGTTCGGTCGAAACGTAACGGTGGCCGAGCTGGTTGGGGCCGGGCTCAGGGGTGAACGCCTGCTGACGCTGGGGTCGGTGCTGGCGAGCTTCTACATTGGCGCCGTCATCGGCAGCCTGGCAGTGGCTTTGGGCAGGACACTATCAGGAGGGACAAGCCTGGCCGATGCGCTTGCCCTGGCGAATCGGAACGGGGTGTACAGTTTCGAAGTGCACCTGGTACTCAGAAACAACCCCGGCCTGTACGACCGAACCATGCCGCCAGGCGCACGACGAGCCATGACATGGAGAGCCTACGTGTGAAGGACCGCACCCTGTTGATTCTTACGAGCCTGCTGGCGGCCGGGCTCGCCTGGGCATTCTTCCATTACCTCGGACAGAATGCCTGGCCCCTCTTTTCGGCTGCACTCATCGTAGCCCTGGGCTGCCAGAACATCCGGTTGCAGCGAAAGCTCAAGGCACTGAGGTCCGATGCGGATTCGCAATCGCGTGACATCTGAATCGCCTTGTCGTGCTCAAAACCTCGTAAAACACGCGGTATCAGTCGTTCTTGAGCTCGCACTAGCAAATCGCTCCCAGGTCGCTTACCTGGTGGCTGATTGGAGCCCTTCCTGATCCTCAAAACCGGCGGCTGCAGTCTAGGTGTCGGTCAGAATGCAAGAGCGTACTGCTGCTAATTCTGAACGCCCATGTCCAAGGCCCGGAGGAAACCGCACAGTTCCTCGCTATCTCGCACCGCGAAATCACTGCAAGCGAAAATATAGAGTGGGATATTCCAAAGCTTGGTGCCTGGGAAAGTGCAAGGCTAGATCATTAGAATTGATCGTTACTTTCAATTTTCTTCTGCCCAGTCCCGCTTGACGACGGAGTTGTCGATGCTTTTGGTTGAAGTGTCGGCGCAGTTGGGACAGCGATTGTATCGACCGTTATCTTCTCCAGAACCGGAATCTCTTCCAATATCAGCCTTTCTGTCGCTACACGAAGGGCTTGTAGCTCAGATAAGTACTGCTGCGAACTTATTGCTCCATTGAGATACATGTTGCATAGGAAGAAAGCACCATCTCGATAAAACTGCACGCCTTGTGACCTCTTAAACAACTGCTTCATTGCTACGGCCAAACTGGTTTGTGCTTCAGCTGACAGAGGTCGATCTGCAGGTGAAGCAGATAACGAAGCAGCAAAAGAAGAGGCGAACTGCGAGGCTGCATCTGGCGGGGCTTCTGCACAGAGCTTTGCGTCTGGCGAAATTTTTACATAAACCATTCGATAGTCGGCAGCAGTGGCTAGCGTTCCAACTGACTCATTGAATGGTGCTCCCAATTTACGCTCCATTACCGGAGGGCGAGCAGTCAGGTAATAGCCGCAGCCTGAAATCAGGGCGGACAGCACCACCAACGCAAACGTGCCTAGCTTTCTAAACATAGACTTTCGGTCTCCCTATTCCAATTTACATCTCCTGTCGGTCTTAATGCGGCCGCCAGCCCTCGACTAGCCTTTTTATGTATAGCAGCAAATCGCCATCAACCCCGCGACATGCTGATCCAATTTCATCCAGGCCCTTCCCTGCCCGCCATCCGCGGAACTCGCGCCACCTGGTCGCTCTACCTAGAGAAATCGGCTACTGCCTGAAGCAACTGGATGACATATGCCGGCGCCGCCCAGCAGATCACCATCTGCCTAGCAGGGTGTGTGATGGAAAGGCAGGAAGAAACTCGCCAGCTGTTCCGAAATGGCATAAGCGAGCGGCCCTGGATGGCGAAATCCATCAGCACTTGGCTCACCAGATATCTAGTGCGCTCAGGTGTCCGACACTGCGACGCGAATCAACGCCGCCATACCTTCACCGACCAGGTGCTATCGAACTAGAGTGAGTGGCGCGCCAACTCGGACCGATGGTGCGCAAGGTGGATTCCCGCGGACACCAAGAGCATGGCCGCTCTGGTCTCGCAGATGATGGGATTCTGGGATGGGGCCTAGGCGTGCGCAGAAGGGTATGGAGGGAAGCTGTTTTGCCCTCTTTTTGCCCTATTTGCCTGTGCCAAAAAAGACAAAGCCCCTGAAACTCTATGAGTTTCAGGGGCTTCAGCCATTTCAATAATGGCGGAGAGATAGTCCGCCTGGCGAAAATCCACGAGCGTCCATCAAAGGCCCACAGCCCACTGATTTCATGGGGGTTCTGTATTCAGCCTGTCCAATAACGTCTTGCAGAATCTAGCAGAATCCAGCTATAAAACGTGGGTAGAAAGGTGGGTACATAAATGGCTCGCGGCATCAACAAGCTCTCCGCACTCGCGGTGCAAAAGACTAAGGAACCAGGCTACTACGGTGACGGCGGCGGCCTGTGGTTGCAGATCAGCAAGCTCGGCGGCAAGTCCTGGGTATTTCGCTATACCCGCCACGGCAAAACGCGGGAAATGGGCCTTGGCCCTGTCCACACCGTTTCCTTGAGCGACGCTCGCCTGAAAGCCTTGGAACACAGGAAAAGCCTCTTGGAGGGGGGCGACCCTCTTGAGGAGAAGAAGGCCAAGCAGCAGCTCGTCAAGCTGGAGGCAGCCCGGCACAAGACGTTCAAGGAATGTGCCCAGGCCTACATCAAAGCCAATCGCGCAAGCTGGAAGAACCCGAAGCACGTTCAGCAATGGGAGAATACGCTCGAGACCTACGCCTTCCCCATCATTGGAGAGTTGGCCGTAAGCAGCGTCGACACGGACCTGGTGCTGAAGGTTTTGCAACAGGAAGTGGCCGTAGGAACAGAAACAGTTCAGCTCTGGTATGCGAAGGCAGAAACTGCAAGTCGACTAAGAGGCCGTCTAGAGAACATTTTTGATTGGGCGACCTTCCGTGGCTACCGCAAGGGCGAAAATCCAGCCCGCTGGAAAGGCCACCTCGAACACGAGCTGCCAGCAAGAAGCAAGGTACAAAAGGTCGAACACCATGCTTCTCTCCCCTATACGGAGATCGGCAACTTCATGAGCGAACTGCGAAAGCGCCCCGGGATCTCCGCTCGAGCCCTGGAATTTTCTATCCTCACAGCCTCCCGCTCAGGGGAGATCCGTGGTGCGCGATGGGATGAAATAGACCTCAAGGAGGGCATCTGGACAGTACCAGCTGAGCGAATGAAGGCAGGCAAGGAACATGCTGTCCCGCTATCTCCAGGCGCCATACAACTGCTGGAAAATCTTCCACGTGTAGCCGATAGCCCCTATGTCTTCCCTTCCCCGAAGGGCAAGCAGCTCTCAGATACATCGCTCACTGCTGTTCTGCGACGCATGAAACTTGGGCACCTGACCCAACATGGCTTCCGCTCGACATTTAGGACCTGGGCAGGAGAACAAACGAACCATCCGAGAGAGGTGTGTGAGCACGCCCTAGCTCACAAGCTGCCAGATAGCGTCGAAGCTGCCTACCAGAGGGGAACGCTATGGCCCAAACGCATTCAGCTGATGCGTGATTGGGCGGTTTACTGTTCTCCTCCCTAAGCATTTCGTTCTTCAGGCCAGAGGCAATCAGTCCGGTATCGGCCAGAAACGGCCGCTGGGCTTGGATGAACCAAAACTACACCCCAACAAAGGGAAAGAATGTGAATGGGGCTTGCCCATAAAACAGCGGATAGCGGATGTTACCCAAGCGGCTATCCGCAGGGCATGTAAGGTTGCTTCTGAACTCGTATTAGCAAGGAGAAAACGCATGGTTGATGACGTTGTAGACACAACCGAATCCACCACCTCTGATCCAAGCCCTTTCGCTGGAATGGTTCGGAATCTTGGAGAGCCAATTCGCTTTACAGGTGTGCAAAATCTCTCTGGAGTCTCCATTGAGGCTGCTCAAGAAGGGGCCACTGTGAAGATAGCAACCGCAATGGCTCTCACCTCGGATGAGGTGTTTTTTCATCAGGTAGTCGAGCAGTTTGTTCGCGTCATTAACCATATGGCGCAACAGGCCAGCATGGCCGTTAGTCTGGATCGAGCCGGCGTTGTTCTGTTGATCCTTCGATCAGATAGCACAGCAGAGCTTTGGCTCGACTCAGCTGCGATGGCCGCACAATTTATTGCCAAGCGCTCGATCAAGGCTGGCACTGTTGTTTTCGAACATGACATCGCCGACATCACCGGCATGAGCTTCCCGTGTGTAGATATCGGTCCCGCAGATAAGGTGCTGTGCATCTTCAGAGAGGGGTGGCGCTTCGGCATGGCATTCGACTTCAACCATAAAGGTACTTTGAATGTCACAGCTTTCGAGCGGACACTGGGAACGCTACTTCGTAATCTACGGTATCGGCATCTCTATGATGCTTTAGGGAACTCTGCTCTGTTCAGTCGCCTGGTAGCTGCAGGGTGGTTCCCCTTTGTCGAGATAATTTCCCACGAGATCAAAGACCTCTTACAGCACCTGGAAGCAGGCTTCGATGTCGTGGGACCGGAGCAAGATATTCTCAATAGCTTCGGCGAAGAACGGATGCAGGGGATTCTTGAGCGATGGGCCGTAAAACCTCACTTTGCAGCCAAAATGGCTTTACTGAAGGTAGCCATCGACGCGTTCAACAGAAAGGAGCCGATCACTGTCATTAAGGTTCTACTGACCGAGATTGAGGGCGTCCTAAACGATGCCTATCGAGCTGCCAACGGAGGTCAGGGTGCAAAGCTCAAGGAGCTGCTCAAGTTCGCAATGGACTCCGCCGAGCGAAAAGTCGGCGGCTCCGATACGCTGATGTTTCCTACGGAATTCGCCGAGTATCTCGCTCGCCATACCTTCGCCAATTTCGATCCTACGGCTCAAACCGGGACTGCAAGTTCCAGGCATGCCGTAGGCCATGGTGCCGCGCCACAAGAAAGCTACACGATGATCCGTGCGCTGCAGGTAATCCTCACTCTCGATCAGCTCGCCTTCTACACCTGAACACTTTCGAGATCAGCCTTCTGGAAAGGTATTCTGATCCTTGAGCACGACGTAAACGCTTTAACTAGGACACTGCGGCCTACAGCCAGGCAACCCGACTCCGCGGTTGACGTTACGCTATAAAAATTTCTAGGTTGGCGTTCAGAACTGAACAACTATTCGATCAGTAACGAGGAAGGAACCTATGCCCTTTAGCGACTATTGGAACGGACCCGCGCACCGGCAGCGAGCGGATGATCTGGACATCCAGCTTACGGACCTACAGACGCGCTATGCACAGCTGCAAGCGCTCACTAGGAAGATCGGTGCCATGGAGGCTCTTGAGGTCCAGAGTCTGATAGCGCAGGAGAAAGAGAAGCTTGCTGCTGTCCGCTTGGAGATTCAGCGCGCCCAAGAGGGGGTGGAGGCGTTAGCGCAACGCTCTTTGGATTTGCAGGGGCAGATTCTAGTCTGGGAGGAGACGTTACTTCTCGAGAGCTTCGCGCTCTACGAGCCGAAGTTCAAATTGAATGCCAGTCATGAATTCAAGTCCCGACTAGACAGCGTTCGCGAGCGCCAGAAGGTGATGATCAAGAGTGGGGAGGCCGCTACCGGAAACATGGGCTGGGAGGTAAACGGGAGCAAGGCGGAGGGACGAAAGCTCGTCAACGATATGATCAAGCTGGTGATCCGCTCGTTCAACAACGAGGCGGACTACTGCGTGGACAACGTAAAGTTTGACAACGTCGAACTGGGCGAGAAGCGAATTCTCAAGTCCTTCGAAGCCTGTAACCGTCTAGGCAGGGTTATGACCGTGGAGCTATCGCGGAAGTACCTGAGCCTCAAGATCGATGAGCTGCACCTTGCCCATGAGTTTCAGATCAAGAAGCAGGAGGAAAAGGAGGAAGCCAAGCGTGCCCGGGAAGAACTACGGGAACAGCAGAAGCTAGAGCAGGAAATTCGCGCCGCCCGGGAGAAGATCGCTAAGGAGCGCAAGCATTTCGCGACCGCTATGCGTGATCTCCAGGTTCGCTTGGACAAGGCAGAGTCCGAAGAAGAGCGCGCGCCGCTTTTGGCGAAGCTGGCTAAGGTTGAAGCGGGAAGGGCGGCGCTGGAGAGTGAAGAGAAGCTCATTGACTATCGCGAACAGAATGCCAAGGCCGGATATGTGTATGTGATCTCCAACGTGGGAGCGTTTGGGGAAGGGGTATACAAGATAGGCATGACCCGCCGCCTGGAGCCGATGGACCGCGTCGATGAGCTGGGTGACGCATCGGTGCCGTTCTGGTTTGACGTGCATGCGATGGTCTTCTCTGATAACGCCCCAGCGCTGGAAGCGAAGCTACACGAACGCTTTGCCGCAGGCCGCTTGAACAAGGTCAATGGGCGCAAGGAGTTCTTCCGTGCGGACATTGCTGAGATCGAGTCGGTAATTCGAGAAAACTACGACGCTGCAGTCGAGGTCACCCACGAGGCGCCGGCTGAGCAGTATCGCGAAAGCCTGCGTATGGAATTGCCTAAGGCCGCAATTCAACAATCAGAACGAACTGCGGTACAAAGCTAGCCTGAGCAATTGGATGTCCGTGGACCGGCCTCTACTTTCTAGAGGCATATCTACCTCAGGACATATGGGAAAACGTCCGATTTGGGCCGGCAGTAGGCGCCCGCAATTCGGAGTGGAGAATGCTTCTGGAGGAGCTGATGGAAGAAGTAACGCTAGAGCACGAGGGAAAAACCTATTCAGCCACATATGTTCAAGTAGATGATGATCTGATTGTCTGCCTACCTGATGGATCGGAGCGGTGTACTACACTGCGGGGACTAAATCCCGAGCAGGCCGCCAAAAGTCATCTGCGCGGCTACATCGGTGCATTGACGCGCAAGAGATAAGTCATGGTGAGGCCCGTCTCCGTATGTCTGCCATCGGCCAATTGCTGCCGTTGCTGAACGACAATATACGGACGTTGGACCTCTAAACTTTGAAAGAAAAAAGGAGGTGCAAACAGGGGCTAATTCTCCAGTTGAGTCTCACAGTAGTACTCCCAACTCAATGCCCTTACTCTCTCGACAGCTAAGTTCAGCCGCGATTAGGTCTGACGGTCGGGAGCTGAGACCGCGCCAAGAGACGGTTCGGAATTTTTAAATTAAGGGGCCTGTTCTTGGAGCTGGCCTAGCGTTCAAGTAGAGGGGTAAAAAGGTCTCGAAGAGCGCGATCATCAAACTTTTCCCCGTCCCTCCTGCTCGATGACGGGAAGCTCGGAGAGGAGGCGTGGCTGTCTCGACCTTCAATCTCACCTATGCGATCCTCGATGGCTGAGACGGCGCTATCCAACTTAGCTTCCGGCACACCAAAACGCGGCGCAAACTTTTTCAAGGTATCGATCCGGTCTGAAAGGGAGGACTCGCTATCATCCTCGCGAATGCGACTAGCGTTATCGTCGAACTCTTCGAGCACAGCCGTCCGCAAGGCACAAATAATGCTGCTGGGCAGCCCATTCGCAGCATCTACTGCATCGACAAGAGTCGAGAGCGTGTCACTTGAACTCCACCGTATGGTGTCGGTAAGAGCCTTTTCGATGAGCTCTAGGAATTCGGTTTCATAAATGAACGGCTGACCATGCTCGCTACCGTCTCGCAGGGAAAAGAACTCGATCAGAGCCTCTCCATCTGACCATGCACTGAAGCCCTGCTGTGGATTGCGCGCGATCTTGATGATGCTGTCGGCAAACTTCCGGTCGCCTGTGATCTCCCACCAATCCATCAGCATCCGGAGTCGCCTGGAGTTTGCCGCATCATTGTATTCGAGTGAGCGGGCGTCACCGGCTCGCGGACGCCAGTGCGGGCGCTCTTCGATCATCTCGACCATATCAGCACAGGCTCTGGCGATCTTCGCTTGGTCGGCCTCGCTAAGCCCAGACGGGTGCACGAAGTCCCAAAGGTTAGACAGCCAGTCGATTGAGACTGCCGTGGGAACAAGGCGAATAAGGAGATCTGTATCCAACAGGTAGGTTGAGAGATAGTCTTTGAGCGAAGGATTGAGAAAAGAAACCCTTGGCCCATCGATGTTGACGACATTGACGAAGCTACCTTCCAGAATACGAAGGGCTTCTTCGAAATCTTTAGGACCGTGGGCTAGGCCGTAGGCCGTGCTTATTGAGGTATGCAGGGCATCGAAAGATGAGCGAAGGGTTTTTATTGAAACCCCGTACTCTGACAGGAAAAACATCGCCATCAGGAGATGCCTGCACCGATGATCAATGTGCGTCCGGAACGCGGTATCCCAAATCTGGCTTGGATTGTTCAGGGCGCCTATAAAGGCAGCGGGATAGTCGGCGGGTTCAATGTCACCGACGCGAAATGCATCGGTCATTGCCTCGATGACTCGTGGGTTATAGTTCTTGTGATCAACGATGTCCGGAAGTCTCTTACTCTCTAACAACGCCCGGATATACGACTGCGGCGTCTTTGACACGAAAAGGTGGTTGTAGAGAATGCGCGCTTTTATTCGACGAGTATAAATGCCAACATCAAGCACGTACTTCGTCACATCGAGGCGCTGATCACCAAGATATTCAGAGACTCTACGGGCTTCCTCAAATATATAACCTCTCGTTGTCAGAATGAAACGGGCATTAGGTGAGCGACGTATGCGGCTCATGAAGCGCGCAAGGTCAGAATCTTTATGCGCCAAAGCTTGTCGATCAAGGGCGACCTTTCCAAGAAAGTCATCGAAGAGAAATATTTGCTTCTTGCTGTCGTTAATAGCGGCGAAGCCGTCTTCCAGACTACGGATGGGGATAAGCTCCCACTCCTCGCTTAGAAAAGTGTAGCAAAGCATCTCGGCCAGTGTCGTTTTGCCGACACCCGGAGGCCCGGATATGATGAGAAGCCGATGCTTTTCTAGTGTCGCCAGTGATTCGTCGAAGCTGGGGTTTGATGCGTAGACACGAACCTTTTGTTCGATGTCTTCACGTGTTAGCGCTGCAAAGGTATGCGCCGCCGCATACACGACCCGCTCCAAAACACCCACCCCCGAGAGCCAGAGTTTGATGTGAGACTTGAGGATGTCTGGGTACTTCCGGAGAAGACCATTGAGGTCTCCCGGCCCAAAAATATCCATCTCAGATTTCAAACCTGGCCCTATGAGTGGCGCGAGCTTACTTTTGCCAAGCGGAGTAAACCTACAGGAGGTTGCGAGTATGTAGCGGGCGGGAGCCAGCCTTTCGATTGAAGAACGCTCACGCTTCATGGCCGCCGTTAACTTGCTGAACGGCGAACCTTCATAATGCTTCGCCTGTAGAACAACGTTCCCGCTGGCGTGCGCGTGCCGACCGTCAATACCACCATCTGGGCCTGCGCAGAATGCCTCAAAGCGGAGTCCTTCTTCTTTTCCGATGAGGTCCCGGACGAGATCCTCAAAGTCCGCCGATGAGAGATTTTTGAAGTCGTAGCTCATGCTGCGTTATTACACCAATCCACGCCGATGTCAGGTCGCTAATACTCGTAAGACGGAAGATCATCCACAGGTGCCTTTGCTGTCGAGCCTGACCGGATGCGATTAGCATGACGCGTTAGTCAGGAGGAGGGGCGGAGTGCCCGGTGGATCGACGGTTTCGCGCTGCCATCTGATACTACAACGATGGTTAAGACAGCAAGCGGTTTTCAATGGCGTCAAAACGATTGAGTTTCTCTGTTGATTGGTCTTAGCCCTTTTACCAGCCCCGATCCGGGATGACAGGCAGAATCAGCCATAAGCTGCCGCTCAGTGGTGTCTACCAAACCAGAGGCGATTCAGACCGTAACCACTGGCGGCGAGGCGACTGCTCCCACCTGTGCGCATGCCAGGACATCGGGAGGCTGCGTTGCCATATGGACATGATAGTGGCGGAACGATACCGTCAACGGGGAAAGCCTTTAATTTGGAGCAATGGATATGGATGTCTTAGATATTAGATTGGAAAATTGCTACGGAATTCAAAAGCTTGATGCGACGCTCGCATTCAAAGGGGCGCAGAAAACCCCAGATGGCTCGGCCTTCTCAATCTATGCCCCGAACGGTTTCATGAAGACATCACTTGCGAGGACATTTCTAGATTTCCAAGAAGGACGTGAAAGCCAAGACCTGGTTTTTCCGACACGCACAACCATCCGCGCAATCACAGCCGAACCTACTACGTCGATCACCCCGGACTCCATTTTTGTTATCAAGCCCTATGTGGAGCGTTATTCCGGATCTGGAACCTCGACATTACTAGTAAACCCCAAATTGAGAGGGGAATACGAAGAGGCTGTGAGAAATATCGAGTCTACTCAAGAAGACTTGCTAAAGGCGTTGAAGGAAGCATCAGGGTGGCCTGGTAAATCTTCTCCTGCCTCAGAAATAAAGGAAGTATTCAAATTTACGAATCCGTACGACTTTTTCGCGGAGCTAGCAGGTGAGCTCGACGGCGATGCCAAATTTGCGGATTTATCCTATATAGAAATCTTCAACGACAAAACGATAGCTGCGTTTAAGGCTGGAACGCTACATCAACAGCTTCAAGAGTACATGTCTAAATATCAAGAACTGGTGGAAGGCTCCCCTCTGCTCAGCAAGAAATTTAATCATGCGGGGGCCAGCGATGTCTCTAAAAACCTTCAAACCAACGGTTTTTTTGAGGCCAACCACACCCTGAATATTTTTAATGGAGGGGGAAGGACTGAAGTTTCATCTGCCAAGGAGTTGGAGGGGTTGGTTCAGGCAGAAAAGCAACGCATCTTGGGCGACAAAGAATTGTCTGCAAGATTCGAGGCAGTTGATAAGCAGCTGCAAAAGAACGCCGAGCTAAAAAGGTTCAGGGAGTATTTGACACGCCATCCGGAAATACTTCCCGAACTTGGTGATTTTGAAGGTTTCAGAAAGAGGTTGTGGTTCAGCTATTTCAACGTAGTGCAATCAGCCATGAACTCTTTCGCCATGGCATATGCTTCCGCAAGGGACATAATTGCGCAGACGGCAAAACAGGCTCAGGAAGAAAAAACCAAATGGACTGCCGTTGTTAATCAGTTCAACGAACGCTTTTATGTTCCCTTCAAGCTGGTTGTTCAAAATCAGCAAGACGTTATTCTAAAAGGCGAAAGCCCGAAAGTCACCTTTGAATTTCATGATGGGCAAGAAACCTGTGGTGTCGAGGAAGAAAAGCTGCTTCAGGTTCTCAGTCAGGGAGAGAAGCGGGCGCTTTATATACTGAATGTACTTTTCGAGGTGCAGGCACGCCTAGAATCGAATCAGGCCACCCTATTTGTGGTTGATGATATCGCTGACTCCTTCGACTATAAAAACAAATATGCCATCATCGAGTACTTTAACGAAATTTCCAAGGTCACATTTTTTAGATTACTATTCCTAACTCATAATTTTGATTTCCACCGAACAATCAGCAGTCGCCTCCAAATTGCTAGAGAGCGAAGACTCTTTGCCAGAAAAGATCAGCACGCTCTAAGCTTTGTACAAGAAAAATATCAAAATAATCCATTTGTGATTTGGAAGAGGGGATTAGCCAAAAGCTCAGCCTTTCTAGTGGCAAGCATTCCTTTTGTGCGAAATCTAGCTGAGTACTGCCACGGGACGACCAGCCAACACTACTTGATGCTTACCTCTCTTTTACATATAAAATCAGATAGCCAGGCTCTTACAATTGCTGATCTTGAGTCAACCATTAAAGCCACGCTCTCGGACCAAGCAGCGTTGTCCCTTCCTAACCCCACATATAGCGCCCTTCAACTGATCTATGATGAGGCAGAAACGCTTGCCGCCAAGGCTGCTGACGATGTCGAACTAGAATCGAAGGTGATTTTATCTATCGCCATCAGGCTTAAAGCCGAAGAGTACATGATTGCCAAAATAAATGACGCTACTTTCGTAGCTGCTATTAGCAGCAATCAGACATTTGAATTGTTTAGTAAATTCTCATCAAAGTTTGCATCTAGCAATGACGTGATCATGGTGCTCTCGCAAGTCAACCTAATGACTCCTGAGAATATCCATCTCAACTCTTTTATGTATGAGCCTATATTGGATATGTCGGCACTCCATCTTTATGATCTATACGGTAAGGTCAAGGCGCTGTCATAAGGGCTAATTATAGCAATCGGGGACAGACCACGGTATTGATGCTGATGGGCAGCTTTTGGCCGATTGCCGCCCTTCGCGAAGGGCAGATACTGGCCATAAGCTCTCACTTGATAATACCTGATCGAGTAATACTGTATGTCTCTAGCAGATGTGTCGGATGACGTCCTGAAGTTTTGTGTCTAGACCGGAGAGCGCGCCATCATTCTTGAATTGCACAAAACTAATCCATCGCACGGTGTTTAGATCGCCGTTAGGGCTGAATTGCGTCAGCAACCTGAAATGCAGCAATACACCAATTGTCTTATCACTCCTCCCCTTGTGCCAGTACTTTGCAAGGGCATTTATTTGGAGTTTGGTTTCACCATTCATGAGTTGATCGAGATGATGGGTATTCCAAACCGGCATAACTTTATTGTGCGGATTGATCACTTTGGAAAGATCCAGCGCAATTAGTCCCCGAGCCATAGTGTGTTGGGCGCCTTGTAGTCTACGAGTAAGCTGCTTATTGGCATCTTTTATAGCTGCATTTATGGAGTGAGAGAACATCGGTCTTTTAGCTTCGACGAAGAAGGTGTAATCGTTGTGCTGAAAGCACAAATCGGCGTCCGTTCCATAGATAGGCATCATCTTTGCGTAAGCAAAAAGAGCAGTTAGATAAAGTTCAAAGCCGACGTTTCTTGGTCGGTTAGATGAACTGTTTGCAGATTCATTGATAGGACTGAAGGGGCCTTTCAGAAAATGATGCATTGCATGCAGTTCGGCAGGGTCACTGATGCCTGCTAGACCACGGTGAATAGAAACCAACTCTCGTATTTCCAATAGCGTTGTGCAAACTTGCTTTGCATACTCTTGGTCTTCAAAGTCATTCCAGCGATGGGCTTCGAAGCGGGCAGATACTCTGCTCAGTATTTTTCGATACTCAGCGACTCTACCGCGTTCAATCGGAAATCCTACTGATGCAACCCAGTTCACAGCAGCGTTAAAGTCATGGAGTAATTCTTTAATTTCGTGGCGCGTTACTTGACTTCGCATTTTTGACTTGGCTGGCATCTGAAAATGTGACGTACATAATAGCAGTTGCTGACCTATTGCCAGCTAAGGTCACAGTAGGTCAGATTAATGGATTTTTCCGTCTTCCGTGTTAGGGTAACGGGACGGATTTATCTATGATCTCGACAGGCAGCTTCTGGCCGCTTGCTGCCGGCCGCAGCCGGCAGCTTTGGGCTTTCTACGCCACAGCAATTAGATTCGAAAAAAACTCAGTCCTACATCACTGCAATGACATACCCCCACGGAGGCCTTCCATGTCATTGCAGTGCCCTCGCTGTAACTCTCCCAAGATCGCAACCCTGCATCCCGCCATGAGGATCGGTGCCCTGGTCGGCACGCTCGGCGGAGCTGCTCGCGGTGCTTCTGCAGCCCTTACCGGCGGTCAGGCCGGCGCGGCTGTCGGCACCATTGCCGGCCCGCTGGGCATCACCCTCGGCTCGTTGTCCGGCGCCATTCTCGGCGGCTTGGCCGGTGGCGTCAGCGGTTGTGCGCTCGGTGCCCAACTCGGCGAGCAGTTGGATCGTCACGTGCTCGCCAACAACCTCTGCCTGATCTGCGGGCATCGTTTCAACCTGCCGACCTGATCGGCTTCGTTCCTCTCTCCTCTTCCCTTTCATCCCTTCCGCCGGTGCTGCGCTTCGCGCAGCGCCTTATGCCGGCTATTGCTCACAGGAAAACTCATCATGGCTCATCTCATCGAACGTATGGCGTATGTCGGCGAAGCTCCCTGGCATGGCCTGGGCAGCCGCCTCTCTCCGAAACAACCGCTGGAAGTCTGGCAACGCGAAGCCGGTATGGATTGGCAGATCCAGGAAAGTCCGGTGCACTTCAAAGCAGACGCGGTCGGGCACCTGGGCAGCATCCACTCTTTCCCCGAACAGAAGGTGCTCTACCGCTCCGACACCAAGGCGCCGCTCTCGGTGGTCTCCCAGCGCTACCAGGTGGTGCAGCCGCGGGAGGTGCTGGAGTTCTACCGCGACCTCACTCAGGTCTCTGGCTACGAGCTGGAAACTGCCGGCGTGCTCAAGGGTGGCCGCAAGTTCTGGGCGCTGGCACGCACCGGCCAAAACACCTCGCTGAAGGGCAACGACCTGGTCAACGGCTACCTGCTGCTGGCCACTTCCTGCGACGGCACCCTGGCTACCACGGCGACGCCGACCACCGTGCGGGTGGTGTGCAACAACACCCTGACCATCGCTGTCGACGGTGCTACTCGGGCGATCAAGGTGCCGCACAGCACCCGCTTCGACGCCCAGGCGGTGAAGAAGCAACTGGGTATCGCCGTCTCGCAATGGGACGAGTTCATGTACCGCATGCGCCATCTGGCCGAGCGCAAGGTGCAATGGCACGAAGCGATGGGCTATTTCATGCAGGTGCTCTGCGATGCCCAGCCCAACAATCCGTTGCCGGATGCCCTGCCGAATGAACGCGCGCTGCGTCGGGTGCAAAGCCTGTACGAAGGCCTCGGTCGTGGCTCGCAGCTGGAAGCCGCCAACGGCACCGCCTGGGGCCTGCTCAATGCCGTCACCGAGTACGTCGACCACGAACGCCGGGCGCGCAGCAACGAGTACCGCATGGACTCGGCCTGGTTCGGCCTGGGGGCTGTGATCAAGCAACGCGCCCTGGATGCGGCCCTGCAGCTGGTGGCCTGACGGCAGTTCCCTCTTCATCTCCCTTCGCCCAAGCGGTTCTGCGGCTGCAGCAGCGCTGCTGGAACCGCGGCTTGGGCATTCTCTTGCACCCGCCGGGGTTCCGCTCCTGTGGAGTGGGCTCCGGTGTTTCATTGGAGGCCTCTCTCATGGGCTGGCTGTTCTCATCCCGTACCCGGTCAGAGCTGATCCGAGATCTGACCCGACCTGAAGACACGGCACGAGCCAGTGTTCGTGTGCTTGTGCATACCTTGCGCGGCAACGTGCTGTGGTCGGTCAGCGAAGTGACGGCGAAAAACGAAGGTGTTCACCCAGACCTCGCGCCTGGCGAGTCCATGCGCTACATCCGCTGTGACCTGCTGCAACGCAGTGGTGGTGAGTGGGGCTACAAAGCCATGGATGAGTCCATGGCGCCGTACTACTACAGCTGTCCGCTGCGCTATCTCGACCTGGCCAAGGAACTCTCGCCCACCTGGCGCGAGAAGGTTCGTGCCCATCATGCGCGGCGACGTCAGTCGGCGATCGCCATGACCGGTGGGGCAACCCAGTAAGAGGGAGTGATCGCTGCGCCGCCTGGATGTGCTCCTCCCATCGATGGCCTGACCGCCGCCCACTCCCCCTATGCCCGACCGGCTTTGCCGGCCGGGCATTTTTATGTCCGGAGAAAAATCCCCATGACTCATGCCCATTCCACGCCCAACAGAGCACGGCAGCGCCCTGCCCTGCGCCTGGTTGGCACCAAGGACCTGTCCCGCGATGACTGGCTGGCGGTGCGCAAGCACGGTATCGGCAGCTCGGACGCTGCGGCTGCGGTCGGTCTCAATCCTTACAAGTCGCAGCTGGAGCTGTGGCTGGAGAAAACCGGCCGCGATGCCGGACTGCCCAAGAGCGATCCGAACGACGAGGACAGCCCGACCTACTGGGGCAACATCCTCGAACCCATCGTCGCCAACCACTACGCCCGCCGTACCGGCAGCCGAGTGCGGCGGATCAACGCCGTACTGCAGCATCCGGATCCGAATCAGGACTGGATGCTGGCCAACATCGACCGCGAGGTGATCGGCGCCAGCGACGTGCAGATCCTCGAATGCAAGACCGCCGGCATCAACGGTGCCCGTCTGTGGAAGGAAGGTGTGCCGGTCTACGTACAGTTGCAGGTGATGCACCAGTTGGCGGTCACCGGCAAGCAGGCGGCTGACGTGGCCGTGCTGCTCGGTGGCCAGCACCTGGAGATCCATCGCATCGCGCGCGACGACGAGCTGATCGCCCGGTTGATCGAGCTGGAGCGCGACTTCTGGGGTTACGTGCAACGTGATACGCCACCCCCGGCGGATGGTTCCGACTCGGCAGAACAGGCCCTGCGCTGCCTGTATCCCGAGGACCACGGCCACACCCTGGACTTCACCCAGGATCTGCTGTTGTCGGCGGCCTTCGATGAACTGCAGATGGTGCGCGCCAGCCTGGAGGTCCAGGGCAAGCGCGAGGCCGAGTTGAAGCAGCAACTGCAGCAGGTCATGGGCGATGCCAGCCGGGCCCTGTTCGCCAACGGCGCAGTGTCCTGGCGCAAGGCCAAGGACAGCGTGGTGCTCGATGTGCCGCGGCTGCTCAAGGAAAAGCCCTACCTGCTGGCGCGCTATCCCACCACCAAGGTCGGCAGCCGGCGCTTCCTGATCACCTGATCTCACTTCCCCCCCTTGGCCACCCCGACGTTTCCCCTGCGCCGGGGTGGTCTTTTTTATTCACTCACTGGAGAACCACCATGCTCAAAGGCTTGGCCATTACCCCGCCGGTGCTCGGGCGGATTTCCATCGGCAAGGTCGTCGAAAAGAACGGCAAGCGACTGCCGGAGAAGGACGATCAATTCACCCTCACCTCGCAAGTCCAGTTGCGCGATGGCTGGTTGGCCCATCCCCTGGACGAGGAACTACGTAAAGCCCAGGGCGGCAAGATCCGCAGTATTCCAATCCGCCTGCTGTTCAACGCACCGGAGCTGAACTTCCGCGCCGAATACTGCCTGTTCGATCGGCAGTCCGGACGGCCGCTGTGTGTTGGCAACGGCGAGACCTGCAAGCGTCGGGGTCCGGATGGTATCGCCTCGCTGCCCTGCCCGTCGCCGGATGGTTGTCCGTTGGCCAAGGGCGGTGCGTGCAAACCCTACGGCCGCCTCAACGTCGCCATCGGCGATGAGGATCCGCTGGGCAGCTTCGTGTTTCGCACCACCGGCTTCAACAGCATCCGCACCCTCGCAGCGCGGCTGCAGTACCTGCAGGCGATCTCGGGCAACCGCCTGGCGTGCCTACCGCTGGAGCTGCGCCTGCGCGGCAAGTCCACCCGGCAAAGCCACGGCTCGCCGATCTTCTACGTCGACATCACGGTGCGCAGTGGCCTGTCGATGGAGGAAGCATTGCTGCAGGCCCGAGAACTTGATGAAGCGCGCCAGGCCTCCGGCTTCGACCAGGTGGCGCTGGATGCCACGGCGCGGCTGGGATTTGCTAATGGTGCCTTCGAAGACAGTGATGAGGAGACCGGTGCCATCGCCGAGGAGTTCTTCCCGGAGCCTGCGCCTGAATCGCCACCTTCGGCCGCTCCAGTAGCGGAACCGCCCACCACACCGAAACCCACCTTGTCGACGCTGCTGAAAGCCCGTGCCGAAGCCCGGGCCCAACACGCCGCGGACTGATGTCCGCGGCATCACCCATCACTCAATCTACGAGGAGGATCGCGCCATGAATCTGGTGCGTTTCATTGGCTTGCTGTTCGTGTTTATCGGGGTGCTGGCCAGCTGTGCAGTGGCTGTTGCGCTGCTGGTGCTCATGCTGCGTTTCTGGCTGCTGGCGCTAGTCATCGTTCTGGCATGCGTAGTCTTCGGATGGGTACTCAGCCAAGAGAACTCACGCTCACGCCGACCTACAGGCCGGCATCAATAAGCAAATCAGAAGGCCTGCATCGCATAGCTACTGCTATCCGACAAATGTTCAGAAAGGTGACATTCCGCTCACCACGCTCGATTTTCCCCATATGGGAGCGGTCTATCGACGCCGCGTCAGCCAGTGCCTCTTGGGATAGCCCAAGAGCAAGGCGACGAGCTCGTACAGCTGCTCCCAGCTTCACAAGGTCGCGGTCTTTATCTTGGATAGCGGAGATTCTTGCCATGGCAAAAATCGTCACGCTATGATGCCAAAACGACCACGGCATTTACGACTCATTTCATGAAGAACAGCGTACTGACACTGCGCCGCTGCTTACACACAAACTCTGCACAAGGAAAAAGCAAAATGCCTAAGAAGCTTCTCTTGCTCTCGTTACTGAGCTGGATAACCAGTGATTTCGCGCTTGCAGGAACCTATGAATGGACCTCCGCATACACCCAAGGTGTCGAAGAACACCTAGTCGACGACGGTAACGGCAACGAACTAAACATCTCCTGTCCTGACTACGACGCAGGGCCCGTGACGGCCTATGCAGGCATCAGGGGCAAGCAGTACTCCTCCGATAAAGGGGATGGCTTCGACGTGATTGTCGACGGCACCACCTATAGCAATCCCTTCTTCACCGACTGCCACGCCTGTGGCGCCAACTTCCCTGGGTTCTGGGCAGCACTGCGCAAGGCCAACAATCTGCAGATCAGCGCTGAAGGCAAGACAGTGAAGCTCCCAACCAAGAACCTGAAGAAGGTTCTCCTTCCCTACAGCGACAAGCAAAACATCTGCCGGTCAGCTTGGTAGTCAGCCATCAACGCCTTAATAACAACGCTTTCAGGAAACAAGCATGGAACCACAACATGAACAGAACTCGGTAAGTTCCGAGGCCGACCTCCCAATCAGTCCAGCGGTGATTGGCTGGGGGCTGGCAGCCGTGGTCTTTTCGATTCTCGGCATGGTTTTCAACAACTCGCCTTTGGTGCTGGGCGCTGGCTTCTTCATGAAGTTTCTTGCGGTGATCGTAGGTTCGGTATTAGGACTGATCGGTGCCTTACTTGGCGATGCCATCCGTAAGTTCGCCCATCCGGACGCGGTCTATACCAATGGCGGTATCCTCAACCTGATTTGGATAAAGGTGTTCTGGCTCATGGGGCCGCAGGTGATTGGCCTATTGGCCGGAGTCTCCATCGGCTGTGCCATCGTGCTGCGCTAGAGGGAAGCATGAAAGTCAATTTTGCTGTGCTGTTATGCCTCCTGGCCTTGGCTGCCTGCTCCGATGAGAACTCAAAGCTCCGGGGACAATTCATCGCTGGCTGCATCCAGAGTGGAACCCCCAAGTCTATTTGCGCCTGCACATTCAAGAAACTGGAGGAGCAGTACACAACTGCCGAACTGCAAGAAATCGATACGCCCTACAGAGCGCCACCGGAGAGGTTCGTAAAAGACACCATACGCGCTGCTCTTGCTTGCCGAGCCGAGTAACTCCACCCCATCAAGCCCAATAAACCTCGCCCTCCTGTCGTGCACTCAATGACGGCAAGGAGGGCAAGACTAAGCTTTTTATTTTTCGTACATGCATTTCCATATATGGCATAAGCCAGACATATTCTGCATGAAAATTAGCCCCCAACTGTAGAGAGAAGACCTTTATCAAGCTAGCTCCTGAACACTTAGAAACTCCACAAAAGAGATCGCGCAAGAGCTATGTGATCGACGCCTGTAGAAACTATTTCGCAAGGCTCTACAAAACCCATTCCAGAATTTAGAAACCCAAGGAGCGAACCATGAGGCACATGATGATTCAACTTGTTGGTGCTTGGAGCATCCTAGTCTTCTCATGGATGTTCTACGCTTGCCCTAGCAAGTCAACGATACAGGAAGAGGCACAAAAACTAGCCGCCGAGTACATACATGACTCTCTCCAGGGGGGCTATAGCTCCAGCGAAGAAGCCGAAGATGCTCTCTTTAAGGTTAAGCTCTTGCGGGCCGCGACTAAAGACTACAGCACATTTCTAGTCATTTGGGCTGGAGCATTCGTAACAACATGGCTAGTTCTCGGAGGTATACTGGTAGGCTGCGCATATTTCTGGCATCGCAAAAGATACCCAGCAACCGCTGAAAGCACCACGACAAAAATCATATAAATAAAAACAAAACCTCACGAATATAATAAAGCCTGCAAGGAGAAATCCTTGCAGGCTTTATTCCCTATATTTTGGGGTACTTCTAGGGCGAGCAGAAACCATCGAACTCCCCCTAAACCTGACTCCGAACGCTTCGTGCAACGCCGAAAGGCTATGTCTTGAAGCGGCTTTCAGTCCCTTTGAAAGCTGGCGCAGCCAGAAGGATAGCTGCCATAGAACCGCATTTTCCAAAAAGTCGCTCGGTAACTAACGTCGTATCGTGATACGAAACTCTAGCTGACTTCCGATCTCCATCCCCTCATCTTCGAGTTCCATCGAACAATAGCCAATGAAGCGCCGTACGCTCTGCCCATGGCTATCAAGATCCAGCAGCTCGACGCTGACCAGCTTGAGGAATTCGAGGGGCAGGAATTCATTGAGCACCTGCACAACGTAGCCCGCGCAAAGGTCGGGGCGGACCTTGCCAGCAGCCTGCAGATGCCCGAACAGGACGCTGACCTCGCTGTTGAGCACTTCATTGTTCAACTTTAGCATTGGCTTCCAGCCAGTCCCCTATTCCAAAGATGCAGCGCCAACGTCATGGCGATCAGAGGTAGCAATTTCTCATCACCGCAGCATTGACGCAGGCAGACCTAGCCGGCAGGCTCTGGGCATCGAAACCTAGATTTCAGCGTGGGCTTCGACACCTCAAAAATAAGAACTCGCCCTTGTGTGTGGAAGCCATGTCGATGTCCAACGCACCTCAAACCAGAGTCCTCGTCAGCAACTCCCCGTCGGGGAAGCTACGCCCATTCATCGAGAGCGTTGACATACAGACATCCAGCCATGGTGCACCGTGGGACGATGCCTTGGCGGTGGAGCAAGTGCTGGTGACGCCAGCCGAAATGGAAGATTGCTACATCAGCCGCACGACCATCGTTCAACCCCTATCGACTTGTCACACACCGGTTACGCGTCTTGGCGGCAACCAGCATCCTGAGAACGCCCTGGCCCAAGACATCATCCACATCGATCCCTCGGGATCGCTGACTGGTGCCCGCTGGGTGGAGGCAATGAACGTCCTGTTCCTGATGCCGTCGGAATCGATGTTCGAGCGAGTCCTGCGGGATACGCACACACCCTCCTCCAAGGTCGAGCTGACACGAAACAGCTTCGTGCAGGACAAGCAGATCCAGCAGATCGGCTTCGCCCTGCTGGCTGAGTGCCGCAGCGGCTTCCCCACCGGCCGGCTGTTCGGTGAGTCCCTGGCCATGGCGCTTACCGCGCGCCTGATCAGCAACTACTCGACGTCGGGGCTTGAGCTGGCGAGCGGCAACCTTGCGCAGGGCTTGCCGACCTGGAGGCTGCGCCGGGTAATCGACTACATCGAGGAAAACCTCGGAAACGAGCTCGGGCTCGAAACGCTGGCGGCGACCGCCGAGTTCAGCGAGTTCCACTTCAGCCGGATGTTCAAGCTGCGCACGGGATTGACGCCTCACGCCTACGTGACAGAGCGCCGGGTAGCCCGGGCAAAGGAGCTACTGGCGCACAGCAAGGCGTCGATCAAGGAAATCAGCGTCCAGCTCGGCTTTGTCGATCAGGCGCACATGACGACCGTGTTCAAGCGCAGCACTGGCATCACGCCGAAGAAATTCCGAGAACAGGCGCAGTGACATCCTCTGCCCTGGCAGGACGCCATCAGCGTCTTTTGGACGCTGGCGCGCTGATCCGCAGCCAGCGGAGCAGAAGGAGCGAAGCTCCTGGAAGGAAGAGATCGCGTGGCGACTCCTTGTGGGAGTTCGACTGACGGCGCGATGCTGCCCAAGCGGCGCGGGCCACCAGGGAAGACTTGAGGTCACAGGCAGGACGACATCTTCGCCTGCCTAGCCGTGCTGGTAGTCCTCGGGCTTGAACATGGCGAAACGGCAGGCCTCGATGATCTCGAAGTAGTCCGAAAGGCCGCCTCCTCGAAACACCGGCCTCGCCTTGACCGTGTTGTAGATCCCGTCCTCCAGCAAGTCCTTGCGGATATGGACGCAAACCACCTCGCCATAGACGAACCAGGTGTCCAGATCCTGCCCCTGCGAGTCCTTGAGACGGACCACCTGGGAAAGCCGACACTCGAGGCTCACGGGCGACTGCGCCACGCGCGGCGCGCGGATCAGCTGGCTCTGCGCCTTGGCCAGGCCGACCAGATCGAACTCGTCCACGCCGGGCGGGGCGGACACGCTCGATTGATTCATCTGCGCAGCGATATCGCGAGACACCAGGTTCCAGGTGAACTCGCCGGTCTCCTCGATGTTCCTGACGGTGTCCTTGTAGCCGATGCTGGCAAACCCCAGCAGCGGCGGGTTGTGGTTCAGCGCGTTGAAGAAGCTGTAGGGCGAGAGGTTCGCCACACCGTCAGCGGACAAGGTCCCCATCCAGCCGATAGGCCGAGGGCCGACAATCGCGGCATAGGGGTCGAATGGCAGAGCGCTCAGCACGGTGCTTTGCTCATACGAGAGGAACTCGCCAGGTTCCCCATATCCGGGCAGCTCAGCTGCCGCGCTCTTACCAACTGGCTTCATCTCGATCATCGTTTCACCTGCAGCGTCATCTCATCAAATACAGCGAATGCTTCCCGTCGTGTGGTGCAGCCCGGCTGCGTGGCGGCGCCGAACCGCAGCAGATGCTCATCGCTGGAAGCGTCAAAGGTCCGCCATGGGGGAAGGCCAAGGCCGTTGGGGTCGGCGTTCACAACGAACCTCGCCCAGGCATCCGCCATTTGCCGGGCAAGGGCTCGATCGAGGTCGCGCCATTGCCAGGGACGCATGTCGAGGTTGTCCCAGGCGAACAAGGCCTCCGCCGTATGAAACGCGCCATAGCCGTACCCCCCATCGGCGGGCGGCGGCACGTCTTCCGGCAGCGGAAGCGAGTGGTCGAACTCGTATATCCAGGTCGGGGCCGCCGAGGTTTCAGCATGGGTACGTCCCCAACGCCAGACCGGGTAGGCAAAGCGCTTGTCGCCCACCAGTGCCCTGCGCGCAGCAATCACGTGCTCGGCCTGTTCCAGCGGGTAGAGCTTCGCCAGCGTCGCACGCGCGTCCCGTGGGTAAGGCAGGCTTTCGAACTCACTCTCCGCCCGCGAGGCGAACAGGCTGCCTTCATCCGCATTCCAGCCAACCAGCAGAGGCACTGCGGCCTGCCGCCCCTGGAGGAAAACATCCGTGGTTTCCTCGACCACCAGTCGCCCATCGACAACCACGCCCTGCGGTGCAATGTTCAGAAAGGCTGTCGCCGGCAGGTCTCGCAGTCGTTCGAGCGAGTGTCCCAGCGCAGAGACTGCAGCAGCACCCTGCCCGGCTGCCTCGACCTGGCCAAGCATCCTGCCTTCGGGGCGAAACACACCTGACGCGCTCTGGCCAATGGCTGCCCGGAACAGGCCTCGGCTTGCCGGGGCGGCCATCAGGTGCGTCACGGTAGCGGCGCCCGCGGAGTTGCCGCCGATAGTCACCTTGCCGGCATCGCCACCGAAGGCCGCCACGTTCTCATGCACCCAAGCCAAGGCGGCGGCGACATCCTGCACGCCGTAGTTGCCAGAGGCCCCGAGTTCATCTTCGGCCATCAGCTCGGGCAGAGAAAGAAACCCCAGCGCTCCCAGGCGCATATTCACCGTGACCACCACCAGGCCCCGCGCGGCCAGGCGGCTTCCATCGAACAGTTCCTGGCCACCATGCCCCGTCTTGTTCGCCCCGCCGTGAATCCAGAACAGGACCGGCAGCTTCGCCCCGGAAGACAGGTCGGGACTCCAGACGTTGAGATAGAGGCAGTCCTCGCTCATCACCAACGCGCTGGCATCGGCATGATTGACCCGATACATCAGCGATGAGCACGGAGGCAGCACTTGCATCGGCGCAGGGCCTGCCACGAACGCCGCGCGCTCGCCGTCCCAGGGCTCGGCGGGCTGCGGCGGCCGCCAGCGCAAGTTGTCTACGGGCGCGGCAGCGTAAGGAATGCCCTTGAACACGCTGACACTGCGGCCCCTCCTGCCAAGCAACCGGCCACCGCTCGTGGTGACACGCACCGGCACGCCGGTATCAGCTTCGCCACGCCGCGAACTCATGCCGGGGCAGCCTGCAAGGTACTGTTCGCGCGATGCGGCGCCAGCTTGTGGAGTCGGCCATCAGTCATGATCATCGACAGCCGGGCAGCATCCTGGAGAATCGTGATGTCCGTCGTCGGGTCGCCCTCCACCAGGAGCAGGTCCGCCAGGTAGCCCTCGCGCACCAGGCCCAGTTCTTCTCCCCAGCCCATCAGCTCGCCGCCAAGCGCCGTCGCGCAATGGAGCACCTCACAGGCAGACATGCCGAACCACTCCACGAACAGTTCGAGGTCCTTGGCGTTCAGCCCGATGGGATTGAAACCGAAGCCGTAGTCGCTTCCAGGCACGACGCGGATACCGGCCTTGAGCATTTTCGGCACGACTTCCCTGAGGCTCTCGATGGCGACGTCGACCTCCATGCCCGGTGTCGGCGGCTGGTCCATGTTGCCCATCATCCAGAGACTTCCCGGTGAGGGCGCGATGTACACGGGTTGCGGCGCATTGGCGATCATCCCGATCGTCTCGTCGTCCATGTAGGTCGCGTGGTAGACCACGCGAAAGCCATGACGCACGGCCATCTGGATACCTTCCGACGAGTGCGCGTGGGCGGTGAGCCAGATACCCCGCTCCCACGCCACCTCTCCCGCCGCGGCAACCTCCTCCTCCTTGAACTCGAGTACGCGAGAGGTGTACTCGATGAGCGCGCTTTCCCCGGTGATGGGCATCTTGACGATGTCGACGCCGATATCGGCCATCTCGTGTACGAACTTGCGCACCTCCGCGGTAATGGGTGCGCGCCCCTGCGCGCCCACATGGCCGGCGCCGGAAGTGGGTTTGAGCGTGGCGGAAGGTGCCTTCATCGTATCGGCACTGACTTCCCAGGAGGCTGCCCGCAAGCGCGGCCCCGGCATCCAGCCTTCGGCGATGGCCTTGCGCAACGCCACTTCCACGCGTGGGCGGCGATTGCCACCGGAGTAGATGCTGGTGTAGCCGTGGTCGAGCATGACCCGTGCGTTGTGGCTGATGATCAGGGCCTGCTCTTCCTCGGGCTCCGTCCGCGGGGAGCGATGCTCCACGGTGGAGCCCAGCCCCAGGTGGGTGTGCCCGTCGACCAGGCCGGGCATCAGGGTCGCGCCGTCTGCGTCTATGACCTGCGCGTCATCCAGCCCGGCTCGCTCGATGTGTTCGGCGATGGCGACGATGCGGTTGCCGTCGATGAGCACTTCGGCCTTGTAGCGAGGGCTGCCGCTGCCATCGAAAACCTGGGCATTGATAATCAGAGTTTTCATGAACCGGCTCCTCAAAGCGGCGGCGCGATGAACAGGCCTTCATCCGGCGTGTTGAAGTGATGCTTCATGACATGCTCGCCCCACGGACTGGAGGTCCCCCAGGTGTCGAGCACCAGCGGGTCGGTCAGATCGCCTTCGGTCACCTCCCAGGTGTCGTCCAGGTCGCTCATGCCTGCGGTGTACTCGACTGTGTTGCCGGCCTTGTCCGAGAAGTAGCCATAGGCGTTATCGCCAGTCTGGTGGCGGCCCGGCCCCCAGATCAGCTCGTGGCCGCTGCGTTGGAGGCGCCCGACGCCGCGTAGAAACTCGTCGATGCCCCGCATGTCGAACGACACGTGGTGCATTGCTACATGAGGCGCATTGCCCACGGCGAAAACATGGTGCTGGGGATGGCTGCAGCGCATGAACCACATCAGCTTCCTGCCGTGGATCTGCAAGGCCTCGACCACCTGCAGGCCAAGGTGTTTCTCGTACCAGTCCACGGTTTCCTGCGGGTTCGGCGAGTTGACCACGCAATGGGAGAGCTTCACGGGGATCGACTCCCCCGGGTGGAGCTGGCGATGCTTGCGCGCGGCGACGTCGGCGGACACCTCGATGACCCGGCCTTCCAGGTCGAAGAAGCGCACCCCGTAGCCGCCACCGGGCGAGGCCAGTTCGTGCGGCGCCTGAATGATGCGGACGCCGCCCTGTTTCAAATTCTCTGCCAGGGCATCGATGTCGCCTCGGGTCGCAGCGCCGAAACCGATCACGTCCGCACGCTTTCTTTCGTCCTTGCGTAGCCGGATCACATAGGGCTCCGGCGAGCCAGCCGCCGCGAAGTAGTACACGCCGTCCTGTTCCGCGATTTCGATCAGCCCCCATTCCTGGCTGTAGAAGGCGCGTTGTTCTTCGAGCTGCGGCATGGCGAAGCCGACATGTCGCAGGTGGGTAATCACACTGTTGTTGTTCATGGAGCGATCCCTTCTGTCAGAGGGTTACAGGCTTTTCCAACCCAGGATGCTGGCCATTACTTGGGTCAGCGCTTCCTCCGGGTTGCCGGGCAGACCTTTGCTGCGCCATCCGATAACGAGGTCGGGGCGTACGAGAACGCAGCCGCACTCCTCCGTGCCGCACACCTTGCGCCAATCCAGGTACGGATCTTCGTAGTCCAGGCCGACGCCGATCAGCGTGGCGCCGATTTCGACGCCGAACTTCTGCGACACGGCCTTCGCGGCGTTCCCCCAGGCTTCTCCGCCATGAGACGAGAAGAGATGGAATTTCCCTTTACCGGCCACATCGAGCGTCGAAACCAGCGGGCCGGCTCGGCGGGTCGACAGCCAGCCGTGTGGCAAGGTGGAGCCCGGCCGGGTAGAAGGGACGTAGTAGAGTTCCGGGTCTTCGCAGGGCGGTGGCTCCGGCGAGCCATCTTCCACGACAGCGCCGGAGCGATAATTGCGCTGCAGCTCGACGCCATGCGCCTCGCCGTTGTAGCGGGTTTCCAGCAGTTTCTCGCGCAGCCCTTCCCGGCCTTCCGGCGTCGCCAGCTTGGCGTCGACATCGGCGCCGCTGACGACATTGAACAGGCAGGCCCCCAGATAGTCAGCCAGGCCATTGGCCTGCCACATGCTGGTATTGGCGCGTGCGACTATCTGCCTGGCCACGGGCTGGCGCTCCGCGTCGAAGCTATCCAGCAGTCTCGGGTGCGCCTTCTCCTTCACCACCAGGGCGAGCTTCCAGGCCAGGTTGAAGCCATCCTGCACGCAAGTGTTGGAGCCCAGCGCAGCTGCCGGCGGATGCCGATGCACAGCATCCCCGATACAGTGAACGCGCCCTGCGGAAAGCTTCTGCGCATGGATGTCATTGATCGACCACTTCGAAGTGGACAGAACCTCGATGGGAAGCTCCATGGCTGCCGGGTCAGCAATGGCCTCGCGAATTCGCCATACCAACTGCTCGGTCGTTGCGTCCGGGCCATCGTATTGCGGCGGGATGTAGATGGACACCAGCCACTTGTTCCAGGGCTGGACCATGCGGAACACCACGACCCCCGACCACTCGGCGACCCCGGCCTGCAGGATCAGGTAAAGCGAGCCTTTGCGATGCGCGGTGTAGGCCGACAGGTCCATCTCGCAGAGGATGTTGTAGGCAGAGCCGAGACCACCCTGGCCGACAAGGGGCAAGCCCACTTCCTTCACCACGCGGCTGTTGGCGCCATCGGCGCCGACCAGGTACTTCGCCCGGATCGAGTAGTGCTCGCCGGTGAGCGTGTCCAGCACTTTCGCAGTGACGCCCTCTTCGTCTTGTTCGAGCGATTCCAGCTTGGTATCGAAGCGGACATTCACGCCCAGGCGCGTGGCCTCCGCCAGGAGGATCGGCTCCATCTTGGTCTGCGGCAGGTCAACGAACGTGCAAGGACTGGCCGTCAGCACATCGCCCATGCGGGCTGGGTTGTTGCCCCAGGCCCATTGCCGCGCCATCTCCTCGCCCGCCAGGCCACGCAGGAAGAAAGTGTTCGCCAGGTTCTCCGGGGCGGAGGCGACGGCCATCGCGTCTGCCTCGAGTCCTGCGTCCCGCAGAACCTCCATCGTGCGCTGGTTGACGATGTGGGCGCGCGGCGTATCCGCCGATCCGCGGTTACGCGAGATCATCAGCGTCCGGATGCCCTGGCCGCCCAGGAAAACGGCAGTGGTCGCGCCTGCCGGCCCTGCTCCCACGATCAAGACATCAACATGTACGGTGTCCGTCATTTCATCGATTCCTCTTGTTCTTATTCGTTGCAGCTGTGCCGACCGAAAACCGGCGAGCGATGCATTCGCTCGGGGTCAGGGGTGCACGTAGTCGGGCTGGTTTTGCGGCTCGGCCTCGATGAAGGCCGGATGCAGCCTGGCGTGCTCGTACACCGCCAGGCATCTCGGGTAGAGACTGAGGTTGCACTTCATCCTCAGCGCATTCGCCATCTGTGGGATGAGGCAGCAGTCGGCCAGGGTCGGCGAAGCACCGAAGCACCAGGGTCCGTCATGCCCGGGGGCACGGCGCTCCAGGAGGCGCTCTACCACGACCATCCCTTCCGCCACCCAATGCCGATACCAGGCATCCTTCTGCTCGGCGCTGGCCCACAGCACGTCCTGCAGATACTTGAGTACCCGCACGTTGTTGAGGGGGTGGATCTCGCTGGCAATCACCTGCGACAGCTCGATCACTCGCGCCCGCAGCTGGCTGTCCAGGGGAATCAGCCGAGGCTCGGGATGCTTGGCGTCGAGCCAGTCGATGATCGCGAGCGACTGCCCCAGGCGAAAATCACCTTCGGTGATGGCCGGCACGCTGGGTGAGGCGTTGACGCCCTCCAGGTAGCCAGGATGGCGCTGCTCGCCCGCGCGGATGTTCACACCGTGGTAGTTCACCCCAAGCCCCTTCAGGGCCAGTGCTATACGCACCCGGTAGGAAGTGGAGCTGTTGAAGAAACTGTAGAGATTCACGTCAGACCCTCTGCATCGCGGGCAATGGAAAGTCAGACGACCGCAACGGTCAGCTCGCCCAGGCGCTCGACGCCCACCTTCATGATGTCGCCAGCCACCACCGGCCCGACGCCTTCGGGCGTTCCGGTGTAGATCAGGTCGCCGGGTTCCAGCCGGAAGAATCGGGAGAGATAGACCACGCTTTCCGCGACGGACCAGATCAGGTGCGTGAGATTGCTGCTCTGCCTGACCTCGCCGTTCACGCTCAACCAGATGTCGCCCGACTCGAAATGGCCGACCGCTTCCGCCGGGTGGATCGGACCGATCGGAGCCGAGGCATCGAAGGACTTCCCGATCTCCCATGGACGCCCCATTTCGCGCATCTTGATTTGCAGGTCGCGCCGGGTCATGTCCAGGCCAACCGCATAGCCCCAGACATGATCGAGTGCCTGGTCGAGAGGGATGTCCGAGCCGCTCTTGCCGATAACGGCAACCAGTTCGGCCTCGTAGTGATAGTTTTGCGTTTCCGCGGGATAGCGCAGATCGAGCGTTTCGCCATAGGCGACCGGAACCACCGCGTTGTCCGGCTTGATGAAGAAGAACGGCGGCTCGCGGTCGGGATCGAATCCCATCTCCCGCGCATGGGCGGCATAGTTTCTCCCCACGCAATAGACGCGGCGAACGGCGATGGAGTCCTGGGTGCCAAATACCGGAACGGCGATGGGCGGTTCCGGGGTGAAGATGAATGCCATGACTTGTCTCTCTGTTTCGCTAAGGCCTCTGCGAAGAGGCCGGTCAGCTTCTTTGTTCGCGCAGCAGGTCCAGTGCCATGAGTACAGGTCTGTTCGAGTAGCTGAACAGCACCGAGTCGACCTCTGCGCTCAGGCTTACCTGTTGCCAGGACGGCACGACGAAGATGTCCTTTGGCGAGAACGGGAAGACCTGCTCGCCTATTCGCGCAGTGCCCTGCCCCTCCACCACGCTGAAGACGGTCGACTCGGTGCTTCGGTATTCCTTGCCCTGGAAACCCTTGGGCAACAGCTGCATGAAGGTGGCCATGGTCGGCATCGGAAAGCCGCCCGTGGCCGGGTTGACATAACGCAGCTTCACACCATCCCAAGGGTCGACTTCGCCCAGTTGGCTCAATTGCTCGAGCGCCTCGCGGCTACGCTCGTAGGGGTAGTTGAAGATCGGTGAATTGCCGTTCTGCACCTTGTGGCTCACCGGCAGCATGTTGTGGCTGTAACGCGCGGAGCTATGGCCTTCGGGGCGGTTGATCGGCTGCATATCGTCGGGGTAGGACTCGGCGAACCCGGCATCGAGTTGCTGGACGAGGGGAATGTCGAGGCCATCCAGCCACACGACCGGCTCACCACCCTGCGCGGCTTCGCGATTGCCATGGTCATGCCACGTCCAGGACGGGGTGATGATGAAGTCGCCGGGGTGCATAGTCGTCCGCTCGCCGTTGACCGCGGTCCAGGCGCCCTCGCCTTCGACGATGAAGCGCAGTGCCGACTGGGTGTGGCGGTGACTCGGGGCAATTTCGCCAGGCATGATCAGTTGCAGCCCGGCGTACAGATTCGACGCGATGCTGGATTTTCCCGGGAGCCCCGGATTGTCGAGGATGAGCACGCGGCGCACGGCCTCAGCGGCACTGATCAGCTTTCCCGAGGCCATTAAAAGCTCTCGAAGTTGCGCATATTTCCAGATGGCGGGAACTGCCTGTGGCTGTGGCGTGTTCGGTACAAGCGAATGCAACGACTCCCACAGAGGCGACAGGTTAAGTTTCTCGATCTCACCATAGTAGGATCGACGCGAGCTAGACGGTGCGTTCGACATGCACATCTCCTGATGTGATTTTTATTATTTTGCTGTTTATCGACAGCCCTGGATCGCGGCACTTAAACAGCTTGAGGAGAGGTTATGCCTTGAGCAGTCGACCAGTCTTTCAAATTGCTGCTGGCCGTTGTATATTTTTGCTCAAATGTGCATGACTGAATTTTGATGAAAAGAATTCAGGTTTTGAGAGAACGGGAAGAAATGAAAGACGAGTGGAACGTCAAAACAGTGTGCGCCTTCAATAGCTAGATACTAAATCTACTGACCAGTCCTTCCAGTTCAGAGCCCAAACTCGCCAAGCTGGCGCTACATACGGCGACCCGGCTAACCGCGACAGCGTTCTGCCCTGCATCATCCTTGACACTTCCTATGCTTGAGCTGACTTGCTCAGCAATTGAGCCTTGCTGCTTGCCTGTATCTGCTATTTGCTGACTCATTTGCTCAATGATCAATATGGCCTCTGTAATCCCTCGCAGGGAGATAGCCGCCTCATCAGCAAAACCGACCACATCTCTACTGAGTGCTCTACAGCCGACCATTTGCTCAGTCGCGCCTTTGGCAACCTGCTGCAGGTTATTTATCAATATCTCAATCTCCAATACTGATGCCTGCGTACGCATGGCAAGGCTGCGCACTTCATCCGCCACCACGGCGAAGCCGCGTCCCTGATCGCCAGCGCGGGCCGCTTCTATTGCCGCATTTAGCGCCAAGAGATTGATTTGTTCAGAAACGCCTCTTATAACGTCTATTACTCGACCAATTTTTGCAGCCTCTTGATGAACCCCCTGGATAGCAGACTCAGATAATTCAGCTTCTTCTGCAAGGCGCTCAATGTACTTAACGGCTTCATGAACAACAACGCCACCCTTCCCTGCTTTAGCATACGCCTGGCTCGCGGCGAACAATGTTTTCTCGGTATGCCCTGCGACCTCTCGAACGCTAACCTCCATTTGCAGCACAGCAGCAACGGCATGGTCTGCTTCTAGCTCTTGCTTCTGACTAATCTGACTAGCTGATTCAGTCAAAACAAAAAGATCTTTGGAAGTGCGCGCGATTTCCCCAACGCTTTTACTGATCTGCCGCACAATCGATCTCAAGCTCTCACTCATAGAGCCAATCGAAATTAGCAGATCTCCTAACTCGTCCTGCCGGCTCGACTTAATATCTTGGCAAAGGTTTCCAGAAGCTATACTTCGAGCAACCAGCAAGGTGTGACCAAGTGGAACAACAATCAGGCCTCTGATAACTACGGACAGCCCGGCGCTAAGCAGTACAACGAGAATGGCCGAGAATCCAAAAAGCACCCTAATTCCTTCAATTTTATTATTTGACGCTTTCACAAACTCATCGGTAACGCTATTGGTTTTTTCAATCCAGGCTTGAGCCTGCGACAGCATTTCCTTGCTTGCCTTTGAGCTGTTTCTGTAGCTTTCTCGATACAGTTCAAAAGCTTTCCTGTAGTCGTTAGCCGCTATACTTGCCTTGCCAAGGGACTCCTTCTGCGCATCACCCAAGTGAGCTAGAAGTAGCTCGATGGCAACTTCAGTTTCCGACATTGCCATTTCCCACTCACTGGCTTGGGCATCGGTCTTCAAGTCAATAAATTTATATTCAGCCACCCGCAACTTGCTTAGCTTGCTGAGCAACTTTGTAGAGTCTTGAAGCAAACTGATTCCATCGTCGGCTGCCGCTGGATCATGCCCCGAAGACATGTCTCTTGCTGCATCGAACATATCCATTTCGAGAGATTCAAACTGAACGGACATTTCTTCTGCTTGAGCCTGCATTTGGCTCAAGGCCGATAAGAGCTTCTGCTGCTCCAGTCGAAATATCTCAAACTGCTGAAAGTACTCTTCAGCAGCTTTCTTCATTGTCAGTACAGAACCCGCTTCGCCTCCACCAATCTCGGCCGCGATAAAACCAATTTTGGACTTGGCCGATGCTATAAATTCTCTTACCTGGCCTGCATCGACCTCATCATGACCTTGCGCAAAATCTTTTTCATGAATTCGCGCTTGAAACAGGATTGCCTTCGTCTCGGCCAACTTGTATTGGACGAGGCCGACGCTTCTAATCTCGCTAACGGAATATAGTCCCGCAGAAAAAACACAGAGTGACAAGGCTGTAACAACCCCAAAACCTATAGCCAGCTTCTTCCCCACGGACAGATTCAATACAAAGGCAAATATTTTTTTCATGCCATCCTCAAGGGTTATTATTATTTTTCTAAGCCATGATTTACGGCTTTTTTTCGAAAGCATATAGCCAGGACTAATTGCCGGACCTGCACCAGCCAGTCGAACAAGAGAGTGCAAATAGTTAAAGAGCCCACCAAGCCAATGCCAGAAATATTCAGCTTTGACTGGGCAGGCTCACTTAGTGCATTGATCCAATTCGGCGATAGTTCGATGGATCACCTGATGCAATTTCTATTTCGTTTACTTGATTTGATCGTACGGGTAATCAACTTGGTATCGGCTGATCCGTATGCCAACCAACTCGCCTCTCACACGCAGATGCTCCGGATGGTTTGCATATGCGGCAAGGGCTTGTGCATCAGTAAACTCCGAGTACAACACTGCATCGCAGGCGTAATCCACCGCGCTAACATCGATCCCCACCTCTAAATGCAATAGCCCAGGGATCTTATCTCGAATGCCTTCGAATGCTTCTTTGACTTTCAGTGCCGCTTGCAAGCGCTCTTCATGGCTACTCCCCCCGACCTTCCACATAACTATGTGCTTCATCATTGGTTTTCTCCTGCCAGTAACGCTGGGCTCAGGTTCCGTAGTTAACACGTGAACTGCAGTCCGAGACGGCCGGTGACTGCCCGCCGACTACATCCGAAGCAGCGCCTACGCTAACCTGCTCTGCCTGCGTCCCCTGTTTGGGGCTGGGCACGAGAAAATGCGCCAGGGCCGGCAGCAGCACCAGGGCACCGACCATGTTCCAGAGGAACATGAAGGCCAGGAGAATCCCCATGTCCGCCTGGAACTTAATGGGCGAGAACGCCCAGGTGGCGACACCGATCGCCAGGGTGAAGCCGGTCAACAAGACGATCTTCCCGGTGAAGCGCAACGCCTGCAGGTAAGCCCGGGAAAGGCTCTGCCCCTGGCGAAGCTGGGCCAGGAGAATGCTCATCACATAGAGCGCGTAGTCGACGCCGATCCCTACGCCCAGGGCGATCACCGGCAGCGTCGACACCTTCACGCCGATGCCCAGCACCACCATGAGCGCTTCGCACAGCACCGATGTCAGCATCAGCGGCAGAATCGCGCACAAGGTCGCCCGCCACGAGCGGAAGGTCGCCAGGCACAGCAGCATCACGGCGGCGTACACCCAGATGAGCATCTCGTGGTTGGCTTTCTTCACGACGATGTTGGTCGCCGCCTCGATCCCGGCGTTGCCCGCAGCCAGCAGGAACCGCACATCCTTCGTGTCATAGGCCACGGCGAACGCCTCGACCTCGTCGACGACGCGGGTCAGAGTGTCAGCCTTGTGATCGCTGAGATAGACGTACAGCGTCAGCAGGTTGCAAGTGTCGTTGTACAACCCACGCGGCGCACCGGCCGTGATGGTGTTGACCATGTTCTGGCTGTCGATCACGTCATACCACTTGGGGTTACCCTCGTTCAGCGCCACACCCACGGCGCGGTTCAGGCGGGCGAGCGAGTTCGTGGCCTCCACGCCTGGTAATTGGCCCAAGCGCCATTCCAGCTTGTCCAGGCGCATCAGCGTGTCGACGCTCGTGCAGGCGTAGTCGGGAGTCTTCACCATCACGGCGAGCACATCGCTGCTGGCGCCGTAGTGTTCGGTCAGGTACGCGGCATCACGGTTGTAGCGGCTGTCCTGGCGAAGCTCGGGCGCACCGGGGTCGAGGTCGCCGATCTTCAGGTGCTGGCTGATCAGAAGCCCCACGGCCAGCAACACGACGCTGACCGCCACCGCGGCCGAAGCCCAGGCCCGGCGCGTGAACAAGTCGAGGAAGCGCCAAAGCCAGGGCTGCGACTCGCCGGCCTCCTCGGCCAGCTCCTCTTTCAGGCTGCGCCGCGCAGCGCTGGGGCTGACGCCGATGAAGCTGAGAAGCACCGGCAACAGAATCAGGTTGGTGAAAATCAGCACGGCGACACCGATGCTGGAGATCACCGCCAGGTTCTGGATGACCTCGATCTTGATGATCATCAGCACGGCGAACCCGACGGCGTCGCACAGCAAAGCCATCAGGCCGGCCATGAACAGCCGGCGGAAGGTGAAGCGGGCGGCAACCACCCGGTGCATACCCCGGCCAATGTCCTGCATGATCCCGTTCATTTTCTGGGCGCCGTGGCTCATGCCGATCGCGAAGACCAGGAAGGGCACCAGGACCGAATAGGGATCGAGCTCGTATCCCAGCAGCGGCAGCAGCCCCAACTGCCACACCACCGCAACCAGGGAGCAGGCGACGACCAGCAAGGTGCTGCGAATGCAGCGCGTGAAGCGAAACAGCATCGCCGATGTGATCAGGATGGCGAGGGCGAAAAACAGCAGGATCTGCTGCAAGCCGTCAATGAGATCGCCCATGACCTTGGCGAAGCCGGTGATATGGATGCCGATCCGCTCGCTCGAGTACTTGCTGCGCAGTTGTTCGAGCTCCCTGGCCAGCACCGAATAGTCCAGCGGCTTGCCGTCCGGCGTCACGGCCAGCAGCGGTACGTAGACGATGCTGGAGCGTTGATCCCGGGCGACGATCTGGCCGATCTCGTTGGAGCGTTCGACGTTGCGCTGGAGCGTCTTCAGGGAGTCGCCGGAGCCATCGTAACCCTCGGGAATCACCGGGCCTCCTTCGAGCCCCTCTTCCGTGACGCCCGACCAGCGCGTCGTGGGCGTCCACAGGGACTTCATCGCGGAACGGTCGACGCCGGGGATCAGGAACACCTCGTCGCTGATGTGTTGCAGCACCTGCAGGTAGCCGCTGTCGTAGATCGAGCCTTCGTTGGCGGTCACGACGATCCGCACGGCGTTGCCGAGCCCCGCCAACTCCGAGCGATTGGCCAGGTAGTTGCGGATGTAGCTGTGCTCGGTCGGAATCATTTTTTCGAAACTGGCGTTCAGCTGGAGCCGGCCCAACTGGGAACCCAGCACCAGCGTCACGAGCAGGCAGAACAGCAGCACTGCCAGGCGATGGTTGAAGAGCGCACGCTCGACGACCGAGCCGGAGCGACGGTCGAAGGCTTCAAGGCTGGCGGCAGCAGGCTGCTTGTTTATCGTTATATGCATCGTCTTGCACTCACTGTTTGGCAGTGGACTGCCGGCCCAACGGCAGGCGTACGACACCGGCGAAGCTCGTGGCGAGCAGATCGCCCTCCCCGTCCATGGCGATGGCGGTCAGCGGCATGCCGGCATTGCTCCCCTCCACCCTCAGCTGGGCGCCATCCTTCCGGCTCGCGAGAATCTGGCCAGCCTGGTTGGCGTAGATGACCCGGCCATCGGGGGCGGAAACCGCTGAGACAATGGTGATGGGGGCCGGCACGTCCGAGCGGGACCAGCTGTCACCGCCGTTGGCGGAGCTGTACACAGTGCCGCGCAGCCCTGCCAGGACGACGTGCTCGGCGTTTTGCGCGACAGCGAACCAACTGCCGTTGTAGCCAGCCTTGAGCGGCTGGAACGAAGCGCCGGCATCGGTCGAGCGCAGGACCAATCCCTGCTCGCCAACGATGAAGACCCGCTCGCCCTCGGCACTGATGGCGTTCAGGTGCAATCCCATCGGGTTCGGCAGGCGCCCCATCCAGGATGCCCAGCTCTTTCCGCCGTCTTGCGTGCCGAATATCAGGCCATAGGCCCCCAGCACCACGCCGCGCTTGTCATCCCAGAAGTGCACGGCGAGCAGGGGTTTGTCGGCGCCATCGGAAACCAGTTGCGTGGCCAGGCGAAGGCGACGCGAATCTCCTGATACCTGCGCGGCGGATAGCTCCAGCTTCGCCAGTTCGATGCCGTCGATCTGCTTCGTCCAGGTACGACCGCCATCCTCGCTATGCAGCACCACCCCAGCATGGCCGACAGCCCATCCATTCTCTGTCGAGGGGAAGGCAACGTCCGTGAGTGTCACGGAGACGGGGACGCTCGCCTGCTGCCAGCTTTCTCCGCCATCATCGGAGTAAATGGCAATGCCCCGCTCACCGACAGCGACGCTACGGGCGCCGGCCTGGACAACGGAGAGCATAACTGCATGGGCCGCATGCGCAGCCTGCAGCGCCGGCGTGCCCAGCGGGTCGACCTTGGCGTCGACGGCCGCTACGGCCGACGTGCCCCAGCTACAGAACAAGGCCACCCCCACAAGCAGTAATCTTTTCACGCACAACCTCCTACTACACGACGATAACCAGCAGCGGCCCCGTGTGAGCGCCGCTGCGCAGTGCCAAGCACTAGCGAACCGCTTCGCCTACCAAGCCGTCGGGCGTGAATACGCTTGCCGAGTACGGTGCAACGACGTCGAACTGGTGCGTGGTCTCGTTCACCAGATCGTTGGTGTAGGAAGTGCCGGAGAGAAGATCGTTGAAGCCGAAGGTGATTCCCATGGTGGCCGGCACATCGGGCATCACGACCTGCGACATCCACATGGTTTTCCAGAGCTGCCCCTTGGCGTCCCAACGGTCGGCGAGCACGCCGTTCCAGGTATCTTCGTCGAAGTAGTAGAGGCTGCGAGGCGCCTGGTGCCGCTGCCCGTCCTTCAGCTTGGCCTCCACCACCCACACCCGGTGCAGCTCCCAGCGCATGACGTCCGGGTTGACGTGATGCTCACCCAGCACCTCGGAGACCTTGGTTGGCTGGAGCAGCTTGTTGCTGTTGTAGGGAACGAGCATTTCCTTCTTCCCCACCAGCTTCCAGTCGAAGCGACCGTTCTTGCCGGTGAAGATCTTCAGGTCATCGGTGCTCATCACTCCCGCGGTGGCCTGGGTGGGCATGTCGCAGCAGTCGTTGGGCAGCTTGCGGACACGGCGCTGGCCGGTCAGGTAGACCCAGGTCTGCCCGTCGCCGGACACGTTGAAGCGTGCCACCAAGCCTTCGCCGGCTCGTACCGGCGGGCCATCGTTGATCATGCGGACCATCCAGTAGTCGCCGTCGAACTTCTCCAGCGAGCCCTGGGGATCGTAGTAGGGATATTCGATGTTGGCCTGGGCGGCGACCGTGAGCACGTTCTTGCCGTTGGCCGTCCCCAGCACGCCCTGCTGCTCGTACTTGAAGGCCACGCCTTGCCAGCGCAGCAGGTGGTTCCACAGCACCTCGACGCCCGTCTTTGGAATCGGGAACGGAATGCCACCGTACGCGCCCTGCGGCACGGCGCCGTTGGCGGTCTCGACAATCGTGGCGCGGGTCGCGTTCTTCAGCGTGTTGTCATACACCCACTGGGGCGCGACAGCGGTCCGGCGTGTCGGGTAGACATCGATGCGGAAGCTGTCGGGGTACTTTAGCAACATGGCTTTCGTACCGTCGGTGAGCTTGTCCGCGTACTTGTCCATGTTCTTGGCATTGACGCTGTACAGCGGCTTGTCGCTGGCAAACGGATCGCCACGACGCCCGGTCCGGGTACCCACAGCGGGGTCGGTGTAGCCGCCCGTCCAGGCGGGAATGCTCCCGTCGGCGTTGCCGGCGCGCTCGGCACCGAAGGGCGTGAGCGTGCTTTTGAGCTGCTCGGCCTCGCCGGAGGACACGGCGGCGTGCGCAGCGCCCACCAGCAATGTCGAGAAAGCAGCCAGGGCGACACGCTGAAGAGTTGTCATTGTTTTCATGAGGCCTCCAGGTTCAGAAAGTACGGCTGAGCGAGAAGGCGACGAAGTCGCGGTCCTTCAAGCTCTGGCCGTAGGAAAACGAGTTGTCGCTGTCGAGGAAGGTCTTCGCGGCCCCCATGTAGTGGGTGTACGCGGCGGTGAAGCGCCAGGCGTCCATGTAGGCGCCATTGAGCCCAATGGTGATGTCGCCACCGTTCTCTGCGGGGAACGCCCCCGAACCCAGCGCCCGGGAACTGGAGCCTTTGGGCGCGTAACCCAAGCCGATCGGCACGGAGAGGTCGAGGCCTGGCAGGACCTGGCGGTACTTGGGCTCGAACAGCACGCGAAGCGCACTCGCGTCGCGGCTGGAGTTGTTGTCGATGTAGCCCTGGTGGGTCGCCGGGTCGTAGATCTCGCAGTTCTTCTGGCAACTCAGCACCCGGTTCCAGGCGATTTCGCCCATCACGGTCGCCTCGTTGAAGAGGGCGTTCGGGTCCATGCTCCAGACCATGGACAGGTTCACGTGGGCCGTGCGGCCAATCGGGTAGCCGGGGTGGCTGCTGTTATTGGTGGCCTGGGTGCCGAAGGCCCGGCTGTAGTCGGCCGCGTGGCCGGCGCTAGCCAGGTCCTGCTTGTCGCGAACCGACGTCTCAATGGCCAGGTTCACCGTGTCGAAGGTGCGGCTCGCGCTCACGCCGTAGGCCGTGATGTCTTCCTGGTAGGCCACGTAATAGCTGGCCGGCAGCAAGGTTGGCGCCGCGCCGGGAGTCAGGTTCATCAGGTTGGTGACGACCTGCTGGGCCTTGTCGTGGAAGCGGATGACGTACAGGCCATAGTCGGTGTCGTCATGCCGGATCCGCAGTTGCAGCCCCCACTGGCCGGAGTCCCTAGCCTTCTTGTCCGATAGTCTCGGGACGGAACCGGCCGGGCCCAGGAGCATGTTCTCTCCACCATCGATGTTGGTGTCGATCCACGAGAAGTAGCTGCCCACGGCGGGAATGCGGTTGGGCTCGTAATGGAACTGGTAGTAGGCGCCGAAGGTGACATCGGGCGTCAGCTGGATCTGCCCCGAGAATTGCGGAACGGGCCGGATGGCTTCCTTGAACTGGGTGTTCGGAACGGAAATGAGCTTGGTGGCATCCACCGGAGCCATGGCGCCGGCGATGGCGTTGCTTCCGAAGAACAGGCTCTCGCCCCACACCATGCCGTGTTGGCCAAGCCGGACGAGCGACGGCATCTGGCCGACGTCGAAACGGGTGTAGACGAACGCATCCAGCAGCTCGGCCTTGCGGCCGTGCAGGTCACGCGTGCGCCGGGTGAATTCGTCGTAGTCGACGGAGGTCTGGTTCGGGTAGGCGCCGCCGGCGAAACCGGGGTTGTCGTTGTCCTCGTTGTATACCGTGTCGTACCAGGCCGAACCGCTGACCCGGGCGCCGAAATTCTGGTACCGGACATCCAGCTCGCTGAGCACGTCGAAACGGTTGCTGACCAGGCCGCGGTCGAAGTTGCGGTCGCCATCGTCCGCGTTCGGGTTGGAAAGCAACGCGGAGTCCTGCGACTTGACCCGGAAGGCGTTGCTGTACTTCACGGTGTTATCCCAGGAAACCTTCAGGTCGGGCACACCCAGGTCGATGCTGGCGGCCGACACGCTACCTCCGGCCATAAGGCTCACGAAAGCAGTCGCCACCGCCAACGGCGAACACTTCATGGGCAGGGAGCTGATACGAAGTTTCTGGCTTTCGCCAATCGCAGTGCTGGGGAAGGCAGTTACGCCAACCTGGATTCGAGATTTCTGCATGGTGCTGTCTCTTTATTGTCATTGTTGTAAGAACTACCGTGCGTCATTGACGGGCCGGTACCCAGCCAGTCAATGCAGTGATTGCTGCCCCGCTTTCATGAATCCGAGAGCAACTTTCACGAGACACTAACTCCTTGATTAAAAAGCCCTTCAAATAACAAGAGCACTCCGTTCAAGTTGCCGGGCATCCTCTTCGCCCCATGCATCTGCACGCATTCCAGAGGACGCCGGCTCTATACGGCTGATTTTCTTCGGGACGAGCGAGCCCGGCAGAGCAATGCACTCGCTCTCTTTTTCAATCTCCTGAAACAGGATTTATCCAGTTCCGCTCTACTTGCCGCCAAGGCCTTTCGAGCAAGTGCCTGCAGCGTATTTATTTGCGCTGCCTGGGTCTTTCAGATTGCTGCTTGGCGTTGTGTTTTCTTGCTCGAACCTCGAAAACCGAGCGGTTCCGTGAACAACAGGCGGTCCCGTCACACCTTCTCGGCAGCAATCGGGTTGACCAGGGTTCCCACCCCTCCCACTTCCACCTCGACGGTGTCGCCCGCCTTCATCCACAGCGGCGGATTGCGCTTGCCACCGACACCGCCCGGCGTCCCCGTGACGATGACGTCGCCCGGTTCGAGCTCGGTGAAGGTCGAGCAATAGGCAATCAGTTGCGGGATGGAGAAGATCATGAGGCTCGCGCTGGTACGCTGGACTTCCTGGCCGTTCAGCCGGGTGACCAGTGTCAGGTCGGCGCCATCGATAATCTCGTCGCGGGTCACCATCCAGGGGCCGAATCCGCCGGTGGCAACGAAGTTCTTGCCGGGAATCCACTGGTGCGTATGGCGTTGCCAATCGCGAATGGTGGCGTCGTTGTACGGTGCGTAGCCCGCGATGTGGTTCCAGGCGTCCGCTTCGGCGATGTGGCGGCCGGCCTTGCCGATGATGACCGCGATCTCGCCCTCGAAGTCGAGCTGTTCGGACACGCCAGGCCGGACAATCGGCTGCCGGTGCGCAACCTGGGAGTTGGCATAGCGGGCGAAAACCACAGGCTTCTCCGGAACCTCGCGGCCGGTTTCGATGCGGTGGTCATGGTAATTGGTGCCGATGCAGAAAATCTTCGGCGGGCGCGGCACCACCGGAAGCAGTTCGACCGCTTCGAGCGCCACGGCGTCGCCATCCTGCTCGATCATGGCCGGCAGCTCAGGCAGCGCGTCGTGCTCCAGCGCGGCGAGCAAAGTCGGGTAGCCACTGACCTTGCCCAGGTCGACGACCCCGGCGGCGGTCATCGCCCCCCACGACTCCTGACCCTTGAAGCGGAAACTCAGCAGTTTCATTTGGCAGCTCCATACATTTCCAGGAAGGTTGCGATCGCCTCTTCGGCGATTTTCGAATCCAGGTGAGGCGGCGCCCCGGCCACACCAACGGCCCCCACGCACTGCCCTTCGAGCAGAACCGGAACACCGCCTTCGATAGCCACGTGCGGCAGGCGCACCATGGAGTAACGGCCCTCGTTCAGCGGTTTCTCGAAGAAGGTCGTGGGGTGGCCACCCTCGGCGGAACTTCTGGCCTTGTCGAAGGCGCCTTCGGCGCTCATCAGCGGCGCGCCGTCCATGCGCAGAAGGGCCTGCAGGTAGGTGCTCGCATCCACCACTGCGATCGACACCGGCAACTTCATGCGCAGGGCGATTGCCTGTGCGTTGTCGGCCAACTGCTTGGCGTCCTGGAGGCTGAGGGAAAGTTTGTTGAACATGTCAGGCCTTGTTCTGTACGGGCACATAGCCCTGGTCGACGAGGAACGCCTCGACGACGCGGTTATAGTGATCCGGCTCCTCGTAGTACGAGGAGTGCCCCGACTCGGTGAAGGTGTAGCTTTGCGCCCCCGGGATGCAGCTGGCGGCCACCAGGTGGGTTTCGCCCCCCAGCAGACGGTTCTGCACACCGCCCATCACCAGCGTCGGCACGCTGTAGCCGATGAAGTGCTCAGGCATGATCCGCAGCTCCGGATCGGTGATGGTCGACAGGTCGATCTTCTGGTTCATTCTCGCGAGCATCTGGTACAGCGCGATCAGCTCCGGGCGCTCCTTCACGAAACGTTCGGAAAAGCCCAGATCCTGGGGCGGAACCGTCTCCCCCGCCGCGACTCGCCGGAACCGCTCGGAGACCACCTCCAGCACCTTGTGGTGAGGACCGTACGCGGGTGTGGGCGAACCGGAGAGCACCAACGCTGCGAACCGACCGGGCTCCCGCACCGCCAGCGGCAGTCCCGACCAGGCGCCCATCGACTGGCAGACGACAGCCACTTTTTCGTCATGCGTTTCGGCATCGAGCAAACGCGCGAGGTCTTCGCTGAACTGGCGCGGGTGGAAAGTCCCTGCGTCACAGATCGAACCGCCGAAACCGCGCATATCGAGGCAGATCACCCGGTAACGCTTGCTGAAATGCGCAACCTGCTGGAAGAAGACGGTAGCGTTGGCGCCAGCGCCATGGACGAAGACCAGCGGCCGACCTTCGCCGCAGACGTCGTAGCGCAGACGGGCGCCCGGAACATCGAGAAATGCCATGTCGCGCTCCTTATGCCCACGGGCCCATGAAGGGCGGCTCATACCAGGCGCAACCGCCGTGCGTGATGCTCTCGGGCAACTGCGCATGGTGTACCGGCAGCGTCATCGGCTTGGGAGCGACACCGTCGAGGCCCACGCGGTCCATTCCATAGAAGACCTGTATCGCCACCGTGTCCGGACCCTGGATCCAGAAGCCATAATGGATGCCGGGTGAAAGCTCGGCCGGCAGGTCCAGGATGCGAACTCCCTGTTGCTCGAGGAACCGGCGCGCATCGAGCAACTGCTGGTAGCTGGCCACAGCGAAGCCATAGCCGGCTGCGAAGCCCAGCTTCTCGCGCAGGGCGTTCGGGTACAGCGCCAACGTATGGTGTTCCGAGTCGGCGCGCAGGAAGGCGCATTCGTGGCCATGCACAGCGACACGCTCACTGACCTTCAGCCCCAGAACGCCACAGTAGAAATCCAGCGAGGCCTGAAGGTCCGACACGAACAGCGCGACTCGCCCCAGATGGGTCAGCTTGAACGGCTGCGGCATCAGGATGCCTTCGACCTGGTACCTCGCTTCCAGCGGCACTTCCCAGCGGTAGCCGCCGCTGGCGCCGTTGCGCAGCAAGGCGTTGTCCACCTCGATGTACTCGGGAATCTGCGGAAGCTCGGGCAACGTGGTGAAGCCCCGGTCGTACATGGTTTCGGGTTTGCTGCGGCCATCCCAGCCGATCTGCTCCATGCCATAGAAGATCTCGTTGACGTAGCCATCGGGATCGTAGGCATAGGCGTGCCAGTTGGAGCCGGGGGTATCGCGCCCGATGCGGCGCAGCTTGGCCTTGCGATCGAGGAAGGACACGCCGTCGACGACTTCCTGCAAGCTGCCGACCTGCCAGGACAGCTGGTTCACCACCGCGCCCTTTCGGGCGGGCTCGCGGGTGTCGATCAGGTTCTGGCTACCGATCACCAGCGTGTGGTGGTCCGTGCCGCAGCGCAGGAACCAGCCGGTGGCATCCACTTTCGACAGCGGCTGCTTCAGGCGCGAGGTGAAGTCGTCGATGTCGCTGATGCTCAGGCCCAGCTTGCGGGTGAGGAAGCCGACGGTTGCCGTGATGTCCGGCGAGTGATAGCCGAAATGCCCGATACGCCGGATGCGGAACGGCTGCTCGAGACAAAGTCCACCGATAGTGAAGCTCATGGGATTCTCCTTGGGGGGCAAAGGGGTCAGGATTCGCGCGCTAGGCTCACCGTGCTGCGCAGGCTCGTAGCCAGCGCCCGGACCAGCGTGTTGAGCCGGGCCGCAGTGGCGCCACCGAAGGCGTAGAAGTCCGGACGCAGAATCAGCACCTCGATGTCGTGGCGGTCGAGATAGCCGACGTAGGTACCGTCGATATCGTCAACGGCATACTTCGATTCGGCGTCTTCGAACACGGCGATCGAACAACCGATGCTTTGCAGGTACTCGGCCTCGGCCTGGCCCAGACTCTCGGACGGGTCGCGGCGGCACCACAGCTGGAAGCCGTAGCCCAGGCGTTCGTCGCCGCGGACGATGCTTCCGTCCAGGCGAACCCGCCCTTGCGGCGCGCACTCGCCGGCAGCGCCCTTGAGCAGGCCCTCTTCGTCGAAGAACAGCGCACCAGCCTCGAGGCTGGGGAGCGCCGGCGGATGGCCTTCGCCCTTAGCGCGCATGTCGCGGTCACGCGCGGAGGCTTGTTCCAGATCGACGATGTTAACGACGCGGGAGAGGCGATCGGAAGCAAGCACAATGGTGGTGACGTGCGGCTCGCGCTCTTCGCGGTAGGTGTCGAGCAGTTCCTCTTCGCTGCGGCCGGCCAGCACCTCGACCAGCTTCCAGCCCAGGTTTCGCCCATCGCGGATGGCGGCGCAGGCCCCCTGCCCCATGTAGGGCGGCATCGTGTGCGCCGCATCGCCAGCGAGGAACACCCGGCCCACGCGCCATTCGGTCGCCACACGGGTGCGATAGTGGTACACGACCTGGCGAAGGATACGGACGTCTTCCGGCCCTATCCCATGCTTCCTGGCCATGAACTCCCAAGCGACCGAGGGATCGGTTACGGCTTCGTCGGTTTCGTCTTCCATGACGCGGAACTCCAGGCGCAGGCGCTTGGTGCCGATCGGCATGTGCATATGGGGACGCTCGGGATCCATGAAGATCTTCAGCGTCATGAGGTCATCCGAGACAGGACGCAGCAACTCGGCATCGAAGTTCAGCCAGCGCTGGTGCATGTCATAGTCGCGGACACCCAGGCCGAGCACCTGACGAATGAAGCTGCGCGCACCGTCGGTGCCGACGACGTATTTGGCCCTGACCGTGCGCGGCTTGCCGGCGCCTCGCTCGGTGGGCGAGATGATCAGGTGAACGCCATAGGCGTTCTGCCAGAGTTCGGTGGCTTCCCAGCCCCGCAGCAGCTCGACGTTGGGCATCGATTCGACCTTGGCTGCGATGGCCCGCTCGAAGTCGGGCTGGAAGACAGAGAGCCGCGAAGGCCAGCCACCCAGCTGACCGTCGTAGCGCACGACCATGAGCGGGTCGCCAGCGGCATCGACGAAGTTGCAGGTCTCCTGCACCAGCGTCTCCGCCAGCGCGGCATCGATATCCTGGGAAGTCGCCTGGAGAACCCGGCAGACCTCGCCATCGAGCGTGGTGAGGCGCGGCAGTGGATACGGCTGGGGCCAGCGCTCCACCACCAGAACCCGGAACCCCGCGGCACCGATAGTGGAAGCAAGCACCTCGCCTGCAGGCCCGTAACCGACCACGACGACATCGTAGTTCGAATCCTGCTGAGCTACGTCGTTGGCGACGTGTACAGCGTCTTTGAAGTCGCTCACTTTTATTATCCTTGTATTGGCTTCTTGCTGAGGACGTCCCCAGACTAGGCCAACTCAAGTCATAGATTGCAGCGCTTCAAAAAATTACCGTCATCACTTCAGGTGATGACGTGCTCTCCTCCCACCTGGCGCAGGCATCGCCAGGAATTGGCGCCTGAAACCCACGCCTCCACTCAGATGAATGCCTTGGCTGCCTCGAGCAGCCGCTCCTTCATCCAGTTATGCGCGGGCACATTGTTGCTGCGCTGGTGCCAGGTCAGATGCAGCACGGCATTGGGCAGCTCCAGCGGCAACGGTCGGATCTGCACCTCCCGCCTGGCATCCGGCGTCGTGGCGAAGCGTTCCGGGATCACGGCGATGAGGTCGGTGTCCCGCAACATTCGAGTCACCACCGAGTAGTGGTTCAGCGAAAGGCAGACATTGCGCTTGAGTTCGAGGCTGGCGAGTGCATCGTCGAGCAGGCTCGGAGCGTCCTCGTGGCCTGAGGCGTTCACCGCCAGATGGGACGCCTCACAGAAGTCGACCAGCGTCATCTTGCGCTCGAACAGCGGGTGCCCGTGCCGCGCCGCCACCACCAGCCGATCGCTGAACAGTGGCATCGACTGCAGGACGGCCGCTCGGGGCAGGTCGATACTGATGGCGAAATCCACCTCGCCGCGCATCAGCCGAGGCCCGGTCAGTGCGGGGTCGTGGGGCACGAAGAACAGCGAGGTATGCGGCGAGAGCTCATGCACTCGGCGATAAAGGTGCGGGGCGAACAGCAGCACCGAGATATCGACCATCGCGATGCGGAAGCGCTGCTCCAGGTGCGCGATGTCCTGGTCCGGCGGGTTGACGGTCCCCCTTAGCTCGACCACCGCCTTGTGAATGCGCGGCCAGAGCTCCATGGCCCTCGGCGTAGGGTCGACGCCGCGCGCCGCCTTCACGAACAGTTGATCCTGAAACTGGCGGCGCAAGCGGTTCAGTGCATTGCTCACCGCCGCCTGGGTCATGTCCAGCCGCTCGGCGGCCCGCGTGACGTGACGCTCCGTCATCACCACGTCGAAGACGTTGAAAAGGTTTAGATCCACTCGAGAAACGGGCTGAGCGACCGACATTGCATCCCCTCGCGTTATCACTTCAGAAAATGACGTTAATAACCCTGAACATCTTATTCAATAAAGGCCGCAACCATAGAATCCAGGTCAAGCGGTAATTTCTGCCCAGGCTCTTGCACAGCGGGCAGCTCCAACAACAACAAGAATGTGAGTTCGCCCCATGAAGCTCGAACGATTCCGTCGCTACGAGAACGGCTTGCTGGCCATGCTGTTCGCGGCAAATGGCCTGATGTTCTTCGACCGCCTTGCCGTCAATTTCCTGATGCCCTTCATCCAGGCCGAATTCTCCCTGACCAAGCTGCAGATCGGCGCCCTGAATGCAGCCCTGGGGCTCAGCTGGGCCGCGTCCGGATGGCTGCTCGGCAGCTTCGTCGACCGCCGGGAGAACAAACGAAAGCTCCTGGTCGCCGCCGTGGTGTCGTTCTCGCTGTTCTCCATCCTTTCCGGCCAGGCCGTCAGTTTCTTCACGCTGCTGATCGCACGCGTCCTGATGGGAGTGGCCGAGGGGCCGGTCCTTCCCGTGAGCCAGGCACTGATGATCGCCGCGTCCACGCCTTCTCGGCGTGGCTTCAACATGGGCTTCATTCAGGCCGTGTCCACGGGCATCTTCGGCTCGGTGCTCGGGCCCGCCCTGCTGATTCCGCTCGCCAGTGGCCTGGGATGGCGCACGGCCTTCCTGATCGCCGGGATTCCGGGGCTGATCCTAGCCGTCGTGCTCTGGCGATACGTTCGCGAGCCATCCCTTGCCGTGCTGGCCAGGATGTTCCCCAAGGAGGAATCGCCAGGTGCCGAACCTCGCCCGCTGCTGAGCCACAACCTGAAGCTCTGCATCCTGGTGGCCTGCCTGTTCCTGACGACGTTCTTCTCGGTCACGATCTTCGCCCCGCTCTACCTCTTCCAGCAGCGGCACTTCGACAGCTCGACCATGACGCTGCTGATGACCGTCATCGGCCTTTCCGCGGTCCTCGGTGGCGCGCTGGTGCCGGCCATTTCCGACTATCTAGGCCGTCGGCTGACGCTTGCCGCAGCCGCCCTGCTGACCTCCCTGACGCCGCTGATCGTAGCGTTCGCCGACGCCAGCGTGCCGCTCTTGTGCGTTGCCCTGTTCATCACCTACCTGGGCGTGGGGTGCATGCCAATCTTCCTCGCCACCATTCCCGCCGAATCCACGTCCGGCGCCTACGTCAATCGAGCGATCGCCCTGGTCGTGGGTATCGGCGAGGTCTTTGGCGGCTGCGCCTCGCCCGTCCTGATGGGCCTGTCCGCCGACCTGTTCGGCCCCTCGGCCCCGTTCACCATCGGTTTCATCAGCGCCGTCGCGGCCGCCGCCATTGCGCTCTTCATCCGGGAGACCGCGCCACGCGCCCTCGGCCGTTCGGCAAAGCGCTCCAGTTGCCCGGGCACCGCCGAGATTCACTCGTAAGAGCGCCCCCGACGCTCGACATCCGTTGAACAAGGAGAACGACATGCAAGCAGAACTCATCGACCGCCTGGCCATCCGGGACCTCGTGGAAAACTGGGCAATCTGGCGCGACGCCGGCGACTGGGCACGCTTCCAGACGGTCTGGCACGACGACGGGGTGATGATGGCGACCTGGTTCCAGGGCCCGGCCAGGGAGTTCATCCGCGTCACCCAGGAAGGCTGGGCGAAGGGCGTCAGCATCCTGCACTTCCTCGGCGGCACCTCGGTGGACCTGCAGGGCAACCGCGCCATCGCCCAGACCAAGATGACCATCTCCCAGCGCGGGATGGTCCAGGACGTGCTGTGCGACGTGGTGTGCACCGGGCGCTTCTACGACTTCTTCGAGAAGCGCGACGGCCGCTGGGGCCTGGTGCTTCGCCAGCCAATCTACGAGAAGGATCGTGTCGACCCCGTCGATCCCGGCGCCAGGCTGGAAATCGACCAGCAGCAGCTACAGACCTTCCCCAATGGCTACCAGCACCTGGCCTACATCCAGACGCAGATCGGCTACCAGGTGAAACGCGACATGCCGCAGCTGACCGGTGCCGAAGTGGATGCCCTCTACGCACGCGGCGCCAGCTGGCTCGCCGGGGACAATCTGTAAGCACCAGGTGACTGCCGCCTCGGCAAAGCGTTCGAGAAGGAAACCGACATGAAAGCGTTCAACTACAACATCAACCCGGCACGCATCGTCTTCGGCGAAGGCCGCACCAGCGAAGTCGCGGCCGAAGTCGCCAGGCTCCAAGCCGGCCGCGCCCTAGTGATCACCACCGAAGCCCAGCAAGCCGATGGCGAGAAACTGCTCGGGGAACTTGGTTCGGCAGGCGTGGCGCTCTTCTGCGGCGCGGTCATGCATACGCCGGTCGAAGTCACGGCTGCAGCGCTGGAAGTGCAGCGTGCCCATGAATGCGACTGCCTGATAGCCCTGGGCGGTGGCTCGACAATCGGCCTGGCCAAGGCCCTGGCGGTCCGCACTGGCTTGCCGCAAATAGCCATCCCGACCACCTATGCCGGCTCCGAAGTGACGCCGGTCCTGGGCGAGACTGAAAACGGCGTGAAGACCACCCGCAAGGCCGACACCATCCTGCCGAAGGTAGTCATCTACGACGTGCTGCAGACCCTGTCGCTACCGCCACAGGTCTCGGCGAGCAGCGCGCTGAACGCCATCGCCCACGCAGCCGAGGCGCTCTACTCCCAGGAAGCCAACCCCATCATCACCCTGATGGCCGAAGAAGGCATCGAAGCGCTCGTACGCCACCTCGACGCGATTCTGGCCGATCCCCAGGACATCGAGGCACGCACGATGGCTCAGTACGGCGCCTGGCTTTGCGGCACCTGCCTGGGCACTGTGGGCATGGCCATCCATCACAAGCTGTGCCACGTGCTGGGCGGCGCCTTCAATCTGCCTCACGCGGAAACGCACGCCATCCTGCTCCCCTACTCGCTGGCCTATAACGCCGAAGCCGCGCCACATGCCATGCGGATTCTCAGTCGCGCCCTGGGCGTCGAGGACAAACCGTGGATGGCGCTCTACGACATGCTGCGCCGTCTTGGCCTCCCCACCTCGCTAAAAGCCATCGGCATGCCAGAGGACGGCATCGAGCGCGCGGTCGAGCTGTCGCTGCAGGCTCGCTACTGGAATCCAAGAGCCCTGGAGGCAGCCCCGCTTCGCCGGCTGTTCCAGGCCGCCCTGACGGGCGATGCACCAGCAGCGTTCTAGGAGGCTTCGCCATGCGCAACTTCGACGAACACAACATCACCGAAGCGGTTCTGGATCGGCTGGCCAGCACCCGCTCACAGCGCCTGAAACACATCAGCTCGGCCCTAGTCCGTCACCTGCACGACTTCGTCCGCGAGATAGAGCCGACGCAACAGGAATGGGAGTACGCCATCGACTTCCTGACACGAACCGGCCAGATGTGCAGCGACACCCGCCAGGAGTTCATCCTCCTCTCCGATGCGCTCGGCGTGTCGATGCTAGTGGATGCCATCAATCACAGGTTCCCCGGGAACGCCACGGAAACAACCGTCCTCGGTCCATTCTTCGTGAAGGAGGCGCCGGAGCTGCCGCTGGGCTCGGTGATCAGCCGCCCTGAGGACGGCCCCGCCCTGCTGATCGAGGGAAGCGTCCGCAGCCTGGACGGCTTGCCGCTGGCAAGCGCCAGCGTCGACATTTGGCATGCCGATGCCGATGGCTACTATGACGTGCAGCGCGATGCCGATGAGCTGAGCTCTCGTGTGCGAGTTCGTACCGATGAAAACGGTAACTTCTGGGTTCGTGGCGCCATCCCCGCGGCCTATCCGATCCCCAACGATGGGCCCGTGGGACAGATGCTGGAAGCACAGGGACGCCATCCCTATCGCCCTGCCCACGTGCACTTCATGATCGCCGCATCAGGGTATGAAACCCTGGTCACGCACCTTTTCCTGGCCAACAGCGACTACCTGGATTCGGATGTGGTATTCGGAGTGAAGGATTCGCTAATCGAACGGTTGCAGGACACACAGCCGGGAATCACCGCTCATGGAGCAAAGGTGGAGCATCCCACTCCTACGCTGCGTCGCGATTTTGTGCTGGCACCAGCCAGATAAATGCGCTCCACAATCTCCGATGTCTGACTGCCATAATCGGGGTTTACAGGGCTTCGGCCCTGTTTTTTATTTTTTCAACCGACTGCTTAGATACTGTCTAGTAGCAGCAGTCCATCACATGGGACATGCCTCTCAGGATACGGCGTTCTCAGAGAACGCCAGGTTCCCTCTTGAACTGACGTGGCCATTAACTTACCTAAGCCAAGCAGTTAACGACTGAACTCTTACCGGTGATTCGGTTCAGTCGCTTGTACGCATCTCACTCGATACCAAGCGATAAGACAATGTGCCGATGACAGTCAAACTGCCACTGCCTACCCGCGACTGCACCCAAAGCCGTGGCAACCATCTCCAAAGCGCTTAGTAGTAACCTTGCAGAGGTAGCTGGCACGATGGAACAGTTGGGCCAATGCGCACCCATCTCCGCGATCCACTCTGTACATTGCGTTATCTGGTAGCTCGACCAAGCCCAACACTTGATTGATTTGCAGCCCCAAGGCACTGGCCCAAGCCTCCTGCAACCGGCTGACCATGTTGGGGTTTTCCGACTGTAGCCGCCCCACGGTGTAGAAAGCATCCCGGTTGAGCAGAATCAGCATGTGATAGTGCGGGCGCTGCCCCGCTCCAATTTCTCTCACCCACACGTAGCGAACTTTACATCCATGAGCGGAGGGGTTCTGCTCCCGGGCCTTCGCTCGGTTGTGTTCAATCTTTGCCTTGAAGGACTCAATAAGCCGGCTCATCACTTGATTGGTATATACGTAATCAGGCAAGTCGACGCCAAGAGGAAGGCGAAGATCAACCCTGAAGGCCAGGAGCCTAGGATACTGCCCAAGCGCTAGGTCGATAGTGTTCTTCAGGGATGCTAGGTACTCAGTGACGAATGGACCTTTCTCGACCATTACAGGAAGGCCTTCGAAGAAGGCGTCAATGTAGATATGAAGATTAGTATTTTGTGGATGACGTAGCATGACTACCACTCTCTGTGCTTAGTTTCATATACTCAGCAAGCGTGGTATTTTTTAAATCTTGCAGATTCATCATCACAACACACTGTGTACCTTTGGGAGGTACACAGTGAACTATTAGTGTTAACTATAAAACATACTACCCACACAGAAACACTAACGACAATCGTGCCTAGGCACCCTGGGACTTACAAGAAAAAATATTAAAAAATCAACTCCGGCAAAAAACCACCATAGTCCAGCGCAAGCTAGACCATGGCGGCAACCAGACCAAACATCCCACAGACCTAAGAAACCATGCCCAAGACTCTGTCACGCTCCTCGACTCTTTCGAGAATCCAATTATGAACCTCACTCTCCAACCAACCAACGCATCGATCGCCCAGTGACACGGGCTTAGGAAATACGCCCTCCGACACGTACTTATAAACTGTTGACCGGGCCAGACCTGTCGAGCCCATTACCTCTTTCAGTCGAATAATCCGCATGGTTGTGATCCTCATGTCTAACCAGAGGATCACGCAGACCAGTATTTTTTCTCACGAAGGAAAGATCTCTACCGCTACATCAGAATGGCTTGGGTTTACGGGATCGAAGCTTGAGTGGAGCAGCGTCGGAACGGGTTAAGAGTCCCTTCTCTATCCAATGAGCATGGTCATTCGAGCGGAGCCATGTAGAGTCAATTCCATTCGAAATGCTCCCACAGTTCGTGAGAACGACCAATGGCTGGGCACGATCACTAAAATCGGGGAGAACGCAGAAACTCCATGAGGCATCCCCTATCATTTCTGCTAGGTCTCCATCACCATTACAGAGCTTGCTCTGAACCTGACTCGCAATGCGCCTGACCTGCAGCATAAACCAGGGAATGTCAGAGACAGGCAGCTCAGCTCTTAGTAGCCTCTCTGCAAGATACTGTTCCCCCCGCAAGGAGGTGGGGCTATTCACCCGAAGCTCATGCCAGCTCCGAGACAGGACGCCTGATATCAATACCAGTACCAAATTACGAAAATACCGCCTCAGCTCCGGCCTTCTGCGCAGCTCAGCATGTCCGCCATCTCCCACCAGTCGATATAAGATTGAGCTTTCCTCCCTGGAAATATCTTGCCAAATCGGCGCACCTAGACATATCGCTCGCCAAGCAGGAAAGAAGCAGCTCCAGAACGGGTGTAGAAGGTTGAGATAGATGTAACTCTTGGCAATACCGAATACGGCCGCGCCAGTCACCCCAGGTACAACCCCGCTGACCAGCCCGATTTCTTTTAGTCTCTGCAGTTGAACCTTGACCTGATTAGGGGAGAACCCCGTCAACTTAGCAAGATCCCCGAGGCTGGTTGGCCTAAGCCTTCCCCCGAGCTCTTCTCGATCCAGCAGGATTACTAGCAGTAGGCGATTATTCACGCTCAGCCTCTTTCCGAATCGTTGTGGGAGCCAGTCCTGATCTTGATTCTGGTATCCACTTAGCACCGCTCGGATCGCGTCTATGTGCTTAGTCCCTCTACGACCCACATTGATCTTTGGCCAGAAGCCCGCCTCCAGGATCCATTGGCAACGCTCTAGGTCCCGATAAGCCCGTGCACCTATGCGTGCCGAAATCTGCACGCTGGAAAAAAGACTTGGCTTGTCAGCCCAAGGCTCACTTGCCCCCACAGGGGAAAGGCATAGGGCCATCGCCAGGAATTTCCCTTCAGGCGTAGAAGGCCCGCTCGTCCCTCCCACTGCCAGCCTGAGAACTGCGATCAACGCTTCATTTCCAGCCATTCCCGCCCCCGAATTTTCACAAATACACCCTGTAAAAATACTACATCACGTGACTTAGTCACATTACAAAATCACACGATGGAGTCACACAGCAGATCCGTGTTATGGCATCCTCCCCCCAAATATGGAAATAAATCTCGGGATCCCTCTAATGCAAAACACAAAAGCACACGACTTAAGCTGGATAAAGGAAAGCAATCTAGAGCAACTAAAATGGGCAGTCAGCTACATACAGAAAAAAAGTTCATATAACTCTATAGGCATCATAACTGACAGCATGACCATAAACAGAATTGATCTTCACCTCACTCAAACCATGGAAGTAAACCAAAGAAAGCTATTTATAATTAGCATGAGAAATGCTTGGAGAGCAAAGATCTCTCGAAAGAACAGAACATCCGATTCAGCCGCATTTCAAGTTTACCTGCCAAAACAAACAATAAAAGAAATAAATTCTCGCTCCAGAATATACAAAATCAAAAACGCGAAATACATTGAAAATCTAATTAAAGGCGAAATGGAATCTTACAGGCAGCACCAGGAAGTCTCCAAACACAACAAAAAACTTACGAAAGATACGCTTGACCACCTTAAAATCGAAAATACCCTCCTCAAAGAAAAACTCAAAGAAGCACACACCCAAATAGAAAATCTAAACAAAGCAATAGAAGAATGCAGAAAAAACTCAGAGGAAAAAACAACCTCTTTCCACTCCAACGCTGCTGACTTAGGGCTTCCCTAATAACTTTCCAACCTAGCAAAGAGCCTTTGACCTAACAACGCACCACATCAGATGACGCAATCAGAAACCAGTAGTATCTGGAAGAGCCAGAATCGACAGAACCCGATAACTACACGAACATACTCCATGAGCAGCTAAAGTAGAGCAAACAAGCCTCACTATGCCGTCGCGGTTCCGACCATTCAGCCAATTACTCAAGACTGACATAGTCTAAATATATTAGTTTATATTTCACCAAGGAGCCGAACTGAGGTGTGCTTTCGTTGGTGAGAGCCATTTTCCTGGGCCGAAGAATTCCAGCCTAACCATTTGCAACAGAAGCTAATAGCTCATACCACGCAGGAAATCCAAAGCAAGACAATCCTGCCTCGATACGCGAGTATATTTTGAATTAGAAGCCTTATAGACTAAACTGGAGATAATCGTCGTGGATACTAGCCGGCAAGCGCTTCCTCTTCGCTAGAAACTTAGGAAAGGCATCAGTACTCTTAAGATCCTAACGCCTGCAAGAAGCTCGCTCGATAATCCGTGGGTTTCAGATACACATGCTGAGAGAGATCACCGCGAAGCGTGAACAAGCGTGGCTCGTTGCGAAACCGAAATACCCGATAGAGGTAAAACTGATTCCCCGCCTCTTTCGAGAACTCCAGTTCGTTGTGGCTTACCAAGAAGGGAGAGGCGATACCGCTGTTGGTGGTTTTTACTTCGATGAAACGAGACTGGCCATCGCGCTCGAAAGAAAGAATGTCATAGCCAGCGCCATCGCCTTGGCTATCAGCGACCCATTCCAGGTTTGAAATAGCTCGGGATGGCCCAGATCCGTCAGTCGTTGCTGCTCGAAACCGGTGGTCCACTGCTCCCCAGCACGCCCCAACTCACGATTGGCCTCGTCTCGCGCGGCATAGTCCAGCTTGCGCGGCAAGCGCTGGCGAACGGTAGCACGGACTCTGCAAACGCCTTGGGCGATGGTGGATCGACCAAGGCTGCCAAAAATGCTTTTTCCCTAGGCTGCTTGACCTCCTCCATCGCATCGATGTGTCCCCTCTTGCCAAGGCACTTGAAGTGTTCGCAAGCTCTCGGAACTGGCATCAGCTCCACTCCCCAAAGAACCTCGTCATGGCCCTGACCGGCGAGACCGGCGAGCTGACGGAGATATTTCAATGGATGAGCGAAGAGGATTCTCGATCAATCCCAGGCAACGCGCGATCGACGGGCTGCGCAAAGGCGACCGATTCGTCGTCTCCCGAACTTTCACGTCCGAAGAAATCCAGCGATTCGCGGATATCTCCCGTGACTACAATCCTGTGCACCTCGACCGTCCCTATGCCGAGCTACGCAATTTTCGCGAGCCCATTTCCCATGGGCTTCTGACCGAGATCGGCGGGCAGATCGGGTGGCTGGCGGCCGGCATGAGCTTCCGGTTCAAGCAACCGGTATACGCCGGAGAGGAAATCACCTGCGTCTGGGAGATCACAGATATCGACGAGCGTGGTCGCGCCAGTGCGTCAATCCAGATCACCAATTCGGATGCTGTAGTCGTGCTGGAAGTGGAAACTACCGGTGTGCTGCCGGGGGAAAAGGAGCGGACACGGCTGTGGAAAATGCTGGCGGAAGGTGATCCAACCAATGGCGCTCGCTCCTAGCTGAAGCAATGTCCGCTTCGGGTCGAAAGCAGACCTCGGTAATCGTCAGCTTCCGCCCCCATGGCAGCCATACCGCCGCGATGCCAAGCGCTAAGCCGGCTGATGCCAGGCGTCCATAGGCCTCCTGCGCTTCCCCACTCGGTCAGGCCTGCGCCCGCGGCCGCTTCAAAAACTGTACTTCACCGACAACATCAGATTCCGCGGCTCCCCATACACATTGCTCGGCACCGTGACAGACGAACTCAAGGAGTTGTAGTACTTCTTGTCGAACGCATTGTTCAGGTTCAACTGCGCATCGATATGGGCAGTCGGCTTGAACCCCAGCATGAAGTCCACCAGCGTGTAGGCGTCCTGCTCGATCATGTAGGTGGTGCCTTTGTTGTAGATGCGGTTCTGCCGGTACAGGGAACTACCAATGCGCCATTGGTCGAGCGCGCCTGGCAGGGTGTAGGTGGTGCTCATCTTGAACAGGTGTCGCGGGATGTCGGTATCGAACAGGCGACCTTCGTTGGACTTGTTCGCATCCTTGCGGTATTTGGCTTCGGTGAAGGTGTAGCCGGCGCCCAGTTGCCAGTTGGGCGCGAGTTGCCCTTGCAGTTCCAGTTCGATGCCTTTGCTGCGCACCTCGCCGGCCGCCTCGTAGCAGGAAGTGGTGGGATAGCTAGGGCAAAGGCTCTGGTCGGTGATGGCCTTGGCGCGGTTTTCCTGGTCCAGTTGGAAGATGGCGGCCGAGGCGTTCAGGGCGCCGTCGAAATACTCGCCCTTGATGCCCAGTTCGTAGTTCTTGCCAGTGATAGGAGCGATGACCGAGCCGGAGGTGTCGAAATAACTCTGCGGCTTGAAGATGTCGGTGTAGCTGACGTACACCGAGTGACGCGCGTCCAGGTCATAGACCAGGCCCGCGTATTTGGTCACGTGGCGATTGACCTTGAGTTCGGTCTCGGTGCCTTTGTAGGGGGCGCTGGTATCGTTCTCGTACCAGTCCAGACGGCTGCCCAGAATCAGTTTCAGTGGGTCGGCCAGGCTCAGACGGGTGGTGGCGTAAACGCTGTTGAGCTTGGCATTGGTGTTCTGCCAACCGTATTTGGTCTGGCTGGCAATTTTCGGGGTATCGGCGTTCCAGTTGTAGAGATCGATATTGCTGTGCAGCAGCACGTTTACCGGCACGTCGCCATTGAACACCACGCGGCGATGGCTGGCACCGACCACCAGCTCGTGGTCGCGGTCCAGCAGGCGGAACGGGCCGCTGGCGTAGGCGTCGAAGCTGTTCTGGCTTTCACGGTAATGGCCGGCGCCCACGTACTGGTCATAGGTTTGGGTGGCGGTGCGCCCCAGTATGTAGGTGCCCAGCATGTCCAGGTCGGCCCAGGACTTGGTGGCCGACACGTTGAGTTTCCAGCCGTTGTCCAGGGCGTGCTCGATGGCGGCATATGCGGAGGTGCTGGTCTTGTTCCAGTACTCCCAGTCATTGCTCAGGGAAGTGGAGCGCGGCAGCTTCAGGTCGCTGCCGTCGAAGCCCACGGGCAGGCCGGTCCAGCCGTTACCGTTGTAGTCGTCCTGCTGGCGCGAAGCGCTGAGCGTCAGGGTGGTGCTGTCGTTCAGGTCAGCCTCTACGATCCCGTAGAACAGGTTTCGCTCGTTATCCAATGAGTCGCGGAAGCTGCCCTGGGTCTGGTAAGCGGTGACCAGGCGACCGCGCACAGCGCCATTGTCGGTCAGCGGGCCGGACAGGTCGACGTCGGTGCGGTAGCGATCCCAGGTGCCGGCGCTGCCCTGGATGCTGGCCTGGAACGTTGGCGTAGGGCGCTTGCGAACCAGGTTGATGGCCGCAGCCGGGTTTCCGGCGCCCTGCATCAGGCCTGTGGCGCCGCGCACCACCTCCACCCGGTCGTACATGGCCATGTCCGCGGACAGCAGGTCTTGGGACAGCTGCGAGCTGTCGAGGCTGGTGGGCAGGCCGTCGTACATGATGTTGTCGAGGGCAAAACCGCGGGCGTAGTAGGTGGATCGCTCAGCGCCCGTGCGCCGAAGAACCATGCCCGGGGTGTTCTGCACGACGTCGTTGAGGTCGGTCAGGGCCTGGTCGTCGAGGCGCTGGCGAGTCATCACTGTGACCGACTGCGGCGTTTCACGCAGCGAGAGGTTCAGCTTGGTGGCGGTTTGCATGGCGCCGGTCGTATAGGAGCCCGTTCCCTCGGTCAGGCCATCCTGGCGAGCGCCCATGATTTCGCTGCTGTCCATCTTCAGTGGCTGCTCGGCTTCGGCTACCGGCCGCAGAACATAGAGGCCGTCGCCCTGCCGTGAGGCGCGCAGCCCAGTCCCCTCGAGCAGCCGGCTCAGGCCGGTGTCGACGTCAGCATCGCCGCTCAGGCCTCGACTCTTCAGCCCCTGTACCCGCTGCGGCTCCAACGGCAGCGTGATGCCCGCCTGGCTCGCGAACTCCGCCAGCGCAGCGTCCAGCGGGCCAGGGGCTATCTCGAAGTGGCGTTGATGGCTGGCCTGGTCGGAGGTGTCGGCCTGCACGGACGCGGCGAAACCGATCGAGCCCAGGCTCAGTCCGAGCGCAGCGGCGCGCAACGCCTTTGCAAGTTCGCTAGGGCGTGCTGCGCGGCGCGAAGCGAAGGGGTGAAGCTGCATGAGTGACTCCCTGTGTCGAGCATGTTTTTTCGTTGTGTACTCGGGTGACACGCGAGAGACGAAAAAGACGACAGAAAGAATTCGGCAGCGCCAATCAGCTGGGCCGATCAGCTGGAAATGGGCGCGATGGTGACCCAGTAACGGGTGCGATAGCGGATCTCCACCGGCAGCACCTGAGTCAACGCATGGAGCGCCTGGTCAGTGTCGTGCAGTTGAAACGCTCCGGAGACTTCCAACTGCGCAACCTCGGGGTCGCAGCGCAACAGGCCGGGGCGGTATCGCCCCAGTTCGGCGGCGAAGCTTGCCAGGCTCATACGCTCGGCCTTGATCACGCCGCGGGTCCAATCGGCGATGCGTGCATCGAGCGGCTCGACGCCGCCCACATGCCGGGCATTGAATCTCGCCTGTTCACCGGCCTTCAGCAACTGGGACTCTCCAGCCCGCGAGTTCAGCTTCACCGCGCCTTCGAGCACCGCAACCTGGCTGTCCTCGGGCCATTGCCGTACCAGGAAGCGCGTGCCGATGGGTTCGACCTCGCCCTGGGCAGTTTCCACAATGAAGGGTCTGCCGGCCGGATCCTTGGCAGTGATGATCAGCACCTCGCCTGCAACCAGCCGTACCCGCCGGCTCGCACCGTCGAAGGCCACGTCGACGGCACTGTCGGTATTGAGATGAATCTGCGTGCCGTCGGCCAGAGAGATCTGGCGCTGCTCACCTACCCCACTGCGAACATCGGCATTGAGTTGCTGCCAGGACTGCGTACGACGAATCAGCAAGGCTGCAGGCGCCATTGCCAGCAGCAGCGCGAGCAACTTGAGGGCCTGTCGGCGCGTAGCGGCGTGGGAACGATCCAGCGTTTCGAGCCCCAGCTGAGGCGGGATCAGCCCCAGTCGCTGGTTGAAGCCTTCCGCCAACTGCCAGGCTCGCTCGTGCTCCGGGTCGGCTGCACGCCAGCGCTCGCAATCGCGACGTTGCGCCTCGCTGACGCGCGGCCCCTGAAGGCGCACATACCAGCGCGCGGCCTGGCGAGCGATATCACGGTCGATGGGTTGCACGCTCACGGGTGCTCCGGCACTTCCGCCGCCAGCACGATGCACTCTTCGAAAGCCAGCGCGAGATAGCGCTGAACGCTACGTACGCTCACGCCCAACCGCTGGGCGATGGCATCCTGGGTGAGCCCTTCGAGCTGGTACAGGAGGAACGCCTGGCGTACCTTGCTCGGCAGGCGGGCCAGTACCGCATCGACCTCATGCAGGGCTTCGAGCACCAGAGCCTGATGCTCCAGCGAAGGCGTGCACGCCTCCGGCAGGCTGGCCAGGACTTCCAGATACGCCTGCTCCAGCGAGCGCCGACGGTAGAGATTGATCACCAGCCGCCGGGCGATGGTCAGCAGGTAGGCTCGCGGCGTCGCGATTGGCTGCTGCAGCGCAGCGGGCGAAACGAGCAAGCGGACGAAGGTATCCTGGGCCAGGTCGGCCGCATCGCAGCGGTTGCCCAATCGGCGATTGAGCCATCCGCGCAGCCATCCGTGGTGGTCCTGGTACAGCCGGCCGAGCAGCAGTTGATCCTCTGTAGCGGCAGTAGCGTGCATGGAGTGGCATTCCATAATATGCGAATGACTCTCATTATATTTTTATGCCGCCTCTTCCATCAAGGCATTCGGGCCGGGATCAGCGCGCCTTATCGCGCATGTCCGCCATGGGGGCCGTGTGGGGCATACAGATAGAAACCCGCAAAGGACTGGCACCAGGGCTGAAGCACGCGCACCGACGCCCCAGATGCCAGTTGTTCGCGAATGCAGACGTCCAGGTACTTGACCAACCCCAAGCCCTGTATAGCTACCTTGAGCATGCTCTCGTCGTCGTTGAACACGGCGCTGCCACGCGGATCGAACACCTGGGTATAGGCTTCGGCGCCAGTGAGGTGAAGGCCCAGCGATCCAACGTCCCGCTGCTCGTGAAGCGATACGCCAGGCACCGCAGTCGTCTGGAGGATGCCATGGCGCCGGCGAGCCCATGATCGCCATCTCGATGCGCGGAGTGATCAATACCACCACCATGTGCTCGTCCAGGCTTTCCCCCAGACGAATCCCCACATCTGCGCCGTCGGCAATGATGTTGGTGAAGCCGTCATTGAGCACCAGTTCCAGCCGCAGCCCCGGATAGCGGGCAAGAAACTCGCCCAGGTGCGGCTCCAGCAATGTCCGGGGGCGATGCGCGAGGAGTTGACGCTGATCCAGTCAGCCAGCCTGAACGGGCATGATCCGCATGCCTACCTGAAGGACGTGCTCCCTCGCCTGCCGACACAGAAGGCAGCGCCCTGGCTGAGTTGCTACCGCACAACCAGGTCCCCGTCAGCAAGGTGTGATCGCTACTCGCTTACGCCACATGGACCCATCGAGCAGTTGAAGCCCTTCCATTCCTTACTACAGCTAGCCACTCAAATCAAACGCCAGAACAACGTAGGAGAGGCTTCTGCTTCAGAGCGGGAGTCGTTCCTGAGTAGATTTCGCATGGCACAGGATAGCGCCAACAAGACATGGGTAGAAACATGGGTAAAAAATGGAGCATACACAAAAAAGCCCCTAGAATCAGGGGCTTGTTTGTTTAATATGGCGGAGAGATAGGGATTTGAACCCTAGGAGCCATTGCTGACTCAACGGATTTCGAATCCGTCCCGTTCGACCACTCCGGCATCTCTCCGTGCGGCGCGCATCATACCAGCTTGATTGGCGAACGCGAAGCCTTCTTTCGAGAAATTTTCGCGTGCTATCAGATGCTTGCGCGCCTGGAACGGGTCAGAGCGGTACGCCCAGGCGCTGCGCCACTTCCTCGTAGGCCTCGATCACGCCGCCCAGGCCCTGGCGGAAGCGGTCCTTGTCCATCTTCTTGCGGGTTTCCTTGTCCCACAGGCGGCAGCCGTCGGGGCTGAATTCGTCGCCCAGGACGATCTGGCCGTGGAACACGCCGAATTCCAGCTTGAAGTCCACCAGCAGCAGGCCGGCGTCGTCGAACAGCTTGCTCAGCACTTCGTTGACCTTGAAGGAGTAGGACTTCATCTGCGCCAACTGTTCCAGGGTCGCCCAGCCGAAGGCCTGGACGTGGGATTCGTTGATGAAGGGGTCGCCCAGGGCGTCGTTCTTCAGGAACAGCTCGAAGGTCGGCGGGTTGAGCTGCAGGCCCTCTTCCACGCCCAGGCGGCGCACCAGGCTGCCGGCGGCGTAGTTGCGCACCACGCATTCGACCGGAATCATCGCCAGCTTCTTCACCAGCACTTCGTTGTCGGCCAGCAGCTTGTCGAACTGGGTCGGGATGCCCGCTGCTTCCAGCTTCTGCATGATGAAGGCGTTGAACTTGTTGTTCACCATACCCTTGCGGTCCAGCTGCTCGATGCGCTTGCCGTCGAACGCCGAGGTGTCGTTGCGGAACAGCAGGACGAGGCGGTCGGGGTCGTCGGTGGTGTAAACCGATTTGGCCTTGCCGCGATAGAGTTCTTCGCGTTTTTCCATGATGGGCTCCGCTTGCTAGGTTGGTAGGGGGTCAGGCGATTTCGCGCCAGTCCAGCCCCGAATGCTGATCGGCTACCTGCAGCCAGTCCGGGTCGCACCCGAGGGTGTCGACGAAACATTGCCGGGCCAGTTGCGGCGTGTTGTTCTTTTCGCTGAGGTGGGCCAGCACCAGGTGCTGCAGCCCTTCCCAGCCCAATTCCGCGACGAACTGCGCGGATTGCTGGTTGTTCAGGTGTCCCCACTGGCCGCCCACGCGGACCTTCAGCGGGTAGGGATAGGGGCCGCGCGCCAGCATGTCGCTGTCGTGGTTGGCCTCCACCACCAGGGCATCCAGGCCACGATAGCACTCCAGTACCTCGGCGGTGACGCTGCCCAGGTCGGTGAGCTGGCCGAAACGCCGCCGGCCATCGGAAATCACGTATTGCAACGGCTCGCGGGCATCGTGGGCCACGCCCACCGCGGTCACTTCCAGGCCCTTGAGCTGCAGGCGCTGGCCGGCCTTGAGCAGGCCCGCCGGCTGCAGCGGCTTGCGCAGCCCGCGCAGGGTGCCGTCGCTGAGGTACACGGGCGTACCGTAATGCCGAGCCAGCAGTTCGACGCCGTGGACATGATCGGAATGCTCGTGGGTCACCAGGATGGCGTCCAGCTCGCCGGGTTGTACACCCAGGCGAGCCAGACGTTTCAGGGTTTCACGCAGCGGAAAGCCGCAATCGATCAGTACCCGGGTGTCAGAACTGGTCACCAAGGCCGAATTGCCCCGGCTTCCGCTCCCCAGGACCGCGAAACGCATTGCGCATGCTCTCTTGAAGTTTTTCCAGGACGCTCTGCGCGACGTCGGCCGGCGCGGAGGTGTTGATGTCCTTGTCGAGGGTGACCTGCACCGTGTTGCTCACGGTGGTCAGGCGCACCTGGTAGCGCTGCGCCTTGGCGTCTTCCTCGGCCTTGGCCTTCTCTTCGCTGGCGCCGAACAGGCGGCTGAAGAAGCCCGGCTTCTTCGCTTCCTCGAGCTTCTTCGCGCCCTCGGCGACGTTCACGTAGTAAACGCCCAGGCTGCGGTTGAGGTCGTCGACGCGAATGTCGGCGCGTTCCAGGGCGCGGCCGACGCTGACCCAGGCGCGGTCGAAGTCGGAGTCGAGGGTCAGCATCGGGTTGCCGTTGCCGTCCTTCTCCAGGTTCACGCTGCCGGGGGTGTCGTAGGTGGAATGTGCGGCCAGCAGCGACACCGAACCGCCCTTCTCGGCGCTGGTGGACATGTTGGCGAGCATTTCGTCGAGCAGCGCGGCGTCCAGCGCCGGCACCGCCGGCTTGCTCGGCCAGTCGGCGCTGGCGCTGCTGCCGGCCGGACGGGTTTCGCTGAGGACGTAGACTTCGCTGGTGTTGGTCTGCACGCCCGGCTCGATGCGCACGCGCACGCGTGCCTCGCTGCTCGGGTCGACGCCGGCGACGCGGCTGCCCAGGCGGCGGGCCAGAGGCGCCGAGAGCTGCGTCAGCGGCTGCCAGTTGGTGGAGAACTCGCCGGTCTGCGGGCGCTCGTCGGCGAAGGAGAAGCCGTTGTCCTGGAAGAACTGGTGGGCCACCGGCCAGACTTCCGCCGGCGGGCGCTGGGCGATCAGCCAGCGCGAGTCGCCGCTCTTCTGCAGGCTGTAGTCGCTGGAGCTGGCGGCGTTGGCCAGGGGCACCGGGCGCGGCACCTCGAATTCGCCGGCCTTCTCGTGGCTGTCGGCGATGTTCATCGGGATCGGCAGCAGCGGGTCGAGTTGCTTGCTCTGCAGCCCTTCGGGCACCTTCATCGGCCCGGTCTGCCGGGAATCCAGGTAGTCGGTGCCACGGTCACGGAAATAGCCATCCTTGCCCCACAGCCAGCCGCAGCCGGAAGTGTTGCCGATGACCAGGGCGAGCGCGGTCAGTCCTGCCAGTCGCTTCATGCGCGATGCTCCTCAGGCCAGCACGCCGGTCTGGCGCATGGCCTGACGCAGCGGCTCGTGGCAACGGGGGCTGAGCCAGGTCAGGGGCAGGCGGATGCCCTCGGGGATCAGGCCCATCTCGTGCAGGGCCCATTTCACCGGAATGGGGTTGGATTCGATGAACAGCGCCTTGTGCAGCGGCATCAGGCGGTCGTTGATGGCGCGCGCGGCGGCGGCGTCACCGCGCATGGCGGCGGCGCACAGCTCGCTCATGGCGCGCGGGGCGACGTTGGCGGTCACCGAGATGTTGCCCTTGCCGCCCATCAGCATCAGCTCGACGGCGGTGGCGTCGTCGCCGGAGTAGACCAGGAAGTCCTTGCCGACGCGGTCCAGCACTTCCTTGCCGCGCTGCAGGTCGCCGGTGGCTTCCTTGATGCCGATGATGTTCGGCACCTTGGACAGGCGCTCGACGGTCTCCGGCAGCATGTCGCAGGCGGTGCGGCCGGGCACGTTGTAGAGGATCTGCGGGATGGCGACGGCTTCGGCGATGTGGCGGAAGTGCTGGTACAGGCCTTCCTGGGTCGGCTTGTTGTAGTACGGGGTGACCAGCAGGCAGGCGTCGGCGCCGCCGCTCTTGGCCGCCTCGGTCAGCTCGACCGCCTCGCGGGTGGAGTTGGCGCCGGTACCGGCGATCACCGGGATGCGGCCCTTGACCTGGTCGACCACGCGGCGGATGACCTCGAGGTGCTCGGCCACGTCGAGGGTCGCCGACTCACCGGTGGTGCCGACGGCGACTATGGCGTTGGTACCTTCCTGCAGGTGGAAGTCCACCAGCTTGGCAAGGCTGTCCCAGTCCAGTCGACCCTGAGCATCGAAGGGGGTGACCAGCGCCACCATACTGCCCGCAATCATGCAACCGCTCCTGCCGGAAAAAGAAAGCCGTAATGGTACTGGTGCCACCTGCCTTGCACAAGCTGAGCGCGGCGCGCGGCGCACGCCGGACATTCCCCTGGCGGCCGCTTTTCGCTACCCTTTCCCCTTTGTCGACGCGGCCCTCTTGGCCGCCCATCCCAGGAAAGCTGCATGTCCGCCTCACACCCCCGTGAACAATTCCTGCTGATCAGTGCCCTGGGGCCCAACCCCATGGAGCTGACCAGCGTGCTCTGCCGCACCTGCGTGGACAACCGCTGCTCGGTCGTCAGCAGCCGCCTGACCCGCCATGGCGAGTTCAGCGCGCTGGTGCTCCAGGTATCCGGCAGCTGGGACGCCCTGGCCCGCCTCGAGGGCGGCCTGCCGGCGCTGGCCAAGCGCCACGCCTTCACCCTCAGCGTCACCCGCAGCAACGCCCACGTCACCCGCGCCCAGGCCCTGCCCTACGTGGCGTACGTCAGCGCGGTGTACCGCCCGGACATCCTCAACGAGCTGTGCCAGTTCTTCATCGACCACAACATCGAGCTGGAGAACCTCACCTGCGACACCTACCAGGCGCCGCACACCAACACCAGCATGCTCAACGCCACCATCACCGTGACGCTGCCGGCCGGCACCCAGATCAGCTGGCTGCGCGACCAGTTCCTCGATTTCGCCGACGCCCTGAACCTGGACGCGCTGATCGAGCCCTGGCGCCCGCAGCACCCGTAAGGCCCCATTGTTTCCAAGGAGAGCCCCATGGCTGTCGAACTCGACAAACCCGTCGCCGATTTCCAGGCCCCGGCCACCAGCGGCCAGCAGGTGCAGCTCTCGGCCCTGAAGGGCCGGCAGGTGGTGCTGTACTTCTACCCCAAGGACAGCACCCCGGGCTGCACCACCGAAGGCCAGGGCTTCCGCGACAAGATCGAGGCCTTCGCCAAGGCCAACACGGTGATCTTCGGCGTGTCCCGCGATGGCCTGAAGTCCCACGAGAACTTCAAGGCCAAGCAGTGCTTCCCCTTCGAGCTGATCAGCGACAAGGACGAGGCGCTGTGCGCGCTTTTCGATGTGATGAAAATGAAGATGCTCTATGGCGCCATGCGTAGAGTCGTCGACCGCAGCACCTTCCTGATCGACGCCAAGGGCGTGCTGCGCCGCGAGTGGCGCGGGGTCAAGGTGCCCGGCCACGTCGACGAGGTGCTCGCCGCCGCGCAGGAACTGGCCAAGGCCTGATCCCGACGCCCATGAAAAAGGCCGCTTTCGAGCGGCCTTTTTCGTTCACATCATCGGGCTGACCTGGGGCTGCGGCTCCGCCTGTCGCGGCCAGGCGTCGAGCACCGCCTTGACCAGGGTGGCCAGGGGGATGGCGAAGAACACCCCCCAGAAGCCCCACAGGCCGCCGAACAGCAGCACCGCGCAGATGATCGCCACCGGGTGCAGGTTCACCGCCTCGGAGAACAGCAGCGGCACCAGCACGTTGCCGTCCAGCGCCTGGATCACCGCGTGGGCGGCCATCAGGTAGATGAACTGGTCGCTCCAGCCCCACTGGAACAGGGCGATCAGCGCCACCGGCACGCTCACCACCACCGCGCCTATGTAGGGCACCACCACCGACAGGCCGACCAGCAGGGCCAGCAGCGCCGCGTAGTTCAGGCCCAGGGCGACGAAGGCCACGTAGGTGACGCCGCCGGTGATGATGATCTCGATCACCTTGCCGCGGATGTAGTTGGCGATCTGCTTGTCCATCTCCGCCCACACCTGCTTCATCAGCCCGCGCTCGCGCGGCAGGTAGCTGCGGAACCAGTTGTAGAAGCGCCGGCGGTCCTTGAGGAAGAAGAACACCAGGATCGGCACCAGCACCAGGTAGATCATCACGTTGACCACCACCGGCAGGCCCGACAGGGAGAAGGTCAGCGCCCACTGGCCGAGCTGGCCCAGTTCGCTGCGCGCGGTCTCGATCAGGCGCAGCACCTGCTCCTCGGTGACCATCGCCGGGTAGCGCTCGGGCAGCATCAGCAGCACCGACTGCCATTCGCCGAACATCCGCGGCAGCTCGTTGAACAGGGTGAACAGCTGCTTCCAGACCAGCGGCACCAGCACCAGCAGGAACAGCGCGAGCATGCCCAGGAACAGCGCGTAGACCAGCCACAGGGCGAACAACCGCGGCACCCGCAGGCGTTCCAGGTGGCCCTGCAGGCCCTTGATCAGGAAGGCGATGACCATGGCCGCGAGCACCGGCGCGAGCATGCTGCCGAAGGCCAGGATGACGGTGAAGCCAAGGGCCAGGATGACCGCCAGCACCACTGCTTCCTCGTCGGAAAAGTAGCGCTGCATCCAGCCTTGCAGAACTTTGAGCATCGGGGTTCCTGCGATCGATGAGGGCGCCGTCCCGGGCGCCCCGGGGCGGGCTATTTCTTGCGCAACCAGTAGCGGTACAGGCCGTCTTCGACCTCTTCGCGCAGCAACTGGTGCCCGGCCAACTGGGCGAAGGCGCGGAAATCGCGCTGCGAGCCGGCGTCGGTGGCCGTCACCTTGAGCACCTGGCCACTGGCCAGGCGGTTGAGTTCCAGCTTGGCCTTGAGCAGGGGCAAGGGACAATTGAGACCGCTGGCGTCCAGTTCCGCGTCACAAGAGATTTCAGCGGACGAGACAGAAGGCATGGCGAACACTCCGCAGTGGGCGCTCAAGAATACCGAATCCGTTGGAAAACTGCCCGGCCCGCGGCTTTAAGCAAACCTTCATGCGCGCGGGCTACAACGAACCATCGGGCCCGTGCCCGGCCGCGCGGCCAGCGTCCGCCAACCTAGGCAGTGGCGACGGCCTGCGGCTAAAGTAGAGGCTTTCCCGGATCGAGCCCTTGTACATGAAAGTACTGCGCCCCGCCCTGCTGTCGCTTGCCTGCCTGCTGGCCATGCCCACCCTGGCCGACGACCTGCCCGCCCTGGGCGACGCCAGCTCGTCCATCGTCTCGCCGGAGCAGGAGTTCCAGCTCGGCCGCGCCTGGCTGAGCATGCTGCGCAACCAGGTCGACTCGATCAACGACACCCAGCTCAAGGACTTCGTCGAAAGCAGCGTCTACCGCCTGGCGGAAACCAGCGACCTGCAGGACCACCGCCTGGCCTTCATCCTGATCAAGGACCCGCAGATCAACGCCTTCGCCGCCCCCGGCGGCGTCATCGGCGTCAACGGTGGCCTGTTCCTCTACGCCCAGACCGAAGGCGAGTACGCCGCGGTGCTGGCCCACGAACTCGGCCACCTGATCCAGCGCCACTTCGCCCGTGGCCTGGAAGCGCAGAAGCAGATGCAACTGCCGGTGATGGCGGCGATGCTCGCCGGCATCGTGGCCGCCGCGGCGGGCGCCGGAGACGCCGGCATCGCCGCCATCGCCTCGACCCAGGCGGCGGCGATCCAGAACCAGCTGCGCTTCTCCCGGCAGAACGAACAGGAAGCCGACCGCGTCGGGGTGACCAACATGGTCCGCGCCGGCTACGACCCGCGCTCCATGCCGACCATGTTCGAGCGCCTGGCGCGGCAGTACCGCTACGACGCCCGGCCGCCGGAATTCCTCCTCACCCACCCGGTGACCGACTCGCGTATCGCCGACACCCGCAACCGCGCCGAGCAGTACCCGCAAGGCGGCAAGGAAGACTCGCTGCGCTACCAGCAGATGCGCGCCCGCGTGCAGCTGCTCTTCGAGGAAACCCCGGGCATCGCCGGCAAGCGCTTCCGCGCCATGCTCGACGACAACCCCAAGCTCGACGCCGCGCGCTACGGCCTGGCGCTGTCGCAGATCCGCGTCGGCCAGCTCAACGACGCCCGCGCCACCCTCCAGCAACTGCTGGCCAAGGCACCCAACGACGTGCCCTACAACCTGGCCCAGGTCGACCTGGACATCACCTCGAACAAGCTCGGCGACGCCCTCGCCCGGGTGCAGCGCCTGCTCGGCCAGTACCCCGGCAACTACCCGCTGATCCAGGCCCAGGCCGACATCCTGATCAAGCAGAACAAGGCCGCCGACGCCGAGAAGATCCTGCTCAAGCTGAGCCAGGACCGCCCGCTGGACCCGGACGTCTGGAGCCGTCTGGCCGACGCCCGCACCATCGACGGCAACGCCATCGGCGTGCACCAGGCCCGCGCCGAGTACCTGGCGCTGACCGGCGACTACCCCTCGGCCATCGAGCAACTGGACTTCGCCAAGCGCCGCGCCGGCGGCAACTTCACCCTGGCGGCCAAGCTGGACGCGCGCCAGCAGGCGTTCCGCGAGCAGGAGAAGATCCTCAAGGAAATGATGCGCGGTTAACCGGCCTGGCGGCCGGATCGCGGTCGTAGGAGCGATTGCGGGCTCTTCGTAGGAGCGAGCTTGCTCGCGAACAGGCTCCGCTGCGGGGCTTATTCGCGAGCAAGCTCGCTCCTACGAGAAGCAATGCCCGCCGGCAGGGTAGGAGGACCTTGTCCGCGATAGCCGGACGTCCCGGCGCGATTCGCGGATGAGATCCGCACCTACGCAACCCCACCCGCGCCATTCCCCTGTAGGAGCGGGCCCTGCCCGCGATTCGCGCGCAGGGCGCGCTCCTACAGTAAAAGAAAAGCCCGGCATCGCCGGGCTTTTTCATGTCCGCTGGAAGGCTCAGGCGTTGCCCGCCACCTTCAGCCTGGCGGCCTGGGTGAACTCCAGCATGCGCTTGAGCGGGCGGATGGCCCGCGGGATCAGCGCCGGGTCGACGAAGATCTCGCCGCTGCCTTCCTTCAGGCAGGCCAGGGTGCGTTCCAGGGTGTTCATGGCCATCCACGGGCAGTGCGCGCAGCTGCGGCAGGCCGCGCCGTTGCCGGCGGTGGGGGCCTCGATGAATTCCTTGTCCGGGCACAGCTGCTGCATCTTGTAGAAGATGCCGCGGTCGGTGGCGACGATGAAGCGCTTGTTCGGCAGGGTCTGCGCGGCCTTGATCAGTTGGCTGGTGGAGCCCACCGCGTCGGCCAGCTCGACCACCGCCTCGGGCGATTCGGGGTGGACCAGGATGGCCGCGTCCGGGTACAGCGCCTTGAGGTCTTCCAGCTGCTTGGCCTTGAACTCCTCGTGGACGATGCAGGCGCCGTCCCAGAGCAGCATGTCGGCGCCGGTCTCGCGCTGGATGTAGCGCCCCAGGTGCTGGTCGGGGGCCCAGAGGATGGGCTCGCCGTTGTCCATCAGGTGCTCGACGATCTCCACCGCGCAGCTGGAGGTCACCACCCAGTCGGCGCGCGCCTTCACCGCCGCCGAGGTGTTGGCGTAGACCACCACGGTGCGTTCCGGGTGCTGGTCGCAGAAGGCCGAGAACTCCTCCACCGGGCAGCCCAGGTCCAGCGAGCAGGTAGCGTCCAGGGTCGGCATCAGCACGCGCTTCTCGGGGTTGAGGATCTTCGCCGTCTCGCCCATGAAGCGCACCCCGGCCACCACCACGGTCTGCGCCGGGTGCTGGTTGCCGAAGCGGGCCATCTCCAGGGAGTCGGAGACGCAACCGCCGGTCTCCTCGGCCAGGGCCTGGATCACCGGGTCGCAATAGTAGTGCGCCACCAGCACGGCGTTCTGCGCCTTCAGCTCGGCGGCGATGGCCGCGCGGTACTCGGCCTCTTCCTGCGCGCTCAGCACACGGGGCTGCTTGGCGGCGAGGTGGGCCTGGACCAGGAGGCGTTCGGATATCTGCGTCATGTCTTCACTGCACCTGCGGGGGTACGACCAGCTATGGGGGCGATTTTACATCGCCGCGAAAGCGAGCGCGCGATCTTGCGGGGAAAGCCGCCGGGAGGCAAGCGCCGGCCGGCCGCGGGAACTTGTCGCATTCCATCAAGAGCCCGCGGTTGCGCTCCCCTAGATTGCTCCTCAACGAGCCCCCATCCCGAGGGGCGGTGCCTGGAGGAAACCAGACATGCGATCCGTCGAGCAGATCAAGCACAGCACCCGCGTCGAAGGCTGGGCCGAGCAGCGCCCGGAGGAAGCCTTCACCCTCCCCTCGCGCTATTTCTTCGACCCGACCATCTTCGCCGCCGAGCGCGACCGCATCTTCATGAGCGCCTGGCACCTGGCCGGGCACCGCAACGAATTCGCCGAGCCCGGGCAGTTCGTGGTCTGCGACATCTTCGACCAGAGCGTGGTGGTGGCCTGCGGCAACGACGGCAAGGTCAACGCCTTCCACAACGTCTGCCAGCACCGCGGCAACCGCCTGCTGGACGTGCGCCGCGGCGCCGACACCCGGGTGCTGCGCTGCGCCTACCACTCCTGGTGCTACGAGATGGACGGCAGCCTGCGCAGCGCGCCGCGCAGCGAGCGGCTGATCGCCTTCGACAAGCAGCGGTTCAACATCCCGAAACTGCGCGTCGAGGAACTCGGCGGCTTCGTCTACTTCAACTTCGACGCGCAGGCGCCGTCGATGACCGAGCTGTTCCCCGGCGCCGACCAGGAAATGCGCGAGGTCTTCCCCGACCTGGGCAGGATGCGCCTGATCGAGGAGCAGGACGTGATAGTCCCGGCCAACTGGAAGATCATCATGGACAACTCCATCGAGGGCTACCACTTCAAGCTCTCCGGGCCCTGCCACATAGATCTGGCCAAACTCATCGACTTCAAGGGCTACCGCTTGACCAAACGCGACAACTGGTGGACCTACATCGCCCCGGCCAACCTCGCCGCCGAGGAGGCCTACGGGGTGAAGCTGACGGGTGCGCGCAACCCCGACGAACGCTTCTTCAACATCGGCCTGTGGCCGAACAACACCTTCTACACCTTCCCGTTCTCCGGGTTCCTCGGCACCTTCATCATGATCCCGCTGGACGCCGAGCGCTCGCTGCTGCGCTTCGGCTACTACAGCCCCCACGAGGAAGCGCCGGCGGTGTCCCGCGCCTGCATGAAGTGGATGAACGAGGAACTGGGCCCGGAGGACATCGAACTCAACGTCAGCGTGCAGAAGGGCCTGCATTCCCTGGGCTACGACCAGGGCCGCTACATGATCGACGCCGAGCGCAGCAACGAGAGCGAGCACCTGGTGCACCACTTCCACAAGCTGGTGTTCGACGGCATCCGCTGAGGAGACAGGCCATGCTCGCCAAGGAGTACGACTACGTCATCGTCGGCGCCGGCTCGGCCGGCTGCGTGCTGGCGCGGCGCCTGGGCGCGGACCCGGCGCTGCGCATCCTGGTCCTGGAGGCCGGCCCGGCGGACCGCAGCTGGACCATCGACATGCCCTCAGCGGTGGGCATAGTGGTCGGCGGCACCCGCTACAACTGGAGCTACGCCAGCGAGCCGGAGCCCTGGCTCGACGGCCGGCGCATCGGCACCCCGCGCGGGCGCACCCTGGGCGGCTCCTCGTCGATCAACGGCATGGTCTACATCCGCGGCCATGCCCGCGACTACGACGGCTGGGCCGCGCGCGGCTGCGAAGGCTGGAGCTACCGCGAGGTACTGCCCTACTTCATCCGCGCGCAGACCCACCGCGACGGCGCCGACGCCTACCGCGGCGCCAGCGGGCCGCTGCACGTCACCCCCGGCGACACCTCGGCGCCGCTGTGCCGGGCCTTCCTCGACGCCGGCCAGGAAGCCGGCTACGGCTACAGCGCCGACCTCAACGGCCAGCGCCAGGAAGCCTTCGGCCCGGTGGACCGCACCACCCGCGACGGCAGGCGCTGGAGCACCGCGCGCGGCTACCTGGCCGAAGCCCTGGCCGGCGGCAACGTGACGGTGGCGACCTCGGCGCTGAGCCGGCGCATCCTCTTCGACGGCGACACGGCCTGCGGCGTGGAGTTCGAGATGGACGGCCAGCTGCGGCAGGTCCGCGCGCGCCGCGAGGTGCTGCTGAGCGCCGGGGCGATCAATTCGCCGCAGTTGCTGATGCTATCCGGCGTCGGCCCGGCCGAGGAGCTGCAAAGCCTGGGCATCCGCCCGCTGCACGACCTGCCCGGCGTCGGCCAGCGCCTCAACGACCACCCGGACACCGTGGTGCAGTACCGCTGCAAGCGCCCGGTGAGCATTTACCCCTGGACCCGCGCGCCGGGCAAATGGCTGGTGGGCGCGCGCTGGTTCGCCCGCCACGACGGCCTGGCGGCGAGCAACCACTTCGAGGCCGGCGCCTTCATCCGCTCGCGGGCCGGCGTCGAGCACCCCGACCTGCAGCTGACCTTCATGCCCCTGGCGGTGCAGCCGGGCAGCGTCGACCTGGTGCCCGGCCACGCCTTCCAGGTGCACATCGACCTGATGCGCCCCACCAGCCTGGGCAGCGTCGCGCTCGCCAGCGCCGACCCGCGCCAGGCGCCGCGCATCCTCTTCAACTACCTGAAGACCGAGCGCGACCGCGAGGACATGCGCGCCGGCGTCCGCCTGGTGCGCGAGGTGCTGGCGCAGCCGGCGATGCGCGCCTTCGCCGGCGAGGAACTGGTGCCCGGCGCCAACCAGCTCAGCGACGCCCAGCTCGACGCCTGGGCCCGCCGCGTCACAGAAACCGGCTACCACGCCAGCGGCACCTGCAAGATGGGCCCGGCCGGCGACGCCGAGGCGGTGGTCGACCCACAGCTGCGGGTGCACGGCCTGCGCGGCTTGCGGGTGGTGGACGCGTCGATCATGCCGGAGATCGTCAGCGGCAACACCAACGCGCCGACGGTGATGATCGCCGAGAAGGCCAGCGACCTGATCCTCGGCCGCACACCGCTGCCGCCCAGCGACGCGCCGGTGTGGCTGCACCCACGCTGGCGCGACTGCCAGCGCTGACGCGGCCCTTGCCAAACCCGGCCCGCTGCCTTTGCATAGAGGCCGCGGGCCTTTCCCCTCCACGAGGCGCCGGCCGAAGCAGCCGCCGCCCAGCACAGTGCCGGATGCAGCCATGATCACCACCGACCGCGCCAACCAGCCCCAGCGCATCGGCATCCTGCTGATGCCGTGCTTCTCCAACTTCGGCCTGGCGGCGCTGATCGAGCCGCTGTCCATCGCCAACTGGCTGGCCCAGCGCAAGCTGTTCGACTGGACGCTGCTGTCGCTGGACGGCAAGCCGGTGCCGGCCAGCAACGGCCTGCTCGCCGCCACCCAGCAGGGCATCGGCGAGCCGGGCGAGTTCGACGTCTGCGCGGTGATCGCCAGCTTCGACGTGCACCGCCACGCCCGCGACGCCGCGCTCAAGGCCTGGCTCAAGCGCCAGGCGGCGTTCGGCGCGGTGCTGATGGGCATCGAGACCGGTAGCGAGCTGCTGGCCGCCGCCGGCGTGCTCGACGGGCACCCCGCCGCGGTGCACTGGGACAACCTGCAGGGCTTCCAGGAAAGCTACCCGCGCGTGCAGGCCCGCGCCCAGCTATACAGCGTCGGCCGCAAGCGCCTGACCTGCGCCGGCGCCACCGCGGTGCTGGACATGATGCTGGGCTGGCTGGAGGGCGCGGCCGGCGCCGACCTGGCCCGCGAGGTGGCGATGCACATGCTGGTGGAACGGGTGCGCGAGCCCCAGGTCGGCCAGGTCAGCGGCTTCCAGCACCGCCTGCACGCCCAGGCCGGGCGCCTGGGGCGGGCCATCGCGCTGATGGAGCAGCACCTGGAGGAGCCGCTGAGCTGCGAGGCGCTGGCCGCGCGCGTCGGCCTGTCGCGCCGCCAGCTGGAGCGGCAGTTCATGCAGCACACCGGGCTGACGCCGCTGAAGTACTACCTGGCCCTGCGCCTGGCGCGGGCCCACAACCTGCTGCAGCAGACGCGCATGAGCGTCGCCCAGGTCGCCGCCAGCGCCGGCTTCGGCTCGCTGGAGCACTTCTCCCGCGCCTACCGCGCGCGCTTCGGCTGCGCGCCGAGCAACGACCGCTCGCAGAGCCTGGAGGCGCCGGTCATGCGCCAGCCCCTGGCGCACGACCGGCTGCCCGCTCAGTTGCGGTAGTCCGGCTCCTCCTCGTCGAGGATGCCCTGCAGCGCGGCGAAGTGGCGCTGGGCGAAGTCCGGGTAGTCCTGCCACTGCCGGGCGGTCTTGCGCGCCACCTCGTCGCTGGCGATGCGCAGCGGGCGGCCGGTGGCCAGCGCGGTGAGGTAGAGCTCGCAGGCGCGCTCGAAGTAGTACAGGTCGTCGAAGGCCTGGGCCACGCTGGGCGCCGCCACCAGCACGCCGTGGTTGCCCATCAGCAGGATCGGCTTGTCGCCCAGTTGGCGGCTCACCCGCTCGGCCTCGTCGCCCAGGCCCATGCCGTCGAAGCCTTCGTCGATGGCCACGCGCTCGAAGAAGCGCATGGCATTCTGCTCGATGGGCGGCAGCCGCGAATCGGCCAGGCAGGCCAGCGCGGTGGCGTATTTCGAATGCACGTGGAGGATGCAGCGGGCGTGCGGATGGCGCCGGTGCAGCGCGCCGTGCAGGGCCCAGGCGGTGATGTCCGGGGCGTCGGGGCGGTCCAGCGCCGATGGGTCGTCGGCATCCAGCACCAGCAGGTCGCGGGCGCGGATGCGCGAGAAGTGCCGGCCGTAGGGGTTGATCAGGAAGCGCCGGCCGTCCTCGGACACGGCCAGGCTGAAGTGGTTGGCGATGGCCTCGTGCAGGCCCAGGCGCGCGGCCCAGCGGAAGGCGCAGGCCAGCTCGGCGCGGGCCGCGGCATGGGCCTCGGGAAAGGCGATGGCTTCGTTGTGCATGGCGGCGGCTCCTCGAGACGGGCGCACCCGGCGGGCGCGCATCCGTTGGCCCCGAGTCTAGGGAGCGGGCCGGCGTCGGCTTGACGCGATGCGACGGCCCCTGTCGCGAAGGCTCTGGAACGGGCCTCGGCGCCCTGCCCTGCGGGCATATTTTTCATGCCGCAAAGGCATGAGGGCATCCGGAGAATCCGCCAAGCCTTAGTGCCACGCCGCCTGCAGCGGTCCGCGCGAATCGCTTATTCCCTAAGGAAATTTAAATAAGGCAAACAATTACTTTAACAGCTAAGGCTCTCCCTCAATCATCTAGTCCGAACCCGGCGCCCCCACGGCGCCGCGCTTTTCCAGGTCGTCGCTAGAAACCCGAGGAGATCGTCCATGGCCAACCCCCAGCCCGCCGTCGCGCAGGACCCGCGCCTGCGCCCTGCGCCCGGTGGCGATATGGTCGAGCTGGGCCGGCCGCCGCGCCCGCCCCTGCAGCTGGTACGCCACGTGCCGGCGAAGCACAGCGTGCTGGGCCGCCGCGAAGCGCTGCTGCTCGGCCTGCTGGTCCTGACCCTGCATGGCTCCGTGGCCTACTGGCTGAGCCAGCAACCCACGCCCAAGCTGCCCGAGGTGCCGCCGCAGGTACCGCCCATGACCATCGAATTCAG
>NZ_QGSL01000107.1:1000277-1001749 GCF_003176655.1 Pseudomonas sp. RW407 | reverse complement strand
TCCCGCCTCCCGCCCCTCCGCCAGCCAAGCAGCATGGACATCGACCTGACCCGCACCTTCCTGGAGATCGCCCGCCACGGCAGCTTCGTCGCCGCCGCCGAGCGCATGCACGTCACCCAGACGGCGATCACCGCGCGTATCCAGAGGCTGGAAAGCCACCTCAACTGCAAGCTGTTCGTGCGCAACCGCGCCGGCGCGCGGCTGACCGCCGACGGCGAGGCGTTCATCATCTACGCCAACCAGATGCTGCAGACCTGGGAGGCGGCGCAGCGCGACCTGCCGCTGCCCGAGGGCGTGGACAACGTGCTGCACATCGGCGGCGAGGTGAGCCTGTGCAACCCGCTGATGCTGCGCTGGGTCGCCCGCATCCGGCAGGCCATCGACAGCTATGCGGTGCGCGCCGAGATCGGCAGCGGCGACGCCCTGCTGCGCCAGCTGGAGCTGGGCGTGCTGGACGCCGCCCTGGTGTACCAGCCGCACTACTGGCCGGGGATGCAGGTGGAGCAGTTGCTGGAGGAGAAGCTCATCCTGGTGCGCGCCAGGGACCCCGAGCCCTACGTGTACATCGACTGGGGCGAGGGCTTCCGCCAGCAGCACGACAGCGCGCTGCCGGACAAGGCCCGCGCGCCGGTGGCCTTCAACCTCGGCCCGCTGGCACTGCAGTACATCCTGGAGAACGGCGGTTCGGGCTACTTCCGCACGCGGGTGGTGCAGAGCTACCTCGACAAGGGCGTGCTGCGCCGCGTGCCGCGGGCCCCGGAGTTCAGCTACCCGACCTACCTGGTGTACTCCCGCGAGCGCGACTCGGTGCCGTTGCAGCAGGCCTTCGCGCTGCTGCGCGAGCTGGTGCGCGAGGACCCGGACTGGTCGCAGCGCTGGGACCCGACGCTCTGAAGGCAGGCGGAACCCGCACCGGGGCTACACTGCCCAACGCTGAGCCTGCTTCGGTCAGGCGCCAACCTTCACCGCCCTGGGAGGCCGGGCATGCGCAACCTTGATTTCAGTTCCTGGGAGGGGCTGCTTTCCACCCTTTTCGGGCTGGCCCTGATCACCCTCGTCGGCGTCGGCATCCGCCTGCTGGCGATGCAGACCCTGCAGCAGCGCCGCGAACGCGAGAACCGCCAGATCAACGAGCGCCTGCGCACCCTGATCGCCGCCTACAAGACCCTGGGCGGCTCCTTCACTGGCAACCTGCTGGTGGACCCCACACACCGGCGCGGCCTGCAACGGCAGGATGAGAACGCGACGGAGGACGCCGGTACGCTGCCCGCCGAGCCGGAGGGCGGCTGGTCCAGCACCGACCGTTCCCGGCGCATCCGCGACGCGGTGGAGGCGGCGCTGTCGGACATCCTCCTGCTGGGCACCGAGGAGCAGGTGCGCCTGGCTGCACGGGCCGCCACCGAGCTGGCCGCCGGGCGGCCGATCCCGACGGCCGAGCTGGTCGTCTCGCTACGCGACTTCATACGCCGGGT
>NZ_QGSL01000107.1:1000101-1000267 GCF_003176655.1 Pseudomonas sp. RW407 | reverse complement strand
CTACGAGGGAATGCCGTGCCATCCGACGACCTGTAGGAGCGGGCCCTGCCCGCGATTTCACGCGCAGGGCGCGCTCCTACATGGAACGGCGCGGGTGGGGCGGCGTAGGAGCGGATCTCATCCGCGAATCACACCGGAACCTCCGGCCATCGCGGACAAAGTCCGC
>NZ_QGSL01000107.1:951070-1000091 GCF_003176655.1 Pseudomonas sp. RW407 | reverse complement strand
GCCCCCACCGTCTACTATTGACGCTGCGCAAGGGAATCCACCCCGGGGAGAGCTAGAGTTTTCCCACCAAGCCACTCATTGAGGGATACATCATGTACGAGCGCATTCTGGTAGCAGTGGACGGCAGCCCGGTTTCGGACCGCGCACTGGGCGAGGCGGTCAAGCTGGCCCAGCTGACCGGCGGCGAGCTGCGCGTCATCACCATCGTCGACAGCCCGCTGCGCCATCTGCCCGACTATGCCGTCTACTACAACCCCGAGCCGCTGCGCGAAGCCGCGCTGAAGGCCGCCGACGACGTGCTGGCCAAGGCCCGCGAGCTGGTGGGCGACAAGGTCAAGGTGAAGTTCGACCGGGTCTGCCAGGAGCGCGCCAGCGAGGAAGTCGCCGAGCGCATCGAGCTCGAGGCCGAGGACGCCAAGTCCGATCTGATCGTCATGGGCACCCATGGCCGCCGCGGCGTACGCCGGCTGATGCTGGGCAGCGTGGCCGAGGGCCTGCTGCGCGTCAGCAACCGCCCGGTGCTGCTGGTTCGCGACAAGTAAGTCCAACCCCAATGAAAAAGGCCGTGCGGGGCGCCTCGCACGGCCTTTTTTCGCCTGCCCCCACCCTGTAGGAGCGAGCTTGCTCGCGAACGAGCCCCACTGCGGACTCTGTTCGCGAGCAAGCTCGCTCCTACGAAAGCATCGGCGTCATTCACCCGCCGCCACGGCATTGCCGCGGCAGGAGTGGAAGATATCCAGGCCGGGCTGGTACAGGCTGGTGCGCACGTCCATCAGGCCGAGCACCGAGTGGAACAGGTTGTCATGGCTCAGGCCCTGCTCGTCGCGCTTGCCGGCCAGGCAGCCACGGTCGATGCCCAGGTCGCGCAGGGTCGAGGGGCCGAACCACATCACCATGGGCACGTGGGTCTGCGCCGCCGGGGCGATGGCGTAGGGCGCGGCGTGCAGGTACACGCCGTTCTCGCCCAGCGACTCGCCGTGGTCGGAGACGTAGAGCATCGAGGTGTCGTACCTGTCGCTGTTCTTGTTCAGCAGCTCGATGACCTTCGCCAGGAAGAAGTCGGTGTAGAGGATGGTGTTGTCGTAGACGTTCACCAGCTCGTCCTTCGAGCAGCTACCCAGCTGGTTGGTGCGGCACACCGGCTTGAAGCGCTCCATGTCCGCCGGGTAGCGGTCGTAGTACTCCGGGCCGTGGCTGCCGTCGGCATGCAGGACGATGATGGCGTTGTCCTTCAGGCCGTCGATGTACGCCTGCAGGTCCTGCAGCAGGGCCTCGTCCAGGCAGCGGTTGCCGTCGCAGAAGGGACCGGGCTGGTTCTTCGGGATGTCGCGGTGCGGCACGCGCAGGCAGGTGCCCTTGCAGTCGCTGTTGTTGTCCAGCCAGAGCACCTGCAGGCCGGCGCGCTGCAGCACGTCCAGCAGGCTCTCGTAGGTCTTCCCCTTCTTGTCGCTGTAGTCCTCGCGGGGGAACTTGGAGAACATGCAGGGCACCGACACCGCGGTGGAGGTACCGCAGGAGTGCACCTGGGTGAAGTTGAGGATGTCCAGCTTCGCCAGTTCCGGGTTGGTCTGCCGGGCGTAGCCGTTGAGGGAGAAGTGGTCGGCCCGCGCGGTCTCGCCGACCACGAAGACGAACAGCGACTTCTTCGCCCGCTGCGAGGCCTTGGCGCCCTGCACCGCGTCCTCGCCGATCTTCTGCACCACCAACTCGGCCTTCTTGATGCCCAGGCGCTGCTTGCCGTACTTGCTCACGGCGTAGATGTAGTTGGTCGGGTTGATGAAGTGGGTCAGCTTGTCTTCCTCGCGGAAGATGGGCGCATAGGTGGAATAGAAGCCGCCCACCATGACCGCCACCGCGGCCACGCAGGCGAACACCACCAGCACCTTGTTCAGCAGCCCGCGCAGGAAGGGCTTGTAGGCCACCGGCAGCGCCCAGACCAGCGCCGACGGCAACGCCCCGAGCAGCAGCAGGTAGGCCACCAGCCGGCCGCTGAACAGCGCCTCGGCCTCGCCCGGGTTGGTCTCGAAGACGTTCTGCACCATCACCGTGTCGATGGTGATGCCATAGCTGTTCATGAAGTAGGCCGCCGCCGCCGAGCACAGCGCCACCAGGGTCAGCACCGGCTTGAGCAGCAGGCGGAAGGACACCAGGGTCAGCAGCAGGGTGAAGGCGGCCCAGAGGAAGACGCCGAAGGACGCGAAGAAGGCGATGCGGTACGCCCCCTGCAACGGCACCAGGCCGTCCAGCGCCTTCCAGGTGGCGAGGTTGTAGAACAGCACCAGGGCCAGGGAAAACAGCAGCACCAGGCGGTTGGAACTGATCGTGGGTAGCAGGCGACGGTTGCCCTCGGACATCGAGGCACTCCTTGACGGTACAGCGGAAAACGGAAAAGCCCGCCGTCCCCGGCGGGCGGGCCGAATCTACTGATCAGTTAGTCAAAAAAGTGTCAAATTCGCCACTGAATCGATACAACGTTTGTCGGCTCAGGCCGGGCGCAGGCGCTCCCGCCAGGCCGGCAGCCAGCCCAGGCCTGCGGCGGTGACGCCCTGCGGACGGTATTCGGCGCCCAGCCAGCCGTCGTAGCCCTGGGCCCGCAGCGCCGCCAGCGCCGGCGCGAAGTCCAGTTCGCCGCTGCCCGGCTCGCCGCGCCCCGGGGCGTCGGCGAACTGCACGTGGCCGATATGCCCTTGCAGCTGGCGCACGCATTCCGCCAGGTCCAGGCCCATGCGCGCCATGTGGTAGAAGTCCAGCTGCGCCGCCAGGTTCGGGTGGCCGACGCGCGCCAGCATGTCCAGCAGGTGCTGCGGAGTGTTGAGCAGGAAACCGGGCATGTCGTGCAGGTTGATCGCCTCCATCAGCACCGCGATGCCGCGCCCGGCGAAGGCCTCGGCGGCCTGCCCCAGGTGTTCGGCGAGCAGCGCCAGCGCCTGCTCGCGTTCGACGCCCTCGGCCAGGCGCCCGGCCAGCACGTTGATCTTCTGCGGGCGCAGCACCTCGGCGTAGTCCAGGGCCTGGCGCAGCCCGGCGGCGAACTGCGCCTCGCGCCCCGGCACCGCGGCCACCCCGGCGCCGCCCTGCATCAGGTCGCCGGCCGGCAGGTTGAACAGCACCAGCGGCAGGCCGCTGCGCTGCAGCTCGGCCTGCAGTGCCTCGGCCGGCACCTCGTAGGGAAACTGGACCTCCACCCCGGCGAAGCCGGCCTCGGCGGCGGCGCGCACGCGCTCCAGCAGCGGCAGCTCGGTGAACAGCAGGGACAGGTTGGCGCAGATCGGCATGGCGGCGTCCTCAATCGCGGGGTTGGCGGTACTGCTCGACCAGGGTGGCCGGGTCGTGCTCCAGGTGGCCCTGGCTGCCGTGCAGGCGCATCAGTTGCGCGGCCAGGCCGCTCATGGGCGTGGCCGAGCCCTGTTCGCGAGACAGCTTCACCGCGGTATCCAGGTCCTTGAGCAGGGTGCGCACGTGCCACTTGATGGGCTCGAAGCGGCTCTCGGCCATCTGCGGGGCGAGGATCTGCAAGGGCCTGGAGTCGGCGAAGCCGCCGGCCAGGGCCGGGGCGATCAGGCTGGCGTCGACCCCGGCGCTCTCCGCCAGGGCCACCACTTCGGCGATCACCAGGGCGTTGCAGGCGACGATCATCTGGTTGCACACCTTGGTCACCTGGCCGGCGCCGACCTCGCCCATGCGCGTCAGGCGCTGGCCGAGGTGGGCGAGAACGGGGCGGATGCGCTCGATGTCGTCCACCCGGCCGCCGGCCATGATCGCCAGGGTGCCGGCCTCGGCGCCCGGCGTGCCGCCGGAAACCGGCGCGTCGACCCAGCGCATGCCGCTGCGCGCCTCCAGCTCGGCGGCCATCTCGCGGGTGGCGGCCGGCTCCAGGCTGGAGAAGTCCACCAGCAGTTGGCCGGGCTTCGCCCCTTCGACGATGCCGCCGGGGCCGAACACCACCTCGCGCACGGCGGCGGTGTCGGCCAGACACAGCATGACGATCTCGGCTTCCGCGCACAGCTCGGCAGGGCTGGCCACTGCGTGGGCCCCCTCCCCGGCCAGCAGCTCGCGCTTGGCGGCGGAGCGGTTCCACACGCTCAGCGGGTAGCCGGCGGCGAGCAGCCGGCGGCTCATGGGCACGCCCATCAGGCCGAGGCCGGCGAAGGCGATGGAGGGCAAGGCAGACATGGACGACTCCTGTCGGGCAAAATGGCGGGCACGGGGGCGGCCATCTTACCGCCCACCAGCGCCTTCGCCGAGCCTGCGAGCCCGCCGCCGTGGTCATTTCCACGCGCACCGGCAGACCGCCACTATACTTCCCAGGCTTTTTCCGCTATTGAACCGGAGACTGCTCCCATGCTGAAACGCACCCTGGCGCTCGCCGCCTGCTTTGCGCTGTCCCTTTCCGCCAGCCTCACCCAGGCCGACACCCTCAAGGAACTGAAGGTCTCGGCAATCCCCGACGAAGCCCCCACCGAGCTGCTGCGCAAGTTCAAGCCGCTGGGCGAATACCTGCAGGAACGCCTGGGCATGCCGGTGAAGTTCATCCCGGTGTCCGACTACGCCGGGGTGGTCGAGGCGCTGGCCGCCGACCGCCTGGACATGGCCTGGCTGGGCGGCTTCACCTTCGTCCAGGCGCGCCTGAAGACCGGCAACGCCATCCCGTTGGTGCAGCGCGAGCAGGACCAGCAGTTCACCAGCAAATTCATCACCGCCGACGCCAGCGTGAAGTCGCTGCAGGACCTCAAGGGCAAGACCTTCGCCTTCGGCTCGGTGTCTTCCACCTCCGGCAGCCTGATGCCGCGCTACTTCATGCAGAAGGACGGCATAGTGCCCGAGCAGTTCTTCTCCCGCGTGGCCTACTCCGGCGCCCACGACGCCACCGTGGCCTGGGTCCAGGCCGGCAAGGTGGACGCCGGCGTGCTCAACGCCTCGGTCTGGCAGAAGCTGGTGGACGCCGGCAAGGTCGACACCGACAAGGTGAAGGTCTTCGCCACCACCCCGACCTACTACGACTACAACTGGACCGTGCGCGGCAATCTCGACCCGGCCCTGGCCGAGAAGATCAAGCAGGCCTTCCTCGACCTGGATCCGAGCAAGCCGCGCGACAAGGCCATCCTCGACCTGCAGGCGGCCAGCCGCTTCATCGAGACCAAGCCCGAGAACTACAAGGGCATCGAGGAGTCGGCCCGCGCCGCCGGCCTGTTGAAGTGAGCCTGCGCCTGACCGGCGTGGAGCACCTCCACGCCAATGGCCAGCGCGCCCTCGCCGGCATCGACCTGCGTGTCGAGGCCGGCGAGCGGGTGGCGATCATCGGCCCCTCGGGCGCCGGCAAGACCACCCTGCTGCGCGTGCTGGCCACCGCCCTGAAACCCAGCCACGGCGAGATCGAACTGCTCGGCAGCCAGCCCTGGCGCCTGGGCAGCCGGGCCCGCCAGCGCCTGCGCGCGCGCATCGGCCTGATCCACCAGGCGCCACCACTGCCACCGCGGCAGCGGGTGGTCAACGCCGTACTGGCCGGGCGCCTCGGCCAGTGGCCGCTGTGGAAGAGCCTGGCCAGCCTGGTCTACCCGCTGGACATCGACGGCGCCCTCGCCGCCCTGCAGCGCCTGGACCTGGGCGACAAGCTGTTCCAGCGCTGCGACCAGCTTTCCGGCGGCCAGCTGCAGCGTATCGGCATCGCCCGCGCGTTGTACCAGCAGCCGGAACTGCTGCTGGCCGACGAGCCGGTCTCGGCCATGGACCCGGTGCTCGCCGGGCACACCCTCGCCCAGCTCACCCACGAAGCCGACGCCCGCGGCCTGACCCTGCTGGCCAGCCTGCACGCGGTGGAACTGGCCCTGGCGCACTTCCCGCGCATCGTCGGCCTGCGCGATGGCCGCATCGCCTTCGACAAGCCGTCCGCCAGCGTAAGCCCGGACGACCTGCGGCAGCTCTACGCCAACGAGCAGTTGAGCGTGGATGCCCCGGCGCCGGTCGAGCCGCTGCACGTGGTGCAGATCCCGCGATGCTGAAACCCCGCGACCCCGCCGCCCTGCCGCGGCTGCTGCTGACCCTGCTGGCCCTGGCCCTGCTGTGGCCCGGCGTGCGCCTGAGCGAGCTGGACATCCCCGGCCTGTTCAGCGGCGACAACGCCCGCACCATGGCCGGCTTCCTCGCCGGCTTCTGGCCGCCGGCCCACGACGCCGAGTTCCTCGCCATCCTCGGCCGCGCCACCCTGGAAACCCTGGCCATCGCCACCGCCGGCATGGCCCTGGCCTGGCTGATCGCCTTCCCCGCGGCCCTGCTGGCCACCCGCGCGCTGTCGCTGTCCGCCCTGCCCCGCGGCGGCCTGCCGGCCTGGTGGGCACGCGCCCTGCGCTGGCCGGTGCGGCTGCTGCTGATCGTGCTGCGCAGCATCCCGGAGATCGTCTGGGCGCTGCTGTTCGTCCGCGCCGTCGGCCTGGGCCCAACGGCGGGTGTCATGGCCATCGCCATCACCTACGGCGGCATGCTCGGCAAGGTCTACGCGGAAATCTTCGAGTCGGTGGACCCGCGCCCCACCCGCGCCCTGCTGCTGGGCGGCGGCTCGCGCCTGGGCGCCTTCGCCTACGGCCTGCTGCCCCAGGCGGCGAGCGAGATGATTTCCTACACCGTGTACCGCTGGGAATGCGCGATCCGCGCCTCGGTGGTCATGGGCTTCGTCGGCGCCGGCGGGCTCGGCCAGCAGGTCGACCTGTCGCTGCGCATGTTCGCCGGCGGCGAGGTGGCCAGCATCCTGCTGACCTTCCTGCTGCTGGTGCTGGGCGCCGACCAGCTCAGCCGCTTCCTGCGCCGGAGGCTGGAATGAACCGCGCCCGCGCAGGCCTGCTGCGCAGCCTGGGCTGGAGCCTGGCGATCCTGGCCGCGGTGGCGGCCTCCTTCGTCTACCTGCAGATCGACAGCGACGGCCTGCTCAGCGGCGAAGGCCTGCGCCAGATGCTCGGCTACGCCCGCGACTTCTTCCCGCCGGACCTGTCCGCCACGCACCTGCGGGCGGTGGGCCGCGGCGCCCTGGAAACCCTCGCCATGTCGGCCCTGGGCACGCTGCTCGCGGCGCTGCTGGGCATGCTCTTCGCCCTGCCGGCCGCCGGCCGCTTCGGCGCCGCCGCGCAGAGCCTGGCGCGCTTCGTTCTCAACGCCCTGCGCGCGGTGCCGGAACTGGTGTGGGGCGCGCTGATGGTGCTGGCCGCCGGCCTGGGCCCGAACGCCGGCACCCTGGCCCTGGCCCTGCACACCGGCGGCGTGCTCGGCCGGCTGTTCGCCGAGGCCCTGGAAAACACCCCGGCGGAACCTGCCGAGGCCCTGCGCCTGGGCGGCAGCGGGCGGGTCGCGGCCTTCGCCTACGGCACCCTGCCGGCGGTCTGGCCACAACTGGTGGCCTACATCCTCTACCGCTGGGAGAACAACATCCGCATGGCCAGCGTGCTCGGCTTCGTCGGCGCCGGCGGCCTGGGGCAGATGCTCTACTTCAGCCTCAGCCTGTTCCAGCAGGCCCAGGCAGCCACGGTGATCCTCGCCATGCTGGTGCTGGTGCTGGGCGTCGACAGCCTCAGCGCCTGGGCGCGGCAGCGGTGGGTCAGCGCCTGAGCCGTGCCGGTGAATGGGGTTGTCGGTGGCATTGGGGTTGGGTTGACGCCGGGATAGTCCGGCGTCGCCAATGAATCCAATCGCGGATGGAGTCCGCTCCTACAGGTTGCTGTGAGACATGGCATTCCCACCGAACTTTTCCGCGATAGCCGGAAATATCGGTGCGATTCGCGAATGAGATCCTACCCCGCCACCGCTGTCCCACCTGTAGGAGCGCGCCCTGCGCGCGATTCGCGGGCAGGGCCCGCTCCTACAATGGGGCGACATGGGAGACACGAATTTCGATCCAGTCACTCCCGCGAACGAGGGAGCCCAGAAGACAGTTGCTCCTACGTTATTTTCTATTCGCGCCGAGGTGCTCTTCGTAGGAGGACCCCGGCACACCAACCATCGAAGTGGCGCATCAGCGGGAGCGGTATTTCCAGAGCAGATACAGCAGATGGGCAATGCGTCTCACATATCGCATGGCGAACATGGCCAATAGCAGAGACACGGCAAAGGCCACGGTGGCATGGAGGTTCACGAAGCTCTCCATCCCATGCAGGCCCAGCGCACCGCTTGCCCAATCCAATGCCTTCACGGGCAACGGGCGATACAGGATGCCCCCCACAAAGGGCGCGAAGAAATAAGTGAGACCTGCAGTAGCAGCGATATACAGAAGGACGAGAGCTGTCTTTTTCATCTTACCTGCAGCACGCCATAGGCACGACTTCCATCGGCAAGCACCATCGGCAAAGTACATTTCAAAGCCGCCGATAGCCAATCGAACTGAACCTGGTATTGCAACACCACACACCCCTTGCTAAGTGCGCCAGGGCCTATCGGATGCAATCTGAAATTGCCTCGACGGATGTGCCGGACAAACGTCCAGTCATCAATCACCTCGTCATCCCTGTAGAACGAAAACCAGCGCTCCTGATCGACGCCGAATACACGGCTTGCCTTGTTGTATAGCCAGCCGAGACGTCCACCGGACTGGCGATCGAATATGTAGTAACGCCCCCTGGGCAGAGGGCCTTCGTCCACCCGGGAAACGAATCTCGGGTCGTTGCGAGTCGCGCTGTCACCGGAAAAGGCCGGAAATCGCCCCACCCCACCACACTCCAGATCACTGAAGAGCTTGCCATTGAGTTCGAACGAGCAATAAACGGGCATGCCTGCATCACCTGAGCAATCCATCCGCTCCCACTTCCGGAAAACCACGGCGGTGGGAAGAGTGATGCCTAGGTTGGTCGTACAAACCTCAGGAAAGAATCGCCCGAATACGTCAAGGGATGTAGGAGCCTGCTGTTCCTTCAGGCGAAACGATCGTCACTTGGGTAGCCATCGCTGTCCGGAAATGAAGAAGCCCAGCACTGGCCATAATGCAAGGCTGCTGGGTTTCTCTCGTCCCTGAGACAGAAACCTCCGCTTCACACGCATGAAAAAACCCGGCATCTGCCGGGCTTCTTCGTATCAGGGCTCACTCGTCGCCATGGATCACCTTGTCCAGGTCCACCGGGTCCCCCGGGTGGGTCCCCAGCTTGACGCGGATGTCCTCGAACATCGCGTCGTATTCCTTGTGGATGCGCACGATGGGCCCGAAGCGCGGGTGCAGGCCATGCTTCTGGGCGATGCGGGTGGCGTCGCTGGCGAAGTTGAAGGCCTGGTCCTTGGGCATGTCGAACTCTTCCTTGAAGGCATTGCCGTCGATGCTGCCGTCCATGGTGAAGTGGACATAGGCGCCCTTCCCGGCGTCGTGGCGAATCTCGTAGTACAGGTTGATATCCAGCGCTTGCTGGTCAAGGCCCGGCAGGGCGTGGAGATGCAGGTGACCAGGCTCGAACATGACATACCTCCTTGCAGTGGTCCCGCAAGTCTAGCTCGCCTGTGGGTAACGCAAGGGGCCCCGGATCAATGCAGGCGGTTTTTTTCCGCACGCTCCTGGACCAGCACCCAGGGCGCCACCACCACCGCCCACAGCTGCGGGTCGCGTTCGAGGAAGTCGCGGGCGCGAGCCTCGTCGACCCTGGCCAGGCCGCCGCTGGCCAGCCAGGCAGCGACTTTCTGGCGGTCGTCCTCGGCCACGGCCTGCGCGGCCTCCACCAGGTCGACGGCCTCGGCCACCTGCAATAGGGCGCCGCGGGCGAAGAACGGCTGCAGCTCCTGCCAGGAAATCATCGCGGTCTCGCCGAGCAGCTTGGCATAGAGGGTGCTAGTTTGTTCAGTCATGGTACTCACCGGGAAATCAGGCGGCGCCATGATACCGCCCGGTCGGCGCCAGGCAAGTTTCCCGGGAGCCGCGTGGGGGCGGATGGACCAAAGGAGGGGTACTGGCACAACGCCGTTTTTCTATACGTTTGTTTCGTCTTTGCGACATGGGTCGAAACGCCCCGCCGCCACCCGCTTTTCAAGCGGCGAAGCGGCACTCTACACTGTACCGGTACAGTTGCCGGCGGATTCCGCCCCGGGCGCAGAACCCGGCGAACCGCGGCCACGAATCACAAGAACGAAAACACAAGAATGAGTGGAGCATTATGAAAAAGGGTACTCAACGTCTTTCCCAACTGTTGACCGCCATGGCCCTGGCCGGCGTCGCCAGCTATTCGATGGCCGCCGATACCATCAAGATCGCCCTGGCCGGTCCGGTGACCGGCGCGGTCGCCCAGTACGGGGAGATGGAGTTCGTCGGCGCCAAGATGGCCATCGAACAGATCAACAAGGCCGGTGGCGTCGACGGCAAGCAGCTCGAAGGCGTGGTCTACGATGACGCCTGCGATCCGAAGCAGGCCGTGGCGGTCGCCAACAAGATCGTCAACGATGGCGTCAAGTTCGTCGTCGGCCACCTGTGCTCCAGCTCCACTCAACCGGCATCGGACATCTACGAGGACGAAGGCGTCCTGATGATCTCCCCGGCCTCCACCAGCCCGGACATCACCAGCCGCGGCTACAAGCTGATCTTCCGCACCATCGGCCTGGACAACATGCAGGGCCCGACCGCCGGCAAGTTCATCGCCGAGCACGTCAAGCCGAAGATCGTCGCCGTCATCCACGACAAGCAGCAGTACGGCGAAGGCATCGCCACCGCGGTCAAGAAGACCCTGGAAAACGCCGGCGTGAAAGTCGCCGTCTTCGAAGGCATCAACGCCGGCGACAAGGACTTCTCCTCGCTGATCGCCAAGCTCAAGCAGGCCAACGTCGACTTCGTCTACTACGGCGGCTACCACCCGGAACTGGGCCTGCTGCTGCGCCAGACCTCCGAGAAGGGCCTGAAGGTCGGCTTCATGGGTCCGGAAGGCGTGGGCAACAAGGAAATTTCCGCAATTGCCGGCCCGGCTTCCGAAGGCCTCTACGTGACCCTGCCGAAATCCTTCGACCAGGATCCGAAGAACCAGGCCCTGGTCGCCGCCTTCAAGGCCAAGAACCAGGACCCGAGCGGCCCGTTCGTGTTCCCGGCCTACGCCGCCGTGCAGGTCATCGCCGACAGCATCAAGAAAGCCGGCAGCGAGGACACCGACAAGGTCGCCGCCGCCCTGCGCGCCAATACCTTCGACACCCCCACCGGTGCCCTGGCCTTCGACGAGAAGGGCGACCTGAAGAACTTCAACTTCGTGGTCTACCAGTGGCACAAGGACGGCACCAAGACCGAAGTCAAATAAGGTCTGCCGCCTGAGTCCAGAGCCCACTGCACCAGCAGTGGGCTTTGTTTATTCCGCGTATTCCGGGGGTCCGTCGCGCCACAAGCGCCGCTTCACGCGACGCCCGAGGAGTTAGGTGATGCCTGAGCTCTATCACTACCTGCAACAGCTGATCAACGGCCTGACCGTTGGCAGCACCTATGCCCTGATCGCCATCGGCTACACCATGGTCTATGGCATCATCGGCATGATCAACTTCGCCCATGGCGAGGTCTACATGATCGGCTCGTACGTAGCCTTCATCGTGATCACCGGCCTGGCCATGATGGGGATCGTCAGCCTGCCGATCGTCATCTTCTGCACCTTCGCCGCCGCCATCATCGTCACCAGTGCCTACGGCTACAGCATCGAACGGATCGCCTACCGGCCGCTGCGCGGCAGCAACCGGCTGATCCCGCTGATCTCCGCCATCGGCATGTCGATCTTCCTGCAGAACGAGGTCCTGCTCGCCCAGGATTCCAAGGACAAGGCCATCCCCAACCTGCTGCCGGGCAACTTCGTCTTCGGCGGCGACGCCGGCGTGACCATCTCGTACATGCAGGTGCTGATCTTCATCGTCACCCTGCTGGCCATGTACGGCCTGAGCATGTTCATCTCCCGTTCCCGACTGGGCCGCGCCTGCCGCGCCTGCGCCGAGGACATCAAGATGGCCAACCTGCTGGGGATCAACACCAACAACATCATCGCCCTGACCTTCGTCATCGGCGCCACCCTGGCCGCCGTGGCCGCGGTGCTGCTGGGCCTGCAGTACGGCGTGATCAACCCGAACATCGGCTTCCTCGCCGGCATCAAGGCCTTCACCGCCGCGGTGCTCGGCGGCATCGGCAGCATCCCCGGCGCCATGCTCGGCGGCCTGGTGCTGGGCGTGGCCGAAGCCTTCGGCGCCGACGTGTTCGGCAACCAGTACAAGGACGTGGTGGCCTTCAGCCTGCTGGTCCTGGTGCTGCTGTTCCGCCCCACCGGTCTGCTCGGTCGTCCGGAGGTGGAGAAGGTATGAACAAGCGACTCAAGACGGCCTTCTTCAGCGCCCTGCTGGTACTGGCGGTGGCCTACCCGATCCTCGGGGTGAAACTCAGCGTCATCGGCATCGGCCTGCAGCTGGAAGGCGTCAGCCCGGCCACCCTGTGGACCATCGCCGCGTGCGCCGTGGGCATGTTCGTCTGGCAACTGGTGCGCGACCGCTTCAGCCTCAGCCGCGGCCGTACCCTGCACCTGGGCGAGAACAACTTCCTGTATCGCTCCCTGACGCGGCCCTCGGTGCAACGCCAGGTGATCGTCCTGATGATCCTGGTCGCCCTGGTCTGGCCCTTCTGGGGCTCGCGCGGCGCGGTGGACATCGCCACCCTGGTGCTGATCTACGTGCTGCTGGGCCTGGGCCTGAACATCGTGGTGGGCCTGGCCGGCCTGCTGGACCTGGGCTACGTCGGCTTCTACGCCGTGGGCGCCTACAGCTATGCCTTGCTCTCCCACTACTACGGCCTGGGCTTCTGGACCTGCCTGCCGATCGCCGGGGCGATGGCAGCGCTGTTCGGCTTCCTGCTCGGTTTCCCGGTGCTGCGCCTGCGCGGCGACTACCTGGCGATCGTGACCCTGGGCTTCGGCGAGATCATCCGCGTGCTGCTGCGCAACTTCACCGACCTCACCGGCGGCCCCAACGGCATCAGCGGCATCGAGAAGCCGTCCCTGCTCGGGCTGACCTTCGAGCGCCGCGCCCCCGAGGGCATGCAGACCTTCCACGAGTTCTTCGGCATCGCCTACAACTCGAACTACAAGGTCGTGTTCCTCTACCTGGTGGCGCTGCTGCTGGTGCTGCTGGTGCTGTTCGTCATCAACCGCCTGCTGCGCATGCCCCTGGGCCGCGCCTGGGAAGCGCTGCGCGAAGACGAGATCGCCTGCCGCGCGCTGGGCCTGAACCCGACCATGATCAAGCTCTCGGCCTTCACCCTGGGCGCCTGCTTCGCCGGTTTCGCCGGCAGCTTCTTCGCCGCGCGCCAGGGCCTGGTGACCCCGGAGTCGTTCACCTTCATCGAGTCGGCGACCATCCTCGCCATCGTCGTCCTCGGCGGCATGGGCTCGCAGCTGGGCGTGATCCTCGCCGCCGTGGTGATGATCCTGCTGCCCGAGCTGATGCGCGAGTTCAGCGAATACCGCATGTTGATGTTCGGCGCCATCATGGTGCTGATGATGATCTGGCGTCCGCAGGGCCTGCTGCCGATGCAGCGCCCGCACCTGGAGTTGCGTAAATGAGTCGACCGATTCTTGAAGTATCCGGCCTGACCATGCGCTTCGGTGGCCTGCTGGCCGTCAACGGCGTCGCGCTCAAGGTCGAGGAAAAGCAGGTGGTCTCGATGATCGGCCCCAACGGCGCCGGCAAGACCACCGTGTTCAACTGCCTGACCGGCTTCTACCAGCCCACCGGTGGCCAGATCCTGCTGCGCGGCGAGCCCATCCAGGGCCTGCCGGGGCACAAGATCGCCCACCGCGGCGTGGTGCGGACCTTCCAGAACGTCCGCCTGTTCAAGGAAATGACCGCGGTGGAGAACCTGCTGGTCGCCCAGCACCGGCACATCAACACCAACTTCTTCGCCGGCCTGCTGAAGACCCCGGCGTTCCGCCGTGCCGAGGCCGAGGCGCTGGACTATGCGGCGCACTGGCTGGAAGTGGTCAACCTGAAGGACGTGGCCAACCGCCCGGCCGGCACCCTGGCCTACGGCCAGCAGCGCCGCCTGGAAATCGCCCGCTGCATGATGACGCGCCCGCAACTGCTGATGCTCGACGAGCCGGCGGCCGGCCTCAACCCGCGCGAGACCGAGGACCTCAAGGCGCTGATCGCCATGCTGCGCGCCGAGCACGGCGTGACCGTGCTGCTGATCGAGCACGACATGAAGCTGGTGATGAGCATTTCCGACCACATCTACGTGATCAACCAGGGCACGCCCCTGGCCGACGGTACCCCGGAGCAGATCCGCGACAACCCGGACGTGATCAAAGCCTATCTGGGGGAGGCCTGAGCCATGCTGAAGTTCGACAAGGTCTCCACCTTCTACGGCAAGATCCAGGCCCTGCACGAAGTCAGCCTGGAAGTGCAGCAGGGCGAGATCGTCACCCTGATCGGTGCCAACGGCGCCGGCAAGTCGACCCTGCTGATGACCCTCTGCGGCTCGCCGCGGGCGGCCTCCGGCAGCATCAAGTACCTCGGCGAGGAACTGGTCGGCCAGGAATCCTCGCACATCATGCGCAAGAGCATCGCGGTGGTCCCCGAAGGCCGCCGGGTGTTCGCCCGCCTGACCGTCGAGGAAAACCTGGCCATGGGCGGCTTCTTCACCAGCAAGGGCGACTACCAGGAGCAGATGGAGCGCGTCCTGGGGCTGTTCCCGCGCCTGAAGGAGCGCTTCAGCCAGCGCGGCGGCACCATGTCCGGCGGCGAGCAGCAGATGCTCGCCATCGGCCGCGCGCTGATGAGCAAGCCCAAGCTGCTGCTGCTCGACGAGCCGTCCCTGGGCCTGGCGCCGATCATCATCCAGCAGATCTTCGACATCATCGAACAGCTGCGCAGCGAAGGCGTGACCGTCTTCCTCGTCGAGCAGAACGCCAACCAGGCGCTACGGCTCGCCGACCGCGGCTACGTGCTGGAGAACGGCCGGATCGTGATGCAGGACACCGGCGCCAACCTGCTGGTCAACCCCAAGGTACGCGACGCCTACCTGGGCGGTTGAGCCCCTGGCGGTAATGCAAAACGGCCCTTCGGGGCCGTTTTTCTTTGCGCGCCGGCCTGGCAACAGCGAGCTTGCCCGCGGACCGGAAATCCATCATGAGGAAACCTGGCTTTGCAGTCCCTCCCCTGTTTCGACAACCGCGCAGGGGACAGAAATGGCGTCAGCCCAAGGCTCCGCAATTGCCGGAAAACACCGTTCGCGAGCAAGCTCGCTCCTACATCCAGCGGCCCGCATTCTTCCTAGCCTGGAACCTCCCACTCAAGGAGGCCAAACATGGAAAGAGGCACCGTATTGCAGAACGACCGCAGCCTGGCCGCAGGCCGCCCCCGCCTGCTCACCCACGCGGGGGCGAGCAGGGGCAACGGTTTCGATGCGGCGAGTCTCAACACCGACTTGTGGCGTAACTCGCACTGGACTAGACTAACCGAACTTAGTCCATCGAGCCCCGCCATGCAAACCGTCAACATCCACGAAGCCAAGACCCATCTGTCCCGGCTCGTCGAGCAGGCCGCCAAAGGCGAATCCTTCGTGATAGCCAAGGCAGGCAAGCCCATGGTCAAGGTCGTTCCGCTGGACGCGCCGGACGCGGGTCAATCGAAGCGACTGGGCTTCATGGCCGGCCAATTCAGCGTCCCGGACGATTTCGAGCGCATGGGCCAGGCTGAAATCGAGCAGCTTTTCGGCAACGACGCATGAAACTGCTGCTGGATACCCATCTGCTGCTGTGGGCAGCCAGCGAGCCGGAGCGCCTGTCGGGGGAAACCCGCGCCTTGATCGAGGCGCCGGAGAACGAACTGTTCTTCAGCCCGGCCAGCCTGTGGGAAATAGCCATAAAACGGGGCCTGGGCCGCAATGACTTCCAGGTGGACCCACGGCTCCTGCGCAGGGGCCTGCTGGACAACGGCTATGGCGAACTGCCCATTGGCAGCGGGCATGCAGTGGAAACCGACAGCCTGCCGTCGATCCACAAGGACCCGTTCGACCGCATCCTGGTCGCCCAGGCCATGGTCGAAGGCATCACCCTGCTGACATCCGATGCCCTGGTTGCGCAGTATCCCGGCCCGGTTCGAAAGGTCTGACAGCAAGAAGAACCCACTGCTTTCTTCAACGCCTCGAGCGACCCCTTCGGGGGTCGTTTTTCTTTGCTCAGGAAACCTGGCTCGCCCGCGCCTCGTCCCCTTCCCGCTGGGCAAGAAACTCCAGCATCTTCTGGCTGCCATCGGTGAGGTCGGCGCAGATGGCCGCGCGGGCCGCGGCGCCATCGCCCTTGCGCAGGGCATGCAGCACTTCCCAGTGGTGCTCCACCGCCATGCGCTCGTTGAAGCTGCCGTAGGTCCGCGCGATCAGCGGCCCGGTGCGCATCCACAGGCTGTCGAGGAAGCCCTTGAGCAGCGGCATGCCGGCGATCTCGGCGAGGGCGAAGTGGAAGGCCTGGTTGAGCTTGAGCGCTGCCACCAGGTCGTCGGCATGGATGGCCGCGAGGTTGTCGCGGATGTTCTTCTCCAGCATCGCCAGTTGCTCGGGCGTGACGCGACCGGCCGCGGTCTCGGCGGCCAGGCCCTCCAGGGCCACGCGGATGCTGCGGATTTCCAGGTACTGCTCGCGGCTCAGCACCGGCACGCGGATGTCCCGCGGCGTGCGGAGCACCAGCGCCTGCTCCTTGGCCAGTTGCAGGATGGCGTCGCGCACCGGCGTCACGCTGGTGCCCAGTTGCTGCGCCAGGTCGCGGATGCGCAGGCGGTCGTCGGGCTGGAAGCGCCCGGTGATCAGTGCCTCGCGCAGCAACGCGTAGACGCCGCTGCCCAGGTAGGCATGGTTGAGGCCGTCGATGGGATAGTTCATGGCTTCCTCGTGGGTCCGGGCGCGATGATGCGGTGCTGGCCGGCGAATTGCCAGCCACCCGCTCAGACGTGCTGGCCGCCGTTGACGTGGATCTCCGCGCCGTTCACGTAGGACGCCCCCTGGGTGCAGAGGAAGTGGATCAGCGAGGCCACCTCCTCCGGCTTGCCCAGGCGGTGCATGGGAATGTCGCGCTCGACGATCAGTTCGGTGCCCGAGGACAGGATCGAGGTATCGATCTCCCCCGGCGCGATGGCGTTCACCCGCACGCCATGGCGGCCGAAGTCGTAGGCCATCTCGCGGGTCAGCGCCGCCAGCGCCGCCTTGGACGAGGCATAGGCCACGCCGGCGAAAGGGTGCACCCGGGAGCCGGCGATGGAAGTGACGTTGATGATGCTGCCCTGGGCCGCCTTCAGTTCCTCGAACAGCCCGCGGGCCAGCAGCGCGGTGGAGAACAGGTTGACGTTGAACACCTTCAGCCAGGTGCCGTAGTCGCTTTCCAGCACGCCCATGCGCTGCCCCTCCGGGCCCTTGGGCGAGATGCCGGCGTTGTTCACCAGGGCGTCCAGGCGCCCGCCAAGCTTCTCGCGGATCGCCGGCAGCGTGGCCTCGACGCTGGCGATGTCCTCCAGGTCCAGGTGGATGTGGTTGAGCAGCCCCTCGGCCCAGGGGCATTCGGCCACCCAGTCCTGGCGCGAGGCGGTGAACACCCGCCAGCCGGCGGCATTGAAGTGCTTCACGGTGGCGTGGCCGATGCCGCGGCTGGCGCCGGTGAGCAGCAGGGTCCTGGGTTCGCTCATGCAGGTATCCGTCCGTTTCGGGCTCGAGGGAGTAGGCTGAATCATGGCTCAAACGATGCGCATTGAAAATATGATGCATCATATTTTATTTGTGATCTAATGGCCGCCAGCACAACCCAGAACGACAAGAACCGGAGTCCAAGCGCATGCCGCTGACCGCCCTCGCCCACGATCCCCTGCTGGAAGCCGCGCCCGCCCAGGTCACCGCGGAACAGGCCGCGGCCATCGCCCGCGACCTCTTCGGCCTGCCGGGCCCGCTGCAACGCCTGGCCGGCGAGCGCGACCTGAACTTCCAGGTCGGCGCCCACGACAGCGCCAGCCGTCTGCTCAAGCTGTCCCACCCGCTGGAGGACCCGCAGGTGGTGGACTTCCAGAACCGCGCCCTGCTGCGGGTGCAGCAGGCCGACCCGAACCTGCCGGTGCAGCGCGTCTACCCGGCCCTCGACGGCCAGTACCAGACCTGGGTGGAAGTGGACGGCCAGCGCATGCTGGCGCGGTTGATGTCCTTCGTCGAAGGCCTGCCGCTGCACCGCGTCCCGCAGCGCTCGCCGGCCCTGCGGCGCAACCTGGGCGAAGCCCTGGCGCGCCTGGACCTGGCCCTGCACGGCTACCAGCACCCCGCCTCCGGCCACGAGTTGCTCTGGGACCTGCAGCACGCCCAGCGCCTGCGCCCGCTGCTGCGCCACATCGAGGAAGCCAGCCTGCGCGAGCTGGTCGAGCGCGCCCTGGACAACTTCGAGGAACACGCCCTGCCGCGCCTGCCGACACTGCGTGCCCAGGTGATCCACAACGACCTCAACCCGCACAACGTGATAGTCGACGCCGCGCACCCCGAGCGGCTGCGCAACATCCTCGACTTCGGCGACATGGTCCACGCCCCGCTGGTCAACGACCTCGGCGTGGCCGCCGCCTACCAGTTGGGCAGCGAGGGCGACGTGCTCGCCCCGGCCCTGGAATTCATCGCTGCCTACCACGCCCGCAACCCGCTGCAGGAAGCCGAGCAGGACATCCTCTGCGACCTCATGGCCACCCGCCTGGTGCTCACCCTGGGCATCACCGCCTGGCGCGCCAGCCTGCACCCGGAGAACCGCGACTACATCCTGCGCAACGCCCGCCAGGCCCGCGCCAGCCTGCAGGGCCTGGCCGGGCTGTCCCGATCCGAGGCGCGCGAGCGCATCGCCCGCGCCTGCCACGAGGAGTCCCCCGCATGACCATGACCAACGGCTACAGCCCGGCCGACGCCGAGCGCCTGAGCGACAAGGAACGCAGCCTGATCGAGCGCCGCGAGCGCCTGCTCGGCCCGGCCTACCGGCTGTTCTACGAACGCCCGCTGCACACCGTGCGCGGCGAGGGCGTGTGGCTCTATGACGAGCAGGGCCGGCAGTACCTGGACGCCTACAACAACGTCGCCTCGGTCGGCCACTGCCACCCGCGGGTGGTCGAGGCCGTCGCCCGCCAGGCGGCGGTGCTGAACACCCACACCCGCTACCTGCAGGAAGGCATCCTCGACTACGCCGAGGACCTGCTCGGCACCTTCCCCGCCGACCTGTCCCAGGTGATGTTCACCTGCACCGGCAGCGAGGCCAACGACCTGGCCCTGCGCATCGCCCGCCACCACACCGGCGGCAGCGGGGTGATCGTCACCCGCTTCGCCTACCATGGCGTCACCGGCGACATCTCCGAACTCTCGCCGGCGCTGGGCAGCGGCATCACCCTGCCCGCCCATGCGCGCACCGTGCGCGCACCGGACGCCTACCGCCTGGGCGCGGAGAACGTCGCCCGCCTGCTCGCCGAGGACGTGCGCGCCGCCATCGCCGACCTGCGCGCCCACGGCATCAAGCCCGCCGCGCTGCTGGTGGACGGCATCTTCGCCAGCGACGGCGTGTTCGCCGGCCCCGCGGGCCTCCTCGCCGAAGCCGTGGCCGTGGCCCGCGCCGAGGGCCTGCTGTACATCGCCGACGAAGTGCAATCCGGCTTCGCCCGCACCGGCGAGCACATGTGGGGCTTCCAGCGCCATGGCGTGCAGCCGGACCTGGTCACCCTGGGCAAGCCCATGGGCAACGGCCAGCCCATCGCCGGCGTGGTGGCGCGCCCGCAGGTACTGGAGAGCTTCGGCCGCAGCGTGCGCTACTTCAACACCTTCGGCGGCAACCCGGTGAGCTGCGCCGCCGGCCAGGCGGTGCTCGACGTGATCCGCGACGAAGGCCTGCAGCAACGCTCGGAACGGCTCGGCAGCTACCTGCGCGAAGGCTTCCAGCGCCTGGCCCAGCGCCACGAGCTGATCGGCGACGTGCGCGGCGCCGGCCTGTTCCTTGGCGTGGAGCTGGTCGCCGACCACGCGACCAAGGCCCCGGCCGCCGCCCAGACGCGCCGGGTGGTCAACGCCATGCGCGAGCGCGGCGTGCTGATCAGCGCCGCCGGCCCGCAGGAGAACATCCTCAAGATCCGCCCGCTGCTGGCCTTCCAGCAGGAGCACGCCGACCTGCTGATCGAGACGCTGGACGCGGCCCTGGGCGACGTCGCCGGCTGAGCGGGGCGCACCGCTACAGGTGCACCCCGACGTTGATCATCCCGGCCGAGTTGCCCAGCACCACGAACTCGCTGGCGAAGCGGCCGACCTGCGCGCCGATCGAGGGAATGACGGCCGGCGCCACGCCGTAGCGGTTCAGCGGGATCTTGTCGCGGTACTCGCCGTGGTAGCCCTGCAGCGCGCCACCGGTGACCTTGAAGTAGAACGGCGAGCCGTCCAGGTCGAAGCGCTTGCCAGCGTATGCGTAGTTGGAGCGCTGGCGGAACGAGTTGCGGAAGGTCGCCCCGCCCCACACCCAGCCATCGGCGCGGTTGCGCTCCAGGCCGACCAGGTCCTGGTGGTTGTTGTGTTCCGGGTCGTGGTTCCAGTGCCGGGTGATGACGCTGGTCTGCAGGTACCAGGAGTCACCCTCGCCCGCCCAGGCGAGGGGCGCCAGCAGCAGCGCGACGAGCGCGATGATCGGCTTCCTCATGACTATGCCTCAGAGCGTGACGCGGCTGGCGCCGTTGACGCTCATGACGCGCACGCGGTCGCCGACGCGGAACACCTGCGCAGGGTCCACGGCCTGCACGTAGGCGCGGGAGATGCCGTCGTCCTCGCGGACCACGATTTCCACGCCCTGGGTGCGGGTGACGCCCTCCTCGATGGCCGAGCCGGCGGCGCCGCCGGCCACCCCGCCGAGGATGGTGGCGATGGCCGCGCCACGGCCACCCCCGATGCCACTGCCGGCGATGCCGCCGACGGCGGCGCCGGCCAGGGTGCCGATCGGCGTCTTGGTGCCTTCGATCCGCACCGCCCGCAGCGACTCCACGGTGCCCATGCGCACGGTCTGCACCGCGCGGGCGTCGGCGCGGGAATAGCTGCTGCCGGACAGGTCGGAGGCACAGCCGGAAAGCGCCAGGGCACTGCCGACGAAGGCGGCCAGCAGCAGGGAGCGGGGGCTTTTCAGGATCGAAGCTTTCATGGACGGAGACTCGCAGAGGGTTGCCAAGGGAATGGGCAAAGCCTATCGATCTACCCCTGAACCTCTCCTGAACCCCGTCTGAACCTTCGCTGAACGAAACTGAACGAAGCTGAACGGCGCCGGTTTCAGCCCTGCAAGCGCAGCAGGCGCTGGCGCGCGCGCTCGAACCAGGCCAGCAGGTAGTCCACCAGCAGCTGCGTGCGCCGTGGCAACCCGCCCTGGTACGGATGCACCAGGAACACCGGCGTGCTGCGCGTCTGGTAGTCGCACAGCAGCCAGCGCAGGCGGCCGTCGGCCAATTCGTCCTGGAGCATGTAGGACGGCAGCCGGGCGATGCCGACGCCGGCCAGCGCGGCCTTCTTCAGCAGGGTGTAGTGGTTGCTCGCCAGCACCCCGCCGACCTCCACGCGGAACAGCTCGTGCTCGCGCTGGTACAGCCACTGGTCGGGGTCCGGGTAGTGGGTGTTGAGCAGGCAATTGTGCCGCGCCAGCTCGGCCGGGCTGCGCGGTTCGCCGTGGGCGGCGAGATAGTCCGGCGTGGCGCAGGTCAGCTCCTGCAGGGCGAACAGCGGGCGCGCCACCAGGCGCTCGTCGCCGGCGAGGCCGGAGCGGATAGCCAGGTCGAAGCCCTCGGCCACCAGGTCGCGGCGCTCGTTGGCCAGGTCCAGCTCCAGGCGGATGCCCGGGTGGCTGCGGGAGAACTCCACCAGCCAGGCATCGAAGAAAGTCTCGCCCAGGGACACCGGCACGCTCATGCGCACCGTGCCGCGCGCTTCCTCCTGCAGCCGCGCCACCGCCTGCCGCGCCCGCGCCGCCTGGGCGTTGAGCGCCTGGGCCTCGGGCAGCAGGGCCTGGCCGGCGGCGGTCAGCGCCAGGCGCCTCGTGGTGCGGTGCAGCAGGGTCACGCCCAGGGCCTGCTCCAGGGCGCTGATGCGCTTGGACAACTGCCCCTTGCTGCACCCCAAACGCTCGGCGGCGCGGGTGAAGCTGCCGCATTCCAGCAGCACGGCGAAAGCCGAGAGGTCTTCCAGCTCGCCCATGATTGTTTCCCCACGAAAACGGAAGGTTGCCGATTGGCCTGGTTATCCAAACAAAATACGTCCCTAGACTGGCTCCGTCACCCACCCGTTCCCGGAGTCAGCATGAAGATCATCCTCGTCGGCGCCAGCGGTACCCTCGGCCAGGCCGTGGCCAGCGAACTGGGCCAGCGCCATGAGATCGTCCGCGTCGGCCGCAGTAGCGGCGACCTGCGCGTGGACATCACCGACAGCGCCTCGATCCGCGCCCTGTTCGAGCAGGTCGGCCCCTTCGACGCCCTGGTCAGCGCCGCCGGCAAGGTGCACTTCGGCCCACTCGCCGAGATGGGCGAAGCCGAGTACGCCGTCGGCCTGCGCGACAAGCTGATGGGCCAGGTCAACCTGGTGCTGATCGGCAGCCGCTACGCCAACGACGGAGCCTCCTTCACCCTGACCACCGGCATCCTCAGCGAGGAGCCGATCCGCCAGGGCAGCTCGGCCACGATGGTCAACGCGGCGGTGGAAGGCTTCGTGCGCAGCGCCGCCATCGAACTGCCCCGCGGGCAGCGGATCAACGCGGTGAGCTCGAACGTGCTGGTGGAGTCCATGGAGGGCTACGGGCCCTTCTTCCGCGGCTTCAAGCCGGTGCCGGCGGCGGACGCGGCGCTGGGCTTCGCGCGGAGTGTGGAAGGGGCGGAGACGGGGCGGGTTTACAAGGTTTGGTGAGCGACGGGGGCGGCTGGCTTTTCGTAGGAGCGAGCTTGCTCGCGAACGGAATTACCTGGTGACTACGGTGTTTCGGGATGACGCCGTCCCCTCTCCCCAACCCTCTCCCTGAAGGGAGAGGGGGCTTGTCCGTGCCGAGAAAAGGAATGGTTTCAGCTGGAAACCTGCGGTGTTGCCGGCTAACACCAGAACATCCAGCCCTACCCAACGGCCCCCTCTCCCTTCAGGGAGAGGGGGCTTGTCCGTGCTGAGAAAAGGAATGGTTTCAGCTGGAAATCTGCGGTGTTGCCGGCTAACGCCAGAACATCCAGCCCTGCCCAACGGCCCCCTCTCCCTTCAGGGAGAGGGTTGGGGAGAGGGAACGGCGTCAACCTCAAACACCGAAGCCACCGGGTAACTCCATTCGCGAGCAAGAACTAGGCGTCCCCCTCGCTCCTGCAAGAAGCCCGCACACCCTCACTCCTTCTTCCCCGCATAGCAAACCGGCGAACTCCCCTCCCCCACCCTTTCCATCTCGTCCTCGAGGAACTCCGCCAGCACCCGCGCGTTGTTGTGCTCGGTGTCCTTCGCCGCGTAGAGCAGCGTCAGGTCGCCCTTGCCGGCGATGCCCAGCAGCTTCCACCAGTGCTCCGGGTGCGCCGCCAGCTCGGCGTGGTAGGCGCGGCGGAATTCGTCGAACAGGCTGGGATCGTGGTGGAAGCGCTGGCGCAGTTCGTTGGACGGCGCCACCGCCTTGAGCCATTCGTCCAGGTGCAATTCCTCCTTGCTGATGCCCCGGGGCCAGAGCCGGTCCACCAGTACCCGGTAGCCGTCTTCCGCGGCCGGGGCCTCGTAGGCCCGCTTGTAACGAATCATCGGATGCCTCCTTTTGCGACAGTCCCTACCACTGTAGCCCTTGAGCGGGTGCCCCCGGCTCGGTAACGTGGGCGCATTTTTCCGGGAGCCCTACCTCATGCGTCCAGCCCGCCTCTTCCTCTATGCCCTGCTGCCCCTGTTCGCCGCCTGCCAGGTGTGGAAGCCCGAGCCCACCCGCCAGGATGCGCCGACGCGGGTCCAGGGCGAGATCACCCGCCAGGACGGCGGCCTGGTGCTGCGGCCGTGCAACGAGCAGCGCCAGTTCAACCTGGTGGACGGCCCCGACAGCGCCGTGGCCCGCGAGTCCCGCGACCTGTTCGCCGATGGCGCCGGCAAGCTGTTCATCGACGCGCGCGGCGCCTACTCCGGCGGCCAGGCCAGCAACACCGACGGCAAGTTCGAGGTGCGCTCGCTGTACCGCCTGCAGAACGAGGGCCATGGCTGCGACGACCCCAACTTCCGCCAGACCATCGTCCAGGCCGGCGGCAACGAGCCGGGCTGGAGCGTGATGGTCAACGCCCAGGGCCTGCTGCTGCAGCGCCCCGGCCAGGCGGACCAGGTGCTGCCCTACGTGGTGGAAAGCGTGCCCGGCGGCAGCAGCAGCTATTCCACCGAGGCCAATGGCGAGAAACTCGAGCTGTGGGTAGCCCCGGCACGCTGCGTCAACGACATGAGCGGCGCGGTGAGCAGCCTCACCGCCGAGCTGCGCCTGGACGACAAGGTCATGCGCGGCTGCGCCTACCCCGGCGCCGCCTACCAGGAGTAGGCCGGCCCGTCACAACCCCAGCGTCGGCAGCGCCTCGGGCAGTGCGCTGCCCTGCTCCACGCAGGCGCGCACCGCGTCGATCAGCGGCTCCAGCTGGAAGCCCTGCTGGATCAGCCACAGCGGGTCGTAGTAGCTGGTGGCATAGCGTTCGCCGCCGTCGCAGAGGATCGCCACCACCGAGCCGGATTCGCCGCGCGCGATCATGCCCTGCGCCGCCAGCAGCGCGCCCACCAGGTTGGTCCCGCTGGAGCCGCCGACGCGCCGCCCCAGGCGCTGCGCCAGGTAATGCATGGCCGCCAGCGACCAGGCATCGGGCACCTTGACCATGGCGTCGAGCACCGCCGGCAGGAAGGAAGCCTCCACCCGCGGCCGGCCGATGCCCTCGATGCGCGAGCCGCAGTCCAGGGTCAGGCTGCGGTCGCCGGTGCGGTAGGCGTCGAAGAACACCGAGCGCTCGGCGTCGGCGCAGAGCACGCGGGTCTGGTGCCGGCGGTAGCGGGCGAAGCGCCCGAGGGTGGCCAGGGTGCCGCCGGTGCCGGGGCTGGAGACCAGCCAGGCCGGCTCGGGAAAGCGCTCGTGGCGCAACTGCTGGAAGATCGATTCGGCGATATTGTTGTTCGCCCGCCAGTCGGTGGCGCGCTCGGCGTAGGTGAACTGGTCCATGAAGTGGCCGCCGCTCTCGCGGGCCAGGCGCTCGGATTCGGCGTAGATCTGCGTGGGGTCGTCCACCAGGTGGCTGCGGCCGCCGTAGAAGGCGATCTGGGCGATCTTCTCCTTCGAGGTGCTGGCCGGCACCACGGCGATGAAGGGCAGCCCCAGCAGGCGCGCGAAATAGGCTTCGGAAATCGCCGTGGAGCCGCTGGAGGCCTCGATCACCGGCGCCCCCGGCTTCAGCCAGCCGTTGCACAGCGCGTAGAGGAACAGCGAGCGCGCCAGGCGGTGCTTGAGGCTGCCGGTGGGGTGGCTGGACTCGTCCTTGAAGTACAGGTCGATGCCGGGCAGGCCCGGCGCCTCCAGGGGGATCAGGTGGGTGTCGGCGCTGCGCTGGAAGTCCGCCTCGATGATGCGGATGGCTTCGCGGGTCCAGTCGCGGATGTCGATGGACATGGGGCGTTTCCTCGTTCGGTCAGTCGAGCACCCCGGCGGGCGCGGGCGTGGCGCTGCGCCACTGGCTGAGGGCGACGCCGGCGAACACCAGGGCGGTGGCCAGCAGTTGCTGGCCGTTTAGGCGCTCGCCCAGCAGCAGCCAGGCGAACACCAGGGTGAACACCGGGATCAGGTTGATGAAGCCGGTGGCCTGGCTCGCCGGCAGCCGGCTGACGCCGAAGTTGTACAGGCCGTAGGCGCCGACGGTGACCACGCTGCCCAGGTACACCAGGGCGAACAGCCCCTGGCCGCTGGGCGCCGGCGGCAGGCCCGAGCCGACGGCCGCCAGCGGCAGGAAGAAGACCGAGCCGATGAAGGCCTGCATGGCGGTCAGGATGAACGGCGAGTAGCGCGCCGACAGGTGCTTGAGCAGCAGCGTGTAGCCGGTGGCGCAGACCATCGCCAGCAGCTCGAAGAAGTTGCCCAGCAGCGGCTGCGGCGCGTGCTGGTCGGGCTCGCCGGCGAGGGTCAGCCAGAGCGCGCCGAGCACCGCCAGGGCGAAGCCGGCCCAGGTGTTGCGCGCCACCCGCTCGTGCAGCAGGAGGAAGGCGCCGACCGCCACCAGCAACGGCAGCAGCGCGGTGATCATCCCGGCCTGGGCGGCGCTGGTGTACTGCAGGGCGAAGGATTCGCAGACGAAGTACAGGCACGGCTCGCACACCGCCAGGCCCACCAGGTACTTCCAGTCGCCGCGCCGGTACTCCATGCGCCCGCGCCAGCGCCAGGCGGCGAGGAAGATCAGGCTGCCGATGGCCATGCGGGCGAAGATCACCCACATCGCCGGCCATTCGGCGAAGGCCAGCTTCAGGGCGATGAAGGAACTGCCCCACAGCGCCATGGCCAGGACCAGGCATGCCAGGGCGAAGGGCCGGGACTGCTGCACGGGACGCTCCGAGAAATGAATCCCCGCAGTATAGAAGCGCGCCGCGGGTGGCTGACAGGCACAGCGCCGGGGGAAAACTGTAATGGCCCCGCCAAGGCTCTTCGTAGGGCGCATAACGCCTACGGCGTTATCCGCCGTTGCCCTCGGCCTCGGTGCTCGAGCCAGCGGCGGATAACCGCGAACGGTTATTCGCCCTACGCGTTCACCTGCCCCGTTCCCAGCGACGGATGATCGCGGATAAATCCGCGCCACCATCCCAAGGAGTGGTCCTACTCCCAAGGCTCCCCGCGGGTACGCGGCATGCGCGGCAGGCGCGCCTGCATGGCAGCCTTGGCCAGCAGGTGGGCGCTGACCGGCGCGGTGATGAACAGGAACAGGGTGATCAGCACCTCGTGCAGGCTCACGCCGCTGCCGCTGCTGAAGTACAGCAGCGAACCCAGCGCCACGCCGCCCACGCCGAGGGTCGAGGCCTTGGTCGGCGCGTGCAGGCGCGTGTAGAAGTCCGGCAGGCGGTACAGGCCCACGGCGCCGAGCAGGGCGAACAGGCTGCCGCCCAGCAGCAGCGCGCTGACGAGGATTTCCACGAACAGGTTCATTCGATGATGTCTCCGCGCAGCAGGAACTTGCACAGCGCCACGGTGCTGACGAAGCCCATCACCGCGATCAGCAGCGCCGCCTCGAAGTACAGGCCGCTGCCGCGCCAGATGCCGAACAGCAGGATCAGCGCGATGGCCTCCACCGACAGGGTGTCCAGCGCCAGGATGCGGTCGGCCGCGCTCGGCCCTCGCACCAGGCGCGCCACCGTCAGCAGCAGGGCCAGGGCGATCAGCGCCAGGCACAGCGGGATCACGTAGGCGAGCATTCGAACACCTCCTTCAGCGGCGCCTCGTAGCGCGCCTTGATGTCCGCCACCAGGGCCTGCGCGTCGGGCACGTCCAGGCCGTGCACCAGCAGGCTGCGGCGGTCGGCGCTGAGGTCGGCGGAGACCGTGCCGGGGGTCAGGGTGATGACGCTGGCGAGGATGGCGATGGGCAGGTCCTCGCGCAGCTCCAGCGGCACCTCGACGAAGCCCGGGCGCAGGTCGCGAGTCGGCCCGAGCACCAGGCGCGCGACCTGCAGGTTGGCCATGACGATGTCGTACAGCACCAGGCCGATGAAACGCAGCAGCAGGCCCGGGCGCTGGATGCGCAGCGGCGCCAGCAGCATGTCGCGGCACAGCAGCGGCAACGCCAGGCCGAGCACGGCGCCGAGCAGCCAGTGGCCGAAGGAGAAGTCGTCGACCAGCAGCACCCAGCCCAGCAGCAGGCACAGGCTGAGCAGCGGATGCGGCAGCAGGCGGCGGATCATGCGCCACCTCCGGCCAGGATCGCCCGGCGGTAGAGGTCGACGTCCAGCAACTGCTCCGCCGTAGCCTGCAGGTAGGCCTGCAGCGGCTTGGCGAACAGCACCAGGAGCACCGCCGAGGCCAGCAGCGCCACCGCCGCCAGCAGGCGCAGCGGGTCACGCTCGGCGCTGCCGAGGACGGTGCGCCCGGTGTTCCAGAACAGCGTGCTGCCGGCGCGGCTGAGGGCCACGGTGACCAGCAGGCCGCTGCTCAGAACGATGGCCCACAGCGCCAGGGCCTCGCCGCCGCTGGCCGAACGCAGGATCAGCAGCTTGGCGAAGAAGCCGGAGAACGGCGGCAGGCCGGCCACCGCGATGGCGCCGACGAAGAACAATGTGCCCAGCAGCTGCGGCTGCAGCAGCGCCGGGCCCTGCACCAGCAGGCCGGCCTTGTCGCCGCGCTGGCGGGCGATCAGGTCGGCGAGCAGGAACAGCCCGCCCACCACCCAGGTGCTGTGCAGCAGGTAGAACAGCAGCGCCGCCAGGGACTGCGCCGAGCCCAGCGCCAGCACCGCCAGCTGGGTGCCGGCGGACACCACCACCAGGTAGGCCAGCAGGCCCTGCAGGCGGGTGGCCGCCAGCGCCCCGAAGGTGCCGGCCAGGATGCCCGCCAGGGCCAGCGGCCACAGCCAGGCCTGGGCCAGGTTGGCCAGCTCGCCGGCGTGGTCGCCGAAGATCAGCGTGTACACCCGCAGGATGGAGTAGATGCCCACCTTGGTCATGATCGAGAACAGCGCAGCCACCGGTGCACTGGCCTCGGCGTAGGCGCGCGGCAGCCAGAAGTACAGCGGCAGCAGCGCCGCCTTGAGGCCGAACACCACCAGCAACAGCAGCGCCGCGGCGCGCACCAGGGGCGCATCGGCCATACCCAGCTGGGCCACGCGGCCAGCCATGTCGGCCATGTTCAGGGTGCCGGTCACGCCGTAGAGCACGCCCACGGCGATCAGGAAGAACGCCGAGCCCACCAGGTTGAGCACCACGTAGTGCACCCCGGCGCGCACCCGCCCCGCCCCGCCGCCGTGCAGCAGCAGCGCGTAGGAGGCGATCAGCAGGATCTCGAAGAACACGAAGAGGTTGAACAGGTCGCCGGTGAGGAAGGCGCCGTTGAGGCCCAGCAACTGGAACTGGAACAGCGCGTGGAAGTGCTTGCCGCGGCGGTCGTCGCCGCGCAGCGCGTACAGCAGCGCGAAACTGGCCAGCAGCGCATTGGCCAGCAGCATCAGCGCGCTCAGGCGGTCGAGCACCAGGATGATGCCGAACGGCGGCTGCCAGTTGCCCAGGGCGTAGAACTGCACCTGGCCACCGGCGGCCTGTTGCAGCAGCAGCACGCTCAGCGGCAACAGCGCCAGGGTAGCCAGCAGCGAAAGCCCCCGCGCGGCGCGCGAGGCGTGCCCGACGAGCAGCAGCAGGCAGCCGGCGAACAGCGGCAGCAGGACCGGGGCGATCAGCAGATGGTTCATTCGCCCTCCTCCCGCGCCTTGCCGTCGACGTGGTCGTCACCGGTCTCGGCCAGCCCGCGCAGGGCCAGGACGATGACGAAGGCGGTCATGGCGAAGCCGATGACGATGGCGGTCAGCACCAGCGCCTGCGGGATCGGGTCGCCGGGATGGGCCACCTGGCCCAGCACCGCCGGCTCGCCGGCCAGGCGGCCCATGGCGAAGAGGAACAGGTTCACCGCGTAGGAGATCAGGGTCAGGCCCAGCACCACCGGGAAGGTGCGCGCGCGCAGCAGCAGGTACACGCCGCTGGCGGTGAGCAGGCCGAGGGTGATGGCGAACAGCGCTTCCATCAGCGGGCCTCCTTGGCCGGCGCCGGCTCAGGCGGCGCGTTCAGCTCGCCGAGGCCGGCGAGGATCAGCAGGGTCGCGCCCACCACCGTGAGGTAGACGCCCAGGTCGAAGAGCATGGCCGTGGCCAGCTCGAACTCGCCCACCAGCGGCAGTTGGAAGTGGCCGAAGGACGAGGTCAGGAACGGATAGCCGAAGGCCCAGCTGCCCAGGCCGGTGAGGCCGGCGACGAACACCCCCAGCCCCGCCCCGCGTGAATAGCTCAGCGGCAGGCGGGTACGCACCCAGCGGCTACCGCAGGCGATGTACTGGAGGATCAGCGCCACCGCGGTGACCAGCCCGGCGATGAAGCCGCCGCCCGGCAGGTTGTGCCCGCGCAGGAAGATGAACACCGCCACCAGCAGCGCCAGCGGCAGCAGCAGCCGGGCCAGGGTGGCGAGGATCGGCGGGTGGGCGTCGGCCGACCAGGCCAGGCCCTCGGCGTCGCGCGCGCGGCGCGGCAGGCGCAGGCCGTCGAGCAGGGCGAAGATGCCCACCGCGGCGATGGCCAGCACGCTGATCTCGCCCAGGGTGTCGAAGCCGCGGAAGTCGACCAGGATGACGTTCACCACGTTGTGCCCACCGCCCCCGGAAACGCTGTGCTGCAGGTAGTAGCCGGCGATGCTGTCGTAGGGCCGGCTGAACACCGCGTAGGCCAGCAGCGCCACCATCACCCCGCAGGCGACGGCCACCAGGAAGTCGCGCAGGCCGCGCAGGCTGCTGCTTTCCTTCGGCGTGCGCTGCGGCAGGTAGTAGAGCGCGAGCATCAGCAACACCATGGTCACCACTTCCACCGCCAGTTGCGTCAGCGCCAGGTCCGGCGCGGCGAAGCGGGCGAAGGCCAGGGCCACCAGCAGCCCGGCGATGCTCAGCACCACCAGCGCCACCAGGCGCTGGCGGTGGAAGACCGCGGTCAGCGGCCCGGCCAGGGCCAGCAGCGCCAGGCACAGCGCGGTGACCGGGTCGACCTCGACGAAGGCGCGGCTTCCGGCCAGCGCGGGCAGGCCCGCCAGGCCGGTGCAGACCACCACCAGCGCGGCCAGCAGCAGCCAGAGCACGTAGCGTTGCAGCGAGCCGTTCTCCAGCAGGGCGGTGAGGCCGCTGGCGAAGCCCGCCAGCCGTTGCACCTGCGCCTCGAACACCTCCTTGGCGTCCACCGCCGGCAGGCCGGCGAACCAGGCGAACAGCGGCCGGCGCTGCAGGTACAGGGCGATGCCGCCGACCAGGGCGATCAGGCTCATCGCCAGCGGCGCGTTGAAACCGTGCCAGATCGCCAGGCTGTAGGCCGGCAGCGCGCCGTTCAGGCTCGCCGAGGCGGCCGCCGCCAGCAGCGGTGCCACCGTCCAGGCCGGGGCCATGCCGACCAGCAGGCACAGGCCCACCAGTATCTCCACCGGCACCTTCATGTAGCGCGGCGGCTCGTGGGGCGTCTTCGGCAGGTCGACCGGCTCGCCGTTGAAGAACACGTCGTGGATGAAGCGCACCGAGTAGCTCACCGAGAACAGCGTGGCGACGGTGGCCAGGGTCGGGATCAGCCAGTTGAAGGCGCCGGCCATGTTCTGCGAGAGGGTCTCGCCGAAGAACATCTCCTTGCTGAGGAAGCCGTTGAGCAGCGGCACCCCGGCCATGGACGCCGAGGCCACCATGGCCAGCACCGCGGTGTGCGGCATGTACTTCCACAGCCCGTTGATGCGGCGCATGTCGCGGCTGCCGGTCTCGTGGTCGATGATCCCCGCGGCCATGAACAGCGAGGCCTTGAAGGTGGCGTGGTTGATGATGTGGAAGATCGCCGCGACGTTGGCCATGGGCGAGTCCAGGCCGAACAGCAGGGTGATCAGGCCCAGGTGGCTGATGGTCGAGTAGGCCAGCAGGCCCTTGAGGTCGTTCTGGAACAGCGCCAGGAAGGCGCCCAGCAGCAGCGTCGCCAGGCCCGTCAGGCCGACCAGGTAGAACCACAGGTCGTTGCCGGCCAGCGCCGGGTACAGGCGCGCCAGCAGGAACACGCCGGCCTTCACCATGGTCGCCGAGTGCAGGTAGGCCGACACCGGCGTGGGCGCCGCCATGGCGTGGGGCAGCCAGAAATGGAAGGGGAACTGCGCCGACTTGGTGAACACGCCCAGCAGCACCAGCACCAGGATCAGCGGGAACAACGCGCTGGCCTGCAGCACCCCGCGCGCGGCGAGCACGTCGCTCAGCTCGAAGCTGCCCACCACCTGGCCGATCAGCAGGATGCCGGCGAGCAGCGCAAGGCCGCCGCCACCGGTGACCGCCAGGGCCATGCGCGCGCCGCGGCGGGCGTCCGAGCGGTGGTTCCAGAAGCCGATCAGGAGGAACGACGACAGGCTGGTGAGCTCCCAGAACACCAGCATCAGCAGCAGATTCTCGCTGAGCACCACGCCGAGCATGGCGCCCATGAACAGCAGCAGGAAACCGTAGAAGCGCCCGGTGGGTTCGCGCTCGGAGAGGTAGTAGCGGGCGTAGAGGATCACCAGCAGGCCGATGCCGAGGATCAGCAGGGCGAACAGGAAGCCCAGGCCGTCCAGGCGCAGGCTGAGGTTCAGGCCCAGTTCCGGCAGCCAGTCGTAGCGCGCCAGCAGCCGTTCGCCGCCGAGCACGCCGCGCTGGGCGAACAGCAGCCCCAGGCCCAGCAACGGGGCGACGGCCGCCGCCGCGGCGCAGGCATTGCGGCCCAGGCGTTCGAACAGGACCGGCAGGCAACAGCCCAGGAAAGGCAGCGCGATCAACAGCGCCAGCATCATGACCTTCTCCTTAATCTTTCAGACACGGCTGACTTACCAGGAAAGCCGTGGAGCCGAGCGATTATCCATATCTATCGAACGCGCGTCTTGGATAGAACTATTACGAAAGGCTGGGAACGGGAAAAAGCGCTGTCCGGAAACGATAGCGCGCGACACCGGAAACCGGGGTCGCGCGCCAGGAGCCGTTGCCGCCCGGATGGGCGGAGCGATCAGTGGGAAACGCGGCTGGTGCCGTTGACGGTCAGGATGCGCACGCGCTCGCCGACGCGGAAGATGGCGCCCTGGTCGACTTCCTGCACGTAGGCGCGGGAACTGCCGTCGTCTTCACGCACGGTGATCTCCACGCCCTGGGTGCGGGTCAGGCCTTCCTCGGTGGCCGCGCCCAGCAGGCCGCCGGCCACGGCACCAATGATGGCGGTCACGTAGCTGCCCTTGCCGCCACCGATGGCGCTGCCACCGATACCGCCCACGGCAGCACCCGCCGCGGCGCCGATCGGCGTCTTGGTGCCCTCGATCTTCACCGGGCGCAGGGCTTCGATGGTGCCCCAGCGTACGTTCTGCACGGTACGGGCCTCGTCACGGCTGTAGGTGTCGCCGGTCAGGCTGGACTGGCAGCCGCCGAGGGCCAGGGCCACTGCAGTGAAACCGGCGAGCAGGAAGGCGGATTTACGCATACGGAAACCTCCGAATAGATATGTGAATATTAGACTCTGCCGCGCCCCTTGCTGTCACGCCGGCCAAATCAAAGTTTTCGTTCGATTCAGCCACCGTACAGCTTCTTCCTACAGCTGCGGCAAAAGCGCACGTTCATCCCCGATTCCGCTTGGGGTAAGGTCAGCGTCCCCGCGAGGAAGGCCCCATGGACTACTTCATCATCGTCGTCACCACCGCCGCCGGCCTGTACTTCCACTGGTGGCTGTTCGTGCGCATCCGCCGCTGGATGGACCGCGACCTGGCGCTGTCGCTGGCCGGCGACGATCCGCAAAAGCGCGAATACCTGCTGCACTGCCTGCAACTGGCCCGTGACGAAGGCGTGTCGCGCAGCGACCTGCCGGCGTGGCTGCAGCGCGCCGCCGACGACTACCGCGCCGGCTGAGCCAGGCTCCACAGGCGCGCCAGCTCCTCGGCGCGCGCCTCCAGTTCCTCCGCGGCGCCCGCCATGGCCTCGGCCAGGCTGACGGGCCCCGGCACCAAACTGAAGGCCGCGGCGATGCCGGCCTCGTGCAAGCGCCCGTAACCCGGCCCCAGGCTGCCGGCCAGGGCGATCAGCGGAACGCCCGCCGCATGCGCCGCCCGGGCCACGCCGATCGGCGTCTTGCCATGCAGGCTCTGCTCGTCCAGGCGGCCTTCGCCAGTAATCGCCAGGTCGGCGCCATGCAGTGCCTCGGCCAGGCCGGAAACCTCGGCCACCAGTTCCACGCCGGGACGGAAGCGCGCCTTGAGGAAGGCCCGCGCGGCAAAGCCCAGGCCGCCCGCCGCGCCGACACCGGGGAACAGGCTGTGATCCTGGCCCAGGGTGCGGGCGGTGACTTCGGCATAGCGCGCCAACGCGGCGTCGAGCTGGCGGACCTGCTCGGGGCTGGCGCCCTTCTGCGGGCCGAACACCGCCGAGGCGCCGTGCTCGCCGCACAGCGGGTTGTTCACGTCGGCGGCGACTTCCACCTCGACCTCGGCCAGGCGCGGGTCGAGGCCCGCCAGGTCGATCTCGTGCAATTCGGCCAGGGCCGCGCCGCCGTCGCCCAGGGGCTCGCCGCTTGTGGCGAGGAAACGCGCGCCCAGGGCCTGCAGCAGGCCCATGCCGCCGTCGTTGGTGGCGCTGCCGCCGAGCCCGAGGATGACCTTGCGCGCCCCGGCATCCAGCGCCGCGCGGATCAGTTCGCCGGTACCGTAGCTGGTGGTGCGCGTCGCATCGCGCTGCGCCGGCGCCACCCAGTGCAGGCCACTGGCGGCGGCCATCTCGATCACCGCGGTACCCTCCTCCAGCCAACCCCAATGGGCCCGCACCGGCGCCCCCAGCGGCCCGCGCACCTCGCATTCGCGGCGTTCGCCGCCGGTGGCCGCCAGCACCGCATCCACGGTGCCCTCGCCGCCGTCAGCCATGGGCCGCAGCAGGATCTCGTCGAGCGGCCGCGCCCGCGACCAGCCTCGAGCGATGGCGGCGGCGACCTCGGGGGCGGACAGGCTTTCCTTGAAGGAGTCGGGGGCGATGACGAGTTTCATGGTCGGGTCCGGTGTCGGTATGTAGGGGGCATCCTACAACGCCGTGCAGCAGGGGAAACGATTGGCGCAGGGCGGATAACCGTTCGCGGTTATCCGCCGCTTGACCTTGGCCGTATCCCACTCGGACTCATGCCGGGAACCGGGGCGGACTGCGGGTTCGGCTCGACCATGGTGTCGATGATGGGATGGGTGTAACGGCGTACAACCGCGAACGGTTGTACGCCCTACGCCTGTAGGAGCAACTGTCTTGCAGGCTGCGCCGGGGCGCTCTTCGTAGGAGCAACTGTCTATTGGGTTTGGGTGTAGCGCGCCGCTCCGAGTGCGTTGATGTCTCTCGTTTCGCCCCCTCGGGCGAGTCACTTCTTTCAAACGCCAAAGAAGTAACCAAGAAGGCTTGCCCCGACATACGGGCCCGATGGAGCCGGGCTACCCTCGCGAACTCCCCCGCCACGGAGGCCCGCCCCGAGGGTACGTCCCTGTAGCCCATCGGGGCTCTAGCGACATCCATGTCGCATGACCTCCTGAGCGCCGGTTTCGCTCGGCCTTCTGAAGGGGCGTTCCGGTGCGCTCGATGGTTCCTCTGGACGTCCCAAACGCAAATGCCAGAGCAAGAGCGCTTTTGCTCTTCGTAGGATCGAGGGGGACGCCTAGTTCTTGCTCGCGAACCTGGCTTCCCGCGTTCGCGATAGTTCGTAGGGCGCATAACGCCTACGGCGTTATCCGCCAAATCGCGGACAGAGTCCGCTCCTACGGTTCCAGGAAGCACGGTCGTAGGAAGCGGGCCCTGCGCGCGAATCGCGGGCAGGGCCCGCTCCTACATAGGAGGGCGCGGAGCTTTGTACGAGCCGGCGTAGGATGGTGTTGAGCGAAGCGATACCCATCACCGTGACCGCATGGGTTTCGCAAGTGTTCTGCCGGGAGACATGGGTAACACAAGCTCACCCCATCCTACGAAAAGTGCCGTGCGGGGATCAGGGCGCCAGGCGCTCGCGTTGCCAGGCGCCATCCACCAGGCGGTAGTTCAGGCGGTCGTGCAGGCGGCTCGGGCGGCCCTGCCAGAACTCGAGGCGCTGCGGCAGCAGGCGGTAGCCGCCCCAGTGGTCCGGGCAGTGCGGGGCGACGTCCATGAAGCGCTTCTCGGTCTCCGCCAGCATCCGCTCCAGTTCCTCGCGGCCGCTGATCACCCGGCTCTGCGGCGAGGCCCAGGCGCCCAGGCGGCTGCCCAGCGGACGCACCCGGTAGTAGGCGTCGGACTCTTCCACCGAGACCTTCTCCACGCGACCCTCGATACGCACCTGGCGCTCCAGCGCCGGCCAGAAGAAGGTCATGGCCGCGCGCGGGTTGGCCGCGAGCTGCTCGCCCTTGGCGCTGTCGTAGTTGCTGAAGAAGGTGAAGCCGCGGTCGTCCAGCCCCTTGAGCAGGAGCACGCGGCAATGCGGCTGGCCGTCGGCGTCCACCGTGGCCAGGGTCATGGCGTTGGGTTCGACCGGCAGCTGCTCGGTCTTCACCGCGTCCTCGAACCATTGCTGGAACAGGACAAAGGGCTCTGCGGGCGCCTGGGTCTCGCAGAGTCCGTCCCGGGTGTATTCGCGGCGCATGTCGGCCAGGGTCTGGGCCATCGTCGTCTCCTCAGGAAAGCCAGTGCCATAGCTTAACCAGTGGAAAGCGGGATTGCTTGACCGGCGACAAGCGCCGCGTGGCTTCAGTTGCTTTGGGCCAGGGCCAGCAGGCCGCCGCGGGGGGTCAGCATGACTTCGACGCGGCGGTTCTTGGCGCGGCCGGCCTTGGTCTTCTCGTCGGCGATGGGCTGTGCGTCGCCGACGCCCTTGTAGCGCAGGCGGTCGTTGCCCAGGCCGCTGAGGCGGAAGATCGCGGCGATGGCCACGGCGCGCTGCTGGCTGACCTTGTCGTTGGTCGCCTTGTCGCCGCTGCTGTCGCTGTGGCCGAGGATGAACACGCCGGCCTGCTGGTCCTTCTCGACCACCTTGGCGACATTGGCCAGCGGCGCCAGGGTGATCGGCAGCAGCAGTTCCGGGCGCTTGGGATTGAAGGAGCCGTCCACCGGCGCGGTCAGCACCAGGGCGTTGTCGCGGCGTTCGACGCTGAACTTGCTGCCGGCCACGGCGGCGCGCACCGAGGCTTCGTACTGGTCCAGCCAGGCCTTGGTGTCCTGGGCGCTGGGCGCGGCCACCGGGTTTTCCGCCTTGGCCTGGGCCGAGGCGGAATCGCCGAAGGGCCACCACCAGTGGCCGCCGGCCGACTTGTCGGTGGCCGCATCCACCTGGGCCACCACCGGACGGGGCGCCTCGGCGGGAGCCTTGGCCTCGGCCCGGGCGCTGGCCGCGGAATCGCCGAACGGCCACCACCAGTGGCTGCCGCCCTCGGCCTTGGCCTGGCTGGGCGCCGGCGCGGCGGCGTCCTGGGACTGGAAGTGGCTGCAGGCGCCCAGGGCGACGCAGAGGGACAGGGTGGAAAGCTTGAGCAGTCTCATGGGCGGACTTCCATTGGACGGTCTTGGGGCAACAGGGGCGGACACAAGTTAATGTCGCGAATCAGGATTCGAACATAACTTACTAAGGGAAATAGGTATTTTGCTCTTCAACTGACGAGCGGTGAAACCCCGACCCTATCAGCGGGGGAAAACCGCGGCCAACGCCAACGGTATTTCCCCATGAAGTCGCCATTCGAGCGGAGCCGCGGCGGAAGGTTCCGCCGCTTCGTCGGCCAGGCGCCGCGGGGCGCCTGGCCGGCGGCTTTCACAGGCAGTCGCCGGCGATGCGCGCCAGTTTCTGCGCGCGCGGGTCCATCAGCACGTAGGGGCCGAGGGTGTTGGTGACGAAGCCGAAAGCCAGGCCGCGCTCGGGGTCGGCGAAGCCCACCGAGCCACCGGCGCCGGGGTGGCCGAAGGCCTGCGGGCCGAGGCCGTAGGTGGCGTTGGCCAGCTCCGGCTGGTCTAGCATGCAGCCCAGGCCGAAGCGGGTACTGGTGAGCAGGGTGCGGTCCTCGCCGCGGGCGTGCTCGCAGGTCAGTTCGGCGAGCAGCGCGGCATCCAGCAGCTTGCCCTGCAGCAGGCCGTCGTAGAAGCCGGCCAGGGCGCGGGCATTGCCGTGGCCGTTGGCCGCCGGCTGCTGCATGCGCCGCCACTCGGGCTTGTTGGTGCTGGTGAGGATCGACGGCGGGTTGGTGAAGGCGCGGGTGCTCAGGGCGGTCGGCTCGCTCATCAGGGTGCGCAGCAGGCGCTGCGCCGCGGCGTCGCCGAGGTTGCCCTTGGCCCGGGCGATGTGCGCCACGCGGGGGAACTCGGCATCGTCCAGGCCGATGTGGAAGTCCAGCCCCAGGGGCCTGGCGGTGCGCTCGACGATGGCGGTGCCGGGCTCGCGGCCATCCACCCGGCGGATCACCTCGCCGATCAGCCAGCCGTAGGTGATGGGCGCGTAGCCATGCTCGCTGCCCGGGGTCCACCAGGGTGTGTCGGCGGCCAGCGCGGCGGTCATCGCCTGCCAGTCGTACAGCGCCTCGGCGGGCAGCATCTCGTGCAGCGCCGGCAGCCCGGCGCGGTGGCAGAGCAACTGGCGCACGGTGATGGCCTGCTTGCCGGCGGCGGCGAACTCCGGCCAGTAGCGCGCCACCGGGGCGTCCAGCTCCAGGCGGCCCTCGCCCACCAGTTGCAGGGCGGCCACGGCGGCGAAGGTCTTGGTGCAGGAGAACAGGTTGAGAAGGGTGTCGGCCTGCCAGGCCTGGCCCTCGTCCTTGCCGGCGTTGCCGGCCCAGAGGTCCACCAGGGTCTCGCCGCCGACCTGGATGCACAGCGCGGCGCCCCGCTCCTGCGGGTCCTCGAAGAGCGCGGCGAAGGCGTCGGCTACGGGGGTGAAGCGGCTGTCGCAATGGCCTTGCAGGGACATGGGGCACTCCAGGCTGGGGACGAAAGGCGCATTCTTCCAGCACCCCGCCGGCTTGTGAACCCGACCAGGGTAGGGCCGCGGCCATCATGGCCGCGGCGAATGCCGTTCTATTGCACCGCCGGCGCCTGCTGCGCGGCGCTGGCGGTGGCGTCCGGATCGACCCGCGGGGTGGGCGCCTCGGGCGCTGCCTTGGCGGCGGCGCGGGCCTCTTCCAGCATGGCCTTCATCACTTGCTGGTTGCCCTTGCGCACCGCGTCGATGAAGCCGGTGAACGGCAGGTCGGTGATGCCGACCAGGCCGATATGGCCGTTCTCGCCGTCGAGCAGGCGGCCGCTGGCGGGCTGGTCGAGGTACTGGAACCAGTGCGCGCCGACGATCTGCGGGTCCTTCACCGCGGCGGCGAGGAACTGCTGGTAGCGCTCGCCGCGCTGCTGCTCGTTGTACACCTCGGAGACGCCGCCCCAGAACGGGCCGCGGTCGCGCGAGCCGAAGTGGAACTCGCTGATCAGCACCGGCTTGTCGAGGCTGCGCACGTAGGCGGCGTCGTAGCCCTGCTGTGGCGTCGGCGCATAGAGGTTGAAGCTCAGCAGGTCGCAGTACTGCGCGCAGGAAGCCAGGGCCTCCGGGGTGTTCACCGAGAAGCGCCCGCCCAGCAGCAGGTGGTTGGGGTCGTGCCAGCTCAGGGAGTCGCGCAGGGTCCTGAAGTACTGGTCGGCGTACAGGCGCAGGAAGGCGCTGTAGTCCTGCTCGATGGCCGGGTGTTCCGCCTGCACCGCGGGGGCCTGGTAGCCCGGCGCGTCCAGGTCTTCCCAGGCGCCCAGCTCGACGCCCCAGGCTTCGGCCAGGGCCTCGTGCTCGTGGTACTTGTCCTTGAGCTGCTTGATGAAGGCGCGCTTGGCCGGGCTGTCGGTGGACAGCGCCAGCGCGCCGAAGGCCAGGGCGTAGTGGTTGCGCGGGTCGCTGCCCTGCCCGGCCCAGGCCAGCTCGTTGTCGGCGTAGTAGCCGAGCAGCCAGGGGTCTTCGCGGTGGTCGCGGGTGGCGATGGCGATGGCGCGCTCGGCGGCCATGGCGAACTTCGGGTCGAAGGGGTCGGGCATGGCGCCCCACCAGTCGTAGCCGGTGCTGACGGTGGCGTAGTCGCCGCCGATGGCCAGCGGCAGGCTGTAGGGGATGCGCGAGGCGCCGGCGAAGGCCGGCTGGCTCCAGTTGCCCAGGCCGTTGAAGCCCCAGGCGTCGAGGCGCGCCAGGGTGCGCTCCAGCCAGGCGTCGGCGGCCTGCTGGCCGCTCAGCCCGGCGGTGGCGCGGTAGCGGTTGGCAGCGTAGAAGTCGTACCAGCGGCCGTGGCCGAAGGCCCTGCCCTGCTGGGCGCCAACGCCGTCGCGGTCGTCGCTCTGGCCGTAGAAGTCGGCCAGCGGTTCACCCTCGGCGGGCAGCTCGTTGAACATGTACTCGCGGCCCTCGACGTAGGTCTGGCTGCTTTCGCTGTTCACCGTGTTCACGCCCAGGGACCAGTACGGGTGCCCGTCCGGCGTCACCAGCCACCAGCGGCCGTTGCGCTTCTCCGTGCGGAAGAAGCCGGTGGCCTGGAAGTCCGGGCCCTCCAGCAAGCCGCCGAAGGTGTCGCTGGGCTGCGCCTGGGCCTGCCATTTCTTCAGTTGCTCGCCTTCGGCCTTCCAGGCGTTGGCCAACTGCTCGACGCTCTTCACCTTCTCCGGCCAGTCGCTGCGGGTGGACTGGCCGTAGGCGTCGATGATGCCGGTGTAGGCCCGGCGCAGCTCGTCGCCGCCGGAACGGGTGCCGAAGCGGCCGACGAGGATGTCCTGGGCCGCCTTCGGGCCGCTCAGGTAGATGCGCACCGCGCCGACCTTGTTGCGCTGCAGCTCGCCGGTGACCACCGGGGCGACGATGACGCGCTGGCCGTCCAGGGTCATCGGCATCGGCACCCCGGCGCGCATGCCGAACAGTTGCGGCGCGGTGGCCTGCAGCGGCACCAGCAGGGTCTGCGCCGGGCCTGCGGGCAGTGCGACGCTGGCATGCAGGCCGGGCGTGCCGTCGAGGTTGTCGATGTCGATCTCCAGGGTCAGCGCCCAGCCCATGGCGCTCTGGATGCGCAGGCTCATGGCGTCGGCCCGGGACCAGTCCCAGCTGCCGCTGGCGGGCTTGAGGGTGAGCGTGGGGCGGGCCGCCGGGTGGAACTTCACCCGCCGCAGGACCTCGCCCTCGGGCGTGGCCTCGGCGGTGGCGCTGGGCAGGTCGGCGTCCTGCAAACCGACGTTGACCACGGCCATCGGCTTGACGAAGTTGAACAGGGTGTCGTCGCTGGGCGCGGCCCACAGCGGGGCGCTGGCGAGGCTCAGGCTGAACAGCAGGGGCAGATGCCAACGGAGTGAACGCATGCAACCTTGTCCTTGGGGCGGCGCCGGGCGCCGCCGGGGTTTGCGAGCGGGGACGGCGCGCCGCCCCCCTGTACCGGGTGCCGCGCCCTACGCGATCTCGCGGCGGAACGGCGGCAGGGCGTTGAGGATGGCCTTGCCGTAGCGCTGCGTCACCACCCGACGGTCCAGCAGGGTGATGGTGCCGCGGTCCTGCTCGGTGCGCAGCAGGCGCCCGCAGGCCTGCACCAGGCGCAGCGAGGCGTCGGGCACGGCGATCTCCATGAAGGGGTTGCCGCCGCGCGCCTCGATCCACTCCGACAGCGCCGCCTCCACCGGGTCGTCCGGCACCGCGAAGGGGATCTTGGCGATCACCACGTGCTCGCAGTAGGCCCCCGGCAGGTCGACGCCCTCGGCGAAGCTGGCCAGGCCGAAGAGCACGCTGGGCTCGCCGTCGTCCACGCGGGCCTTGTGCTTGTTGAGGGTCTCCTGCTTGGACAGGTTGCCCTGGATGAGCACGCGCTTGCGCCAGTCGCGCTCCAGGCCGTCGAAGACTTCCTGCATCTGCTTGCGCGAGGCGAACAGCACCAGGGTGCCGCGCGCGCCCTCGACCATGGCCGGCAGCTCGCGGACGATGGCCGCGGTGTGGGCGGCGGCGTCGCGCGGGTCGGCCTTCAGGTCCGGCACCCGCAGCACGCCGGCCTCGGCATGGTGGAAGGGGCTGGGCACCACGGCGGTGACCGCCGCGCGCGGCAGGCCGGCGCGCATGCGGTAGCGGTCGAAGGTGCCCAGGGCGGTCAGGGTGGCGGAGGTCACCAGCACGCCGTAGGCGACGTTCCACAGGTTGCGGCGCAGGGTCTCGGCGGCGAGGATCGGGCTGGCGTTGGCCTCGATGTCGTAGAAGGTGCCACTCTCGGCCAGGGTCAGCCAGCGCGCCATGGGCGGGCTGTCTTCAGGGTCCTCGCAGGTGAAGGCGGTCCACAGTTCCCAGTTGCCCTGGGCGCGGGACAGCAGGCTGCCGAACAGCGGGTACCACTCCTCGGCCTGGTAGCTGGCGACGCCGGCGGTACCCTCGCCGTCCATGGCCTGCTTGAGCAGTTCGGTGAGGCGGGTGAAGAGGTCGGTGAGCTTGGCGAAGCCCTTCTTCAGCTCGATGCCCATCTCGCGGATGTGCTCGGGGACCACCCCGCCCTCGAAGCGGTGGCGCGGCCGTTCGCGGCCCTCCATGTCCTCGCCGGCGCGGAAGTCGCCGATCTCCTCGCAGGCGGTGAACATGAACTGCTGGTGGGTGCGCAGCTCGCGGGCCAGCTCCGGCACCTGCTCGATCAGCCGGCCGAGGTCGCCGGGCAGCGGGTTCTGCGCCAGCAGCTTGGTGAGGTTCTTCTCCACCTGCCCCAGCCAGTCGGCGGTGGCGCGCAGGCGGGTGAAGTGGGCGAAGTGGCCGATGGCCTTGTCCGGCAGGTGGTGGCCTTCGTCGAAGACGTAGAGGGTTTCCCGCGGGTCCGGCAGGATGGCGCCGCCGCCCAGGGCCAGGTCGGCCAGCACCAGGTCGTGGTTGGTGACGATGACGTCGACCTTGGTCATGCCCTCGCGCGCCTTGTAGAAGGCGCACTGCTGGAAGTTCGGGCAGTGGCGGTTGGTGCACTGGCTGTGGTCGGTGGTCAGCTGTGCCCAGTGGGCGTCCTCGATGGCTTCCGGCCAGGAGTCGCGGTCGCCGTCCCAGCGGTTGCCGGCCAGGCGCTCGATCATCTGGTTGAACAGCTTGGTGCCGCTCTCGTCGACGTCGATGCGAAAGCCCTCTTCCTCGAACAGCTGGGCGGTGGCGTTCTGCGCCTGGCCCTCCTGCAGCAGGTGGTCGAGCTTGGACAGACACAAGTAGCGGCCGCGGCCCTTGGCCAGGGCGAAGCTGAAGGCCAGGCCGCTGTTGCGCAGCAGGTCGGGCAGGTCCTTGTGGACGATCTGCTCCTGCAGCGCCACGGTGGCGGTGGCGACCACCAGGCGCTTGCCGGCGGCCTTGGCGCAGGCGATGGCGGCCAGGCTGTAGGCCACGGTCTTGCCGGTGCCGGTGCCGGCTTCCACGGCGACCACCGCGGCCTCGCCGGTGCGGTGGCCTTCCTCGTCGGCCTGGATGGTGCCCAGGACCTTGGCCACTTCGGCGATCATCAGGCGCTGGCCATAGCGCGGCTTGAGTTCCTTGGCTTCCAGGAAGCGCGTGTAGGCGCCCTGGATGGTGGCCTTGAGTTCGTTGCTGAGCATGGAGTTCCCGGGCATCGGAACACATTCCGATGCTGGATAAATTTTCAGTGGTTCGATTGGGCCGCTATCATAGCGCGCTTATTTCCAACCGCCAGCGGAGATCGCCGAATGACCGCCTTTGCCCCCGTCTACGCCCTGCACGTCCTGGCCGCCCTGGTCTGGGTCGGGGGCATGTTCTTCGCCTGGGTGATCCTGCGCCCGGCGGCCGTCGCCGCGCTGGATGCGCCGGCGCGGCTGAAGCTGTGGAGCGAGGTGTTCCGGCGCTTCTTCGTGTGGGTCTGGGTAGCGGTGCTGGTGCTGCCGGTAACCGGTATCGGCATGTTGCAGCTGAGCTTCAACGGCGTGGCCGGCGCGCCGCGCTACGTGCAGGTGATGATGGGGCTGTACGTGGCCATGCTGGCGCTGTTCCTGCGGGTGCAGGCGCTGCAGTTGCCGGAGCTGCGCCGCGCCATCGAGGCGGCCGACTGGCCCGCCGGCGGCGCGGTGCTGGGGCGCATCCGCCGCACCGTGGGCAGCAACCTGCTGCTGGGCCTGGCGCTGGTGGCGATAGTCGCCGCGCGCCCGCACTGGTAGGTACTGGCGCGGGCCGGGCCCGCGCCGGCCGGGTTCAGAAGCGCACCACGTCCAGGCGGCCCTGGGCACCACCGGGGCCGGCCTTGCCGGCGCCGCCGTCGTGGCCGGCCTTGCCGCCGTCCACCGAGTACAGCAGGCAACCCTTCTCGCCGCTGCGCGCGCCGGCCTTGCCCGGCTTGCCCGGGGCACCGCCGGCGCCGCCTTCCAGGCGCACCTTCACCTGTTCCACGGGGAATTGCTGGGGCACCTCCAGGCGCACCACGCCGCCGGCGCCGCCGGTCTGGCCATCACCGGCATCCTGGCCGTCGCCGCCCTGCTGCGCGCCACCCCACAGGCAGCCGCCGCTGCGCGCGCTGGCGCCGTCGAGGCCGTCGTAGCCCGGCGCACCGACGCCGCCCCGTACGTCGACCATCAGGTTCTCCACCTGCACGTCCTGCAGGCGCAGGGTCAGGGTGCGCCCCGGGCTGGCCGGGCGGTGGAAGCTGCCGGAAGCGCCCTGGGCGGCGATCACGCTGCCGTCGGCCAGGGTGCCGTGGACGACCTCGATACGCAGCGGCTGCTCGCCGGGGAACACACCCAGGCGGGCATTCTTCTGCAGGTCGAGTTCGTCGATGTGCAGCACCTTCACCCGCGACGGGATCAGCAGCGCGCCGCCCTCCGCCACGCGGACGCGCTCCAGGCTCAGGGACTCGCCCTTCACCGGCAGGCGCAGCACGGTATTGGCCTCCACCTGCACGGAAGCCGCGCTGGCGGCCTCGATCGGCGCCAGCAGCATCAGGCCCAGCAGCAGCTTACGCATGGCTGCCCTCCTTGGCCTGGGCCGGCAGCGAGAGGAAATGGAAGACGCCGAACAGCAGGACCTGGATGCGGTCCAGCCAGGGGTGCGCCCGCCCCTTCAGGCGCGCGCCGAGCGCCAGCAGTTCGACAATGTGGATCAGCAGGACGAGGCCCCCGGCGACCTGCAGCAGGGTCGCGAACGGATGGGCGAAGGAATGCAGCAGATTGGCCAGCACCGCCAGCCAGAACAACAGGGCAACGACCTTGCCCAGCCCTACGAAAGCCTTCATGAAGATGCTCCCCCGATTTCTTGTGCCGGCACCATACCCCGGAGGCGGGTGACGATGCCATAGCCTGCCGCGCAAACACGAAGGGGGCCCAACGGCCCCCTTCGCTTCAACGCACGCCGGATGTCACTGGCGCTTGATCAGGATCTCCACGCGACGGTTTTCCGCGCGGCCTTCCTTGGTCTTGTTGTCGGCGACCGGTTTGCTTTCGCCGTAGCCTTCCACCGACTTGATGCTGCTGGCGGATACACCGGCATCGACCAGGTAGTCGGCCACCGCGTGGGCGCGGCGTTCGGACAGTTTCTGGTTGTAGGCGTCGGTGCCGACGCTGTCGGTGTGGCCGGAGATGTCCAGCGTGGTGGTGGAAGCCTCGCCTTTCAGGCGGGTGGCGATGGTGTCGAGCTTGTCCTTGTCACGGTTGTCGATCTTCGACGAGTCGAAGGCGAAGTGCAGGTCCCTGACCACGATGGTCTCTTCCTTCGGCAACGGAGCCGGTTCGGGAGCCGGTGCGGGCGGCGGCGCTTCGACCACCTTCTCGCCTTCGCCATGAACCCAGCAGTAGGACGCGCCGAGCACGCCGCCGATCAGCGCGCCCCAACCCGCCCAGGCACTGCTCTCGATGGAGCCCAGGCCAGCGCCCCCTACACCGCCGACCAAAGCGCAGGTCGGCCAGTCGGACTTCTGCAACCCTGCGCAACCGGTGAGCAGCGTGCTTACCAGCAGCAGGGGTAAAGCGGTCCTTTTGATGCTCATATATCAGTCTCTCCTGTGAGATGGGTCTGAACCGACAATTACCGAGTAAAGACGGCGATGCACGAATACGCCAGCACTAGGCCATGAAGGGGTTCACAGGCTAGTCTCTGCGCATTCCGAACGAGAGTTTGCGCACACCGATGATTTCCGATCGCACGCCCCAGCAGGCGCTGGCCGCCCTGCTCGACCGCTACGCCCCGCAACGCCTGCTGCTGGTAGGCGCCCAAGGCATCCCCGCCGTGGAAGCCTTCCGCCAGGCCCACCCCGACTGCCAGGTGCACGGCGCCGCCGCGGGCGCCCTGCCGACGGAACTGGCGGCGCAGCGCTACGACTTGGCGCTGCTGGCCGACTGCCTGGAACACCTGGAGCGCCGCGCGGCGCTGCAACTGGTCGGCGGCATCCGCAACCTCAACAGCAGCCGCGTCGCCGTGCTGGTCGACCTGGCCGAGGCCGGCGTCGCCGAGATCGACTTCTATGCCCTGGGCATGCAGGCCAGCGAACGCTTCCAGCGCGACGATCAGACACTCACGCTGTTCACCTATGATCTGCGTGAATACAAGCAGGTCCCGGATTGGCTGAACGCCAAGTTCTGGGCCAACCCGGAAAACTTCGGCAAGTACTGGTGGTGACCATGACCGAGCCCAGCTGCCCCTGCGGAAGCGGCCTGCCCCTGGCGGACTGCTGCGGCCGCCTGCACGCCGGCCAGCCGGCGGCCACCGCCGAGGCGCTGATGCGCTCGCGCTACAGCGCCTACGCCCTGGGCCTGGTGGACTACCTGCGCGACACCACGCTGCCGGCCCAGCAGGCCGGCCTGGACCTGGACGCCATCCGTGCCTGGAGCCTGGGCAGCACCTGGCTGGGCCTGGAGGTGGAAGGCCACGAGGTGCTCGGCGGCACGCCGGAGCATGCGCGGGTGACCTTCACCGCGCGCTGGCACGACGCCAACGGCGAGCACAGCCACCGCGAGTGCTCTGGCTTCGTCCAGCGCGACGGCCGCTGGTACTTCCTCGACCCGACGGTGCCGCTCAAGCTCGGGCGCAACGATCCCTGCCCGTGCGGTGCCGGCGGCAAGCTGAAGAAATGCTGCGGGCCGTGGATCGGCTGAAGGGAGCGTAGGGCGTACGATCGCGAACGGTTGTACGCCCTACCAACGAGCGACACGGCGTGCACCCATTGGGTGCATGTTCCCCTTCGGCTAGAATGCGCGCTTTTTCGCGGGCCCCGCCATGCTGCTGACCGTTCTCTACATCATCGCCATCACCGCCGAGGCCATGACCGGCGCGCTTTCCGCCGGGCGCCGCAGCATGGACCTGTTCGGCGTGGTGCTGGTGGCCTGCGTCACTGCGCTGGGCGGTGGCTCGATGCGCGACATGCTGCTGGGGCACTACCCGCTGACCTGGGTGCGCCACCCGGAGTACCTGGTACTCACCGCCGGTGCTGCACTGGTCACGGTGTTCATCGCGCCGCTGATGCGCCACCTGCGCTCGCTGTTCCTGGTGCTCGACGCCATTGGCCTGGTGGCCTTCACCCTGATCGGCTGCCAGGTCGGCCTGGAAGTGGGCCACAGCCTGCTGATCGCTGCGGTCAGCGGGGTGATCACCGGAGTGTTCGGCGGCATCCTGCGCGACATCTTCTGCAACGACGTGCCGCTGATCTTCCGCCGCGAGCTGTACGCCAGCGTGTCCTTCGCCAGCGCCTGGTGCTACCTGATCTGCATCCAGCTGGAGCTGCCCAACGAGCAGGCCATGCTGATCACCCTGTTCGCCGGCTTCCTGTTCCGCCTGCTGGCGATCCGTTTCCACTGGGAAATGCCCAAGTTCGTCTACAAGGACGATCCCCAGCAGAACGGCTGAGCGCGCTCAGTCGGCCAGCTTCAGGTGGCTGGTGTCGGGCGCGGGCGCGGCGGGGTCCGGCTTGGCCTGGCCCATGTCGCTGCCCACCGGGGCCAGGCTGAACTGGCTGAGGTCGACCTGCGGCGCTCGCGGCTCGGCCCTGTCGTCCTGCAGGTCCGCGCCCACGGGGGCCAGGCCGAAGTCCGGTGCGTCCACCTCGGCAAAAGCCGCCATGTATTCGTCGCGCGGGGCCACCTTCAGGCGCCCCGGGGTGGCCGCGGCCGGTGCTGCTGCGGGCTCGGCCGGCGGCGGAGCCAGCTCGATCTCCTCCACCGCGGGGGCCATGTCCACCACCTCGACCTGCGCGCCGGCCCGTTCCAGAGCGCCGCGGTACTTGTCGGCAGCGGCCGCGTCGAGGTTATTCTTCAGCACCAGGCGGCGGCCGGAAAACAGCAGGGCGATGCGTTGCGCATCGGCCTGGAACAGCTTGGCCAGGTTGGCCTTCACCGCTTCCGGATCGGCGCCTGGAAGCGTCTGACCGGAAAAGACGATTTCGTAACGGCTCATCCATCACACTCCTGTGTTTGCCCGTCTGCCGAGGGCCGGCCCAGTATGGGACAACTTCTTTTAACGTAACAACAACTTGCGGCCAAGCAGCCGCTTGGTACACTGGGGCGTCTTGGGGGACTGACATGAATTATCAGGCGCAAACGATAAGAATTATCAGCCTAGTCTGGGTTTTCGCGCTTCTCTCCGGCTGCAGCTGGATGACCGGCAGCTTCGAAAGCCCCGACGTGAAGCTGATGAAAGTGGACGTGGTGAAGGCCCGCCTGCTCGAGCAACAATTCACACTGCACTTCCGTATCGACAATCCGAACGACTTCAGCCTGCCGGTGCGCGGCCTGGCCTACAAGGTCAAGCTCAACGACGTCGACCTGGCCGAAGGCGAGTCCAGCCTGTGGTTCACCGTGCCCGCCAACGGCCGGCAGAACTTCGAGGTGCCGGTGAACACCAACCTCTGGCGGCACATGAAGTACATCGTCAAGCTGCTGGAAACCCCCGACAAGCCGATCAAGTACCGCCTCGAAGGCGAGGTGAAGACCGGCCTGCTGTTCGGCCGCACCGTGCATATCGCGCGCAATGGCGAGATAATCCCCGGCGATTTCATCCCGGAGTGAGGCACCCATGAGCCAGGAACCCCATGTGCATGGTCCCGACTGCAACCACGACCATGATCATGACCATCACCACCACGTGCACGGCCCGCACTGCAACCACAGCCACGAGCCGGTGCGCAACCCGCTGAAGGACGTTGGCCGCAACGACCCCTGCCCCTGCGGCAGCGGCGCCAAGTTCAAGAAGTGCCACGGCGCCTGAGGCGCTGGCCCCGCCTGGCGCGGGTGGGCTAGGCGAGAACGCCGTTTCTTCCGTGAGGGGGGGAACGGCGTTTTCGTACCCGGCTGGAACAAAAGCCCCTGTAGGAGCGAGCTTGCTCGCGAACCTTGCCCTCTCGCTCCTCCCTTGACCTTGTCTTTCCCGCGAACGCGGGCCCCAAAAAAGATGTCGGGTTC
>NZ_QGSL01000107.1:917397-951060 GCF_003176655.1 Pseudomonas sp. RW407 | reverse complement strand
GTACCCTCGGGGCGGGCCTCCGTGGCGGGGGAGTTCGCGAGGGTAGCCCGGCTCCATCGGGCCCGTATGCGGGGCAAGCCTTCTTGGTTACTTCTTTGGCGTTTGAAAGAAGTGACTCGCCCGAGGGGGCGAAACGAGAGACACCCACGCACTCGGAGCGGCGCGCTACACCCAAACCCAATAGACAGTTGCTCCTACGTCCGTGCTTCCTGAAACCGTAGGAGCAACTTTGTCCGCGATTTGGCGGATAACGCCGTAGGCGTTATGCGCCCTACACGAGAAACATCAACGCGCTCGGAGCGGCGCGCTACACCCAAACCTGACATCTTTTCTGGGGCCCGCATTCGCGGGAATGACAAGGTTAGGTTGGGGGCGGGGACCAACCTCGCGACACAGAACGTCGCCCCGCCCCGATACAATCACCCCGTGGGAAAAACCTCCCGACCCACCCCGGCTTCTGCTCAAATGCCGGGCACACCGGCAAACCTGGAGAGACGATGAGCGAAGCCCTGAGCCCCGGCCTGATGGTCATCCACGGCAACCACCCCGAGGCGCTGCGCGACCTGCTGGTGGCCTGGATGGCGCGCTACCCGCTGGCGCCGCTGGAAAGCGAGACCATCCTGGTGCAGAGCAACGGCATCGCCCAATGGCTGAAGCTGGCCCTGGGCCGCGACGTCGCCGACGGCGGCTGCGGCATCACCGCGGCGCTGGACGTGCAACTGCCCGCGCAGTTCCTCTGGCGCGCCTACCGTGGCGCGCTGGGCAAGGACGAAGTGCCGGAGGTCTCGGTGCTGGACAAGGCGCCGCTCACCTGGCGCCTGATGCGCCTGCTGCCGACCCTGCTGGAGCGCGACGAATTCCAGGCGCTGCGCCGCTTCCTCGCCGACGACGCCGACCTGCGCAAGCGCTACCAGCTGGCCGAGCGCCTGGCCGACCTGTTCGACCAGTACCAGGTGTACCGCGCCGACTGGCTGGAGGACTGGAGCGAGCAGCGCGACCAGCTGCGCACCGCCAGCGGCAGCCTCCGCGCGCTGGGCGAGGACGAGCGCTGGCAGGCCGAGCTGTGGCGCGCCCTGCTGGCGGAAGTGGGCGAGGACGGCCTGGCCGGCAGCCGTGCCGGAGTGCACCGGCGCTTCCTCGATCGCCTGCGCGAAGGCACGCCGCCCCAGGGCCTGCCGCGCCGGGTGGTGGTGTTCGGCATTTCCGCCATGCCGGCGCAGACGGTGGAGGCCCTGGCCGCGCTGTCGCGCATCGCCCAGGTGCTGCTGTGCGTGCACAACCCCTGCCGCCACCACTGGGCCGACATCGTCGCCGACAAGGACCTGCTGCGCCACGAGTACCGCCGCCAGCAGCGCCGCCCCGGGGTGCCGCTGCAACTGGACGACGACCTCCAGCACCAGTACGCCCAGCCGCTGCTGGCGGCCTGGGGCAAGCAGGGCCGCGACTACATCAACCTGCTCGACCAGTACGACAACCCCGAGAGCTACCGCAGCCGTTTCGGCGAGGTCAGCGGCGGGCGCATCGACCTGTTCAGCGAGGCGCCGCCGGCGCACCTGCTCGGCCAGCTGCAGGACGACATCCTCGAACTGCGCCCGCTGGCCGAGACCCGCGCGCAATGGCCGGCGCCGGACCCGGCGCGGGACCACTCGATCCGCTTCCAGGTCGCCCACAGCGCGCAACGCGAAGTGGAGGTGCTGCACGACCAGCTGCTGGCGCGCTTCGACGCCGACCCCACGCTGCGCCCGCGCGACGTCATCGTCATGGTCCCCGACATCGACGCCTACGCGCCGCACGTCCAGGCGGTGTTCGGCCAGCTCGGGCGCGACGACCGGCGCTTCATCCCCTACACCCTGGCCGACCAGGGCCAGCGCGGCCGCGAGCCGCTGCTGGTGGCCCTGGAGCACCTGCTGCAGCTGCCCGACAGCCGCTTCGCGGTGAGCGAGATCCTCGACCTGCTGGACGTCGGCGCCCTGCGCGCGCGCTTCGGCATCGCCGAGGCCGACCTGCCGCTGCTGCAGCGCTGGATCGACGGCGCCGGGGTGCGCTGGGGCCTGGATGGCGAGCAGCGCGAGGACCTCGGCCTGCCCGCCGCCGAAGAGGCAAACACCTGGCGCTTCGGCTTGCGGCGCATGCTGCTGGGCTTCGCGGTGGGCGAAGGCGAGGCCTTCCAGGGCATCCAGCCCTACGCCGAGATCGGCGGGCTGGACGCCGCCGTGCTCGGCCCCCTGGCCGGCCTGCTGCAGCGCCTGGCCGCGGCCTGCGAGAGCCTGGCCGAGCCGGCCGCGCCCGAGGTCTGGCGCGAGCGCCTGCGCCAGCTGCTCGACGACTTCTTCCTGACCCGCGACGAGCACGACGAACTGCTGCGCCAGCAACTGCTGCAACTGCTCGAACGCTGGCTGGAAACCTGCGAGCGCGCCGCCTTCGGCGAGCCGCTGCCGCTCTCGGTGGTGCGCGAGGCCTGGCTCGGCGGGCTGGACGCCGGCGGCCTGAACCAGCGCTTCCTGGCCGGCGCGGTGAGCTTCTGCACGCTGATGCCGATGCGCGCCATTCCCTTCCGCGTGGTCTGCCTGCTGGGCATGAACGACGGCGACTACCCGCGCCAGCAACCGCCGCTGGACTTCGACCTGATGCGCAACGACTACCGCCCCGGCGACCGCTCGCGGCGCGAGGACGACCGCTACCTGCTGCTCGAAGCCGTGCTCTCGGCGCGCGACCAGCTGTACGTCAGCTGGGTCGGGCGGAGCATCCGCGACAACAGCGAGCGCCCGCCATCGGTGCTGATCGGCCAGCTGCGCGACCACCTGGCGGCCGGCTGGTCGCTGGCCGGCAAGCCCGGCGACGGCAAGGCGTTGCTGCAGGCGCTGACCACCGAGCACCCGCTGCAACCCTTCAGCCGCCGCTATTTCGAAGGGCAGGGCGAGGGCGTCGACGGCTTCTACACCTACGCCCGCGAATGGCGCGAGGTGCACCGCGACGACGAACCGGCCGAACAGGCCGAGGCGCCGCTGCCCGAACTGCTGCCGGACGCGCCCATCGGCCTGCGGGTGCTCGCCGACTTCCTCGCCAGCCCGGTCAACGCCTTCTTCCAGCAGCGCCTGAAAGTACGCTTCGCCGAGGAAGACCTGACCGGCCACGACGAGGAGACCTTCGCCCTCGACGGCCTGCAGGTCTGGCAACTGCAGTTCGAACTCTGCGAGCGTCTGCGCCCGTGGATCGAGAACCACTGGGCCGACGGTGAACTGCCCGGCCGCATCGAAGGGCAACTGGCGCGTTTGCGCGGTGAGGGGCGCCTGCCGCTGGCGGCCTTCGGCGCCTTCTCCGCCCGTGAGCTGAGCGCCCCGCTGGGCGAGCTGCTGACGCGCTACCGCGAGGAACTGGAGCACTGGAGCGAAGCCGAGGAAGGCCAGCGCGAGCTTATCCACAGGCACCCGGCCAGCGGCGTGGAGCTGGGCGACTGGCTCGGCGGCCTGCGGCGCAACGCCGAGGGCCAGTGGGCCAGCCTGCAACTGGTCAGCGGCAAGCTGCACGAAGGCCGCGGCTACAAGTGGCACAGCCTGGTGCGCCACTGGGTGCGCCACCTGGGCCTGCAACTGTGCGGCACGCCGGTGCGCAGCCTGCTGGTCAGCCAGACCGGCACCCTGGAACTGCCGCCGCTGGCGGCGGCCACCGCCCGCGGCCACCTGGACGCGCTGATCGCCGCCTGGCTCGAAGGCCTGCGCCGGCCGCTGCCGGTGGCCTGCAAGGCGGCCTTCGCCTGGCTGGGTGCCGGTGGTGACGAGGCCCGCGCCACCAGCGAGGCGGCCAAGCGCTACGACGGCGGCTTCGGCAGCACCGGCGAGGCGGTTTCCTCGCCGGCCCTGGCGCGGGTCTACCCGGACTTCGCCAGCCTGAGCGCCAGCGGCGAATTCGCCACCTGGGCCGAGACCCTCTATGGCCCGCTGTACCAGCTGCTGCAACGCCGCGACGACGAGGAGCAAGGTCAATGAGCCGCGAACTGCGCGCCCTGGAATTCCCCCTGCACGGCAGCCGGCTGATCGAGGCCAGCGCCGGCACCGGCAAGACCTTCACCATCGCCCTGCTGTACCTGCGCCTGGTGCTCGACCACGGCGGCGAACTGGCCTTCGGCCGGCCGCTGAGCCCGCCGGAAATCCTCGTGGTGACCTTCACCGACGCCGCCACCCAGGAGCTGCGCGAACGCATCCGCGCGCGCCTGGGCGAAGCCGCCAACTGCTTCGCCGAGCCGGCGCTGGCGCACGACGCGCTGCTGGTCGAGCTACGCGCCAGCTACCCGCAGGAGCGCTGGCCCGGCTGCGCGCGCCTGCTGCGCCTGGCCGCGGAATGGATGGACGAGGCCGCCGTGTCGACCATCCACAGCTGGTGCTACCGCATGCTCCGCGAGCACGCCTTCGACAGCGGCAGCCTGTTCACCCAGGACCTGATCACCGACCAGAGCGAACTGCTCGCCGAAGTGGTGCGCGACTACTGGCGGCGCAACTTCTACCCGCTGCCGGCGCCGGCGGCGAAGGTCGTCGGCGACATCTACAAGGGTGGCCCCGAGGCCCTGGCGCGCCTGCTGCAGCCGTTGCTGGCGCAGCAGGAAGCCGGCTTCCGCTACGCCGACCAGCCGCTGAGCGCGCCCGGCTCGTTGCGCGAGCTGCTGGAGGAAACCGGCGACTTCTACGCCCGCCTGGACGCGCTGGAACAGCAGGCCCGCACCGCCTGGGCCGCCGATGCCCAGGGCCTGCGCCAGCTGCTCGTCGACCTGCGGCCGCAGCTCAACGGCAACAGCTACCGCAACAAGGACGACGACGCCGTCTTCGAAGGCTGGCTGCAGGCGCTGGAAGCCTGGAGCCTGGGCGGCGAAGCGCCGGAAAACCTCCACCGCTTCGGCCAGACGCGGATCAAGGTGAAGGCCAGGACGGTGGTGCCCGAGCATCCCGCCTTCAGGGCCATCGACGCCTGGGTGGAGGCCGCCGAGCAGCAGCCGGACATCGCCCCGCAGTTGCTGTTGCACGCCCTGGGCGAAGTCAGCCGCGCCCTGGAGGCGGAGAAGCAGCGCCGCGCCGAACTGGGCTTCGACGACCTGCTGGCGCGCCTGGACCGAGCCCTGGCCGGCCCCGGCGGCGAGCACCTGGCCGAGCGCATCCGCCAGCAGTTCCCGGTGGCGCTGATCGACGAATTCCAGGACACCGACCCGCTGCAGTACCGCATCTTCGAGCGCATCTACCGCATCGCCGACAACCCCAGGGATTGCGGCCTGTTCATGATCGGCGACCCCAAGCAGGCGATCTACGCCTTCCGCGGCGCGGACATCCACACCTACCTGCGCGCCCGCGCCGCCACCGCCGGGCGCCACTACACCCTGGGCACCAACTACCGCTCGACCCTCGCCGTGGTGGAGGCGGTGAACCACTGCTTCGCCTTCGCCGAGGGCCACGAGCGCGGCGCCTTTCGCTTCGCCGCCGAGGGCGACAACCCGGTGCCGTTCCAGGCGGTGGCCGCCAAGGGCCGCGACGAGCGCCTGCTGATCGACGGCGAAGAAGCCGCGGCGCTGACACTCTGGCAACTGGAGAACGACGGCCAGGTGGTCGGCAGCCGCCTGTACCGCGAACAGATGGCCGCCAGCGCCGCCAGCGCCATCCGCCACTGGCTGAGCCTGGCCCAGCAGGGCCGCGCCGGGCTGTACAAGGCCGACGGCACGGGCCGCGCGCTGCGCCCGGCGGACATCGCCATCCTGGTCCGCGGGCGCAGCGAGGCCGAGGCGGTGCGCGCGGAACTGGCGGCGCGGCGCCTGGCCAGCGTCTACCTGTCCGACCGCGACTCGGTGTTCGACAGCCCCGAGGCCGGCGACCTGCTGCACTGGCTGCGCGCCTGCGCCGAGCCGGGCAACGACGCCCTGCTGCGCAGCGCCCTGGCCACCCGCACCCTGGGCCTGGGCTGGCAGACCCTGGAGCGGCTGAACCAGGACGAGCGCTTCTGGGAAGGCATGCTCATGCGCTTCCGCGAGTACCGCAGCCAGTGGCAGCAGCAGGGTGTGCTGCCGATGCTGCGGCGCCTGCTGGCCGACTTCGAGCTGCCGGCGCGGCTGCTGCGCCGCGCCGACGGCGAACGCAGCCTGACCAACCTGCTGCACCTGGCCGAGTGGCTGCAGCGCGAGGCCGCCGAGCTGGACGGCGAGCACGCCCTGCTGCGGGTGCTGGCCGAACAGCTGGCCAGCCCGTCGAGCGAGGAAATCCTCCGTCTGGAAAGCGACGCCGACCTGATCAAGGTGGTGACCATCCACAAGTCCAAGGGCCTGGAATACCCGCTGGTGCTGCTGCCCTTCATCTGCAGCTGGAAGGAGCTGGACGGCAAGAGCCAGACGCCGCCCAGCTTCCAGGGCGAGGACGGCAAGGTGATCGAACTGGCGCGCGGCAAGGACCTGGCCGAGGCCGCCTACCGCCTGGCCAACGACGAACGCCTGGGCGAGGACATGCGCCTGCTCTACGTGGCCCTGACCCGCGCCCGCCACGCCCTGTGGCTGGGCGTGGCGCCGCTGGTGGCGGGCAACGCGAAGAACCCCGAGCTGCACAAGGGCGCCTTCGGCTACCTGCTGGGCGGCGGCGCGGCCATCGCCCTGGACGGCTTCGCCGGCTGCCTGCAGGCCCTGGGCGGCGGCTGCCCCGGCATCCGCATCGAACCCGTGCCGGCGGTGGACGCCACGGCCTACGACGAGACCCGCGCCGGCCAGCTCGGCCAGGCCCGCGAGCCGCAGCGGCGGGTGGCGGAGAAATGGTGGATCGCCAGCTATTCCGCCCTGGCCACCCTGGATGCCGAAAGCGAGGCGCCGGCGCCGGCCAGCGAACCCATCAGCGCCGAGGAAGCCACCCTGCGCGAAGGCGACGCCGACAGCGCCGCAGCCGAACTGGCCCAGGCCGCGCCGGCCGCCGGCAGCCTGCACGCCTTCCCGCGCGGGCCCAACCCCGGCAGCTTCCTCCACGGCCTGCTGGAATGGGCCGCCGACGAAGGCTTCGCCGCCGTGGCGCAGCAGCCCGAGGCCCTGCGCGACCTCATCGCCCGGCGCTGCCAGCTGCGCGGCTGGGAAGCCTGGATCGAACCCCTGGCGCAATGGCTGCCGGCCTACCTGCAGGCCGGCTTCGCGCTGCCCGATGCCGCGCCGGTGCGACTGGCGGCCCTGGCCAGCTACCAGAAGGAAATGGAGTTCTGGTTCGCCGTGAAACCCACCGACAGCGCCCGCCTGGACGCCGCCGTGCGCGCCCAGGTGCTGCCCGGCGAGGCGCGCCCGGCGCTGCAGCCGACGCAGCTGGGCGGCATGCTCAAGGGCTTCATCGACCTGGTCTTCGAACACGAGGGGCGCTACTACGTGGCCGACTACAAATCCAACTGGCTCGGCCCGGACGCCGCGGCCTACACCCCGCAGGCCCTGCGCGCGGCCGTGCTGGAGCACCGCTACGACCTGCAGTACGCGCTCTACCTGTTCGCCCTGCACCGCCTGCTCAAGGCGCGCCTGGCGGATTACGACTACGACCGCCACGTCGGCGGCGCGCTCTACCTGTTCCTGCGCGGCGGCGAGCAGGGCGTGTTCCACGAGCGCCCACCCAGGGCGCTGATGGAGGCGCTGGAAGCGCTGTTCAGCCACGCCGCCGAGGAGGTGCCGGCATGACCCGCGAACAGCTGCTCGAACTGCTCGGCCAGTGGGCCGGGCGCGGCTGGCTGCGCGAGCTGGACCGTGCCTTCGCCGCCTTCCTGGTGGAACAGGCGCCCGACGCCGAGCCGCTGCTGATCCTCGCCGCCGCCCTGGCCAGCCACCAACTGGGCCGCGGCCACGTGTGCCTGGACCTGGCCGCGACCCTCGCCGACAGCCGCTTCGCCCTGTCGCTGCCGCCGGACGGCGAGCTGGAAGGTACGCCGCTGACGCTGCCGGGCGAGCTGCTCGACGGCCTCGACCTGGCCGCCTGGCAGGCCGCCCTGGCCGACCCGCGCCTGGTGGGCGAGGGGCCCGGCGCCACGCCGCTGGTGCTGGCCGGCCCGCGCCTGTACCTGCGCCGCTACTGGCAATACGAGCGCGAGGTGCGCGCCGGCATCGACCAGCGCCTGGCGCGCGGCGAGGCCCTGCGCGCGGCGCTGCCGGTGGACGCGCTGCGCCAGGCGCTGGATGCGCTCTTCCCGAAAAAGCCGGGCGCCCCGGCGGACTGGCAGAAGCTGGCCTGCGCCCTGGCCGCCGGCAACGCCTTCGGCATCGTCACCGGCGGCCCCGGCACCGGCAAGACCACCACCGTGGTGCGCCTGCTGGCGCTGCTGCAGAGCCTGGCCCTGGGCGGCGAGGGCGGGCGGCCGCTGCGCATCCGCCTGGCCGCGCCCACCGGCAAGGCCGCGGCGCGGCTCAACGAGTCCATCGCCAACGCGGTGGACCGCCTGGACCTCGGCGCCTTCGCCAACGGCGAGGAAGTGCGCAAGCAGGTGCCCAAGGAAGTCACCACCCTGCACCGCCTGCTCGGCAGCCGCCCGGACAGCCGCCAGTTCCGCCACCACCCCGGCAACCCGCTGGCGCTGGACCTGCTGGTGGTGGACGAGGCCTCCATGGTCGACCTGGAAATGATGGCCGCGCTGCTCGGCGCGCTGCCGGACAAGGCGCGGCTGATCCTGCTCGGCGACAAGGACCAGTTGGCCTCGGTGGAGGCCGGCGCGGTGCTCGGCGAGCTGTGCAGCCGCGCCCGCGAGGGCCACTACCGCCCGGCCACCCGCGACTGGCTGCAGGCGGTCAGCGGCGAGCCCGTCGACGACGACCTGCTCGACCCCCGGGGCCAGCCCCTGGACCAGGCCGTGGCCATGCTGCGCCACAGCCACCGCTTCAGTTCCGCCAGCGGCATCGGCCAGCTCGCCGAGGCGGTCAACGCCGGCGACGTGGCGGCCATGCGCGCGGTCTGGGAACACGGCTACGCCGACCTGGCGCGCCTGGCCCTGGATGCCCGCGACAGCCGCGGCCTGCGCGAACTGGTGGTGGAGGGCGGCGGCCGCTACTTCCTCGACGCCGCCGCCCGCCCGGACGTGGCGCCGCCCCAGGGCTACCGCCACTACCTGCAGGTGCTGCGCGACACCCGGCCGGCCCTGGACGCCACCCAGGCCGATTTCGACGCCTGGGCCGCGCGGGTGCTCGCCGCCCACGGCCAGTTCCAGGTGCTCTGCGCCCTGCGCCGCGGCCCCTGGGGCGTGGACGGGCTGAACCTGCGCATCGCCGACCTGCTGCAGGACGAAGGGCTGATCCAGCCCCACGGCGGCGCCTGGTACCTCGGCCGCCCGCTGCTGGTCACGCGCAACGACTACGGCCTGGGGCTGATGAACGGCGACATCGGCATCACCCTGGCGCTGCCCCGGGAAGAGGCCGGCGAGCGCAAATGGCCGCTGCGCGTGGCCTTCGCCGACGGCCGCGGCGGCATCAAGTGGGTGCTGCCCAGCCGCCTGCAGGCGGTGGAGACGGTGTTCGCCATGACCGTGCACAAGTCCCAGGGCTCGGAATTCAGCCATGCCGCCCTGGTGCTGCCCGACGCCCTCAACCCCATCCTCACCCGCGAGCTGGTGTACACCGGCATCACCCGCGCGCGCAGCTGGTTCAGCCTGGCCAGCGCCGGGCGCGGCCAGTGGGTGCTGGAAGCGGCCATCGAGCGGCGGGTGCAGCGGGCCAGCGGGTTGCTGGAGGGGTGAGCACAGTGTTGTGATGGCTATCACAATTAGAATTGTCTGATGGCAGAGTGAGGTCAGTGCCTACAAGCTGGCCGGATGAAGTTAGGACAATTCCTTCGGCCGCTGGACACTTCCTTTTCCACCCCCAGCGCCGCCCGCAAGCTGCTGCGCCTGCTCAGCGGCGCACTGTTGCTGTGCCTGTTGTGCAGCCTGGCGTTCGCCCTGAGCATGGCCTTCAACCATGAGGTGTCCATCCGCCGCCGCGAGATGAACGCCGCCATGTACGAGGCGCAGCTGTATTTCAGCCAGCACGAGGCCCTGCTCGAGAACCTGGCGCGGGGGCTGGTGCCGGTGGCGGCGCGCACCGCCGGCGCCGAGCTGCCCGCCTGGCCGGACGAGCCGCGGGCGCCGATACTCCTGCCGCTGCCCGGCGCCGTCCAAGCGCTGCTGCTGTTCCACCGGGACCTGGCCGAATTGCGCGAGAAGCGCCTGGGGCTGCTCCACGTCATGCCCGGCGCCGCCCCCCAGGTCAGCCGCCTGAACGAGGCTGGCCAGCCGGAATCGCCGCTGCCGGGCGCTGTGCTCCAGGCGCTGGCGCGGGCCACTTCCGGGCAGCCGGGCATACGCTGGCTGTCCGATGCCGGCGACCCTCTCGGCCGGCTGTTCCTGTTCACGCGCCTGGATACCGGCTGGCTGGGGCTGGAAATCCGCGGCGACGACCTGGACGCGGCGCTGCGCACGCCCGCCGCCGGCGACTACCTGCTGCTCGACGGGCGCCACCGGGTGGCCTTCGCCGCGGCTCCCGGCGCCGACGCCCGGGCCCTGCGCAGCTTGTGGGACAGCGACAACTTCGACTTCATCGGCATCGGCCCGATCCCCCTGCAGGTGGCCCTGCTCAAGCACCTGGGGGGCTCGAACTGGGCCCTGGTCTACCAGCAGGGCGTGGGCCAGCTGCTGGCCGCGCTCTGGTTGCCGATCCTGCTGGCGGCCGTCCTGGCGATGGCCGCCGGCCTGCTGCTGCAACGCCTGGGGCGGCGCATCGACCACCGCCTGATCCGCCCTGCCCAGCAACGCCTGGCGGCGCTGCTGGAGAGCGAGGCGTTCTCCCGCGCGGTCATCCACGCCGCGCCCGTGGCTCTTTGCGTGCTGCGCCGCGCCGACGCCTCGGTGGTGCTGGAGAACCCCCAGGCCGAGCAATGGCTGGACGCCGGCCAGGTGATCCCGCGGCATGCCTCGCGCTGGATCACCCAGGCCTTCGCCGGGGACGGCGGCGCGGCCTGCGAGGAGCTGGCGGTGGATGGCGGGCGCCACCTCTACCTGAGCTACACGCCCACCCGCTACAAGGGCGAGGACGTGCTGTTCTGCGCCTTCAGCGACATCAGCACGCGCAAGCAGGCCGAGGCCGAGCTGTCCCGCGCCAAGCAACTGGCCGATGCCGCCAACGCCGCCAAGACGCTGTTCCTGGCCACCATGAGCCACGAGATCCGCACCCCGCTGTACGGCGTGCTGGGCACCCTGGAGCTGCTCGGCCGCACCACCCTGGACCAGCAGCAGACCGGCTACCTGCAGGTGATCCAGCGCTCCTCGGCGACCTTGCTGCAACTGATCAGCGACGTGCTCGACGTGTCCAAGATCGAGGCCGGGCAACTGGTCCTGGAGCCGGTGGAATTCTCCCCCCTGGAACTGACCGAGGAGGTGGTCCAGTCCTTCGCCGGCGCGGCCCGCGCCAAGGGCCTGCAACTGCTCTGCTGCATCGATCCGCAACTGCCGCTGCGGGTATCCGGCGACGCCGCGCGCATCCGCCAGATCCTCAACAACCTGCTGAGCAACGCGCTGAAGTTCACCGACAACGGCCGGGTGCTGGTGCGGGTGCGCCAGGATGCCGAGGAGGGGCGGCGGCTGAGGCTGTCCTGGCAGGTGATCGACAGCGGCATCGGCATCGCCGCCGAGCAGCAGGGCCACCTGTTCGAGCCCTTCTACCAGGTCGGCGGCAGTGCCCGCCAGGCCGGCGGCACGGGCCTGGGCCTGTCGATCTGCCAGCGCCTCACCCAGTTGATGCACGGCCGCCTGCGGGTGGTCAGCGACCTGGGCCTGGGCAGCAGCTTCACCCTCGGCCTGCCGCTGGAGCGGGTCGCCGCGCTGGTGCCGGCGCCTCTGCTGGAGGCCGCGCCGGTGCTGGTGATCTCGCCCATGCGTGAGCTGGGCGAGGCGCTTTGCGGCTGGATAGTGCGCTGGGGCGCGCGGGCGCGCCTGGCGACCCCCCAGTTGCTGGCCGAGGCCGATGCCGAGTGCGTACTGGTGGAGGTCCGCCTGCACGATGCGGCGGCGCAGCCGGTGGCGCGCTGGCCCGGCTGCCGGGTGGTGCTCAGCGCCGAGGGCCACCTGCAGCCCGCGCTGCAGGGCTGCGACTGGCTGGTGGGCCTGCACAGCCTGGAGGCCTTGAGCCGGGCCCTGTGCCTGGCCCAGGGCTGCCACGGCGGCGGCGCCCCGCGCGAGCGCCTGCCCGGGGCCGTGCGCGACCTGGATGGCCTGCGGGTGCTGGTGGTGGAGGACAACCAGATCAACCAGTTGATCCTCAGGGACCAGCTGGAGGCCCTGGGCTGCCAGGTGGAGCTGGCCGGCAATGGCCTGGAGGGCCTGCAGCGCTGGCGCGCCGAGCGCTTCGACGTGGTGCTCACCGACCTCAACATGCCGCACATGGACGGCTACCGGCTGGCCACCGAGCTGCGCCTGCGCGGCTGCCACCAACCCATCATCGGCGCCACCGCCAATGCCATGCGCGAGGAGCGCGAGCGCTGCCTCGCCGCCGGCATGGACGATTGCCTGCTCAAGCCGGTCGACCTGGATTCGTTGTATTGCTGCCTGGCGGCGGCAAAGGAGATTTCATGAACATCCTGCCTTATCGCGTACTGGTCGTCGAAGACCAGGCCTTCCAGCGCGAGTACCTGCTGGAGCTGCTCCGCGAGCAGGGCGTGGCCCACCTGGAGGCGGCCGCCGACGGCGCCGAGGCCGTCGAGCGCCTGGAGCGCCAGCACTTCGACCTGGTGCTCAGCGACCTGCTGATGCCGGGCATGGACGGCGTCCAGCTGATCCAGCACCTGTCGGCCCTGGAGTACCGCCCGCAGCTGGCGCTGATGAGCTCGGCGCCGCGCCGCGTGCTCGGCGGCGCCTGCCAGGCGGCCCGGGAACTGGGCCTGACGGTGGTCGACCTGATTCCCAAGCCGGCGATGCCGGCGGCCATCGCCCGGCTGCTGGAGCGCCTCGGCCGGCGCCAGGGCCATGAGCCCTCGCCGGCGCAACAGGTGCCCGGCTTCAGCCGTTCGCAACTGCTCCTGGGGCTGGCGCGCGGCGAGCTGCAGGCCTGGTTCCAGCCGAAGAAGTCACTGCGCGACGGGCGCATAGTCGCGGCCGAAGCACTGGTGCGCTGGCTGCATCCGGAGCACGGCCTGCTGCTGCCCGGCAGCTTCATCGACGACCTGGGCCGCTACGGCCTGGAGCAGGTGCTGCTGTGGACGGTGGTCGAGCAGTCGCTGCGGGCCCAGGCGACCTGGCGCGAGCAGGGCTACCACATCCCGGTGTCGGTGAACCTGCCGCCGCACCTGCTGGACGATCCCGGCCTGCCGGATCGCCTGGCCGACTTCGTGCTCCACCAGGGCGGCGAGCCGGCGGCGCTGTGCTTCGAGCTGACCGAGGGCAGCACCACGCGCCAGCCGGGCAGCTACCATGCCGGCGCCTGCCGCCTGCGCATGAAGGGCTTCGGCCTGGCCCAGGATGACTTCGGCCAGGGCTACAGCTCGCTGTACAACCTGGTGTCCACGCCCTTCACCGAACTGAAGATCGACCGCGCCCTGGTCCATGGCAGCGTCGAGGACGAGGCCCTGGCCGCCGCCCTGGAAAGCACCGTGGCGCTGGGCCGGCGGCTGGGCCTGGAAGTGGTCGCCGAAGGCGTGGAGAGCGCCGCGGAGCTGAGCCTGCTGCGGCGCCTGCAGTGCGACCGGGTGCAGGGCTTCCTGATCTCCGAGGCGGTCAGCGCCCAGGCCTTCGATCGCCTGTTGCGCGAAGACGGTCCGGCGGTGGCGCCCTGAACCCTTTCCGGCGCCGCCGTGGCGGCACCCCCTCGCAGGCTTGCCGCGGCCCATCTACAGTCAGCGAATCATGCGCGGGATGTTTTTGTGTGCGAGGCCAACGGCACCATGGAACATGACGACGGCTCGATCGGCAAACTGGCCAGGACTTCGCAGCGCCTGAATCTCTGGCTGTTCGGGTTGCTGCTGCTCAGCCTGGCGCTGGTCGGCATCAGCTTCTGGGCGATCAAGCGCGTCCTGCAGGAAGAACAGGACAAGATCGACTTCCACTTCGCCCGCCTGCTGGGCGATATCCGCGAGCACGAGGCGTTCCTGCAACGCATCGCCCGGCAGAGCGACGAAGCCACGCGCCGGCGCGACCAGGACGTGGTGCCGCTGCAGCTCACCCTGCAATGGCGCGAGGGCCCGGTGGAGGTCTACGAGGGCCGCGAGTTCTCCTTCGCCATGCCCTTCGCCCTGGCCACCCGCGACCATTCCCCGGCGAAGGGCGACTCTGCCGGGCCCTTCACCCTTGGCATCATGCTGGCGAACTTCTATTCCAGCTTCTGGAGCACCTCCAACTACCCGGCGCCCCAGTCGCTGGTGTTCGACCTGGAGGGCGCGACCAGCATCGCGGTGCCGGCGCTGGACAGCTCGCCCGGGCGCGGCGGGCTGGCCCGCGACACCTTCCTCGAAGTGGTCGAGCGGATGCTCGGCGGCGTCCGCGAGTACCCGCCGGGGGAACAGGACTACCAGGTGCGCTGGGGGCGCGCCGACACCTACCACGGCGACGGCCGCTCGCTGCTCGGCTACGTGACCGTCGACCTGCCGGACAGCCTCTGGTGGGAGGGCCGGCAGCGGCGCCACGTGATCGCCGCCAGCCTGCTGGACCTGAACCGCATCAACGACTACGAGCAGACCCTGGCGCGGCCGCTGTTCGGCGAGCTGAGCCTGCTGGCGCCGGATGGCCGGCAACTGCTCGGCCCGCCGCGCGACGCCAGGCTGGCCGACGGCCTGAGCCTGGGCACCGAGGGCATGCTGTTCAAGCTGCACAGCCAGGCGCACGGCGGTTGGGTGGCCGTCTACGGCATCAGCTACGCGCTGTTCTTCCGCAACCTGAAATGGATATTGCTGAGCCTGCCGGCCCTTCTGCTGGTGGGGTTGGCCGGCGGCTGGTATTGCCTGCGCTGGTACTCGCGGCGGGTGGTGGGGCCGGCCAGCGTGGCGCACCGCCAGGTAGTGGAGAGCGACGCCTTCAGCCGCACGGTCATCGACACCGCGCCGGTGGCCCTCTGCGTGCTGGGCTGCAAGGGCCGCCAACTGGTCATCCATAACCAGTTGGCGGCGCAGTGGCTGGGCAGCGAGGCCGACATCCTCGCCCTGGCCCGCGACTGGCGGCTGTTCGACGGTGTCTGGCAGCACAACGAGCTGTGCCTGCGCAACGACGGGCTCTACCTGCAGGCCTCCTTCGTGGCGACCCGCTACCACGGCGAGGATGCGCTGCTGTGCGTGTTCCGCGACATCACGGCATACCAGCAGGCACAGAATGCGCTGGCCGGCGCCAAGCAGGCGGCGGACTCGGCCAGCGCCGCCAAGACGCTGTTCCTGGCCAGCATGAGCCATGAGATCCGCACGCCGCTCTACGGCGTGCTGGGCACCCTGGAACTGCTCTCCCTGACCGACCTGGACGTGCAGCAGCGCGGCTACCTGCAGGCCATCCAGGGCTCCTCGACGACCCTGCTGCAGCTGATCAGCGACATCCTCGACGTATCCAAGATCGAGGCCGGGCAGATGCTGCTGACCCAGGAGGACTTCAGCCCCCTGGAACTGGCCGAGGAGGTCATGCGCGGTTTCGCCGTGGGCGCCGCCGCCAAGCACCTGCAATGGTACGCCTGCATCGACGCCGAGGTGCCGGCACGGCTGTACGGCGACGCCGCGCGCCTGCGCCAGGTGCTCAACAACCTGCTGAGCAACGCCCTGAAGTTCACCGACGTCGGCCGCGTGGTGCTGCGCCTGAAGGTGCTGGGCCGCTCGGGGCGGCAGGTGCAGCTGCAATGGCAGGTCACCGACACCGGCATCGGTATTCCCGAGCACCTGCAGCCGCGCCTGTTCGAGCCCTTCTTCCAGATCGCCGACGGCCAGGGCGGGCTGGGTGGCACCGGCCTGGGGCTGGCCATCTGCTGGCGCCTGACGCAGCTGATGGGGGGCGAGCTGCGGGTCGTCAGCGAGCCGGGCCTGGGCAGCAGCTTCTCGCTGTTCCTGGGCCTGCCCGACAGCAGCGACGGCAGCGGCGCCCTGGCCGACGTGCAACTGCAGCCCGGCCCGGTGTACCTGCGCAGCCCGCTGCGCGAACTGGCCAGTTGCCTGGAGGCCTGGCTGCAGCGCTGGGGCTGCGTGGTGTTGCCCGGCGAGCCGCCGGCCGGCAGCGAGGCGACGGCGGTGCTGCTGGAAGTATTCCCCGAGGCCCTGGCCCCCTGCGACTGGCGCGGCCCGCGGGTGCGCGTGGCGGCCGATGCCGCCGGCCAGCCGCAGTACGAGCGGGGCGTGTGGAGCGTCAGCCCGCTGAGCCTGCGCGGCATCGCCCAGGCCCTGGCGCTGGCGCAGAATGGCGAGGTGCAACTGCCGGCGGTGGCGGAGCCGCCGCGCTTCGGCAAGCTCGGCCTGCGTGTGCTGGTGGCCGAGGACAACCCCATCAACCAGGTGCTGCTGCGCGAGCAGCTGGAGGAACTGGGCTGCGAGGTGCGCCTGGCCAGCGACGGCAAGGAGGCCCTGCTGCAGTTCGAGGGCGAGTCCTTCGACGTGCTGCTCACCGACGTCAACATGCCGCGCTGCAACGGCTACCAACTGACCCGCGAGTTGCGCGAGCGGGGCGTGGACATCCCGATCATCGGCGTGACCGCCAACGCCATGCGCGAGGAGGGCGAGCGCTGCCAGGCGGTGGGCATGAACGCCTGGCTGGTCAAGCCGCTGAGCCTGCGGCTGCTGTACGACGCCTTGCGCGGCCTGGCCGCCGCTACCCGGGCGCCGCTCGCCGGGCCCGGGGCCGGGGCCGGCAGCGAGGCGCCCGCCGCGCCGGCGCCGGAGGCGCTGCAGGTGCCGGCGCACATGCGCGAGCTGTTCGTGGAGACCATGCGCAACGACCTGCAGGCGGCCGAGCAGGCCAGCGCTGAGGGCGACGTCCAGGCCCTGGGCCAGGCGCTGCACCGTATGGCCGGGGCCCTGGCGGTGGTGCGCGGGCAGGCCCTGGTGCGCAGTTGCCGGTTGCTCGAGGAGGGCCTTGGCGAGGGACGGGTACAGAGCGACGATCCACGGGTGGCGCGCCTGCTGGCGCGAATCGGGAGAGCGTTGGGCGGCCTGTGAGGGCTAAGCTGGAACGCAAGGCCCGTCGCCGCGACGGGCAATACGCATACCAAGAGACAGTTATGGAAAAACTCAGAATCGTGGTGGCCGACGATCATTCGATCGTAAGGATGGGGGTGCGTGAAGTGGTGCAGGCGGACCCGCGCTTCTCCATCGTGGGCATGGCGGCCAACTCCAGCGAACTGGTGCGGATGTACGGCGAGCTTTCGCCGGACATCGTCATCACCGACTACAACATGCCCGGCGACGAGCACTACGGCGACGGCCTCAAGCTGATCAGCTACCTGTTGCGGCAGTTCCCGCGGACCCGCGTGCTGATCTACACCATGCTCAGCAACAACCTGATTTTCTCCAGCCTGTACGACCTCGGGGTGGCCGGCGTGGTACCCAAGAGCAGCGATCCGGAGGAGATTCTCGTGGCGCTCGACGCCATCGCCCGCGGCCGCGTCTACCGCGGCGCCTGGATGCAGGACCCGAACAGCGTGGTGGCCGGCGGCGACGACGTCGAGGGGCGCATCGCCAGCCTGTCCACCAAGGAGTACGAAGTGCTCCGTCATTTCGTCTCGGGCCTGAGCGTGCGCGACATCGCCCGGGTGCTCAACCGCAGCGTGAAGACCGTCAGCGCGCAGAAGATCGCCGCCATGCGCAAGCTGGAAGTGGACAGTGACCAGGCCCTGCTGACGTTCTGCATCAAGTCCGATCTCTTCCAGTGAAACGGCGGGTGCGTGCGTTGATTTACATGTACGAATTTTCTCGAATTCCTTTGAGATTCGTCTGATTCATTGCCGTCGGCGCATTCCCTAGAGTACTCGGCGTCGAGGCTGCCGGCTCTCCAGGCCCCACTCCAGCGCTTGCGCGTTGACTGGCCGCAGCGAAGAACCTTCCAGATGGCTCGGGTTCCTCGGACAGGTGTCCTCCTCGACGGGCAGCCAGCGCAACCGCAACGAATTGGAGTTCGATCATGCAAAAGAAACTGCTCGCCGCCATGCTGGCCCTGGTGGGCACCGGCGCGTCTCTGGCCGTGTCCGCAGCGCAGACCGGGCAGATCACCATCACCGGCAAGGTGATTGACACCACCTGCGTGGTGGATGCCGGCTCGGGTAACGTCCAGGTGACCTTGCCCAACGTCGACAAGTCGCTGCTGCAGAACCCCGGCAGCTACACCGGCATCACCCCGTTCTCGGTCAAGGTGTCCGGCTGCACCGGCAGCTCCGGCACCGGCGCCGACACCGTGTCCATGGCCTTCGTCCCGGACAGCAACGTCGACATGAACGGCAACCTGGCCAACACCGGCAGCGCCACCGCCGTGGCCGTGCAGCTGCTGGACAAGAACCAGCAGCCGATCAACGTCCACAACGACAGCTACAGCGCCCAGGTGGCCCGCGGCGAGTCCACCGACGTGGCCGGCGGCGACGTCAACCTGAACTACTACGCCCGCTACTTCTCCGCCGCGGGTGGCGCCACTGCCGGCACCGTGGTTTCCCAGGCCAACTTCCAGCTGATCTACCAGTGATCCACCCGTGATCGACCTGCCCGGTGGCTCCGCCCCGGGCATCGAGGTACCCATGATGCAAGGTTTTCTCTCGCTGCGGCCGACATGGCTCGCGGCCGGCCTCCTGCTGCTCGCGCTTGGCGCGCCCCTGGCCCGCGCCGGGGTGGTCATCGACGGCACGCGGGTGATCTACCCGGCGAAGGAGCGCGAGGTCACCGTCCGTCTGACCAACCAGGGCAAACAACCGGTGCTGATGCAGGTCTGGGCCGACCGGGGCGACGAGCGCTCCACGCCGCAGACCGCCAACGCGCCCTTCCTCATCACGCCGCCGATCTTCCGCCTGGACCCGCAGAAGGGCCAGAGCGTGCGCCTGATGTTCACCGGCGAAAAGCTGCCGCAGGACCGCGAGTCGCTGTTCTGGTTCAACAGCCTGGAAGTGCCGCCGATACCCGCCGGCGCCGACAGCAATTACATGCAGATCGCCGTGCGCTCGCGGCTGAAGCTGTTCTACCGGCCCGCCGGGCTGCCCGGCGACCTGGACGGCGCCGTGGGCCAGGTGCGCTGGCAACTGGTGCGCCAGGGCGCGGGCTATGCCCTGCGCGGCGACAACCCCAGCCCCTACCACCTGTCCTACAGCGGCCTGACCCTGGCCCAGGGCGGCCGCGACTACCAGGCGGCGGGCGGGATGATCGCGCCCTTCGCCAGCCAGACCTTCGCCCTCGACGGCTTCGCCGGCGGCACGGGCGCCGGGCAGGTGCGCTACCGCTGGATGAGCGACTACGGCGTCGCCCCGGAACGAACCGCCAATCTGCATTGACCCCCGGCCGCGCTGGCGCGCGAGGGCCGATTCGACAAGGTGCATCGATGTCTCGTCATTCCCGTCGTACCCCCGCCGGGCGCCGACGCGCCTGGCCGTGCCCGGGGCCCCTGGCCCTGGCGATCGCCGCCGCCTGGGCCGCCGTCCCGGTGGAGCCGCCGCGGGCCGCCGAGGACGCACTCTACGCCGCCTTCAACCCGGCCTTCCTGCGTGGCCCCGACGGCCGCCCGCTGGACGTCTCGCGCTACGAGCGGGGCAACCCGGTCACCCCGGGCAGCTACCGGGTGGACGTCTACGTCAACCAGACCTGGACTGGCCGCGAGGAACTGCGGGTACGCGGCGGCGAGGGCGACACCCCGGCCAGCTACTGCTTCAAGCGCAGCCAGTTGCCCGGCCTGGGCCTGGACACCGGCAAGCTGCCGGACGCCAAGGCCACCGAGCGGGCCCTGGCCGACGCCGACTGCGTGGACATCGAGCGTCTGGTGCCCGGCGCCCGTGCGGACTTCGCCCAGGGCGACCTGCGCCTGGACCTGAGCATTCCCCAGGCCTACCTCAGCCGCGTCTCGCGCGGCTACGTCGACCCGCGCGACTGGGACCGCGGCGTCACCGCGGCCTTCGTCGACTACAACGCCAACGCCTACCGCACCGAGGCCGGCGGCACCCAGGACCAGTACTACGCCGGCCTCAACGCCGGGCTCAACCTGGGCGACTGGCGCCTGCGCCACAACGGCAGCTACAGCCAGAGCCAGGGCGACCAGCAGAAGAGCACGCGGCACTACGACGCGATCAGCAGCTACGCCCAGCGCGACATCACCGGGCTGAAGTCGCAGCTGACCCTAGGCGAGTACTTCACCCCCGCCGACCTGTTCGACAGCGTGCCCTTCAGCGGCGTCCAGCTGGCCTCCGACGACCGCATGCTGCCCGACTCGCAGCGCGGCTTCGCCCCGGCCATCCGCGGCACCGCCGAGACCAACGCCAAGGTCACGGTGCGCCAGGGCGGCAACGTCCTCTACGAGACCAGCGTGGCGCCCGGGCCCTTCGTCATCGACGACCTGTACAACTCCGGCTACGCCGGCGACCTGGAGGTCACCGTGACCGAGGCCGACGGCCGCGTGCGCCAGTTCACCGTGCCTTTCGCCAGCGTGGCGCAACTGCTGCGCCCGGGCGTGTCGCGCTATAGCGTCAGCGCCGGCCAGTACCGCGACGACCGCCTGGACGACACCCCGAACTTCGTCCAGGGCACCTATCAGCGCGGCATCTCCAACCTGTGGACCGGCTACACCGGCAGCATCGTCGCCGAGAACTACCTGGCGGTGCAGGGCGGCCTGGCCCTGAGCACGCCGGTCGGCGCCTTCGCCTTCGACGTCACCCAGTCCCACGCCAGCGGCCTGAAGGCCGGCGACCAGGGCAGCAGCGCCAGCGGCCAGAGCTTCCGCCTCAGCTACAGCAAGCTGCTGGAATCCACCCGCACCAACTTCGCGGTGGCGGCCTACCGCTTCTCCAGCGACGGCTACCTGAACTTCGCCGACTTCGCCTACGCGCGCTCGCCGGAGGACGCCGACTACACCGCCTGGCGCCAGCGCAACCGCTTCCAGGTCAACCTCAGCCAGCCCCTGGGCGAACGCCTGGGCAGCCTGTACCTGAGCGGTTCGGCGCAGAACTACTGGAACGCCGGCAAGGGCAGCGACATGAGCTACCAGGCCGGCTACTCCAACAGCTTCGGCTGGGGCAGCCTGAGCCTGTCGGCCAACCGCACCCGCGGGCTGTCCGGCGAGACCGACACCCAGTACATGCTCAACCTCTCGCTGCCGCTGGGGCGCTCCAGCCATGCGCCGTATCTGAACAGCACCACCACGCGCAACAGCAACGGCGACCTCAACAGCCAACTGAGCGTGGCCGGCTCGCTGGGCGACTACAACCAGTTCAACTACGGCGTGTACGGCTCGCGCAGCCGCGTCGACGGGCAGAGCAGCAACGCCGGCGGCGCCAACGTGCAGTACCGCGCGCCGCAGACCAACCTGTCGGCCAGCTACAGCGAGGGCGAGGGCTACCACCAGTACGGCCTGGGCCTGTCCGGCAGCGTGGTGGCGCACCCGGGCGGCGTCAGCTTCAGCCAGGCCCAGGGCGAGACCCGCGCGGTGATCGAGGCCAAGGGCGCAGCCGGCGCGGCGCTGGTCAACAGCAGCGGCGGTGCAGTCGGCGGCAACGGCTACGGGGTGCTCTCCAGCCTGATGCCCTACCGCGAGAACCAGGTGGTGCTCGACCCCAAGGGCCTGCCCGACGACGTCGAGCTGCAGACCACCTCGCAGAACGTGGCGCCGCGCTATGGCGCCGTGGTGATGCTCAAGTACCCCACCGTCAGCGGCCAGCCGCTGCTGCTGCACCTGCTGGACGAGCAGGGCAACAGCCTGCCGGTGGGCGCCGAGGTGCTCGACGCCAAGGGCAACAGCCTGACCCTCGTGGGCCAGGGCAGCCAGGTGTTCCTGCGCCTGCAGGAAACCCGCGGCGAGCTGCAGGTGCGCTGGGGCGAAGGCCCGCAGCGGCAGTGCCGGGCGCGCTACCAGGTGGCCGCCGCGGCCGCCGACGGCAAACCCTTCCAGCAGGCCGAGGCGGTGTGCAGGCGCGCGCCGGCCAGCGGTGAACTGGCGGCCCGCTAGGCGCGGCCGCCCTCGACGAGGTACCCATGAAGAAGATTTTCCTGTTCTGCCTGCTGCTGCTCGGTGGCCTGTCGACCTCGGCCTGGGCGAGCTGCAGCTTCGACTCCGGCTACATGACCTCGCAACTGAGCATGAGCCTGCCGGCGACCATCAGCGTGCCCGCCGATGCCACGCCGGGTACCGAGCTGTGGAGCAGCGGCTGGGTGGCCGCCAGCGGCAACAACATCACCTGCAACAGCAATGGCTACGTGTCCGGCGCGCTGGCCGCCGGCATCGGCGCCGCCGTGCCCGGCTTCACCAACAGCAGCGGCTACCCCTCTGTGTTCAAGACCAACATCGAGGGCATCGGCATCTCGGTGTACTGGTGCAACAACGCCTCTTGCAACCCGCTCTACAACAACGTCACCCCCATCCCCAGCCTGGCCTGGTCGGTGATCGGCACCCAGTACCCGCTGAAGAACTCCTGGTGGGTGCGCCTGGTGAAGACCGGGCCGATCCTCAATGGCGGCCAGTTGCAGGTCAGCGGCACCTCCACCGTGTCCTACCAGAACCTGGCGGTGACGCAGCTGACCTTCACCGGCGCCACCGCGGTCACTTCGCGGGCCTGCGAGATCAACCCCGACAGCCAGAGCATCACCGTGCCGCTGCCCACGGTGCTCAGGAGCGATTTCCCCAGCGGCCTCGGCGTACTGGCCGACAACAGTAAGGCCCGTGCCTTCAAGATCAACCTGCGCTGCGACAACGGGGTGAAGGTCTGGTACCAGATAGACGGTACCACCAGCGGCAACCAGGTCCTCAGCAACGCCAGCGGTGCTGGCATGGCCGGCGGCGTCGGCGTCCAGCTGTTCTATGGCGACGCCAGCAGCACCCTGGTGCAGCCGTTGGCCACCCGGGCCCTGCAGACCACGACCACGGCTGCCAACCAGGCGGTGAGCATCCCGCTGGCGGCCAAGTACTACAAGACCGCCAGCGGTATGACGGCGGGGCAGGTGGCGGTCACCGCGACCTTCACCCTGACCTACGAGTGAGCGACCGTTCGTCCGCCGGCACGGGGAAAAACCGACCTGCTGTCGATCCCTACCGGCCCGGCACGACTATAGGTATCTGCGTCCCAACGCCCGGAGGAGCCGAGGATGAAATACCTGTGCCTGATCTACCTGGACGAGAAAGCCGCCGCGCAGCTGCCCGCCCATGACTACCGCGCCGTGGTGGAAGAATGCCTGGGCTACGAGCAGCAGCTGCGCGAGCGCGGCCAGCTGGTGGCGGTGGAGGCCCTGCAGTCGGTGGACACCGCCACCACCCTGCGCCACCGCGACGGCCAGCTGTCGGTCACCGACGGGCCCTTCGCCGAGACCCGCGAGCAGCTCGGCGGCTTCTACCTGATCGAGGCGCGCGACCTCAACGAGGCCATCCAGATCGCCGCGAAGATCCCGCCGGGGCGCCTGGGCTGCATCGAGGTGCGGCCGATCCGCGACTGGGAACAGCACTTCGCCGCCCAGGCCTGAGCCCCGTCGGCCGGCCGGCGACCCCCGCGAAGAGGAGGAACGCCCATGAAAATCGATAACTTCACCCTGCCGCCCGTGGTGAGCCGCGAAGACTGGCTGGCCGCGCGCAAGCGCCTGTGGCAGCTGGAGCGCGAGGCCACCCACGCCCGTGACGCCCTGGCCGCCGAGCGGCGCAGGCTGCCGCTGGTGCGCATCGACAAGGACTACCGCTTCGAGGGCCCGGACGGCCCGCTGCGCCTGCTCGACCTGTTCGAGGGCCGGCCGCAGCTTATCGTCTACCACTTCATGTTCCACCGCGACCGTGGCGAGGGCTGCGAGGGCTGCTCGTTCCTGGTCGACAACCTCGGCCGCCTGGAGCACCTGCACGCCCGCGGCACCACCCTGGCCCTGGTGTCCCGCGCGCCCCTGGCGGAAATCGCCGCGTTCCGCACGCGCATGGGCTGGCGGCTGCCCTGGTACTCGTCCTTCGGCAGCGACTTCAACTACGACTTCCACGTCACCCTCGACGAGAAGGTGGCGCCGATCGAATACAACTACCGCGACCTGGACGAGCTGCGGCGCCTGGGCCAGGACTACCATATCCAGGGCGAGCAGCCCGGCATGAGCGTGTTCCTGCGCGACGGCGACAGCGTCTACCACAGCTACTCCGCCTACGGCCGCGGGCTGGAGGCGCCGCTGTTCACCTACCATCTGCTCGACCTCACGCCACTGGGCCGCGGCGAGGGCTGGGGCGGCATGGCCGACCTCGACGGCAAGGGTATGAACTGGCTGCGCTACCATGACCGCTACGATGACGAGCAACCGCCGCACGGCTGCTGCGCGTCCTGAAAAGGAGGAATCGCCATGGGCAGTCCCATCGACCCGGCCATCCAGCGCCTGCTGGACGGCTGGCTGGAAGCGGTGCAGGCCGGCGACGTCGAGGCCATCGTCCGCCACTACAGCGACGACGTGCTGGCCTTCGATGCCGTGGGCAAGCTGCAGTTCGTCGGCCGCGAGGCCTATGCGCAGCACTGGCGCGCCTGCCTGCAGGCCTGCCAGCAGACGCGCTTCGAGCGCCACCACCTGGCGGTGGAGCAGGGCGGCGACGTCGCCTTCGGCCACTACCTGTCGTACTGCGGCGGCAAGGACGAGCAGGGCGAGGAAAAGGCCTCCTGGGCGCGGGTGACCTTCGGCCTGCGGCGGGTGGACGGGGAATGGAAGATCGTCCACGAGCACTTCTCCATTCCCTTCGACATGCACAGCGGGCAGTTGCTGTTCGACGCCCAGCCATGAGCCGGCCGCATGCATGACTACGCGCCGCCTTCGCTGCGGGACAGGGTGGATGACATCTACCGCCGCGAATCGCGGCGCGTGCTGGCCACGCTGATCCGCCTGCTGGGCGACTTCGACCGCGCCGAGGAGGCGCTGCACGACGCCTTCGCCGCCGCCGTGGAGCAGTGGGGGCGCGATGGCCTGCCGCACAACCCGCGGGCCTGGCTGGTCTCCGCCGGGCGCTTCAAGGCCATCGACCACCTGCGCCGGCGGGTGCGCTTCGACGCCTCGCTGGAACAGATCGCCCGCCAGCTGGAGATCGACACCCAGGGCGAGGAAGAGGCCGAGCACGAGGGCCTGGAGGACGACCGCCTGCGCCTGGTGTTCACCTGCTGCCACCCGGCGCTGGCCGCCGACGCCCAGGTGGCGCTGACCCTGCGCGAGGTCTGCGACCTGCGCACCGAGGAGATCGCCCGCGCCTTCCTCGCGCAGCCGGCGACCATCGCCCAGCGCATCGTCCGCGCCAAGCAGAAGATCCGCGATGCGCGCATTCCCTACCAGGTGCCGGAGCCGGCCGAGCTGCCGCAGCGCCTGGCCAGCGTGCTACGGGTGGTGTACCTGGTGTTCAACGAGGGCTACGCGGCCTCCAGCGGCGAATCCCTGACCCGCGCCGAGCTGTCCGGCGAGGCCATCCGCCTCGGCCGGCAACTGCTGGAATTGCTGCCGGAGCCGGAAGTGATGGGCCTGCTGGCGCTGATGCTGCTGCAGGAATCGCGGCGTGCCGCGCGCAGCGACGAGAACGGCGGGCTGGTGCTGCTGGAGCACCAGGACCGCTCGCGCTGGGACCGGGCGCTGATCGCCGAGGGCCAGCGCCTGGCCGGCCTGGCCCTGGCCAGCCGCCGCTTCGGCCCCTACAGCCTGCAGGCGGCCCTGGCCGCGGTGCACGCCGAGGCCGCCGACCTGGCCAGCACCGACTGGCCGCGCCTGGTGGCGCTGTACGATGCGCTGCTGCAACTGCAGCCCTCGCCGGTGGTGGAACTCAACCGCGCAGTGGCCCTGGCCATGCGCGATGGAGCGCAGGCCGGGCTGGACGCGGTGGACGCCATCCTCGCCCGCGGCGAGCTGGCCGACTACCACCTGGCCCACGCCGCCCGCGCCGACTTCTGCCGCCGCCTGGGCCGCACCGCCGAGGCCCGCGAGGCCTACCAGCGGGCGCTGGAACTGGTGCGCCTGGAGCCGGAGCGGCGCTTCCTCGAACAGCGTTTGCGGGAGTTGGAGGCATGGCCAAGCCCGACCGTGCCGTAGGGCGAATAACCGTTCGCGGTTATCCGCCGATTGGCCCATGCCGCAGCCGAGGCCCAGGTCGACCTTGGAGCCGCCTGGAAGCGAGGTTAGACGGCGGATAACGCGGAGCGTTATTCGCCCTACGCCAAGCTCGACCGTGATGTAGGGCGAATAACCGTTCGCGGTTATCCGCCGATTGGTCCATGCCGCAGCCGACGTCCAGGTCGGCCTTGGAGCTGCTTGGAGGCGAGGTTAAACGGCGGATAACGCGGAGCGTTATTCGCCCTACGCCCGGCTCACCCTCCACGTAGGGCGAATAACCGTTCGCGGTTATCCGCCGATTGGCCCATGCCGCAGCCGAGGCCCAGGTCGACCTTGGAGCCGCTTGGAAGCGAGGTTAAACGGCGGATAACGCGGAGCGTTATTCGCCCTACGCCAAGCCTGACCGTTACGTTTGCGCCGCCATTTCGCGCAGCTTTTCCAGCGACAGGATGCGCAGTTGCCGGTAGCCCAGCTCCAGCGCGCCGCCGGCCACCAGCTCGCGCAGTTCCAGGGACAGCGTCTGGCGGCTGATGCCGAGCATCATCGCCAGCTCGTCCTGGCTGATGCGCACCACCTGGCGCTGCTCGCCGTCGATGCTGCCGTCGCCGCGCGCCAATTGTTCCAGGCGGCTGGCGATGCGGGCGCGGGTGGAGCGCAGCATGGCGTCTTCCAGCAGGCGGTAGACCAGGCGCGTGTGCTGCGCCTGGAGCACGCAGACGGCGCGGGCGAAGCCGTTGTCGAGCATCAGCCGGTCGAAGGTCGCCTGGTCGACGCCCAGCACTTCGCTGTCACGGCTGGCGATCACGTCGTGGGTGCGCGGCAGGCCGTCGAGCATCGAGGCCTCGCCGAACCAGTGGCCGGGCTCCAGCACCGCGAGGATGGCCTCCTTGCCGTCCTCGCGCAGGGTCGAGGCCTTCAGCTTGCCCTGCAGCAGGGTGAGGAAGTGCTCGCCACGGTCGCCCTGGCGGAACACGAATTCGCCGGCGCGCAGCTGCTGGCGCCGGCCTTCGCTGGCCAGGGTGCGGCGTACCGCGGGGGCCAGGCGGGCGAACCAGGGGTTGGCGCCCAGTTGCTGCAGGAGGTCTTCGGTATCGGGCATGGGGCGGGGTTCGGGCAGGGGACCGCAGCACTTTGACCGCCTTGCCCGGCCGCTGCAAGCCATGGGCAATTGTCGGGTTTCCGGCAGTCCTGCGCCGCGTGCTGGCCTAGCCTGCCTGGCAACGCGGGCGGCGTGCGCCCGCAGGCCAAGGAGAACAACAACGATGAGTTTCGCAGCCAAGGTAGTGTGGATAACCGGCGCCTCTTCCGGCATCGGCGAGGCGCTGGCGCTGGCATTGCTGGAGCAGGGCGCCGAGGTGATCCTCTCCGGGCGTCGCGTCGAGGCCCTGCAGGCGCTGGCCGGGCGCGCCCCGCAACGCAGCCTGGTGCTGCCTTTCGAAAGCACCGACTACGAGCGCCTGCCGGCCCTGGTGGAGCAGGCCTGGGCCTGGCGCGGGCGCATCGACCTGCTGGTGAACAACGCCGGCGTCAGCCAGCGCAGCCTGGCCCTGGACACCGGCCTTGCGGTGTACCGGCAACTGATGGAAGTGGATTACCTGGCCCCCGTGGCCCTGACCCAGGCCCTGCTGCCGCGCCTGGTGGAACAGCGTGGCGGCCAGCTGGCTGTGGTCAGCTCGGTGGCCGGCAAGGTGGGCGCGCCGCTGCGCACCGGCTACTGCGGCGCCAAGCACGCGGTGGTCGGCTACTTCGAGGCGCTGCGCGCGGAAGTGGAGGCGGCCTACGGCATCGGCGTCAGCGTGATCCTGCCCGGCTCGGTGCGCACCGCCATCGCCCTGAACTCCCTGGAAGGCAACGGCAGCCAGCGCGGCCGCTCGGACACCAACATCGACAACGGCATCGACCCGGCGGTGGCCGCGCAGACCATCCTTGCCGGCCTGGCCGCGCGGCAGCATGACATCGTGGTCGCCGAGGGCATGGAGAAAATGGCCCTGCAACTGCGCCAGGCCGACCCGGAGAAACTCTTCGCCCTGGTCGCCCAGGAGGGCGCGCGTCTGGCGCAGCAGCGCGAGGAACTGGGGGCTGGGGCGTCCATCGATCCGGGGGATGTGAGCCGCTTGCAGGGCTGATGTTGTCTTGTGTAGGAGCGAGCTTGCTCGCGAATGGTGCTTCCAGGGGAGTTGGGTGGCTGGGTTCTAGAGCGCCCTCTCCCTAACCCTCTCCCTTCAGGGAGAGGGTTAGGGAGAGGGCGGAGCAAAACCACAGCACCGAACTCACCAGCAAGCACCAACCCCCTCCACCCCCAACCTCTTTGCTAAGCTGCCGGGCGCTGCAATCCATTCGAGGTTCCGCCATGCGCAAATCCCCCCTGCTCGCCGCCCTCGGCCTGCTCGCCATCCTCAACGCCCCCGCCGTCTTCGCCCACGCCCACCTGAAGAGCGAAACGCCCGCCGCCGACAGCACCGCCGCCGCTCCCAAGGAGCTGCGCCTGAGCTTCTCCGAAGGTGTCGAGGCGAAGTTCACCAAGGTCACGGTCACCGCCGCCGACGGCAAGGCTGTGAAGGTGGTCGGCATCGCCACCACCGAGGGCGATGCCAAAGTGCTGGTGGTGACCTTCGACCAGCCGCTGCCGGCCGGCGAGTACAAGGTGGAATGGCACGCCGTTTCGGTGGACACCCACAAGAGCAACGGCAGCTACGCCTTCAAGGTTGCGCCCTGAACCATGCCCGTTCCAGCCGGGGGCGCGTCCGCCATGGATGACGCCCTGGTCTTCTGTCGTTTCCTGCACCTGCTGCTGACCCTCACGCTGTTCGGCGTGGGGCTGTTCCGTGCGGTGCTGCGCCGCCAGGAGGGCGCCGTGCTCGCCGCGCTGGATGGGCGGGTGCTCGCCGGCTTGCGTGGCGCCGCCGCGCTGGCGCTGCTCAGTGGCCTGGCCTGGCTCGGCCTGGTGGCGGCGAGCATGGCTGGCGACTGGTCCGCCGCGCTGGACGGGCCGACGCTGCGGCTGGTGCTGGGGCAGACCTTCTTCGGCCAGGTCTGGGCCTGGCACCTGCTGGCGAACGTCGCGTTGCTGGTGGCGCTGTGCCTGCCCCTGTCGGTGGACAACCCGCTGCGCGTGCTGCTGGCCGGGGCCGTCCTGGCCAGCCTGGCGCCGGTGGGCCATGGCGCCATGCTCGACGGCTGGGCCGGTGTCGGCCTGATGCTCAACCAGGCCCTGCACCTGCTCTGCGCCGGCGCCTGGCTCGGCGGCCTGCTGTTGCTGGCGGCGCTGCTCTACCGCGCGCCGGGCTCCACCCATGGCGAGGCGCTGCGGCGCTTCAGCGGCGTGGGCTACCTGCTGGTGGCCGGGGTGGCGGCCAGCGGGCTGGTGAACGTCTGGGCGCTGGTCGGGCAATGGCCGGACCCGCGCACTTCCACCTTCGGTTTCGTGCTGACCATCAAGTTGCTGCTGGTGGCGGGGATGCTCGCCCTGGCGCTGCTCAACCGCGTGGCCCTGGCGTTTCGCGAGAAGCGCCTGCTGGCGTTGCGGCGCAGCGTGATGCTGGAGTGGGCGTGCGGGGTGGCCGCGGTGGCGGCGGTGTCGTTGCTGGGGACCTTGTCGCCGGCGGGGTAGGGGCGCCAAGGTCAGGCGGCGGATAACCGCGAACGGTTATCCGCCCTACGTGGCGGGTGAGCCTGGCGTAGGGCGAATAACGCCTACGGCGTTATCCGCCGTTTGACCTCGCGCCCAGGCGGCCCCGAGGTTGACCTTGGCTGTTCAACGCGCCGGCAGGATCACCCCGCGGCACTCGCCGAAGCCGATGCGCGGGTAGCCTTCGCGTTCGCACCAGGCGCGGAAGATCACCTCGTCGCCGTCCTGCAGGAAGGTGCGCTGCTCGCCGCCGGGCAGTTCCAGCGGCTGCTTGCCGCCGAAGGTGCTCTCCAGCAGGCTGCCGAAGGCTTCCGGCTGCGGCCCGGAGAGGGTGCCGGAGCCGAACAGGTCGCCGGCCTGCAGCTTGCAGCCGCCGACGCTGTGGTGGGCGACCATCTGCGCCACCGTCCAGTACATGTTCCGCGTGTTGCTCAGCGCCAGGCGCACGGGCTCGACGCCTTGCTCGCGCATGGCCGCCGTCTGCAGCAGCACTTCCAGCTGGATGTCGAGGGCGCCGTGGGCCTGGTCGTGTTCGTCCAGCAGGTAGGGCAGCGGCTGCGGGTCGCCTTCCGGGCGCGGCGGCTGGGCCTTGCGGAAGGGCGCCAGGGCCTCGGCGGTGACCACCCAGGGCGACACGCTGGTGGCGAAGTTCTTCGCCAGGAAGGGGCCCAGCGGCTGGTATTCCCAGGCCTGCACGTCGCGCGCCGACCAGTCGTTGAGCAGGCAGTAGCCGGCCACGTGCTGCTCGGCCTGGCCGATGCCGATGGCCTCGCCCATGACGTTGCCCGGGCCGATCCAGATGCCCAGTTCCAGTTCGTAGTCCAGGCGCTTGCTCGGGCCGAAGGCCGGGGCCTCGGCGCCGGGCGCCAGGGTCTGGCCGTTGGGCCGGCGCACCGCGGCGCCGGAGGCGACCACGGTGGAGGCGCGGCCGTGGTAGCCGATGGGCACGTGCTTGTAGTTGGGCAGCAGCGGGTTGTCCGGGCGGAACAGGCGGCCGACGTTGTTGGCGTGGTGGATGCCGACGTAGAAGTCGGTGTAGTCGCCCACCTGGGCCGGCAGGTGCAGCTGGCAGCTGGCCTGGGCCGGCAGCAGCGTGGCGCCCAGTTCCTGCATCTGCGCCTGGCGCGGGCTGCCTTCGGCCAGCAGCGCCTGCAGCTGCTCGCGCAGCACGCGGCGCGGGCCGGCGCCGAGGGCGAAGAAGGCGTTGAGGCTGGCGTCGCTGGCGGCTTCGGCGGCGTGGCGGGCCTCGCCCTCGAACAGGTCGGCGGCCAGCGCCGCCTTCAGGTCGAGGATGTGCTCGCCGATGGCCACGCCGCCGCGCGGCTCGCGGCCGGGGCTGCTGAACACGCCCAGCGGCAGGTTCTGCAGGGGGAAGTCGGGGTGGCCGTTGGCGGATTCGATCCAGCTGCGGCGGTTGTCTGCCTGGTTCATGGGGTTCAGTTCCTCTGGAAGGTCTTGGCCATGCCGCTCCAGCAGGCGTCGTAGTCGCGCTGCAGCTGCGGGCATTCGAGAGCGTAGCGGGTCGGGCGCAGGACGCGGCCGGTCTCGAACATGAAGGCCATGGTGTTGTCGATCTTGTGCGGCGCAAGCTGGGCGGCTATGGCCTGCACGGTGGTGGCGTTGTCCGGGCCGTGGGCGCTCATGCAGTTGTGCAGCGAGGCGCCGCCCGGGGAGAAACCGTCGGCCTTGGCGTCGTAGGCGCCCTGGATCAGGCCCATGAATTCGTTCATCAGGTTGCGGTGGAACCACGGCGGGCGGAAGGTGCTCTCGGCCACCATCCAGCGCGGCGGGAAGATCACGAAGTCGACGTTGGCCATGCCGTGGGTGTCGCTGGGCGAGGTGAGCACGGTGAAGATCGACGGGTCCGGGTGGTCGTAGCTGACCGTGCCGATGGTATTGAACAGGCGCAGGTCGTACTTGTAGGGCACGTTGTTGCCGTGCCAGGCGACCACGTCCAGCGGCGAGTGGTCCAGCTCGCAGGCCCACAGCTCGCCGAGGAACTTCTGCACCAGTTGCACGGGGGCGTCGATGTCCTCGTAGTGGGCCACCGGGGCGAGGAAGTCGCGCGGGTTGGCCAGGCCGTTGCTGCCGATCGGGCCCAGGTCGGGGATGCGCAGGGCGGCGCCGTGGTTCTCGCAGATGTAGCCGGCGGCGGTGGCGTCGAGCAGTTCGACGCGGAACTTCATGCCACGCGGGATCACCGCGATCTCCAGCGGCTCGATGTCCAGCCGGCCCAGCTCGGTGGCCAGGCGCAGGCGGCCCTGCTGCGGGACGATCAGCAGCTCGCCGTCGGCGTCGAAGAAGGCCCGGTCCATGGAGCGGTTGGCGCGGTACAGGTGCACGCTGACGCCGCTGGCCTGCTCGGGGTCGGCGGTGGCGGCGAGGGTCAGCAGGCCGTCGAGGAAGTCGGTGGGCTCGGCGGGGATGTCCTGGGGGTTCCAGCGCAGGCGGTTGGGGTTGACCTGGCCCGGCTCGCGGCCGGGGATCTGCCGTGCCAGGCGTTCGAAGCGCGGGTGGCTGGCCGAGGGCTTGATGCGGTACAGCCAGGTGCGCCGGGCCTCGCTGCGCGGCACGGTGAAGGCGGTGCCGGAGAACTGCTCGGCGTACAGGCCGTAGGGCGCCTGCTGCGGCGAGTTCTGCCCGTGGGGCAGCGCGCCGGGCAGGGCTTCGCTGGCGAACTGGTTGTTGAAACCCGACAGGTAGGCGAGGGATTCGACGGACGACATGGCGACCTCTTTGTTTTTGTAATCGAATTACGGATAACGTAATTTGAACGTCGGAAGGGGTCAAGCTATAACAGCGCCTCCATCGACGAACGAGTCATTGCATGGCCATTCCCAGGGACACCGGCGACGCGCCGAAACGCCAGAAAGTGCAGGCCGCCGAAGTCGGCACGGACATCCTCAGGGGCTTGGCCGACCTGGCCCCGGCCACCTCGCTGTCGCGCCTGGCCGAGCACGTGGGCATGCCCGCGGCCAAGGTCCACCGCTACCTGCAGGCGCTGATCGCCAGCGGCTTCGCCGAGCAGGACGCGGCCACCAACCATTACGCCCTGGGGCCTGAGGCGCTGTTCGTCGGCCTGGCCGCCATCGGCCGGCTGGACGTGGTGCGCGCCGCCACGGCGCACCTGAGCGCCCTGCGCGACGAGCTGAACGAGACTTGCTTTCTCGCCGTGTGGGGCAACAAGGGCCCGACCGTGGTGCAGGTGGAGCAACCGCTGCGTGCGGTGACCCTGGTCACCCGCGTGGGCTCGGTGCTCCCTCTATTGGGCTCGTCCACCGGCCTGGTGTTCAACGCCTACCTGCCCGACGGCGAGACCGCGCCGCTGCGCGCGGAGGAGGCGGGCACGCCCGGCGCGCTGGACGAGGCGGAACTGCACAAGCAGACGGCGGAAATCCGCGCCACGGGCCTGCACCACGTGCACGGCCTGCTGATGCCGGGGGTGAACGCGCTGTCGGCGCCGGTATTCGCGGTGGGCGAGCAACTGGCCGGGGTGGTGACGGTGGTGGGCGCGGCCAGCGCCTTCCGCGCGGAAACCCAGGGGCGGGCGGCGGAGTTGCTGAAGGAGGCGGCGGCGGCGATTACGGCGCGGATGGCGGGGCGCAGGCCAGAGTAGGGGCGCTTTTCGTAGGAGCGAACTTGCTCGCGAATGGGGTTCCATCGGGCAGGTTCGGTGCGCATCCTCAAGAGCGCCCTCTCCCCAACCCTCTCCCGCAAGCGGGAGAGGGGGCTGTCCGGTATGAACGCGGAGTTCAGCTTCAACCTGTAGGAGCGCGCCATGCGCGCGAATCGCGGGCAGGGCCCGCTCCTACAATTTGCTGGGAAGCACGGGCTCTCCGTAGGAGCGGACCTTGTCCGCGAATGGCGTTCGCCGGCGGTACT
>NZ_QGSL01000107.1:910738-917387 GCF_003176655.1 Pseudomonas sp. RW407 | reverse complement strand
CTGATCTTCATCGCCTTCCACGGCGAGCAGAAGACCGAGGCCCATGCCGGCCATGGCATCAGCCACTGGCTGCCGCTGTCGGTGCTGATCGTGCTGTCCACCTTCGTCGGCGCGCTGATCACCCCGCCGCTCTCCGGCGTGCTGCCGGAAAGCGCCGGCCATGCCGGCGGCGAAGCCCAGCACAGCCTGGAAATCGCCTCGGGCGCCATCGCCCTGGCCGGTATCCTGCTGGCCGGCCTGCTGTTCCTCGGCAAGCGCCGCTTCGTCAGCGCCCTGGCCAAGAGCGCGCCGGGCCGCTTCTTCGGCACCTGGTGGTACCACGCCTGGGGCTTCGACTGGCTGTACGACAAGCTGTTCGTGAAACCCTACCTGCTGATCTGCCGCCTGCTCGGCCGCGACCCCATCGACCAGACCCTGGTCCTGGTGCCGCTGTCCGCCCGCGGTGGGCACACCCTTCTGAGCCTGACCGAGAACGGCCGCCTGCGCTGGTATGCCGCTTCCCTGGTCGGCGGCGCGGTGCTGCTGCTCGCGCTGCTACTGGCCTAACGCATTCACGAAAGAGATCGAGCCCGTCATGATTCTGCCCTGGCTAATCCTGATCCCCTTCATCGGCGGCTTCCTCTGCTGGATCGCCGAGTACACCAGCAAGACCCTGCCCCGCTGGGTCGCGCTGGGTTCCATGACCCTGACCCTGGCCCTGAGCCTGTGGCTGTGGCACACCGGCGACTTCCACCTGGCGCCCGCGCCGGGTGGCGAGCCGCAGTGGACCGCCCAGTTCCAGCTGCAATGGATCGAGCGCTTCGGCATCAGCGTGCACCTGGCCATCGACGGCCTGTCGCTGCTGATGGTCGCCCTCACCGGCCTGCTCGGCGTGCTGTCCGTACTGTGCTCGTGGAACGAGATCCAGCGCCGCATCGGCTTCTTCCACCTGAACCTGCTGTGGATCCTCGGTGGCGTGATCGGTGTGTTCCTCGCCGTCGACCTGTTCCTGTTCTTCTTCTTCTGGGAAATGATGCTGGTGCCGATGTACTTCCTCATCGCGCTCTGGGGCCATAGCTCGGACGACGGCAAGAAGACGCGCATCTACGCCGCCACCAAGTTCTTCATCTTCACCCAGGCCAGCGGCCTGGTGATGCTGGTGGCGATCCTCGGCCTGGTGTTCGTGCACTACAACAGCACCGGCGTGCTGACCTTCAACTACGCCGACCTGCTGAAGACGCAGATGAGCGAGCACGTCGAGTGGCTGCTGATGCTCGGCTTCTTCGTCGCCTTCGCGGTGAAGATGCCGGTGGTGCCGGTGCACTCCTGGCTGCCGGACGCCCACGCCCAGGCGCCGACCGCCGGTTCCGTGGACCTGGCGGGCATCCTGCTGAAGACCGCCGCCTACGGCCTGATCCGCTTCGCCCTGCCGCTGTTCCCCAACGCTTCGGCGGAGTTCGCCCCGATCGCCATGACCCTCGGCCTGATCGGCATCTTCTACGGCGCCCTGCTGTCCTTCGCGCAGACCGACATCAAGCGCCTGGTGGCCTACTCCAGCGTGTCGCACATGGGCTTCGTGATGATCGGCATCTACTCCGGCAGCCCGCAGGCGCTGCAGGGCGTGGTGGTGCAGATGATCGCCCACGGCCTGTCCGCCGCCGCGCTGTTCATCCTCTGCGGCCAGCTGTACGAGCGCCTGCACACCCGTGACATGCGCAAGATGGGCGGCCTGTGGTCGCGCATCCCGTACCTGCCGGCCGTGGCGCTGTTCTTCGCCACCGCGTCGCTGGGCCTGCCGGGTACCGGCAACTTCGTCGGCGAGTTCCTGATCCTGCTGGGCACCTTCAAGGTGGTGCCGGTGATCATCGTCATCGCCACCTTCGGCCTGGTGTTCGGCTCGGTCTACTCGCTGATCATGATCCACCGCGCCTACTTCGGCCCGTCGAAGGCGGACACGCCGATCGCCGGCCTGAACGCCCGCGAACTGAGCATGGTGCTGGGCCTCGCCGCCCTGCTGGTCCTGCTCGGTGTCTACCCGCAGCCGGTCCTCGATACCTCCGCCGCCACCATGCATGGTGTGCAGCAGTGGTTCGACGCCGCCCTTTCCACCCTTGCCGCACGGTAGCCGCGAAATGACTTTCACGATCCAACACTTCATCGCGCTCCTGCCGCTGCTCATCACCAGCGCCACCCTGGTGGTGGTGATGCTGGCGGTCGCCTGGAAACGCAATCACCGCCTGATCGCCACCCTCTCGATGATCGGCCTGAACCTGGCGCTGGTCTCGATCCTCTGGGCGATCAAGGCGACACCCATCGTCGTCACCCCGCTGCTGCTGATCGACAACTTCGCGCTGTTCTACTCGGCGCTGATCCTGGTCGCCGCCCTCGCCTGCTCGACCCTCGCCCATGCCTACATGGAGAGCTACCCGGGCAACCGCGAGGAGCTCTACCTGCTCCTGCTGCTGTCCACCGCCGGCGGCCTGGTGCTGGTGGCGGCGCAGAACCTGGCCGGCCTGTTCATCGGCCTGGAACTGCTGTCGGTACCGGTCTACGGCATGGTGGCCTACGCCTTCTTCAACAAGCGCAGCCTGGAAGCCGGCATCAAGTACACCGTGCTGTCCGCCGCGGGCTCGGCCTTCCTGCTGTTCGGCATGGCCATGCTCTACGCCGAAGCCGGCACCCTGGACTTCGCCGGCCTGGGCAGCGCCCTGGCCGAAGGCACCGTGCACAGCCCGCTGCTGACCATCGGCGTGGGCATGATGCTGGTGGGCCTGGGCTTCAAGCTGTCGCTGGCGCCCTTCCACCTGTGGACCCCGGACGTCTACGAAGGCGCCCCGGCCCCGGTGGCGGCGTTCCTCGCCACCGCCGCCAAGGTCGCCGTGTTCGCCGTGCTGCTGCGCCTGTTCCAGATCGCCCCGGCGGCCCTGCACAGCGGCGTGCTGCACGTCGCCCTGGCGGTCATCGCGGTCATCTCGATCCTGGTCGGCAACCTGCTGGCGCTGACCCAGAGCAACCTCAAGCGCCTGCTCGGCTACTCCTCCATCGCCCACCTGGGCTACCTGCTGATCGCCGTGGTGGCCAGCAACGGCCTGGCCGTGGAGACCGTCGGCGTCTACCTGACCACCTACGTGGTCACCACCCTGGGCGCCTTCGGCGTGGTCACCCTGATGTCCACCCCCTACGGCGGCCGCGACGCCGATGCCCTGTTCGAGTACCGCGGCCTGTTCTGGCGCCGCCCGGTGCTGACCGCGGTGATGACCGTGATGATGCTGTCCCTGGCCGGCATCCCGCTGACCGCCGGCTTCATCGGCAAGTTCTACGTCATCGCCAGCGGCGTCGAGTCGCACCTGTGGTGGCTGGTCGGCGCCCTGGTCCTGGGCAGCGCCATCGGCCTGTACTACTACCTGCGCGTCATGGTCACCCTGTTCCTGGTCGAGCCGAACATGAAGCGCCACGACGCGCCCCTGGACTGGGCCCAGCGCGCCGGCGGCATCATGCTGGTGGCCATCGCCCTGCTGGCCTTCTTCCTCGGCGTGTACCCGCAGCCGCTGCTGGACATCCTCCAGCACTCCGGCCTGGCGATCGCCGCCGTCGGCTGATAGCCAGAGCAGTAATGAAAAACCCCGCCTCGGCGGGGTTTTTTGTTGCCTGCGAAACGCTGTTCGTACGCGCCGGGATTGTTCTCCTACGAAAAGCCGTGCTTCCTGGAGCGTAGGAGCGGATCTTATCCGCGACTCCGCCGGCAAGGTCGGCGCTCATAATTACCGAGCCCTCCCCTACCCCGCCGGGTCTTCCAGTTCCTCGCGGCCGGTGAACAGGTCCCAGCTGGCGATGAACAGCGCGGCGATCAGCGGGCCGATGACGAAGCCGTTCAAGCCGAACAGCGACATGCCGCCGAGGGTGGAGATCAGCACCACGTAGTCGGGCATCTTGGTGTCCTTGCCCACCAGGATCGGGCGCAGGATGTTGTCCACCAGGCCGATCACCAGCACGCAGAAGAGGATCAGCACCACGCCCTGCCAGATCGCCCCGGTGAGCAGGAACCAGGCCGCCACCGGCACCCACACCAGCCCCGCGCCTATGGCCGGCAGCAGCGACAGGAAGGCCATCAGCGTGCCCCACAGCAGCGAACCCTGGATGCCGAGGAACCAGAAGATCAACCCGCCCAGCGCGCCCTGGGTGGCGGCCACGGCGATGTTGCCCTTCACCGTGGCGCGCACCACGGTGGTGAATTTGGTGAACAGGTGTTGCTTGTGCTCGTGGTCCAGCGGCACCGCCTGCTTGATCCGCCGGCCCAGGGTGCGGCCGTCGCGCAGCAGGAAGAACAGCAGGTAGAGCATCACGCCGAAGCTGATGACGAAGTCGAAGGTGTTCTGGCCGATGCTGAAAGCCTTGGTGGCGACGAACTGGCTGGCCTGCATGGCGCCGCTGGAGAGCTTCTCCTGCAGGCTCGACAGGTCACCCAGGTCGAAGCGCTCCAGCCATTGGTGGGCCCACGGCGGCAAGGCGGCAAAGGCCTGCTGCACCAGGCCGGCGGGCTTCAGCTGGCCGGACTTCAGGCTCTGGTAGAGGTTGGCGCCTTCCTGCACCAGTGAGCCGGTGATGAAGATCACCGGCAGGATCACGATGAGGATGCAGGCGCTCAGGGTGATCAGCGCCGCCAGGTTCCTGCGCCCGCCCAGGCGCACCTGCAGCCGGCGGTGCACGGGGGCGAAGATGATGGCCAGGATGGTGCCCCAGAACACCGCGCCGTAGAACGGCAGCAGCAGCCAGGCGAAAGCGATGCTGACCACCGCCAGCAGTATCAGGAACGTCCGGTTTTCCAGTTTCGAATCGAGCATGTGCAATCCCATCTGCCGAGAGTGGCCTGCACATTAGTCAGCAGATGGGTGGCGAAGTGCAACCCGGCGCGCGCCTGGCTCCCAGGGGCCCCAGCCGACGGACGGCAGCGATGACTGTAAAGAAAATCGCACAGCCGCCGATATTTCCGAACACCCCCAAGGTTCCCGCAGAGGACACCCCCATGCCTTTTCGTCGCCTCTCCATCCAGTGGAAGATCACCCTGCTCGCGGGCCTGTGCCTGCTCGGCGTGGTTTCGCTGCTCGCCGGCCTGTCGATCTACCGCATGCAGCACAGCACCGCGCTGGTGAAGGAATCCAGCACCCGCATGCTGGACGACGCCGCCGAGGCCCGCCTGCGCGCCCGCGGCGAGATCCAGGCGATGCGCATCCAGCGTTACTTCAGCGACGCCTACCGCTACGCGCAGAGCTTCGCCCGGCAGGCCCTGGCCATGCGCCAGCTCGCCGCCCAGCGCGGCCTGGATACCCTGGCCCTGCGCGAGGAGCTGAACCGGCAGATGCGCGATGCGGTGGCGGCCAACCCCGAGTTGCTCGGCCTGTACCTGGCCTTCGAGCCCGACGCCCTGGATGGCCGCGACGCCCAGGCCGAGGGCCGCACCGAGATCGGCAGCAACGAGAAGGGGCGCTTCTCGCAATACTGGGCACAGGCCACCCCCGGCCAGCTGGAGGCCGAGCCGATGGACGAGAAGATGCTCGCCGACACCAGCCCCGGCCCCAGCGGCGCGGCCTACAACGCCTGGTACACCTGCCCGAAGGCCGCCGGCAAGACCTGCGTGCTGGAGCCCTACGTCGACGAAGTGGGCAACCGCAAGATCCTCATGACCAGCATCGCCCTGCCCCTGCAGGTCGACGGCAAGCTGGTCGGCGTGCTGGGGGTGGACATCGCCCTCGACCGCCTGCAGGAAATCGCCCGTGAAGGCAGCCAGGAACTCTACGAGGGCCAGAGCCGCGTCGCCATCATCAGCCCCGCCGGCCTGCTCGCCGGCTACAGCGCCGACGCCGGCAAGCTCGGCAAGAAGCTGCAGGAGGTCTACCCCGCCCAGGGCGGGCAGTTGCTGCAACTGCTCGGCGCCGGCCAGCACAAGATCCTCGAACACGACGGCGAGCTGCGCGCCCTGCAACCGCTGCGCCCGATCCCCGAGGCCGAGGCCTGGGGCGTGCTCATCGACGTGCCGCTGCAGGCCCTGCAGGGCCCGGCGGTGAAGCTGCAGCAGGAGCTGGACCAGCAACGCACCCAGGGCACCGTCGTCGAACTCGGCCTGGGCCTGCTGGCCGCGCTCCTCGGCCTGCTGCTCGTATGGCTGACCGCCCGCGGCGTGACCCGCCCGATCCTCGGCGTGGCCGGCATGCTGCGCGACATCGCCAGCGGCGAGGGCGACCTGACCCAACGCCTGAAGTACCAGGGCCAGGACGAACTGGGCGAGCTGGCCGGCTGGTTCAACCGCTTCCTCGACAAGCTGCAGCCGATCATCCGCGACGTGAAGGCCTCGGTGCAGGACGCCCGCGCCACCGCCGACCAGTCCGCCGCGCTGTCCACCCAGACCAGCGCCGGCATGCAGCAGCAGTTCCGCGAGATCGAGCAGGTGGCCACCGCCTCCCAGGAAATGAGCGCCACCGCCCACGACGTGGCCAACAGCGCCGCGCAAGCCGCCGATGCCGCCCGCGGCGCCGACGGTGCCACCCGCGACGGCCTGGCGGTGATCGACCAGACCACCCGCGCCATCGACGAACTGGCCCGCGACATGAGCCAGGCGATGACCCAGGTCGAAGGCCTGGCGGCCAGCAGCGAGCAGATCGGCTCGGTGCTGGAA
>NZ_QGSL01000107.1:880059-910728 GCF_003176655.1 Pseudomonas sp. RW407 | reverse complement strand
CCAGCGCTTCTCTGTCACCGAGGAAGCCGCCGGCGGTTGCGGCATCTGCTACGGCGCGGTGTTCGGCCCGCTCGGCACGGCGGAAGCCGGCAACGCCGCCCACGCCATCGTCCAGCTGGCCTTCGTCGCCCGCTTCCCCCGTGGCCGCGTGGAGCTGCCGTTCAGCAGCCCGACCGACGAGAACGGCCGCCTGGACCTGGCCATCGTCACCCGCGAGAACGGCATCCCGGTGCGGGTGCAGATCGGCGAGATCAAGGCGGCGACGCCCCACGGCGAGCGCGAGGGCGTGGACGACCTGGACTTCTACGAAGCCGCCGTGCAGGAAGCCTTCGCGGTCGAGAACCCGGCCGTGGAGGTCGAGCGCCTGCGCACCAGCATCCCCGTCGGCCGCGGCCTGCCCATGCCGGACCCGCTGGCCGCCTCCGCCGGCTGCCTGCAGCAGCGCCTGTCGGTAGTGATGATGCAGCCCGGGCTGTTCGGCTACTTCTGCGCCCCGCCCTTCTCCGAGGCCCGCCGGCTATGCTCCTGCCGGCCGCCGCGGCGCGAACGCGAGGACGTGGAGGTGCCGGTCCCGGTGCCCGTGCCGCGCACGGTGCCGCAGCCCCACTCGGTTCCCGGCACGCCACCGGTGGTGGACAGCGTGCCCGAACCCAGGCCCGAACCGCAGCCGCACCCGACGCCCGAGCCGGAAACCGAACCCGTGCCCGACACCCCGCCGGACAACGTGGTGCCCTTCCCCGGCCGGCCCAGCCCGGGAACGGAGGAAGAAGGCTCGCCCCAGGAAGACGGCGAGTGGGTGCCCCAGGCGGCGCGGGTCGGCTGGCTGGGCGCGGCGCTGACGGCCACCTCGCTGCTGATGCGCTCGGCCCTGCGCAATGCGCCCCAGGCGGCCGGGCGGCGCGTCACCGCCTACGCCCAGGCCTTCGCCGTGGTCGCGCTGCTGGTGTTCTATGCCGGACGCGCCGAGGCCCGCGTGGGCCCGGGCGAATCGCCGCTGGAAACCCTGTTCGAAGCGATGCACGACGACGGCATCGAGGTGCCGCCGGAGCTGCGCGAGCGCCTGGAGCACGACGAAGCCCTGCGCAACGCGCTGGAGCAGGCGGCGCAGACCGGCGACCTCAGCGCCGCGCAGCAGCAGATCGCCAACCAGATGATGCGGGTGATCGCCGAGAACCCCGACGCCTTCAGCGACGAGGACCTGCAAGTGCTGGCCAGCGCCACTGAAATGGCCAGCGGCGGCGAGGTGGCCACGCAACCCACCCTGGAGGCCATGCGCGCCGCGCTCGAAGCCCGGCGCCGCGGCGAGCCGGCCGACGCGGGTGGTGGCGGCGACGCGGATACCGATGCGGACGCCGCGGCCGAGCCGGCGCCCGCCCCGACGCCGGCGGAACCGTTGGCGGGCATCTCCGACGAACTCAACCAGCGCCTGGCGGCCAACCCCGAGGTGCGCCGGCTGTTCGACGCCATGACGCGCCGCGGCGGCAGCGGGCCAAGCGTCACCGACGAAGTGGTCGAGCGCTTCCTCGCCATCGTCCCCGCCGACCTCGCCGGCGCCGAGGCCGACCGGCTGATCGCCGGGCTCGGCGGCGTGCAGGGGCAGACGGTCGACGAGATTCTCGCCAGCCTGCAGGCCGCGGTGACCACGGTGCGCACGCCGGCCGGCAGCGAACCCGACGCCGAACCCAGCGAGGACGATGCGGCCACGCCCACACCCGCGCTGCCCGAGCCGGCGCCGGCCACGGCCGAGGCCGCAACGCCCTCGGAAGTCGGCCGGCGCATCGCCGCGCTGCTGGCGCGCTCGCCCACCATCGGCCGCATCCTGGTGCCCAAGACCAGCCTGGCGGTCGGGCAGACGGTGGTGACCTTCGTCGCCCGCCAGCGCGGGGAGTACGTGGTGGGCGCCTTCGTGCGCCTGACGCCGACGCAGCGGCTGAGCGACGACAGCTGGCGCGTCACCCTGCACCGCTCCAGCTGGTTCAACGCCTCCGGGTTGTTCGTCGAGCAGTGGCCCGCGACCGACCAGACCACGGAGCTGACCTATGCGAACCCTTGAGGACAGGAGGCCGGCATGACGCTGAGCAGCTCACCGCGACTGATCAAGGCCGGCCTGGTGCTGGTCGACCCCGGCTCGGCGCAGGTGCGCCGGGTGATCGCCCTGCAGTACAACCCCGAGAAGCTGCGCCGCAGCCTGCAGGTGCAGGGCATGGGCGATGGCGCCGAGCGCTCGGACGCGCTGCGCCTGAAGGGCCCGGCGGTGGAGACCTTCCAGCTGGAGGCGGAGATCGACGCCAGCGACCAGCTGGAATTCCCCGAGCGCGACAGGACCGCCAGCGAAGTCGGCATCGCCCCGCAGCTGGCGGTGCTGGAGGCGCTGGTCAACCCGCGCGCGGCCGACCTGCTGGCCAGCCAGGCGCAGGCGGCCTCGGGCATCCTCGAGATCGCCCCCCTGGAATCGGACCTGGCCCTGTTCGTCTGGGGCGCCCAGCGCATCGTGCCGGTGCGGGTGACCGACTTCTCCATCAGCGAGGAGGCCTTCGACCCGCAGCTCAACCCGATCAACGCCACCGTCACCCTCGGCCTGCGCGTGCTGTCCGTCGCCGACCTCGGCTTCGAGCACAAGGGCGGCGGGCTGTTCATGGCCTACCTGCAATCCCGCGAGAAGCTGGCCGGCAAGGCCGCCACCTTCGGTTTCGACGCCCTCGGCATCGGAGGCCTGCCATGACCGACCCGCTCAAGGCCTTCCTCCAGGCCAACGCCCTGACCGCTCCGGCCTTCGCCCCGGACAGCCGCTACCACGGCCTGGACATCGCCCAGTGGACGCGCCCCGACGGCGTGGCGCTCAGCTACGTGCGGCGGCGCTTCGTGCCGCCGCCGGAAAACTTCGCCACCCTCGGCGAGCATCTGGTGGAAGCCGGCGACCGCATCGACAACCTCGCTGCCCGCTACCTGGGCGACCCGCAGCAGTACTGGCGGCTGTGCGACGGCAACGGCGCGCTGCGCCCGGACGAGCTGACCGAAACGCCTGGGCGGACGCTGCGCATCACCCTGCCCGAAGGGGTGCCGGGGGACGAATCGTGAGCAGCGCCATACACCTGAGCCTGCTGATCGGGCCCATAGTGCCGATCCCGGTGCCGGCGCTGCTGATCGACGCCCTGGAAGAGGTCAGCGTGACCCATGCCAGCGAGGGCGCCAGCGGCTTCCAGCTGCGCTTCAAGGTCAACAGCCACTCCGAGCTGAACACCCTGTTCCTGATCGCCGTGGGCAACAACACCAGCCTGGGCACGCCACCGCTGCGGGTGGTGCTGATCGTCACCCTCGGCGGGCGCGCGCAGCCGCTGTTCGACGGCGTGCTGACCCACGTCGAGGTGCAGGCCGGGCAGGACCGCCAGGCCGGCAGCATCACCCTGACCGGCGAGGACCTGAGCAAGGTGATGGACCTGATCGACTTCTCCGGCCTGCCCTACCCGGCCATGCCCATCGAGGCGCGGGTGGCGCTGATCTGCGCGAAGTACGCGGCCTTCGGCATCATCCCGCTGCCGATCCCGGCGCTGTTCCCCGACGTGCCCATCCCCATCGAGCGCATCCCCGCCCAGCAGGGCACCGACCTGGCCTACGTCCGCCAGCTCGCCGAAGAGGTCGGCCACGTGTTCTACATCGAGCCGGGCGAGGTGCCGCTGACCAGCATCGCCTACTTCGGCCCGGAGATTAAGGTCGGCCCGCCGCAGCCGGCACTGAACGTCGACATGGACGCGCACACCAACGTCGAGTCGCTGAACTTCAGCTTCGACCCGACCAAGGGCGTGCTGCCGGTGGTGTACATCCAGAACCCGCAGACCCGCGCGCCCATTCCCATCCCGATCCCCAACCTCAACCCGCTGCAGCCGCCGCTGGGCGCCCTGCCGGCGCCCATCGCCAACCTGAAGATGATGAAGGACACGGCCAAGCTGAACCCCATGCAGGCCATCAGCGCCGGCCTGGCCGAGGCGAAGAAGTCCCAGGACGCGGTCAGCGCCAGCGGCAGCCTCGACGTGCTGCGCTACGGCCGCGTGCTGCGCGCGCGGCGGCTGGTGGGCGTGCGCGGCGCGGGGGTGGCCTACGACGGCCTGTACTACGTCAGCAGCGTCACCAGCACCCTGGCCCGCGGCAAGTTCACCCAGAGTTTCCAGCTGACGCGCAACGGCCTGGTGTCCATCACGCCGAGGGTGCCCGCATGAGCCAACGCTACTACGGCAAGTACCGCGGCATGGTGCTGAACAACGTCGACCCCATGCAGCAGGGCCGCCTGCAGGTGCAGGTGCCTGACGTGGCCGGGCTGGTGCCGGCGAGCTGGGCCATGCCCTGCGTGCCCATCGCCGGGCTGCAGAACGGCATGGTGGCGCTGCCGGTGATCGGCTCCGGGGTCTGGGTGGAATTCGAGCAGGGCAACCCCGACAGCCCCATCTGGGTCGGCTGCTTCTGGGGCAGCGCCGCGGAAGTCCCGGCGCTGGCCCTGGCCACCCCGCCGGGGCTGCCGGCGATCACCCTGCAGACGCCGCTGCAGAACGGCCTGACCATCTCCGACCTGCCCGGCCCCACCGGCGGCATCATGCTCAAGAGCGCCACCGGGGCGACGCTGATCGTCAACGACACCGGCATCTACATCCAGAACGGCAAGGGCGCCGCGCTCACCCTGGTGGGCCCGGCGGTGACCATCAACAACGGCGCGCTGACGGTGATCTAGGGGCCGCCCACGTTTCGCTGCGGCCGCGACGGAGCGCCATTTGGTGCAGAACAAGGCGCGAGGAGGGAAGTTTGGTCACTCCAAATGAACGACGAGTAACGCAGTGCTGCGCCAAATGGCGCCCGTCCCGCAGGGTTGCGCAGCAACGCGGTTCGTGGCGAAGCGTGGGAGGCCCCTAATATGCCCGGGCCACTGCTTCATGTCGGCGCAACCGTGCTCTGCGCCCATGGCGGCACCGCCACTCCCACCGCGCCCAACCCGCGGGTGCTGGTCGGTGGCCAGCCGACGGTGCTGATGAGCGCGCCCTACGTCATCGCCGGCTGCCCGTTCAACGTCTCCGGCGGCCCGGTGCCCTGCGTCACCGCGCAATGGCTGGTGGCGGCGACGCGGGTGTTCAGCAACGGCCAGCCGCTGCTGCTGATGGACAGCCAGGCGGTCTGCGCGCCCAACGGCACGCCGCTGCTGCCGGTGGCGGCGCAGACCCGCGTGATCGGGAGCTGAACATGACCCAGCGACTGTACTTCCCCTACCGCTTCGACGGCCACGGCCGCACCCGCGACGCCGACGAGGCCACCTGGATCCGCGGCCTGATCGAGCAGGTGCTGTTCACCGCGCCGGGCGAGCGGGTGATGCGCCCGGACTTCGGCAGCGGCCTGCGCGAGCTGGTGTTCGCGCCCAACAGCCCGGAGCTGGCGGCCACCGTGCAGTTCCTGGTGCAGGGCGCGCTGCAGCAGTGGCTGGCCGGGCTGATCCTGGTCGAGGGCGTGGAGGTCAGCGCCGTCGAATCGCGCCTGGCGGTGCAGGTGCAGTACCGCATCCGCCGCAACGACGCGCTGCACTCGGCGCTGTTCGTCCAGGGAGGCGCGCCATGATCTACCACTGCTGCGAGGAACACCGCCGCGCCCTGGTGGACGCCCACCCCACGCTCAACGGCATCGACTACCTGGAAGTACTGGACCAGGACGCACCGCCCGGCAGCCCGCGCCAGCGCACCCTGCTGGTGCGCCTGCTCAAGCCGGTGCCGGCGGCGCTGGGCCTGGACAACCTGCACATCGAGGGTGGCGAGCGGGTGCGCCACATCGGCATCCTCTGGCTGGGCAGCGCCAGCGCGCCACCGGCCCAGGCCAGCGCCGCCGAGCAGGCGCTGTTCGCCGCCCTGGCCGAGCCCGACCGGGTGCTGGTGGTGCGCACCGACAGCGACGGCGACCACTCCACCTACCGCCTGCGCCTGCACCGGGCCGGCGCCGAACAGCCGCTGGCGGACTTCGACCCGCGCCTGTCGGCGGTGGATTTCGCCTTCAAGGTCGAGTGCCCCAGCGACTTCGACTGCCGCCCGCAAACCGACTGCCCCGGGCAGCCTCCGGCCAGCCCGGACCTGAACTACCTGGCCCGCGACTACGCCAGCCTGCGCCGCCTGGTGATGGACCGCCTGGCGCAAGGCATGCCCGGCTGGCGCGAACGCAGCCCGGCGGACCTGGCCACCACCCTGGGCGAGCTGATCGCCTATGTCGGCGACCTGCAGCACTACCAGCTGGACGCCATCGCCACCGAGGCCTACCTGCACACCGCGCGGCGCCGCAGCAGCCTGCGCCGCCACGCGCTGCTGGTGGACTACCACCTGCACGAGGGCTGCAACGCCCGCGCCTGGCTGCACCTGGAGGTCAGCGGCGGGCCCTTCGCGCTGCCGGACGGCCTGCGCTTCTACACCCGCGTGCCCGGCGTGCCGCGGCGCCTGCTCGCCGACTCGCCGGAGGAGCGCCGCGCCCTGGAAGCGGCGCCGCTGGTGTTCGAACCGATGCACGGGGCGAACCTGGACGCGGCGCACAACCGGCTGTTCTTCCACACCTGGAGCGACGAGCGCTGCTGCCTGCCGGCCGGCGCCACCACGGCGACCCTGCGCGGCCATTTGCCCGGCCTGGCCGTGGGCGACGTGCTGGTGCTGCAGGAAGTGCTCGGCCCGCTCACCGGCGAGCCGGCCGACGCCGACCCGGCGCGCCGCCATGCGGTGCGCCTGACCCGGGTGCGCGCCTTCGACGGCAGCGATCCGCTGGCCGATCCCCTGGACGGCAGCCCGGTCACCGAGATCGCCTGGCACCCCGGCGACGCCCTGCCCTTCGCCCTGTGCATCTCCAGCCAGAGCGACGACGAGCACGGCAATGCGCGGCTGGAAGATGTCAGCGTCGCCCTGGGCAATATCGTGCTGGTCGACCACGGCCGCAGCGTCGCCGGCGAAGCCCTGGGCAGCGTGCCGGCGCCGCTGCTGAGGTACCCGGGCAGCGGCGGCGCCTGCCAGCGCCAGGCGCCCGAGCCGCTGCCGCCGCGCTACCGGCCCTTGCTGGCGGAGGGCCCGGTGACGCACCGCGGCCGCGTGCAGCGGCGCATCGTCGAAGGCGGCCTGCAGCGCCGCCAGTGGGTGTTCTTCGATGCCACCGACTCGGCCAGCGCCGCGCTGCGCTGGCGCGCCGCCGACGCCCTGCCCGAGCTGCGCCTGGAGAGCGGCGCCGCCCCGGACCTTTGGAGCGTGCAGCGCGACCTGCTGGACAGCCACGCCGACGACCGCTGCTTCGTCCTGGAAACCGAGCAGGACGGCAGCGCCCGCCTGCGCTTCGGCGACGACCAGCACGGCCGCCGGCCGGACAGCGGCAGCGCCTTCCGCGCCTTCTACCGCGTCGGCAACGGCACCGCCGGCAACGTCGGCGCGGACGCCATCGCCCATGCAGTGAGCGCCGAAGGGCGCATCCGGTGGGTGTGCAACCCGCTGCCGGCCCGCGGCGGCGTCGAGCCGGAAGGCCCGGCCCAGCTGCGCCGCGCCGCGCCCCAGGCGTTCCGCACCCAGGAACGCGCGGTCACCCCGGCCGACTACGCCGAGGTCAGCGAACGCCTGGCCGGCGTGCAGCGCGCCGCCGCCAGCCTGCGCTGGACCGGCAGCTGGCACACGGTGTTCGTCACCGTCGACCGCGAGGGCGGCGCGGCGGTGGACGCCAGCTTCGCCGTGGAGCTGGTCGAGCACCTGGAGCGCTACCGCATGGCCGGCCACGACCTGCGGGTGGACGAGCCGGTGCACGTGTCGCTGGAGATCGAGCTGCTGGTCTGCGTGCGCGCCGGCTACTTCCGCAGCGACGTGCGCCGCGCGCTGCTCGACGTGCTCGGCTCCCGGCGCCGCGCCGACGGCGCCCCGGGGTTGTTCCACCCGGACAACTTCAGCTTTGGCCAGACCGTCTACCTCAGCCCGCTGTACGCCGCGGCGCGCAGCGTACCCGGCGTGGCCTCGGTGCAGGTCAAGCGCTTCCAGCGCCTCGGCCAGGCCGACGCCAAGCCCCTGGCCGATGGCTTCATGCGCCTGGGCCGGCTGGAGATAGCGCGCCTGGACAATGACCCCGACTTCCCCGAGCACGGCGTGCTGCACCTGGAACTGCACGGAGGCAAATGATGAACGGCAAACCCGAGTGCGACTGCTGCGCCGGCGTCGAGGCCGACACCCCGCGGCGCATCGACAACCCGCCCGGCCTGCCGGCGCTGGACTACCGCAGCGGCCGCCACGGCGACTACCTGGCGAGCCTGCGGGCGCGCCTGTCCAGCACCGACTACCCGGCCCTGGCGGCGCTGACCAGCCGCGAGGACAGCGACTTCACCCTGGCCCTGGCCGACGCCCTGGCCTGCTCGCTGGAAGTGCTGGGCTTCTACACCGAGCGCTACGCCCAGGAGCACTACCTGCGCACCGCCACCGAACAACTGTCGGTGCGCCAGCTGGCGCGGCTGATCGGCTACCGCCCGGCGCCCGGGGTGGCCGCTTCCACCCACCTGGCCTTCACCCTGCTGGAAACCCCCGGCGCGCCGAGCGAGCCCATCGTCATCCCGCCGGGCACGCGGGTGCAGAGCGTGCCCGGCCAGGGCGAGCAGGCGCAGACCTTCGAGACCACCGCGCCGGCGCCGGCGCGCGCCGAGTGGAACGCCATCGCGGTGCAGGCCAGCCGCCCCTGGCAGCCGCAGAGCGGCGACACCGGGCTGTGGCTGGCGGGCCTGGCCACCGGCCTGCAGCCGGGCGACGCCCTGCTGATCGTCGGCAACGAGCGCCTGGCCGACCCGGGCAGCGAACGCTGGGACATCCGGGTGCTGGCCAGCGTCGAGCCGGACACCGCCAGCCAGCGCACCCGGGTGCGCTGGACCACGCCCCTGGGCAGCCGCTTCCCGAGCATGGCCCCGGCCGCCGCCGGCGTGCAGGTGTTCGCCCTGCGCCAGCGCGGCGCGCTGTTCGGCCACAACGCGCCGGACCCGAACCTGCTGGGCAACGACGATTCCAACATCGCCCAGCAGATCGACAAGGCCGATGCCGACGCCTGGCAATGGAAGAACTTCGTGCTCGACCCAGCGGCCGTCGACCTCGATGGCGACAACCCGAAGCTGGTCGCCGGCGGCTGGTTCGCCCTGGTCTCCAACCAGGCCGGCCTGGGCAGCGCCGACCTGCCCGGCTACACCGAGCTGTACCGCATCGCCCGGGTGGCGCACCGCAGTCGCACGGCCTTCGCGCTGTCGGCCAAGGTCACCCGGCTGACCCCGGACACCCAGGAGCACCTGACCGCCGAGCGCTTCCCGCTGCGCTGCACCCTGGTCCTGGCGCAGAGCGAGGCGCTGGCCGCCACGGCGCGGCCACTGCTGTGCCCGGTGCAGGGCGACGAGCTGGTGCTGGCGCGCCGCGTCGAAGGCCTTGCCCCGGGGCAGCCGCTGGCCCTCTCCGGCGTACGCCAGCGCCTCGCGGTGCTGGCCGGGGGCCTGGCGCTGCAGCTGGACGACGGCGGCAGCGCCGCCCTGGGCGAAGGCGACGAACTCTTCATGCTCGCCCCGGCCGACCGCCTGTACGGCGCCAGCGCGGTGGCCCAGGACGCGGAAACCTTCGCCGGGCTGCTGGGCAGCCCCGCGGTGAACCTGCGCCTGCACCTGCTGGACCGCGACGGCCGCAGCGGCCGGCTCAGCGCCAAGGCCAGCCAGTTGCGCCTGGCCGAGGCGCGCAAGGGCGACGCCGTGGTGCGCCAGGTGGCCTTCATCGCCGACGGCGACGACGCCCTGGCGCTCGACCGCGACTACACCCGCATCAGGCTGCGCGCCGCGTTGCAGCACGTGTTCGAGCGCACCAGCCTGCGCGTCAACGCCAACCTGGCGCCGGCCACTCATGGCGAGACGGTGGAGGCCATCCTCGGCGACGGCGACGCCGGCCAGGCCAACCAGCGCTTCGCCCTCAACCAGGCGCCGCTGACCTACGTCGCCGCCAACACCCCCAGCGGCCGCGCCTCCACCCTGGAGCTGCGGGTCAACGACGTGCTCTGGACCGAGGCCCCGACGCTGTACCGCGCCGCCGCCGACGCCCACGGCTACGAAACGGCCCAGGACGATGCGGGCCTTGCCACCCTGCAGTTCGGCGACGGCAGCGAAGGCGCGCGCCTGCCCAGCGGCCACAGCAACGTGCGGGCGCGCTACCGCAAAGGACTGGGCAGCGCCGGCAACCTCGCCGCCGGCAAGCTCACCACCCTGCTCTCGCGGCCGCTGGGCGTCAGCGAAGTGGTCAACCCGGCCGCGGCCAGCGGCGGCGAGGACGGCGAGGCGCTGGAGCGCGCGCGGGCCAATGCGCCACTGACGGTGCTGAGCCTCGACCGCGCGGTATCGGTGGCCGACTACGCCAACTTCGCCCGCGCCTTCGCCGGCATCGACAAGGCCCATGCGCTGTGGATCCCCGCCGGCCCGGCGCGCGGCGTGTTCCTCAGCCTGGCCGGCGTCGACGGCGCGGCCGTGGGCGAGGACAGTTCCACCTACGGCTTCCTCCGCGACGCCCTGCTGGCCTACGGCGACCCGCTGCTGCCGCTGCGCCTGGCCAGCTACCGCGACGCGCGCTTCCGCTGCCGGCTGGCGGTGAAGCGGGCCCCCGGCTACGAAGCCGCGCCGCTGCTCACGGCGGTCGAGGCGGCGCTGCGCGAGCACTTCGGCTTCGCCCGCCGCGACTTCGGCCAGACCGTCTCGGTGGACGAGCTGGCCGCGGTGGTCCAGCGCCTGCCCGGCGTGCTGGCGGTGCAGGTCGCCCGGCTGTACCGCCAGGGCCAGCCGCCGGCGCTCAAGCCGCGCCTGTTCGCCGAGCTGCCGGTGCCCTCGCTGAGCGGCCTGCCCCAGGCCGCGGAGCTGCTGACTCTGAGTGATGCGCCGATGGAACTGGAGGTGCTGCCATGAGCCTGGATGCGCAAAGCCTGTACGCCCTGCTGCCGGCCATCCACCGCGTGCGCGACGCCGAGATCGCCGCCGCCGAAGGCCTGGCCCGCGGGCCGCTGGAGGAACTGCTGGCGCTGCTGGCGGAACAGCTCGGCGTCGCCGAGGAAAGCCTGGAGCAGCTCTACGACGACCTGTTCATCGAGACCTGCGGCGACTGGGTGGTGCCCTACATCGGCGACCTGATCGGCTACCAGGGCCTGCACCGGGTAGTGCCCAAGGTCGCCAGCCCGCGCGCCGAGGTGGCCCACACCATCGCCCTGCGCCGGCGCAAGGGCACCGCCACGGTGCTGGAGCAGCTGGCCCGCGACGTCACCGGCTGGGATGCCCGCGCGGTGGAGTACTTTCAGCGCCTGTGCGCCACCCAGTACATGAACCACCCGCGCCCGCAGGCCGTGCAGGCGCCGGACCTGCGCCAGGGCGAGGCGCTGGAATGGCTGGGCACCGCCTTCGAGAGCGCCAACCGCAGCGTCGACGTGCGCAACATCGAGTCCAGCCGCGGCCGCCACAACATCCCCAACGTCGGCCTGCACCTGTGGCGCATCCAGGCCTACCCGCGCAGCCAGGTGCCCTGCCCGCGCGCCGGCGTGCGCCGCTACCGGGCAAGCCCGCTGGGCCAGGACGTGACGCTGTACAACCGGCCGCAGGCGGAGGACGACATCGGCCACCTGGCCGAGCCGGACAACGTGCCCTGGCCGCTGTCGCGCCGGCGCCTGGCCGCGCACCTGGCCCGCCACTACGGCGTGCGGGCCGACGCCACGGCGCCGCTGGACAACCCGCAGCCGAGCCTGCAGCTGTGGGTCGACGGCGTGGCCATCGAGCGCGACCGCATCTGCATCTGCCACCTGGGCGACGATGGCGGCGGCTGGGCCCATACGCCGCCGCCGGACGGCCTGTATTCCATCGACCCGCGGCTGGGGCGCATCGCCCTGCCCGGCGACGCCGCCGACCCCGCCGAGGTGCGCCTGACCTGGTACGAAGGCGCCTGCGCCGACCTTGGTGGCGGCGAGTACGAGCGCGGCGCCGACCTGCCCGTGCCGCCGGAAGAGCGCACGCCGGTGCGCGTGCCCGGCGACCAGCCGACCCTGGCCGCGGCCCTGGCGCAGGTCGCCGGCGACGGCGTGGTGGAGATCAGCGACAACGGCCGCTACGAAGAGGCGCTGGACATCGAGGTGAACGCCGGCGGCGCGGTGGAAATCCGCGCCGCCAACGGCTTCCGCCCGCTGCTGGCGCTGACCGCGCTGAGCGTGCGCGGCGGTGCCGACGCGGCCTGCCTGCTCAACGGCCTGCTGATCGCCGGCGCACCGCTGCGGGTGCCGGCCGCCCCGGGCAACGCCCTGGCGCGCCTGGAGCTGAAGCACTGCACCCTGGTGCCGGGCATCGCCCTGGACGCCACCGGCCTGCCGACGCAACCGGCCACGCCGAGCCTGCAACTGGAAGTGCCCGGCCTGCGCGTGGAACTGACGCGCTGCATCCTCGGCGCCGTCCGCGCCCACGAGCACGCCGAGGTGGCGGCCAGCGACTGCCTGGTCGATGCCCTCGCCCGCAGCGCCGTGGCCTTCGCCGCCGGCGACGGCGATTCGCCGGGGGCCAGGTTGTCGCTGGACGCCTGCACGGTGGTCGGCAAGCTGTACACCCGCGAGGTGGGGCTGATCTCCAACAGCATCCTGTTCGCCGAGCTGGCCACGGCCGACACCTGGCCCGCCGCGGTGCGCGCCCTGCGCAAGCAGGTCGGCTGCGTGCGCTTCAGCTGGCTGCCGCCCGGCTCGCGGGTGCCGCGCCGCCACCACTGCCAGCCGGACACCGCCGGCTCGGGCATCGCGCCACGCTTCACCTCGCTGCGCTATGGCACGCCCGCCTACGGCCAACTGGCCGGTTCGACGCCGGTGGAAATCCTCCAGGGCGCCGACGACGAGAGCGAAATGGGCGTGCTGCACCACCTGTACGGCGCGCAACGCCTGGTCAACCTGCGCATCCGCCTGGCCGAGTACCTGCGCGTCGGGCTGCGCGCCGGCAGTTTCCACGAATCCTGAGGAACCCCGCCATGAGCTTCGATCTTTCGCGCATCCGCTTCGACGCCCACCGCGACTTCCTCGGTGTGGTCATGCAACAGGGCCGCGTCCAGCTAGACGCCGACTGGAACGAATGGGTCGCGCAGCTGGCGCGGCGCCTGCAGGCCGGCAGCCTGGACGGCTTCGGCGGCAACGTGGTGCCGCGCATCACCCCCGACGGTTTCCGCATCCAGGCCAGCGGCGGCAAGCTGAACATCGGCGCCGGGCGCATGTACGTCGACGGCCTGCTGGCGGAGAACCACGGCGCCGCGCCCCTGGCGTGGGAACCACGGCTGGCCGGGCTGGCCGGCAGCGCGCCGCTGGACTACGCCGCGCAACCCTACTACCCGGACCCGCCGGCGCTGCCCGAGGGCGGGCCGCACCTGGTCTACCTGGACGTCTGGCAGCGCGAGGTGGACGCGGTGCTGGCCCCGGACCTGGTGGAGAAAGCCGTGGGCGTCGACACCACGGGGCGCCTGCAGACGGTGTGGCAGGTCAAGGTGCTGGCCGGCATCGGCGACGGCACCTGCGCCACGCCCGACGCCGAGCTGCCCGGCTGGCTGGCCGCCACCGCGCCCTCGGCGGCGCGCCTGAGCACCGCCACCGGGGTGCCGGACTTCGAGCCCGACCCCTGCCAGGTGCCGCCGGCCGCTGGCTACCGCGGCCTGGAGAACCAGCTGTACCGCGTCGAGGTGCACCGCGGCGGCCCCCTGGGCACGGCGACCTTCAAGTGGTCGCGGGACAACACCACGGTGGCCTCGCGCGTCACCCACATCAACCCGGCGCGCGACCGCATCACCGTGGAAAGCCTCGGCCGCGACCAGGTGCTGCGCTTCCACGACGGTGACTGGGTAGAAGTCAGCGACGACTGGCGCGAGCTGCACAACCTGCCCGGCGAGCTGCGGCGCATCCGCGTGGCCGGCGGCGTCGACGAGACCGCGCGCACCCTGCAGTTCGACCTCGCGCTGCCGGCCGGGCTGTTCCCCACCGACGCCCAGCAGGCCACCGACGCGGCGCGCAACACCCGCGTGCGGCGCTGGGACCAGGCCGGCCCGGTGCGCCGCGAGGACGGCAGCCAGCTGCTGGACCTCAATGCCCCGGCGGCGGCCGGCGACATCCCGATCCCCGCCGCCGGCACCCGGCTGTTCCTGGAGAGCGGCATCCTCGTCGACTTCGCCCTGGCACCGGCGGGCGGCCAGTTCCACAGCGGCGACCACTGGGTGTTCGCCGCGCGCACCGTGGATGCCAGCATCGAGCTGCTGGACCAGGCGCCGCCGCTGGGCATCCACCACCACTACGCGCGCCTGGCGGTGGTCGACTTCCCCGACGGCGAGACCGACTGCCGCGTGCTCTGGCCGCCCATCGCCGAGGGCGAAGGCTGCGACTGCAGCGTCTGCGTCAGCGCCGAAGGCCACAACAGCGGCGCGGCCACCATTCAACAGGCCATCGACTCGATCAAGGACAGCGGCGGCACCGTCTGCCTGGGCATCGGCACCTACAACCTGCGCGAGCCGCTGAACGTCGACGGCGCCCGCTCGCTGCGCATCCGTGGCCAGGGCTGGGCCACCCTGCTGGTGGCCGGCCAGCCCGGCACCGTGCTGAACATCGAGGCCAGCATCGGCGTGGCCCTGGAGAACCTCAGCCTGCTCGGCTCGACCAACCGGGAAACGCCGGCGATCCTCGCGCGCAACACCCTGGACCTGCGCGCCGAGCACATCAACGTGATCTGCCTGGCGGTGGGCGACGGCACCAGCGCGGCCATCGGCCTGGCCGGCTACGCCCTGGGCGCCTACGTCGGCGACTGCGCACTGGTGGCCGAGCGCGGCATCGTGCGCGCCGGCGAGTACCTGCTCGGTGCCGAGCTGCAGGTCGCCCGCAACCTGTTCATCTGCAGCCAGCGCGCCCTTAGCTTCGACGGCGTCAGCCTGCACTACGGCAACACGCGGGTGGCCGGCAACCTGATGCTGGGCGGCAACCAGGCGGCGCTGGTGGCCACCGGCGCGGTGCTGCCCGGCGCGGTGTTCGACATCGACGGCAACGTCATCCACACCGGCGGCGCCGGCATCCGCGCCGGGGTCGACGGCCTGCGCATCCGCGCCAACGAGATCAGCGGCCTGGACCAGCGCAGCGGCGACGGCATCGTCCTCGAGGAAGGCCTGGACCCGCTGGCGCTGGACGGCTTGCGCATCGAAGGCAACCGCCTGGCCCGGCTGCAGGGCAACGCCATCCTCGTCCGCCAGCGGGTGGAGAACGCCGTGATCACCGGCAATACCTTCGACGCCATCGGCCTGGGCGCGCTGGTGATGGGCGAAGGCGGCGCCGCCGGGGTGCTGGCCTTCAGCGGCAACCGCTGCCAGGGCCTGGGCCTGGCAGCGAGCGGCGCCTATGCCGCCATCCAGCTGGTGCGCGTCGACCAGGCCGACCTGTGCGACAACCAGCTCGCCGAGCTGGCGCGCCAGGCCACCGACCTGGCGGCGCTGGACGCCATCCGCACCGCGGCGGTGCAGCGCCTGCGCATCAGCGGCAACCGCCTGCTCGGCATCGGCCCGGACCGCAGCGGCGCCGAGATCACCGGCATCCACCTGCTGCCGCCCTTCGACCGCGCGCTGGTGCAGGCCAACCGGGTGGAACGCCTGGGCGACGACCCGGCGCAGAAACCGTTGATGAGCCAGTGGCGGGCCATCCGCGTGGCCAGCGCGGCGGCCGGCTCGCCGCTCTACGCAAGCCCCGCCCAGGTGGTCGAGGGGGCCCAGCTGAGCTACCTGTTCACCGCCAGCCAGGTGTTCGCCCTGGCCCCGCGCGCGGCCGACCTGGCGATCCAGGACAACCAGCTGCGCAGCCACGCCAGCAGCCTGCCGCTGGTGCTCTGCGCGGCGCTGGACAACTGCCTGTTCGCCGGCAACCGCTGCCAGGCGCTGGACGGCAACGACCAGCAGCCGCAACTGGGCGCGTTGCAGGGGCGGACCCTCAACGCCAGCAACAACCGCCTGATCGGCCGCGAAAAGCTCGACACCCTGCACCTGAGCACCCAGCTGGAACGGGCCATCGTCATCGGCAACGCCAGCAGCGGCAACATCAGGGTGCTCAGCGGCGCCACGGTGCCCAACGACATCAACCTGTGCAACCTCATCGGCGTCTAAGGAAGGTGCAGCATGCCCGTCATCCCGTTCCGCGGTGAAAAGAGCCTCGGCGAAATCGCCGACAAGCTGTACAGCCGGCTCACGGTGAAGCAGCGCGAGAAGGTCGAGAGCGCCCTGCTCCGGCAGAACCCGCAGCTGGCCGACCTGGCAACCCTGCCCAGCGGCACCCTGGTGCAGTTGCCGGCGCTGCCGGAGCTGAGCGCCAAGGCCCGGGCCGGCAGCCAGGGGCCCCAGGCCGAGGTGGCCGCGCAACTGGGCGACGGCCTCGACGCCTACGCCAGGCAGCTGACCCTGCGTTACCGCCAGGCCATGGAGGCGCTGGCGCAGGCCCAGGCGCTGCTGGGCGACGCCGAGCTGCGCCGGGCAATCGCCAAGGAGCCCGCCCTGCAGGCGCTGGCCAAGGACCTCGGCCCTGCCTGCGAGGCCCGCGCCAAGCAGCTGGAACAGCGCCAGAAGGACGCCAGCGAGGGCCTGAAGCAGGCCCTGGCGGACCTGCAGGCGGGGTTCGGCAAGGGTTGATTCAGAGCGCGGCGGCGACCTTGGCCCGCGCCGATTCCGGCAGCCAGCCCTGCCACACTTGCGGGTGCGCCTTGAGGAACGCGCGGGCGGCGTCACGCGGAGCCTGGCGCGTCTCGCTCATCTTCGCCAGGGCGGCATTGAGCGGCTCGATGGGGATGTCGACCTTCTGGAACAGCGCCACCAGGTCCGGGTAGTCCTCGCGGAAGGCCGCCGAGACGCCGATGGACAGGCGCGCCGGCAGCGACTGGCAGCCGCGCGGGTTGGGGTTGCTGGCGTCCACCAGGGTCTTCCAGGCCTCGGCGTCGAAGGGCGGTTCTTCCAGGCGCACCAGCTTGTAGCGGCCCATCAGCGGCGTCGGCGACCAGTAGTAGAACAGCACCGGCTTGCCGCGGCGGATGGCCGAGGCGATCTCGGCGTCCATGGCCGCGCCCGAGCCGCTGCGGAAGTTCACGTAGCTGTCTTCCAGGCCGTAGGCCTTGAGCTTCTGCGAATTGACGATCTCCGAGGTCCAGCCGGTGGGGCTGTTGAGGAAGCGCCCCTTGTCCGGCGCCTCGGCGTCGCGGAACACCTCGCGGTAGCGCGGCAGGTCGCTCACCGAGCGCAGCTGCGGCGCGGCGGCGGCGATGCCGCGGGCCGGGTCGCCGTGGATCACGTAGTCCGGCACCCACCAGCCCTCGTTGGCGTTCTTCACGATGTCGCCCAGGCCGGCCACCTTGCCTTCGGCCTCGGCCTTGATCCAGGCGGGGCTGCGTCCGGCCCACTCCTCGCCTATCACCTGGATGTCGTTGTGCGCCAGCGCGGTCTCCAGGCTCACGGTGCTGCCGGGCAAGGTGTCGGTGGGGTAGCCGTAGCCCTGCTCCACCAGCAGGCGCAGCACCTCGGTGATCAGGCTGCCGCTTTCCCAGGTGAGTTCGCCGAAATGGATCGGCTTGCGTTCCTCGGCCGCCTGCGCGCCCTGCGCCAGGAGCCCCAGGGCCAGCAGCGCGGTCCCCAGCCAGCGGGTGATCGAATGCATCGGGTCGTTCCTTCTTCGAGCCGGCCACGAGGCCGGTGCCAGGTCGAAGGCGCGCCGGCAAGCACGCCGCGTCGCCACCCGCGCGAAGCGGGCCGCCCTGTATTGATAGCCGAAACTCGCGCCGCGCGCCGCAACCGGGCCTGCCGGCGGACCATCGCCCTGGCCCATATGCACTATCAAGCGCATTCATCATTAGCCTGCGAACAGTTTGCTAGCTTATTACCCCATCAGGTGTTGCTCGCCTGGTTTTGAAGCCTCAAGGCCGTTACCACTCCCCGCTTCCCCCGCGACTCGGTAACGGCCTTTTTTTCGTCTGCGATTCAGGGTTGGGATTGCGCGGCGGGCTCTAGAGCACCCTCACCCCAGCCCTCTCCCGGAGGGAGAGGGGGCCGTTCGGCGTGGGCGGATAACCCTACGTCAGCTGGCGAGTTCGTAGGGCGTATAACCGTTCGCGGTTATACGCCGTTGGCCTGTGCGCCGATGCCCTTCTGGAACTGTAGGAGCGAGCTTGCTCGCGAACGGGGTTTGCCGGTGGCTGCGGTGTTGGAGTTGAGAGCGCCCTCTCCCCAACCCTCTCCCTGAAGGGAGAGGGGGCCGTTCGGAGTGGGCGGCTAATCTAGAGTCATCCTGAAACTCCTCACTCCCCCTCGATCCTACGAAAAGCAAAAGCACGCCCGCTCTTGCTCTGGCTTTTGGACTTCCAGAGAAACCTCCGCGCACTCCGAAACGCCCCTTCAGAAGGCCGAGCGAAACCGGCGCTCAGGAGGTCATGCGACATGGATGTCGGGGCGGGCCTCCGTGGCGGGGGAGTTCGTGAGGGTAGCCCGGCTCCATCGGGCCCGTATGCGGGGCAAGCCTTTTTGGTTACTTTTTGCGGGGGTGGCCTTCCACCGTTTGACAAAAGGGACTCGCCCGAGGGGGCGAAACAAGAAACATCAACGCACTCGGAGCGGCGCGCTACACCCAAACCCAAAAGTCTCTGGGTTATTCCCCTTCGGGCCAGCGCAAGCGCTGTTCGCGATGGAGCTGCGTCCCGCGTTCGCGGGAATGACGAGGTGAGAGGATGGTGCCTGACCGCCAAGCAGCTCAACCATGTAGGGCGCCCCCGCTCCCACCACGACACCTACGCCTGCCCACCCCACTGCTGCAGGCGCTGCCGGCAATGCCGCATGGCGTTGACGATGTGCTTTTCCACCATGTCCCGGGAAATGCCCAGGCGTTCGGCGATCTCGGCATGGGAACAGCCCTCGACCTTGCGCAGCAGGAAGGCCTCGCGGCAGTTCTCCGGCAGTTGCGCCAGGGCGCGGCGCAACATCAGCAGCTGCTGTTGCTGGATGGCCTCGGCCTGCGGGCAACGTTCGTCGATGCAGCCTTCGCGGTCGAGGGCCTCCAGGTCCTCGTTGCGACGGATACGCGCCCGCCGGCGCAAGTCGATGCTGAGGTTGACGGCGGTCTTGAAGAGGAACGCCCGCGGCTGTTCGATGCGCTCCTCGGCCTTGCGGTCGAGCAGGCGCAGGAAGGTCTCCTGGGTCAGGTCCGCGGCTGCGTGGCGGTCCCCCAGGGTGCGACTGAGGAAGGCGGTCAGTTCCTGGTAGTAGCGAATCAAGAAAAAAGCGCTCCGCCCGGTGGGGGCTTGCGGGTAAGATCGGCTTTCGCAGCCGGTACTGGCTGACAGTCCGGGTCGGACGTAATTATAATCACTCGCATCAAGCCGAAAAGAAAGAGTGATCTGGGCGCACTTCGCCGCCCAGCCGTGGAAGCCTTCGATGAACCAGCCCCCCGCCGAGCACGACGACCAGAGCCTGAGCACCGAAGCCGCGCGCTGGTGCTCGCGCCTGCACGAGGCGGACTGCACCCAGGCCGAGCGTGATGCCTTCGACGCCTGGTGCGCGGAAGACCCACGGCACCGCGACGAATACCTGGCGATGCTGGAGATCTGGCGCCTGGCCGAACGCCTGCAGGCCCCGGCGCGCCAACCCCTGTCGCACAGCCGCCGGGCCCCGGCGCGGCCACGGCGCTCGCGCGTCAGGCGTTTCGCCACTGCCGCGGCCGTTGCCTGCCTGGCGCTGGGCATGGTCTGGTCGACGGGCTGGTCCGCCGGCTGGCTGCCCTCCCGCGTCGGCTACTACAGCGCCACGGACGCCCCGCGCGAGCTGCGCCTGGCGGATGACTCGCAGGTGCGCCTGAACGCCCATTCGAGCCTGTTCTTCGCCCTCTACCGCGACCGCCGCGACGCCCGCCTGGGCAGCGGTGGCGAGGCCTACTTCAGCGTCAGCCACAACAGCCTGCAGCCATTCACGGTACGCACCGGCAACGGCAGCGTGCGCGTCACCGGCACCCGCTTCAACGTCTGGACCGACGCCAACCAGATGCTCGTCACCCTGCTCGAGGGCTCGGTGGTGGTCACCCCGCCGCCCGGCGTGGACAGCAACAGCGCCCAGCTGACCCCGGGCATGCAGGCCCGCTACAGCAGCGCCACCCGGCAGATCGAGCTGGCCCAGGTGGCCCCCGGCGACGCCATCGCCTGGCTCGACGGCCGCCTGGTGCTGCAGGACCAGCCGCTGCAGGCGGCCATCCCGCAGATCAACCGCTACCTGGCGCGCCCGGTGCGCCTGGACGACCCGGTGGTGGCGGCCATGCGCATCGGCGGCATCTACGACACCAGCGACCTGCAGGCGCTGGTCGACTCCCTGCCCAAGGTGCTGCCGCTGGAAATGCGCCGGCACGACGACGGCAGCATCACCCTGGCCAGCAGGTACGCGCCGCTCTGAGCGTTGCGTCTGTCTCTTCGTAGGAGCGAGCTTGCTCGCGAACGGACTCTGCAGCGGGGCTGATTCGCGAGCAAGCTCGCTCCTACGAAAAGCCGTTACGAAAAGCCGTCGCTTCTCCCTCCAATCCATGCCCGCGAAAAAAAAGTCTTCCGGTTTTTTCCGGTAGCTGCGTCATAGAAGGCTAATCATTCGCATTAATAACAAAACTGCATGGATCATAGGAGTGTCCCAGTGAACCGCAAGCCCCTGCACAGCAAGCGCAGCCCCCTGGCCCGCCTGGTCGGCGCCGCCGCGCTCGGCCTGACCCTGAGCGCCACCAGCGCCTTCGCCGCGCCGGTGCGCATCGACATCCCGGCGCAGCCGCTGGCCTCGGCGCTGACCAACCTCGGCAGCCAGGCGCACCTGCAGATCATCTTCAACCAGGCCCAGGTGCAGAACCTGCGCAGCCCCGGCGTGCACGGCGAGATGGAGCCGGCGCGGGCGCTGGAGCAACTGCTGCGCGGCACCGGCATCCGCTACCAGGTCGACGGCAGCCGCGTGACCCTGCTAGGCGCCGACGCCGCCGGCAACGACACCCTGGCGATGCCGGCCCAGGTGGTCACCGCCGCCCCCGAGGGCACCGACAGCTACGTGCCGCGCACCAGCGGCAGCGCCAGCAAGACCGATACCCCGCTGCTGGAAATCCCGCAGTCGGTCTCGGTGATCACCCGCAAGCAGATGGACGCCCAGGGCGTGCAGAGCGTGACCCAGGCCCTGCGCTACGTCCCCGGCGTGCGCGTGGAGACCTACGGCCAGGACCCCAAGGGCTATGACTGGCTGTTCATCCGCGGCTTCAACGGCCAGACCACCAGCGACTACCTCGACGGCCTGCGCCAGTTGAACAACAGCTACACCTTCTTCCGCACCGAGCCCTATGCGCTGGAGCGCATCGACGTGGTCCGCGGCCCGTCCTCCACGCTGTTCGGCCTGGGCGACGCCGGCGGCATCATCAACCGCGTCAGCAAGCTGCCCACCGCGGCCGGCGTGCACGAGGTGGAACTGGGCTTCGGCAATCATGACCGCATCCAGGGCCGCTTCGACATCGGCGACCGCCTGGTCGACGACGGCAGCCTGCTGTACCGCGTGGTCGGCGTGGTGCGCAAGGCCAACACCGAGTTCGAGTACGACGACGGCCACGAGATCAAGGACGACCGCTACTACGTCGCCCCCTCCTTCACCTGGGCGCCGGACGAAGACACCAGCTTCACCTTTCTCAGCAGCTTCATGAAGGACGACAGCGGCGGCACCGTCGCGGTCAATACCCCGCAGTACGGCCATACCGACAACACCCTGCTGGGCAACCACAGCTTCAACCACTCGTACCAGGACCAGTTCACCCTGGGCTACCAGTTCCGCCACCGCTTCAACGACAACGTCGAGTTCCGCCAGAACCTGCGCTACGGCCAGGTCGACTTCATCCTCAACAACATGCTGCCGCTGGGCACCGTGAAGAGCGCCGTGCCGGCCCTGGCCGCGCTGGTCCCGTCCCTGGCCAACGACGTCCTGCGCTCGCCGCGGCGCTGGGACGAGCACATGAACGCCTTCACCGTCGACAACCAGCTGCAGTTCGACTTCGACACCGCGGGCATCGAGCACACCCTGCTCACCGGCATCGACTATTCGCGCACCGAATCCGACGTCAAGCGCTACTTCGAGAGCCTGAGCCTGGCCAACCTGTCGTACTTCCTGCCGCTGCTGCTGGACCCGAGCAACCCGAAATACGGCCTGAACATCAACCGCCCGAGCACCCTCCAGGTCAACTACGACCAGGACATCGACGCCGTCGGCTACTACGCCCAGGACCAGATCAGGTTCGACGACAACTGGCTGCTGACCCTCGGCGGGCGCTACGACAACGTGCGCAGCAGCACCAACGACCACCTGAGCGGCAGCGACACCCTGGCCAAGGACGATGCCTTCAGCGGCCGCGTCGGCCTGACCTACCTGACCGACTTCGGCCTGGCGCCCTACGTCGCCTACTCCGAGTCCTTCGTGCCCAACAGCGGCATCGACGGCAACGGCAAGACCTTCGAGCCGAGCACCGCGCACCAGTGGGAGACCGGGGTGAAGTACCAGCCCACCGACAAGGTCCTGCTGACCCTGGCCGGCTTCGAGATCGAGAAGACCAACGTGCTCACCAACGACGTGGTCAACGGCGTCAACACCGGCTTCCAGAAGGCCACCGGCAAGGTGCGCTCGCGCGGCATCGAGGCCGAGGTGAAGGCCCAGCTCGACGAGCACTGGGACCTGCTGGGCTCCTACACCTACACCAGGACCAAGATCCTCAAGAGCAACAACGGCGACGAGGGCAACCGCTTCGCCAACGTGCCCGAGCACATGGCCTCGGCCTGGCTCAACTACACCTTCCACGAAGGCGTGGCCAACGGCCTCAGCGTCGGCGGCGGGGTGCGCTACACCGGCTCGGTGTACGGCGACAACGGCAACACCTTCCACGTCGACAACTACACCTTGTACGACGCTGGCGTGAGCTACCCGGTGAACAGGAACGTCACCCTCTCCTTCAGCGCGCAGAACCTGCTCGACGAGAAGTACGTGACCACCTGCGACGACATCGCCGAGTGCTACCCCGGCGAAGGCCGCACGGTGCTGACCAGCGTCAAGTACGCCTGGTAGGCCGGCGCCATTCCCCTGTAGGAGCGCGCCCTGCGCGCGAATCGCGGGCAGGGCCCGCTCCTACAGGTTTGCGTGAGGTACGGCATCCGCCGTTGCCCCACGCATCGGTGCCCGGCCCGCGGCGGATAACCGCGAACGGTCATTCGCCCTACGCCATCCATGCCATTCCCCCGTAGGGCGCATAACGCCTACGGCGTTATCCGCCGTTGCCCCGCGCATCGGTGCCCGGCCCGCGGCGGATAACCGCGAACGGTTATTCGCCCTACGCCATCCATGCCATTCCCCCGTAGGGCGCATAACGCCTACGGCGTTATCCGCCGTTGTCCCCGCGCATCGGTGCCCGGCCCGCGGCGGATAATCGCCCTACGGGTGTCCCTCATAGGCCCGGCGCAACGCCGCGATATCCAGCTTCTTCATGCCCAGCAGCGCCTGCATGGCGCGCTGCGACGCCGCCGTCGCCGGGCCGGCCATCATGTCCGCGAGCGTCGCCGGCACTATCTGCCACGACAGGCCGTACCTGTCCTTCAGCCAGCCGCACTGCTGCGCCTCCACCGGGCCGCCGGCGGACAGGCGTTCCCAATAGTGGTCGATCTCTTCCTGGCTGTCGCAATTCACCTGCAGCGACAGCGCCTCGCTGAACTGGAACACCGGTCCGCCGTTGAGCGCGGTGAAGGCCAGGCCGTCCAGTTCGAAGGCCACGGTCATCACCGAGCCCGGCGGGCGGCCATGGATTTCCCGGCCGGCCTCGCCGTAATGGCTGACGGCGGCGATGCGCGAGTTGGGGAAGATGGCCGTGTAGAAGGCCGCGGCCTGCTCCGCCTGGTCGTCGAACCACAGGCAGGGGGTGACGCGCTGGATACGGGACATGGGGCTGTCTCCTGGCGGGTGCGCGGCCACCGTGGCCGCGCTCTGTTCCTGGTCGTCCGGCGGGACGCGGGATCGACAAGTCTGGAACAGGCCCGACGAACGTGCCCGTGCGCGCCGCTCAGCGGCCGAAGCGGCTGGTCTGCATCTCGCGCAGGCGGCTCAGGGTGCGGCGGAACGGGAACTCCAGGCCGCCGCGGGTGTAGAGCGCCTCCAGCGTCACCTCGGCCTCCAGGTACAACGGCACGCCGCGGTCGTAGCATTCGTCGACCAGGGCGATGAAGCGGCGCACGCCGTCGTCCCGGGCCGACAGCGCCGGCAACTGGCGGTCGCCGGCCACCACGCGCCGGGCGCCGTCCTCGGTGCCGCGGGCGATGCGCGCCTCGCGGCGCTCGCCGCCCAGTTCGGGGATGTCGCCCAGCAGGATGGCGTGGAAGCGGTCGCACAGGGCGATGAAGTCCTGGGCCGACCAGGGCCGTTCGCACAGGTCGGCATAGCGGCACCAGAGCACCCCGCGGCCGTGGCGCACCACGGCCAGTTCGCGGGTGCCCAGCGCCAGCGGCGCCTCGCTGCCGCTGCCGGCCAGCGCGGCGAACACGTAGCCCAGGGCGCTGGGCACCCCGGCGCGGGCGAGCCAGTAGCGCTGCACCGGCGCGCCCGGGTGCAGGCGGTGGTCCTGGCCGCCGTCGGTGGCCAGCACCTGCATGTGGCGCTCCAGCGCGGCGATGGCCGGGAGGAAACGCTCGCGGTTGAAGCCGTCGGCGTAGAGCCCCTCGGGCGGCTGGTTGGAGGTGGCGACCACCACCACGCCCTGCTCGAACATGGCCTGCAGCAGGCCGCCCAGCAGCATGGCATCGCCGATGTCGCTGACGAAGAGTTCGTCGAAGCACAGCACCCGCACTTCTTGAGCCAGCTCGGCGGCCAGGGCCTGCAACGGCGAGGCGGTGCCGGAGAGCTGGAACAGGCGGCGGTGCACCCACTGCATGAAATGGTGGAAATGCTGGCGCCGCGCGGGCACCCGCAGGCTGGCGTGGAAGCGGTCCAGCAGCCAGGTCTTGCCGCGCCCCACCGGCCCCCACAGGTAGACGCCCGGCGGCCGCTCGCCACGGTGCAGAGCCGCCTGGCAGGCCTCCAGGTGCTGCGCGGCGCGGTGTTGCGCGTCGTCCTCGACGAAGCCCCGTTCGCTCAGGGCCAGGTGGTAGGCTGCCAATGGCGAAGACCGCTCCATGGCGACTCCTTACTCGGCCGGGACGATGATGGATACCCGGCGGTTCTCCATGCGCCCGGCGGGGCTGCTGTTGTCCGCCACCGGGCGCTGCATGCCGCGGCCGATGACTTCGAGGTTCTCCCGGGGCATGCCGATGCCGGCCAGCACCTGGGCCACCGACTGTGCCCGGCGCACCGAGAGCTGCTGATTGTAACCTGCATCGCCGTAGGAATCGGTATGGCCTTCCAGGCGCAGCCTGTCGATGCCCACTCCCAGCAGCACGCGGCCGATGCGCTCGACCTCGCCGCGGCTGGGCGGGTCGATGTTGTCGAGGTTGTTGCCGAACAGTACCTTGCTCGACAGCCCCAGCTCCCAGCCTTCCTCACCCAGCGCGAAGCCCTGCTGGCGGAGCACGGCGACCTGCTCGGCGCTCAGCCCCTTCTGCGGCGCGGGCGGCGTCTGGCAACCGGCCAGCAGCAGGCTCAGCAGCAGGCCGATGAACAGGCGGCTAGGTTTCAGGGGCTTGGCTATCACGGGCTATCTCCTCGTAGTCCTCGGGGGTGGAATCCGCTTCCTCGCCGGCCAGGCTGCGCATGCCGCGGCCGCTGCGCTTGGCGTGGTACATGGCGCTGTCGGCGCGCTGCAGCAGCTCCGCCTGGGTGCGCCCGTGCTGCGGATAGAGCGCCACGCCAACGCTCAACGAGGTAGTGATGCTGCTGCCGTCCGGCAAGGCGATGGACGCGACCATGCTGGCCAGGATGTCGTCGGCGATGTGCAGCGCCGCGCGGCTGTCCGGCAGCGGCGCCAGCAGCACGGCGAACTCGTCGCCGCCCAGGCGCGCCACCAGGTCGCTGTCGCGCAGCTGGCCGCGGATGCGCTCGGCGATGGCCACCAGCACGCGGTCGCCGGCCGCGTGGCCGAGTTCGTCATTGATCGCCTTGAAGCGGTCGGAGTCGATGTACAGCACCGCCGCCTGCCCGCCGTGCTGGGCCAGGTCGCGCAGGGTGCGGCTCAGGCGGCCCTCGAAGAAGGCGCGGTTGGGCAGGTGGGTGAGGCTGTCGTGGTTGGCCTGGTGCGCCAGGGAGGCGTTCTCGCGTTCCAGGTGCTGCTGCCAGGCCTCCAGTTCGTCGAGCAGCGCGTTGAAGTCGCCGCCCAGCTCGTCCAGCTCGGCGATGCGCGCCGAGGGCACGCGCCGCGAGAACTGGCGGTCGCGGCGCACCGCGTGGGCCACCTGGGCCAGGCGGTCGAGCGGCGTGACGATGCGGCTGACCATGCGCCGCGACAGGTAGAAGGCGCCCAGGGCGGTCAGCGCCAGGCAGCCGAGCATGCCGCCCAGGCCGGTGAGCAGGAAGGTCAGCAGGCGCCCGCCGGTGCCGGTCAGGCGGATCTCGCCGATCGCCCGGCCGTCGTGGACGATGGGCTGCACTTCCTCGTGGTTGAGCCACCAGCGGCCGATGAAGTGGCGCAGCGGGCTGATCCCGTGGCTGCGCTCCCAGGTGGCCAGCAGGCGGCCCTGGGCGTCGTACACGGTGCAGCGGCGCACCTCCTCGGTGCTGGCCACCAGGCGCAGGGCCTCCTCGGCGGCGGCGCTGTCGTTGAACACCACCGCGGCCTCGACGGTGTAGGCCATCGAGCGGCCTATCAGGTGCAGGTTGTGCTCGGCGTAGGCGCGCAGGGTGAGCAGGCCGACCACGCTCACCGCCAGGCCGGCCATGCACACCGAGGCCAGGGCCACCCCCAGGTGCGCGCGGTACAGCAGGCGGCCCAGCGACTTGCGCCGGCTGCTGCGGCGCTCGGTCAGGCGTGGCAGGCTCATGGCTCGCCCCTCCGCCGGCCGAGGCTCAGCACGCTGGGGTGCACCCGCACGCCGCTGCGCGCCACCGAGTCCAGGTTCACCGCGAAGGACGGCGGCGCGACGCCGAGTTCCAGGCAGAACACACTGCCGACGCTGCAGTCGGGGTCGTCCTCGCTGAGCGACAGCACCGGGTGCCCGGCGATCCCGGCGAATGCCCGCTGGCGCTGCGCCGCATCCAGCCTGCCGAGGTAGAGCACGTTGCAGCGCTCGCCCAGGCCGGGGTCGTCCACCTGGGCCCGGCGCACCTCGACGCGGCGGCCACTGGCCTGCAGCAGGCTGCCCCGGCGCAGCAGGTCCTCGGCGTATTCGCTGGCGCCCAGCACGCACAGTTCCAGGGTCTGCGGCTCCCGCGGCCAGCGCACGTAGCTGAGGATGCCCAGCAACATGCCGCGCAGGGCCGCGCCGTCGCCCTCCGAGGCGCTGGGAGCCGCCAGGCACAGGGGCGCCGCCAGGCCCAGCAGGGCCAGCAGCGCTGCGCGTTGCAGCACAGAGGAGCGACGAATGGCGGTGGAAGCGAAGAACACGGTGATGGCTCGGCGAGGACCGGAATACGGCGACAAAACCCGCAGCATCTTAATGGATTGCTGTAAGAATGTGACGTACAACCGACTTCTGATTTGACGCGCGACAAGATTCGTCAGTTTTATGACGTCATTTTCAGCAGAATCTCATTCCACAGGGCTGGCAGGGCATCGGCGTCGGTTGGCAGGATTCGATCCACCCTGTCGATTGCTGCCAAAGCGCTACGAACTTCCAATGGATGCACGGCACGACATCGCCGCGACACTCATCAGGAGGCCACCATGACGCTCGACATCCAGGGGGTGAAAGTCCCCGACAGCCCGCTCGCCCGCGAGATCACCGAACTGGTGCGCGACACCGCCACCCCGCTGCTGTTCCACCACTCCTCGCGGGTGTACTACTGGGGCGCGCTCGCCGGCGCGCGCCGAGGCCTGAAGTACGACGCCGAGCTGCTTTATGCCGGCGCCATGTTCCACGACATGGGGCTGCTGCCGCGCTACTGCAGCAAGTGCGAGCGCTTCGAGGTGGACGGCGCCGACTGCGCCGCCGAGTTCCTGCGCAGCCACGGCATCGCCGAGCGCGACGTGGAAACCGTGTGGACGGCCATCGCCCTGCACACCACGCCGGGCATCCCGCAGCACATGCGGGCGGAGATCGCCCTGGTCACCGCCGGGGTGGAGATGGACGTGCTGGGCATCGACTACGCCGGGTTCCCCGACGCGGTGCGCGACGCCGTGGTGGCCGCCCACCCACGCGGCGGCGACTTCAAGAACGACATCATCGAGGCCTTCTACCAGGGCATCAAGGACAAGCCGCAGACCACCTTCGGCAACGTCAAGGCCGACGTCCTGGCGCTGAAGGAGGCGCACTTCGAACGCCTCGACTTCTGCCGGATCATCCTCGATTCGGACTGGCCGAGCTGAGCGGGCGCGCGACCGGCTCAGCGGCCGGCCGCCTCCTCCACCAGGCCCTGCAGCCACTGCATGAACACCCGTACCCGCGGTGGCTGCTGGCGGTGGGCGTAGAGCAGCGTCACCTCCAGCGGCGCCGGGCGCAAGTCCGGCAGCACCTCCACCAGGCGGCCGTCGGCCAGGTAGTCCTGCAGGCCGTGGCGCGGCGCCTGGATCAGCCCCAGCCCGCCGAGGCAGGCGCCTTCGTAGGCCTCGGCGTTGTTCACCGTCACGCTGCCGGCCATCGGCAGGAAGTGCGTCGCACCCTCGCGACGGTACTCGAAGCCGGCCGGGCGGGTGCCCAGTACGGGCACGTAGTGCACCAGGCGGTGCCCGGCCAGGTCTTCCAGGCCACGGGGCGTGCCGAAGGCGGCCAGGTAGGCGGGGCTGGCGCAGTTGATCTGCTCGAAGGCGCCCAGCGGCCGCGCCACCTGGGAGGCCTCCGCGGCACCGCCTATGCGCAGCACGCAGTCGAAGCCCTCGCGCACCAGGTCGACGCGGCGGTCGGTGCTGCTCACCTCCAGCTCCAGGCCCGGATGGCGGGCGGTGAACTCGCCCAGGCGCGGCATCACCACCTTGCGCGCCACTATGGTCGGCATGTCCACCCGCAGGCGCCCGGCGAGCACCTCGCCGTCCCGGCGGAACAGCCCCTGCAGTTCGTCCATCTGCGCCAGCAGCGCCTTGCTACGCTCGTAGAACACCAGGCCGTCCTGGGTCGCCCGGACCTTGCGCGTGGTGCGCTGCAGCAGGCGGGTGCCGAGCAGGTCCTCCAGTTGCCGGACCTGCTCGGAAACGCTGGAGCGCGGCAGGCCCAGCTGCTCGCCGGCCTGGCTGAAGCTGGAGAGTTCGGTGACACGCACGAAGGTGTGCAACAGTTCGGGCTTGATCATGGGCGGCGAGGCCTGCGGATTGTTCGGCTGTAGCGACCAGTATTTCCGATTTCGCCGTGTTTATCAGTACCAGCCAGGATAATAACCTTGCCCCTGAAGCCACCCCACACAGGAGCCAGACCATGTCCCGCAAGATCGCCCTCATCACCGGCGCCAGCCGCGGCCTGGGCCGCAACGCCGCCCTGCACCTGGCCGCCGCCGGCGTCGATATCATCGGTACCTACCGCAGCCAGGCCGACGAGGCACGGATCGTCGCCGACGAGATCGAGCAGCACGGCGCCCGGGTGCGGATGCTGCCCCTGGACGTCGCCGACAACGCCAGTTTCGCCGATTTCGCCCGGAACGTCGAAAGCGTGCTGAAGGAACACTTCGGCCGCCCGCATTTCGACTACCTGGTGAACAACGCCGGCATCGGCCTCCACGCGGCCTTCGCCGAGACCACCGAGGCGCAGTTCGACCAGTTGCTGAAGATCCAGTTCAAGGGCCCCTTCTTCCTCACCCAGAAGCTGCTGCCGCTGCTCGCCGACGGCGGGCGCATCCTCAACGTCTCCACCGGCCTCACCCGCTTCGCCCTGCCCGGCTACTCCACCTATGCGGCCATGAAGGGCGCGATGGAGGTGCTGACGAAGTACCAGGCCAAGGAGCTGGGTGGGCGCGGTATCTCGGTGAACATCCTCGCCCCCGGCGCCATCGAGACCGACTTCGGCGGCGGCCTGGTGCGCGACAACGCCGAACTCAACCGGCAGATCGCCAGCAACACCGCGCTGGGCCGCGTCGGCCTGCCGGACGATATCGGCGGCGCCGTGGTCGCCCTGCTGAGCGACGACAGCCGCTGGATCAATGGCCAGCGGGTGGAGGCCTCCGGCGGCATGTTCCTCTGAGAACCAGTCCATGATCTGCTGTGCGTCAGCATAAGCAGGCGAGTGATGCTCATTTGGTGGCCTGAACTCCGTTTCCTCGCCTGATGCTGTTCACTGAAGAAAGAATGCCGTTTCTCTTCATGAGGGAAACGGCATTTTTCATATGGGATGGGGTTATGGCTTCGTTTGCGAGCCCTTGCACTCAATCCTGCGAACGCGGGAACCCAATTGGCTTGAGGGCTTGGTGTAGCGCGCCGCACCGAGTGCTCGGATGTTTCTTGTTTCGCCCCCTCGGGCGAGTCCCTTTTGTCAAACGCCACAAAAGGAACCAAAAAGGCTTGCCCCGCATACGGGCCCGATGAAGCCGGGCTACCCTCGCGAAT
>NZ_QGSL01000107.1:874540-880049 GCF_003176655.1 Pseudomonas sp. RW407 | reverse complement strand
GAAGACACGATCCTGCACATCCACTGCATCGGCGGTCTCGATCCACACCTCCATGTAATTTGGGGTACCGAAACCCAGGCGCCACGAGTCATAGGGCAACCGATGGGCGCCACCGGCACAGCCGGCCAAGCCCAGCAGCAAGCTCAGCAGCATCAGGATTCTGGTTTTACTCATTGGGGTGCTCCTTGCGCTGCATCCCCTCGGCTGGGCGATGGATGAACGCCACGTCCAGGGCGCTGTTGTTCCAGCCCTTGGCGGCATTCCAGTTGGCCGAGAGGTGGATGTAGCGACGGCGCAGCAAGGCGGTTTCCTCGGCGGTGAGGGGCGTGAAGGCTTCGCCCAGGGCGAAAGCCTGCAACTTGGTGGCGATGGGCTGCAGTTCGGCAGGCAAGGCGAAAGCCTGTGAACTGGGCACTGCTCTGAACGCCACCCCAGTACGCACCGCCCATTCCCGCATGATGCGCAGGTAGACCAGCGACAGTTCGCCGCGCACCTCTCGCTCGCTGGCGATGGCGGCGTACACCCGCTTTTCCGCCACTGTGTCCCGTGCGCGATGGCGCACCTGCACCGACCTGGTGGCGACGCTCAGCCCCTCGGGCGGTACATAGGCCGACCAGTGGTGCAACTCCCGATCGAAGCGCTGCCTGGTGCGCCAGTGGGCCCCGCTGCGCTCGGTGGCGAGCGAGGCGATCTCGAGGCTGCTGTCGGGCTTGCTCAGTAGCAGCTTCTCCCTGGCCAGGGGCAGGTAACCGCCACCGATGTCCGAATGGCAACCCGGAAGCACGATGTCCAGTTCGGCCTGGGTCAGGGAAAAGTTGTGGCGGTATTCATGATCGGCCACCAGGTGAACCACCTGGCGGGCCATGCCCGGTGCGAGCCGCAGGTGCAGCCCGGAATTCCTGGCATTGTGCGGGCTGAAATCGAGGGTTTGTGGCGAGACGATGCTGGCCACGGTATCGAACAACCCGATGAAGTTGAGGGCGAAGTCGCTGCGGTGGCGCCAAGCGAATCCGGCCGCCAACAAGGTCGAGCCAGCGGGCAGCGACCGGGCCAGCAGGCTGTTCGCACCCTTGAGTAGGTCGTTGGCGCAGTGCCGCGCCGCCGCCGCGCCCCGGCTGAAACCGAACAGGTCGATCTCGATCCGATGAATCTTGGACTGAGGGTTCGCCTCTCGAAACCGATCCAACTGCGTCATGACCAACGCCGGCATCTGCTCGACCCGCGCCACCACGCCGGTGTTCCCCTGGCCGGTACCCTGGCTATAGAGGGAGTCACCCAGACCGCTACGAGTGCCGATGCCTTCAATGTAAATTGGGATGTAGGCCTCTTCGGCCCCTGGAGATAGTTGTATGAGCGTATCGTCCGGATAGAGGGCATAAAGGCGCGCCACATTACTGAGGTCATTGCCATAACTGTTGTCCGGCGCCCCGCCCTGGCCGTCATACCCCAGGGCCGCGCAATACTGGCGAATGTCCTCGGCGACTTCCGCAGCCAGCCCCACATCGGCGGCGAAGCAGCCAGCAGCGGCCGCGCTGTTGGCCTCGTTGTTGCCGGTGCCGTCGAAGAACAGGCCCAGGCGCAGCACGATGCCGGCCTCCTCCAGCTCTTCCTCTTCTTCCTCCTCTTCCTGAAAGCTGTTGACGAGCGGTTTTGGGGGCTTCAATGAAGCTGCGGCTAGCGGCATCGCGACAACGGGGGATGGCGGTGCGGCTGTCGCGGCCCTGAGGTCACCCTGGGCCGATCGGTAGGTAGCGCTGAACAACGATGGGATCAGCCTGGCCTTGCAGGGGCAGCCACTGATGCTGTCCAGAGAGCCCGCCACGAGTTTGCCGTGGCTGCGGATATGTGGAATCCCTCCGAGGATTCGGTAGGTCTTGCCGTCCTTGCCACAGGAAACCCGGTCGCCCTCACGCGCACGGGCAACGCCGAACATCATGACGCGCGTATCGGCTTCCAGCACCACACCACCACAGCTGGTCTTGTCCCCACAACGAATGAAATATCCGATAGCCACTGAGGCCCCCTCTATTGGGAGCCCCACGCGAGCAGAGCGCCCTTCCCATTGACGATGGATGGCACCGGTCCGCCAGCCGAAGGCTGTCGGGCAACGCCAGGTCCAAGGTTCAGGGGGTGGGGCGTCACTAATAAATGGGAAAGGTCTGAGTTGTTCCCGGAAAGGACCAGAACTCGTCGGAAAGAGCCCTGCCCGATGCTCGCCAATACCGGGACATCACCACGCCGGAGGTCCGCCGATGACCCAGACCGCCCATGCCGAACGATTGCCGAAGGCCCTGGCCATCGTCGACCGCCCCGCCGATGCCTCAGGGTTGCCGGGGCGCCGCCGGCAGCGCCGCGCCCAGGCGGTAGAACACCCCGCCGGCGACGACGAAGGCGCCCAGCATCACGAACATCCAGTGCGCCGGCAGGCTCGCCAGCACCCAGCCGCAGAGCACCGGCCCCAGCGCGCCGCCGAGGTTGGAGAGGTTCTGCGCGCCGTAGTACATGCCGCGCAGCCGCGGCGGGGCGATGCGGTCGATGAACATGTATTCGGCGGGGAACACGATGATCTCGCCCAGGGTGAACACGGCCATCGCCAGCACCCAGTGCAGCACGCTGGTGGACAGCGCGAAGCCGATCACCCCGGCCAGGAACAGCGCCAGCCCGGCCAGCAGCCAGGTCTCCAGGCGGCGCTCGTCGATGCGCCGGCCCAGCGGATATTGCAGGGCGATCACCACCAGGGCGTTGACCGCCACCACGCTGCTGATGACCTGGTAGGCCGCCTCGGCGCTGCGGGTGGTGACCAGGTACTGCGAGAGGTAGGCAGTGAACTGGCCGAACACCACCGCGCTGAGCACGCCGCCGAAGGTTAAGCAGACCAGGCGCCGGTCATCCAGCAGCACACGGCCCAGGGCAAGGAAGGCCACCGGCGCCTGCCCGGTCGGGGCCGGGCGCTGGCTGCGCTCGCCATGGACCAGGTAGAGCAGCAGGAAGCCGCCGCCGAGCAGCGCGGAGGCCACGAACGGCAGCTTCGGCGCCCAGTGGGCCAGCCCGGCGCCGAGGAAGGGGCCGACGGCATAGCCGATGTTGATGAAGGTGTAGCGGATGGAAAAGGCACGGCCCTGTTCCTGCGCCGGCAGCAGGCGGCCGAAGCTCGCCTTCACCACCACGTCCACCGCCGAGTAGGCGAAGTTGAAGGCCACCAGGAAGCCGAAGAACAGCCAGAGGTCGGCGGCCAGGCACATGCCGACGAAGCCGGCGATGAAGCACGCGGTATAGCCCAGGATGAGCCCGCGGCTGGAGAGGCGGTCGGTCAGGTAGCCGCCGTACAGGCTCAGCACGGAGCCGGCGATCAGCGCGCCGCCGACGATGGCGCCGATGCGGGCGATCGGCAGGCCGAAGGTCGAGGACAGGTAGACGACCAGGAACGGCAGGCTGATGGCCCGCCCCAGGGTCAGGACGAAGGTGGCGCAGAACAGCAGGTTCACCGACCGCGGGTAACGCTTGAGTGCAGCGAGCATCCCTGTTCACTCGGCTGGGGAGGACAACCGCCTCAGCCTAGCACAGGGCGCCGGCGCCCCGTGCGTTCGGCCCGGCTCGGCGCCGGGCCGTGTGGCTCAGGCCTTGGTTGCCGCCAGGTAGGCGCCCAGGCGCCGGCCCATTTCCTCGCCGAGGGCCTGCAGGCCGCTCATGGGGCGGACCATGACTTCGAACTCGACGATGCGGCCCTGCTCGTCGAAGCGGATCATGTCGATGCCCTTGAGCTCGCGGCCGTTGACCTTGGCGCTGAACTCCAGCACCACGCTCAGGCCGTCGGCGGTGGCCAGCTCGCGGTGGTAGGTGAAGTCGGCGAAGACCTGCAGCACGGTGTTGAGGATGGTCGCCGCCACCTTCGCCCCCGGGTAGGGCGTGTGGGCCATGGGCGAGCGGAACACCACGTCCTCGGCCAGCAGCTCAGGCAGCGCGCCGAAGTCGCGCCGCTCGATCATGCGGTGCCAGTGCTGGAGGGAAGCGGCAGCCTGGGGGTGCAGTTGCAATTCGCTCATCATCGGTTCCTCTGTCTTCTTGTCATGGAGAACCATCCGGCAGCGCCGGACGCCGTGGTCAGAGGAACCATAAGACCGGCCCCGGCGCGGCTCAATGATCGGAAATGACAGACCTATGACCCGGGCGCACAGTGCCTCAGTGGGTGACCGGCGTCACCAGGTAGCTCAGCAACTGCTCGTCGTCGACCGACTCGATGGGCCGCGCTGGCCGCGGCAGTTCGGCCAGCACCGCCTGCCAGAAGGCCCGGGCCGTTTCGTCCTGGCGGTAGAAATGCACCAGCCAGGCGCCCTCCCCGCGGGTCAGCACCTGGGTCGCCACGGCGCGGCCGATGCCCTGGTGGCGGTACTTCTTCAGGATGAACAGGTCGGCCAGCTCCAGGGCGTCGATGCCCGGCAGCTCGCTGCGCTCGATGAGCACGAAGCCGGCGATGAAGCCGTCGACCAGCACCAGCTCGGCGCTCCACTGCGACGCCTGCCAGTAGCGCGCCAGGTGTTCCTCGTGGATGTAGAAGCGGCCGTCGGCCTCGACGTCCTCCTGCTCCCAGTCCGAGGACTCGTAGGCATAGAACTGGTAGAGGTTGCGGATCAGCTCGCTGTGTTCGGGGCCGGTACGCACCAGCTCGACGGTGGCGGTGCTCATGGGCGGTGCTCGCGGATGGCGGTCATGGGAAAGCTCGGTATGGGGCGGCGGGCGCGCATTCTTCCCCAAAGCGCGCGCCGGTGCCAGCGCAAGGCACCGGACACGGGCCCCGCTTCCCCTCTAGACTAGGCGTTTTCCATCCGCCAGGAGGCGCCATGTCGCAAGCCAGCTACCAGTTCACCCCGGGCGCCGATCCCCAGGCCCGGGCCGTCGTGGAGGAAGGCCTGCGCGCCTACAACATCGAGCAGATGGGCGAGGCCTACGGCTACGAGGACTTCGAGCTGTACGCCCGCGACGCCGGGGACCGGGTGGTGGGCGGGATGTTCGGGCATTCGGGGATGGGGTGGTTGTACGTGGACTATCTGTGGCTGGATGCGAGGCAGCGCGGCGCAGGGTTGGGTGCGCAGTTGCTGGCGCTGGCCGAGGAGGAAGCGCGGCGCCGCGGCTGCGTGGGGGTGTTCCTCTATACCTACAGCTTCCAGGCGCCGGAGTTCTATCGGAAGCAGGGGTTCGAGCCGATGGGGGTGCTGGAGGATTGCCCGCCGGGGCATCAGCGGTTTTATTTGAAGAAGCGGTTGGCAGAGACGTAGAACGGGGGCGGAGCGATAACCATCTCCGGGGTGGTGCTCGTCCGGAGTTCTGGTGTGTTGGTTCGAGGCCGCCCCTCTCCCCAGCCCTCTCCCTGAAGGGAGAGGGAGCTAGTCTGTGCCGAGAGAGGATTTGGGGTCAGCCGGGAACTCGATACAAGCCGGCTAACGCCGAAATACCAGCGCACACCGAACGGTCCCCTCTCCCTTCAGGGAGAGGGTTAGGGAGAGGGCGCTCT
>NZ_QGSL01000107.1:862590-874530 GCF_003176655.1 Pseudomonas sp. RW407 | reverse complement strand
CAGAACGGCACCCGCGAAGTGGTCAGCGCCATGCACAGCAGCCACCAGCAGGCCCAGGGCAGCGTCAGCCAGGTGGAACAGGCGGTGGCCGCGCTGCGTCGCATCGGCGAAGCGGTGGGGGTGATCAACGACATGAACCTGCAGATCGCCAGCGCCGCCGAAGAACAGAGCGCGGTGGCCGAGGAGATCAACCGCAACGTGGCGGGCATCCGCGACGTGACCGAGTCGCTGTCCGGCCAGGCCCAGGAATCGGCGCAGATCAGCCAGTCGCTGAACGACCTGGCCAACCACCAGCAGGGGTTGATGGGGCAGTTCCGCGTGTAACCGTGGAAGGCGCTTCCCTGTAGGAGCGAGCTTGCTCGCGAACGGGTTCCGCAGCGGGGCTGGTTCGCGAGCAAGCTCGCTCCTACGAAGAGCCCGATTCACAGTGGCCCGCGCCACCGGCGTGGCCGATGATAATCGCGGACGGAGTCCGCTCCTACGATCGTGCTTCCCTGGAGCTGTAGGAGCGGACTCTGTCCGCGATCAGCCCTTGCTCACACTGGCGGCGGTCTGCCCGAAGAGGATCTTCTTGCTTTCCTCGGTCACCGACGGCCGCGAGGAGAACGGCTGGCCTTTCTCATACGCGCGCAGGGTCGCCGGGCGGGCGGCTATGCCTTCGAACCAGCGCTTGAGGTGCGGGAACTCGTCCAGGTCCTGCTGCTGGCGTTGCCACGGCACCACCCAGGGGTAGCTGGCCATGTCGGCGATGCTGTATTCCTCGCCGCCCAGGTAGGGCACCTTCGCCAGGCGCTTGTCCATCACGCCGTACAGGCGGTTGGTCTCGTTGATGTAGCGCTGCATGGCGTAGGGCAGCTTTTCCGGCGCGTATTGCACGAAGTGGTGGTTCTGCCCGGCCATCGGGCCCAGGCCGCCGACCTGCCAGAACAGCCACTCCAGCACCGTCTTGCGCCCGCGCACGTCGCCGGGCATGAAGCGGCCGGTCTTCTCGGCGAGGTAGACGAGGATGGCCCCGGACTCGAACACGCTGATCGGCTCGCCGCCGTCCGCCGGGGCGGTGTCGATGATGGCGGGCATGCGGTTGTTCGGCGAGAAGGCGAGGAACTCCGGCTTGAACTGGTCGCCGGCGCTGATATCGACGGGGTGGATGCGGTAGTCGAGCCCCGTTTCTTCGAGGAACAGGGTGATCTTGTGGCCGTTGGGAGTGGGCCAGTAGTACAGCTCGATCATGGGACCTCCTGAAGTGGGACGCCCCGGCACGGTGCCGGGGCGTACAACGCCCGCGCCCAGGAGAGCGGCGCGGGCCAAAGGCCAAGACTATAGCTTTACTTGCGGTCGATCCAGACGGTCTGCGGGTTGAGGAACTCGCGCAGGCCGAAGTGCGACAGCTCACGGCCGAAACCGCTCTTCTTCACGCCGCCGATCGGCACGCGCGGGTCGGAGGCGGAGAAGCCGTTGATGAACACGCCGCCGCTGACCAGGCGCCGGGCCATCTGCTGGGCCTTGACCTTGTCGGCGCTCCAGATGGCGCCGGACAGGCCGAACTCGCTGTCGTTGGCCAGCTCCAGGGCGTGCTCGGCATCGCGGGCGACTATCACCGAGGCCACCGGGCCGAAGATTTCCTTGACGAAGGCGGTGTTGCCCGGCTTCACGTCGGCCAGCACGGTCGGCGCGTAGTAGTTGCCTTCGCCTTCCAGCTTGTGGCCGCCCAGCAGCAGGCTGGCGCCGTCGGCGATGGCCTGCTGCACCTGGCCGTGCAGCTCGTCGCGCAGGTCGAAGCGGGCCATGGGGCCGACGAAGGTGTCGTCCGCCAGCGGGTCGCCGATCTTCAGCGCCTTGACCGCGGCCAGCAGCTTCTCGGTGAAGGCCGGGGCGACGGATTCCTCGACGATCATGCGCTTGGCGGCGATGCACACCTGGCCGCAGTTGCCGAAGCGGCTGGCCACGGCGGCCTTCACGGCGGCGTCCAGGTCGGCGTCGGCCAGCACGATGAAGGCGTCGGAACCGCCCAGTTCCAGCACGCACTTCTTCAGCGCGGCGCCGGCCTGGGAGGCGATGGCCGCGCCGGCGCCGACGCTGCCGGTCACGGCGATGGAGGCGATACGCTCGTCGGCGATGGCCTTGGAGACCAGCGGCGGCTCGACGTTCAGCACCTCGAACACGCCTTCCGGCAGGCCGGCGTCACGCCAGGCCTTCTGCAGCTGGTAGGCGCAGCCCATGACGTTCGGCGCGTGCTTGAGCACGTAGGTGTTGCCGCCGAGGATGATGCTCACCGCGCCACGCATGACCTGCCAGGTGGGGAAGTTCCACGGCATCACGGCCAGCACCGGGCCCAGCGGCAGGTAGGAGATGTACGCACCCTCGATGCTGGTCTTCTCGTCTTCCAGCATGGCCGGGCCGTGTTCGGCGTACCAGTCGCAGAGGTTGGCGCACTTGTTGATCTCGCCGCGCGCCTGGGTGACCGGCATGCCCATTTCCTGGGCTTCCACGCGGGCCATGGGCTCCACGTTGGCGCGCAGCACCTCGGCCATCCTGCGCAGCACGGCGACGCGCTCGGCCACCGGAGTATCGCGCCACTGGCGGAAGGCGGCGTCGGTGCGGGCCAGCGCGGTTTCCAGCTGGGCGGCGTCCTCGAAGGGGTAGCGGGCCAGTTCCTGGCCGGTGGCGGGGCTGCGCGAGATGGCAGCGGGGATGGCGGCGATCTGGTTCATGGAAGGTCCTTGCACGGCAGGTGGGGCTTGCCGCCGTTGGTCGGCGGCGTGGGTCGTTGGGCCGGCGACACTGGCGCCGGCATGGCGGAGAAATTAAGGTGGCGTACCTTTCATGACAAATGAATAATTCAGAAAGAACCATTCTTTCGGAGAGAAACGTGGACCTGACCCAGCTGGAGTTCTTCCGCGCCGTCGCCCAGGACGGCAGCATCACCGCCGCCGCGGGCCGCCTGCACCGCGTGCCGTCGAACCTGACCACGCGCATCAAGCAGCTGGAAGGCGAGCTGGGCGCCGAACTGTTCATCCGCGAGAAGTCGCGCCTGCGCCTGTCGCCCACCGGGCGCAGCTTCCTCGACTACGCCGAGCGCATCCTCGACCTGGTGGAAGAAGCCCGCCAGGTGGCCAGCGGCGCCGAGCCCCACGGCAGCTTCTCCCTGGGCTCCATGGAAAGCACCGCGGCGGTGCGCATCCCCGAGCTGCTGGCGCGCTACCACCAGCGCTACCCCAAGGTGCAGCTGGACCTTTCCACCGGCCCTTCGGGGGAGATGATCGACGGCGTGCTGGCCGGCCGCTTCATCGCCGCCTTCGCCGACGGCCCGGCCAACCACCCGCAGCTGGACGGCCGCCCGGTGTTCCAGGAGGAACTGGTGCTGATGAGCGCCCAGGGCCACCCACCGGTGCGCGACGCCCGCGACGTGGCGGGGGAGACGGTGTTCGCCTTCCGCGACAGCTGCTCCTACCGCAAGCGCCTGGAAGGCTGGTTCGCCGAGCAGCGGGTGGTGCCGGGCAAGATCATGGAGATGGAGTCCTACCACGGCATGCTCGCCTGCATAGCCGCGGGGGGCGGGGTGGCGATCATCCCCAGGGCGATGTTCGACAGCCTGGCGGGTGGGCGCAACGTGACCATCCACCGCCTGGCCCCCGGCCACGCCGAAGCCACCACCTGGCTGTTCTGGCGCCGCGGCACCGACACCCCGGCGCTGCGGGCCTTCATCGGCTTGCTGGAGCCGGAAAGGCGGGATGCGGCGTAGGGGTATAACCCAGAAAACAACGTAGGAGCAACTGTCTTACAGGCTCTACCGAAGTGCTCTTCGTAGGAGCGAGCTTGCTCGCGAACCGCATGGCACCGCGTTTGTTCGCGAGCAAGCTCGCTCCTACGAGAAGCCATGCTCGCCTGCAACGTAGGAGGACCTTGTCCGCGATAGCCGGAACCACCGGCGCGATTCGCGGATGAGATCCGCTCCTACGCCGCCCCACCCATGCCATTCCCCTGTAGGAGCGCGCCCTGCGCGCGAAATCGCAGGCAGGGCCTGCTCCTACAGGTTGCCGATGGGCACGGCATATATCCCGTAGGAGCGGACTCCGTCCGCGATGGGATTCACCGACCACGCCGAACGCCCCGGTGGTACGGCCAACGGCGGATAACCGCGAACGGTTATGCGCCCTACGTTCTCGCATTTGCGGGTGTGATGAGGGGGAAGCCAGGATTGGGGCGGCTTCCGGCGAGCCGTTGCCAACGCGCCGGAGCAGGCATCCCCCAAGCGCTCTTCGGCGCCGGTGATAGACTGGACCGTTTCAGCGCCCCTGCCTCGCCAAGGAGATCCATTCATGTTCGGAGTGACCGATTACGGCGCGTTCCTCGTTGCGTTCCTCGTTCTGCTGGCCATTCCCGGGCCGGGTAACTTCGCGTTGATCACGGCCACCGGCAAGGGCGGCATCAAGGCCGGGCTGGCGGCAACCTGCGGGGTGATCCTCGGCGATCAGGTGCTGTTGTGGATGGCGGTGGCGGGCGTGGCGACCTTGCTGGCCACCTACCCCGCGGCCTTCCATGCGGTGCAATGGCTGGGCGCCGCCTACCTGGCGTGGCTGGGGCTGCGGATGCTGTTGAGCAAGCCGGGCGGCGCACCCCGCAAGAGCAGCATGCAAAGTGGCCATTACCTGCGCCAGACCATGCTGATCACGCTGCTGAACCCCAAGGCGATCGTGTTCTACATGGCATTCCTGCCGCTGTTCATCGACCCGCTGAGACACCAGGGGCTGGTGACCTTCGCCTTCATGGCGGTGACCGTGGCGGTGGTGACCTTCCTCTACGGCCTGGCGGCCGTTCTGCTGACCCACAGACTGGCCGAGCGCATGCGGGCCAATCCGCGGGTCGCCAATCTGCTGGAGCGCCTGGCCGGGGCCTGCCTGCTGGGGTTCGGCATCAAGCTGGCGGCCATGCGCTAGGCGCCAGCCGGCGGGCTTGCCTGCTGGGCGAAGGCCAGGTGGCAGCCATTGCAGTCGCGTACCCCGAATTCCCGCGAGCCGTAGGGCATGTCCTGCAGCGGCCAGGCGCTCCGGCGAATTGCGCCGGGCAGGGTAAATCCAGTATTGTTGAGAACGATTATCATGTTTAACAAGACTGGAAGTTCATGGACCGCGAGCAGGCATTCGAACGGGATGTTGAACGGCTCTACATTGCCCACCACGGCTGGTTGAAGGGCTGGCTGCAGCGCCGTCTGGGCGGGCATGCCGATGCCGAGGACCTGGCTCAGGATACCTTCGTGCGCGTGATGCGTTCGCGCAGCCCCCTTGCCGACCTGCGCCAGCCGCTGGCCTACCTCGCCACCATCGCCAACAGCCTGCTGGTCAACCGTTGGCGACGCCAGGCGGTGGAACGCGCCTACCTGGAAGCGCTGGCCGCGCGCCCGGAGCGGGTGGCGCCTTCCGAAGAAGAGCGCCTGCTGCTGATCGAAGCGCTGGTGGAGGTGGATGAACTGCTGCACGGCCTCGCTGCGCAGGTGCGGGAGATCTTCCTGATGTCGCAGCTCGACGGCCTGACCTACCCGCAGATCGCCGCGCACCTGGGCCTGAGCGTCAACCAGGTGCAAAAGGCGATGGGCAAGGCCTTCGCCGCCTGCTACGCCAGCCGCTTCGAGTGAGTGCCATGCCCCGCGATACCGACTCCCGCCCCATCCCCGCGGTCATCCGCGATCAGGCCATCGCCTGGTTCACCCTGGCCCAGTCGGGCTGCATGAGCGATGTCGAGCAGCGCCAGTTGCTGAACTGGCGCGAGGCGAGCAGCGAGCATGAGCGCGCCTGGCAGCGCCTGAGCAGCATTCCGCTCAGCCTGCAGCGCCACGCCGGCCCGCTGGCCGACCCACTGGCGCGGCAACTGGCCGGGCGCCGCCACTACAGCGAGCTGGACCGGCGCAAGGCGCTCAAGGTGCTGGTCGGCTTCGGCCTGCTCGGCGGGCTTGCCTGGCAGGGGCGCGACAGCCACTGGGTGCAGGGCGCCATGGCCGACTACCACACCGGCACCGGTGAACGCCGCCAGCAGGCGCTGCCCGATGGCACGCGCCTCTGGCTCAATACCGCCACGGCAGTCGATGTGCGTTACACCGACAGTGCGCGCGAGCTGTACCTGCGTTATGGCGAGGTCGAGATTCTCACTGCCGGCGATGCCGCGGGGCGGCCGTTCCGTGTCGTCAGCCAGGAGGCGATGCTGCAGCCCCTGGGGACGCGCTTCCGGGTCCGGCGGGAGAACGACGGGCAGGGCACCTTCCTGGCGGTCACCCAGGGGCGCGTCGCCGCCAGCTCCCTGGCGGGCGGTGCGCCGACGGTGATCGAGGCGGGCTGGCAGGCGCGCATCGGCGCGGCTGGCGTGGGCAGGCCACAGGCGCTGGACGTGAACCAGGGCGCCTGGGTCGATGGCTACCTGATCGCCGAGCGCATGCGCCTGGCGGACTTCCTCGCCGAGCTGGATCGCTATCGCCCCGGCCTGCTGCGTTGCGACCCGGCGGTGGCGGACATCCGCCTGAGCGGTTCCTACCCGCTGGGCGATACCGACCAGGTGCTGGCCATGCTGGCGGACAGCCTGCCGGTCAGGGTCCAGCGGCGTACCCGCTACTGGGTGACGGTAGGCCCTCGCTGAGGCGGATAGCGCCCTCCAGCGTGGCGATGAAAATAATTCTCAAGAAAGTGGCAGGTTTTCGTTTCTCGCTTGGCCTAGGGGGAAATCCCTGCTCGCACACGCGGGCCCACAACGAGAAACGGACCCTCTGCCCATGACGCTTCACCCCATCGCTCGCGCTCTGCGCCAATCGCTCGGTTTGGCCATGCTCTCCTGTTCCGCGCTCGCCCTGCTGCCGGCCCTGCCGGCGCAGGCCGAAACCACGGCCACGCGGACCCAGCAATACGCCATCCCCGCCGGCCCGCTGGATCAGGTGCTGGGCGAGTTCGGCCGGCGCGCGGGCATTCCGATCTCGGTGAACGCCGGGCTGACCGAAGGCAAGCGCAGCGCCGGGCTCAACGGCGAGTACAGCATCGAGGACGGCTTCGCCCGCATCCTTTCCGGCACGCGGCTGAGCGTGCGGCGCCTGGACAACGGCGGTTACGGCCTGGTGCCCGCGCCGCAGTCCGGCGCGGTGCTGGAGATGGGCGCCACGACCGTTTCCAGCCCGCAGCTCGACCCGACCAGCGAGGGCACCCAGTCCTATTCGGCCCGCGCGGTGACCATCGGCAAGGGCGCGCATACGCTGCGCGAAACGCCGCAGGCGGTGACCGTCCTGACCCGCCAGTACCTGGACGACCGCAACATCACCACCATCGACCAGGCCATGGAAAAGACCCCGGGCATCACCGTGTACGAGTCGCCCATGGGCGGCAAGTACTTCTACTCCCGCGGCTTCATGATGCAGGGGCAGTACCAGTACGACGGCGTGCCGCTGGATGTCGGGGGCGAATATGTCCAGGCCAACAGCTTCTCCGGGGACATGGCCTTCTACGACCGGGTCGAGGTGCTCAAGGGGGCGGCGGGCATGATGAAGGGCTCGGGCAGCTCCACCGGCGGGGTCAACTTCGTACGCAAGCGTGGCCAGAGCACGCCGACCACCCACCTGACGCTCTCGGCGGGCTCCTGGGACGACTACCGCGGCCAGGTGGACAGCGGCGGCCCGCTCAACGAGTCCGGCACGCTGCGCGGGCGCACCGTGGTGGCGCTGCAGGACCGGCAGTATTTCTACGATCTGGGCAAGCGCAAGGACCAGGTCCTCTACGGCGCCCTGGACTACGACGTTACGCCGGACACCACCGTCGGGCTGGGCGTCGCCTACGAGCGGCTCGATGCCAGGCCCTGCTGGCACGGCCTGCCGCGCTACAGCGACGGCTCGGACCTGAAGCTCAGCCGCTCGACCTGCCTGGGGGCGTCCTGGAACAGCTGGGACAGCGAGCGCACCACCGTCTTCGCCGACCTGTCCCACCAATTGAACGAGGACTGGGCCTTCAAGTTCGCCGGTGTCTGGACGCACAACGACCAGGACATCAAGTACGCCCTGTCCGAGACGCCAGGCGGCGTTACCCCGGGCGCCACCACGGCGCCTTCCTCGGTCTACTCCGGGCTGTTCGACTACGACCAGACCGACTACGGCTTCGATGCCTACCTGGACGGGAAATTCGATGCCTTCGGCCTGCAGCACGAGTTGACCGTCGGCGCCAACGCCAGCCGTGCGAAGACCCATGACCATTGGGCGCTGATCAACATGACCAGCCTGCTCGGCGTCTCCCAGGACCCCCTCAACCCCAACCCGCACATGCCCGAGCCGGCGGATAGCTTCTACGCCCCCAACTCCTACCGGGGCGGCCCGGTTCCCACCGAGTCCGACACCCGACAGTTCGGCACCTACGCCACGCTCCGGCTGAAGCTGGCCGAGCCCTTGACCTTCGTCCTCGGCTCCCGCGTCAGCTGGTACCGCAACAACCGCGACTCCTACACCCAGGCCTGGGACTACTGGCAGCACGACAAGAGCCAGGAAAACGGCCAGGTCACGCCCTTCGCGGCGCTCATCTACGACCTGAACGAGGAATGGTCCGTGTACACCAGCTACGCGGATATCTTCCAGCCCCAGAGCACCTACACCGACGAATCCGGCAGCCCGCTGCAGCCCAGGACCGGCGGCAGCTACGAAGTCGGGATCAAGGGCGAGCTGATGGACGGCCGCGTCAATACAGCCTTCAACCTCTTCCGCACGATCGAGGAGCACCGGGCCGAGGCGAACTACGACAGCACCTGCCCCGGCTCCTCGGACGGCTACTGCTACAGCGATGCGGGCAAGGTACGGGCGCAGGGCTTCGAAGCGGAAATCAGCGGCGAGGTGATCGACAGGCTGCAGGTGCTGGCCGGCTATACCTACACCCAGACCAAATACCTCGAGAGCGCGGACGACAACCCGCAGGAAACGGCCTTCGCGGTCACCTATTTCCCGCGCCACCTGTTCCGCGCCTGGGCCGACTACCAACTGGCTGGCGAACTGGATCGGTGGAGCGTGGGCGCCGGCGTTACGACGCAGAGCGACACTTCTGTCACGTCGTCCAGCGTGAAGTCGGTGCAGTCCGGCTACGCCATCTGGAGCGGCCGCCTGGGCTACCGTATCGACGACCACTGGTCGGTCGCCCTCAACGGCAACAACCTGTTCGACAAGAAGTACTACCAGAGCGTGGGGGCCGTTTCCTGGGGCAACTTCTACGGCGAGCCGCGTAACTTCATGGTCACGCTGCAGGGCTCGTTCTGACGTCTGCCCCTCTGGTAGGCGCCTCGCATCGTGAGGCGCCTACCCCTGGCAGGACGCGTTGCGGCCTTACCTGCCAATGCTCGCGAGCCTGGCGCACGAGGCGCCGGGATCGGCCCGCCGGCAGCTTTCGACCCTAAATGGCCGACCGCCCCGGAGCGCTACCGGCCAGGCGGCAAGCCGCGGCCGGCGCGACGGGGCGGCCGTCGGATTCGCGGCGCGCTCCGCCGGGCTGTGCTACCACTTGCCGCTGGCACATCCACTACAAACAGGCGGTCCGCCATGGCGCTCGTGCTCTACGGTCACCCATTTTCCTCGTACACCCAGAAGGTGCTGATGGCGTTGTACGAGAACCAGACACCCTTCGAATTCCGCTGCATCGGCCCCGACACGCCGCAGCACGCGGAGGAATGGTTGCGGCTATGGCCGCTGGGCAAGTTCCCGGTGTTGCTGGACGGCGAGCGCAGCCTCGCCGAGAGCAGCATCATCATCGAGTACCTGCAGCTCACCCGGGGCGGCCCGGTGCGCTGGCTGCCGGACGACCCGCTGGCGGCCCTGGACGTGCGCTTTCTCGACCGCTTCTTCGACCTGCACGTGATGACGCCGGTGCAGCATGCCGTGGGCGGCGCCCTGACCGGCGATGCGACCAAGCGCCAGGAAGCCCTGGCCGACGCGGTGGAAAAGCTCGAACGCGCCTACGCCTGGCTGGAGGGCCAGTTGCCCGGCCGCACCTGGGCCGCGGGCGAAGCCTTCACCCTGGCCGACTGCGCGGCAGCCCCCTCGCTGTTCTATGCCGACTGGACGCACCCCATCGGCGAAAACTACCCGACGTTGCGCGCCTACCGGGCCCGCCTGCTGGCGCGCCCCTCGTTCGCCCGGGCGGTGGACGAGGCCCGGCCCTACCGCCCGCTGTTCCCGCTGGGGGCGCCCGACCGGGACTGAGCCGGGATGAAAAAGGCCGGCCCCGTCGAACGGGCGCCGGCCTGGCAGGGCAGCGATTGCGGGTCAGGCGCCGGCGGGTGCCTCCAGCGCGCGCCTGCGCGCCAGCTCGTACAACTGCCGCGCTTCGCCCACCAGCGGCACCAGGGCGGAAGCCACGCGCGCCGTTTCATGCACCAGCACATCATGGCCTTCGTGCACCTCCAGCACCCGCAGCAGGTCCTCCAGCGCGTTCAGCCGGCGTTCGGCCACTTCGTAGAGATGCTCCGACGGCGCGGAGAGGTCGACATACAGCACGCTTTCATAGGCCTGGGCCTGCAGCGGTACCAGCTTGCGATCAGGCATGGCGCACCTCCGGGGCGGCGGCGAAGGGCAGGGGGGATGGCAAGGCACGCACAACGAACAGAGGGTGATGAGGCATTTCCGTTGCTCCTGGTTCGGAGGAAGGAGCCGCCCGCCCGGAAAGGGCGGCGGACCGTGCGGGGTCGCAGTACCGGTTAACCAGCGTAAAGACCGGCCAGGCCGAAGCCTGCCCCGCACGGCTCGCCATGGCTGCACATAGCAGCAGGCAAGAAAAAGCGCCTGTGCAAGGTGCATCGGCGCTTCGTGCACGCTAGTCATCGCCGGACTGCGATCCGGGCCACGGGATCGACCGTGGCAGGAACGGAATCTAGCGACGGGGTTTGTAGGCTCACAAGGGCGAATATGGGTGGGAGATTTCGGATGGGGCAGGGGCCGATTTCGATGATGGCGGCCCGGCCCGGTCAGCCCTTGCCATGCTGCTTGTTGAGCATCGACTGGATATGCAGCACGGAGTCCTGGGTGCGCTTGGCCAGGTTGCGCACCTCGTCGGCCACCACGGCGAAGCCGCGGCCCTGTTCCCCCGCCCGCGCCGCCTCGATGGCCGCGTTCAGGGCCAGCAGGTTGGTCTGCTCGGCGATGCCCTTGATGACGCCCGCCATCTGGGAGATTTCGGCATAGGTGTTCTGGATGCTGACCTGCTCCCGCTCGCGCAGGGCCTGCGCGGCTTTCTCGTCGGTGATTTCCCGCGTGGCGCCGGTGACCCGCAACAGCACGCCATTGGCATCGCGCAGGCAGCGGCCGCGCTCGCGGAACCACAAATCGCCGCGGGTCTTGTGGCGCATGCGGTACTCGACGACGTACACGCGTTGCCCGGTGGGGTCGGCCATCATCTCGCCGAAGGCCTGCATGACCCGCTGCTGGTCCTCGGGCTGGGTGATGGCGAAATAGCTGTCCCAGCCATCGGGAAATTCCTGGCGGTTGTAGCCGATCAACGAGCGGAACTGATCCGACCAGCGAATCACGTTGGCCGGGTGGTCGGGGTTGCCATCGACCACGCTGAGGTCCCAGCAACCCTCGGTCAGCGTCTGCTTGGTCAGCTCCCAGACCTGCTGCTCCTCCAGAAGCCGCGCGCGTTCGGCCTCGACCGCGGCGGCCCATTCCTCGGCGCGCTTCAGGGCCTGCTCGGTCTCGGCCAACTGTCGCTCCCGCGCATCGAGCGACGCCTGCAGTTCCCGCAGCCGGGTTTCATCGACGGGGGCGTGGCGTTCCGCCTGGCCTTCGAGGCTGGCGCGGTCCCGCTGCCAGTGGTCCTGGACGTCCTGCAGGGCCTGCTCAAGGTCCCGGTGGCGACGCAGCACGGCAGCGTCGGCCGGGCTGCGCCAGTTGCCCGCCAGCCACTGCCGGCACAGTTCGCTCACCTCACCCGCCAGTTCCTTCGCACC
>NZ_QGSL01000107.1:852386-862580 GCF_003176655.1 Pseudomonas sp. RW407 | reverse complement strand
ACCGTTCGGTGTGAAGTGTGATATCGGCGCTCGTCGGCCACGCCGGTGTTGCCGGATGGCACGAAAACCACCAGCGGCACGGATAGCCCCCTCTCCCTGAAGGGAGAGGGGGCCGTTGGGCAGAGGTGGGTGTTTTGGAGTTAGCCGGTTAGCCCGGTAGGTTCCGGCTAAAACCATTACTTCTCTCGGCACGGACTAGCCCCCTCTCCCTTCAGGGAGAGGGCTGGGGAGAGGGTTGCGGAGTCCATCCAATACACCGAGCTCACAGGCGAGCACTGTTCGCGAGCAAGCTCGCTCCTACGAAGAGCCGTTATCCGCCCTGCGCTCAGGCGTACAGCTGCTTGAAGCGCTCGCGCAGCTGGTTCTTCTGCACCTTGCCCATTACGTTGCGCGGCAGCGCGTCCACGAACACCACCCGCTTGGGTTGCTTGTAGCGCGCCAGATGACCGTCCAGGCCGGCGAGGATGTCCGCCTCGCTCGGCGTCTCGCCGGGCCTGGCCACCACCACCGCCGTCACGCCTTCGCCGAAGTCTCGGTGCGGCAGGCCTATCACCGCCGATTCGGCCACGCCGGGCAGGGTGTCGATGATCTGTTCCAGCTCCTTCGGGTACACGTTGTAGCCGCCGCTGATGATCATGTCCTTGCTGCGCCCGACGATCTGCACGTAGCCCTTGTCGTCGATGAAGCCGATGTCGCCGGTCATGAAGAAGCCGTCGCCGCGCAGTTCCTCGGCGGTCTTCTCCGGCATGCGCCAGTAGCCGCGGAACACGTTGGGGCCGCGCACCTCGATCATCCCCGGCTCGCCTTGCGGCAGCAGCTTCGCCTCCTTCTCGGCCGGGTCGGTGATGCGCAGCTCGACGCCCGGCAGCGGGAAGCCGACGGTGCCGGCGATGCGCTCGCCATCAAGCGGGTTGGAGGTGTTCATGCCGGTTTCGGTCATGCCGTAGCGCTCGAGGATGGCCACCCCGGTGCGCTCGCGGAAGGCCTTGTGGGTCTCGGCGGTGAGTGGCGCCGAGCCGGAGACGAACAGGCGCATGTGCGCCACCGCCTCGCGGGTCAGCCCCGGTTGGTCGAGCAGGCGGGTGTAGAAGGTCGGCACGCCCATCAGCAGGTTCACCTGGGGCAGCAGGCGCAGCACTTCGGCGGCGTCGAACTTCTCCGTGTAGAGCAGCGAGCCGCCGGCCATCAGCAGGCTGTTGATGGCCACGAACAGGCCGTGGATGTGGAAGATCGGCAGCGCGTGCAGCAGCCAGTCGGCGCTGGTGATGCCCCAGGCCTCGACCAGCGCGCGGGCGTTGGAGACCAGGTTGCCGTGGCTGATCATGGCGCCCTTGGAGCGCCCGGTGGTACCGGAGGTGTAGAGGATGGCGGCGAGGTCGTCGCGGCTGCGCGCGACGTCGGCGAAACGCGCCGGCTTGCCTTCCACGTGGCGCATCAGGCTGCCTTCGCAGTGCTGCCCGAGGGTCGCCACGCGGGCCACGCCGCACTGTTCGGCCAGTGCCTTGGCCTGCTCCTCGAAGGCTGGGGTGCAGACGAACAGCGAGGGTTCGGCGTCGCCGAGGAAGTAGCTCAGCTCGTCGCTGGTATAGCCGCTGTTCAGCGGCAGGTAGACGGCGCCGGCGCGCAGGGTGCCGAGGTAGAGCATGATCGCCTCGGGGCTCTTGTCCACCTGCACGGCGACGCGGTCGCCCGGCTGCACGCCCAGTTCCACCAGGGCGTGGGCGAATTGCGCGCTGCTGCGCAGCATCTCGGCATAGCTGTAGCCGCCGCCATCCGGGGTACGGAGGAAGGGCTTGTTGAGGTCTTCGGGCAGGTGCTCGCCGACGGCGGCGAAAAGGCTCTGGTTCATGGCGGTTCCTAGCGGCGGGGCTTGGCCGGTGGGGCGAGATGTCGCTTGACCTCGTTGGCGGCGATCACCGTGCCCTGGTTGGCGTAGGCTTCGTGGTTTTTCTCGATCTGACGCAATTCGTAGCGGTAGTTGACCATCAGCCCGGCGGCCTGGCGCAGGCCGCCGGCGGAGAGGTCGCCGCGCCAGTTCAGGCGCTCCAGGCGGGCGCCGTTGCCCAGGTGGAAGCGCGCCACCGGGTCCGGCGGCAGGCCCTGGGCATTCTTGGCCTGCAGGAAGTATTCGGCGGCCAGCGCCAGCAGCGGCTGTTCAAGGCGCGGGGGCGGCGGCGCGTCGGGCTTGAGCGCCTTCAGGCATTCGGCGACCTCGGGGCGCTCGGCCTGGCTGTCGAGCCAGCGGCGGAAACCGGGCACCGGCGAGAGGGTGACGTACTGCTTGAGCCCGGGCACTTCGCGGGCCAGTTCCTCCACCACCTGCTTGATCAGGAAGTTGCCGAAGGAGATGCCGCGCAGGCCTTCCTGGCAGTTGCTGATGGAGTAGAACACCGCGGTGTCCGGCGCATCGGCGGCCTCGCCGGGTTGTTCGAGGATTTCGGCGATGGCGGCGGGCATCTGCCGGGTCAGCGCCACCTCGACGAAGATCAGCGGCTCCTCCGGCAGCGCCGGGTGGAAGAACGCGAAGCAGCGGCGGTCGGCCGGCTGCAGGCGGCTGCGCAGGTCGTCCCAGTCCTTGATGGCGTGCACCGCCTCGTAGCGGATGATCTTTTCCAGGATCGCCGCCGGGGTCGACCAGTCGATGCGCCGCAGCACCAGGAAGCCGCGGTTGAACCAGGAGGCCAGCAGGTGCTGCAGGTCGTGGTCCACCGCCGCCAGTTGCGGCCGCGCCTTGAGCTCCTGCAGCAGCAGGCGGCGCATGGCGATCAGTTCGGCGGTGCCGCCGGGGGCCTGGTTGAGGCGGCGGAACAGTTCCTGGCGCGGCGGCTCGCAGGCCTCGAACAGCGCGGTGACCTGCTCCGCGCCGGGGTTTTCCAGGTAGCGCCGGCAGGCGTCGGCCAGGGCCTCGGCGGGCGGCGCGAAGTCGTTGAGCAGGTTGTCGAAGAAGGCCTTCTGCTGCTCCGGCGGGCAGTCGCGGTAGGCGCACAGCACCTGCCGCGCCAGGGCCACGCCGGAGGCCTCGCCGTGGCCGGAGAGCAGGCGGCGGCTGGCCTCGACCAGCGACGCCGCGCTGATCGGCACCGGCTCGCGGGACTCCAGCAGCTGGCGGCCGCGTTCGCTGATGCTCTGCAGCAGTTCCTGGAAGAAGCTGACGTTCATCGAACCTCCTTCTTCGGCGCGCGCCTCACTGCGCCAGCAGCGGCGGCGGGCAGCGCCGGTACCATTGGGTGGCCTGCTCGTAGGCATGGGCCAGTTGCAGCACGGCCATGTCGGCCTGGTGCCGGCCGATGATCTGCAGGCCCATGGGCAGGCCCTGTTCATTGAAGCCTACCGGCACGTTGGCGACGGGGCATCCGGACAGGGTGCCGGGGATCACCACTTCCATCCAGCGGTGGTAGGTGTCCATGGCGCGGCCGGCGACTTCCTTCGGCCAGTGCAGGTGCTTGTCGAAGGGGAACACCTGGGCGCTGGGCAGCAGCAGGTAGTCGTAGCGCTCGAACAGGCGCTGGATGGCGCGGTACCAGTCGCTGCGCGCCACCGTGGCCTGGAACACCTCCATGGCCGACAGGCGCAGGCCGTTCTCCACTTCCCAGCAGGCCTCTTCCTTGAGCAGCGCGCGCTTGACCGGGTCGGCGTAGGCCGCGCCCAGGGAGCCGGCGACGAACCAGTGGCGCAGGGTGCGCCAGCAGTCCCACAGGCGTTCGGCGGGGAAGCCCAGCTCGCAGGATTCGACCTCGCAGCCGATGGCCTGGAAGTCGGCGAACGAGCGCTGGCACAGCTCCAGCACGCCGCGCTCCATGGCCAGGTGGCCGCCGAGGTCGCCCAGCCAGCCCAGGCGCGCGCCCTTGAAGTCGCGCTCCAGCGGGCCGGCGAAGGCCTTGCCGGATTCGGCGATGGACAGCGGCGCGCGGGCGTCCGCCCCGGCCTGCACCGACAGCAGCAGGGCCACGTCGCGCACGCTGCGGCCCATGGGGCCTTCGTAGCCGAGCTGGTCGCAGAACAGGTCGGCGGCGTCGTCGAAGGGCACGCGGCCCTGGGACGGACGGAAGCCGACGATGTTGTTGAACGCCGCCGGGTTGCGCAGCGAACCCATCATGTCGCTGCCGTCGGCCACCGGCACCAGTTGCAGGGCCAGGGCCGCCGCCGCGCCGCCGCTGCTGCCGCCGGCGGTGCGGGCCGGGTCGTAGGCGCAGCCGGTGGCGCCGAACAGCGGGTTGTAGCTCTGCGAGCCGAGGCCGAATTCCGGGGTGTTGCTCTTGCCGATGAGGATGGCGCCGGCGGCGCGGATGCGCTCGACCATGATGCCGTCGCGCTCGGGCACGTAGTCGCGGTACAGCGGCGAGCCGAGGGTGGTGCGGATGCCCTTGGTCAGCGACAGGTCCTTGATGGCGTGGGGCAGGCCGTGCATCCAGCCGCGGTACTCGCCGCGGGCCAGCTCGGCGTCGCGCGCGTCGGCCTGGGCCAGCAGCGCTTCGGCCGGTTGCAGGCTGACCAGGGCGTTGACCGCCGGGTTGAAGCGCTCGATGTGCGCCAGGTAGTCGCCCATCACCTCGCGGCAGGACACCTGGCGCAGGCGGATGAGCTGCGCCAGTTCGTGGGCCTGGAGCTGGACGAGGGGGCTGATATTCGGGTTCTGGCTCATGTGACGCGGCCTTTCTCTGGGTTCCCGCGTTCGCGGGAATGACGGAACAGTTCAGGGGATGGAGCTTTGACGGGGCGAGCGAAGCCACGGCGCCTTCCGGCGCCCTGCCCCACCCCGTCACCCCCGCGAACGCGGGGGGCCAGCGCCTTCGGTCAGCGCATCAGGTTGGTCCACAGCCGGTCGGCCAGGCGGATGGCGCCCTCGCCGCAGGTCTTGCTGAAGACCACCTTGGTGCCCTCGGGGATGTGCAGCTCGGGCGCATCCTTCAGGCTCGGGTCGAGGAAGGCGTCGGTGCCCTTGATCGGGCTCTGGTGCTTGAGGAAGTTCTGCGTCAGCGCCGAGTTCTCCGGCTGGCTCATGAAGGCGATGAACTGCCGGGCCGCCTCGGGGTTCTTGCTGCCCTTGGGGATCACCAGGTTATCCACCCAGGCCATCACGCCTTCCTTGGGGTACAGGTATTTCAGACTCGGCTTCATTTCCCGGGCGCGCAGCGAGGAACCGCCCCAGAACAGCGACATCGAGGTCTCGCCGGAAGCGAGGTTCTCGCGCACCGAGCCGGCCTTGGAGCTGTAGGTCTTGACGAAGGGCTTCTGCGCCTTGAGCAGGTTCAGCACCTGCTGCACCTGTTTCGGGTCCTCGCTGCACAGCGGCACGCCCAGGTACAGGCTGGCGGTGTCCATCACCTCGTTGACCGAGTCGAGCATGTTGATCTTGCCCTGCAGCTCCTGCGGCGGCTGGAACAGCAGCGAGTAGCTGTCGGCCGGGCCCTTGTAGGTGGCGGTGTCGTAGACCACGCTGGTGGTGCCCCAGATGAAGGGCACCGAATAGCCGCCCTCCGGGTCCCAGGTGGGCTTCTGCAGGTTGTCGACGATGTTCGCGTAGTACGGCTGCTGGGCCGGGTCGAAGCGCTCCAGCAGGTTCTCGTGGACCAGGATCGGCACGAACTGGTGCGAGGGGATGGCCACGTCGTAGCCGCTGCCGCCCTGCTTGAGCTTGGCCAGCAGGGTCTCGTTGGAGTCGTAGGAATCCACCGTGACCTTGATGCCGGTCTGCTTCTCGAACTTCTCCAGGATCTGCGGCGAGAAGTAGCCGCTCCAGCTGATGACGTTGACCTGGCCGGCGGCGTTGGCCGCGCCGGCCAGGCCCAGCGACAGGGTGGCGGCGATGACTGCGATCGACTTGCTCATGTTGACTCCCGTAGTGGCGTGGCGCTCAGGCTTTGGCTTTGCCGAGCAGGTAGGAAAGGCTGACGAAGAACACGGATACCCCGAGGATCAGCGTCGACACCGCGTTGACGTCGGGGGTGACGCCCATCCGCAGCAGGCCGAAGATGAAGATCGGCAAGGTGGTGGTGCCGGCCTGGGAGACCATCATCGAGATCACGAAGTTATCCAGCGAGACGATGAAGGCCAGCATCAGCCCGGAGAAGATCCCCGGCATCAGCAGCGGCAGGGTGACCTTGCGGAAGGTCCGCCAGGGCCCGGCGTAGAGGTCGGCGGCGGCCTGCTCCAGGGACAGGTCCATGTCCTCCAGGCGGGCGCGGATCGGCAGGTAGGCGAAGGGAATGCAGAACACCGTGTGGGCGATGATCAGGTTGCCATAGCCCAGCGACACGCCGAGGCTGGAGAACAGCGCCAGGGTGGCGACGCCGACCACGATCTCCGGCAGCACCAGCGGCAGCATGATGGTGCCCATGGACAGGCGCATGCCCTTGAACTTCGCCCCGCGCGAGGTGCCCAGCGCGGCCAGGGTGGCGATGGCGGTGGCGATCGCGCTGGCGCACACGGCGATCAGCAGGCTGTTGCCGGCCGCGCTGCGCAGCGCCTGGTTGGCGAAGGCGGCGCGGTACCAGTCGAGGCTGAAGCCGGTCCACACGGTGGCGGACTGGTTGGCGTTGAACGAGTAGATCACCAGCACCACGATGGGCGCGTAGAGGTACAGGTAGAACAGCAGGCTGAAACCGCCGAAGCCGGGGAAGTCCTGCACGCCGAGACGGCGCTTGCGCAACAGGGCCAGCATCACACACCTCCCCGGGCCACGCGCAGGCGCTCGGCGCGCATGGCGTAGAAGGTCAGGGCGAGCATCACCGCCGCCATCAGCACCAGCGACAGGGCGGCGCCGAAGGGCCAGTTACGGGCGTCGGCGAACTGCCGGAAGATCAGGTTGCCGAGCATCATCTTGGTGCCGCCGCCGAGCAGCTCGGGGGCGATCATCGCGCCCAGGCAGGGCACGAAGGTGAGGATGGCGCCGGCCAGGATGCCCGGCCGGGCGATCGGCAGGACCACCTTGCGCAAGGTACGCAGGCGCCCGGCGTAGAGGTCCTGGGCGGCTTCCAGCAGGCGCATGTCCATCTTCTCCAGGGTCGAATAGATCGGCAGCACCACGAAGGGCGCGTAGGTGTAGACCAGGCCCAGCAGCACCGCGCCGTCGCTGTACAGCAGCGGCAGCGGCTGGTGGATCAGGCCCAGGCCCATGAGGCCGTTGTTGATCACCCCGGTGCCGCGCAGCAGGAGGATCCAGGCGTAGGTGCGGATCAGCAGGTTGGCCCAGAACGGCACGGTGATCAGGAAGATCAGCAGGCCGCGGCGGCTGGCCGGCTGCATGGCCAGCCACACCGCCACCGGGAAGCCCACCAGCAGGGTGATGGCGGTGGTGGCCGCGGCGATGCCCAGCGAGCGCAGGGCGATGACCAGGTAGGAATCGGCGAAGGCCAGGCTGTCGTCCAGCTGGCGCTCGAACAGCAGCGAGACGTAGGCGTCGCTGCTGAACACGTGGTTGACGCCGCCATAGGGGTTGGCCTGCATCAGTGAGTAGGCGACGACGATGAGGATCGGCACCACCAGGAACAGGCCGATGGCCAGCAGCGCCGGCGATACGCCGAGCAGGTTGCCCAGGGCCCGGCGCCGCTCCAGGGCGTTGCCGGGGCGTACGGTGAGGGAAGACATGGCGCGCTCCTCGGCTCAGTCCAGCAGGACGCTGGCGCTGTCGCGGTCGAACTGCAGGCCCAGGCGCTCGCCCGGGGCGAAGCGCTGGCTCTGCCCGGCGCTGTTGGGCGTGCGCACGCGCAGGCGGGTGCCGTCGGCGAGGCTGACCTGGTACTGCAGGTCGGTGCCCAGGTAGATCTGCTCGGCGAGGGTGCAGGGCGTGGCCTGCGGGTCCTCGGCGCCGACCAGGCGCAGGCGCTCGGGGCGGATCGACAGCGTCACCTCGGCGCCCGGGCGCAGGCCCTCGCGGCTCGCCGCGCGCAGCGTGCGGCCGCCGGGGATGCGGAACAGCGCCTGGCCGTCGGCGATCTCGTCGACCTGCGCCGGGAGGAAGTTGGTCTCGCCGATGAAGTCGGCGACGAAGCGGTTGCGCGGCTGCTCGTAGATGTCCGCCGGGCGCCCGACCTGCTGCACCTCGCCCTCGGCCAGCACGGCGATGCGGTCGGACATGGTCAGGGCTTCTTCCTGGTCGTGGGTGACGAAGATGAAGGTGATCCCGGTCTTGGCCTGGATCGCCTTGAGCTCCTCGCGCATGGCCTGGCGCAGCTTCAGGTCCAGGGCCGAGAGCGGCTCGTCGAGCAGCAGCACCTTGGGGTGCGGGGCCAGCGCGCGGGCCAGGGCCACGCGTTGCTGCTGGCCGCCGGAAAGCTGGGTGGGGCGGCGTTCGGCGAAGCGCTCCATCTGCACCAGGGCGAGCATCTCGCGCACCCGCTCGGCGACCGCCGCCTTGCCCAGGCGCTGGCCCATGGGGTGCGACTCCAGGCCGAAGGCCAGGTTCTGCGCGATGGTCATGTGCGGGAACAGCGCGTAGTGCTGGAACACCGTGTTGACCGGGCGATCGTAGGGCGCGCGGTCGGCGATGTTCTCGCCGTAGAGGAGGATCTCGCCGGCGGTGGGGAACTCGAAGCCGGCGATCATCCGCAGCAGGGTGGTCTTGCCGCAGCCGGAGGGCCCGAGCAGGGTGAAGAATTCGTTGTCGCGGATGTCCAGGTCGACGCTCTTCAGCGCCACCGGGCCGCTGTCCGGGTCGCCGTAGACCTTGCGCACCGATCGAATGGAGACGGCGGCCGTCTGCAGGCCGTGCAGGGCACTCATGGATGTACCTCCGGTTCCCTCCCCCGCTGGCGCGGTGCGCGCGGAGGCTTGTACTTGTTGTGGCAGGAATGGGGAAAGCGCTGCAGCGTGTGCCGGTGACCGGCTGGTTTTGTGGTGAGGCTGCTGGGGCCGAGTGTGGCCAGATTGCAGTTGAGCAAAAAGCTCAATTTTCTTACATTCGCTATTAAATAAATTAACAGCCTGCGAGCCGCCCATGTCCCTGCCCCGCCTGCCGCCGCTCAACGCCGTGCGCGCCTTCGAGGCGGCGGCGCGCCTGGGCAGCTACGTCGCCGCCTCGAAGGCGCTGCACGTTACCCAGCCGGCCATCGGCCGCCACGTGCGCCTGCTGGAGGACTGGCTGGGCGTGCAGCTGCTGGAGCGCACGCCGCGCGGGGTCAGCCTGACGCCCGCCGGCCAGCGCTACTACGCGAAGATAGCCACGGCGCTGCAGCAGATCGCCGAGGCCAGCCGCGAACTGGCCCCCGGCGGCTCGGCGCGCTGGCTGAAGATCCTGGTGGTGCCGGCCTTCGCCAAGCGCTGGCTGATGCCGCACCTGGAAGCCCTGCGCCAGCAGCGCCCGGGGCTGAAGGTGGCGATCGAGCCGAACCCGACCTTCACCGAGGTGGACGGCAACAGCGCCGACCTGGGCATCGTCTACGGCATGCCCGGGCAGTACCCGCAGAGCTGCGCCACCCTGCTCCACCCGCAGGTGTTCCCGGTGTGCTCGCCGGCCTACCTGGCGGCCCACGGCCCGCTGGGCAGCGCCGAAGAGCTGGTGCGCCACGAACTGATCCACGTCCACGACGGCGAATGGTGGAACGCCTGGTTCGCCGCCAACCAGCTGGACATCCGCGTCAGCCCCGACGTGCTCTACGTCAGCAACGACCACGCGCTGTCCATGGCCGAGGCCGGCGCCGGCATCGCCCTGGCCAACGACGTGCTGGTGCGCAGGGAGCTGGAGTCCGGCGCGCTGGTGCGGCCGCTGCCGAACCAGGTGCGCCTGGAGAGCTACCAGTTGCTGATCCCGACGGGGCCGAGCAGCGCCGACATCGAGTGGTTCGGCGAGTGGCTGGCGCAAACCCTTGCCGCGGAGTTTCCTTCGGCATTGCCGTTGTAGGCGCGCCCTGCGCGCGGAATCGCGGGCAGGGCCCGCTCCTACAGGTTGCTGTGAGGCATGGCATCCCACCCGTAGGAGCGGAGCTTCTCCGCGATAACCGTCATCTCCGGCGCCATTCGCGGATGAGATCCGCTCCTACGGATTGCCCCAGCACCGTGCCCCATGTAGGAGCGCGCCCTGCGCGCAAATCGCGGGCAGGGCCCGCTCCTACAGGTTGCTGTGAGGCATGGCATTCCCACCCGTAGGAGCGGAGCTTCTCCGCGATAACCGTCATCTCCGGTGCGATTCGCGGATGAGATCCGCTCCTACGGATTGCCCCAGCACCGTGCCCCATGTAGGAGCGCGCCCTGCGCGCG
>NZ_QGSL01000107.1:847383-852376 GCF_003176655.1 Pseudomonas sp. RW407 | reverse complement strand
GCCGGTGGCCGAAGCCGCCAAGCCGACGCCCCAGGCGCCCGCCGCGGTGGATGAGGAAGGCACCGTCCTGACCCGTTACTGGCCCTGGGCCGCCCTGGCAGCCCTGGTGCTGGCGCTGGGCCTGGTCTACAGCCGGCGGCGCAAGCCCGACGACGAGCCGCCGCAGCTGCAAGCCGAGGCCGCCAGCCTGCCGCCGCTGGCGCCGGCCCGCCCGGTAGAGCCGGCCAAACCGGTGGTGGCTTCTGCCGTCGCGCCGCTGGCCGGCGCCAACGAAGCCTCCCTGGCCCGCTTGCCGGCCGCCAGCAGCGACAGCCTGGAGGGGGCGAACATCTACATCGCCTACGGCCGCTTCGGCCAGGCCCGCGACATGCTGAGCAAATCCGTCGCCGCCGAGCCACAGCGCCGCGACCTGCGCCTGAAGCTGCTGCTGGTGCTCGCCGAACTCGGCGACCTGGCCGGTTTCCGCGAGCAGGAGAGGGCGCTGCAGGCGATGGGCGGCGACCAGAAGCAGATCGACCAGCTCAAGGCCCGCTACCCCGCCATGCTCGAGCGTGACGACGAGCAGGCCATCAGCGACGGCCTTGGCGAGTGGGAAGGCCTGGAGCTGGGCGACGTCGGCGAGCACCCCGCGCCGGCACAGCCGCCGCTGGGCGACACCGCCGACCTGAACCTCGGCGAACTGTCCCTGGACCTGGACTGGAACAGCCTGGACGCCTTCGATTCGCCCAAGGGCTCTTCCGCCAAGGGCGGCAAGGACGACACCGAGGACCTCCTGAAGGACTTCCGCAGCAACCTGCGCGAGCTGCCGGAGGTCACCGAGTTCGACCTGGACGACGAGCAGGCCGGCGCTTTCGGCCTGCCGAGCCGGGCCGGCGGCGAGCAGGACAAGCTGCTGGCCAGCCTCGACCGGGCCCGCGCCTGCATCGACCGCGGCGACCTCGACGAGGCCTACCGGATCCTCGAACAGGTGCTGCAGGAAGGCGACAAGCAGGAACAGGAAGAAGCCCGCGAGCTGCTGGCGCGGATTGCCTGAGGCATTCCCGGTCCACCCGAAGCCCGGCCTTGCGCCGGGCTTTTTCATGCCGGTGATCGCGGACTCTGTCCGCGATTATGGCGGATAACGCCGTAGGCGTTATGCGCCCTACTGGGAGCCCGGGAGCTTCATGGTTTCGCCTCGCGCCGGACGGTCCCCTCTCCCGCTTGTGGGGGAGGGTTCGCGAGCAAGCTCGCTCCTACAAGAGCGTTTTCCAGAGAAACATCGGTGCGTAGGGCGAATAACCGTTCGCGGTTATCCGCCGCCGGCCCGGACACCGGTACCCGAGGATAACGGTGGATGCCGTCAGAAGTTGCGCCCCAGGTTCAGGTACACCGCATGCTCGTCGGCGTCGTTCAGGCCGTAGCTGAACGACAGCGGCCCCAGCGGTGTCTCGAAGCCCAGCATGATGCTCATGGCGTTGATGTAGCCGGTGTCGTAGCTATTGTCGTTGTTCCACACCCGGCCGCGTTCCAGGCTGCCGCCGAGGTAGAAGGGGAAGTCCAGGGGCAGGAAGGAGCGCTCGGTCATGCGCCGGTAGTAGATCACCCGGCCGAGGCTGTAGTTCTGCCCGGCCAGGGCGTCCTGGCGGAAGCCGGAGAGCTCGCGCGCGCCGCCGAGCAGGAAGCTCGACACCACCACGTCGGCGTCGTCCAGGGTGCGCCCGTAGCCGCCGCCCAGCACCCAGGTGTTCGGCCCGCTGCTCAGCGCCTTGTCCAGGCGCAGTTCCCACTGGCGGTAGCGGTCGTCGTCGCCCAGCGACGGCGTGTGCTCGCGGTAGCCGGCCTGGATGTCCTCGCCCTCGCGGGGGAAGTCGACGTTGTCCATGGTGTCGAAGGAGTACTTCAGCTCGGCGTAGCCTTCGTTGAAGTGGAAGTCCGGCAGGTCCCGCTGGCCCACGCGCACGTCGGCCTTGCCGAAGGCCTGGGCCACGCCCAGGCGGATCTCGCCGTTGTTGGCGATCTGCCGGCCGAGGTTGAGGCCGTAGCCGTAGCGTTCCAGGCGGTACTCGGCGATGGGGTCGTCGTTGTCGGTGGCCTCGACGTTGCGCGCCTCGTTGAACACGTAGGGCGCCACGAAGTAGCGCGAGCCGGCGTCCAGCGGCTGGTAGAACTCGCTGTAGAGCTCCTGCTGGTCGCCGATCTGCAGGCGCGTCAGCCATTCCGCGCCGAGGCGGTTGATGCCGTTGACGCGATAGCTGGCGCCGACGTTGAAGGTGCTGTCGCCGCGCAGGTCGTCCGACAGGTTCAGGCCCAGGCGCAGGTAGTCGGTGCCGCTGCGCTTGCCCAGGGCGTGGATGACCAGGGCGTTGCCGTCCTTCTCGCGGACCACCCGGTACTGCACCTGGTCGAAGTAGTCCAGGCCGTAAAGGGTGCTCATGTCGCTCTGCAGACGTTCCAGGTCCAGCGGCTGGCCCAGCGGCTGGCGGATGTAGTGGCGGATCACCTCGTCGCCGACCTTGGAGTCGTTCTCCACGCGGATGCTGCCGATCACCGGCGTGCGCTCGTCGGGCGTGCGCGCCTCGGCCAGGGCCACGGCTTCCTGGTCGCGGGGCTTGCGCAGGGCCGCCAGGCGCGTGGCGAGGATGCTGGTGGCGCGGTAGCCGGCGTCGATCAGCTGCGGCACGCGGCCGAAGTCGGTGGAGCTGTAGCCGCTGAGCGGCGGCTGGATGAGCACGTCGTCGGGCTTCAGGGTGGCCAGCTGCGCCTCGGAGTTCTTGCGTGTCATCAGGGTGACCGACTGGTTGAGCATGTCGACCACCGTGGTCAGCTGCTTGCGTTCGAGCAGCGGGTTGCCGATGTCGACCACGATGACCAGGTCGACGCCCATCCTGCGCGCCACGTCCACCGGGATGTTGTCGACCATGCCGCCGTCCACCAGCAGCTTGCCGTCGTACTCCACCGGGGCGAACACCGCCGGGATCGACATGCTGGCGCGGATCGCCTGGGGCAGGTGGCCGTGGTCGAACACCACCTTCTCGCCGGTGGAGATGTCGGTGGCCACGGCGCGGAAGGGGATGGCCAGCCTGTCGAAGTCGCGGGTGCCGCTGGTGTGCACCAGCAGGCTCTCCAGGAGCATGGTCAGGTTCTGCCCCTGGATGGCGCCCAGGGGCAGGCCGAGGGAGCCGTCGTCGCGGAAGCTGAGCTTCTGCTTGACCAGGAAGTCGCGGTCGTCCTGCTTGCGCCGGAAGGGTACGTCCACCCGCGGCGGCGAGTCGGACAGCGCCTGCTGCCAGTCCAGGCCGAGGGCGATGCGCTCCAGTTCCCTGGGCGTGTAGCCGGCGGCGTAGAGCCCGCCGACCACCGCGCCCATGCTGGTCCCGGCGATGGCGTCGATGTGGATGCCCTGTTCGTCCAGGGCCTTGAGCACGCCGATGTGGGCCAGGCCGCGGGCGGCGCCGCCGGACAGCACCAGGCCGATCTTCGGCGGGTGCCCGGCGGCGAGGGTGGACAGTGGCAGGAGCAGCAGGAGGGCGAACAGCAGGCGGCGCATTGGGCGGGTCCGATGGGGCTTCCAGGCGGCTATTATAGGCATCCCAGAGCAGGAGCCCGGACGCCATGAGCCAGCCCAGAGCGGAAATCGTCATCACCTATTGCACCCAGTGCCAGTGGCTGCTGCGCGCCGCCTGGCTGGCCCAGGAACTGCTCAGCACCTTCGCCGACGACCTCGCCCGGGTGAGCCTGGAGCCCGGCACCGGCGGGGTGTTCCGCATCACCTGCGACGGCGAGCAGATCTGGGAGCGCAAGGCCGATGGCGGCTTCCCCGAGGCCAAGGTGCTCAAGCAGCGGGTGCGCGACCGCATCGACCCGCAGCGTGACCTGGGGCACAACGACCGGCCCTGATGGCACTTCGTTAGCAAGCTAACATTCCTTGCCTTGTATCAACGGCCGCCGGCCCTGCCGGGAATAGCCTGTGGGCACTTCATTCTCCGCTGGGGAGTGTTCCCACATGAGCATCATCGTCACCGGCGCCGCCGGCTTCATCGGCAGCAACCTCGTCAAGGCGCTGAACCTGCGGGGTGAGTCCGACATCATCGCGGTCGACGACCTGACCGAAGGCGACAAATTCCGCAACCTCGCCGACTGCGACATCGCCGACTACCTGGACAAGCGCGACTTCGTCGAACGCTACGCCCGCGGCGGCTTCGGCGTGGTCCGCGCGCTGCTCCACCAGGGCGCCTGCTCCAGCACCCTGGAGGGCGACGGGCGCTACCTGATGGACAACAACTACCGCTACAGCTGCGACCTGCTGGAGGCCAGCCTGAAGCTGGGCGTGCCCTTCCTCTACGCCTCCTCGGCGGCGGTCTACGGCGGCGGGCGCGACTTCCGCGAGCTGCGCGAGTACGAGCGGCCGCTGAACGCCTACGGCTATTCCAAGTTCCTCTTCGACCAGCGCGTGCGCCGCGCCCTGCCGCAGGCGCGCAGCCAGGTCGTCGGGCTGCGCTACTTCAACGTCTATGGCCCGCGCGAGCAGCACAAGGGGCGCATGGCCTCGGTGGCCTTCCACTGCTTCGAGCAGTTTCGCGCCAGCGGCAAGGTGCAACTTTTCGGCGAGTACGGCGACTACCCGGCCGGCGGCCACCTGCGCGACTTCGTCTCGGTGGAGGACGTGGCCCGGGTCAACCTGCACTTCCTCGACAACCCCGGCCGCAGCGGCATCTTCAACCTCGGCAGCGGCCGCGCACAGCCGTTCAACGACGTGGCCCTGGCGGTGATCAACAGCCTGCGCGCCCAGCGGGACCAGCCGCCGCTCAGCCTGCAGCAGGCCATCGCCCAGGGGCTGCTGGAGTACGTCGGGTTCCCCGATGGCCTGCGCGGTAAGTACCAGTGCTACACCTGCGCCGACATCGCCTTCCTGCGCGAGGCCGGCTACCGGGCGCCGATGCTGGGCGTGGCGGAGGGCGTCGAGCGCTACTGCCGCTGGTTGCTGGAGCAGGCCTGACTCAGGCGAATTCCTCGA
>NZ_QGSL01000107.1:840421-847373 GCF_003176655.1 Pseudomonas sp. RW407 | reverse complement strand
GAGGGGACCATTGGGCAGAACGGGTGGTTGTGGAGTCAGCCGGGCGTCCTGTTCGCGAGCAAGCTCGCTCCTACGAGAGCGGGTGCGGGCAGGATGACCGTGTGGCTTCGCTTCACGCCGAACGGCCCCCTCTCCCTTCAGGGAGAGGGCTGGGGAGAGGGTGACGGACTCCGACGACACTCCGGAGCATGGCTTGACTCCGCTCCCCCTTCCTAACCCTCCCCCGCAAGCGGGAGAGGGGGCCGTTGGGCAGAACGGGTGGTTGTGGAGTCAGCCGGGCGTCCTGTTCGCGAGCAAGCTCGCTCCTACGAAAGACGCCGGCGCGGGGACAGTCAGAGCTTGATCCAGGTCGCCTTCAGCTCGGTGTACTTGTCGAAGGCGTGCAGCGACTTGTCGCGGCCGTTGCCCGACTGCTTGAAGCCGCCGAAGGGCGCGGTCATGTCGCCGCCGTCGTACTGGTTGATCCACACGCTGCCGGCGCGCAGGGCGCGGGCGGTCTGGTGGGCCTTGGAGATGTCGCGGGTCCACACTGCCGCGCCCAGGCCATACGGGGTGTCGTTGGCGATGCGGATGGCTTCTTCGGCGCCTTCGAACTCGATCACCGAGAGCACCGGGCCGAAGATTTCCTCGCGGGCGATCTTCATGGCGTTGCTCACGCCGTCGAACAGCGTCGGCTCCACGTAGGTGCCGCCGGTTTCCTCCAGCACGCGCTGGCCGCCGGTGAGCAGGCGGGCGCCCTCGGCCTTGCCGGCCTCGATGTAGCCCAGCACCTGCTCCAGCTGGCGGCCGTCCACCAGGGCGCCGACGTTGGTCTGCGGGTCCAGCGGGTGGCCGGCCTTCCAGCCTTTCAGGGCTTGCACCACCAGGGGCACGAACTGCGCCTTGATGGATTTCTCCACCAGCAGGCGCGAGCCCGCGGTGCACACTTCGCCCTGGTTGAAGGCGATGGCCGCGGCGGCGGCTTCGGCGGCGGCCTGCAGGTCCGGGGCATCGCCGAAGACGATGTTCGGGCTCTTGCCGCCGGCCTCCAGCCACACGCGCTTCATGTTCGACTCGCCGGCGTAGACCAGCAGTTGCTTGGCGATCTTGGTCGAGCCGGTGAACACCACGGTATCCACGTCCATGTGCAGGGCCAGGGCCTTGCCCACGGTGTGGCCGTAGCCCGGCAGCACGTTGAGCACGCCCTTGGGCAGGCCGGCGTCCAGCGCCAGCTGGGCGATGCGGATGGCGGTCAGCGGCGAGCGCTCGGAGGGCTTGAGGATCACCGAGTTGCCGGTGGCCAGGGCCGGGCCGAGTTTCCAGCTGGCCATCATCAGCGGGAAGTTCCACGGCACGATGGCGGCGACCACGCCCACCGCCTCGCGGGTGACCAGGCCGAGCTGGTCGCGGGGGGTGGCGGCGACCTCGTCGTAGACCTTGTCGATGGCCTCGCCGCTCCAGCGGATGCTGTCCACCGCGCCGGGCAGGTCGACGTTCAGCGAGTCGCCGATGGGCTTGCCCATGTCCAGGGTTTCCAGCAGCGCCAGTTCCTCGGCGTGCGCTTCCAGCAGCTCGGCGAAGCGCACCAGCACGGCCTTGCGCGCGGCCGGCGCCTGCTGCGACCACGCGCCGGATTCGAAGGCGGCGCGGGCGCTCTGCACGGCGCGCTCGGCGTCGGCGGCGTCGCAGCTGGCGACCTTGGCCAGCAGGCGCCCGTCCACCGGGCTCAGGCAGTCGAAGGTGGCGCCGTCGGCGGCGTCGAGGTACTGGCCGTCGATGAAGGCGCGGCCTTCGATGCGCAGTTGGCTGGCGCGGGCTTCCCAGTCGGCTCGGGTCGCTTGGGTCATGGCTTGGTTGCTCCTGCTCGTTGTTGTGGTGTGGGTGGCCGCCGGGTGGGCGAGCCGAATAATACATATGAGACCATATCTTAAGCGCTCGCCAGTGCCAATGGTCGCCTGCGACTCGCTGCCGGCCAGCCGCCTGTGGACCGGCCCGGCGTGAGGCGCGACGCCGCGGAGGGTGCCAAAGCCGCCGTGGGCGGCTAGGCTAGTGCCCTCCAAGCGATCTCTGGAAACGACATGAACGACGAAGCCACAAGCCTGCCCGAGCGCGAGCCCCTCGGCGCGGTGGACATCCGCGTGCTCGGCAGCCTGATCGAAAAGCAGCTGACCACCCCGGAAGCCTACCCGCTGACCCTCAACGCCCTGGTCACCGCCTGCAACCAGAAGACCAGCCGCGAGCCGGTGATGGACCTCAACCCCGGCCAGGTCGGCCAGGCCCTGCGCCGCCTGGAGGGCCTGGAGATGGTGCGCCTGGTGATGGGTAGCCGCGCCGACCGCTGGGAGCAGCGCCTGGACAAGGCGCTGGAACTGGTCAAGCCGCAGTGGGTGCTGCTCGGCCTGCTGTTCCTGCGCGGCCCGCAGACGCTCAACGAACTGCTCACCCGCAGCATGCGCATGCACGACTTCGACGACACCGAGGAAGTCCGCCACCAGCTGGAACGCCTGGCCGCGCGCGGTTTCGCCATGCAGCTGGAACGCCAGAGCGGCCAGCGCGAGGACCGCTACATGCACCTGCTGGGCAGCGCCGCCGACCGCGAGGCCGCCATCGCCGCCAGCAGCCGTGGCGCCTCGGCGCCGCGCGGCGAGCACAGCGTGCAGGACGAGGCGCGCATCCTCGAGCTGGAAGCCCGCGTGGCCGCCCTGGAGGAGCGCCTGGCGCGCCTGGAGCAGGACCGCGACAACGGTCTGGATTGACACGAACGGTGGCCATGGAGACGGCCGGATAAGGATTCTTTAAGAATTCGTCCGCATAGTGCCAGGACCGTTTTCATGGCTGCACAGGGGAGCTTCCATGGGGCCTAGACCTTCGCAGGCGCTGCTGGTGTCGGTGCTGTGCCAGCTGTCCGAAAGCCAGCCGCGCTCGCTCGCCGAGCTGAGCGGCCAGCGCGAGAACAACCTGCTGGCGATCCGCGAGCTGTTCCGCCAGGGGCGCATCAGCGGCGTGCTGCGCGACGATCCCTTCGGCCTTGAGGACGACCAGGGCCCGCTGCTCTGCGATGCCGAGCGCCTGCGCCTGCGCCGCCCCTATGCGCTGCAGGTGGAGGAGCTGAAGGAGCAGGCGGCGCCGCCGGTGGATGGCTTGATCCGCATCTGACGGCGCCTGCCTGGCTTCAGAAGATGTAGTCGGTGGTCAGGAAGTTCGACTCGCGGCCCTGGATGATCTCGCTGATCAGCGCCTTGTTGGCGGCGTTGAAGCGCGTCGCCACCAGGGTGCGGATGGAGAAGGTGCGCAGCGCGTCGTGCACCGACAGGGTGCCCTCGGCGGAGTTCTTGCGGCCGTTGAACGGGTAGGTGTCCGGGCCGCGCTGGCACTGGGCGTTGAGGTTGATGCGGCCGACCTGGTTGGCGAAGGCGTCCACCAGCCGGCCGACCTGCTCGGGGTCGTCGCCGAACAGGCTCAGCTGCTGGCCGTAGTCGGACTGCAGCACGTAGTCGATCACTTCCTCAAGCTCGCGGTAGGGCACCACCGGTACCAGCGGGCCGAACTGCTCCTCGTGGTACAGGCGCATCTGCGCCGTCACCGGGCTGAGCAGGGCCGGGTAGAAGAAGCTCTCGCGGGACTCGCCGCCGCCGGCGTTGATCACCTTGGCGCCCTTGGCCAGGGCGTCCTGCAGCAGGCCGTCGAGGTAGTCCACCTTGCCCGGCTCGGGCAGCGGCGTCAGCGCCACGCCCGGTTCCCAGGGCATGCCCGGCCTGAGCTGGGCCAGGCGCGCGCTGAACTTGTCGAGGAAGCCCTGCAGCACGCTTTCGTGGACGAACAGGATCTTCAGCGCGGTGCAGCGCTGGCCGTTGAACGACAGGGCGCCGGTGATGGCTTCCTCCACGGCGTTGTCCAGGTCCACCTGCGGCAGCACGATGCCGGGGTTCTTCGCGTCCAGGCCCAGGGCCGCGCGCAGGCGGTGCGGGCGCGGGTGCAGGCGCTTGAGGTCGGCGGCGCCCTTGTGGGTGCCGATGAAGGCGAACACGTCCACCTTGCCGCTGGCCATCAGCGCCGAGACGGTCTCGCGGCCGCGGCCATAGATGATGTTGATCACCCCCGGCGGGAAGCTGTCGCGGAAGGCCTCCAGCAGCGGGCGCACCAGCAGCACGCCGAACTTGGCCGGCTTGAACACCACGGTGTTGCCCATGATCAGCGCCGGGATCAGGGTGGTGAAGGTCTCGTTCAGCGGGTAGTTGTAGGGGCCCATGCACAGCGCCACGCCCAGCGGCACGCGGCGGATCTGGCCGAGGGTGCCCTGTTCCAGCTCGAAGCGGCTGGAGCGGCGGTCCAGCTCCTTGAGCGCGTCTATGGTGTCGACGATGTAGTCGCAGGTGCGGTCGAATTCCTTCTCCGAATCCTTGAGGTTCTTGCCGATCTCCCACATCAGCAGGCGCACCACCGCCTCGCGCTGCTCGCGCATGCGCGCCAGGAAGGTCTCCACGTGCTGGATGCGCTCGGCCACCCGCAGGTTGGGCCACAGGCCCTGGCCGTTGTCGTAGGCGGCCACCGCGGCGTCGAGGGCGCCCAGCGCGGCCTCGGCGTCCAGCAGCGGGGTGCTGCCGAGGATCACCTGCCGTTCGCCTTCGGCGGTCTTCAGGAAGATCGGGCTGCGCACCGGCGCCAGCGGGCCGTCCCAGCGGCGCAGCTCGCCGTTCACCAGGTAGTCGCGCTGCTCCACCGGCGCGTCGGGGCGCCAGGTCTCGGGGATGTCGTCGATGGCGGGGAACAGGGTGTCGAGGTTGTGGCTCATGGTTCCTCCCTCGGGGTGGGGCGCCCGGCGGGCAAGGGCAGGGCGCCCGAAGTGGGGTTCCAGTCTGTCGCGCTGAAAGGTGAATCGTTTCAGCTTGCACATGTCGGCAGGCCCGGTAAAGGGCTTTTCAGCGGGCGGGGACGTTCGGTCGCAGCGGCGCCAGGGGCGCGCCGAGCAGCTCCTGCTGCTCGGCGTAGCGCTCGCGCACGTCGAAGTCGCGCGGCCAGTCGCGCGGTTCGGCGGGGCGGGGGTTGGGCTGGGGTTGCGTGGCGGACATCGGCGGTACTCCTTTCACGGTGAAAGCCGGTGGTCCTCAGACCACCAGCGAAAGCAGCAGGATGAACACCAGGCCGACCACGGAGAGGATGGTCTCCATGGCCGTCCAGGTCTTGAAGGTCTCGGCGACGCTCATGTTGAAGTACTGCTTGACCAGCCAGAACCCGGCGTCGTTGACGTGGGAGAGGATCAGCGAGCCGGCGCCAGTGGCCAGCACCAGCAGCTCGCGGTTCACCCCGGGAATCATCCCCACCACCGGCACCACGATGCCGGCGCCGGTGATGGTGGCGACCGTGGCCGAGCCGGTGGCGATGCGGATCACCGCGGCCACCAGCCAGGCCAGCAGGATCGGCGAGATCTGCGCCTGCACGGCCAGGTGGCCGATCACGTCGCCCACGCCGCTGGCCACCAGCATCTGCTTGAAGCCGCCGCCGGCGCCGATGATCATCACGATGGCCGCGGTGGGCGCCAGGCTCTGGTCGAGCAGCTTGAGGATCTTCTGCGAGCCGAAGCCGCGGGCGTAGCCGAAGGTGTACAGGGCCAGCAGCAGCGCCAGGAGCAGGGCGGTGATGGGGTGGCCGATCATGTCCATCCAGGCGCGGAAGGCGTGGCTGTCGGGCAGCAGCACGTCGGCGAAGGTCTTCAGCAGCATCAGGAACACCGGCAGCAGCACGGTCAGCAGGGTGATGCCGAAGCTGGGCAGGTTGCCGGTCTCCGGCTCGTGGGCGATCTGCGCCACCAGCTCCTCGGAGGGGCTGCCGGGGATCACCCGGGCGATCCAGGCGCCGAACAGCGGGCCGGCGATGGCCGCGGTGGGCAGGGCGACGATCAGGCCGTAGAGGATGGTCTTGCCGATGTCGGCGCCGAACACGCCGATGGCCAGCAGCGGGCCCGGGTGCGGCGGCACCAGGCCGTGCACGGCGGACAGGCCGGCCAGCAGCGGGATGCCGATCTTGATCAGCGACACGCCGCTGCGCCGGGCGACGATGAACACCAGCGGGATCAGCAGGATGAAGCCGATCTCGAAGAACAGCGGGATGCCCACCAGGAAGGCCGCCAGCATCATCGCCCAGTGCACCCGGCGCTCGCCGAAGGCGTCGATCAGGGTGCGGGCGATCTGATCGGCGCCGCCGGACTCGGCCATCATCTTGCCGAGCATGGTGCCCAGGGCGAGGATGATGCCGACGAAGCCGAGCACCCCGCCGAAGCCGTCCTGGAAGGCCTTGACGATCTGCGCCACGGGCATGCCCGAGGTCAGGCCGAGGAAGCCGGCGGCGATGATCAGGGCGAGGAAGGGGTGGATCTTGAAGCGGGTGATCAGCAGGATCAGGCCGATGATGGTGACCAGCGCATCCAGCAGCAGGTAGGTGTCGTGGGACAGACCGAACATGGCGGGGCTCCCTTGTCGTTGTTTTTACGGGCGTTTTGGGATAGCGCTGTCTTCAGCGCGCGGCAAAGAACTTGCTCAGGCCGGCTCGTGGGCGCGCCACCAGGCCAGGGCCTGTTCGACGATGCGTTCCACCGGCAGAGTGGCATCCACGGCGAGGGTCAGGGGTTCGTCGTGGGGCGGCTCCAGGGCGGCGAACTGGCTGTCCACCAGGGTCGCCGGCATGAAGTGCCCGGGGCGCTCGGCGACGCGGCGTGCGGCTTCGTCGCGGGGCAGTTCGAGGAACACCACTCCCAGGCCCGGCACGGCCTGGCGCAGGCGTTCGCGGTAGGCCAGCTTGAGCGCCGAGCAGGTCAGCACCGGGCGCTGGCCGGCGGCCACGGCCTGGCTCAGCAGCTCGGCCAGGGTGGCCAGCCAGCCGGCGCGGTCGTCGTCGGTCAGGGGGATGCCGGCGCTCATCTTGCGGATGTTCTCGGCCGGGTGGAAGGTGTCGCCCTCGATCTCGTGGGCGCCGCTGG
>NZ_QGSL01000107.1:814145-840411 GCF_003176655.1 Pseudomonas sp. RW407 | reverse complement strand
CCGCTGCCCATCAGGCGGTCGGCCATGCGCGCGTCGACCCTGGCCAGCTCCGGCACCGGCGGCTGGTGCGACAGCCCGCCGGAGCCGAGGAACAGCACGCGCTTGCCGGTGGAGCGGGCGAAACGGCCGATGGCCTCGCCCAGCAGCCGGGCGCGCTGGAAGCCCGGCAGCGGCACCGCCACGCCGTTGATGAACACCGGGATCACCGGCTTCTCGGCGAGGCCGCCGAGCAACAGCTCCAGCGGCTGGGCAAAGCCGTGGTCGACCTGCATGCGGTAGGAAACCGCCGCGTCGACGCCGGCCTTGAGCACTTCGCCGGCACAGGACTCGGCCAGCGCCCTGGGCACCGAGAGGGTGCCGCTCAGCGTGCCGAAATCGCCAATGGCATGGGCGGCGACACCGATGCAGAAAGACGGCATGACATCGTAGAAGAAGCCGTTGTAGTGGTCCGGCGCGAACAACACCACCAGCTCCGGCGCGAACGCCGCAATCCGGTCGCGCGCCATGCCCACCACGTCGGCGACCTCCTGCAGCACCTCCGGCGCGGGGTCCACGTGCCCGATCAGCGGCGAATGCGAAAGGCACTGGAGGTAGGCACTCATCGCCAGCACCTACGGCAGGGAATCTGGGTCATCGGGGTATTCAAGGGCAGGCACTCCATGGACACGGCAAGCAGCCAACGCAGCTACGGGTAGCTCGGCAACTCGTCGAGATCATAGGAAGAAAGCCGCCGCCCCACGCTCCCCTGGCGGAAGGGCTTATCCCGATAGCGCAGAAACCCTGCGCAACGCCGGTACGGCCCGCAGCGCCCCTGCTTCGCTGCCTGCCATGCAGGCGAAGCCCGCCCGGTTTCCGGGCGGCTTCGGGCGAGGCCAGCCCGCTAACGAGGGAGCCCCGTACAGCAGAAGATGAAACCGTACCGAAGACGGCAAAAGATGCGGTGGCGCCGCTGACCTAACGCTCGATCCGGGCGAAACGCGCGCTCTCCCCGGGCGCCGGCGCCATCCTGGCGGGGGGCCTGGTCGCCTGCTGCAGCTGCGGGTCGCCGCACAGCGCCTCGTGCAGTGCTTCCAGCAGCACCTGCACGCGGGCGTCGGCCAGGCTGTAGTAGATCGAGCGGGATTCGCGGCGGGTCTTCACCAGCTGGTTCTGCCGCAACTCCGCCAGTTGCTGCGACAGGCCGGGCTGGCGCAGGCCGAGGTTGCGCTCCAGTTCCGCCACGGAGCACTCGCCGCGGGCGATCTGGCAGAGCAGCAGCAGGCGCGTCGGGTTGGCCAGCAGGCGCAGCAGGTCGGCGGCGTCGTTGGCGCGCTCCTTCAGGGCTTCCAGGCCCTCGTCGGCCGGGGTTCTCATGGTTTCTTCCAGCGGTAGTACCAGGTTTCGTCCGGGCCGGGTTCGACCTGCAACGCCTCGTGCGCATCCAGGGCCACCGGCTCCAGCAGCGCGCCGCCGGGCTGCCAGCCCTCCGGCGTGGAGGCGGCGTGCCGGTCGGTGGCCTGCAGCGCGGCGACCAGGCGCAGCAGTTCCTCCACCGAGCGGCCGACGTTCATCGGGTACCAGCTCAGGGCGCGGATGATGCCCTCCGGGTCGATCACGTAGCTGACCCGGGTGGTCGAGCTGTCCACCGCATCGGGGGCGACCATGCCGTAGCCGCGGGCGATGGCCATGGAGGGGTCCTCGATGATCGGGAAGTCGATGGCCACGCCGAAGCGCTCGTGGATGTCGCGTATCCACGCCAGGTGCGAGTAGAGGCCGTCCACCGACAGGGCCAGCAGTTCGCAGCCCAGTTCGTCGAAGCGCGGCTTGGCGCGGGCGAAGGCGATGAACTCGCTGGTGCACACCGGGGTGAAGTCCGCCGGGTGGGAGAACAGCAGCAGCCAGCGGCCGCGGTAGTCGCTCAGGGCGACGTCGCCACGGGTGGTGCGGGCGCGGAACTCCGGCGCACGGTCGTTCTGGCGCAGCGGCGGCATGGAGGGAGCGGCACAGGCATTGGCTTCCACGGTGATCCAGATCCTCGGCTGAACAGGCCGTCATGCTACCGCCCCGGCCCGGTAGCGTCGACGCCGACACTTCGACGTTTTCATAATTGCACTATTAAAGAAATAGTGTAAGCATGATTCAGGTCAATGCCGCAGGAGACGTCCCCCATGTCCGCCCACCATGCCGATGCCGCCCTGGCCACCGCCAGCGCATTGGTCGACGACGCCGCCGCCGGCCGCGCCCTCGCCCCGCAGGTCACCTCCTTCTTCGACGAAGCCACCTTCACCGTCAGCCACGTGGTGCGCGACCCCGCCAGCAACGCCTGCGCCATCATCGACAGCGTGCTCGACTTCGACCAGGCCAGCGGCCGCACCCACCGGGAATCGGCCGAGGGCCTGATGGCGTTCATCCAGGCCAACGACCTGCGGGTGGCCTGGCTGCTGGAGACCCACGCCCATGCCGACCACCTGTCCGCCGCGCCGCTGCTGCAGGAGCGCCTGGGTGGCCGGCTGGCCATCGGCGAACGCATCACCCGGGTGCAGCAGACCTTCGGCAAGATCTTCAACGCCGGCAGCGCCTTCGCCCGCGACGGCAGCCAGTTCGATCATCTTTTCGCGGATGGCGAAAGTTTCCGCATCGGCAACCTGCAGGCCATCGCCCTGCACGTGCCCGGGCATACCCCGGCCTGCATGGCCTACGTGATCGGCGACGCGGTATTCCCCGGCGACACCCTGTTCATGCCCGACTACGGCACCGCGCGCTGCGACTTCCCCGGCGGCGACAGCGCCACGCTGTTCCGCTCCATCCGCCGGCTGCTCGGCCTGCCGGGGCGCACGCGGGTATTCCTCTGCCACGACTACAAGGCCCCGGGCCGCGACCACTACGCCTGGGAAACCAGCATCGGCGCGCAGCGCGCCGGCAACGTCCATGTCCACGACGGCGTGAGCGAAGCCGAGTTCGTCGCCATGCGCGACGCCCGCGACGCCACCCTGCCGATGCCGCGCCTGATGCTGCCCTCGGTGCAGGTGAACATGCGCGGCGGCCACCTGCCGGAGCCGGAAGACAACGGCGTGCGCTACCTCAAGCTGCCGCTGAACCTGCTTTGAGCCGCCGACGGCGGGCCATGACGGCCGCTGTCCCGCCGCCCTCCCCTTGCCTTGCGCCGCCGAAAGAAGAAGAGGAATCCGCCATGCAACGTCTGCCCCTGGACGATGGCCTTTGCGTCGCCCCGCAACTGAACCCCGAAGACCTTCCCGCCCTGGCCGCCGCCGGCATCCGCAGCCTGATCTGCAACCGCCCCGACGGCGAGGCCGACGGCCAGCCGGACAGCCGGGCCATGGCCGCGGCCGCCGCCGACCAGGGCCTCGCCTTCGTCTACCTGCCGGTGATCAGCGGCGCCATCGGGGACGCCGACGTGCGCGCCTTCGTCGCCGCCCTCGCCGGCCAGAGCGGCCCGACGCTCGCCTACTGCCGCACCGGCACCCGCTCGGCCACGCTCTGGGCGCTGTCCCAGGCGGGGCAACGGCCCCTGGACGACATACTCGCCCGCGCCGCCAGGGCCGGCTTCGACCTCGGCCAGTTGCGCCCGCGCCTGCAGGCGGCCGCCGGCCCGCGCCCGGCACGCGGCGAGCCCCTCTACGACCTGGTGGTGATCGGCGCCGGCGCCGCCGGCCTGGCCACCTGCGCCAGCCTGCTCAAGCGCCGCCAGAACCTGAGCATCTGCATGGTCGAGCCGGCCACGGAGCACTACTACCAGCCGGGCTGGACCATGGTCGGCGCCGGCGTCTTCACCCCCGACCGCACGGTGCGCCCGATGGCGGCGCTGATCCCCGACTGCGTGGCCTGGGAGCGCTCCGCCGCGGCGGCCTTCGAGCCGCAGGACGACCGGGTGATCCTGGCCAACGGCGCCAGCCTGAGGTACCGCGTGCTGGTCCTGGCGCCCGGCCTGAAGCTGGACTGGAACGCCATCCCCGGCCTGGCCGAGACCCTCGGGCGCAACGGCGTGACCTCCAACTACCGCTTCGACCTCGCGCCCTACACCTGGCAACTGGTGCGTGGCCTGCACCGCGGCCGCGCGCTCTTCACCCAGCCGCCGATGCCGATCAAGTGCGCCGGCGCGCCGCAGAAGGCCATGTACCTGTCCGCCGACCACTGGCTGCGCGGCGGCCGCCTGGACGGCATCGACATCCAGTTCCACACCGCCGGCGCCGCGCTGTTCGGCGTGGCGGACTACGTGCCGGCGCTGATGGAGTACGTCGAGCGCTACCGCGCCCAGCTCAACTTCGGCTCGACCCTGGCGGCGGTCGACGGCCCGGCGCGCACCGCCACCTTCGCCCGCACCGATGCCGACGGCCAGCGCCACGAGGAAGTGCGCGAGTTCGACATGCTCCACGTGTGCCCGCCGCAGACCGCCCCGGACTTCATCCGCAGCAGCCCGCTGGCCGGCGACGCAGGCTGGATCGACGTCGACCCGACCACCCTGCGCCATGCGCGCTTCGCCAACGTCTTCGCCCTCGGCGACGCCAGCGCCGCGCCCAACGCCAAGACCGCCGCGGCGGCGCGCAAGCAGGCGCCGGTGGTGGCGCAGAACGCCCTCGCCTGCCTCGACGGCCAGCCCCTGACGGCGGCCTACGACGGCTACGGCTCCTGCCCGCTGACCGTGGAGCGCGGCAAGATCGTGCTCGCCGAGTTCGGCTACGGCGGCAAGCTGCTGCCCACCTTCCCGCGCTGGCTGCTCGACGGCCGCAAGCCGTCGCGCCTGGCCTGGCACCTGAAGTCCGAGGCGCTGCCGGGCATCTACTGGAACGCCATGCTCAAGGGCCGCGAGTGGCTCTGCGCGCCCGGCCGGCGCAACGCCGAACAGTCCGCCTGAGGAGGCCGAGATGCCGACCCTCAGCCTGTTGCAGTACCTGCTCGGCGCCGCCGCCGGATCGCTGGTGGGCTTCACCCTCGGCCTGGTCGGCGGGGGCGGCTCGATCCTGGCCGTGCCGCTGATGGTCTACCTGGTCGGCGTCGACAACCCCCACGTCGCCATCGGCACCAGCGCCCTGGCGGTGGCCGCCAACGCCGCCGCCAACCTGCTCAACCATGCCCGCCGGGGCAACGTGAAGTGGCCCTGCGCCTCGGTGTTCGCGCTGGTCGGGATGGTCGGCGCCTTCTTCGGCTCGTCCCTGGGCAAGGCCTTCGACGGCCAGAAGCTGCTGGTGCTGTTCGCCCTGCTGATGCTGGTGGTGGCGGCGCTGATGCTGCGCGGGCGCGCCAGCGAGGGGGACGCCGCGGTGGCGCTGGGCCGCGGCAACGCCCCGCGGCTGGCGGCGTTCGGCGGCCTGGCCGGCACCCTGTCGGGATTCTTCGGCATCGGCGGCGGCTTCCTCATCGTCCCCGGCCTGATGGCCGCCACGCGCATGCCGATCCTCTTCGCCGTGGGCAGCTCGCTGGTGGCGGTGACCGCCTTCGGCCTGACCACCGCATTCAACTACGCACGCTCGGGCCTGGTGGACTGGCCGCTGGCGGTGGTCTTCATCGGCGGCGGGGTGGCCGGCGGGCTGTGCGGCGCCTGGCTGGCGACGCGCCTGTCACGCAGCCAGGGCACCCTGAACCTGGTGTCCGCGAGCCTGATCGGCGCCACCGCGCTGTACATGCTCTACCGCAGCCTGGGGGCTCTGGGCGTCATATGAAGGGACATTCGCCAGGCATGCGCCAGGGCGAGCAGGCGCCGCCTTCAGGTGTACTTCGTGAAGATCGCCCGGACCCGCTGCAACGTCTGCGCCGGGTCCTGCTCGCGGTCGTCGAAGGCCTCTTCCAGCAGGCAGGCGAGCAGCTCCTGGTAGGCCTTGTCCAGGGCCTTGCGCGCCGCGCGGAACTGCAGCGCGATGGTCTCGCACTCCTCGCCCCGGCGGATCATGGCCTGCAACCCGCGCACCTGGCCCTCGATCCGGGCCAGGCGGTTGAGCATCGCTTCCTGGGGGGTGATATCGGTTTTTCTACTCACGTGTACCTTCCAACGCGCATCCCGAGGTGACGGCCCCATGCGGTTTCCATCCCTGGCAACCCGGCGCCCGGACGTGAGGGTAGCGCTGTTCGCCGGGCACAGCCAGCCCGGCGACGGGGAAGCCGCCGGGCATGGCCCGTGCCCTGCGTCAGGCTCGCTTGCAGGCCTTGCAGGTACTGATGCCCAGCAGCGGGTAGGCCGGGCAGAAACGGAAGATGCCGGTGGCCAGCGGCACTACGCCGATCCACCCCCACCAGCCAATCACGCCGGCGAGGCTCAGCCCGATCAGCAGCAGCCCCACGATGATGCGCACAGCGCGGTCGACAGTCCCGACATTCGTTTTCATGACGATCTCCTTGGTCAGCTCCCGCGCGGGTCATCCGGCACGGTGAACATGAGCGGCGCGGATTGCCGGACCAGGTCCAGGGCGATGCCTGGCACCCCTGCTGCGTCAATCTGCCATCTCATTGGAAGGGCACTTCTGAAATACCCTATGGGGTATTACAGCAGCCGCTCCAGAGGTGCACAAGTGAGTGCGTCAATCCGCTCCCCGAAGCTGGTCAGGGAACTGGCGGCCATCGTGCTGATCAAGCTGGCCCTGCTCCTGGCCATCAAGGCCATCTGGTTCGACCACCCCACCCTTCCCGTCGAGGGCGAACGGCAGGTCAGCGCGCACCTGCTGGGCACCCCCGCGCCCACATCCACCCCCGCCAAGGAGTCCCCGTGATGATTTCCGAAGCCGTAGTCGACCTGTCACGCCTGCAGTTCGCCATGACGGCGATGTACCACTTCCTGTTCGTCCCATTGACGCTGGGCCTCGCCTTCCTGCTGGCGATCATGGAGTCGGTCTACGTGATGACCGGCAAGCAGGTGTACAAGGACATGACGCAGTTCTGGGGCAAGCTGTTCGGCATCAACTTCGCCCTCGGCGTCACCACCGGGCTGACCATGGAGTTCCAGTTCGGCACCAACTGGGCCTACTACTCCCACTACGTCGGCGACATCTTCGGCGCGCCGCTGGCCATCGAGGGGCTGATGGCCTTCTTCCTCGAGTCCACCTTCATCGGCCTGTTCTTCTTCGGCTGGGATCGCCTGTCGAAGGTCCAGCACCTGAGCGTGACCTGGCTGGTGGCCCTGGGCTCGAACCTCTCGGCGCTGTGGATCCTGATCGCCAACGGCTGGATGCAGAACCCGGTGGGCGCGGAATTCAACTTCCAGACCATGCGCATGGAACTCACCGACTTCGGCGCCCTGCTGTTCAACCCGGTGGCCCAGGTCAAGTTCGTCCACACCGTGGCCGCCGGCTACGTGACCGGCGCCATCTTCGTCCTGGCGATCTCCAGCTACTACCTGCTGAAGCAGCGTGACCAGGGCTTCGCCCGCCGCTCCTTCGCCATCGCCTCGGCCTTCGGCCTGGCCTCGATCCTCTCGGTGATCATCCTCGGCGACGAATCCGGCTACGAGATCGGCGACGTGCAGAAGACCAAGCTGGCCGCCATCGAGGCCGAGTGGAACACCGAGCAGGCGCCGGCCGGCTTCACCCTGTTCGGCATCCCCGACCAGGAGCAGATGCGCACCCACTACGCGATCAAGATCCCTTATGCGCTGGGCATCATCGCCACCCGCTCGCTGGACAAGGAGGTCACCGGCATCAAGGACCTGCTGGTGCAGCACGAGGCGCGCATCCGCAACGGCATGACGGCCTATGCGCTGCTGGAGAAACTGCGCGGCGGCGACACTTCCAAGGCCACCCTGGCCGCCTTCGACGCGGTCAAGCTGGACCTGGGCTACGGCCTGCTGCTGAAGAAATACACCGACAAGGTGGTCGACGCGAGCGACGAGCAGATCCGCCTGGCCACCCTGGACACCATCCCCGACGTGCTCACGCTGTTCTTCAGCTTCCGCATCATGGTCGCCTGCGGCTTCCTCATGCTCGCCCTGTTCGCCTGCGCCTTCTGGGCCTCGGCGCGCAAGCACGAGGAACGCAAGCCCTGGCTGCTGAAGTGGGCGCTGCTGAGCCTGCCGCTGCCCTGGATCGCCGCGCAGACCGGCTGGTACGTCGCCGAGCACGGCCGCCAGCCGTGGTCCATCGGCGAGGTGCTGCCGGTGCACCTGTCCGCCTCCAGCCTGGGCACCCACGACCTGTGGGGCTCGCTGATCGCGCTGGTCGCCTTCTACAGCCTGCTGCTGGTGGTGGAGATGTACCTGATGATCAGGTTCGCCCGACTCGGCCCGTCGAGCCTGCACACCGGCCGCTACCACTTCGAGCAGGGCGCCGCGCAGCGCCCGGCCACCGCCTGAGGAGCCCGCCATGGACTACGAAACCCTGAAGATCACCTGGTGGGTGCTGATCGGCGTGCTGCTGATCGGCTTCGCCCTCACCGACGGCTTCGACATGGGCGCCATGGCGCTGCTGCCCTTCGTCGCCCGGGACGACCACGAGCGGCGCGTGGCGATCAACACCATCGCCCCGCACTGGGACGGCAACCAGGTGTGGTTCATCACCGCCGGCGGCGCCCTCTTCGCCGCCTGGCCGATGGTCTACGCCACCGCCTTCTCCGGGCTCTACTGGGCCATGCTGCTGGTGCTGTTCGCGCTGTTCTGCCGGCCGGTGGGCTTCGACTACCGCAGCAAGCTGGAGAACCCGCGCTGGCGCAAGGCCTGGGACTGGGCGCTGTTCGTCGGCGGCTTCGTCCCGGCGCTGGTGTTCGGCGTGGCCTTCGGCAACCTGTTCCAGGGCCTGCCCTTCACCCTCGACGAGCTGATGCGGCCGGCCTACCACGGCGGCTTCTTCGCCCTGCTCAACCCCTTCGCCCTGCTCGCCGGGGTGGTCAGCCTGAGCATGCTCTGCCTGCACGGCGGCGCCTGGCTGATGCTGCGCACCGACGGCGAGCTGGCCGAACGCTCGCGCCGCGCCGCGCAATTGTGCGCGCTGGCGTACCTGGCGGCCTTCATCGGCGCCGGGCTCTGGGTCAGCCTGGGCATGCACGGCTTCAGCCTGGTCTCGGCGGTGGACGGCAACGCGGTGCTCAACCCGCTGCACAAGACAGTGACGCTCGACAACGCCGGCTGGCTGGCCAACTACCACCGCCAGCCGCTGACGATGCTCGCCCCGGCGCTGGGCATCCTCGGCGGGCTCATCGCCCTGGCCAGCGCCAGCGGCGGCAAAGGCGGCCTGACCTTCCTCGGCAGCGCCCTGGCCATCGTCGGCACGCTCTGCACCGCCGGCTTCGCGCTGTTCCCCTTCGTCTTCCCCTCCAGCGAGAACCCGGCGGCCAGCCTGACCCTGTGGGACGCGGTATCCAGCCACAAGACCCTCGGCATCATGTTCGCCGTGGCCTGCATCTTCGTCCCGCTGATCCTCTGCTACACCCTCTGGGGCTACGTGCGCATGTGGGGCCGGCTGAGCCGCGGGCACATCGACGCCAACCCCCACGGACTCTACTGAGGAGCGACAAGCATGTGGTACTTCACCTGGATTCTCGGTGTGCTGCTGGCCTGCAGCTTCGGCATCATCAACGCCCTCTGGCTGGAAACCACCCAGGACCTGGACAGCGATGACAGCCGCCAGTCCTGAACGCGCCCTGTGCCGCCGCTGGAGCCGCGCGCTGTCGCTGCTCCTGGCGGCGCCGCTGGCGCTGGTGCTGCTGATCCACCCGGCGCTGATGCTCGATGCCCACGGCGGCTACAGCCATGGCCTGCTGATGCTGGTGATGCTCGGGGTGAGCGGCGGCTTCGTCCACGGGGTGGGCTTCGACCCACGCGGCCGGCTGTGGGCCCTGCTGTTCGGGCCGGCCGTGGCCTGGCCGCTGATGCTGCTGGGCTATGGCCTGCTGCTCTACGTGCGGACGAGCTGAGGCCGCCCTTCCCTTCACATCGAAAGAACCACGCCCATGCACCACCTGGCCCACTACGCAGCGGCGATCCTGGCTACCTCGACGCAGCCCCGGATCGTCCGCGAAAGCACCACCAGCACCCACTGGCATGAGAATGGCTTCGAAGTCCGGCAGTCGATCTCCACCTACGAGTTCAGCGATGGCGTGATCATCCGCCGCATGCTGGAACGGGACGACTACCCGCCGGATGAAACCCTGCTGTGCGCCGAGTGCTGGATCACCTACGAGGTCGTTCGCGACGGCCCTGTGGCCGCCGCGGTGCAGCCCAGGCGCATGACGTTCGACTCCACGTGCCGCGAGGCCTTCTGGCTGAGGTTCCATACCGCCCCGGCAGCGGGCAGCGGCATCTGCACAACGGAAGGCCCTCCACGCTAGCGGGCCATCCGACGGCACCACAAACCCCATATTCCGGTTCAACTCGACCTGGCAGGTTCGCACATGAAAAGCCTTTCCATCGTCATTCCGTTGCTCGCCATTCTCTTCTCCACGGGCTGCGCCCAGCTGGAGAAGGCCCGGGAGAAGCGCGACGCCGATCCCGCCGCCTACGACGCCCTGGACCTGAACAGGCACTACTTCTCCCAGGATCCCCGCGACTGGGTGCAAGGAAGCTGATCCTGCCAGGGCCTGGCGGGAATGGCCCCACCGGCCCGGGGCAAGAAGCGCCAAACCTGAACGACAACTGAACGGTGCGACCATTGCGCACGGAAACAGCCCGCAGGCATTGATCCCGGTCAATCGCTCCGGACCTCAGGCGGAAACATAGTGAAACCGAGCGCCCGAGGGGGCCAGGCAAGGACGCCGGCCGGTTATCCCGCCCTCGGGCGCTCCCCCATCGCACCGTAGGGCGCATAACGCCCCAGGCGTTATCCGCCGCTGGCCCCGGCTCCGTCGTTCCGCCTGTCGTAGGAGCGGACCTTGTCCGCGATAGCCGGAGGTTCCGGCACGGTTCGCGGATGAGATCCGCTCCTTGCCGCCCCACCGACACCATTCCCATGTAGGAGCGCGCCCTGCGCGCGAAATCGCGGGCAGGGCCCGCTCCTACAGGTTGCCGGGAAACACGGTATTTCTCCCCCGTAGGAGCGGACCTTGTCCGCGATAGCCTGAGGTCCCGGCGCGGTTCGCGGATGAGATCCGCTACGCTGCCCCACCGACACCATTCCCATGTAGGAGCGCGCCCTGCGCGCGATTTCGCGGGCAGGGCCCGCTCCTACAGGTTGCCGGGAAACACGGTATTTCTCCCCCGTAGGAGCGGACCTTGTCCGCGATAGCCTGAGGTCCCGCCGCGGTTCGCGGATGAGATCCGTTCCTACGCTGCCCCACCGACACCATTCCCATGTAGGAGCGCGCCCTGCGCTCGATTTCGCGGGCAGGGCCCGCTCCTACAGGTTGCCGGGAAACACGGTATTGCTCCCCCGTAGGAGCGGACCTTGTCCGCGATAGCCGGAGGTTCCAGCGCGGTTCGCGGATGAGATTCGCTCCTACGCCGCCCCACCGGCACCATTCCCATGTAGGAGCGCGCCCTGCGCGCGAAATCGCGGGCAGGGCCCGCTCCTACAGGTTGCCGGGAAACACGGTATTGCTCCCCCGTAGGAGCGGACCTTGTCCGCGATAGCCGGAGGTCCCGGCGCGGTTCGCGGATGAGATTCGCTCCTACGCTGCCCCACCGACACCATTCCCATGTAGGAGCGCGCCCTGCGCGCGATTTCGCGGGCAGGGCCCGCTCCTACACAAAGCTCTCTGATCCCCCACGAAAAAGCCGCCACGACGCATGGGGTCGTCGTGGCGGCCAAGGGGAATGAATCGGACGGCCGAAGCCGGCATTCACGAACTCAAGGCGGCTTGAATGAAGTCAACGGGCGACCCTCGATATATGGAACACGCGGTATTAACTGATACTTCGAAAAAGGTTTGTTAATCCGCAACAAACCTAGAACTTGGCTTCCAGGTCCAGTTGCAGCGTATCGATGTCCGCATCGTTACGCGTACCACTGGCAGCGTCCGACTTGGCCATGAAGTAAGTGGCGCCCAGAGCGAAGTTCTTGTCGATATCGTAGGCGACCTTGAACTTGTGGCCGCGGGACGCGCTATAGCCATTGGCGAAGTCCGAATCGGTAAAGGCGCCGACCACCGCGTTGCGCTGTACGTCGCGATAGTTGTAGTCGAAGCTGAAATCACCCAGCCTGGTCTTTGCACCGGTCAGCCAGGCCGTATCCGCATTACTGTCGGTCGCCTGGTTGACCACATACTGGCCGTAAAGCGAAAGCGGAACCGGCAGGTTGCCGAAGTCCAACTGGCCGAAACCTTCGTAGAGGCGGAAGTCCTTGGTGGTATTGCCATTGGCGGAAAGCTGGCACGGCGTCGTGGTGGCCGAACCGCAAGCGCTGTCGGCATCGTTGTCGTACGCGTAGAGGCTCGCCCCGAGGGTCGCCTTGATGCCGTCGACGGGGCTGAAACGCGTGCCGAACTGGCCACTGTACAGGCGCAGGTCATGCTGGAACGCATAACCTTCGCCATCGACGTTGTCCTTCAGGTCGAAGTAGCCCGCGCTACCGAAGAGTTCGGCACTGCCACCCAGCGGATACTTGTAGGTGACGGCAAGGCCTTCGGGGTTGATGTCGCCGTCCCAGATGACGTCGCCTTCGCTGACCCACGGCTGGCTCATCTTGCCGCCGATCAGGTGCAGGTTCTTCACCGCGGCGGGGTGGAAGTCGATATAGGCCTGGTCCAGCCACAGCTGCTTCTTGTCGAAGTAGTTGTCCATGCTCTGGTTGGTGGAGCGGGCATCGTCGCCACTGCCGGTGGCAATGCGGATGCCGGTGTCCACCTGCGGGTTGATCTGGCTGTAGAAGCCGACCCGGGCGCGGATGCGCTGGCGGTTCTGGTCCCCCTTGGTGCCGCTGTTCTGCGCATGCACGGTTTCCTGGCGCACTCGGACATCGCCCTTCACCTGGGTCCTGGCGGCCCAGGCGATGCTCTGCTCGAAGGCGCTCATCTGCTCCTTCTTGGCCTTGGCCTGTTCCGCGGCGACCTGGTTCTCCTTGTCCAGCTCGGCCGTGAGTTCGGTGTACTGGGCGGCGCTGATCGAGCCATTGGCCTTGAGCATTTCCAACAGCCTGGCATCGACCCCCGCCTGCGCCGGAACACTCAGAACGAGTAATGCCCCGGCACAAATCCCCATCCCGCCCAGTGCAGAAATACTACGCATCAAGAATCTCCTGATCTTCGATAAAGGCGGCAACTGCCACCCAAAGAATTCGGTTCCCACAAAGTTCTCCGCCACAGGCGAAGTCCTTGTCCCCAAACCGGGGCAGATTCTTGTTTTTTGAATATTGCAGAATGGTTTCAAGCGAAGGCGTAACATGAACCAGCAGAACATCAAGAGCCCCTGCAGCCCTTATGGATTGCGGATTCATATACTATTTGGCGAGGGTGTTTTTACGCGCAGCGGCTATATTAGCGGGCGGGAAATACCTAGCATTTTAAAAGTGAAGAACCCTTCTGTTTTCGATCGAATAAAAGTTCGATCGACTCTCTGAATAGAGCAACCAGAATTCAGCGATCCCGAGCACCCTTCGGCCTCGTTGCCGAAGGGTGCCGAGCGATCAATCCGCCATACCGGCGTCGCTAGGCTGGCGCGTCTTCAGGCGATGCTCCAACTGCCGGCGAGTGATGCCCAGCAGCCGCGCGGCGCCGGCGACATTGCAGAAACGACCGGCTTGGAAAATGACAAATTCTTCAAGCATGTTTCAAAGGCCTTCACGCCACCGTCCTTAAGGTCGCCCCCAACCTTGCACGTCGCAGGGTATTTCCTGGGGACTTCCAATGAACAAATTGCCACAGATCACCCTGGCCTTCTGGGTGATGAAGATTTGCGCCACGACACTCGGTGAAACCGCGGGTGACTTGTTGTCGATGACCCTCGACATCGGCTATGCCCTCAGTTCCCTGATGCTGATCGGATGCTTCCTCGCGTCGCTTGCAGGCCAGCTGCGGGCAAAGGAGTTCCATCCCCTTCTCTACTGGACCGTCATCCTCACCACCAGTACGGCAGGCACCACGATCTCCGACTTCCTTGATCGCTCCGTAGGGCTGGGATACGCCGCGGGCGCGACTATCCTGGTCTCGTTGCTGTGCTGCGTGCTCCTGGCGTGGTATCTCAGCGAGCGGTCACTGTCGGTGGATAACGTCCGGAGCCGGCGAGGCGAGCTGTTCTACTGGACCGCGATACTGGTTTCCAACACGCTGGGCACCGCACTGGGCGACTACCTGGCCGACGATTCGGGCCTGGGATTCGCCGGCGGCGCCTTGCTGATCGGCGGGCTGATCCTGGTGATCGTCATGGCGTACAGGTTCACCAGGCTGTCCCATGTCCTGCTGTTCTGGCTCGCATTCGTACTGACTCGCCCGTTCGGCGCGACCCTAGGCGACGTCCTGACCAAAACCCACGACAAGGGCGGCCTGGGCTTCGGCACCGTGGGCTCGTCGCTGGTGCTCCTGGCGGTGCTGGTCGGCGTCCTCTACCTCACTGGCCGGAAGCCGCGTGCAGCCAACGGCTTGCCTGCCGGCCGCGCCATCGCATCCAACGAATAGTTGGCCAGGGTCTTTCGTGCCCATGAAGGTGCGCGGCCTGGCCCGGAGCAGCAATGCGCCGATGGCGCGGGCATTTTTGAAGGCCCTCCACCTGGAATGACCTTCTGGGGCGTCGTTTGCCAACGCCCCTTCTTCCACCGGCGCTACGAGGACGGCTCAGCCGGCTGTAACGGGCACGCTCGCAGCACCTGATGGAAGGGTGCCTTCGAACGCTATCGGCTGGCTCAGGCGCTCGCGACCGTAGAACGCCAGCGCAGTCCCGAACATGGTCAGCCAGACGATGATGCCCGACCAGAACGTGTGCGAAACGAAGTGCCAGCCCTGGGGAACCCGGGTGCTTCCGTAGATCATGCCCAGCACCATCACGGCAAGGAGCAAGGGCCGCGTGAATCGCCAACGGTATCGACGGGCCACGAAATACAGCGCAAGGAGCGTGAAGCCACTGGAAGCATGCCCGCCCGGCCAGCAACGCCCCTCTCCAGCCTCATGCAGCAGCCTGAAGTTCTCGAACCACTCGCGCTTCTCGTGTACTCCACCGTAGAGCGTGGTTTCCACGGGGCACCATACGCTCGTGTGGCTCTTGAAGTAATGGACGACGCCGGTGGTCACTGCGATCGACACCACCAGGAAGAGGAAGTCGCGACGATGCGCGGCAAACCAGCGCAACGCAGGAGCCAGGCGGATGCTTTCCAGCAGGGCAATCCTTCGTCCGCCCGTGGCCCGCTGCAGCAATGGCCACAGGAAGGACAGAAGCATGCCGATGACCGACACCTCGCCCGTCGTGTCCGGAAGGATGCGGGGGAGCTTGTGCGTCAGCTTTTCAAAGGCACGATCATGCTCGAGTACGAAGCTGTGGGTAGCGGGATCATAGAACTGGTTGCTGATCAGTATGTCCAGGTTGGTGAGGTCGAAGATGCAGAAGAGCAGGCCTGCAAGGAGCAGTGGAAACCCGATATTGACCAGGTAGAAACGTTGACGGGTTACCGTAGGCATTCAGTGATCCTCGAGTGGGTTCAGCGGGTCGAAACGATCGAGTTCCATTGATCGGCATCGAGGTAACCCAGCAGCGAGGGCGCCCCCTTGCCGTCATCGACAAGGAACAGGGATGAGGCGTAGGCAGGCATGGTGGGGTGCGGATTACCCATGCTGGATTCCAGGTCCTGGATGCATTCGCTGTGCGTCACCAGGATCAGGTTGCGGTGAGGCGCCTTGTGCTGAAGCACCTGGCTCAACATCGCCCCCCGGCAGTTGAACAGCCACGCCTGCTGGAGCGGCGACTTGCCGAACATGTTTTCCGCCGTCTGCTCCGCACGTATCAGGGGGCTGCTGACGATATCGACGTCACTGGCCCCAAGTGCTTCGAAGGCATGCCCCAGCTCCCGTGCGACCGGCTGGGCGCGAGCGGTTATGCCCTGTGCGGAGGAAAGGCAAGGTGCATCGGCGTGATCGCAGCGCTCCGCATGCCGCACAAGCACTATCAGGTCGCCGTTGCGCCAATGCTCGCGAAACAGGGCTTGGCTTGCAGCGCTTCTCAAGAGGCTGGGAGGCGCCAGCGGTGGGCTCGGGAAGAAGCCACTGAGCCCCAGCGAGGCCACGAAAATCGCCACCAGTGATACCCAGCGGCCTGTGAAATTACGTCGCAGCTTGAGGGGTATCACCAACGACTCCAAAGGCAGTGAAGAACATCAAACCGGCCTGCGACGGCCGCGGATGATTGCCTGCTCCTCGGGCAGCCGATCGAGCAGGCTCGGGTGCTGGAGAAACTACCCTTGCATTCGTGAAGGTGAGGTCATGAACTGCTGAAAAACCTGTTAGGTCGACGCGTTCGCTACACCTGGGCGAGCGAACCGCGATACGAGCGCGCGGCAGGTGCCGAACACCTCAATGAACGGTGCCTGCCTGTGCGTCGTCGAAAGCGAGGGCCTGGCGGACCAGTGGATCGCGGCAGCTCGCGAACATGTCCAGGCTGGGGTCGTAGGTGCGCGTGCGCACTTCCAGCAGGCCAAGCATCGAGTGGAACAGGTTGTCCTGGGACAAGGGCTCGGCACTACGCTGGCGCAGGCAGGCACTATCGACCGAGAACGACTGCTGGTACCCGGGGGAGAACCAGGCCAGCATCCCGACGTGCTTCTGCTGATCAGGGGCCAGCAGGTACGGGGTACCGTGGAGGAACAGGTTGTACTCGCCCAGCGACTCGCCATGGTCCGCCATGTAGATCATGGCCGTATCCAGCTTCGATTCGTTTTGCCGCAGCAGGTCGATGAGGCTCGACAGAACATGGTCGGTATAGAGCAGCGTGTTGTCGTAGCCATTGACGATGCTTTGCTGGGAGCAAGTGCCGAGGTCGTTGCTGCGGCAAACCGGCGTGAATTTCTCGAACGCCTTGGGGTAGCGCTTGTAGTACGCCGGGCCATGGCTTCCCATCTGGTGCAGGACCAGCACCGTGTCCTGGTCGATGCCGTCGATGTAGCCCTGCAGGTCCTTCAGGAGGATCTCGTCATGGCATTCGCCATCGCCACAGAACGCAGCATCCCTGGCATGGCTCATGTCCTGGAAAACGACCCGGTCGCAAGTCCCCTTGCAGCCGGATTGATTGTCACGCCACAGCACCTGTAGACCCGCACGCTTGAGCACATCCAGCAGGCCTTCCTGGCTCTTGGCCTGTGAATCGCTGTAGTGCTGCCGCGTCAGGCTCGAGAACATGCACGGCACCGAAACGGCGGTCTCGGTACCACAGGAATGAACGTTGCTGAAATTGATGAGCCCCTGCTCCGCACCGAGCCGTGGATTCGTGTTCCGCGGATAGCCGTTGAGGGAGAAGTTCTCCGCCCGGGCGCTTTCGCCAACGACCAGAACCGTGAGCGATCTGCGCGGGTGCGCCTGCCAGGTGACGGCCAATTCCGCATCGGTCGCAAGTGGCTGCATGGGCTTGTTGACACTGGCGGCCTTGCCTTTGGCCAGACTGAACAGAGCGCCAACGGCATTGCTCGGAGTCACCTGCAAGCGCAGCTCATGGTGATTGCGCAGCAAAGGCGCCAGCCCCTGGTAGTTGCTCAGGGCGATCACGCCGATCATCAGCATCGAAGCCAATCCGACGCAGGCCTTCGAGAGCAGGTCCCGGGACCAGTTCCGGTATGCGATGGGCAACCGCCAAAGCAGCACGACAGGTAGCACACCCAAAACCAGGATATAGAGAACGAGTTTGAGGGAAAGCAGGTCCCGGACCTCGGCAGGATCGGTTTCCATCACGTTGCGCAGCATTTCGACGTCAACAAGCACGCCGTACTGGTTCATGAAATACGCCGCACCGGCGCTGATGATCACCAATATGCCCAGGAGTGGCTTCAGCACGCCTCGAAAAGCAAAGAGGGTAAGTACCAGGTTGAAGCAGATAAGCACCAGCAGAATGAATGCACCGGCCATCACCCGGCCAGGCCAACCAGCAGGCGTGATCTGCAACAGATGTCGCCAGAGTGGAAAATTATAGAACGCAATAAACAGGATACTGGCTAGCAGGGTTACCCATTCGGGGCGGAGCGGACGCAGCTTGAACATCGTTGGCAAATACCGGACCTACAAGGAAGTACCCACCATCCGGAAACCTGAAGTCGCCGGGTGACGGGCGCCGGCATGCTAGAAACGCTGTCGTCATTCTTTCGTGAAAAAAATCTATGAAAATAGTGGAATCAACCCTCTACGCAGGCCAAGCGTACCGAGCCAAGTGTTACTTCTTATCTTCTACAACTTTTTCACACGACCTTGACGAGCCCTTGATCGCACCGATCGATAATGACGGAAACCGTAGAGTTTCCTGCCCCATGAACGAATCGCAACGTCTATATTCCTGCGCCGGGCATCACAGCAACGATAGCGTTGGCGGAAAACCATCAAGCGTCGGAATATGCAAGCAATTCATCACATGGCGCATAAGACGCCTGCTGCGCCTGGCGCTAAGAGTCGCTGAAGAGCCCATTCTGGTATTGGAGTTATCCGATACTCCTGGATTCTTTTGGCCGGTGCTCCTTGAACATCGAAATAGAATCATAATCTCCAGTAGCCCCACAGATACCCCGGAAGCATATCAGGAGCCACCCTTGATTTTCTTCGGCCGTATTAGAAGGCTCCCCGCCCCGTTCGATTACGCCGAACTTCGAAAAGACTCGGTGGATTGTGTTCTTATATCACTCCCGTCCCTTCATGAATGGGAGGATGGTGATATTGAGACACTTGAGACAATACAGAAGATCACCCGGGATACCGTAATCCTGTTTTCTGGCTTCCCCCTGGACTCGGGGGCGGGTCACGGCAAACACCGTGCGAACCAGAAACTTCATATCGGCATGAATAGACTGAACGACATGAAGTCCAGGCTACAGGCAATCGGCTTTTTCAGCATTGGAAACTACGGTCTCTTGCCTGCATTGAACTCCCCAAGCGTTCACATACTCAGAAAGTCTCACCCGCAGGAAAAAACCTCAACAAGCGGCGGCTTCAAGCTTATGACCTTGAGATCAGCTTGAAAGAGTCAGGGCCTGAATCGCTTTCTGGCCAGGCGCCCGCCAGCCAAGCCCAGTGCAGAGCCGAACAAGGCTCCAATCAAGTCCGCGGCGAACAGCCTGGAATATGGGAAATGGGCATTCCCGCGCAGATCGACATGGCTGATATCCAACATCCAGTGCATGCCGTTAGGCATACAAGCCACCACAGCCAGCAGCACTGATACGAACAGATAGAACCAGCCCGCCTCGACTTCCGGGGTCAATATCCGCCAGGCGATCTGCCCGACAATCGCCACGACCAGCGCTATGCCAAACGAAAAGCTGCCATGCCTGGCCAATTCCATGAACGCTTCCACAGTGGCACCTTCCTTCGATCGATAGCCGAAGGATGACGCCCTGCCGGGCATACCTGCAAGCCAGCGCCCATCTGAAATGCCCAGGGCGAAGTGACCTGTCGCCCAGGTCACCCCTTCCGACGATTGCAGTCTCCGCCTCTTCCAACCTGGATGCATGGCCGCGAGAAGTCCGACGGCAAGGACTGGCAGGGTATGACCGGTCCCCTGTGGCCCCGTTCAAACTCACGGCCTATGCGCAGTACAAGCCGAACGCCGACTGGAGCAACCGCCTGCAGGCCACCTTCATCGACTCGGAGGACTGCCGTCTCGATGGCGTCGCCAGCTTCGGCCGCCGGGAAGTCGACAGCTACATCACGGCTCGCCTCGCCGCCTCAGCTCCAACCCCAGAACATCAACCACCAGCCGCCCAGCACCGGCACGCAGGCCAGCGCCAGGCAGGCCAGGGCGCCTGGCTGGCGCAGGGGCGGAACGCCGTGGCGGCGGAGGATCCGCCAGCCCAGCCACAGCGTCCAGGCGCAGGCGCCCGCCAGCAGCAGGGCCCGTGCCGGCTGTACCCAGCCGAGGGCCAGCCCCTCGTAGCGCAGCAGTTTCACGGTGGTGGCCGAAAGCCCCAGGAACAGCCCGCAGGCACCCAGCGGGATCAGCGCCTGGGCCAGGTGCGCATGCACTGCCCGGCCCTGCCCCGCCACCCGGCCGGCCAGGCGCAGCGCCGCCGTCAGCCAGCCGCCCATGAGCAGCGCCCAGGCCAGCACGTAGACCACCAGCACGCCGCCATCGAGCCAGGTGAAGGCGTCGTTGTTCTGCGGGTAGTGCGTCAGCACCCACCAGGGCGCGTTGGCCTCCAGAGGCCAGACGATGCCCCGCGCCACCAGCCATTCCGCACCCGCCTGCTTGAGCGCGATGAACCAGGGGCTGAGCGTCCAGTTGAAGGCGCCCATGGCCAGGCCGATCATCCCGAACAGCAGCAGGCGCACGGGCCACGGGCTTTCCGTGCGCTGGCCGTGGACGACGACTTCCTCGTTCGGCCAGCGCGGGCTCAGGGCCACGGCGCCGCGCTGGCCGCTGCAGCGGCCGCAGGAATGGCAGTCGGCGCAGCCGGTCATGCGGCGGATGTCGATCAGCGGGGCGCAGTTGGGCGTCGGCAGGTGCGGCCCGGCATTGGCCAGCCAGCGCTGTTCGTCGACGCGGAAGTGCACCGGCGCCAGCCGCGCGAGCAGGTTGAACACGCCGCTGACCGGGCACAGGTAGCGGCACCAGACACGCTTGCCACGCCCGTACAGGAACCCCACCAGCATCGCCGCCAGGGTCGAGCCGCCGAGGATCAGCAGCGCCGGCAGCGCATAGTCGTAGACGCTGACCAGTTGCCCGTACAGGGTGGTCAGGCAAAAGGCCACGAACGGCCAGCCGCCCCAGCGCATCCAGCGCGGCACGCCGCGCCCGCGGCCATGCCGGCTCGCCCATTCGCTGAGCGCGCCCTCGGGGCAGAACAGCCCGCACCAGAGCCGCCCGAACAGCAGCATCGACAGCAGCACGAAGGGCCACCAGATGCCCCAGAACACGAACTGCGCGAACACCGCCAGGTTGTCCAGCATGCGTGCCTGCGGCGGGGGCAGGTCCAGGCAGGCCGGGACGACCAGCAGCACCGCGTAGAACAGCACCACGGCCCATTGCAGCGCACGGATCAGCCCGGCATGCCGGCGCATGCCGTCCCCCAGCCGGGCCAGCGGGGAAGGTGCGTCGCTCATGCCAGCCGGGCCTCGGCGTGGTGCTCGCCGCGCCGGCACAGGTAGCTCGCCAGCGCCCAGTAGGCCGGCAGCAGCAGTACCGCCAGCAGCGAGGGCGCGGCGCGGTAACCGGCGAACCCGGCCAGGGCCGCTCCCAGGCCATGGCCGTCGCTGAGCCAGGCGGAGGTATCCCACAGCGGGTCGCCGAACAGCCCGTAGCACCACTCGGGCAGATCCAGCGCCATGACCTGCCCCGCCACCCGGTCCAGCGCCGCCATCAGCAAGGCGCCGCCGAGCAGCAGCAGGAGGACTTCGCTGACGCGGAAGAAGCGCCGCCAGGTCAGTATCCGCGAGGACCACTGCAGCGCGGCGTAGGTGGCCAGCGCCAGCAGGAAGCCGAGCACGCCGCCCAGCGCGAACCAGGTCCAGTCCGCCCCCTGCTGCGCGCCGATGCCATAGAGGAACACCACCGTCTCGCTGCCTTCGCGGGCCACCGCCAGCATCGCCAGCAGCAGCACGCCCCAGCCGCCGTCCTCGGCGAGACTGCGCTCGGCGTCATGCTCCAGCTGGCGCTTCATGCCGCGCCCGTGGCGGTGCATCCACACCACCATCTGCAGGATCAGCAGGCTGGCGCAGAGCACCATGGCGGCCTGGAACCATTCGCCGGACGGCCCCGCCAGCCACTCCCCGGCCAGCATGAAGAGCGCGGCCAGCGAGCAGGCCAGCACCACGCCCAGCATCACCCCGCTCCAGAGCATGCGCAGGCCGCGCGCCGGCTCCGGGCGATGGCAGAGCCAGGCATGCAGGATGCCGACGACCAGAAGCGCTTCGACGCTTTCGCGCCAGACGATGAACAGGGATTGCAGCATGCTAGCTCCGGGTCAGTGCGCCACGATCTCGCCTTGCGGCAGGTCCATGTGGAACTCGTCGAAGAAGGGATAGCGGCCGGGCCGCAGGGGGTGGATCACCACGAAGGAGGTGACGCCCGGCGAGAGCACCTTCTCCACCCGCAGTGGCGTGCTCTCGAATTCCGCCGGCCCGCTGCCGGCGTTGCGCACCACGACCTTGAAGCGCTGCCCGGCGGGCACTTCCAGGGTCCGGGGGGTGAAGTGGCCATCGCTGATGGTCAGCTCATAGGTGGGGAGCGGCGCTGCCTTCGCGGCAACGGCGAACGACAATGCCAGCAGGCAGAAGAACGAGCGCAACATGACGGCCTCGCGACTCTCGGGAAGGGAACGCCGCACCCGCAACGGGCGCGGCCCGCGCATCAGTAGCCGCCTTTCTTGCCGATGCCGGCATAGGTGAAGTCGTATTCCACCTTGCATTCCTTGAACCAGGGCGCCACGCCGGTTTCCTTGTCGACGTGGCGGCCGAACATGGAGGCTTCCGACGGCGGCAGGATGGTGTAGGTCAGGTGGTACTTGCCTGGCCCGAGCAGCTTGAGGTTATCGCCGTAGTGCGGGCCGTCGCTGGCCACCATGCCGTGGAAGTCGCCCTTGAGGACCTGGTCGCTGCCGTCCTTGCGCAGTTCGTAGGCCACCCGCAGGTGGGGAATCCAGCTGCCTTCCTGGAAGCCGTTGGGGTTGTCGGCGGTGGCGGCGATGTCGGCCTCCAGGTGCACGTCGGACTGCGCGGCGGCGCGCATCATCCCTGGCGGGTCCATCTCGATCGGCTGCAGGTACACCGCGCCGATCTCCATCCCGCCGCAGGCCTGCGGGGCGCCGATGGGGTATTCCTTGGCCGCCGCGAACGGGGCGGCGAGCGCCAGTATCACGGGAACGGCACGGTTGATTCGCATGGTCTTCTCCTTGGCTCGGGGGATGGGGAATCACGAGCCCGCATTTAGGCGCCAATCGACGCCATTGAGAATGATTTGTATCAAGAATTCCTAAGGTAAATCCGCAAAGCCTGCGCGGCAGGGCCATGAGGGCCTGCCGCCCCGTATCGGCAACTGGGCTAAGCTGAGCACTTTCACTTTCGCGGCGTCGATTTCCGATATGGCCTGCCCGGCCCCGGACGGCGCCCGTATCGAAGAGGAGCCTGGGCGATGAGCAAGCGATTCGAGATTGGCGACCATGTGAGCTGGAATTCCGAGGCCGGCCGGGTGTCGGGGACGATCATCGCCATCCACACCCGCGACTTCGACTACAAGGGCCACCGCCATCACGCCTCGGAAGACGAGCCGCAGTACGAGATCAAGAGCGACAGGACCGACCACGTCGCGGCGCACAAGGGCAGCGCCCTCACCCCGGCGTGACGCGGGCATCGCGTGAAGCTTCCGTTCTTCACCATCGGCCATTCCAACCGCAGCCTGGAGGCGTTCGTCGAGCTGTTGCGCGGGCCCGGCGTCGAGCGGGTCGTGGACATCCGCAAGGTTCCGCGCTCCGCGAGCAACCCGCAGTTCAATGCCGATACGCTTCCCGCGGCGCTGGCGGGCTGCGGCATCGGCTACGAGCACCTGGCCGCGCTCGGCGGGCTGCGCGGCAAGGCCCGGGACCTGCCGGCGCAGGTCAATGGCTTCTGGGCCAACCGCAGCTTCCACAACTACGCCGACTACGCGCTCTCGGCGCCGTTCCACAAGGGCCTGGAGCAGCTGCTGGAGGCCGGGCGCCAGCGGCGCTGCGCGATCATGTGCGCGGAAGCCCTGTGGTGGCGGTGCCACCGCCGCATCGTCAGCGACTACCTCATCGCCCGGGGCGAGACGGTCTTCCACATCATGGCCGAAGGCCGCCTGGAACCCGCCCGGCTGACGGCCGGCGCCGTCGTCCAGGCGGATGGCTCGGTCGCCTATCCCGCGGCCTGAGCCCTGCGGGCCGCAGGCGGATGCCGGAACGCGACGCCCTTCCGGCCCGCCCTCGCCTTACCAGAGCGGCAGGCTGTAGCTGACGATCAGCCGCGTCTCGTCCATGTCGTTGCCGAAGCTGCTGCGGAAGGTGCTGTTGCGCACCTTGAAGCCGAGGTTCTTCAACGCCCCGCCCTGCACCACGTAGCCGACGTCGGTGTCGCGCTCCCACTCCTTGCCGTCGCCCTGGCCATCGAGCAGGTCGATGTCGTCGCCACGCAGGTAGCGCGTCATCAGGCTCAGCCCGGGCAGGCCCAGGGCGGCGAAGTTGTAGTCGTAGCGCAGTTGCCAGGAGCGTTCGTCCTTGTTGGCGAAGTCGCCGATCTGCACGTAGTTGACCAGGTACGGGTCGGTGCCGGCCAGGTAGGCGAAGCCGGTGTCGCCGGACATGCGCTGGTAACCCAGGCCGAAGGCGTGGTTGTCCAGCCTGTAGGTGAACATCGCGTTGAGCGCGCGGTTGTCGACGTTGCTGCCGCCGTCGTCGCTGGAGCGCGCCCAGCGGATGTCGGACTTCAGCGACTGGCCCGCGGCGATCGGCAGGACGTGCAGCAGAGCCAGGTAGTGCTGGCGGTAGAGGTCTTCGAGATTGGCGTAGTGGTAGCTGGTGCTGAGGTTTTCGCTCCAGCGGTAGGTGCCGCCGGCCAGGTTGAAGCGGTCGCTGGTGAGGTGGCTGCCGGCAGTGATGTTGCGCTTGTTGCCGCGGGTGACGCCGAGGTCCTCGGCGTTGGACGAATCGCGCTGCTTGACCTGGCGCAGCTGGCCGGCCTGCAGGTCGAGGTCGTCGAGTTCCTTCGACTCCACCAGCGCGCCCTGGAAGGTCTGCGGCAGCAGGCGGGTGTCGTTGTACTGCACCACCGGCAGCTTGGGCAGCAGGGTGCCGACCTTCAGCGTGCTGCGGGACAGGCGCAGCTTGGCGGTCAGGCCCAGGTCGCTATAGTCGTCGGCGGCGCGGCGGTCGCTGGCCGAGTACGGCAGCAGGCCGGAGCCGGAGCGGTCGGGGCTGGAGTCGAGCTTGAGGCCCAGCAGGCCCAGGGCGTCGACGCCCACGCCGACGGTGCCCTCGGTGTAGCCGGACTCGTAGCGCAGCAGGAAGCCCTGCGCCCACTCCTCCGAGTAGGACTGCGTCGCGCCGGACTGGCGGTAGTCGCGGTTGAAGTAGAAATTGCGCATTTCGAGGCTGGCCTTGCTGTCGGCCAGGAAGTCGGCATGGGCGAACAGGGGCAGCAGCGCCAGTCCGGGGACCAGCACAGGGGTACGGCGAATCTTCATTGTTGTTGTTTCTTGGCAGGGGGGTTGGCGAAACGCCGGGCCGCTGGACGCCGGCCCGGCAAGGGATGGGCTGGGGGCCGGCTCAGACGGCCTTTTCCAACTCAGGAACGACCTCGAACAGGTCGCCCACCAGGCCGTAGTCGGCGACCTGGAAGATCGGCGCCTCCTCGTCCTTGTTGATGGCCACGATGACTTTCGAGTCCTTCATGCCCGCCAGGTGCTGGATGGCACCGGAGATGCCCACCGCTACGTAGAGCTGCGGCGCGACGATCTTGCCGGTCTGGCCGACCTGCATGTCGTTGGGCACGAAGCCGGCGTCGACCGCGGCGCGGGAGGCACCGACGGCAGCGCCGAGCTTGTCGGCCAGGGCGTAGAGGAGCTTGAAGTTGTCGCCGTTGCCCATGCCGCGGCCACCGGAGACCACGATCTTGGCGGCGGTCAGTTCCGGACGGTCGGACTTGGCCAGCGCCTCACCGACGAAGGCCGAGCTGCGGGCATCGAAGACCTCGCCCAGCGCCTCGATGCTCGCGTTGCCGCCTTCGGCAGCGACGGCGTCGAAGCCGGTGGTGCGCACGGTGATGACCTTGACCGGCGCCGAGGACTGCACGGTGGCGATGGCGTTGCCGGCGTATATCGGGCGCTTGAAGGTGTCGGCGCTGACCACGTCAACGATCTCGGAGACCTGGTCGACATCCAGCAGCGCGGCCACGCGCGGCAGGTAGTTCTTGCCGCTGGTGGTGGCCGGGGCCAGCACGTGGGTGAAGTTCCGGGCGATGGAAACCACCAGCGGCGCGATGTTCTCCGGCAGCTGGTGGGCATAGGCGGCGGCGTCGGCGACCAGCACCCTGGCAACGCCCGCGATCTTGGCGGCGGCTTCGGCCACGGTGCCGACGTTCGCGCCTGCGACCAGCACGGCGATGTCACCGCCGATCTTCTGCGCGGCAACGACGGTATTCAGGGTGGCGGCAGCCAGCGCGCCATTCGAATGCTCTGCAATAACCAAAACAGCCATCAGATCACCTTCGCCTCGTTCTTCAGTTTCTCGACCAGTTCAGCCACGGACTTGACCTTGATGCCGGCGCTGCGGGCCGCCGGGGCTTCCACTTTCAGGGTCCTGAT
>NZ_QGSL01000107.1:793739-814135 GCF_003176655.1 Pseudomonas sp. RW407 | reverse complement strand
ACCGGCTGAAACCAAGCCTCCTCTCGGCACGGACAAGCCCCCTCTCCCTTCAGGGAGAGGGCTGGGGAGAGGGCGCTCTTGAGGATACACACCGAACCACCCGGCAGAATGCCGTTCGCGAGCAAGCTCGCTCCTACGAAAAGCCGCGACCCCGCTCAATCAAGATTGTGGCCGATACGCCACAACACCCCGCTCGGATCATGCAAGGTGAAATCCCGCATCCGCCAAGGCTGGTCCGCCGGCTCCCCTAGCCGCACCCCGTAGTGCCCGGTGATATCGATCTCACGCAGGCGCTGCCACCAGGCGTCGGCGTCCTCCACCAGCAGGTGCAGCATCAGGTTCTCGGCGAATTCCTTGACGTAGAAGTTCTGCAGCAGGAAGGCGCAGCGGTCGCCGTGGTGGAAGTAGCTCAGCTCCTCGGAACCCCAGGGATTGGCGAAGCCGAGGTCGCGGTAGAAGGCCTGGGACCGGGCGTAGTCGCGGGCCGGGACGAAGACTTTCAGTTCGACGCTGTTCAGGTTGCTCATGGCGCTTCCTTGTCGTGGCACTGGCCGGCACGGTGGCGTTGCCGCCTCTGCGGGCGGCTGGCGCGCAGTCTAGCGCAGGCTCAGAGGGCGCGCTGCATGTAGCGGTGGCTGGCCACGCCGGGCAGGTCGGAGGTGCGCTCGGCCTGCACCGCGAAGCCCATGCGCTCGTACAGCGCCTGGGCCCGCGGGTTGGCCACCGACACGTCGAGGGCGGCCATGGGCAGGCCGGCCTGGCGGCCGCGTTCGAGGAAGTGGGCGATCAACTGGCTGCCCAGGCCTTCGCCGCGTAGCTCCGGCGCCACGCCGAGGTGGGCGAGGTACAGCGTCTGCTTCGGCGGCGGGCAGATGATGCGTTCCAGTTGCAGGCCGTGGTGGATCACCGGCAGCGCGCCCGGGCCGAAGAAGCCGAGGATCTGCCGGCTGGCGGCGAGCATGTAGCCGAGGTTGGCCTCGCCGCCGAACACGGTCCCCACCGCCACCACCCGCCCATCCAGCTCGCCCACCGTGTGCTGGCGCCAGCCGAACTGGCCGCCGCCCTGGACGAAGGCGTGGCGCAGGAAGTCCTGGGCGCTGTTGCGGCCGGGGCGGGCGAAGACGTAGTCGAAGGCGTCGGGGCCGGAACTGTAGATCAGCGGGACGGCAGTATCGACGTCCCCGGCGCGGGCCGGACGGAAGCTCAGGGGCATGGCGCGGACTCTGCGGGTGGGAGTCCGCAATCTAGCACTAGGGTTCCAGTTTCAGCCAGCGCAATGCGCCCAGGCCGGCGGCGCGGCCGCTGGCGAAGCAGGCGGTGAGCAGGTAGCCACCGGTGGGGGCCTCCCAGTCGAGCATCTCGCCGGCGCAGAACACCCCGGGCAGGGCGTCCAGCATCAGCTGCTTATCCACCGCCTCGAAGGTGACGCCGCCGGCGCTGCTGATGGCTTCGTCCAGCGGGCGGGCGCGCACCACGCGTAGCGGTAGCGCCTTGATCAGCGTGGCCAGGCGTTGCGGCTCGGCATAGTCCGCGGCTGTGGACAACTCGCGCAGCAGGCCGGCGCGCACGCCGTCCAGGCCCAGGCGGCCGCGCAGGTGGTTGGCCATGGACTTGGAGCCGCGCGGCTGGGCCAGGGCCTTGGCCACCTGCTCGGCGCTGCGGCCCGGCAGCAGGTCCAGGTACAGGGTGGCCGAGCCGTCGCGGGCGATGCGCTCGCGGATGGCGGCGGACAGCGCATAGACCAGGCTGCCCTCGATGCCGCCGGCGGTGACCACGAACTCGCCCTGGCGCGGCGCCTCGCCGTCCAGGCCCAGGGCCACCGGCTTGACCGGCGCGCCGGCGAACTTGTCGCGGAAGAACCCGCTCCAGGCCTCGACTTCGAAGCCACAGTTGGAGGGACGCAGGGGTGCGACTTCCACGCCGCGCGCCTGCAGCAGCGGCACCCAGGCGCCGTCGGAGCCCAGGCGTTGCCAACTGCCGCCGCCCAGGGCGAGGACGGTGGCGTCGGCCTGTAGCGCCTCGCGGCCGGCGAGGCCATCGATGAGCAGGTGGCCCTGGTCGTCCCAGCCCTGCCAGCGGCTGCGGGTGTGAATAACTACGCCTTTTTCGCGCAGGCGCTTGAGCCAGGCGCGCAGCAGGGGCGCGGCCTTCATGTCGGTGGGGAAGACGCGGCCGGAGGTGCCGACGAAGGTGGTTATCCCCAGGCCGTGGATCCACTCGCGCAGGGCCTGGCCGTCGAAATCGGCGAGCAGCGCGCCGACTTCCCCGCGGCGCTCGCCGTAGCGGCCGACGAAGGCCTCGCGGGCCTCGGAATGGGTGATGTTCATGCCGCCGACGCCGGCCAGCAGGAACTTGCGTCCCACCGAGGGCATGGCGTCGTACAGCGCCACGCGCACGCTGGCGCCAGCCAGCACTTCGGCCGCCATCAGGCCGGCGGGGCCGCCGCCGATGACGATGGCGCTGCGGGAGGACGAGGGGCTGGAGCTGGTCATGGGCTGGGCATGGTCGGTGGAGAGGGCGCGCATTCTAGCCTAGCCGCTGCGGCGGGCGGCTGGTCAATTTGCCGGCAGCCGCGGCGAAGCCTTTGCTCACGGGCGGCCGGCGCGCTTGTTCCCAGGATATCCACAGGCGGCTCCACAGCATCCGTGGACAAGCCGATGCCTCGGGCTCTTGTAGGAGCGAGCTTGCTCGCGAACCCCCATTCCCTCCGCGGCGCCCTTCGCGAGCAAGCTCGCTCCTACGAAGAACGCCCTGGTCATATTTTGTTCATTGGGCTGGAGGGCTTGAGGGGCGTGGCCTGCAGCGAAGGCCCCGCAGCTTATCCACAGTGGCTTCCACAGTATCCGTGGACAAGGCTCCGCTGCGTGCAAGCTTGCCTGGTCATCTTTCACCCAGCCGGCTGTGCCCCAGGCCGGGCGGGGGCCGGGGCGGACGCCCCCAAGCTTTTCCACAGGTTGTTCCACAGCCTGCGTGGACAACTCAGCCCAGGCCGAGGCGCTGCCAGACGCGCTGCGCGCTGTGGTGGAGGATGCCGTGGCGCCGCGCCAGGGCCGCGCGGTCCTTGTCGTAGCCGCCGCCGATCACCCCCAGCACCGGGATGTCGCGGGCCAGGCAGCGTTCGATCACCCGCTCGTCGCGGGCGGCCAGGCCGGCGTCGGTGAGGTTCAGGTAGCCCAGGGCGTCGTCCTTGTGCACGTCCACCCCGGCGTCGTAGAGCACCAGGTCCGGCTGGTACAGCGGCAGCAGGTAGTCCAGCGCCTCGTCCACCACCCGCAGGTAGTCGGCGTCGCCCATGTGCAGCGGCAGGGGGATGTCCCAGTCGCTGTGCGCCTTGCGCGCGGGGAAGTTCTTCTCGCAGTGCAGTGACACCGTGACGGCGTCGGGGACGTTTTCCAGGATGCGCGCGGTGCCGTCGCCCTGGTGCACGTCGCAGTCGAAGATCAGCACCCGCCCGGCGCGGCCGCTCTCCAGCAGGTAGAGGGCGATCACCGCCAGGTCGTTGAAGATGCAGAAGCCCGAGGCGTGGTCGTGGTGCGCGTGGTGGGTGCCGCCGGCCAGGTGGCAAGCCAGGCCATGGCGCAGCGCCAGCTCCGCGCCCAGCAGCGAGCCGCCCACCGCGCGCACGGTGCGCATGGCCAGGGCCTCGCTCCAGGGCAGGCCCAGGCGGCGCAGCTCCTCGTGGCTCATCCGGCCGCCGCAGTAGCGCTCGATGTAGCCGCGGTCGTGGGCCAGGGCGAGGATGTCCGCCGGGCAGGGCTCGGGGCGCAGCAGCGCCGCGTCGCAGGTCAGGCCGCTGGCCACCAGGTGCTCCTTGAGCAGGCGGAACTTCTCCATCGGGAAGCGGTGGCCGGCGGGGAAGGGCGGGCTGTAGTCGTCGTGGTAGACCAGGGGCAACGGCATGGGACGGGGCTCGGGCTGTTCACCGGCAAGGGTAAGCCGGCCCCGCGGCCGGGCGCCAGGGCCGTGCATGGGGCACAATAGGCCCCTGACGAGCATCCCGAGGCGAACCATGCACCTGCCCAGCCTGAGCACCCCGCGCCTGCTGCTGCGCCCTTGGCGCGACGGCGACCTGGAGGCCTTCGCCGCCCTCAACGCCGACCCCGAAGTGATGCGCCACTTCCCCGCCTGCATGGGCCGCGAGGACAGCGACGCCCTGGCCGCGCGCATCCACGCGCACTTCGCCGAGCACGGCTTCGGCCAGTGGATAGTCGAGCGTCGCGACGACGGCGCCTTCCTCGGCGTGCTGGGCGTGCAGCACGTGGGCTTCGAAGCCGCCTTCACCCCGGCGGTGGAGATCGGCTGGCGGCTGAACCGGGCGTTCTGGCGCCAGGGCTATGCGTTGGAGGCGGCGCGGGCGGTGCTGGAATACGCCTTCGCACAGCTGCGCCTGACCGAGGTAGTGGCCTTCACCGTGCCGGCCAACCTGCCGTCCCAGGGCCTGATGCAACGCCTGGACATGCGGCGCGACGCGGCCGCCGACTTCGACCACCCGCGCCTGCCCGAGGGCCATGCGCTGCGCCCGCACGTGCTGTTCCGCATCAGCCGCCAGCAATGGCTGGAGGCGCAGACATGAACGCCGCCGAGGCCGTGCGTGCCTACCATGCCCTGAGCTGCCACGCCCCGGAGCGCTTCGCCCCGGGGCCCGGCCAGCTGGACTGGGCGACCCAGCCGGCGCCCTTCCGCCGCTATGCCGGGGCGCGCTCGATCGAATTGCTGCACCGCCCGCAGGAGGAATCGCCGGGCTACGACGGCGTGTTCGCCGGCCCCCTCGGCGAGCCGGCGCCGCTGGGCCTGGAAAGCGTCTCGCAACTGCTCTACGACAGCCTGGCCCTCTCCGCCTGGAAGGAAGCCGGCGGCAGCCGCTGGGCGCTGCGGGTCAACCCCTCCAGCGGCAACCTGCATCCCACCGAGGCCTACCTGCTGTTGCCGGCCGGGGCTGTGGACAAGTCCGCCGTGCTGGCCCACTACACGGCCGACGAACACCTGCTGGAGGTGCGCGCCGAACTGCCGCCCGCCCTGGCCGGGCAGCTCCCCGGCGACGGCCTGCTGCTGGCGCTGGCCAGCATCCCCTGGCGCGAGGCCTGGAAGTACGGCGAGCGCGCCTACCGCTACTGCCAGCACGACTTCGGCCACGCCCTGGCGGCCCTGGCCATCGCCGCGGCCATCCAGGGCTGGGAAGTGCGGCTGCTGCGCACGCTGGACGAGCGCAGCCTGGACGCGCCCTTCGGCCTGGACCGGGAAGGCTTCCACGAGCGCGAGGTGGTGGATGCGTTGCTGTGGATAGGTCCGCCGCAGGACCCTGAGCCCCGCGTGCCCGATGCGCTGCTGCGGGGCCTGGCGGCGCTGGAGCTGCAGGGCGCGCCCAACCGCCTCTCGCGCAGCTACCGCCACTGGCCGGAGCTGGAGCGCGTCCACGCGCTGTGCCGTGCGCCGGCGCTGGCCCCCGCCGACTGGCGCCTGCCGCGCGCCGAGGCGGCCCTGGACAACCCCGGCCTGCCGCTGCGCCCGATTCTCCACCGCCGGCGCAGCGCGCAGAGCCTGGACGGCCGCAGCGGCATCCACGCCGAGCTGCTGCTGGCCTGGCTGCGCCGCCTGCTGCCGGAGCACTCGCCGGTGCCCTTCGCCTGCACTGGCGAGCCGCCGCGCCTGGACCTGCTGCTGTTCGTCCACCGCGTCCAGGGCCTGGCGCCGGGGCTCTACTGGCTGGGCCGCAGCGGCCGCGCGCCGGGCGGCCTGCGCGCGGACTTCCAGTGGCGCCGGGCGGACGCCGGGCTGCCGCTGTACCTGTTGCTGGAAGGCGACGCCCGCCAGCTCTCGGCCTTCCTTTCCTGCGGCCAGGACATCGCCAGCGACGGCTGCGTGGCCTTCGCCATGCTCGCCGACCTGGACGCGGCGCTGGCCGAGGGCCCCTGGACCTACCCGCGGCTGTACTGGGAGGCCGGGCAGATCGGCCAGGTGCTCTACCTGGAGGCCGAGGCCGCCGGGCTCTCGGGCACCGGCATCGGCTGCTATTTCGACGAGGCGCTGCGGGAATTGCTCGGCGAAGGATCGGACCGCCCGGTCAGCCTCTATCATTTCACCATCGGCCGCGCGGTATGGGACACTCGTCTGACCAGCTCCCCTGCCTACCCCCAGCCGCGCCGCCCGCATTCCATTCGCAGTATCGATTCCGAGGAAACGTCATGACCCAGATCCTGGACAACCTGGTGGCTTTGCTGAGCCTGGAACCCATCGAGGAAAACCTGTTCCGGGGCATCAGCCAGGACCTCGGCTTCCGCCAGCTGTACGGCGGCCAGGTGCTCGGCCAGGCGTTGTCGGCGGCCAGCCAGACGGTGGAGCCGGCGCGCCACGTGCATTCGATGCACGGCTACTTCCTGCGCCCGGGCGACGCCAGCATGCCGGTGGTCTACCAGGTCGACCGGGTGCGCGACGGCGGCACCTTCAGCACCCGCCGCGTCACCGCCATCCAGAAGGGCCAGCCGATCTTCGCCCTGAGCACCTCCTTCCAGTACGACGAGGAGGGCTTCCAGCACCAGATCCCGATGCCCGACGTGGTCGGCCCGGAGAACCTGCCCACGGACCTGGAGCTCAAGCAGCGCAGCATCGCCCAGTTCCCCGAGCGCATCCGCGACAAGCTGCTGTACCCCAAGCCCATCGAGATCCGCCCGGTCACCCAGAACGACCCCTACGACCCGCAGGTCGGCGAGCCGATCAAGTACCTCTGGCTGCGCGCCGACGGCAAGCTGCCGGACGTGCCGGCGCTGCACAAGTACATCCTCGCCTACGCCTCGGACTTCGGCTTCCTCACCACCTCGCTGCTGCCCCACGGCCGCTCGGTGTGGCAGAAGGACATGCAGGTGGCCACCATCGACCATTCCGTGTGGTTCCACCGCGACCTGCGCGCGGACGAGTGGCTGCTGTACGCCATCGACAGCCCCTGGGCCGGCAACGGCCGCGGCTTCGTGCGCGGCAGCATCTTCAACCGCGACGGCCAGCTGGTGGCCTCGGCGACCCAGGAAGGCCTGATCCGCCGCCGCGAGGACTGGACATGAGGCCGGGCCTGATCCGCCACTGGGTGTTCGACATGGACGGCACTCTGACCCTGGCGGTGCACGACTTCCCGGCGATCAAGCGGGCCCTGGGCATCCCCCAGGAAGACGACATCCTCAGCCACCTGGCGGCGCTGCCGGAAGCCGAGGCGGCGGCCAAGCACGCCTGGCTGCTGGCGCACGAGCGCGAACTGGCCCTGGCCTCCACCGCCGCCCCCGGCGCGGTGGACCTGGTGCGCGCGCTGCACGAGGCCGGCTACCGCCTCGGCATCCTCACCCGCAACGCCCACGAGCTGGCGCTGGTGACCCTGCAGGCCATCGGCCTGGGCGACTGCTTCGCCACCGGCGACATCCTCGGCCGCGGCGAAGCCCGGCCCAAGCCCAACCCCGACGGCCTGCTGCACCTGGCCGAGCGCTGGGGCGTGCAGCCCAGGGACATGCTGATGGTCGGCGACTACCGCTTCGACCTGGAATGCGGCCGCGCGGCGGGCAGCTACACGGCGCTGGTCAACCTGGCGGAGAACCCCTGGCCGGAGCTGAGCGATTGGCACGCCGTGGATTGCGCGGCGCTGGGGCGGTTGGCGGGGGTGTTGGCGTAGGGCGAATAACGCTCCGCGTTATCCGCCGTTTAACGGCGATCCCCGGCGGCGCCAAGGTTGGCCTGGGCGTGGTCCGCCCTGCCGGCGGAATCGCGGACAAGGTCCGCTCCTACAAGGAAATGCCGTGCCGCATGGCGAACGTAGGGCGAATAACGCTCCGCGTTATCCGCCGTTTAACGGCGATCCCTGGCGGCGCCAAGGTTGGCCTGGGCGCCGTCCGCCCTGCCGGCGGAATCGCGGGCAGGGCCCGCTCCTACAGGGAAATGCTGTGCCTCATGGCGAACGTAGGGCGAATAACGCTCCGCGTTATCCGCCGTTTAGCGGCGATCCCCGGCGGCGCCAAGGTTGGCCTGGCGCCGTCCGCCTTGCCGGCGGAATCGCGGGCAGGGCCCGCTCCTACAGGGAAATGCTGTGCCGCATGGCGAACGTAGGGCGAATAACGCTCCGCGTTATCCGCCGTTTAATGGCGATCCCCGGCGGTGCCAAGGTTGGCCTGGGCGCCGTCCGCCATGTCGGCGGAATCGCGGATGAATCCGCTCCTACGGGTGAGAATGCCATGCCTCACGGCAACCTGTAGGAGCGGGCCCTGCCCGCGAAATCGCGCGCAGGGCGCGCTCCTGCATGGGCCGATACCTACAACTCCGGCGTCCAGGTCAACGCCAGCAGCGCGGTGCGCCCGGCTTCCTTGTAGTGGAAGGTCTCGCTGGGGAAGCCCATGGGGTCGGTCGGGCGCTGGTAGCTGGCGCGGGCGTAGTCCTTGTCCAGCAGGTTCTGCAGCTTCAGGTCCCAGCGCAGCGTTTCGCTGAACTGCCAGCTGCCGCGCACGTCGAGCACGCCGTAGCCGCCCAGGCGGTCCTGGTTGGCCGCGTCGGCATAGCTGTTGCTCAGCGCGCGCCAGGTGCCGCCGACGCCGAAGGCGCCGAACTGGCGGTCCAGGTCCAGGCTCAGGGTGCGCCGGGCGCGGCGCGGCAGGGTGTGGCCGGTGTCGCGGTCGCGCGGGTCGATGATGCTCAGGCCGAGGTTGGCCTGCCAGCCGAGGACCTCGCGGGCCAGGCTGGCCTCGAAGCCGTCGATGCGCGCCTTGGCGATGTTCTGCGGCTGGTTGCTGGCGCTGTCCCAGGCGATCAGGTCGTCCACTTCCGTGCGGTACAGCGCGGCCTCCAGGTGGGTGCCGGCGAAGTCGCCGCGCCATTGCAGCTCGTAGGTCTTCGAGGTCTCGGCCGCAAGGTCCGGGTTGCTGGCGCCGGGGTAGTAGAGGTCGCTGAAGGTCGGCGCGCGGAAGCCCTCGCCGTAGCTGGCGATCCAGCTCTGGCTATCGCCCACCGGCAGGGTGAAGGCGGCGTTCCAGCTGTTCTGCGAACCGTAGCGCTCATTGTCGTCGTGGCGCAGGCCCAGCTCGGTGGAGAAGGCCTCGCCCTTGAAGCTGTGCTGGGCGAAGAAGGCGTGGTTGGTGCGGCTGTCCTCGGCGAAGGCGGTGCTGCCGTCGACCCGGTCCTCGTACCAGTCCGCGCCCAGGGCCAGCTGGTTGCGCGCATCCAGCTGCAGGCGGTTGAACCAGCTGGCGGAATGCCGGGTGGTTTCCAGGGTGCCGTTGTTCCACACCTCGGCGGCGCCCACGGCCTTGTTGCGGTCGAAGCTGCGGCCCAGTTCCAGGCGGCTGTTCCACATCGAGGTCAGCTGGCCTTCGAGGTAGCCGCTGTAGCTGCTGACGCGGAATTCGTCGTGGGGTTCGGCGGGGGCGTAGCTGTAGGCGTCGTCGTATTCGCTGTCGCCGCGCTGGTCGTTGAGGCTGAAGCCGGCCTTCCAGTCCTCGTTCAGGCGGTGGTCCAGGTTCAGGTGCACGGCCTTGTTGCGCTGGCCGTCGTGGTCGCTGTCGGCGCCGACGTTGTCGCGGGTGTAGTCGTAGCCGCGGCTCTCGTCGAGGCTGGCGCCCAGGTCGAAGCGGGTGCGTTCGTCGCCGCCGGCGAGCGAGGCGCTGCGCTGGAAGGTGCCGTTGCTGCCGGCGGCCAGGCGCACCTGCGGGTGCAGGCCGGCTTCGCCGCGGCGGGTGAAGATCTGGATCACCCCGCCGATGGCGTCGGCGCCGTACAGCGCCGAGCGCGGGCCGCGGGTCACTTCCACGCGCTCGATGTTGTCGACGTTCAGGTAGTCCAGGCGGGCGATGCCGCTGCTCGCCGAGGCGATGCGCTGGCCGTCCACCAGCACCAGGGTCTGGCCGGGGTTGGTGCCGCGCAGGAAGTAGCTGGTCAGGCCGCCGGCGTTGCTCAGCTGCACGCCGGGCACCCGCTGCAGCAGCTCGGGGACGCTGCGCGCCTGCAGGCGCTCGATGTCGTCGCGGGTGAAGACGGTGTTGGCCGAGGTAGCCTGGCCGCGGGGTTCGGCCTGGCGCGCCGAGGTGATGACCATCGACGGCAGCTGGTAGGCCTGTTCGGCATCGTCGGTGGCGAAGGCCGCCGCGGGCAGCACGGCGGCGGTCAGGGCGAGACGGGAAAGTTTCATCGATGGGTTCCTCAAAAGTGGACTTTCGAGGAGGGCTGGGCAAGGGCGGGAGGGGCCGCGCTTGACGGTGCGGCCCTCCGCAACACCTGTCGTGCGTGTCGAGGGCGGTCTCCGGGCTGCCGACTCGCACGCTCCCGGCCTTCCCATGCGTGGCGCACAGTGGCGGATTGGAGCGCGGCAGGCGCGGGCCTGCGGTCGGTTACCGTTGCGGGGGCAGCGCAGGTCTTTCACCTGCTTCCCGTTACCTCGAACGAAAACGTGCGCACCTTACGAACAACGCCCCGGCCGGGCAAGTCGGGCCGATGCGGAACCTGTCCGTCAGATGCCCCTTTCCCCTACTCCCCGCCACCGCCATGGCGGCGCCCAGCCTGTGCCCGGACGCCTCCCGCCGGCTGCGACAAAGTCACTCAGCACGGCGTCGGCCGCGGGTCGCAGGCCTCGGCGGGAAACCGTCGATGCGGCGTCCTGCGGGCGTTCCAGCGGTTTCTCGTAGGAGTTTTCCGGTCTTGCGGGGCGGCGGAAAACTTTGCCGGATTTTGATAGGGCCGCCGTCCGGGCACTTGTTAGCTTCCTAAGCAGTTAGAGGAGCAGAGCACGTGTCCAAAGAGCGCATCATCCAGGAATTCGTCCCGGGCAAGCAGGTGACCCTGGCGCACCTGATCGCGCACCCCCAGGAAGAGCTGGCGGGCAAGATCGGCGTGCCCGGGGCCGAGGCCATCGGCATCATGACCCTGACCCCGGGCGAGACCGCGATGATCGCCGGCGACTTCGCCACCAAGGCCGCCGACGTGCGCATCGGCTTCCTCGACCGCTTCAGCGGCGCGCTGGTGCTGCACGGCAGCGTCGGCGCGGTGGAGGAGGCGCTGGCGCAGACCTGCGCCGCCCTCGGCCGGCTGCTCGACTACAGCGTCTGCCCGGTGACCAGGAGCTGATGATGAGCGCGCAGCGGTATGCCCTGGTCGGTGGCGTCGGCGCCGGCAAGACCACCCTGTTCAACGCCCTGTGCGGCAACCCCGCGGCGGCGCGCAAGACCCAGGCGCTGGAATACGACCCCAGCGGCGCGCTGGATACCCCCGGCGAGTTCGTCAGCCACCCGCGCCTGTACCGCGCGCTGATCACCAGCACCGACGACGTCGACACCCTGGTCTACGTGCACCCCGCCGATTCGCTGGAATGCCGGCTGCCGCCCGGGCTGCTCGACATCCACGCCGGCAAGCGGCTGATCGGGGTGATCAGCAAGTGCGACCTGCCCGGCGTCGACCTGCCCGCCATCGAGCGCCTGCTGCGCAGCCACGGCATCGACGGCGAGATCGTCCGCACCGCCAGCGACGACCCCGCCAGCATCGAGCGCCTGCGCGCGCTGCTGAACGCACGGAATCCGATCGAGGACCTGTTGAGATGAAGAAGCTGATTACCGCCAACGACATCCGTGAAGCCATCGCCGCCGGACAGAGTTCCCTGGCCGTGGAACTGCCGCGCTGCATCGTCACGCCTGAGGCGCGCACGGTGGCCGAGCAGGTGGGCCTGGCGCTGGTCGAGCGGGTGGCCGGCAGCCCGGAGGCACAGGAAGCGCAAGCGGCCGCGGCCGGGCCCAGCGAGGACGAGCTGGCGCGGATCCGTGCCGAGGTGCTGGCGCGGTTGCCCGCCGAGGTGGACGCGCAACTGGTCGACCAACTGGTGCGCAAGGCCGCGCAGCAGGGCGGCGCCAGCGTGGCCCGGGCGGCCTTCGAGGCGCGCACCGGCGCCGGCGGGATCAAGCTGGTGAAGGGCGACAGCGTGCGCTTCGGCCGCCTCGACGGAGTGCCGGGCGACTGCCAGATCGGCATCACCGACGTGGTCGGCGCCGACGACGGCAGCAGCATGGGCGCCGGCTTCATGCAGTGGGAGAACGCCTTCTTCCCCTGGACGCTGAACTACGACGAGGTGGACCTGGTGCTGGAGGGCGAGCTGCACATTCGCCAGAACGGCGAGACCCTGGTGGGCCAGCCCGGCGACCTGCTGTTCATCCCCAAGGGCAGCGCCATCGAGTTCGGCACCCCCAGCCGGGTGCGCTTCCTCTACGTCGCCTGGCCGGCCAACTGGCAGGAACAGTGAGGCGGCCATGAGCACTTTCATCACCGAGGCCTGGCTGCGCGAACGCCACGGCCTGAGCGAAGGCACCGAGCTGCGCCTGCCCGCCGATGCGCGGCTGACGCCCTCGGCCCGCGCGCTGATCGACGAGCGCCGCCTGTCGCTGAAGTTCCAGGACGAGCAGGGGCGCCTGTACCGTCCGGCTGGCGAGCCGGACGCCGACGGCGCGCCGCGCCTGAAGCCGGTGCACGGCCTGACCGGCAGCGACCAGCGCGTCGCCGCGGCCTGCCAGCTGTGCGGCGAGACGCCGGCGCACAAGCCCGCCGGCATGACCCACCTGAACGCCCACGAACTGGTGGCCAAGAACGACCCGCGCCTGCAGTTCCGCGCCCAGCTGGACGCGGCCATCGCCCTGGCGGTGTGGCTGCAGGTGGAGCTGGCGGAGCCGGCCGGACTGGCCGCCTGGCTGGCCGACATCCGTTCGCTGCTCGGCCAACTGATGCGCGCCGACGTGCTCGGCGAGGAACTGGCCGGGTTCGCCGTCGGCGGGCTCGACGAGACCGTGCTGCACCGCCTGTCCCACGCGCCGCTGCAGTACCTGGGCCACGACCACCTGGTGCCCGAGTGCGGCCACGGCCGCGCGCCGGCGCTGCTCAACCTGCTGCGGGCCAAGGTCCGCGAGGTGGAAATCTGCGCCGCGCAAGTGTTCATGGAGGCCGGCTTCAGGCTGCGTCGCCCGGACCTGCTGCATGCCCTCAACCGGCTTTCCAGCGCGCTCTACGTGGCCATGCTGCTGAGCCTGCTGCACCTGCGCGGGCAACCCTGGCCGAGCGCCGCCGAGCTGGACCGGCGCGTGCAGGGGGAAGCGCCATGAAGCTGTTCGACGAATGCCGCCGGGTAGCCCGGCAGAACCCGCCGCGGGTGGTCTTCCCCGACGCCCTGGACCGCCGCGCCATCGAGGCGGCGCAGTACCTCAAGCGCGAGGGCCTGGCCGAGCCGCTGCTGCTGGGCAACCCCTTCGCCCTGCGCGGCTACTGCCTGGAGCGGCACATCCGCCTGGGCGATCTCGGGCTGATCGACCCGTCGCGCTCGCCCTGGCTGCACGGCTTCGCCCAGGACCTGGCGCAACGGCAGAACAAGCTCAGCCCCGAGCAGGCCCTGGAGCAGCTGCACGACCCACTGTGGTTCGGCGCGGCGCTGCTGGCGGCCGGCCAGGTGGACCTGTGCATCGCCGGCAACCTCAGCGCCACCGCCGACGTGTTGCGCGCCGGCCTGCGGGTGGTGGGCCTGGCGCCGGGCAACCGCACGCTGTCCTCGGTGTTCGTCATGCTGCCCGCGGACGGCGGCGCGCCCCTGGCCTTCGCCGATTGCGGCGTGGTGCCGCGGCCGACGGTGGAGCAACTGGCGGACATCGCCATCGCCTCGGCCGCCAACTTCGAGCGGCTGACCGGCGAGCCGGCGCGGGTGGCGATGCTGTCGTTCTCAAGCCACGGCAGCGCCAGGCATGCCGACGCCGAGGCGGTGCGCCAGGCCTGCGAGCTGGTGCGCGAGCGCCAGCCAAGCCTGTGCGTCGACGGCGAGCTCCAGTTCGATGCCGCCTTCGTGCCCGCGGTGGCCGCGCTCAAGGTGCCCGGCAGCCCGCTGGGCGGGGCGGCCAACGTGTTCGTGTTCCCCAGCCTCGAGGCCGGGAACATCGGCTACAAGATCGCCCAGCGGCTCGGCGGCATGAACGCCATCGGCCCGTTGCTGCAGGGCATGAACGCGCCGCTGCACGACCTGTCGCGCGGCTGCACGAGCGAGGAAATGATCCAGACGGTGCTGCTGGCCAACAAGATGGCCGGCGGCGCCGAGGCTGTCGGGCGAGTCGCCTGAGCCGGACGGCGGCCCCCGCCGTCCGGGGGTAATGCGAGTGGCTAGCCACTCCGATGAGGCCCTGCGAAGGGCGATCGATTGTTCGAGGAGAGTGAGATGGAAGCATTAGGCATGATCGAAACCAAGGGCCTGGTGGCGCTGATCGAGGCCTCCGACGCCATGGTCAAGGCCGCCCGGGTGAAGCTGGTGGGCGTCAAGCAGATCGGCGGCGGCCTGGTCACCGCCATGGTCCGCGGCGACGTCGCGGCCTGCAAGGCGGCCACCGATGCCGGCGCGGCCGCCGCGCAGCGCGTCGGCGAAGTGGTGTCGGTGCAGGTGATCCCGCGCCCGCATTCGGACCTGGAGGAAGTCTTTCCGATCAAGCTGGCGGGGGATCGCCCGGTGGATTGAGCGGCTCGCCGCGACAGTCCGAGCGGTGCCTGAGCGCGCCCTGCGCGTGCCGGGCACCGTCACCGAGGATCCATGCGTACGCCGCGGGGAACGCGGCCCGACGAGGTAACAGGCGATGAAACTGGCGATTGTCGTGGGGCAGGTGGTGTGCACCGTGAAGCATCCGGGCATGGGCCTGGACCGGCTGCTGCTGGTCGAGATGCTCGACCGTGCCGGGCAGCCCGGCGGTGAACGGCACGTGGCCAGCGACTGCCTCGGCGCCGGCAACGGCGAGTGGGTGATGCTGGCCAGCGGCAGCGCCGCGCGCCAGGCCCTGGCCGAGGAACGCGCGCCGATCGACCTGTGCGTGGTCGGCATCGTCGACGAAGCGGTGCTCGACGGCAGCCTGCTCTACCGCAAATAGGCCCGCCCCCGGCGGTCATTCACGACAAGCGTCCTCCACCGGCCCGCGCCAGGTGGAGTGGCCCGGCTCATCCCTGAATTCTGTGAGGCACGACGTGGACATCAACCCGAAGGAAATCGAACAGGTGGTCAAGGCGGTGCTCGCCTCCATAGGGGCGACCTCCACGGCCGGGGGTTCCGCGCCGGGCGCGACCTGCGCCCCCGGCGTGTTCGTCGAACTGGACGCCGCCGTGGCCGCCGCCGCGCAGGCGCAAAAAGCATTGCGCTCGGTGGCCATGCGCGACCGGGCCATCGCCGCCATCCGCGCCGCCGGCGAGCGCCACGCCGGGGAACTGGCGGAGCTGGCGGTGGAAGAAACCGGCATGGGCCGGGTGGCCGACAAGGTCGCCAAGAACATCGCCCAGGCCCGCCATACCCCCGGCACCGAATGCCTGCAGGCGCAGGTGCTCAGCGGCGACCGCGGGTTGACGCTGATCGAGAACGCGGCCTGGGGCGTGATCGCCTCGGTGACGCCCTCGACCAACCCGGCGGCCACCGTCATCAACAACGCCATCAGCATGATCGCCGCCGGCAACGCCGTGGTGTTCGCCCCGCACCCGGCGGCCAGGCGGGTGTCGCAGCGCACCGTCAGCCTGCTCAACGAAGCCATGGTCGAGGCCGGCGCGCCAGCCAACCTCATCACCACCGTGCAGCGCCCGGACATCGAGACCGCCCAGCGGCTGTTCCGCTACCCGGGCATCGGCCTGCTGGTGGTGACCGGTGGCGAGGCGGTGGTGGAAGCCGCGCGCAAGCACACCGACAAGCGCCTGATCGCCGCCGGCGCCGGCAACCCGCCGGTGGTGGTGGACGAGACCGCCGACCTGGCGCGCGCCGCGCGCGACATCGTGTTCGGCGCCTCGTTCGACAACAACATCATCTGCGCCGACGAGAAGGTGCTGATCGTGGTCGACAGCGTCGCCGACGCCCTCAAGGCCGAGATGCTCAAGCACCAGGCCGTGGAGCTGAGCGCCGAGCAGGGCCGGCAGTTGCTGCCCTTGCTGCTGCCGAAGGTCGACGAGCAGGGGCGCGGCAGCGTCTCGCGCGACTGGGTCGGCCGCGACGCGGCGAAGATCGCCGCCGCCATCGGCCTGCAGGTGCCGGAACAGACACGCCTGCTGCTGCTGGAGACCACCGCCGACCACCCCTTCGCCATCACCGAGATGATGATGCCGGTACTGCCGATGGTGCGCGTGGCCAACGTCGACCAGGCCATCGCCCTGGCGCTGAAGCTGGAGGGCGGCTGCCACCACACGGCAGCCATGCACTCGCGCAACCTCGACCACCTGGACCGCATGGCCAACGCCATGGACACCAGCATCTTCGTCAAGAACGGGCCGTGCCTCGCCGGCCTGGGCTTCGGCGGCGAGGGCTGGACCACCATGACCATCACCACGCCCACCGGCGAGGGTGTGACCTCGGCGCGGACCTTCGTCCGCCTGCGCCGCTGCGTCATGGTCGACCACCTGCGGATCGTCTGAGGCGGCCATGCAACGCGATCTCGAGCACTGGCTGTTCCCCCGCCTGGAGCGCGCCGCCTACTGCCTGGCGCACCCCGTGGCCGAACCGGGCGACCGCGGCCCCCTGACCCTGGGCATCGACCTGGGCACCAGCGACGTGGTGTCCATGGTGCTCGACGCCCAGGCGCTGCCGGTGGCGGTGCGCCTGGACTGGGCCGACGTGGTGCGCGACGGCGTGGTCTGGGATTTCTTCGGCGCGGTGAACCTCGTCCGCGCCCAGCTCGACAGCCTGGAACAGCAGCTCGGCGTGCGCTTCACCCGCGCCGCCACGTCCTTCCCGCCGGGCACCGAGCCGCGCATCTCCACCCATGTGCTGGAGGCCGTGGGCCTGGAGATCGCCTGCGTGATCGACGAGCCCTCGGCGGTGGCGCGGATGCTGCGCCTGGAGCGCGCCGCGGTGGTGGACATCGGCGGCGGCACCACCGGCGTGGCCGTGGTCCACGACGGCGAGGTGATCCACAGCGCCGACGAGCCCACCGGCGGGGACCACGTCAGCCTGGTGCTGGCCGGCCACCTCGGCGTGCCGCTGGAGGAGGCCGAACGGCGCAAGCGCGAGGAGGGCGCGGCGCTGTGGCCGCTGGTGCGCCCGGTGTTCGAAAAGATGGCCGACATCGTCCGCGAGCATCTGCAAGGCCAGGCCGTGGACGAGATCTACCTGTCCGGCGGCTCCTGCAGCCTGCCCGGCGTGCAGCCGCTGTTCGCCGCGGCCTTCCCCGCGCAGCGGGTGATCCTGCCCGCGCCGCCGCTGTTTACCACGCCGCTGGCCATCGCCGCCTGCGGCCTGCAAGCCCTGGAGGAACGCTGACATGCACGAGCAGGACGTCGGCCGGGTGATCCATCGCGCCCTGGACATGCTCAATGCCCGCGCGGTGCGCGAGTTCCGTGTGCCGCCCAGCACCTACATCGGCCCCGGCGCCACCGTGCGCACCGGCGAGGCTTGCGCGGCGCTGGGCATCCGCCGGCTGTTCGTGATGGTCGACGGCCGGCTGCACGAGCAGCAACTGGACCAGGGCCTGCTGCGTTCGCTGGTCGACGCCGGGCTGGCCCACGAATGCCTGGTCTACGCCGGCGGCGAGCCGCACAGCGAGGTGGTGGAGGCCGCCGGCCGGCAACTGCTGGCCGCCGACTGCGACGGCGTGCTGGCCTTCGGCGGCGGCTCGGTGCTGGACGCGGCCAAGGCCACGGCGCTGCTGGCGGCCAACCCGGAGCGCCGGGTGAGCGACCTCGGCGAAAGCCCGGCGCTGCGCCGGCGCATGCCGCTGATCGCCGTGCCGACCACCGCCGGCACCGGCTCCGAGGCCACCAACGTGGCGGTCATCACCGACAGCCAGCGGCACCTGAAGCAGGTGCTGGTGCACACCGACCTGATTCCCGACCTGGCGATCATCGACGCCTGCCTGACCCTCGGGGTGCCGCCGGCGGTGACCGCCGCCACCGGCATAGACGCGCTGACCCACGCCATCGAGGCCTACGTCGCGCCGAACGCCACGCCGCTGACCCAGGGCCTGGCCCTGCGCGCCGTGGCGCTGATCGGCGAGGCCCTGCCGCTGGCGGTGGGGCAGGGCGGCAACGTCGGCGCCCGCGAGTCGATGATGCTCGCCTCGTACATGGCCGGCATGGCCTTTTCCAATTCCGGCCTGGGCCTGTGCCATGCCACCGCGCACCCCCTGGGCGCGCGCTACGGCATCCCCCACGGCCAGGCCAACGCGCTGATGCTGCCGGCGGTGATGCGCTTCAACCAGCTCGTCTGCAAGCGCGCCTACGCCGAGATCGGCCACGCGCTCAGCCGCGAAAGCCTGGATGCCGAACGCAGCATCGCCGCGGTGCAGCGCCTGATCGACGAAGTCGGCGCCGCCGGCCGCGACCTGCAGGCCCACGGCGTGCGCCGCGAGGACTTCGCCGCGCTGGCCGAGGCGGCCCAGCAGGACATCTGCCTGGCCGGCAACCCGCGCAGCGCCTGCGCGCAACAGATCACCGCGATCTACCAGGATGCCTGGCAGCGCTGACGCGCCTGCCGTGAAGGAAACGACGTTGTTCAGGAGTAGGTGTCATGAGCGTTAACGAAATCATCCTCTACGTGATGATGGTCTTCCTGCTGATCGGGGCGGTGGACAGGGTATTCAGCCAGTTCGGCGGCTCCGAGAAGGTCCTCGGCCGCCTCGGCCTGGGTTGGCTCGGGCGCGGCATCGGCGGCTCCGGCGGGCAGTTCGAGGAAGGCTTCATGGCCATGGGCGCGCTGGGCCTGGCCATGGTCGGCATCACCGCCCTGGCGCCGGTGCTGGCCAACCTGCTGGGGCCGCTGGTGATCCCGCTCTACGAGAGCGTCGGGGCCAGCCCGGCGATGTTCGCCGGCACCCTGCTGGCCAACGACATGGGCGCCTTCTCCCTGGCCAAGGAACTGGCCGGCGGCGATACCGCCGCCTGGCTGTACTCGGGGCTGATCCTCGGCGCCATGATGGGCCCGACCCTGGTGTTCATCATCCCGGTGGCGCTGGGCATCATCGCCCCGTCCGACCGCCGCTACCTGGCCCTGGGCACCCTCGCCGGGATCGTCACCGTGCCGCTGGGCTGCATCGCCGGCGGGCTGGTGGCGATGTACTCGGGCATCGAGGTCAACGGCGTGCCGGTGCAGTTCAGCCTGGCGATGATCCTCATCAACATGATCCCGGTGCTGGCGGTCGCGGTACTGATCGCCCTGGGCCTGAAGTTCTGCCCGGAGAAGATCATCGCCGGCTTCGAGGTGTTCGCCAAGCTGCTGGTGGGGCTGATCACCCTCGGCCTGGCCGCCGCGGTGGTGCAGTTCACCGTGGGCTGGACGCTGATCCCGGGGATGGACCCGATCTTCATGAGCGAGGGTGACGAGCCCGGCGCGGTGATGCGCGCCATGGAGGTGATCGGCTCGATCGCCTGCGTGCTGCTCGGCGCCTACCCCATGGTGCTGCTGCTGACCCGCTGGTTCGGCACCCCGCTGATGAAGGTCGGCGGCCTGCTGGGCATGAACAAGGACGCCGCCGCCGGCATGGTGGCGACCCTGGCCAACGTGATCCCGATGTTCGGCATGTTCGGCAAGATGGATGCCCGCGGCAAGATCATCAACTGCGCCTTCGCCGTGTCCGCCGGTTTCGCCCTGGGCGACCACCTGGGCTTCACCGCGGCGAACATGTCCGCGATGATCTTCCCGATGCTGGTCGGCAAGCTGTTCGGCGGTGTCACCGCGGTGGTGGTGGCGTTGCTCATCGCGCCGAAATCCGAAGCCCAGCCCGGGCCGGTGGCGTTGCCCGACGCCGACCTGCAGCGGGCCGAGTAGGGCACGGCCATGAGCAGGCGCGAGCTGCGCAGCGTCGGCATCGACGTCGGCACCACCACCACGCAGGTGATCTTCTCGCGCCTGGTGCTGGTCAACCGCGCCTCGCTGTCGCAGGTGCCGCACTACGAGTTCGCCGCGCGGGAGGTCACCTACGTCAGCCCGGTGGCCTTCACCCCGATCGACTTCGAGGGCCACCTGCGCGAGGACGAGCTGCTCGCCTTCATCCTCGACCAGTACCGCGCCGCGGGCCTTGCGCCGGAGCAGGTGGAGTCCGGCGCGATCATCATCACCGGCGAGACCTCCAAGGCGCGCAACGCGCGCCCGGCGGTGCTGCGCCTGGCCGAGCGGCTGGGCGACTTCGTGGTCGCCAGCGCCGGCCCGCACCTGGAATCGGTGATCGCCGGGCGCGGCGCCGGCGCGGCGGAGCTGTCCGCCGCCTGCGCCGGGCGGGTGCTGAACATCGACATCGGCGGCGGCACCGCCAACTACGTGCTGTTCGAGGCCGGCCGGGTGATCGGCTCGGCCTGCCTGAACGTCGGCGGGCGCCTGGTGGAGACCGATAGCCGCGGCGCATTGCTGCGCCTGCATGCGCCGGCGCGGGCGATCTGCCGCGAGCTGTTCGGCAGCGAGCCGCAGACGTTGTCCGGCGAGC
>NZ_QGSL01000107.1:755062-793729 GCF_003176655.1 Pseudomonas sp. RW407 | reverse complement strand
TGACGCCTTCCCCTCTCCCACAAGCGGGAGAGGGGGCTGTCCGGTATGAACGCGGAGTTCAGCTTCAACCTGTAGGAGCGCGCCCTGCGCGCGAATCGTGGGCAGGGCCCGCTCCTACAATTTGCCGTGAAGCACGGGCTCCCCGTAGGAGCGGACCTTGTCCGCGAATGGCGTTCGCCGGCGGCACTGTGCTTTGGATTGACGCCTTCCCCTCTCCCACAAGCGGGAGAGGGGGCTGTCCGGCATGAACGCGGAGTTCAGCTTCAACCTGCAGGAGCGCGCCCTGCGCGCGAATCGCGGGCAGGGCCCGCTCCTACAATTTGCCGTGAAGCACGGGTTCCCCGTAGGAGCGGACTCCGTCCGCGATGGGTTTATTTCGCCTCCAGCACCCCGCGGCGGATCTGGTCGCGCTCGATGGATTCGAACAGCGCCTTGAAGTTGCCCTCGCCGAAGCCGTCGTCGCCCTTGCGCTGGATGAACTCGAAGAACACCGGGCCCATCAGGGTTTCCGAGAAGATCTGCAGCAGCAGGCGGCGCTTGCCGCCTTCGGAGGTGCCGTCGAGGAGGATGCCGCGGTTGCGCAGTTCCTCCACCGGCTCGCCATGGTTGGGCAGGCGTTCCTCGAGCATCTCGTAGTAGGTCGCCGGCGGCGCGGTCATGAAGCGCATGTTCAGGCCCTTGAGGGCGTCCCAGGTCTTCACCAGGTCGTCGGTGAGGAAGGCCACGTGCTGGATGCCCTCGCCGTTGAACTGCATGAGGAACTCCTCGATCTGCCCGGCGCCCTTGGAGGATTCCTCGTTGAGCGGGATGCGGATCATGCCGTCCGGCGCGGTCATGGCCTTGGAGGTCAGGCCGGTGTACTCGCCCTTGATGTCGAAGTAGCGGATCTCGCGGAAGTTGAACAGCTTCTCGTAGAAGTCCGCCCAGTAGGCCATGCGCCCGCGGTACACGTTGTGGGTGAGGTGGTCGATGATCTTCAGGCCGGCGCCTTTCGGGTGGCGGTCCACGCCTTCGATGAACTCGAAGTCGATGTCGTAGATCGACGAGCCCTCGCCGAAGCGGTCGATCAGGTACAGCGGCGCGCCGCCGATGCCCTTGATCGCCGGCAGGCGCAGCTCCATCGGCCCGGTGGGGATTTCCACAGGCTGCGCGCCCAGCTCCAGGGCGCGGGCGTAGGCCTGGTGGGCGTTCTTCACGCGGAAGGCCATGCCGCACACCGAGGGGCCGTGCTCGGCGGCGAAGTAGGCCGCCAGGCTCTTGGGCTCGTTGTTGAGGATCAGGTTGATGTCGCCCTGGCGGTACAGGTCCACATCCTTGGAGCGGTGGCTGGCCACCTTGGTGAAGCCGAGGCTGGCGAAGATGGGTTCCATCACGCCGGGGGTGGGGGAGGCGAATTCGATGAACTCGAAGCCCATGAGGCCCATGGGGTTGTCGAAGAGGTCTGCCATGTCTGTGTTCCTCGCGGTGGACGCGCGCGGCGGCGCGCCCGGGATTCGGAAAGTCGTGGGGTCAGCTACGCGGCTGGCTCGGTGGCGAGCAGGGCACGCCGCGTACGCTGCGGGCGAGGAAGTCGCCGATGGTGACTTTGAATCCGAGGCTGTGCATGGCGCGCTCCTCAGGCCGGCTTGTCGGCCTGGACGTCCGGGTGGGCCTGGCGGAAGGCCGGGTGCTCCAAGGCCAGGCGCTCTACCCTGAGTATGCGCGGGAATCCTGCCAGGTCCACCTTGAAGCGGCGGGCGGCGTACAGCTGCGGCAGCAGGTAGACGTCGGCCAGGCCCGGCTGCGGGCCGCAGCAGAAGCCCTCGTCGCCGATCAGCGCTTCCACGGCCTTGAGGCCTTCGCCGACCCAGTGGGCGATCCATTGCTCGACGCCGTTCTCGTCGATGCCCAGCCCGCGCAGGCGGTTGAGCACGGCGACGTTGTGCAGCGGGTGGATGTCGCAACCGATGAGCGCCGCCACGCCGCGCTGGTGCGCGCGCTGCAGGGCGTCGGCCGGCAGCAGGGCGGGTTCGGGGTAGCGTTCTTCCAGGTATTCGATGATCGCCGGCGACTGGACCAGCAGCTCGCCTTCGTCGGTGCGCAGGGCCGGCACGCGGCCTTGCGGGTTCAGGGCCAGGTAGGCGCCCTGGCGGTGCTCGCCCTGCAGCAGGTTCACCGGCAGCTGCCGGGCTTCCAGCCCCTTCAGGGCCAGGGCGATGCGCACCCGGTAGGAGGAGGTGGAGCGGTAGTAGGTGTAGAGGTCCATGAACCGGCACTCGCAGGCAGCGTGCCCGTCGTGGCGGACACTGTTGTTTTCGTAATGGACTTACACTCTGCGTAATTTTTCCGCCGAGGGCAAGCCCCCGCGTTCCACGGGGGCTCGCGGCGGCGGCGTTACTCGATCGTCTCGAAGGGCAGGCCCACGTAATTCTCGGCGATGCAGGTGCGCCCCGCCAGGGAATCGAGGAAGTAGGCCAGTTCGGTGTCGAGCATCTTCTGGGTGAAGGCGTCGTTGTCGGGGAACTTGTGCAGCATGCTGGTCATCCACCAGCTGAAGCGCTCGGCCTTCCAGATGCGCCGCAGGGCGACTTCCGAGTAGCGCTGCAGCAGCTCGACGCGGCCCTCGCCGTAGACCTTGACCAGGATGCGGTACAGGGCGTCGACGTCGCTGGCCGCCAGGTTCAGGCCCTTGGCCCCGGTGGGCGGGACTATGTGCCCGGCGTCGCCGACCAGGAACAGCTTGCCGTACTGCAGCGGCTCCACCACGAAGCTGCGCAGCGGGGCGATGCTCTTCTCCAGCGACGGCCCGGTGACCAGGCGCGCCGCGGCGTCGGCCGGCAGGCGGCGCTTGAGCTCGTCCCAGAAGCGCTGGTCGGACCAGTCCTCGACCTTCTCCTCCAGGCCCACCTGCAGGTAGTAGCGGCTGCGGGTGGCCGAGCGCATGCTGCTGAGGCTGAAGCCGCGTTCGCTGCTGGCGTAGATGAGCTCGTGGTTGACCGGCGGGGTGTCGCTGAGCAGGCCGAGCCAGCCGAAGGGGTAGACGCGCTCGTAGGTCTTGAGCCTGTCGGCCGGGATGGTCTGCCGCGATACGCCGTGGAAGCCGTCGCAGCCGGCGATGTAGTCGCAGTCCAGGCGGGCGGCCTCGCCGTCCTTGGTGAAGGTGACGTAGGGCTTCTCGCCCTGCACCTCGTGCAGCTGCACGTCGCCGGCTTCGTAGATGCTCAGGGCGCCGCTGGCCTGGCGCGCCTCCATGAGGTCGCGGGTGACTTCGGTCTGGCCGTAGACCATCACGTTCTTGCCGCCGGTCAGGCCCTTGAGGTCGATGCGCTCGCGGCGGCCGTCCAGCACCAGCTCGAAGCCGTCGTGGGGCAGGCCCTCGGCGTCCATGCGGGCGTGGGCGCCGGCTTCGCGCAGCAGGTCCACGGTGCCCTGTTCCAGCACCCCGGCGCGGATGCGCCCGAGCACGTAGCCCGGGCTCTGGCGTTCGAGGATGACGTTGTCGATGCCGGCACGCTGCAGCAGCTGGCCGAGGAGCAGCCCGGAAGGGCCGGCGCCGATGATGGCAACCTGGGTTTTCATTGTTGTTTTCCTCGTCGTCGCGGACCGGGGCCTGGTCGTAGGCACGCCCCCTGGCCGCGTAGTTGTTATTGGCTCCTGCATTTTTGGTGGATGAATCGCTGCGCAGAAGGCAATATCCAACAGATAACCTGGATTTTTCATGGATAGCCCCGGCGGCCTATAAATGCACAAGACGCCCGCTTCGAACCCGGTCCCGGTGTTCCAGCTGTACGGCGAGACCCACGCCTGGCCGACACCCGACCCCCTGCACTGCGAGACCATCCCTTCGCGCAGCAGCCTGTACGACTGGGAGATCCGCCCGCACCGCCACGCCGACCTGGTGCAGCTGCTCTACGTGCGCGCCGGCGAGGCCGAGCTGGAAGTGGAGGGCAGCGTCACCCACGTGCGCGAGGCCACCCTGCAGGTCTCGCCGCCGCTGTGCGTGCACGGCTTCCGCTTCACCGCGCAGATCGACGGCTACGTCATCAGCCTGGCCCAGCCCTTCGCCGAGGAACTGCTGCGCCAGTTCGACCGCGCCGTGCTGGAACAGCCGCAGTGCTACGCGGTGGGCGAGGACGAGCGCTACCTGAGCACCCTGTTCGAGTCCATCGAGCGCGAATACACCCGCCAGGAGCCGGGCCGCGAGCTGATGCTGCGCTCGCTGGTCAGCGCCCTGCTGGTATGGCTCGGCCGCCGCCACCTGCAGGCCAGCCATGCCGCCAGCGCCACCCCGGACCGCGGCCGCGAGCACCTGCAGGCGTTCCGCCGGCTGGTGGAGCAACGCTTCCGCGAGCACCTGCCGATCGAGCGCTACGCCGAGCGCCTGGGCATCAGCGCGGCGCACCTCAACGCCCTGTGCCGGCGCCTGGCCGGCGCCTCGGCGCTGCAGCTGATCAACCAGCGCCTGCTGCTGGAGGCCAAGCGCAACCTGGTGTACACGGACATGACCGTGCAGGAGGTCTCCGACCAGCTGGGCTTCTCGGAGCCGGCGTACTTCTCGCGATTCTTCAAGCGCGGCACCGGGCAGTCGCCCAGGGCCTTCCGGGGTAACCGATGAACATCGACTCACGCATCAAGTTCCGCCACCTGCTGTGCTTCCTCGAGGTGGCCCGCCTGGGCAGCCTGGCGCGCGCCGCCGACCGCCTGGCGGTGAGCCAGCCGGCGGTGTCCAAGACCCTCAAGGAGCTGGAGGAGGTGCTCGACGCCAGCCTGTTCGAGCGCGGCAAGGGCGGCGCCACGCTGACCGAGGCGGGCATCGCCTTCCTGCGCTACGCCGGGCCCTGCGTGCAGGCCCTGCGCGACGGCGTGGAGAGCCTGCGCGGCGGCGAGTATGCGGCCAGCAGCGCGCGCCTGGGCGTGCTCTCCACCGTGGAGGGCGCCTTCCTCCCGGAGGTGGTGCGGCGCCTGCACGAGCGCCACGGGGCGCTGGTGGTCAGCGTGGTCACCGGGCCCAGCGCGCACCTGCTCTCGCAGTTGCGCGTCGGCGAGCTGGACCTGGTGGTCGGGCGCATGACCGACAGCCCGCAGATCCAGGGCCTGACCTTCGAACACCTGTACAACGAACCGCTGACCCTGGTGGTGCGCGCCGGCCACCCGCTGCTGGGCCGGCCGCTGGACGCCGGCGAGCTGGAGCACTACCCGCTGGTGCTGCCGACCCTCGGCACCACCATCCGCAAGCGCATCGACAGCCTGTTCGTCGAGCACGGCCTGCGCCAGTCGTCGCGGCGGCTGGAGACCCTCTCGCTGAGCCTGAGCCGGCGCTACGTCGACGACAGCGACGCGGTGTGGATGGCGCCGCTGGACGCAGTGCGCGCGGCCCTGGGCAAGGGCGAGCTGGCCGAGCTGGCGCCGCAGTTGCAGGAGGCCGGTGGTTCGGTGGGCATCTGCAGCAATGCCTCGCTGCCGCTGTCCCTCGGCGCGCACTGGTGCCAGGAAGTGCTGCGCGAGGTGGGGCAGGAATACCGCGACGGGGTTTATCCATAACCATTTGGTTAATGATCGCGGGCGCCTTTTCAATTTTCCTGCGGACCAACCTGGCGGAAACTGCGGAGCACATGCCTGATGCTCTACAGGCTCCTATAACTCCAACAACAGGAGACCGCCATGTCCGAAGTGGACAGCAGCCGGTTCGTCATCCGTGACCGCAACTGGCACCCCAAAGCCCTCACCCCCGACTACAAGACCTCCGTCGCCCGCTCCCCGCGCCAGGCGCTGGTGAGCATCCCGCAGTCGATCTCCGAGACCACCGGCCCGGACTTCTCGCACCTGAAGTTCGGCGAGCACGACAACGACCTGCTGCTCAACTTCAACACCGGCGCCCTACCCATCGGCGAGCGCATCGTCGTCCACGGCCGCGTCGTCGACCAGTACGGCAAGCCCGTGCCCAACACCCTGGTGGAGATGTGGCAGGCCAACGCCGGCGGCCGCTACCGGCACAAGAACGACCGCTACCTGGCGCCGCTGGACCCGAACTTCGGCGGCGTCGGCCGCGCCATCACCGACAGCGACGGCCGCTATATCTTCCGCACCATCAAGCCCGGCCCCTACCCGTGGCGCAACGGCCCCAACGACTGGCGCCCGGCGCACATCCACTTCTCCATCAGCGGCCCGTCCATCGCCACCCGGCTGATCACCCAGCTGTACTTCGAGGGCGACCCGCTGATCCCGATGTGCCCCATCGTCAAGTCGATCGCCAACCCCGAGGCGGTGCAGAGCCTGATCGCGCGCCTGGACATGGGCATGGCCAACCCCATGGATTGCCTGGCCTACCGCTTCGACATCGTGCTGCGCGGCCAGCGCCAGACCCACTTCGAGAATCGCTGAGGAGGTTCGCCATGCCCGTTCAACTGCTCCCCGAAACCCCCTCGCAGACCGCCGGCCCCTACGTGCACATCGGCCTGGCCCTGGAGGCCGCCGGCAACCCGACCCGCGACCTGGAAATCTGGAACCAGATGGCCAAGCCCGGCGCCGCCGGCGAGCACATCCTGCTGCTGGGCCACGTCTACGACGGCAACGGCCACCTGGTGCGCGACTCCTTCCTGGAGTTCTGGCAGGCCGACCACGAAGGCAACTACGACAGCCGCTACGACGCGGAGAAGGCGTTCAACGGCTTCGGCCGCACCGCCACCACCTTCGATGCCGGCGAGTGGACGCTCAAGACCATCAAGCCGGGCGTGACCAAGGCCGCCGACGGCCGCCCGCAGGCGCCGCACATCAACGTTTCGCTGTTCGCCCGCGGCATCAACATCCACCTGCAGACGCGCCTGTACTTCGAGGACGAGGCCGAGGCCAACGCCAAGGACCCGGTGCTCAACCTGATCGAGCAGGCGCCGCGCCGCGAGACCCTGGTGGCCCGCCGCTGCGAAGTGAACGGCCAACTGGCCTATCGTTTCGACATCCGCATCCAGGGCGAAGGCGAGACGGTGTTCTTCGACTTCTGATGCGCATCGTCTGGCGCCTCAACGGGCGGGCCGCGCGAGCGGTCCGCCCGTCGGCGTTCACGGCATGGCGTAGGCTGTGCCTGATGACGAAGAAAACTGGAGCCCTTGCGTGAGCAACCGACTTTTCGACGCCTACTTCACCCAGCCAGCGATGCGCGAGCTGTTCTGCGACCGCGCGCGCCTGCAGGGCATGCTCGACTTCGAGGCCGCCCTGGCCCGCGCCGAGGCGCGCTGCGGGGTGATCCCGGCCAGCGCGGTGGCGCCCATCGAGGCCGCCTGCCGCGCCGAGCTGTACGACTTCGACGCCCTGGCCACGGCCATCTGCAGCGCCGGCAACTCGGCCATCCCCATGGCCAAGGCGCTGGGCCGGCAGGTCGCCGCCGGCGATGCCGAGGCCGAGCGCTACGTGCACTTCGGCGCCACCAGCCAGGACGCCATGGACAGCGGCCTGGTGCTGCAGCTGCGCGCCGCCATCGGCCTGCTGGAGGACGACCTGGCGCGCCTGGGCGCGGCCCTGGCCGAACAGGCGCGCCGGCATGCCGACGTTCCCATGGCCGGGCGCACCTGGCTGCAACACGCAACGCCGGTGACCCTGGGCATGAAGATCGCCGGCTGGCTCGGCGCCGTCACCCGCCACCGCGAGCGTCTGGCCGAGCTCAAGCCGCGCCTGCTCAGCCTGCAGTTCGGCGGCGCCTCCGGCAGCCTGGCGGCGCTGGGCGACGACGGCTTCGCCGTGGCCGAGGCACTGGCCGAGGAACTGCGCCTGCAACTGCCCGAGCAGCCCTGGCACACCCAGCGCGACCGCCTCGCCGAATTCGCCGCCTGGCTCGGCCTGGTGGCCGGCAGCCTGGGCAAGCTCGGCCGCGACCTCAGCCTGCTGATGCAGACCGAGGCCGGCGAAGTCTTCGAACCCTCGGCGCCGGGCAAGGGCGGCTCCTCGACCATGCCGCACAAGCGCAACCCGGTGGGCGCCGCCGTGCTGATCGGCGCCGCCACCCGCGCGCCCGGCCTGGTGGCGACGATGCTGAGCGCCATGCCCCAGGAACACGAGCGCAGCCTCGGCCTGTGGCACGCCGAATGGGAAAGCCTGCCGGAACTCTGCTGCCTGGTTTCCGGCGCCCTGCAGCAGGCGCTGCTGGTAGTGCCGGGCCTGGAAGTGGACGCCCAGCGCATGCGCCGCAACCTGGAACTGACCCGCGGCCTGGTGCTGGCCGAGGCGGTGAGCATCGCCCTGGCCCGGCGCATCGGCCGCGACGCCGCGCACCACCTGGTGGAGCAGTGCTGCCGCCAGGCCGTGGCCGAGGGCGCGCACCTGCGCCAGGTGCTGGGCGGCAACGCCGAGGTCCGCGCGCAACTCAGCGACGCCGAACTGGACCGCCTGCTCGACCCGGCGAATTACCTGGGCCAGTGCCGCCGCTGGGTGGAACGCGCCCTGGAAGAACACGCACGCCTCGGTTGAGGCGCAATAGACAAGCGAGAGAGAACCCGATGGACGAGAAACAACGCTACGAAGCCGGCATGCAGGTCCGCCGCGCGGTGCTGGGCGACGCCCACGTCGACCGCAGCCTGAACAACCGCACCGCCTTCAACGAAGAATTCCAGGAAATGATCACCCGCCACGCCTGGGGCGACATCTGGACCCGCCCCGGCCTGCCGCGCCACACCCGCAGCCTGGTGACCATCGCCATGCTCATCGGCATGAACCGCGAGGGCGAACTGAAGCTGCACCTGCGCGCCGCCCGCAACAACGGCGTGAGCCGCGAGGAGATCAAGGAAGTGCTGCTGCAGAGCGCGATCTACTGCGGCATCCCGGCGGCCAACGCGACCTTCCACCTGGCAGAGGAGGTGTGGAACGAACTGGGGACGGAGTCGCTGGAGGGCTGAGGTGGCTTCGAGGCAGGGCGTAGGGCGAATAACGCTCCGCGTTATCCGCCGCTTGGTCTTGGCCTGGGCGTAACGGCGCTTTTCGTAGGATCGAGGGGGACGCCTGGTTCTTGCTCGCGAACGGGGCTAGCCGGGTGTTTCGGTACTGGGCTCGATGCCGTTCCCTCTCCCTAACCCTCTCCCTGAAGGGAGAGGGGACCGTTGGGCAGAAACGGATACCCCGCAGTCAGCCGGCTACTCCAGGAGGGGCCGGCGAACGCCACGATTTCCACTGGCACGGACAAGCCCCCTCTCCCGCTTGCGGGGGAGGGTTGGGGAGGGGGAGCGGCGTCAACCCGAAACACCAACGTCACCGGGGAGCCCCGTTCGCGAGCAAGCTCGCTCCTCCCCCCTTCAAGGCATCCGATCCGCCGTGAAATCCGCCTCCGAGCGCGCCTCCAGCTGGCCCTTGCGGCAGGCGCGCTGGAAGCGTTCGAAGTCGCGTTCGTTCTGCAGCGCGTAGGCCTTGGCATAGTGCAGCAGGGCGTCGCTCAGCGCCTCGCTCTTGCCGATGTAGCCGGCGATCCGCGCCGCCTGGCCGCCGGACTTGGCGTGGGCGCAGGCCAGGGCGCGGCCGCAGACCCGTGCGTAGGCGGCGAAGGCTTTCTCGTCGAAGGTCTCCAGTTCCGCCGAGACCTTCATGTCGCGCAACTGGCGCACGTAGAAGTGGCGGCCATTGGGGCCGGTGGTCCAGCCGAGGAAGAGATCGCTGGCCGACTGCATCAGGCGCTGGCCGTCCACCACCCGCTGGCCCTGGTGGCGGGTGCGCAGCTTGCTGCGCACATAGGTGGCCAGCACCGAGGGACGGGCCTCCTTGAATTGCAGGAACAGCGGCTGCTCCTGGGGATCGGTGAGCAACGCCACCAGGCAGCGGGTGCCGACGCTGCCCACGCCCACCACCTTGAACACCAGGTCCTGCACCTCGAAGCGGTCGAGCAGTTCGCGACGGTCGGCCTGCAGGGTGGTGCGGTAGTCGCGGATGAAGGTGTCGTGCAGATCCTGCCAGTGATCCAGGCTCATCCAGTCGTCGTCCTCGTCCAGCAGGCTGGTCGCGGAGTGCAGGTGGAAGATCTCCGGCAGGTCGTCGCGGATCTCCAGGCGGCCCTGGGCGTCGCGTTCGGCGATCTTCGGCAGCAGCTCGGCATGGGTGCGCCGGTTGGCCTTCTCGATGGCGCGCTGCACGTGCTCGCGCAGGTCCTTCTCGCGCTCCTGCTCCAGCGCCACCTCGTAGTCGATGCGCCCGTACCACAGCTCCAGGGCGCCCATCTCGGCACATTCGGCGATGTTCTGCTGGTAGGACAGCACCAGTTGGCGGCAGACGTCCTCTTCCACCGTCTCGCCGTGGCGCAGGTCGCGGGCGGCGATCAGGAAGCTCGCCACCAGGCGCTTGAGGTCCCATTCCCAGGGGCCGGGGTGGACCTCGTCGAAGTCATTGACGTTGAATAGCAGGTTGCGCTCGGGGGAGGCGAAGCCACCGAAGTTCATCAGGTGGCAGTCGCCGCAGATCGGCAGTTCCATGCCCATGTCCGGGGTGCCCGAGAGGTCGTGGGCCTGGAGCAGGGCGCTGCCGCGGAAGAAGGTGAAGGGCGACACCAGCATGCGCCCGTAGCGCAGCGCCACCAGGGACCGCACGCGGCCGGCGCTGGAGGCCTCGATCAGCGGCAGCGGGTCGCGGTCGATCTTCCCGGGTTCGGCGTGGCTGCTGCGTGGGCACTTGTCACGGGCGTCCTTGCCCTGTTTGCGCAGGTCCTTGATGTCCATCGTTCACCTCGAATCCGGGGGCCATGGATTCGAGCTTAGAGGCTGGCCGGGGGCCTGCAAGTCGGCGCGTTGGGCTGGCCTGGAAAGGGCATTTCTGCGATGGTCGCGGCGTCTCGTCGTCAGGAAGCGCCCATGTTCGCCACCGCCATTCCGTTCGCCCGTCCCGCCAAAATGCCCTGGCGCGCCATGGGCATCGCCTTCGGCCTGCTGGCCCTGGCCGGTTGCAGCTCGCAGTCCGCCCGCCAGGCGCCGGAGCCGACCCCGGCGCAGGTGCGCGCCACCCTGGCGCAGCTGCTGCCGGCCAGGGTGAGCGACCGCAGCGGCTGGGCCACGGACATCCAGGTGGCCTTCGCCGCCCAGCGCATCCGCCCGAGCAAGGAGAACCTCTGCTCGGTGCTGGCGGTGACCGAACAGGAGTCGAACTTCCAGGCCGACCCGCAGGTGCCGGGCCTGGGCCGCATCGCCCGCGACGAGATGAAGAGGCGCGCCGCGCGCCTGCACGTCCCCGGCTTCGTGCTCGACGCCGCGCTGGCGCTGAAGTCGCCCAGCGGCAAGAGCTACAGCCAGCGCCTGGACGCGGTGCGCAGCGAACGCGAGCTGAGCGCCATCTTCGATGACTTCATCGGCATGGTACCGCTCGGCCAGCAGCTGTTCGGCCGCTTCAACCCGGTGCGTACCGGCGGGCCCATGCAGGTCAGCGTGGCCTTCGCCGAGCAGCATGCCGAGGGTTACCCGTACCCGCTCAAGGGGAGCGTGCGCCAGGAGGTGTTCAGCCGCCGCGGCGGCATGTACTTCGGCATTGCCCACCTGCTGGGCTACCCGGCGGACTACGAGCGGCCGCTGTACCGCTTCGCCGACTTCAACGCCGGCTGGTACGCCAGCCGCAACGCCGCCTTCCAGCGCGCGGTGAGCCTGGCCACCGGCATCCCGCTGGCGCTGGACGGCGACCTGATCCGCTACGACTCCAGCGCCGCCGGCGCCACCGAACTCGCGGTGCGCACCCTGGGCCCGCGCCTGGGCCTGAGCGACAGCCAGATCCGCCGCGACCTGGAGCAGGGCGAGCGCGCGGAGTTCGGCGAGACGAAACTGTACGCCAAGGTCTTCGCCCTGGCCGAGAAGAACGAAGGCAAGCCGCTGGCCCGGGCGGTGCTGCCGGGCATCACCCTGCACAGCCCGAAGATCACCCGCAACCTCACCACCGCCTGGTTCGCCCAGCGCGTGGACGAGCGCTACCAGCGCTGCCTGGCGCGGGCGGGGAAAGGCTGAAGGCGACTAGAGTAATTGCTCTAGATTGGCTAGAGTCTCCGCCACAACAACAAGGAGCTCCGCCATGTCCCTCAGCCCCAGTGCTGTCGCCTTGCTCGGTCTGGTCGCCTGGACCCTGCTGCTGGTCCTCGTCCTGGTCAACCACCGTGGCCTGCTGGTGCTTTCCGGCAGCCGCGCGGTCAACGCCTTCGCCGCCGACGGCAGCAGCACGCCGGGCTTCGGCCAGCGCCTGGCGCGGGCCCACGCCAACTGCGTGGAGAACCTGCCGCTGTTCTTCGCCGTGCTGCTCTACGCCATGCTCACCGGCCAGACCCAGGTCACCGACCCGCTGGCGCCGGTGCTGCTGGCGGCGCGCATCTTCCAGAGCCTGATGCACCTGGCCAGCACCTCGCCGCTGTTCGTCTGGCTGCGCTTCGCCGGCTACCTGGTGCAACTGGTGATCCTCGCCTGGTGGCTGCTGCGCCTGGCCGGCTGGCTCTGAGGCGGCGCGCCAGGCCAGGGCCTTGTCCAGGTAGGCGTCGGGGCCGCTCGGGGGCGGTCATGGCGGTTTCCTTGGCTGGGTCCCCGAGCTTGCCGCGTCCGGGCGCGGAAGCAAAGTCGCGCGCTAGCGATGGCTCAGCTGCAAGTCATGGAGGATGCACACCGAGCCGTCGGTGGCGAGGGTGGCGTCGCTGAAGTCGACCTGGTTGTACACGCCGCCGTGGAAATTGAAGAAGTGCCCGGTCCAGTCCGGGTCGAGGGTCATGGGCGCCAGGCTGGAGGTGCGCCCGTTGCAGCTGGCCTGCACGGTGATTTCGGCCGCGGCGGTGGCATGGATGAGGAGGGTGAAGCGCGCACCCAGCGGCACCTGATCTAGCAGCGTGCCGTTCACCGGGTCCGGCTGGTCGAAGTGCTGGCGAAAGCCCAGGGTGAGCTTGCCCTTGCTCCAGAACACCTTGACCACCGGGCTGTCGTCGTTCTGCACGTGCATCTGCGAGATCACCACCTTCTGCGCCGAGTTCACCCGCGTCAGTGTCATCTCCTGGCGGTTGAGGTGCTCGCGGGCGCTTTCCAGCGTCCAGTAGCGGCTTTCCTTCCATTCGCAGCGGGTGCGCCTGGTGCTTTTGCTGGAGGCGCCGAGGGTCGGCGCGGTGAACTGCACGCTGCCATCGGGCTGGCGCGTGACCAGCTCCGGGTACTGCTGCAGCGCCTGGCTGCTGGGAATCTCCAGGGCTACCGGGTTGGTGGCCGAGCGGGGAACGGGCAGGCCGATGGTCAGGTTGTCGATGTTCACGCTCATGTCGTCGGTCCTCTGCTGTGGGAAGGCGCAAGCGAAAAGGCAGGCGCGGGGCCTGCCTGATGGATGCGACTGACGACGGTGGCGAAAGCTCAGGATTTCCGCACGAGCGGTAGGGGGCCGGGCTCCGCTGCATGCGGGAGCCCGGCCCGGGCGTTGGCTCAGCGTCCGGCCAACTGGCCGCGGCGGTACTCGCCCTGGCGCTCGAGCATCCAGCCGGGGTACTCGGCCGGCAGGGCGCTGACCTTGTCGAGGGTGGCCAGTTCCTCGGCGCTCAGCTCGACGCGGGTTGCGGCGATGTTGTCCTCCAGTTGCTCCAGGCGCTTGGCGCCGATGATCACGCTGGTCACCACTTCCTGGTGCAGCAGCCAGGCCAGGGCCACCTGCGCCACCGACACGCCCTTGGCCTCGGCGATGCCGCGCATGGCGTCGATGCAGTCGTAGGCGCGCTCGCGGTTCACCGGCGGGAAGTCGAACTGGGTGCGCCGGCTGCCGGCCTCGGCTTGCTGGTCGCGGCCGTACTTGCCGCTGAGCAGGCCGCCGGCCAGCGGGCTCCAGACCATCAGGCCGACCTTCTCGCTGCGCAGCAGCGGCACCAGTTCGCGCTCCAGGTCGCGCCCGGCGATGCTGTAGTAGGCCTGCAGCGAGTCGAAGCGGGCCAGGCCCAGGCGCTCGGACGTGCCCAGGGCCTTCATGATCTGCCAGGCCGCCCAGTTGGAGACGCCAACGTAGCGCACCAGGCCCTGGCGCACCAGGTCGTCGAGGGCGCGCAGGGTCTCTTCCACCGGGGTGGCCGGGTCGAAGCCGTGCACCTGGTAGAGGTCGATGTGGTCCAGCTGCAGGCGCTCCAGGCTGGCCTGCACGCCGCCGGCGATGTGGTAGCGCGACAGGCCGCGGGAGTTGGCGCCACGGGTGCCGGTCTCGCCGAACACCTTGGTGGCGATCACCACGTCCTCGCGGGGCACGCCGAGGTTCTTCAGGGCCTGGCCGGTGATGACCTCGGAGCGGCCTTCGGAATACACGTCGGCGGTGTCGATGAAGTTGATGCCGGCCGCCAGGGCCGCGCCGACCAGCTGCTCGGCCTCGGCCTGCTGCAGCTTGCCGATCTGGCTCCAGAGCTGGCCTTCGCCGCCGAAGGTCATGGTGCCCAGGCAGAGTTCCGAGACGAACAGACCGGTGTTGCCGAACTTTCTGTAGCGCATGGCGAGCAATCCTCGGAAGGGCAGGGGAAGGTGCCGCTGCCTTGCGCAGCGGCGGACGCCACCAGTATGGGCGCCGTGCCCCGGAAGGACGGCGCTCGATGCTGCCGGATTCTTGCCTATTGCTGCCGCCGTCGCGTCAGGCCATGGGCGGCAGGCGGCGCTTGACCGGGGTCTTCTTGACGATGGCGGTGCTGGTCTCTGCGTAGGCGTTGAGGCGGTCGAGCAGGGTGTCCAGCTGTTCCATGTCGCGCACGCACAGGCGGGCGACGAAGCAGTCGTCGCCGGTGATCTTGTCGCACTCGGTGAACTCGGGGATGGCCTGGATCTGCCGTTCCACCTCGTGCAGCCGGCCGGGCAGGGGGCGCACGCGGACGATGGCCTGCAGCAGGTAGCCGAAGGCCTTCGGCTCCACCTCCAGGGTGTAGCCGCGGATCACCCCGCGTTCCTCCAGCTTGCGCAGGCGTTCGCCGACGCTGGGGGCGGACAGGCCGCTGACCTGGGCCAGGGCCTTGAGCGACAGGCGCGAGTCTTCCATCAGGGCGGCGATCAGCAGTTGGTCGATTTCGTCGGTCATGGTCGGCTCGTTAGGTGATTGCGGGTGGATGCCTTGATAGTAAAGGCGGTATTCCGATTGTGCCTTCCGTTTGCGATGGAAGGGCGGGGTGATGCCTTGTCATGCTGTAGGCACACCTTGCAGGAGGAACCCCATGGACAAGTCCATTCAACGCGGCACCCTGGAGATGACCGCGGCCATGCTGATCTGCGGCACCATCGGCTGGCTGGTGCTGGTGTCCGGCCAGCCGGTGCTGGACGTGGTGTTCTGGCGCTGCGTGTTCGGCGCCGCCACCCTGCTGCTGGCCTGCGCCCTGCTCGGCCTGCTGCGCCCGGGCGTGCTGAGCCTTTCCGCCTTCGGCCTGGCGCTGCTCAGCGGGGTGGCCATCGTCGGCAACTGGGTGCTGCTGTTCGCCTCCTACTCGCGGGCGTCCATCGCCATCGGCACCGCGGTGTACAACACCCAGCCCTTCATGCTAGTGCTGCTGGCCGCGGCGTTCCTCGGCGAGAAGCTCAGCGCGCGCAAGCTCGGCTGGCTGGCGCTGAGCTTCGCCGGCATGCTGGCCATCGTCGGCGCCCACGGCAGCGGCGGGCCGGGCAGCGACTACCTGGCGGGCATCGCCCTGGCCCTGGGCGCGGCGCTGCTGTATGCCTTCGCCGCGCTGATCGTCAAGCGCCTGCAGGCGGTGCCGCCGCACCTGATCGCGCTGGTGCAGGTGTGCAGCGGCGTACTGCTGCTGGCGCCCCTGGCCAACCTTTCGGCGCTGCCGCAACAGCCGTCGGCCTGGGCCTGCCTGGCCACCCTTGGCATTCTCCACACCGGGCTGATGTACGTGCTGCTCTACGGCGCCATCCAGAAGCTGCCGACGGCGCTGACCGGCGCGCTGTCGTTCATCTACCCGGTGGCGGCGATCCTGGTGGACTGGGTGGTGTTCGGCCACCGCCTGGGCCTGGCGCAGTGGCTGGGCGTGGCGGCCATCCTCCTGGCCGCGGCGGGCATGCAGCGGAACTGGGGGCTGCCGCGGCGGCTGGTCGCGCGCTTCGCGTTGCATGGGACGGATTACGGAAAACACTGAGGTATGGGAATTTTTCCCCTGGTGGCGACTCCAACTCGCACCAAGTCTCGCCATGGGTGAATGATGAACTACAAGCTGTTGCCAATGATCGGTGTCGCCGTGCTGCTCGGCGCCTGCGGTAGCAAGGAGGCGGAGGTGTGCGCCAGCAAGGACATGCGCGACCAGTTGGTGAAGGTCTTCACCGATGGCCCGCTGGCCGGCCGCGGCGACCTGCTCAAGGACGTGGAACTGCGCGACGCGGCCATCCTCGAGAAGGACCCGGACAGCGGCGTGCTCGAATGCGTGGCCACCTTCCGCGTGCCGGTGGGCCAGCAGGTGGTGCAGGGGCCGCTGGAATACCGCATCGCCCCGGCGGCCAAGTCCGACCATGACTACCTGCTGCTGTTCACCAAGAGCGAGCGGGCATTGGCGTTGGCCGAGCGGATCCAGCGGGTATTCCCGGCGGCGGGGACGTCGCAGTGATGATGAGGGTGTAGGAGCGAGCTTGCTCGCGAATGGTACTTCCTGGCGGCTGCGGTGTATTCGGTTGACTCCGTTCCCTCACCCCAGCCCTCTCCCAGAGGGAGAGGGGGCCGTTTGGAGCGAGCGGGGAACCCGGAGTCATCCTGAAACGCCTACCTATCCTCGCGTTCACGGGAATGGCGAGGGGGAAGGATGATGCCTGACTTCCAGGCCACTCAGGACAGCCCCCTCTCCCGCTTGCGGGAGAGGGGGCTCTTGAGCCTGGCACCTACGCCACCGGCAGACTCCATTCGCGAGCAAGCTCGCTCCTACGAAAAGCCGTGCTCGCCTGCAACGTAGGACTCCGTCCGCGATTGGACCCGCAGGCCCCGCCAGCCCCAGCAGTGGCACGAACGCCCACAAACGAAAAAGCCGCTCCTCCGTTAGGGAGGAGCGGCTTTTTCATCACCGCCTGGCGCTACCCGCTCAGGCAGCGTTGCCGTAGCGGGCCTGCTTCTTCTTGACCTGCTGGCGGCACGCGTCGCCGAAGGCCTGGAAGAGCTTCACCGAATCGGGGTTCTTCAGCGCCTGCCATTCCGGGTGCCACTGCACCGCAAAGAGGAAGGGCGAGAGGGTCGGTGCGTGGATCGCCTCGACCAGGCCGTCCTCGGCGTGGGCGATGGCCTCCAGGCCCTTGCCGAGGGTCTTCAGGCCCTGGCCGTGCAGCGAGTTGACCTGGATCGAATCGGCCTGCAGCAGCTTGTGCAGCCAGGTGTTCCGCGCCACGCGCACGCTGTGCGCCGGGGCGTACTGCACCTCGACCGGGTCTTCGGGGTTTTCCCGATGGTCGTTGAAGCCGGGCTCGGCGTAGACCTTCTGGTACATGTCGCCGCCCAGCGCGACGTTGATTTCCTGCATGCCGCGGCAGATGCCGAAGATCGGCAGGCCACGGGCGATGGCGGCCTTGACCAGGGGCAGGTCGAAAAGGTCGCGCTGCTTGTCCTGGCCCTTGCCGGGGGTCTCGTTTTCCTGGCCGTAGAGGGCCGGGTCGATGTTGCTGCCGGCACCGGTGAGGTAGACGCCGTCGGCCATGTCGAGGTACTGCTCGAGATCGTCGGTGCCGCAGCAGGTCGGCACCAGGACCGGCACGCAACCGGCGATATCGGTGATCGGGGTGATGTACTTGTGGGTCATCACCTGATAGTCGTGGCCCTTGCGTTCCTGGGCGCCCATGGACATCAGGACGACGGGCTTGCGGAGTTTCTGATTGTTATTGCCAATGTTGCTGTTGGACATATGTCACCTTGGGACAGGCTCGGCCTGTCGTTTATGTGCAGGCGCGGCCGGGAGGGGCGCTACCTGGGGCTCCGAGCACTGCCGCGGCGGGGCTGGAGGCGCCCGCAAACGGTCGAAGCCTGCCCACCAGCCTGCCAGAGCCGTAAAATATGTCAAACAATTTCGCTTTCGGTCGTCAAAAATAATGGCCGAAACGCATGGCAGTTTCGTTTTTAACTATCTGTTTTTAAAGTGTTTTTAAGTTAATTCGATAAATATCGGTCTAATATTTTTTACGCAATCGGCGCTTTCGTGAAAATTATACTGAACATTTTCACGGAGGCTCGCCATGCGCACGCCAGCCGCACCCTTGAGCGGGCGCTGCGTCTGCAGCCTTGTGCGCTGGGGGCGTCAGTTGGGCAGGCAGGGTTGGCCCGGCGGCAGCGGCGCCTTGGCCGGGTCGCCGCTGAAGGCTTCCACCCGGTTGCGCCCGCCATGCTTGGCGGCGTACAGGGCCACGTCGGCGTTGCCCACCAGGGCTTCCTGGCTGGCCACCGGGCCCTGGGCAGTGGAGGCCACGCCGATGCTCACCGTCAGGTGGCCGCGGGCGGCCCAGGCGTGGGGCAGCTGCAGGGCCTCGACGGCGGCGCGGATGCGCTCGCCGATGGCGCAGGCGGTGGCCAGGTCGGCGCCGGGCATGACCACGGTGAACTCCTCGCCGCCGAAGCGGGCGACGAAGTCACAGTGCTCGCGCACGTTATTGCGAATGGCCTCGGCCACGCGGCGGATGCCGACGTCGCCGGCGAGGTGGCCATAGCCGTCGTTGTAGAGCTTGAAGTGGTCGATATCCAGCATCAGCACGCTCAGCGGCTCGGCGTGCCGGGCGCAGCGGTGCCATTCGCGCTTGAGCGTCTCGTCCAGGTGGCGCTTGTTGGCGATGCGGGTGAGGTCGTCGGTGCGGCTGAGCACCGCCAGCTCCTGGTTGGCCAGCGCGTACTTGTGCGCCAGCACCTGGTGTTCCCAGGCCAGCTTGAGCGCCTCGTTGAAGCGGATCTGCAGGCGCCGGCCCATCTCCGCGATGAAGGGGCAGACCACCCAGGCGGAGACCGCCAGGAAGGTCGCCTGGGGCTCGGGGTCGCGGAAATAGGCGATGCCCAGGAAGAAGAACATGGGCACGTGGAAGGCCAGGTGCGCCGGCCAGTAGGACACGTTGCTCATGGCCACCATCACCGAGGCCAGGGCGATGCAGCCGTAGATCACGTCCTCGTAGGGCGTGCCGTAGCTCATCAGCCAGATGGCGCCGATGCCCCAGGCCAGCCCCACCGCGCCGCACTGCAGCATGGTCAGGCGCGCCCAGGTATGCGGCGCCAGGCGCTGCGGGTCGCGCCGCCAGGCGTACACCAGGCCCAGGCGCACGCTCATCAGCAACACCAGCACGGCGAGCCACAGGCAGCGCCCGGGCAGGGGCGCGCTGGCATGGTAGACGCCGAACACCATGGTGCCGGAGAACACGTTGCCCACCGCGGTGGACGGGCTGGTGGAGAACAGCGTGGCGACGCGCTCGGCGAGGTAGTCCTCGGCGGGGCGCTCGGGCAGCGCTGGGGTGGTGTCGGCGTAGGCGCTCATGCCTGGGCTCCTGGGGGCGCCCCGGGACGGTACGGCGGGGGTGGGCACGCGCCGGCCCGGTGCGCTGGCGCCTCGGTCCATGGCGGTGCGGTTGCCCGGCCCGACCGATGGCTTCCGTTGCGCAGTGAAATGCAGTGATGGCTTATGGCCATCATGCCTGGAGTGCGGATCGAATTCGAGCCCGCGGACGACGGAAGGCAGCGCCGCCGGGCGGGAAGCGGAAAGCGGCACGCCCCCTCTCGCTGGGCGAAAAGGGGGCGTGCCTGGCTGTTGCGCACCATTGAGGTGCGTCAGGTGTTCCGCAAGGCGCGGCTTACTTGCCGGTCTTGATGGTGGTCCAGTTGCGGGTCATCAGGCGCTGGGTGTTGGCCGGCAGGTCCGGGAAGGCGTACAGTTTCTTCATCACCTCTTCCTTCGGATAGATGCCCGGGTCGTTGCGGATTTCCTCGTTCACCAGCGGGGTGGCCGCGGCGTTGCCGTTGGGGAAGGAGGTGACGTTGCTGATCTCGGCGATGACCTGCGGCTCGAGCAGGAAGTTGAGCCACTGCAGCGCACCTTCGGGGTTCTCGGCGTCCTTCGGAATGCCCACGGTGTCGAAGAAGGCGCCGGCGCCTTCCTTCGGAATGTTGTAGAGCACGTGGACGTTGTTCTTCGCCTCGGCGGCGCGGGCCTTGGCCTGGTAGACGTCGCCGGAGTAGCCGACGGCCACGCAGATGTTGCCGTTGGCCAGGTCGGAGATGTACTTGGAGGAATGGAAGTAGGTGATGTACGGGCGGATCTTCTGGTACAGCGCGGTGGCCGCCTTGATTTCCTTCGGATCGTTGCTGTCCGGCTTGTAGCCCAGGTAGTGCAGGGCCGCCGGCAGCATCTCGGTGGGCGAGTCGAGGAAGCTCACGCCGCACTGCTTCAGCTTCTGGATGTTCTCGGGCTTGAACACCAGGTCCCAGGAGTCCACCGGGGCGTTGTCGCCCAGCACGGCCTTGACCTTGTCGGGGTTGTAGCCCAGGCCGATGGTGCCCCACATGTAGGGGATGGCGAACTTGTTGCCCGGGTCGCTGATCTCGAGGGTCTTCATCAGGTCCGGGTTGAGGTTCTTCCAGTTCGGCAGCTTGGACTTGTCCAGCGGCTGGTAGACGCCGGCCTTGATCTGCTTGGCGAGGAAGTTGTTCGACGGCACCACCACGTCATAGCCCGACTTGCCGGCCAGCAGCTTGGCCTCGAGCACTTCGTTGCTGTCGTAGACGTCGTAGACGACCTTGATGCCGGTGGCCTTGGTGAACTTGTCGACCGTGTCAGGGGCGATGTAGTCGGACCAGTTGTAAACGTGCAGCACTTTGTTGTCCGCCTGCGCCATACCAGCCACAGCGCCCGCCAGAGTCACGGCGAGCAGGGTCTTGCCGAAGGTCTTGAACATGCAGGTTGCTCCGATTTTCTTCTATCCGTGCGGTAAGTTGGGTCTTCCGCATGGATCGACAGCAAGAACCATTCCCGATAATGGCTCCCGGCCATTGCCCGGCCGCCGGCCCGCGGCGGCTCTAGCCTGGAGGTCAGGGGCGGAAACAGGGCTGGCGGGCGCGGCGACGGAATTCCGGCACCGCCTGTTACAAGGCGTACCGTCGTGCCAGGTGGCTCAATTGAGCCGGTAACGCGCGAGGTCCTGCGCGGAAAGCACGCGCATGCGCCCTGGCTCGATGGCCGCCATGTCGTCCAGCAGGGCGGTGGGCACGTCCATCTCGCGCAGGTAGGCGGCCGGGCTGTAGCGGCTGGCGCCGTCGGCCAGCCAGGAATCGCCGCCGGGGAAATAGGGGCGGTGCAGCCCGACATAGCCGCGCACCCGGCGCGTATGCCCGGCGGCCAGCAGGTAGACGCAGGTGCCCTGGCACACACTGTTGCGCGGCACCCAGGTGTCGAACCCGGCCTCGCGCAGCAGCCGGCCCATCTTGATGGCCTCGCCCAGGCTGCCGCCGATGGAATCGAGCAGGGCGATCTTGCGGACGAATTTGCCGGGGTTGTGCTTCAGCCCCTGCAGCAGGCGCTCGTAATCCCCCGGCGCGATGTCCTCGGTGATGCGCACCGCCAGGGTGAGCCCCAGCGACTTGTTCTGCACCGGTGCAACCTCGACCCGCGCGAACGCCGCCGTGGAACACAGCAAGGAAAGGCCGAGCACGGCCGCACGCACCAGGGTATTGCCCATGAACCTGCCTCACCCCCAACCCGGGGAAATCGATGGGAGCGGAAGATACCGCCGATGCTGGCATTTGGCACCACCCGCCGCTTCCGAATCGGCGAATGCCCCCAACTGAAGCACCAAGGCTTCACTCCGCCCGCGCCTTCTGGTAAAAAGGCACCCCCAAGCGGGCGTCGTATAATGGCATTACCTGAGCTTCCCAAGCTCATGACGAGGGTTCGATTCCCTTCGCCCGCTCCAGAACACCCTGCCAAGCCCTTGAAAACATTGAGTTTTTGAGGGCTTTGCTTTTTCAGGCATAGAAAGTGTCGAAAAAGTGTCGAAAGAGATCACAGGGCCGACTCCAAAGGATTCAGCCGAACCGCCTCCGACAGGTGATCCTTCGACAGATGCGCATAGCGCATCGTCATAGACAACGAAGCATGCCCCAGGATGTTCTGCAAAGTCACAATGTGACCGCCGTTCATGATGAAATGGCTAGCGAACGTATGGCGTAGCACATGGCTAGCCTGCCCCCTAGGTGGCCTAATCGACGTAGACCGCAGCACAATCCGAAACACCCCCAAGCAGTTCGTAAAAGGCCCATAAAGCTTCCAATGCTGACGAATATCGTCAGCCAACCGCTTCGAAATAGGCACAGAGCGAACACGTTTCGATTTTGTGTTAGCGAACACCACCGCATTGCCTTTGATTCGCTCAGGCGTCAACGCTTGAGCCTCCCCCCAACGTGCACCCGTAGCAAGGCAAATACGAGCCACCATCCGAGGATGCGGCGACGTAGAACGCGCATCCAAAGCTGCCAGCAACTCCGAAACCTGCTGCTTAGTAAGATAAGACAATGGCCGTTCCTGAAGCTTCAACGGACGCATACGCCCAACAGGGTTTTCATAATCGATAACCCCAAGTTGCCGCAATTCGTTATACATGGACTTAAGATAGCCAAGGCGATTGTTAGCAGTCTTACCAGACATACCCTTAACAACCTGTCTAGCACGCAAACGCGCCACTTTTGCCGGATCCAAATTCACGGCAATAGGATCGCCAAGACTCTTAGCAACCAGCCTCAAAATGGCAACGCAACGATGTCCATTACTCAAAGTCTGCCCATGAAGTTCATACCAAAGGTCAACTAGCTCAGATAACTTGCGGCGGTCCTTAGGTTTAATACTCCAACTAGGATTTTCCGTGCACTTCTGACGAACTGCCGATTCAAACCGCTGAGCCTCAGCCTTAGTCTTAAACTTCTTACGAAAGCGCCGCCCTTTAATAGGCTCAACGTCTGCAAGCCAACGACCATCCTTAATCTTACTAATCGTCATCAGACGGCCCTCCCCCAGCGCACAGTCCGCTCCCGAAGCAACTCAGCGACGTGCTTGTAAATCTGATGCTCTTCCTTACCCTTAGACGCGTAATGATCCCGGATCACAGGCCAGCAATCCCATTGCTTTAACTGCTGAAACGCACGCTGAGCACCGATACGATCACGCGCAACGATGGAAAGGAAATTCCCTAGAAAAAGCTCCACGTTCTTACCGGAGAAACCCCGAGCCGTCTTGTAATAGCGCTTGTAAACGGTATCCTCAAGCAAGGAATCCGCCTCAACAGAAACCACCACGTCATCACGAATCAAGGTCCAAAAAGGATCATACATACCGGGCCGAGACAACAGCCGAAACGACCCCAAGGCATAAGTCCAAAGCCCCTGCAAATGCCCCGCTAGCGACGCGAACGAATGCGTTCCAATGCACTCCCCAGTCCGATGCAAAACCGAGCCATCAGCAAACTGGCGCACCACGGAATGGTGAAAACGAGCCTCAATGCGATAAACCGGCTTTTCAGGGTCATAGTTGGAAACGTCATCATCGTCAAAAGGATTGTCCGAACGTCGCCATACAGATTCCCAATAATCCAACTTGTCAATGGCACGTGCCTGTAGCGTCTTGTTATAGATCGCCATTTGCATGCCAGATGCAGAGCCAAATAAAAACGACTGGCCTCGCCCATAGGTCGCCACGTTCTCATCAAAGCAAACCGACTGAATACCCGAATGGTCACGCTGTGCCCTAGCACGGCAATGCAGGCGAGCCACCAAATCAGCAGGCGGTGCCCAACCCTGCACATCAAGGGCAACGTGCACCGCACACTGATTAACCTCGCACTGATCAAGCACCTGAGCCGCAAACCCATCAAGCCACGCCTGAAGCTGTTCAGGCGACTTAGAATCGATAGCATGCGGAGACACCTCAATTTTGAGGTGAGAGCCCACCACATCAGCTTTTTCGTTGAAATTCTTGACCAAAAGAATCAAGCCAAGATCAGCGTTCTGAAGCTTGCACTGATACCCCGAATCGCGCCCCACGCGACCGGCATGCCACCACTCGCCTGCGAACTCCACCATGCCGGGCTCTTCAAAAAGCGCCAGCACCTGAGGACGAATCAGCCCCTTGTAAAGCTGGCGAACGGTATCCACGCCACACCGAAGAATGCGAATGCCTGACAGATCGGTGATGGCAGCCGAAGAAGGATCAACGAAGAGCCGCCCCCGCGAACTCTCTTCCCCCGTAAGCACATCCAGACGTACCTGATCCTTAGCCTTTTTCATTCCCCAATTCCTTCAACAATGTGCAGTAATGACCACTTGGAAAACTGTTTATAAGACGTGCTACAAGGGCGTCTTTGGGCCCCCGGGCAGCCACTAGGGGGCGTCCCCGTGCCGCGCCCGACGCCGCCCCCTATCGGCTCGCCCAGGGGCCTCAGAATCGCCAATGCCGAGCGTCGGCAGCGCCAGCTGAGCGGCTACCTGAGGAGCAGTGAAAGGGGCTTGAGAGAGGTCAGAGAAAGGCTTACTCGGGTCAAACACCCGAGCGGAAAGCATGACCACAAGATTGGATGCCTTAGTCCGCTCAGAATCGAACCGGAAAAGGCGCCCCACCACCGGCACATCCGATAGCAGTGGCACCCTCGAGGTCGACTTATCCGTCTGTTCCGAGCGCAACCCACCCAGCAATATCCCCGAGCCATTGGCAAGCTGCACCTTGGTGGAAATACGCCGCGTATTAGTGATGATATCGGCGGCTGTCTTGTCGTTTGAAACGCTAGAGGCATCCTGTTCAATCGTGAGTTCGATCGAACCGGAAGGCGTAATGAAGGGCGTTACCTTGAGCGTAACGCCAACATCCTGCCGAGTAATGGTCTGATAGGGATTGTCCGCAGGCGTAGCACCAGACGTTGTGGTACCAGTGATGAAAGGGACATTCTGGCCGACAACAATGCTGGCCTCTTCCCGATTGAGCGTCAGCAGCTGCGGAGTCGAAAGAATACGACTACGCCCGGTGGACTTCACCGCCTGAAAAAACGCGCCCAAGGTCGGACCATCAAACGTCAGGCTAAAACCAAGATCCGAATAGTCCACCTTACCGAAGGCAGTACCGCTAAGACTCAGCCGATTATTCGCGGCGGTAACATTGAGCCCCAGCGACTGGAAATCATCATCCGAGAGTTCAGCCACAACAGCGGTAATCATCACCTGCCGCCTAGGCCGATCAATCTCTTTGACGACCTGGCGCACCACCTCAAGCTGATCCACCGTCGCAGTCACGATCAACGCGTTAGACGTAGGCGAAGGGGAAACCATCGCTTGAGCTTGCCCAGGCATTGCCCCCTTGTTTGACGCTTGATCGGCGGCCATTCTGGAATTCAGCACATCGCGAACAGACTCAAAAGCAAAATCTGACTGAAGATGCTGAAGTTGAATAACCTCTGTTTTAAATGCCAGCGGAGTAGGCATTTCCTTAGAGCTAACCTGAATAGTCTTTGCGTCACTCGAAAAGTAAAATCCAGCCGTTCTAACAGCTTGGCCTACTAATTCTTCCAGCTGCTGCGGAGTATCATACTTGGCATAAATAGACAAAGGCGCCGACTTCAAATCAGCGCCCACAATTAAAGACTTTCCAAGATGGGCAGATGCCCAATCCACCAAATCCATTACGGTGCCTTCTGATATATCAATTGCCTCAGTAGCGTTAACCACAGGCGCAAGCACCATCCCAAGAGCTAATAGCCCTCTTGCCATATAAGACATGATCAATCCCTAGCGATAGATGGAAAGATAGTCACTGTCACGAACTAAAAGAGCCTCAGAGGCACCCCTGTCTTTAACAGTGATGTTCTTTACTGCAAAATCTTTAGAGTTAATGCGCTTGCCGTCCTTAGTCTCAAAAATATATCGAACTCCGTCCGGGAAGCGCTGGAACGAAACTATCTTGTAGTCTGAGAACTCTTCTTTTAGTTTCTTAGTCGCTACAGGAGCAGCTACAGGCTTAACACCCTCGGCCGCTGAAGGAGACGCAGAAGGGCGGTACGTAGCTGCAAAAGTCACCGAGGCGGCAAAGACCGCACCAACAAAGAAGCCCGTAATTACACGAGTGCGACGGAAAAAGATTTTCGTTGTACGCATGTAGAACCCCGCATTACGAACAGCCGCCGGGAGCTTTCTGCGCCAATATCCCGGAGGCAACATTGAATAGCAGCCTTTGTCGTACTCTTTGTCATATTCCTGAGTGGTATCGTAAAAATCATAAAACTCTGACCCGCGATAAAACCACTCATCTACCTTCATTGAATTGAACTTGGCGCCATATTTAACAATGGCGTAATGCATCTTGGGCAAGCATCCATTCCAAAAGCCAAGACTCAAGATTCGACCAATAGAACTTAAGAACGGAACCTTTACGCGATCAAGGCGATTGATATAAACAACATGTTCAGCAATCGATTCACGAACTTGCTTATCGATCACATTGATATTCTGGACAATAAGCCAAAGGTCCCAGCGCCGTTTACGAAGGAATAAAAAGAACTTGAGAAGATCAGAGCGCCCGCCGGAATTCCAATCGCGGGAGTTCAACCAAACGCCGGCTTCATCAAGAAAAATTCCACCAAACTTTTCCTCATCGTAAACATCGCAACCGATACCAAGACCAACCAAGTCATCAGCGGTAGGAAGATCGGGAAGCCGAACAAGACGAGAATGTTTATTGTTCGGCCGGCAAAGCTTATCCATCCGAACATCAACATTTACCGCAACACGCCGACCTTTCTTTAGATACTCAAGTATCTTCATTACGGCAAGCAGAGTCTTACCGGCACCAAGTTTGCCGGTGACGATATAAACGGCCATGGCAAACCTATGCGTTTTCGAATTTTTCAGTGATACGGATAACCCACATGAAGATAAGCGACTTCAAACGGGCTAAAAGCAGAGTCGAAATGGCAATGGAAAAATTGCTAGGAATAAACATGCGACCGATAACAATTAAATCATTAGGTGCTTGGGCAGCAATGCCCGAGCCAATCGCATTCAACGCCACAGTAAAAGCAGTGATAGCCGCGCCAATTGCTCCAATAACAAGAACAATCATTCCAAGCTTGCTAAAGAACTTGGCTATGTACTCCAGCAGTGGTCCGATGATTGGCGATATAAACCCAATGAGAAAGCGCGAAAGCTGAGCAAAGAAGCGGGGGAAAAGCTTTTTAAGAAAACCAATTATCCAGCCCATGATTAATACCCCGATTTTGCTGCTTTCGTATCTTCAAGGCGTAAGCCCGAATAGAAAATCTTCCAAACGCCAATAATGGTCCAGCACCAGACAATCCACTCAAGTAATGCCCTGACGCGACTCAGAACACAGGTATCAATGTCCATATGAGCCGAATACTTTCCTAGGCTAAAACTTATCGAAAAAATACCGCAGCCCGAAGCAGAGGGGAAAATTCGCTCAAGCGCATTCCCCATATCAATTCCACCACCAAACCAAGAGTCCACCGTAGACTCAACTTTATCCAATTGGTCCTGAGTCTTTTCCTCGCGCTCTTGCTGAACACGATCACCTTCAGTCTTAATCTTATTGCCTATCGCATCACCGGCATTGCCGCCTTTAACTTCAGCCTCGGAGTCAGAGCCATCACCGGAGTTGTCGTAATCCTGGCCAAAAAGACCATCAATAATTTGCTGCAGTAAACTATTGGTTTTATCGATTTTAGGGCCCAGCTTTTCACCCAAGTCATTTATCGCTTGGTTAGTCGCGCCAGAGCTACCAGACTGCGGAGAGCTTCCAGGCGTGCCGCCAGGGGCCATAGGATCATTATTTTGATTGCCATCGGCATTACCGCCATTGGCAGGGTGATCAGGGGAGGAAGGATCAATTACCTTTGTAGGATCCTTAGGATCAAAGCAAATTTGCTGGCCATTCGCCCAGCCACAATTATTTAGTGGCTTATCTTGAGGGAAACAGCCCCAGGTATCATTAAAGAAGCCGCAGCCCTCATCTTGCTTAAAACATCCCTCTTGGCCATTAAACGTACCACAGCCAGTCTCTTCATCCTTTATGCAAACAGTATTTCCACCAGCAGTAACACAACCGGAATCAGGGTTAGTATCACCCGGGCTTGGAGCATCCGCACAAGTTTGAGCCGTGCAATCAGTAGCAGAATCGCTAGACTCTTCCCCCGAGCCAGTATAAAAAGCCGTACAAATATGCGTGCCATCAGGCTGAACATTGCGCTGACATTCTGTCTTTGCACCACTCGGAATATAGGCGCAACCATCAACACTCATTTCCCTTGGGCAAGAATAAAGATTTGAGCTTGCAATATAAGTGCAAGACATAGCCACGGCTTTCTTTTTTCCGGCTGTAGCTGAGCAGTCTTTAGGTGCATCACAAGAACCAGTCGAGGCATTATAAGTAGATCCGGCAGGACAGGAATCGCCATAACGCATCATATAAGCATCAAAATACCAAGTGCCCTGATAAAGCCCTTCGCATTTAAATTTAGATGCGTTAACTGGAGTAACGCGGAAACTCGAGTAACCTTTGCCAGCATAATAGCCGGTACAAGCTGCAAGAGGAGTTTTATAAGTAGTAATACTGGTTGTTCCCCAGTACCAATAATAATCAACCGCAAAACCAAATTGCCCCCACGCCAGAAGCGTGAGGGCAACCAGTAGGCGGATAGCCGCGCGCATCTACCCGCCCACCCGTCAGGCGCCGGCCGCGGAGAAGATGCGGCTGGCGATCTTGAAGAGAGCGACACCGCCACGAATCACGCCGAACAGAACGGCACCGGCGGCCATGAGCACGCCGAAGGCGGTTGCCAGATCGGTGAAGACCTCGAGAATCTCCGGCGGAACCGTGATGGCGGCATTGGCCATACCGGCAGTCAGGGAGCCCGCGACGACGCCGATGATGGCAGTGTTTTTGATCATGGAAGCGGCCAGGCTTTGGCCCCCGGCTTTACCGGCCGGAGTCGCTTCGCTGGACACACCAACCGGCATGGCCGGCAGCTTGCTTTGCAGTTTCATGAGGTTTTTCCTCTTACGATGCGGCATCAATCAGTTCCTTCCACCCGAGGCGGAAGTGCCCGTAGGCGATGCCAATACCTACAGAACCCACAGCGAGCCCAGCGATAAACAGGTACGTATCCCAAGAGAGCGACATAGCCGTTACCTCTGATGCCCATGAATGAGGCCCAAAGCCGCGCACTGGACGAGACCGAGGACGAGTTGAAGGGCGAACAAATCGCCCAAAGTGACATTGGCCAGCCAAGCGGACATTTACGCGTCCCCCTTGCCTTCGCAGGCGGCTGAAAGATCGGTAGAAGTTGCCCGGCTATGCCGGAGGCTCTTTATTGATGGCCCTCCGGGGGCCAAAGGCTGCGCCCTTGGAACGCAGGTCAAAGAGCAAAGTCGTAAGGGCTCTGCCCTTACCATCCCGCCCTTCGCCAGGGAGTCAGAGGGGCGGGGGGATAGAGCTTCCCCCGCCCCTATGACTCGGAGGCTGTTTTGTCGGGGAGCCATCAAGGGTTCGCTTCGCCCGTGCCTCCGTTCGCCGGAACGATGAAGCTGTTCCGACGAGCCGGGGGCGCGGCCCTTGACGGGGGCGAGAGTGGCGCCGTCGGTAAGCACGTAAACGGCAAGATCGGCGCCGACCAGGGCCGCGCAGACGCCGGGAGCATCGTCAGACGGTGCGGGGGCAGAGCGCGGCGGCTCGCAGGAAACGGGCCACGCGATGGAGCAGCGGGCCACACCTGCTAGGCCGCCACGGCCCCCGTTTTCGTCCGAACACATCGGCAGAGAGGCGCGGCCGGAGAACGGCGCCACGTCAGACGATGCAACCCAGGCGGCGCACATGCTTAGGCCCCAGCCTTGTCGCTAGCGGTTGGACGCGAAGCGGCCGCAGCACCCGCCTTGACGGCTTCCACGTCCACGATCCGCGGTTGCATCTTGCCGCCCGCAGCCTTGACCAAGCGGATATGCAGGTTCAGCTCCACCGGCTCCGTCACCGCAGGAAACTTGTCGAAGACCGACGGTTCGACGCTGATTTTCGAAATCGCGTAAGCGCGGGTATCGGCTACCCGCTCAGTTTCCGGCTGACGACCCACGAAGGCCGAGACGAAAACGGAACGATCAACCGTAGTACGCTCAACACCGAGCACGAGCATTTTTTGTTGCATGACTTGATCGAACATAGGAATTACCTCCTAGGGGTTTTTGAAGTGCCCAACCGGGCGTTAAATCTGAAAGCCTGCTTTTACTGCCTCTTCCCGAAACCGTCCGAACTCTGTCTTTTCAAGACGAGCCCGATTAAGCATCCGAGCCAGCGGCATATAACGATGGCGACACCGACGGCATCGAATCGACCAAACGAGAGTCGCGGCATAACCCGGATCAAACGTTTCGGGACTCTGTCTGCAATGCCACAAATAAATCAGAAACGGTTCACCAACTTCATGCTTGCTATCCTGATAGTTCCAAACAGCCCGGCAACCGGCACTAATTACCGAAATCAGGACAGCCAGCAGCAAGCCAAGCACTAAGAACGAACCCACCCAGTTTGAGAAGATCAGTTCCACGATTAGCGGCCTCTTGCTGCAAAAGAAGGAAGTCGGAAGTTTTTACTTGAACCAGGAACTTTTTGGGCGGGTCGCCCGGAGTTTCCCGACGCGGGGGAATAATCGCGCTCATAATGACCACCAATAAAAGAAGTAGAGAGGAATCCCCAAGTAAGTCGTAACCACGACAACAAAAAAGAAATACAGCTGCACTACACGACTAGGCTCTACGGAAGATATCTCCCGCATAGAACGCCCTAGAATCGAATCCCTCAGTTCTAGAGATACGCCAATCAGAGCGACTACGATCACCGCAGTAGCAAGGTCCACGTACAAATCGCCAAACACCATCCTGAAGATAAATACGGTGCTTACGACAGAAAGGACCATGTATGCGAACAGGGTTAGGGCCCATTCTCTTAACCCAGCAAACCGAGCAATCACAGCCTTCAGCATGAGGACGCCCCGAATACTTACGCGCATGCATAGCTACTCCCCAAGAAAATCCCAAGCCTTGCTTTCAACAATTTGCTTCAACACAAAAGCAAGAACCGGGATAAGCAAAAAGAACAGCGCAGCGATAAACAGCATGAAACAAAGAAAGGTCGAAAAACTGGAATCATTCAGTTCGAAAGTAAACTTAAAAAACGAACCAATAGAGGCAAAGAGAATGAAAAACCAAAATCCCAAACCAAGCATGGCTTTCAAAATATTCATGCCAAAGCCCTCCGTTCAAACGCAATCCACGAAGGAAGAAGAGGGCCAGCATTCAGCGGATCAGGAAGATAAGGAGCGGAAGACTTCGTAACAACAGAGGACGACAACCTATAAAGACGATGTTTAACTTCAAGCGATATAACGCCGCACTGATACAAAGCGTCGCAATAACCCTCAAAACGAGAAAGCGCCATCACTGAAACGCCATAACCACGGCTGTTATATGCGTAAGTCAACTCTTCAAGGAAATATTCAAGATGCTTCCGATCCATTAGAAATCCTCCTCTTCAAGCAGCTGCTTATTGAGCAAGGCAACATTGACCATCAGGTATTTCCCGACACGACGAGTCGGCAGATAGCCCTGGCGAATCCAGCCACGCACCGTTTCAGTCTCCGAACCCATGCCAATCCAGGCGCAGAAGACCTTCCACGGCAGAAGGGGAGGGGCTGCCGTCAATTCCTTAACCTTTATCTGTTCCAGTTCCATGGGCTTTGCTGCACTATGTTGGTCTATAGAGGGGCTATGGCCGGGACTATGTCCAGGTCTATGTCCAGATATTAGCAAAGGGACTGAGTCCTGGACATAGTCCGGGCAATGAAAATATCAAATAGCCATGACCATAACCGATAGAGCGCTTCTATTAATCGAAAAGACAAACCTCAACACACTCACGCGAGCAGGCGAAACGAACTACGATCGCTGGGCGAGCATCAGACGAGGCAAAGCACGCGTAGGAGCAGAAGAGATAGAGATTCTCGGAAAAGTATTTCCGACCTATCGCTGGTGGCTAACCACAGGAGAGGTAATGCCTGAGGTAGGACAAACAAGTCCCGACTATGACGAAGCCAACAGAAACTTGCCCAATCAAAACGCGGGATAGCGATCACAAAGGAAGTGAATAGGCGCTGGTACGCCCGAGCAAAAGGACAAGGAGCAGAAAATTGATAAGGACAAACAGGCCAATACATATCCATGTAAGCCCAGCAAACCTAGTCGCATCAATTGCATTAGGAATATTTCTAGGGGGAGTCGGCTTAGGAATGGCATGGCACCTATACATGGCTTGGCAACTAAAAATAATCGAAACAAGCTTCACAGAGCAGCCAACCCAAACCCCGCCATTGCTCAACAGAAAAACACCTCAAGCCAACCCAAATTGCCAAGCATGGACTTCAATTTTCAATAATGAGAAAGACCCGCAATACAAAGAAGCGTACCGTGCACGCATGCTGAAGGAATGCCCATAAGTGTCGAAAAAGTGTCGAAAACGTAGCCCAGCAATGGGCTACAAAGACCTTGACGCATGACGCGAAACCCAGCAATGACCAGCGTAGGCCATTGATAACCAAGACATTTAAGGGGTTCGATTCCCTTCGCCCGCTCCAGATTCCCTCCTGAAGCTGTTCCAGAACGCGGCTTCCTGTGCGTCCGCAGCCTGCCCAAGGCTCTCGGACGGTCGCCTCCCCGGACAAGCGCCTTGGCCGCCCGGCCAGAACCATGGGACCGCTCGCGATGTCGCGCGTCAGCTCGATCCCGTTGGGCCCGGCGTGGCTATCGAACAGATCATGCGCTCAGGTGTAGTGCGGGCAGGCCTCCCGTGCTGCTCACGGCCAAGGCACAATGCACTCCTGCTTGAGTTCGATGCTCGCTAGCGCGCAAGACAGGACCCTCGATGAAGATACCCGGCGGCATGTTGCTGACAGGCATAGAGCTGGACCGCTCCAGCGCGATGCCGCTCTATCGCCAGCTCTATCTGCAGGTACGCAAGCAGATTCTTTCCGGCCGGCTCCCGGGAGGCACTCGTCTGCCCTCCACACGCACCCTGTGCAAGGAACTGGGCCTGTCCCGGATCACCCTGCTCAATGCCTTCGACCAACTGACTGCAGAGGGCTTCCTGGCCTCGCGCACCGGCGCCGGGACCTTTGTCGGCGAGGACTGGGAAGGTCGCGCGGCAGTCGCCAGTGCCCCGCGCAAACCGCCGCGCCTGTCGAGCCTGAGCCAGGCGGTGCACTCCCTTCGCAGCGAACATTTCAGCGGCGTGTCGTACAACGCCTGGGCACCGGACTGCCCGACCTCCTTCCTGCCCAGCCACCCGGCCTACGACGCCTTCCCCATGCCCGCCTGGAAGCGTCTGATGAATCGACACTTGCGCAAACCCAGCAAGGATCAGCTCGGTTACGGCGAGCTGAAGGGCCTGCAGCGGCTACGCGAGGCCATCGTCGAGTACGTGTTCGATGCGCGCGGCATCGAGTGCAGCGTCGACCAGGTGGTAATCACCTCGGGTGCCCAGCAGGCCTTCAACCTGCTGGGCATGTTGCTGCTGAACCCGGGCGACGGGGTATGGATGGAGGACCCGGGGCATATCGCTGCGCGCATCGCCTTCCAGGCGCTGGGGTGCCGGCTCGTGCCATTGCGCATAGACGAACAGGGGCTGGACGTGCAGCAAGGGTTGCGCGAATGCCCCGACGCGTGCCTGGCGTTCACCACCCCATCGCGCCAGCACCCGCTGGGCACCACCATGAGCCATGTGCGCCGCCAGGAACTGATCGACTGGGCCGGGCGCAGCCAGAGCTGGATCGTCGAGGACGATTGCGACAGCGAGTTCCGCTACGTCGGCCGCACGCTGCCTGCGCTTTATTCCCTGGATGCCGGGGAGCGTGTCATCTATGTCGGCACCTTCAGCAAGGTGCTCTATCCATCGCTGCGACTGGGCTATGTGATCCTGCCCGAGGCGCTGGTGGAGCCGTTTTGCGCCATCCGCGCGGTGATGGACCGCAGCCCTTCGACCCTGCACCAGGCAACTACCGCCGACTTCATGCAGGACGGTCATTTCCTCGGCCACATCCGCCGCATGCGCAATCTATACCAGGCGCGCCAGTCCGCCTTGCTGGAGGCGCTGCAGCGCGAACTGGCCGGCTTCCTCTCGGTGACACCTGCCGAGGCGGGGCTGCACATGATCGGCTGGCTGCCCGAAGGCTGCGATGATGATGCCCTTGCCCGCGGCCTGGCCGAGCAGCGGATCTTCACCTACGCCCTGCGCGACTACTGCATTCGCCACTACCTGCCGCCGGGCCTGTTGCTGGGCTTCGCCGCGATCCCCGAGGGGCAGGCCGCCCGACGCGTGGAGGAACTCGCCCAGGCGCTGCGTGCGTTGGGCTGGCGGCTCTGAGGGCAGCGTTGTGCGGCGGGCAAAATGGTCATATGAACAAAACAGTAATGGCTATAGGGATAGCACCATTCCAGAGCGATAAAAGCACTGCCGGCCACTCCGGCGTCGCTATCAGGAATGACAACAATGAATGCTATCCAAGCCCGATTTGCCGCCCTGCTGAGCCACAACGCGGCGGCTGATCCACAGCCGCCACTGCTCACGACCGAGCTCGCCCACCGCCTGTTGCAGCGCCTCGACAGCCTGCGGCTGTTCGCTCACGGTTACCCGCTGCTGACCAACCTGACCCAGGGCCGGGTCACTCCCGCCGACATGCTCGATTTCGCCTATCGCCACGAGCTGGATGGCCTCTCGCTGCACCTGCTGGACGGCGAGCAGAACAGCCTTTCGCAGATGTCCCCCGGGCAGTTGGCTGCCTTCGGCGACAAGGCCCGTGCCCTCGGCCTGGACGTGCATGTGGAAATCAGCAGCACGCTGCCCGGGGACGTCGACCGGGCCGTCGCCGTCGCCCTGGCCATCGGCAGCCGCAACATCCGCGTCTATTCGCGCTACGAAGGCCACCTGTCACGGGTCATGGGGCTGATCGAGGACGACTTGCGGCGCCTCGCGCAACTGGCCGACGAGCATGACTTGAACTTCGACTTCGAGCAGCACGAGGAACTCAAGAGCGACGAGATCGCCACCCTGCTGCGCCGGGTCGGGCATCCGCGACTCAACGCGTTGTTCGACTTCGGCAACATGATCAACGCCTGTGAGGAGCCGCTCCCGGCGCTGGAAAAACTGGCGCCCTTCATCCGCCAGGTCCACCTCAAGGGCGTGCGGATAGTGCCCGAGGCGGGCGGTTTCGGTCACTACGGCGTGCTGCAAGGCAGTGCCGAGGATCAGTTGCCCGGTGCGCGGATGCTGGTGGAGTTGCTGCTGCTCGGTGACACCGCCCCCCAGGTGGTGGCCTTCATCCTCGAGCAGGAAAACCACTATGTCGCCCCGGCCTTCCGCCAGGTCGGCGAGGACCTCGATCCCTTCATTCCCTATCGAGAGATGAGCGAAACGCCGCTGCCGCCGGGCTACAGCCTGGACCGCATGCTGGCCGACGAACATCGCTGGGCGAACAACCAGGTGCGCTACCTGCGCGGCTTGCTGGGCGAGTTGCGCCTGCTGGCCGAACTTGCCCTCGCCGACGCCCGTCGCGCCTGACAGGCCGTTGCGACATCCCCTACCCGGAAACTGTGGAGAACAACAATGACAGCACAGGCCAAAGCCAAGTGGCTCCGCTTCCTGGTCCTCGTCCTCGGCGGCGGGACCATCTACAAACTGGCCAATCTCAAGGACGCCTTCTACATCCCGATGCAGGAGCACATGGGGCTGACCCACACGCAGATAGGCGCGCTGCTCAGCGCCAACGCCATCATCGCCACCGCGCTCTTCGTCGTCGGAGGCTTCCTGGCCGACCGCTTCGAGACGCGTCGGCTGATTCCCCTCGGCCTGATCGGCGCCGGCGGCCTTGGCCTGTACCTGGCCAGCTTCCCCGGCTACAGCCAACTGCTGGTGGTCTTCAGCCTGCTGGCGGTGTGCGCCGACTGCATCTTCTGGCCCTCGCTGCTCAAGGCCATCCGCAACCTCGGCAATGACGACGAGCAGAGCCGCATGTTCGGCTTCCTCGAAGGCGGCCGTGGCGTAGTGGACACCCTGGTGGCCTTCTCCGCCCTTGGCGTGTTCGTCGCCCTCGGCTCCGGGGCGGCCGGGCTCAAGGCGGCCATCCTGTTCTATTCGGCGATCGATATCAGCGTGGGTGCGCTCACCTTGTTCCTGCTCCGCGATGCCCCTCGCACCGACGGGGCCAGCAGCAAGCGTGAACCGCTGGGTATGGCGGGCCTGCTGGAAGCGGTGCGTACCCCGGGGATCTGGCTGGTCAGCCTGAACGTGTTCATGGTCTACATCGTCTACTGCGGCCTGACCTACTTCATCCCCTACCTGAAGGACATGTACCAGCTGCCGGTCGCGCTGGTGGGGGCCTACGGCATCATCAACCAGTACTTCCTCAAGGTCCTGGGCGGCCCGTCGGGCGGCTACATCGCCGACAAGGTCCTCAGGAGCGCGAGCCGCTACCTGAAGTGGGCCTTCGTTGCCCTGCTGCCGCTGATGCTGGTGATCCTCAGCATCCCCCATGGCGAGAGCTACATCTACGCGGGCATGGCTGCCACCCTGTCCTTCGCCCTGGTGGTATTCACCATGCGCGGTGTGTTCTGGGCGCCGATGAGCGAAGTCGGCATTCCGTCGCGCATCACCGGTTCCGCGTTCGGCATCGGCTGCCTGATCGGCTATGCGCCGGGCATGTTCGCTTACATCATCTACGGCTCGCTGCTCGACCGTTTCCCCGGCGAGCAGGGCTACATCTATGTCTTCAGCCTGATGAGCGTGCTGGCAGTGCTGGGCGTAGTGGTGTCCGCCCTGCTGCAACGCCTGGTGAACAGGCGGGTTGACGCTGCGGCAGCGGAGGCTCTTGCGTAATGCTTCCGGTCCCGGCTCTCAGTCGCTATCGCTGGCTGGGAGCTGGGTCTGTCAGCGGCTTGCGTGCCACCTTGTACGCCTGGCTGGTGGAGCTGATCGGCTGAGCGGAAGGAACGGGCTCGCACCGGGCCCGTTCCCGCCACGGCCCTTCAGGCCTGCTGGCGGGAGCCTTCCTGCAGCCGCCTGGGTTCGGCGACGGCTTCCTCGCCGGCCAGCTTCTGCGCCGCTGGCTCGTCGTCGGCATTGACCGAGCGGCGGAAGCCCTTGATGGCTTCGCCGAGGTCGCTGCCCAGGTGCTTCACCCGCTTGCTGCCGAAGACCAGCAGCGCCACCAGCAGCAGGACCAGCCAGTGTTTCCAGTCGAATATGCCCATCACCATGCCTCCAGGTCGCGGTTCGGTTGTTGTTATTGGCGCCTGCATTCTTGGTGGGTGGGCCCTGGCGCAGAAGGCACTATCCAACAGATAACCTGGACTTTTCATGGATGGCGCCAGTGGCTGGAGACTTTTCCGCGGAAAGCGGAATTTTCTTAAGAGTATTTACTTGGTTTATCTGAAGTTTATTTTCAAGTTATTGATTTTAAAGTGATTAACGATTGGCATGGTAATTGATTAGTGTCGCCGGCACGGCATGCGGAAGCGGCCGCGCGCCACTTCAATAACAACAAAGGCCGGCACTCATGTTCGACAAGACCCTTCGCCTTCGCGTATCCCGCCTCGCTTGCGCCATGCTCCTGGCTGGCGCCGCCACCTCGGCCCTCGCCACCGAGGGCGGCACCTCCTCCTGGCCCATGGGCATCGAGATCTACGGGATGGGCATCCTTCCACCGCCTGGCACCTACGCCCAGCTGTTCGCGGGCAACTACCTGGCCGATACGCTGCGTGACAACGGTGGCCACAAGGCCGCCGACATCGACCTGCGGGTCTCCACCCTGGTGCCGCGTTTCGTCTGGGTCACCGAGCAGAAAGTCCTGGGCGGCGACCTCGGGTTCCACGCCCTGCTACCGCTGACCGACATGCGCCTGAACATCAAGAATGGCCCCCACGACCACAAGCGCGGCATCGGCGACGCCCACCTGGGGCCGGTGATCGGCTTCCACCCGAGCGAGAAGTTCCACGTGGCCACCGGCGTCGACTTTGTGCTGCCCACCGGCAGCTACGACAAGGACGACATCATCAACCTGGGCACCCACTACTACACTGTGCAGGCGGTGCTGGCGATGACCTACGTGGACCCGACGGGGCCCAACGCCGACATCCGCCTGATGCACGACTACAACTTCGAGAACCGCGCCACCGACTACCAGTCCGGCCGCGAGCTGCACGCCGACTACACCCTCGGCTGGGGCATGGGAAATGGCTGGGTGCTCGGCGTCGGCGGCCACGCCTACCAGCAGATCAGCGACGACAAGCTCGATGGCCACGAAGTCGAGGATTCCCGCGGGCGAAGCTTCTCCATCGGCCCCGCGGTGCAGTACGCGAGCAAGGATGGCTGGTTCTTCAGCGCCAAGTGGCAGGACGACTCGGGCGTGCGCAATCGCCCGGATGGGCAGACCTTCTGGTTCAAGTTCACCACGCCGCTCTGAGGGGCGGGGCGCGTGTAGGGGTGGACCTTGCCCGCGATGGCCGGAGGTTCCGGCGCGATTCGCGGATGAGATCCGCTCCTACGCTACCCCACCCACACCATTCCATGTAGGAGCGCGCCCTGCGCGCGAAATCGCGGGCAGGGCCCGCTCCTACGGGTCCAGGGGAGCACGGCCGTAGGGCGGATAACGCCTATGGCGTTATCCGCCATTTTTCTCGGGCACCGGCAACCCGGCC